>NZ_FNNQ01000040.1 GCF_900106775.1 Marininema mesophilum
TGGTATTGACCCCGTCAAGTAGACAATAGAAAAAGAACCTTATTAAGCGGCGATCTTTTCTCGGTATTCCACGGGGGAAAGGTCGCCGAATTTTTTCTGAAACCGTCTCTCGTTGTAGAAGGTAATATATTGTTGGATGGCTTGGTGAGCGGCTTCGTAGGTATTCGGACGTTCCAAATAAATCTTCTCGGACTTTAAGTGAGAGAAGAATGATTCCATCGACGCATTATCAAAACAGTTTCCACGGCGAGAATGACTACCGACCATACCGTAAGCTTCCAACCGGTGGGCATAGGTTTTGCTCGTATACTGAAATCCTTGGTCGGAATGGATAAGAACACCCTTGAGGGAAGAAGAGGCATGAAGCTGGTCGAGTGAATCCAACACCAAATCCAGATCATTGCGTTTGGATAGAGACCAAGCAACGATTTCGTTGTTCCATAGATCCTGGATGACAGACAGGTAGGCAAAGGAGTTCCCTATACGAACATAAGTGATGTCCGTAACTAAACGATGGAGGGAAGTTTCTGCTGTAAACTGGCGATCCAATCGATTCGGGTAAAGTACGGAAGACTTTCGTCCGAAGAAGGGCCGCTTTTTTCGAATCACTGAAAAGATTCCTAAATCACGCATCAGGCGGCGAACGCGCTTACGGTTAACCAGGATGCCTTCCCGACGAAGAGCTGCTGTGATTCGGATAGAACCATAGTAGGGATGTTGCATGTGAATGGCTAAGATGTGCTCTTGTAACCTAGCATCCTTAACCCGCCTTTCTGTCACAAACAGACGACTTTTTCTCCATTTGTAGTAGCCCGAGCGAGAAACTTGAGCCACTCGTAATAGATGCTTCAATGGATGATGTCTTCGTAATTCATGGATTATGGCAAAACGATTGGGTTTTGGAATTATTCCTCCTTTAAAAGATTGGGGTATCGCTTTTTTAGAAAATCAACCTGCGCTTTTAAATAGGCGTTCTCTTCTTCAAGGCTAGTGAAATGTTTGCGGTTCCAACCTCCTCGATGATCTTCAAAGGATTCTCCACGCTCGAATTGTTTTACCCATTGAACGACCTGCGTTTTGCTTTGAATGCCTAACCGCTCCTGAATTGCACGATAGGATAGTCCTTTTTCCATACGGAGACGGACAGCCTTGGTTTTCGTCTCTGGGGAATACCGATGAAACTTTTGTCCCTTTTTAGCCATAAGAAAATCCCCCTCCAATAAACAATGATTTTTGTCCATCTTAACAGATGGACTTTTTTCACTGTCTACCTTTAGGGGACAATACCAA
>NZ_FNNQ01000042.1 GCF_900106775.1 Marininema mesophilum
GCCATCATGGAAAGGATGTAAACAACTATGCCTAGGGAGTTCGGTATAAAGAGTAACTTCGTGAAATGTATCCCTAATCCTGTGGTGATCATTACCCCAGATGTAGCAAAAATAATCACGAACCAGACAACCCGAGTAGGGGTTTCTGTGTGGGGATTTAGGTAATGCAACCAAGACGGAAAGGCGTGATCTCGACTTAAGGCATAACCCAATTGAGTCAGGCTAGCAACAAAAGCATTCACTGTTCCTGTACATATGATGAAGGCAAATACGGCCGTGATCAATTGCGCTCCAAACCCTAAGGATTGCTCTACCATCACTCCTATCGGTGACGAATCACTTTCTAAACTACCATAGGTTCCACTACCTATCGTAATAAAACTAAGCGATAAGAAGACCACGCCAATAACTACTGCACTGATCATAGCACTACGAACCATATTTTTTTGGGGGTTTTTAAATCGATTGGCTAGGCTACATATCGCCTCCCAACCAAAGAATGACCAAAAAATCATGATGACTGCTGTACCAATCGGAACTCAGCCTTTAGGAGCAAAGGGTTTAAAGTTATCCCATTCAACAAAAGGGATGGTGACGATCATCGCGATAGATAGCATCACTACCAATAAGGTGCTTAGGATGAGGGAGATTTTCCCGCTAACTTGGATTCCGTAATGGTTAGATAACCCACCTATCAACAATATAAGACAAGCGATCCCCGCGATTGGAAGTGGGGACCAATGAAGTGTAGCGCCGATGTAATTTGCTCCAGTCAATGATACGATAATCTGACCAACAGCAGCCGTAATAAAATAAAACCAACCTACCAGATTTCCCGAATGTTCACCAAAGGCCATTCGTACAAACGTAGCAGCTCCCCCAACGTCAGGATACGAGCGGGACAAAATCGCAAAGGTATACGCCAGTGGAAAACTAAAGAGAACCATTACCAACCAGGAAACAATGGAAGCAGGGCCAGCTATAGACGCTGTGCTTGCCGATAGAAAAAGAATACCTGAACCTAGAATAGCCGAAATATATAAGGCGATGGCTTGTGGCAAATTAATTGATCGGTTCATCGTCTA
>NZ_FNNQ01000039.1 GCF_900106775.1 Marininema mesophilum
GTGAAGAACCTGAATCTTCGCTCATGGATATGCCCTACGTGCCACTCTCACCATGACCGAGACATCAATGCATCCAAGAACATCTTGCAAGAAGGGCTTCGTGTACTTGCGGTTGGGCAAACCGTTTAAGCTTGGAGTATACTCCTGTCAGTAGACGGGAGTTCCCAAGAATCCCACTGCGCCCGAAGGAAGTGCCCTTGGGGTGCTTCAGCTGTGGGAGTGTCAATGTATTTGCTATATTCTTGTTCACGAGCGTCACTGCCTTCAGAGATAGTAATGTCAATAAGACTCCTTAGATATTTTCTTAGAGGATTAGTTTTTCGGGATTTGTTGCGAAAGGTGCTACAGTAGGACAGATACTACTAATTATGTAGAAGAACGATTCAAGCAATTAGTGGCAGAGATTTGCCAAGAAAATGATTGGATTATTGTAGCGATGGAAGTAATGCCCGATCACTGTCACTTGTTTTTGAACGGTCTACCCACTGATTCTCCAACCGATATGATGGCAAGAGTGAAAGGAGTGACTTCAAGACGGTTAAGACAAGAATTTAACCATTTGGTGCATCTGCAAAGCCTTTGGACACGTTCTTTCTTTGTTAGCACAGCAGGAAATGTATCGAGTGATACGATTAACCGTTATGTCGAAGCGCAGAAAACAAGGGGGTGAACACATGCCTACGATCACACTGCGTTTAGAACTACATAAACCCACTCAACCGAAACAGCAGATGTATCAACGAATGACAGAGATGAACACGGCGTTTGCTAACTGGCTTCTTTTGCACCCAGAGGTCAATAAGGCATCCAGCACGATCTTTAAGGAATTTTCGGATCAATCATTCCCATCGGCTGTTGTCAATCAAACCATTCGTGAAGTAAAGTCTCAAAAGAAGAATCAACATGCGAAAACTTTTCGCAAAAGATGGTGTTGCTTCAACAATCAAAACTTGAAAGTAGAAAAGAAGAGTGAAGTATATACCCTCTCTTTCCCCACACCGGAAAAACGTGTCGGTGTCCCCGTTGTAGCAAAACCCTTTCAAATCGCATGGTTAGAGAAAAAGATCAACGGAACGGTTAAACAAGGGGCAGGAAAGCTGTATCAAAAGAAAAAGAAATGGTATCTTGCGATCCCCATCACGTGGCATGTGGAATCCTCTCAAGATGAGAAAGTAATGGGGATTGATCTAGGACTTCGTTATCTGGCAGTCGCTAGTGTGGGAACAACATCACTTTTTTTCAAAGGAGCTCAAATTGCTTATTCTCGCAGACGGTACGCATCTAAGAGACGTAAACTAGGAAAATCAAAAAAACTACAAGCGATTAAGAAATCAAAGAACAAAGAATCG
>NZ_FNNQ01000038.1 GCF_900106775.1 Marininema mesophilum
ATCAAACTCTCCGTTAAAAAAGTTTGTGACTCATGAATTGAACAGGTCATTCATTCGCTCTTCAGTTTTCAAGGAACGCTTTGTTTTCCGGCCTTCCAGCCGATGCCGCTCTCTTACGGCGACAAGATCTATCTTATCATCTTCTGTAGATCCTGTCAACAACTTTTTTCGTTTCTTTTTTCGCAAGTAGCTTTTCATTTTCTCTTCCGCGAGGCTCACTTTTTTGCCATGCCCTCGCAGCGACAAGTAATAATTTATCATGGATAGCTCTAATGGTCAACCCTTTTTTACGAAAAAGTTTCAGAAATATAACGATAGCGATGATGTGCTCGATTATGTTCCCATAAAACGACCTCTTCTAACACAGAGCGTTTCACTAATTCCTCAATTAAAAGGGTAGGATCCATCGTCATCTGCTCCATCGCCAGCCTATATGAAAGTTTCTCTATACTCCATGTACCCCTTTCATCTCTCATTAACTCCAACAAGAACGAAGTATAATTTTTTAGTTTGGAGATCATGGAGTACTCCGTCGCTAATAATACGAGCCGTATCCGTTTTTCGATGGAATCATTCCCATGAATCAATTCGTAATTCAATTTATATAATGCTGGTTCCACAGGTTTCACTTGCCGCCATAGGCTAATTTCCGGATATCCACCCGCTTCAATGATAACGAGTCGTCCCCAATGTTGTAGTCCTTCTTGAATGGTTGCAAATGCATCCATCAGGTAACCACTGTTTAGGTGAACCTGAGTAGCTAGGTACCCCTCAAGCACATTGGCATACTCGATACACATCTTTTTTTCCTTCCATATAGGTGGAAGATCACGCAATGTAGTACAGATCGCTTCGAGGTACTGATTGGGGTCAACGAGGATTTCACCATATAGAAAGCATGGAATCAGATCTTCTCTTCCCCCAATCAAAAGCTCCTTCTCCAAGTGTGTAGCCTGAACATGGACCTCTTTGACCTTCCATGTGTCAACAACATAGGTGGAGAGACCACTATCATTCTTTTCCTCTTCACATAGAACTATGAGCAACAGATCCGCTACTCGTACATCGATTAATTGCACCGCAACAGTGGGAACTACCAGAGCACCTCGTGTTCCTCCACTTTCATTTACCCGCTGTTTGAGAACTGGATATACGATATCCTTCATCCCGCTTTCCTCCGTCAATCGCCGGCATACAGCCTTTACCCAATGGTTTCGACGAATGAGAAAAGAATCCTGCTCAGGAGATTAATCCTCTATAATTCCCGTTAAAGCTTCATTTTTCTCCTTGCTTCTTCATGGTATACTGATGAATGAAAATGGACGGGGACCGTGTAATGAGATGAGACGGTTCACCGGCAGGGGGAATTCGATATGCTCTTTGCCAGCAAAATCAATAAGTTTCGTACGGTTGCCTTATTGCTGATCTTTATTGGGATCGGCATTATGTATCTTGGTTTCCTTTGGCGAGAAGCTATGGTAGTATTTCTTATCCTTGGTATGTTAGGTATTTTCGCAAGTGTTGCCATCTATTTCTGGGTTGGGCTCCTTTCGACACAAGCTGCAAAGGTGCATTGTCCAAAATGCGGACGAATTACGAAGGTACTTGGTAAAATGGATGAATGCATGTACTGTAAAGCAACGCTTAGTCTTGACCCTACTCATGCAACAAAATCAGAACAATCCCCTAAAAAGTAATACACAGCATGTCACTCCACTAACCCCATCCCATCGATGGGGTTTTATAGAAAGCGCCGTAAAATCCCTGGCTTCAGCCATGGGATATAAGGCGCGTCGAACGAGGGAGGGGGAGTTTTTCCCTCTCGCAAGTTCGACTATCCCCGTATATAATTAAGTATAGGAGAGGTGAACTAATGCACAAAGCGTTTAAATTTCGTTTGTGTCCAACGAAGGAACAAACCAATCTCATCAATAAATCTATCGGCTGTAGTCGCTTCACGTTTAATCACTTTCTAGCCAGATGGAACGAATCCTATGACAGCACAGGAAAAGGTCTGACCTATGGAACCTGTTCTGCCCAACTGACTTCATTGAA
>NZ_FNNQ01000037.1 GCF_900106775.1 Marininema mesophilum
TTTTTTACAATCACCCGAGTAGGAGGGAAGAACATGTGCGCGTTATTACAAACTACTGAGGTTGTCCAAGGTAGTACAACGTTTTTGGGGTTTGGAATTAATCTACAAGGAGAACCCAATATTACTTCTGCACTAAATCCCATTTTTGATCCCGCAAAAGCCGATTTGATAGAATATGAATTTCCTCGGCAGGCACCGGATATCAGCACCACCTTTCTGATACCTTCATATGCTTCACCGGGTCCCTGTGCCGAAGACCAGTCTTCGTATACCAATTTGGCTGAGGCCACTACACGGACCGAAACACAAATGAAGTTTGCTACAAGAGCAGGGATCAGTATTCCTATTATCCCGGCATTCCCTTTGTTCTTTGATACTTCCTATGAGGAAACCCATCAAATGACCCAGGAATATTTTTATTGCTTTTACCTTAGTAATACGGTGACAGGAACCATCTGTGTCTCCACTTCTAATACGTCGGATCCGTTTTTAAGTGATGCTTTCAAAAGCGATGTCGAAAATCTTCCAGCTACCTTTGATAAGACAAATCCCAGCAATGTCAGCGCATGGTTTACTTTTTTTCAAACGTATGGCGGCTATTTTGTATCCGATTTAATTTATGGTGGATCTATTAATTACTTTAACGCGGTCTCGACGGTGACTACACTTGATCGGACTAAAATTAAAATCAGCTTTGGGATCAATGTTTTAGGCTTCAAGATCGGTAGTCAGACGTCTATAACTGATGATTATACAACCTATAAGCAAAATAGCGTATATCAATTTTCCACCATAGGAGGAAACAAACCTCTCAATTTTGATCCGAGGCTTGGCAGCGACGAACTCGCGAAGGAAGCGTTTGATTCTATAGCTGCGTGGCAAGAAACAGTTCCTATGAGTCCCAATGAGAATACCGATATTCGATTAAAAGCAATCGCAGATCTTTCCTTTGTTATAACCAGGGGAAAAAACGGAGCCATGAACTCTGCCTTTGAACACTATCTGAATGTACTGTCCCCTACCATCCAGGTGAATCTTCAACGATCCGACACGCAAGAAACTAGTATAAATCCTCCCAGACCTCTCCCCTCAATTAATAAGCCGAGCATTACTTTAGCAGGGCAAGATGTTAACGACCTAAGAAAACCGGTTACTCAAATATTGCCTGAGCAGTGTTTACCTTCAAAAGATATGATAAATATGGGTTTTCAGGTAGTGATACTTGATCCCACCAAAATCCCCGCTAAAGAAAGTGTACTTTGGAATAAGTACTACCCAGTTAATTTTGCTTCTTCTTTCCCTTTTTGCACAACAATAGGAACTTTCGATCCCCTATTTAAAACTATAGAAATTGATAATTTGAATATATATAGCAATTTCGTCAATGATTATAGGAATAGTGCAAATAAAATAAATACACCTAATAGTATTTTCATATTTAGTACGTATAATATACCGAGTAGTTTTTCTCCCGACTTCAATATGAGCTCGATTTTACTATCAAATGGCGCGTCCACACTTGGTCCCACATATGAACAAGGAACCGTTGGTACCTTTCAGAACTGGGTCACTTCTGTACGGCAAGAAGGTAAGCGAGATGGTAGTAAATTAACTTTGAATACAAATTTTCCTTCTACCTATACATTGATTGGTCGTATAAGTGCCGATAATACGGGTGTCGAGGTATTTGGATATATTAATCCTCCTAGTGGGGATGAATCTATTAAATCTATTAGTTCGATACTTGAGGCCGCCATTTATAAAAAGAATTTAGATGATACGAGGCCAGCTATTGCCTTAAATCAAGCTACTGTGATCCCTGGACCAGCTTAAATATTCTGATCCTTCGGTTGATTTCTTTGGATTTCCAACTTTATTATTCCAGGGTTTTCAACGAGATCAAGCACTGAGTGTGCTTGATCTCATTTTGTAGCTTGTGACTTTTTTCTTTTTTCTTATCTTTTTGTGCTAAGGCAAGGCAGGGTCGAAATAGGCTTTCTATAACGCATCGAAACACACATTATCCCATTTTGAACACGAGGAGTGGATGAACATGGCTGTACCAGGTCAGAGGGGACCACGGGGGCCACGGGGGCCGCAAGGACCACCGGGATTTCAAGGAGCGATTGGATTTCAAGGCGCTGTGGGACTACCCGGAAGGAACAGTATCTTGCAAACCTTTTCCAATGTGGAGACAAC
>NZ_FNNQ01000041.1 GCF_900106775.1 Marininema mesophilum
GTGAAAAATCAATGTTAAAAGCATACAAGTTCAAGTTAGAACCTACAACGTTACAAGTTGAACACATCGAATCGACCTTGAATTTGTGTCGCTGGCTGTATAATACTGCACTAGAACAACGGAAGTTCACCTATAAGCATCGAAACATTTCAACCCGTTACTCCATGCAACAAAACGAGTTGCCGCAATTGAAAAAGGAGTTACCTGTTTTCAAACAGGTACAATCTCAAGTGTTGCAAGATGTCTTACGCCGTTTAGACAAAGCATTTCAAGCGTTTTTCCGTAGACTTAAGACCGGTGACAAAGCAGGGTACCCACGCTTTCGAGGAAAGAATCGTTATAACAGCTTCACCTACCCACAGAGCGGCTTTTTGTTGGAGGATCAATTTCTGAAACTGTCTAAGATCGGAAAGGTGCGTATCAAATGCCACAGGCAGATGAAAGGGAAGGTTAAAACCTGTTCCATTATTAGCAAGAATGGGAAATACTATGCCTGTTTTTCTTGCAAGGTGGAGCCTGTAGCCCATCAAGCAGGAGGACGCGTAGGAATCGACTTAGGTGTCAAACACCTTGCTATTACTTCCGATGGGAAATTTTTTGACCCTCCCAAGTACCTTCGAAAGTCAGAACGTAAGCTCAAACAACTACAGAGGAACGTATCGAGACGCAAGAAAGGGTCAAACAGACGGAAAAAAGCGGTCGCCCTCCTTGCGAAAATGCATGAATACATAGCGAATCAACGAAAAGACACCGCTCATAAAATCAGTAGGTATCTAGTGGATCACTATGATCTGATCGCTTTTGAAGACCTACATATCAGCGGGATGGTGAAAAACCACAAACTAGCAAAAAGTATTGTGGATGCTGGATGGGATCAACTGGTACGGTTCACTAATTACAAAGCAGAGTATGCTGGTAAAAAGGTGATACAGGTTGATCCAACCAACACAACCCAAGCCTGCTCAGCCTGTGGTCAAATCGTAAAGAAGGAACTGAAAGATCGCGTCCATAGGTGCTCTTGTGGCTACACAGAGGATCGAGACATCAATGCCGCCAAAAATATCCTCTATAAGGCGATCGGGTTTGTACCCATGATGGAACAGGGTCAGCTAAAACAAAACCTCATATAGGCTTGGAATAAGCCTTCGTGGAGAATACGACGTTGGTCGATTCAATGAAGCGAGAAGCTC
>NZ_FNNQ01000036.1 GCF_900106775.1 Marininema mesophilum
CTTTCCGGAACACTTGTTGCCGTAGTCCAGCAATTCTTCTCATGAAGCTTTTTTACAATCACCCGAGTAGGAGGGAAGAACATGTGCGCGTTATTTCAAACTGTTGAAGTTGTCGACGGCAGTACAACGTTTTTGGGGTTTGGAATTAATACACAAGGAGAACCCGATATTACTTCTGTACTAGCTCCCATTTTTGATCCCTCAAAAGCCGCTACGAAAGAATATGAATTTCGTCGGCAGGCACCGGATATCAGCACCACCTTTCTGATTCCCGAATATGCTTCACCGGGTCCCTGTGCCGAACGCCAGTCCTCGTATACCAAATTGACTTCGGCCACTACACGGATTACTACACAAAAGACGATTTCTTCAGGAGTAGGAGTCGGCACTCCTATCCCGTTATTCGGTGGTCAATTTGAGGCTTCCTATTCGGACACCTTTGGAATGACCCGGGAATATTATTACTGCTTTTACCTTAGCTATACGGTGACAGGAACCATCTGTGTCTCCACTTCTAATACGTCGGATCCGTTTTTAAGTGACGCTTTTAAAGCCGATGTCGAAAATCTTCCAGCTACCTTTGATAAGACAAATCCCAGCAATGTCAGCGCATGGTTTGATTTTTTTCAAAAGTATGGCGGCTATTTTGTATCCGATTTAATTTATGGCGGAACTCTTCAATACTATAACGCGGTCACGACGGTGACTGGCTTTGTACAGAAACAAATTGGCGCCAACTTTATGTTCAATGTTGAAACTCTCATGGGCGGTGCAATGAGGGAATTAAATGCAGAATATAAAAAGTATGTGGAAAATAGCGTATTTCAATTTTCCAACAAAGGAGGAACCAGATCTCTCACTTTTGACCCGAGGCTTCCTGACGACGAAGCCGCGAAACAAGCGTTAATGGATATAGCTGCATGGCAAGACACAATTCCTATGAATCCCAATTTTATGATGGATATTCGAATAAAAGCAATCGCAGATCTTTCCTTTGTTATATCCAAGGGAAAAAACGGAGCCATGAACACTGCCTTTGAAGACTTTTCGGATCGATTGACCCCTACCATCCAGGTGCAACTTATACAATCCCAAATTCAATCAACTTTAAAATCTCCTCCCCCTCCCCTTCCCCCCGTCTCATTCACTAAGCCGAGCATTACTGTATCAGGGCGAGATGTTAACAACCTAAGAAAACCGGTTACTCAATTGTTGCCTGAGCAGTGTTTTCAACCTATAAATATAGGTTTTCAGGTAGTGATACTTGATCCCGCTACGATCCCCGCTCCAGAATGTGTACTTTGGAATAAATACTATCCATTTAATTTTAGTAAAGATCATTTAATTTGTTTACTTGGAATGCAGCCTACCGAACCCTTCTTTTTTGATCTAGAAATTGATAGCCTGGATTTGTATGGCGATTTCATGGATGATTATTTTGGAAGACAACTAAATAAACCTGGTAATATTTTCATATTTAGTACGTATAATATGCCGAGTAGTTTTTGGCCCAGAGGCGGAATGCGCGGGTCCATGATGAATAATACTTTATTAGGAAATGGCGCATCCGGATATGGTGACTCATATACCCCAGGAACCGTTGGTACCTATCAGAACTGGATCAGTTCTCCACGGTCAGAAGGTTATCAAAATGAAACCTCCGTATTTTTGAATACAAATCAACCGGCTACCTATACATTGATTGGTCCTATAGCTGACGCTACTGGAAGTGCCACTAATGCGGGTGGCGAGGTATTTGGATCTATTGATAATACATCATCTATTAGTTCGTTACTTCAGGTCACCCTTCTTAAAAAGAATATAAATGATCCGAATCCATCTATTGCCCAAGATCAAGCTACTGTGACCACTACACCAATACCACAAAATATTCTATAACTCTTTTATATTTTGATTCTTCGGTTGATTTCTTTGGATTATCGGCTTGATGACATTAAGCAACCCTTAGTTCGATACTCAACCGGACTAAGGTTGTTTAATTTCTTTTGGAATCGCTAAAAGCTCTCCATGCAGGCGTTGCCGAGACAGTTTCGATTTACCGCTTTTATTATGCTTGATCTAGTTTTGTAGCTTGTGACTTTTCTTATCTTTTTGTGCTAATGCCAGGCAGGGTCTAAATAGACTTTCTATAACGCATTGAGATGAGACACACCATATCCCATTATGAACGCGAGGAGTGGATGAACATGGGAGTACCAGGTCAGAGGGGACCACGG
>NZ_FNNQ01000034.1 GCF_900106775.1 Marininema mesophilum
GTGCTTGCCGATAGAAAAAGAATACCTGAACCTAGAATAGCCGAAATATATAAGGCGATGGCTTGTGGCAAATTAATTGATCGGTTCATCGTCTACTTCCTCCTCTTTCTTTGCACTCACTACTAACAGAGGATACTTAGCAACACCACTTCACATGTGCTGACTATGTTTCTTTATGTATATCATTTATTCACAAAAAAATCGTCTGGACTTTTTGCGATCTAATTCCATCTTACGGGCCTATTTACATTTAGGAAGTTGAGTGCTTAGAAGCAGCCACTTTGCACGACGGTAGTAATCGTGAAAAAGGAAGGAGGTTAACCTTGGTAGATAGCCTTTTTCAGAAAAGTCAAAATCAAAATCCACTGGGATGGGTAGAATTGAAATCCGTTTAAAGACAGAACAATTGCTACGTGAATAGCTACCAAACATTTACCTATTCTGCTGGCGTATTAAGCAACTTCACAGGAGAGGATTAGCTTTTGGATGTGATGGCAAAGTTCGTTTTGAAGTAATGCTAGAAAACTGATAGAGAGTCACAAAAGACACCAAGGGCCTTGGTCAAGCCCTGGTCTTGACCCCGTCAAGTAGACAATAGAAAAAAACTTTTTATGCGGCGATCTTTCCCCTGTGGAATACCGAGAAAAGATCGCCAAATTTTTTCTGAAACCGTTTTTCGTTGTAGTAGGTAATGTATTGTCGGATTGCTTGGTGAGTCGCTTCGTATGTATTCGGATGTTCCAAATAAAGCTTCTTTGTTTTTAAGTGAGAAAAGAAAGACTCGATCGAAGCATGTCAAAACAGTTTCCCGCGGCGAGAATGACTTCCCACCATTTCGTAGACCTCTAACCGGTGAGCATAGGTCTTGCTTGTATACTGAAACACTTGGTCGGAATGGAAAGAACACCTTTGAGGGAAGAGAAGCCACGAAGTTGTTCGACGAATCCAACACCAAATCCAGATCATTGCGTTCGGATAGGGACCAGGCAACGATCTTGTTATTCCATAGATCCTGGATGACAGAAAGGTATGCAAAAGAATCCCTAATACGAACATAAGTGATGTCCGTAACCAAACGACGGAGGGGAGCTTCAGCAGTGAACTGACGATCCAGCCGACCTATACACAACTCATAATTAACCATGAGAATTACTCATTTGCCTTTACAGATGACGAGGGGGGAAATAACACGAAATGATAGAGGTGACTAAAGTGACAACTGGGCACTCGGACACTATTAAAACCCCTCCCATCGTTCCCCTATGGATCGATGGGAGGGTCTTTCGTATGTTGCTGCATATTAACTTCCTACAGGATCTGTCTCTGTGCTTGACACTACATCAGGACTGAATTGTTTATTGCTTGAACTTGATTGAACAACGAAGTATATGGAGCTTAAACTAATTCCCATAGAGGTAATCGAACTATAAGTGAGTTTAGGTTTATTCAATCTCAAGTAGTATTAAAACGTTAAGAAAAGTTCTACAAGAGACTAAGGATGATAATATATACTCGTGGCTTTGGAAAGTATCTTTGTTAAGTTACGATGCACGCCATATAAATGAAATTCTTTTGAAGGACTTGGGTTCCCTTGAACAATACTTAGAGAGAGTTTGCATCAATAAAGAGACTGTTGAATCATTTGTTCAAGAAAAGTACGGAGTTTAAATTTGATGTGAAAAAACATCTTAGCGAAGAAGAACAAAAAGAATTAGAACAAGATGTATTAGATCTTTATAAAGAGTTGTTAGCTGATTTTGATAATATAATTGTTGATAGTATTGAATTTATGGTTCAAATGCACCTATACTCTTCATCTTGATAGATATCTTCAGTTTAAATTCAGATAAAATAGGTCGAGTAGTTAGAGGTGTTTTGAAAATATGATGAGGAAGCGCACAATATTGTCTCGCCTCATGGATGGTATGAGCATGGATGATATAGCTAGAAGCCTACGCATTTCAAGAATGACAGTCCATCGGATCAGAAGGGAGTTCGTCAATCAGCTAGTGGATTTGGGTTGAGGTTAGTTTTCAGATATACTTAAAGCAAGATCAACCATTGGAGACGAAATTATGGCACTTCCTAAAGATCGATTTGATCGCCTTTTTCAGCAGATACCTGAATCTGAAAAAAAGAGCTTACTGGATTACATGGAGTATCTGGCCGAGCGTGCAATGAAAAAAGCGTGGGAGAGCATAGATGAAGTGGATGAACCATTAACCGAAGAAGAAAAGAAAGAGATAGCCAAGGCAAAGGAAGACGATGGTATATCCTTGGAGGAATTAAAACGTGAACTTAAGTTATGAACTCATCTTAAAAACCCCCGCACTTAAGTTCATTAAAAAGCAGGATAAAAATACGCAAGTTCGCATCCTCGAAGCACTAGAGGGACTACGGATGATCCCTCCTGAGGGAGATGTAAAAAAGCTTAAAGGAGAGCAGCATACATTTCGACTCAGAATAGGGACATATAGGGCTTTATTCTATATAGATCAGAATATGATTGGTTTTCAGGGTTTTATACTTTCATTTTCTTTCTTTTTTGAACTTATCTTTTTGAAAATTACCCATAGCAGACCAATTAATTGAATACTAGTTAACATAATAAGTATGCTACCTTACAGAAGGGCATGTATTTTAAAAAAGAACACTCCCCTTTTCTGAAAAGGGGAGTGTTGACGGAAAGAAAGTCTTTACCCGTGAAAGTTATGCTACCTGTTTTACGAGATTATAGATGGGAACCAGGTGTCAAGGGGAAATACATTTCTTTATCATTATATTTATATTTAGGATTAGCCAATCCTCCAAGTGCAGGGGC
>NZ_FNNQ01000032.1:0-3010 GCF_900106775.1 Marininema mesophilum
GGTGATACACCCTGAAAACCGGAATGGAGTAAGGTTGGAATGAATCCAGGAGAAGTCCTCGACCGATTCGTATCTGTCAGCTGAACACATTGCTGTGCTTACACCTCAGACCGATCTACCTCGTCATCTACAAGGGGTCTTACTTCCACTAGGGAATGGGAAATCTTATCTTGAGGGGGGCTTCGCGCTTAGATGCTTTCAGCGCTTATCCCTTCCACACTTGGCTACCCAGCGATGCATCTGGCGACACAACTGGTACACCAGCGGTGTGTCCATCCCGGTCCTCTCGTACTAAGGATGGCTCCTCTCAAATTTCCTGCGCCCACGACGGATAGGGACCGAACTGTCTCACGACGTTCTGAACCCAGCTCGCGTGCCGCTTTAATGGGCGAACAGCCCAACCCTTGGGACCTACTTCAGCCCCAGGATGCGACGAGCCGACATCGAGGTGCCAAACCTCCCCGTCGATGTGGACTCTTGGGGGAGATTAGCCTGTTATCCCCGGGGTAGCTTTTATCCGTTGAGCGATGGCCCTTCCACTCGGTACCACCGGATCACTAAGCCCGACTTTCGTCCCTGCTCGACCTGTATGTCTCGCAGTCAAGCTCCCTTCTGCCTTTGCACTCTTATGCGCGATTTCCAACCGCGCTGAGGGAACCTTGGGGCGCCTCCGTTACTCTTTAGGAGGCGACCGCCCCAGTCAAACTGCCCACCTGACACGGTCCCGCATCCGGATCACGGATGTCGGTTAGAATTCCAGCACGATCAGGGTGGTATCCCACCATTGCCTCCTCCGAACCTAGCGGCCCGGTTTCTTAGGCTCCCACCTATCCTGTACAGATCGTACCAAAATTCAATATCAAGCTACAGTAAAGCTCCACGGGGTCTTTCCGTCCTGTCGCGGGTAACCCGCATCTTCACGGGTACTACAATTTCACCGGGTCTCTCGTTGAGACAGCGCCCAAGTCGTTACGCCTTTCGTGCGGGTCGGAACTTACCCGACAAGGAATTTCGCTACCTTAGGACCGTTATAGTTACGGCCGCCGTTTACTGGGGCTTCGGTTCAGAGCTTCGCTTGCGCTAACCCTTCCCCTTAACCTTCCAGCACCGGGCAGGCGTCAGCCCCTATACTTCGCCTTACGGCTTCGCAGAGACCTGTGTTTTTGCTAAACAGTCGCTTGGGCCTATTCACTGCGGCCCCCTCGAGCCAAAAGACTCTACCGGGGCACCCCTTCTCCCGAAGTTACGGGGTCATTTTGCCGAGTTCCTTAACGAGAGTTTTCCCGCGCGCCTGAGGATTCTCTCCTCGCCTACCTGTGTCGGTTTACGGTACGGGCACCTTCCACCTCGCTAGAGGCTTTTCTTGGCAGTGTGAGATCAAAGACTTCGGTACTAAAATTTCCCTCGCCATCACGGCCCAGCCTTGAGAAGAAAGGGATTTACCTCTCTCTTCAGCCTCTCCGCTTGGACGCACATCCAATCGTGCGCTCTCCTACCCTCCTGCGTCCCCCCATCACTCAAACGGTGGTTTGGTGGTACAGGAATATCAACCTGTTGTCCATCGCCTACGCATTTCTGCCTCGGCTTAGGTCCCGACTTACCCTGAGCGGACGAACCTTCCTCAGGAAACCTTAGGCTTACGGCGGAAGGGATTCTCACCCTTCTTTTCGTTACTCATACCGGCATTCTCACTTCTCTCCGCTCCACCGTTTCTCACGAAACGACTTCACCGCTGAAGAGAACGCTCCCCTACCATGTCTTACGACATCCACAGCTTCGGTGGTGTGTTTAGCCCCGTTACATTTTCGGCGCAGAGTCCCTGGACCAGTGAGCTATTACGCACTCTTTAAATGATGGCTGCTTCTAAGCCAACATCCTGGTTGTCTAAGCGACTCCACATCCTTTCCCACTTAACACACACTTGGGGACCTTAGCTGGTGGTCTGGGCTGTTTCCCTTTCGACTACGAATCTTAGCACCCGCAGTCTGACTCCCGGTTAACAAGTCTATGGCATTCGGAGTTTGACTGAGTTCGGTAACCCGGGAAGGGCCCCTAGCCCAATCAGTGCTCTACCTCCATGACTTTTTCATCCGAGGCTAGCCCTAAAGCTATTTCGGGGAGAACCAGCTATCTCCGAGTTCGATTAGCATTTCACCACTACCCACACCTCATCCCCTGATTTTTCAACATCAGTGGGTTCGGGCCTCCACTAAGTCTTACCTTAGCTTCACCCTGGACATGGGTAGATCACTCGGTTTCGGGTCGACGGCGACGTACTACACGCCCTATTCAGACTCGCTTTCGCTACGGCTCCAGCTTCTCACCTTAACCTTGCACGGCACCGTCACTCGCCGGTTCATTCTACAAAAGGCACGCCGTCACCCCTCTAGGGAGGCTCCGACTGCTTGTAAGCACACGGTTTCAGGTTCTATTTCACTCCCCTTCCGGGGTGCTTTTCACCTTTCCCTCACGGTACTGGTTCACTATCGGTCGCCAGGAAGTATTTAGCCTTGGGAGGTGGTCCTCCCGGATTCCCACGGGATTTCTCGTGTCCCGCGGTACTCAGGGTCCGTCTCGGAGGGCAATCGGTTTCAATTACAGGGCTGTTACCTTCTATGGCCGGCCTTTCCAGGCCACTTCATTTACCCATTGCCTTTGTAACTCCATGTGAGACGCCCTACAACCCCAACTGGCAAAAGCCAATTGGTTTAGGCTGCTCCCGTTTCGCTCGCCGCTACTCAGGGAATCGCGTTTGCTTTCTCTTCCTCAGGGTACTTAGATGTTTCAGTTCCCCTGGTCTGCCTCATCCTACCCTATGGATTCAGGTAGGTGTACCAGCGGTTCACGCTGGTGGGTTGCCCCATTCGGAAATCCCCGGATCAATGCCTGCTTACGGCTCCCCGGGGCATATCGGTGTTCGCCCCGTCCTTCTTCGGCTCCTGGCGCCAAGGCATCCACCGTGTGCCCTTACTAACTTCTCCTTCATTCACTCCGGTGAAATCTCCATACA
>NZ_FNNQ01000031.1 GCF_900106775.1 Marininema mesophilum
GGTCATTCATTCGCTCTTCAGTTTTCAAGGAACGCTTTGTTTTCCGGCCTTTCAGCCGATGCCGCTCTCTTACGGCGACAAGATCTATCTTATCACCTTCTGTAGATCCTGTCAACAATTCTTTTTTGTAAGCAACTTCTCAGCTTCCATGCCGCAAAGGCTCACTTTTTTGCCATGTCCTCGCAGCGACAAATAATAATTTAGCATGGATCTTACCCTGGGTCAATACCTTTCTTCGTGTTTTTTCAATTTTCTTTTAAACTAGTAAGGCTGGAGATGAATGCCTTAATCCCTTGCATTAATTACATTGAATGCCAGCTATAGATAACAAACTTCACCGAGTAGATTTCCCTTAATCAGTACTAAGTAGGAATAAGGCATTTGTTGGGAGAAATTGAAAGGATACATTAATAAACGTGAGAATACGCGTTAAGCGTAGTCGTGACTAAAAGTTGTAGCTAATGATTTTAGAAAGAGCATCTGAAGATTACTGATCAGGATTGAATGTAGGTCTATTTGAAAGGGAGGAGCCATCGATGGAAAATTCGCTTTGGAGGATTAGGGTTCTATTGGCAGTAGTGTTAGTCATGGCTGTCTTCTTTCCAATGGGAGAGGGCAAAGCAAACGCATCCCAAACACCACCAGAGACACAATCGGTTCTCTTCGTCGGCAACAACTGGGATGGCACAGTGGACATCATTGACCCTAAAAAGTTCACAAAACTCAGTCGGATCAACGTCATCCCGGATATTAAGGAGCGCGAACGAGATTTGCTTACGAATCCCGTTGCCCTCATGTATAAGTTGATGATTCGCAAGCTCATCGGAGAGGGTCACGACCAGTACGTAGACGATATGTTTACTTCCCGCGACGGTCGATACGTCTACGTCTCAAGACCCAGCCTAGCTGACGTCGTTGGCATTGACCTGAGAACTCAAGAAATTGTCTGGCGTGTGAAGATGGAGGGCTACCGGTCAGATCACATGGCGATATCCCCGGACGGCACTCGCCTTCTTGTATCTGACTCCACTGCACGTAAGGTTCAGGTAATCGACCCAAGGGAGGGTCGCAAGGTTGGTGAGTTTGAATCTGGAGACTCGCCGCATGAGAGCAATTATTCCCCTGACGGAAAGCGGATCTATCACGCGAGTGTTGGACACGTCTGGACCCCGACTGATCAACCAATATTTGATTTCACTAAGGGTGATCGCTGGTTCCAGATCGTAGACGCCAAAACAAACAAAATCATCAAACGCCTGGATATCGGCAAAACCCTCAAGGAATACGGCTATAAGGACTATAGCTCAGCGGTTAGGCCGATGGTCATCTCTCCCGATGAGAAGACTGCTTATATGCAACTATCTTTCTTTCATGGGTTCCTCGAGTTCGATCTTAAAACCTTTAAGCCGCTACGTTTAGCTCAACTTCCAATCAGCGACAAAGCGAAAAACACTCCACGTGAGCAGTATATCCTCGACTCCGCCCACCACGGGCTGGCGATGAACCCCAAGGGAACGAAGTTATGTGCCGCAGGGACGATGTCGGACTACGCTGCAATCGTGGATCGTGGGACGTTCAAGTATAAACTATTCCCGAATGTGGACAAACCGTATTGGGCTACCAACAGCGCTGACGGTAAATACTGTTTCGTCTCGGCTAGCGGTGAAGACTCGGTAGTTGTCCTCAACTATGACTCCGAGCAGGAAGTCACCCGCATCCCCGTTGGCGACCATCCACAACGGATGCGCATGGGGGTCATTCGCCAAGATTATGTTAGTCAACTGCCGAACACAGAACATGACAGTGACAATGATTCCAAAGGGCCTGTACCCTCGAATAAGTCAGGTAAAGCCCATTAAGCAGAGAGATTCACTGCCACTTGCCCACAGAGCTGTCCCAATAAACTGAGTCGTCCCGGTTTTGGTCCAAACTTCAAACACCAACGGCTTTTTGCCTAGGCTGTGGATTTAGCTAAGACAAATTACGAGAACACGGTTCTCATATCTAGAGATCACAAACGATGTGTTGGCTATGCCACCGCATCGTTTGTGATCTTTTCTATACAGAAAATATCCAGCCATTTTTTCCAGAATCGCAGAAGCTGGTGTGTAGAAGATACCCAAAGCAGTTACTCATAAGTTTCCCCATTAATTGAAAAGCTCGTAGTTACCTCTGCACTCAATGACTGGGAGACTGAACAGTAGGTATCTCTCGACAAGGTGACCGCGCGACGTACTTTTTCAACAGGTAAATCTCCTGTAAGACGATAATGAATATGAACATGGGTAAAACGGCGCGGATGTTCCTCTGCACGGCTACCCGAGACTTCCATATCAAAATCCTCTACATGAAGACGCATCTTTTTGAGGATGTCTACGATATCGATCCCCGAGCAAGCTCCTACAGCCGATAGTAGCACTTCCGTCGGCCGAGGGCCTTGATCTTCCCCACCTACTTCCTGTGCCGCGTCTAGGGTTAGTTGATGACCCGATGGGGTAGTTGAATTAAACTTCATTTTCCCATTCCATGTAAGTTTTGTTTGCAATGAAATCCTCTCCCATTCAAAAATTTATACTGGCTTTAAATAAACAATTAACGAGGTTTCGATCAACGCAGCGACGATCAACAGAATGATCACACCACCTACGACATACGGGATGCGATGGAAAAGATGTCTCCAATCTTTTCTGTTGCGCTCGCGAAAAGTAGGCGACACCCAACTAATCATCCATTGCATCACTAACAATCCCAAACGAATTCCAAAGGCAGCCGCAATGATAATCGCGGGTAATTCCAAAATACCATGGGGAAGAATCGACTGTACAAATACCCATAATGGGTTTTTACCTAATGTACTGGCTTGTCCCAGAACCACACCAAGAATCACCCCGTTTGTAAGGAGGGCAACCAGAGGAAATACACCGAAAAATAATCCCAATCCGATCATCGTAGCCGCGGCACGCATATTGTTGACCCAAATGGCTACATAGACTTCCCAAAACTCTGGTTCCTTACCAATCTTTGCGATTGTTTCTTTCAACTGATCCCAGATGGGGGTCAACATCCCCCTAATGGAATCAGAAGCAATATAGCCGAATACCGCTCCCCCGATCAAGAGCAGCGTCGCCAGACGGAGCAGTTTTCGTTCTTCACGTAGGGCTTCAAAGAATTTCCGCATCCGGTTCTCCTCCTTTTAATGAAACGATCATAACCCTCGTCCCATGGAATACATTTAGTATGGGACAGGTGTGAGGCCTTCCATACCGAAGTTAGCGGAGGTGGTGGGATGAAATTCATATGGGTATTGTCAGGAAAGCGAATCAAACAGACGATGTTAGGGGTAGTCGCGTTCATCTTCGCCCTTGGCATTTACTATGCCGAGAAGGAGAACATCCAGGTCTTTATGCCCTTCGATAACGGCCCTGACGCAATTTATAGTGTAAAAACGAAGAAAAAACAGATCGCCTTAACCTTTGATATCAGCTGGGGCGAAGAACGGGCAGGACCTTTACTCGACATTCTCGAGAAAAAAGGAGTAAAGAAAGCAACTTTTTTCCTCTCTTCTCCCTGGGCAGAGACGCATCCGGACATTGTTAAAAGAATCTCGGATATGGGCTATGAGATTGGAAGCCATGGCCACCGCCATATCAATTACAGTACCTTGAGCGAAGAACAGATCAAGACACAGATCAGCAAAGCCCATCAAATTCTCTCAAAAGTTACTAAACAAGAGCCCAATCTCATCCGTTTTCCTAATGGTGACTTTGACAAGCGCGTGCTTAAAGTTGCTCGTGATTTAGGTTATACCTCTATCCAGTGGGATACAGATTCTCTCGACTGGCTCAATCCTGGCAAGGATAAAATTATCAGTCGTGTTACTGGTAAAGCTCATCCTGGGGATATCGTCCTCATGCATGCGAGTGATTCCAGTAAGCAATTGCATGAAGCACTCCCAAAGATAATCGATGATCTCCACAAGAAAGGGTACAGTTTCACAACAGTTTCTGAGTTAATTGCAGGGTCTAAGGTGGACCTAAATCCAGTAGACTAACGGCTCCTCGTCACGGGCCGTTTTTTTCGTTTCCGCTTTTTTTTGATATCCGTAGGTGATTGGTGGGGTCGATCCATAGGTGGACTGACTGGATCTAATAAGCGATGAAGTTGCATGAGTTGCCACGCATTACAAATCAACAGGGTGATCACCATCAATAAAATTAACGGTATCGATTGTTTTAAGGCAGGAATAGCTTCCAAGCTGGTAGCCACAGTCATAAAAAACAGCGCTGGGATAAAACTGTAACGATTGGTCGCCTTCACTTTAAACCAAGCCGCGATCAAAGCTGCGATCAATATCGTTGCTGGTACAATGAACCATGCTCCAACCTCTAGGGTAGAATCCCTTTGAATCATCAACAGATTAAGTAAAACAATAACCGTTACAATTAGCTGAAGAGCTTGGTACATCCGTTGATTGCGAATAAAGCCGACAAATACCATGTTAAACACCATATAAGCAAAAAAACCCATTTGGGCCATCGCACCAAACATAACTCCTGCCCATAATTGCGATACGATTTGGAGCTCTCCACCGATATTACTCACTTGGAGGAGAAGTCCAATAATCGGGGCTGTCACAGTGCCAATCAAACATGTAGTCCAAAACAGAAAGAACAGTTTACGTAGTGTCACGGTTCGTCTCCCCTTCGATGCACCTCTACCTACATTCCCATTATACCGATCCGTGAACAACTCGCCATTAGAAATGGCTGAGCTTCTCGCTTCATTGAATCGACCAACGTCGTATTCTCCACGAAGGCTTATTCCAAGCCTATATGAGGTTTTGTTTTAGCTGACCCTGTTCCA
>NZ_FNNQ01000028.1 GCF_900106775.1 Marininema mesophilum
TTGAAGAAGCGAGAGAAAGAATCGGCTAAGTGTTTCAACGTATTTTGAAGCGATGTTGAATCCACTTCCCGTAGCCAGTCGATCTCTTTTTTCAATAAAGTCAGTTGGGCAGAACAGGTTCCATAGGTCAGACCTTTTCCTGTGCTGTCATAGGATTCGTTCCATCTCGCTAGAAAGTGATTAAACGTGAAGCGACTACAGCCGATAGATTTATTGATGAGATTGGTTTGTTCCTTCGTTGGATACAAACGAAACTTAAACGCTTTGTGCATTAGTTCACCTCCTCTATAGTTAATTATATACAGGGATAGTCGAACTTGCGAGAGGGAAAAAACTCCCCCTCCCTCGTTCGACGCGCCTTATATCCCATGGCTGATGCCAGGGGTTTTACGGCGCTTTCTATAAAGGGGCCAATACATGTTCATCGGATAACTCATATTGCTTTAAGAATGTTAATGCCTCTTTGCACTGACCAGCATCAATGAGGCCTTCTAGTGCTACCAACTCTACTTTTAATTCTTGAAGCATATCCTTGTGATCTTCCAGCATCTTTGGAAGATCGCTAGCATCCATACCCAATTTATTCAGCAAATACATTATTTTTTCAATTCTCACATGGGGAACGCCTCGTTCAATATTACTAATCGTTGCTACCGAAATCTTCTCATCCGCTAAATCTTCTATACGGAAGCCATTCTCTTTTCGAGCTTTGCGAATAACTTCTCCAATGCGATGTATATCAAATGAATGCATCACAGTCACTCCTCTATCGATTGTCCATACGACATCATCATACACTTGATTAATGTGAATGGAAACAGATGTAGGAACTGTAATTTATATTCTTTTTATTATATCTAGAAAAAATCAAAGGATAGTCATATCCATCAATCGAAAAGAAAGATTTGCTTTCAAACATAATTTCTCTTCAAACTATGCAAACTATGCAAGTATAGGCAACAGTAGTGTACTACAAGGTTTAAAACAACCATAGCGACGCTTTTTTGCCGCTTTCAAAGCATATAAAATGGAGCGCGCAAACTGCTTCAGAGTAGTTTTACTTGCAAGTGGTGAATTGTTATTAGGTGTAGCGGACAAATCAGATTTTCGTTATGATAATAGTTATCTCAACCGCTATTGCTTCATTTATGTAGGTGATTAAATAATGAACAAGAAAGAAGGGTGTCTTATATGGGGTATTCTGTAATCTATTTCACGCAGGGTGCAAATTGGAATCATGATAAGCCTGTTTGGGAACAAGATTTAAGCTCCCATCAAGAATATTGGAGTAAGTACAGATTAGCAGAAAATAAAGTGTTAGCTGCTGGTCCCTTTATGGACCATATGGGTGGCATGATTATTCTAGAAATTGAAGATATGGAAGAAGCTACTGAATTAGCTAAAAATGATCCGGCTGTAACAGGAGGAATATTCAATTATAAGGTTCATCCCTGGAATCCTCTTTCAAAAAAGTTTTGATCCTTGGGAGGTAACCTCTATCCTATGAATGTAGCTTCCATTTTGTCCTTCACCCATATCTGGTGAAGGATTCCTTATTTCAGTGCCGATATTAACAAATATTGATCTCACTGTCCCCGCAACCAATACCCTTTTGGACAATTGTCGGAACAACGTTACTAATCTAGTACGGTTTAGGGTGGAAAAGGTTTCTAACTCGGGAATGGACGTAAAAAATATAATAAAGAGAGCATTCCCTCGCTGGAATGCTCTCTTTTCGTTTCCCCTCCCCCACTAATACTGTAATATAGTCAGGTGGGTTAGATCCCCTATTAGGAATGAAGTGAAAAGAAGAGACATCCATGCATCTCGTATGCGCAGGTTCTGACTTCTCCAAACCGAACAATCAAGCCCACTACTACGTTGATCAATGTGCTTTCTACCTCTCAAAAAGAGTTATAGCCAGTTTTTTGTTCGTATTCGGCACCTTAATCTAGTGAAAAAGTCTATTATATTAGTTCTTTTTGAATCATTTAAAAATAGTAGTAAGAAAATAGTTACAACATCCCTAACCTGGGATTATAATAGGCGCTAAGCCGGCCGGCTATATCCTATAATTGGGAGATGATCACATTGGAACTAGTGTTAAAACTGGCAGGTCAAATCATTCAGCTCTTTAACGAAGGAGTTAGTGTACAAGCTATTGCTGAAATTCTTCACACTAGTATTGATGTGGTCAAGATAGCACTTAGCTTGGCTGGGATCCTGTAAACTATTTACCCAACAGCCCGCCTAGGGATTTCTCCCTAGGCGGGCTTTCTTTATGTCCAGTTTTTTCGTTCGGATTCAAAAAAGCACTTCCGTATGCCTCTCTAAGCACTTTTATAATAGGTGGCAGGGTGGATTGTACCTACCTTCTCATGCTGTCAAAAAGACTAAAAAAAATAGAGTAGCGAGTTTAATTGTCGCTATCTTTCAAGATCAGAAGTAACTACTTTGCAAACACGCAAAGAGATTGTCACCCTTAGACGAGATCCATTTCCCTCGACAATATGGAGCCCGATAGGCTTGGCTTTCCTCCCCATGTTTGTCACCTCCTATAGCCCAAGATGGAGCAGAAAGGCATGTGGCTACCCAAATTAGGGTCACCATCTCCCCCTTTTTCGCTAACCTTTATTCTTCTTCAAAAGGGAAAACGGCAACGGTAAAGGTAGCCGTAGCTGAGTTACCATTGGAGTCGATAGCGGTACAAGTAACAACAGTCGAACCGATGAAAAAGAAGGATCCGGAAGGTGGATTGCAGGAAATTGTGATCGTCGTTCCAGGACAATTATCCGTCACTGTAGGCTCGGGGTAGGTAACGATGGTTCCAATGGGGTTGGTTGTTTCGACATCAATATCGTTCAGCCCAGAAATGACTGGGGGGGCAGTATCAATAACGGTTACGATAAAGGTACCCGTAGCCGAGTTACCATTGGAGTCCGTTGCGGTACAGGTTACAAGGGTGGATCCTAAGGGGAAAAACGAACCTGAAGCAGGAGAGAAAGTAGTGGTGATGGTTCCCGGACAGTTGTCCGTCACCGTAGGTTCAGAAAAAGTAACAGTGGCGCCACAGTCGATAGTCGCTTCCACTTCGATATCGCTGAGTCCAGAAATAACTGGGGGTTCGGTGTCATTAACAGTAACGGTAAAGGTACAAGCTTCGATGTTGGTGGGATCCACATTACTGGTAGCAGTACTAGTGACTAAGGTGGGAGTTCCAACAGGTACTGTCGCTGGGTCACTTACTGTGGAAACGTTGAAACATTGTGGGGTAGGGAAGGGGACGGTAGCTCCACAGGTGCCTGGATCATTCTCAAGGGTAAGATCTGTGCAGGTAAGTGGAGTAACACAACTGTCTAATAAAACAGATACCGTACTATCGTTTTCATTGGTAACCGCAAAATCAGGAGCCCCATCGCCATTAAAATCTGCACTAGTTATCCCGAATGGAAAAGCTCCCACTGCAAAGGTGGTTTGAGGTGCAAAACCCCCTAGCCCATCGCCTAATAAAACAGACACCGTATTATTGACTCGACTGGTAACCGCCAAATCAGGAATCCCATCGCAATTAAAATCAGCAGTAGTTATCCCGAGTGGCTGACTTCCCACTGCAAAGGTGGTTCGGGGTGCAAAGCCTCCTAACCCATCACCTAATAAAACGGACACCGTATTATCGAGAACATTGTTAACCGCCAAATCAGGAATCCCATCGCCATTAAAATCAGCACTAGTTATCCCTTGTGGAAAACCTCCCGCAGCAAAGGTGGTTTGGGGTGCAAAGCCTCCTAACCCATCACCTAATAAAACGGACACCGTACTATTGAAAAAATTGGTAACCGCCAAATCAGGGGTTCCATCGCCATTAAAATCAGCGCTAGTTATCCCGAATGGAAAACTTCCCACTGCAAAGGTGGTTTGGGGTGCAAAGCCCCCTAGCCCATCACCTAATAAAACAGACACCGTATTACCGCCAGCATTAGTAACAGCCAAATCAGGGATTCCATTGCCATCAAAATCTGCGCTAGTTATCAATTCTGGCAAAGCTCCCACTGCAAAGGTGGTTTGAGGTGCAAAGCCTCCTAACCCATCACCTAATAAAACGGACACCGTATTATCGTCAATATTGGTAACCGCCAAATCAGGGGTTCCATCATCATTAAAATCAGCGCTAGTTATCCATACTGGACTAGTTCCCACTGCAAAGGTGGTTTGGGGCCCAAAGGTCCCATTCCCATTGCCTAGTAAAACAGACACCGTATTATCGCCATCATTGGCAACAGCCAAATCAGGGATTCCATCGCCATCAAAATCTGCGTTAATAATCCCCTCTGGAAAACTGCCCACAGCAAAGGTAGTTTGCGTACTAAAGGATGGACAAACCATTTCCTGACCTCCATTGGCGTAATTCTTATTCCTTGAACCCCTTCGGACTTTGGCCTTGAGGATACAAAGATGTGGAAATTGGTTTATGATTCATTCTTCGTACTAGACTGTCTCCTGTCCAAAGTCTGGGGTATTCACTTGGTTTTGATCTAGACTTTTGTGACACGATGCCTATATTATGTCAACGAGTTAAATCCGTGACTAACCTACGACTAATACGGTCCTTGATTGTTTTCATAAACTACTCTCTATAAAATACAAATAAATGTTAGTTATATTTACTGAGGGAAGAAAAGAGGTCTCAGTTATACAAATGAGATCCTCAGAAAAAAACACTCGGCTGCATGCGGTCACTCCCGATCTTGCGCTGTTAAAGGTGGAGCAGAGAGGCATGTGGTCTACCCCGATTAGGGGTCACCATCCTGTCATCCCCCTTTTTGGCTAACCTCTATTCTTCTTCAAAAGGGAAGACCGTAACGGTAAAGGTACCCGTAGCTGAGTTACCATTGGAATCGATAGCGGTACAGGTAACAACGGTCGAACCGATGAAAAAGAAGGATCCGGAAGGTGGATTGCAGGAAATGGTGATCGTCCCAGGGCAGTTATCCGTCACCGTAGGGTCGGGATAGGTAACAATCGTACCAATCGAGTTGTTGGCTTCAACGTCGACATCGTTCAGCTCAGTAATGACTGGGGGTTCGGTATCTCTGACGGTTACGGTAAAGGTACCCATAGCCGAATTCCCATTGGAGTCGATAGCCGTAAAGGTAACAAGTGTCGACCCTAAGGGGAAAAACGAACCGGAAGCAGGAGAAAAAGAAGTAGTGATGGTTCCCGGGCAGTTATCCGTCACAGTTGGTTCAGAAAAAGTGACGATGGCACCACAATCTATAGTCGTTTCGGTTTCGATATCGTTGAGTCCAGAGATAACAGGGGGTTCTGTATCAATGACCGTTACGGTAAAGGTACAGGGTTCAATATTGGCGGGATCGACATTACTGGTAGCGGTACTCGTAACTAAGGTGGGTCCCCCAACAGGTACTGTAGCGGGGCTACTGACTGTGGAGACGTTAGGACATTGTGGAGTCTGGAAGGGTACAGTGGCTTCACAAGTTCCTGGATCATTGTCAAGGGTAAGATCTGAGCAGGTAAGTGGAGTGACACAGCTATCCAATAAAACAGATACGTTATTATCACCAGCATTAGTAACTGCCAAATCAGGGGTCCCATCGCCATTAAAATCAGCGCTAGTAATCTCCAATGGAACAACTCCCACAGCAAAGGTGGTTTGGGGTAGAAAGGCCCCAGAACCAGTGCCTAGTAAAACAGACACCGTATTATCGTCAACATTAATAACCGCCAAATCAGGGAAACCATCGCAGTTAAAATCAGCGTTAGTTATCCCTTGCGGAAGATCTCCCACAGCAAAAGTGGTTTGGGGCTGAAAGCCCCCTAATCCATCACCTAGTAAAACAGACACCGTATCATCGTCTTGATTAGTAACCGCCAAATCAGGAATGCCATCGTCATTAAAATCAGCGCTAGTAATCTCTTGCGGATTAGCTCCCACAGCAAAGGTGGTTTGGGGCCCAAAGGATCCAGTCCCAGTATTTAGTAAAACAGACACCGTATTATCGCTAGAATTAGTAACTGCCAAATCAAGGAAGCCATCGCCATTAAAATCAGCGCTAGTTACCCCTACTGGAAAACCTCCCACAGCAAAGGTGGTTTGGGGCCCAAAGGTCCCAGAACCAGTGCCTAGTAAAACAGACACCGTACCATCGTTAGCGTTAGTAACCGCCAAATCAGGGACGCCACCGCCATTTAAATCGGCGCTAGTAATCCCCAGTGGAAAATCTCCCACAGCAAAGGTGGTTTGGGGACCGAAACCCCCAGATCCATTGCCTAATAAAACAGACACCGTATCATCGTTAAAATTAGGAACTGCCAAATCAGGGGTGCCATTACCATTAAAATCGGCGCTAATAATCCCTTGCGGAGTATCTCCCACAGCAAAGGTGGTTTGGGGCCCAAAGGTCCCAGAACCAGTGCCTAGTAACACAGACACCGTATCATCGAGCAAATTAGAAACTGCCAAATCAGGGATCCCATCGCCATTAAAATCAGCGTTAGTAATCCCTACCGGATTAGCTCCCACAGCAAAGGTGGTTTGTGTACTAAAGGATGGACAAACCATTTTCCTACCTCCATTTGGGGTGTCATTCACTGATATGATCGTCGATACCTACCTTATGCCAATGTGTTCAATAGGTGATTCACCCATCGACTTGTGTGGACCTAGCCATCTCGGATGACCGAAAAAGGATTCAATAGGCGCATTGTCCAAACAGCTCCCTCGTCTGGACATAGATAATTAGGGACCCCATTGATCACTATGAATCAACAATCCTTCAACATTCGGGCGATGTTGTACGGCTTGTTGTACAGTCTGTAGAACTTGTCCCAAGCTAGGATGAGGATTTAGATGATAAGAAACCACCTCATTATTAAACAAATCGAGCATCACCGAAAGGTACATTCTTCTCCTAAAATAGAGAGATAAGTGATATCCGTCACCCATTTTTGATGAGGTTGTTCCACTGCGGGAGACGTGAGCGATCTTACACAATAATTGTCCTGGGAAATGGGATCGAAGCTGGTGGATGGCCTGAAACCTTACCGATTTGGAACATCCCACCCTTCTTGTAGCAACAACTTTTTTAGATATTCGTTCTCAGCCCGTAATTGTAGATTCTCCGCCTCCATACTTTTTGCTTTGGGAGAACGTCTCTTCTTATTACTAGATTTCCCTCGCTGATCTTTCGACCTTCTTCTCCTTTTTCTTGAAAAGCTTTCACCCAACGCTTCACATAGGAATGGCTCGCAAGACCTAATTCTTTAGCAATGGACTTCAAACCTCGATGTTCTTCCAAGTACATTCGTACTGCTTTTCGCTTATACTCTGCACTGAATGAACGAAATTCTTGCCCCTTTTTCGCCATACAAAAACCCCCTTAAGTAGATTTACACACACTTTTTTTGGTGTGTCTACTTTAAGGGGGGCACATCATTAGGGTACTTACCATCAAGCCTCTCATAACCATAAAAGGATCTTGAAAGAAACGGGTTTTAGTTTTTTTGTGCTTTTACCATCTTTTTATTGCTAACTTAGTGTCAGCTTCTTACTTTCCAATTCTTGGAGCAACCGTGGCGTTAGCCGGCACGTCTTTTTGTCTTTTTGTTGCTAACCAAGTTTTAGCTTGTGCTTTTCCGATTCTTTTAGCAACCGTGGCGTTAGCCGGCACGTCTTTTTGTCCTTTTGTTGCTAACCAGGTTTTAGCTTGTGCTTTTCCGATTCTTGGAGCAACCTTGGAAAATTTAGCTCCTTTCAAGGCGTCAGCTTCTGCTTTTGTTATTAAAAATTTGTCACCTTGTTTTTTAATTGCAACAGCATCCTTGGCGTATTTAGCTTTCTCTTTTGAAATGGGAGCCGATTTCCATACTTTTTGTTTTGTTTCTAACTGTTTAGCTCCATCCGTGTTATTTGCACTTGCAAAGGCTGCAGGGGTCGCGACGGAGGCAAAGAGCGCAAAGGCGGCTGCATAAGGAATAAAACGACGAACTTTTTTCATAAACATTCACTCCTTCAAGTTAGTATGCCTCAATGGTAAGGCAGCATGTGTAGCAATACAATGAAAGGATAAAGACAAATTGTCATGGTTTAAACGACAAACTAAAGGTTTAGAGAAATATAATAAAGGGTAGTTTCAGAGTTAATCGAAAAGATACCTTATAATAGAGGGATCTAACACTCTACCCGGACTCGGGATAATGATGAACATTAGATAAACTAAGGCCAAATGAGCTTACTAAAATCATTCCACAAGAAACCAGTTGTTAACAGCTGCATCCGATATCGTAAGGGAAAGAGGAGTATCAAAGCTCACCCTTGAGGCGGTAGCAAATCGAGCAGGTGTTAGTAAAGGTGGAATGTTCTATCATTTCCCGAGTAGAGAGGATCTCGTTCAAGCAATGATTGATGAGTTATCTGTTGATTTTATGAATGATATAAAAAATAATCTTCAGGCCTTTCATGGAAAAAGCCCAACTTCAGTATAAAGAGCTTCAAGATCAGAAATACAGAATGATCAAGTAGACCCCGTCCATTCGACTATCGCAAGGCTCGCCGCGGATGGTTTACGGTTTGCAGAAATGTTTGGCTAGCACCATTGGATAAAGAAATGAGAGATAAAGTACACGGTGAGTTGACGAGATTAATAACAAAGGGTATTAAGTGATGTATTTATAAATATCTACCTCTTACATGAGCTTTAGGAAGTAAGTAGATAGATATGTTGAGTTAGTCGGGAGAAAAAGCTACCTTGACAGGTAGTTTTTTCTTTTTGGAGAAGCTTACCCTAAATCCGACTAATTACCTTGTTTTACCTGTAATATAAACCTTGAAATGAAACCGGTTACACGGTATATTTATTCTGTGCATTACTATTTAGTATAGAGAGAAAAAGGGCTAACCACAACAGAGGAGGAATGTAAAGCATGAGAAAGAAGATTGTTGGGAAAAGTGCGAAAATAATGACTGTCTTCGCTTTGGCTTTAGCTTTTGTCTTTAGTGGTGGATTCATTGGCCCGGTGAAAGCCTCGGCTGCACCAGACAATGAGAAGAAGCTACCCGAGAAGTATATTCAAGGGTATAAGGTCGATGAAAAAAATGGTAAAAAAACACCGGTTTATAATACGGATAGCGCACCCAAAGGTAAAGTTGCACCAAAAGCAGATGAACCTACTAGTCCCTATGCGGCCAACTATCCTAAATTATCTGAAGACCCCTACGCGCCTGCACCGGGAAGCGGAACGACTACAACCCAATCAGCGGGTGTAGATATCATCTACTTTAAAGGTACAGGTTCGGAGGACTTTGGAAAAGGAGAATATGGTCAATATTATTTAGAAAAAAAACCGGACGGGAAAATAGACCTTGGAGTTTATAATCCTGAGACCAAAAAACACGCTCGTATTTTTGCTCTTAGTGACGAGAGAGATCAGATTGGGGAAGAAGCAATGGTCCAAAAATATGGACCAAGCATGGCTTGGAGTAAAGCTTTTGATGGAACAACCAAGTTAAAAAGAGAGACCAAATTTAACTTACTATCAACAAGCACCGTTGACAATTCAGCAGAGTG
>NZ_FNNQ01000027.1 GCF_900106775.1 Marininema mesophilum
TCTAACTGTACAGGATGGGGTGATGACACACCCCTGAACTTGAGCGTTGTCCAAAACGGAAACGGATTGCGGACGCTAACGACTCAAGAATCCCACGGCGCCCGAAGGAAGTGCCCTTGGGGTGCTTCAGCCATGGGAGTGTCAAACTACTTCAGATCGTAACCATTTAGGATAATGATTTTTTAACAACCCCCCTGATACTTTGCCCCATCCCAGAGGAAAGTGATCGACTGTGACAAGGGTCCAGCCCTTTTCACCCTCGTAGGGAAGAGCTTCTCCCCGCAGGTAGCGCTGAAGCTGTTCATCTTTTGGAGAGAGGTTTATCCTGCGTTTTACTTCCTCAGATTTTAGAGCTAACGCAAGGGCGTGGGACGGAGCAAAATGTTTCCGCTTGGCCTGCCCAAGATGCAAACCAGGTCGTTCCACAACCAGCCCTTTTAGTGACGGTAAATCGTCAGGAATATGATACAGGTGATCGCCAAAGAGGGTGTAGGGACCAGGGAAGATATCTTCCACCAAAGTCTCCTTAGCAAAGTTGGAAAATACATGGGCCGCTTCTTTATGAACCGGAGGGAGTTTGCCAGGTTTTTGCCGTGCGCCTTCTTCTCCCGCTCTCTTTTCCAATACACAGATGAAATGCCCCTCTCCTCGTAAACGATGAGGCCATAGGCGGACTGCGTGGTTGAGAGATGGGTCTAGGTTTGCCCAGTCGGGCCGAGCAGGGGAGAAGTGATTAACCCCAGGAGCTCTAACGACTTCAAACTCGGGGTGATTGGATATAAATTGATGAATGACCGATTCGTTTTCTCGCGGATTAAAAGTACATGTGGAGTAGACGAGTCGACCGCCTGTACGCAACATCGGCGCAGTGGCTTCAAGGATGGAGAATTGGAGCTCTGCCGCAGCTTGGGTCGAGCGAAGGCTCCAACGCTCCATTGTAGCTGGATCTTTCCGGAACATTCCTTCCCCTGAACAGGGGGCATCGATCAGGATACGATCAAACCAGCCTGCAAAACGGGTAGTAAGATGCCTCGGGTCTTCTCCTAGGACGATAGCATTACGAACCCCACATCGCTCAATATTTTCTACGAGGGCTTTCCGACGTTCCCGGCTAATTTCATTAGCGATGAGGATACCAGAGCCTTTCATCTTTGCAGCAATTTGCGTGGTTTTTCCACCAGGTGCTGCACATAGGTCCAGCACTCGCTCGCCTGGTTTGGGGTCAAGGGCTTCTGCTGGGGCCATAGCGCTGGGATCTTGGATATAGTAAAGGCCAGCGGCATGAAAGACATGTTTGCCTGGCCTATCCTTATGGTGATCATAGAAAAATCCAGTATCAGTCCAAGGGATAGGTGTGAGTGTAAAGGGGAGACGGTCTTTTCCATCAGTAGGTGTTAACTTTAAAGAATTGACACGTAACCCACGGGAAGGCTCTTCTTGATAGGTAGCAAAAAAAGAATCTGCCTCCTCACCCAACAAATGAGTCATTTGTGTTTGATAATCGTTAGGTAATTGCATGAAGGTTCTCCTTCGATTTCCTTGAAGTAAGATCATCCTATATTGTTACTTTGTTAACTCCCACATCGGTGAAACAAAATCTCTCGACATCAAAGAGACCGCCATCTGTTAATTTAAGGTGAGGGATCACAGGGAGTGTGAGGAAGGATAGGCTGAGAAATGGATTGGATATAGAGGTACCGATCTCTTCCAAAGCCGATGTGATTTTCTTTAATCCGCTTAATAGACCCTCTGCAGAATCATCAGAAATGAGGCCAGCAATGGGAAGAGGGAGTAAGGCGAGCACTTGATCTCCGTCAGCGACAGCAAGCCCTCCCCCTACCTTTTCAATTGCCTTAGCAGCAGTTAACATCGAGCGATCATCTACACCTGCCAGAACGAGGTTATGGGAGTCATGTGCCATAGTCGAGGCAAGGGCTCCTCTTTTAAGACCCAATCCCTGTACGATTCCAAGGCCTACTCTACCCGAAGCATGATGCCGTTCGATGACGGCCATTTTTAATAAATCCTCACTGGTGCTGGTTTGGAAATATCCGTTGGATACAGGAACAGATGTTAGGATATGCTCGGTGATTAAGCTATCTTCAATAATACCGATTACGCGAGCATGAGAGCTATTCAGTGGAAGTTGTAAGTGGTTGCTTGTGAGTTCAGGTAGACGGACGCTATCCAGCAGTTGATTGGGGACGGAGTGAAGACGAGCTGGGAAAGCCCCTTCGATGGGTTGACCTTGCTCGGCCACCAATTGGCCCGATTTAAAAACCTGGTCTACGACAAAGGACTGTAGTCCGTCTACGAGCAAGAAGTCTGCATCATAGCCGGGGGCGATGGCTCCTTTTTGGCGAAGCCCAAAGCATTCAGCGGCATTGAGAGTCACCATCCGGATCGCTGTAATGGGGTCTAATCCCTGTCGAATGGCTTCTTTTACACAGTAGTTTACACTTCCGTCCGTTCTTATATCTGATAAATGTTTGTCATCAGTTACAAAGAAGCAGCGACGCGCATTGCGTTCATTGACAACAGGCAGCAGGGCGTGCATATTTTTAGCGACCGACCCTTCACGAATCATGAGATACATGCCTCGTTCTAGGCGCGTTCTAGCTTCCTCTTGGGAAACGCATTCATGATCCGTACGGATGTGGGCTGTCATGTAAATATTGATCCCTGTTTCATCTAAACCAGCTGCATGCCCATCGATTTGTGTAGTCGGCTGGTTAATCGCATCGATCAGTTTATCTAACATCTCTGGGTTACTGTCTCTGACAGAGGGGTAGTCCATCACTTCTCCAAGGCCAAGGATTCGAGGGTGACGATAAAGAGGACTAAGTGTTTCTGCATCTAAGGTTGCTCCATTTTTCTCCCAAGGAGTAGCTGGGACACTGGAGGGAAGCATGTAGTAGGTTTCCATGGGAAGATCCTCAGAGGAGTCTAACAAATACTGAATACCAGCAACCCCTGAGACATTGGCAATCTCATGGGGGTCAGCGATGAGGGTAGTAACACCATGGGGGATGACTGTTCTCGCAAAGGTTTCAGGGGTAACCAGTGCCGATTCAATATGAGCGTGACCATCGATTAATCCCGGTACGATAGTCATCCCTTTAGCATCGAGGGTTTCTTTACCTTCAAATGATCCGATTCCAACAAAGGAGCCATTACAGATGGCGACATCTCCCGTGATGATTTGTCCATTAAACACATCAACGATGTGTCCATTTTTAATAACGAGATCGGCAGGTTCTTTTCCGGCAGCAACATGAATGTTTTTTTGCAATTGTTGTCGATCCATTAAATATCGTCTCCTTTGATGTTGTGTAGCCGATAGCGGTGGCATGCCTGAATATCGACTTTTTCATAGATGTCATCGATATTTTCTGGTCTCAATCATAGGATAATCGATGGACAGAGCTCGCAGCGTGGTTACCTGCGGTATATCCTGTACTAAAAGCAGCGGTGATGTTGTAACCACCCGTGTAACCATGGATATCTAAAATCTCCCCTGCAAAAAATAAACCCGTTTTTTTCTTGGACTCCATCGTTTTGGGGACGATTTCTTTTAGATGGACCCCACCACCAGTGACAAAGGCCTTCTCTATGGATAAGGTCCCAGTGATTTGGATTGGGAAGGATTTCAAAAGACGAATCAGCTTGTGCCAGGCTTCTTTAGGGCGATTGGCAAACGTGATATTCTCCATCATACCTGCCAGTTGGAGAAGGAGTGGAACAGCACGTTCAGGAAGATGTCGTTTTAATAGGGTCTTTGCGGACTGTTTGGTGTGGGCTTGCCAATCTTTATCCAGAAGTTGTTCCAGCGTATGGAGGTTCTCCTTTGGAAACCAATCTAACTCCAAGGGGACATACTTATCCTCGCTCTTTTTTAATGCTTTGACTACAAATTGGCTACAGCGGAGGGCAATAGGACCCGAGAGACCAAAGTGAGTAAAGAGCATATCGCCAGTGTGAGAGATGAGCCGCTTTCCTTTTTGGTTATATACCGTTAACGATACGCCCCGAAGGGATAGACCCTGCCAATCACGTCGTTGAATAAACGGCTCATCAGAGGTAAGCGGCACCTCCGTAGGAAATAACTCGGTGATGGTGTGTCCACTAGCTTGAGCCCAGGCGTATCCATCCCCTGTGGAACCCGTTTGAGGGACAGACTTACCACCGACGGCGAGGATTACTGTGTGAGAAGATAACTTTTCGCCTGTGGCAAGGGATACTCCTGAAACTCTCTCATCGCTAAAGCGAAGGCCATTGACCGCGGTATGGAGGCGAATCTTTACTCCAAGGGAGCGGATCCGGTTAATAAGAGCATCCACTACAGCCTGAGCCTTATCTACAACAGGAAACATGCGTCCTTCATCTTCTTCCTTCAATGCTACACCGAGATTTTCAAAAAAACGGATGATATCGCGGTTATCGAAGGTGGCAAAGGGGCTATATAGAAAGCGGCCATTACCGGGAATATGTTGGATCACTTGTTCTGGTTCCCGATTATTGGTCACATTACAGCGGCCACCACCAGATATGGCCAACTTACGCCCTAGCTTACCCCCTTTCTCAAGAAGGAGAACCTTGGCGCCCTGTTCAGCAGCGGCGAGAGCAGCCATTAAGCCAGCGGGTCCCCCGCCCACTACAATGCAATCATGAATCATCCTGGTAGACTCCTTAGTTGACGGTTTCTTGCGATTCTACTCATTGTACCCGAAAAAAGGGGATGGGAAAATGGTAGTCGAGGATGTCTTTGTGAGAAGATTCTTGTTCAACGTCTTGAGTTAGAGGGATGGAGGATATAAGGGATTAATTTGCTAAAATTAACTAATTTAGGATATTAATGATGATTTGAATGGACGAGAAAAAAAGAGGACTCTGATTTTTTTGATCAAGTAGGTTTAAAAGCGAGAAAAAGTCCGTTAGAATGAAAAGGAAGCCAACCGTGCTTGGTTAGCTCATTGATCCTAGTGAATGAATGATCATTCAGGGATAAGGAGGGAACATTTATGGCAGCATTAGAGAAAGCATGGTTGCGTAATTATCCGAAGGAAACAAAAGCGAATCTGGAATATCCAGAGCAGCCGCTTACTGCTTTTTTAGAAAAAGCCGCTGCAGATTTTCCTAACCGGGAAGCAATCCACTTTATGGGCAAGCGCATCCGCTACCGTGAACTTCTCTCTGATGTGTATCGCATGGCACATGCTTTGAAAGAGATAGGCGTGCAAAAAGGGGAACGCGTGTCCATTATGTTAGCCAACTGCCCACAAGCCGTCATTTCATACTATGCGGTTTTGCTATTGGGTGGTGTTGTTGTACAAACGAACCCGATGTATAAAGAGCGGGAACTGGAACATCAATTGAAGGATTCCAAAACAGAGACCATCATCTGTCTTGATCTCGTATACAATCAGGTGGCGAAGGTTAAGGATAAGACCTCGCTTAAGCGGGTGATTGTGACAGGAATTCAAGATTACCTTCCTTTTCCTAAGAATGTCCTCTATTCGCTTAAGTTGAAAAAGGATGGCATGAATGTTACAGTCCCTAACCAACCAGGCCATTATTCTTTTTCTAGGATATTAAAGAAAGCGCTTGCAGCTCCTGTTGCTTCACAAGTATCCTCCATGGATGAAGTTGCTTTGCTTCAATATACAGGTGGTACAACCGGCTCAGCCAAAGGAGCGATGCTGACCCATCGCAATACGATTGTAAATGTGATACAGAGTTCTTCCTGGGTCTACCATGGTAAATATGGTGGGGAAAAAGTTTTGGGACTGGTTCCATTCTTCCATGTGTACGGGATGACTGTTGTCATGAATTACGGTATTTACATGGCAGCAACCTTGATTCTTCTGCCGAAGTTTGATGTGGAAAGTGTACTGAAGATGATTACTAAGGAAAAGCCAACACTCTTTCCTGGTGCACCGACCATGTACGTTGCTTTGATTAACCACCCTCAGATCGCTAAATACGACCTTTCATCGATTGAAGCTTGTATTAGTGGATCAGCACCGCTACCTTTGGTTGTGCAGGAGAAATTTGAAGAGCTGACAGGTGGGCGTTTAGTAGAAGGGTATGGTCTCACGGAAACTTCTCCTGTTACCCATGCCAATCCCATTTGGGAGAAGCGTAAAAATGGCAGTATCGGTGTGCCGTGGCCAGATACAGAGTGCCGCATTATCGATCCCTCAACCGGAAAAGAGCAACCCCAGGGTGAGGCAGGTGTTCTTCAGGTTCGTGGCCCTCAAGTGATGAAGGGGTACTGGAACATGGAGGCAGAGACGAAAAAAGTGATTCAGGATGGTTGGCTCAACACAGGGGATATTGCAACGATGGATGAGGATGGCTATTTTTACATCTTAGATCGTGAGAAGGATGTGATCATCGCTGGTGGATTTAATATCTATCCTCGTGAAGTAGAAGAAGTTCTCTACGATCATCCAGATATACAGGAAGCCGCGATTATTGGTGTTCCTGACTCTTATCGTGGGGAAACTGTGAAAGCATTTGTAGTATGTAAACCAGGTCGAAAGATCTCTGAGGAAGAGCTTAATCAATACTGTCGTGAAAAGCTTGCTAGCTTTAAAGCTCCACGTATTTACGAATTCCGCGAAGAGCTGCCTAAATCTTCGGTAGGTAAAGTACTGCGCCGAGTATTGGCTGAGGAAGCTCGAAAAAATGAAGGTCAAGAAGCGCTGTTGAAAAAAGGAAGCTGATTTTCATGGTGGGATATGAAGACGCTTTCATTCTTGCCTCTCTTTTTCCTCTCGTGCATATTGACAGAACGAAGGAGTATAGCATACACTGTACATGAATGAATAATCATTCATTTATTGCTCACCTCACTGTAGAAGGAGAACGGGACAACATGGCAGCTAAGCGCACTGGTGAAAAATACGAAGCAATTATTAATGCGGCGGTTCGCGTTATCGCCCAATTCGGCTATCATCAGGCACAAGTATCTAAAATTGCCCGAGAAGCCAAGGTAGCGGACGGGACCATATATCTTTACTTTGAAAATAAGGATGATGTGTTAATCTCCTTATTCAATGAAAAAATGGGTGCCTTCATTACCGATATGGAACAGTCGCTGTCTAAGGTCCCGTCACCTGATCAACAATTGAGAGAGCTTATTCGCTTACATTTTGAATATCTGGTGGAGGATCAACAATTAGCGATTGTCACCCAGATCGAATTAAGGCAATCAAATCCGGATGTACGCCGAGAAATTGGGAGGATCCTAAAGAAGTACTTTAATGTGATCGACCAAGTTTTGCTCTCCGGTGTGGAGGAAGGACTGTTCGGCAAAGATCTAAATGTACGAACAGCCCGCAATATGATCTTTGGAACCATTGATGAAACGGTTACCTCATGGATCATGAACGATTGTAAATTCAGCCTAATGGATCAGGTGGAACCAATTCATCGCCTATTCTTAAAAGGGCTCCAAAACTAACATCCATAAAGAAAGTCTCTGTGGTCCAAGCAGATTGAATTCAAAGGGGGAACCGAAAACTATGAATATTTTGGTATGCCTAAAGCAAACCTTTGACACGGAAGAGCGAATCGCTATTGAAGATGGCCAAATCAGTGAAGAAGGCGTAGAGTTTGTTGTGAACCCTTATGACGAATACGCAGTAGAAGAAGCGATTCGTTTGCGGGATGAGCATGGTGGGGAAGTAACTGTCATCACCATAGGCCCAGAACGTGCAGAGCAGGCAATCCGTACCGCGATGGCAATGGGTGCAGATAAAGGAATCATCGTAGACGATGAGGACTTGGAAGCTCCCGATGAGAACTCCATTGCAAAGATCTTGGCTTCAGTTATCAACGATCTTGAGTATGACATTATTCTTGGTGGATATATGGCAGTTGATGATGGTTCCGCTCAAGTGGGTCCTCGCCTGGCTGAACTACTGGATATCCCTCATATCGCTACCATCACAAAGTTGACTGTAGACGGAGATACCGTAGAAGTAGAAAAGGACGTAGAAGGGGATATCGAGTACATTCAGTCCAAGTTACCGCTCCTTGTAACAGCCCAACAAGGTCTTAACGAGCCTCGCTATCCTTCCTTGCCTGGAATTATGAAAGCAAAGAAAAAACCTCTAGAACGTATGGATATCGAAGATCTTGATATCGATGAAGATGAGCTGGAAGGTCGTACAGAAACTTTGGAAACCTACCTGCCACCGGCAAAAGAAGCAGGTAAGATCCTCGAAGGCGATCTCGACGTTCAAGCAAAAGAACTCGTACAACTTCTACGTAGCGAAGCTAAAGTGATCTAAGGGAAAGGGGAGGAACCACTCATGAGCAAAAATGTACTCGTATTGGCAGACGTGCGCGATGGTGAATTGCGTAATGTGACTCTGGAATGTTTAGCAGCTGGAACGACAGCCGCTGAAGGTGGCACGATTACCGTTGCTGTTTTCGGAAGTAATGGTAAAGATTTGGTAGAAAAGCTCGCTCATTTTGGGGCTGACCAAGTTCTCTTGGTGACCAATTCAGAGTTAGATCAATACTCTACTGATGCTTTTTTCCAAGCTTTTAAAGCAGTTATCGATAAAGTGAATCCCGATGTAATCTTGACCGGTCACACAGCTGTTGGCCGGGATGTTAGCCCGCGGATTGCTGCTCGCCTAGATATTGGTATGGTCTCTGACTGTACTGCTGTTGCATTGACCGAGGGTCGTTTGACCTTTACCCGTCCGATCTATGCAGGTAAAGCATTTGTAAAGAAAGCCTTCAAAGAAGGTGCTGTACTTGCTACCTTGCGTCCAAACAACATTCCAGCCCTGGAAAAAGACACGGGTCTTTCCGCAACGGTGGAAGAGCTAACTGTGGAACTACCAGCAGATTCCATCCGTACTCTAGTAAAAGAATTGGTTCGAAAAGCTTCTGAAGGGGTAGATCTTTCTGAAGCCCGGATCATCGTTTCCGGTGGCCGTGGAGTGAAAAGCTCAGAAGGCTTTAAGCCTCTTCAAGAACTTGCTGATGTCCTTGGAGCTGCTGTAGGTGCTTCCCGTGGAGCCTGTGACGCTGACTACTGCGACTATGCGCTACAAATCGGTCAAACGGGTAAAGTAGTAACCCCAGATCTATATATTGCCTGTGGGATTTCTGGAGCGATTCAACATTTGGCTGGTATGTCCAACTCTAAAGTCATCGTTGCCATCAACAAAGATCCTGAAGCAAGCATTTTCAGTGTTGCAGACTACGGTATCGTTGGCGATCTGTTCGAGGTAGTCCCGATGCTGACTGAAGAGTTTAAAAAACTGTTGGCTGAAAGTTGAGAAATACCACAATACATGGATATTGGACGGTGACGGGGAAATCCTCCGTCACCGGTTTATTTTATACGGGTAGGGGGTATATCTCAAATAAGGATCTTTCGATTACCGAAAGTCTTGGAAGATTCCCCTCCTCAGTGGTATACTGAGGATATCTCTACAAAGTACGAAGGAGTGAAGAAGCTTTATGGCTATCGCGAATATTACTGATCAAAGCTTTAATACTGAAACTGCTGCAGGGACAGTATTGGTTGACTTTTGGGCACCATGGTGTGGCCCTTGTAAGATGGTAGCGCCTGTCCTGGAGGAGATTGACCAGGAAGTGGGCGACAAATTGAAGATAAAGAAAGTCAATGTAGACGAAAACCCGGACAGCTCCGGCCGTTTTGGTGTTATGAGCATTCCTACATTGATGGTCTTTAAAAACGGAGAAATGGTGGATAAAATGATGGGCTTCCAGCCAAAAGAACAGTTGCTGGAATGGCTTCGTCCCCACATCTAAGCTTGTAATAAATAGCGCTCACAATTGCAAAGGAGGCGATCCAATTGGATCGCCTCCTTTGTTTATTCAAAATGGAGAATGAAGATATTCAGTCTTTATCATGCGGATCTGAGGGAAAGTGAGGATAGGATTGTGGGTTTGGGTTTTTTGCTTCTTTGTTGTTTTCTTCATGAGTAGCTGGCTTTGTTTCATTGTATGGGTTATCTCCATGGCTTGGCCCCTGATTTGGAGGAGGAGGTGTTTGCCAACCCAGATTATTGCTATTGGAGTTAAATCCCTCAGGGGAGGGGCCATTATCGGGAAATTGTCCGCCGTAATGGGGAGGCATGAAGGAGTTAGGCCCTGCTTCAGGGGTAATCCAGCGCCTTAGATAGTTATGATAACGAACGGCAATCAGGGAGAACATCAAACTACCGATGAGGGAGAAGACTAGAAAAGCGATAATCGAGAGAACCAGTAATGTAGTCCCACTCACACCCCCAACAGAAGAAAAAATAAAGAAAAATATAACCAAAATGGTTATGAAAATACCGATGAAAATCGAATAAATCATGATAAAGACGAGGGTGGCAAAATACTTACCAGGTGCCTTACGAAACAAAGTAAAAGAGAGCTTGATGGATTGCCAGGGGCCTTTGTTTTCAGCTGTTAAGATAAAAGGAGAAAACATGAAGACCATGGCAGTAAGAAAAACAGGGATCATGAACAAAAGGCTGACTAATGCTACGATTAAACCCTCGACTTCATTACCTGAATCTATCAAATATTTAGAGATCCGGTCTAAAATGGATGAAGGAATAGACACAACAGCAATAATAAGGTACATCAAAAGTAAATGACCTAACATGCGCCAAAAATAACGAGCGCCCATTCGGAAGTACGAACTAAAGCGGGTAGAACCACCCATAATCCCTTCGTTTGCCATCCCTGTGAGACCAGCAAGCTGGAAAGGGGTAAAGATGAAAACCGTAACAACGTAAAAAAGGCATAACAATATCAATGCAATGATCGCTTTTTCAGAAAAGAATAATAGAAGAAACTGTCGTTGTACTTCTGAGGAAGTCATCAGACCTTTAAGAGTAAAATTAGGAACGCTTGATACGATCAAATTAGTGAAAAAAGAAATGATCGCTAATAAAATCCCCCCAATAACAGCGTTATGGAAGGTAACGGCTCCCCATAGTTTAAAACCACTTCGTTTCCACATTTGAGAATGAGTAATCATATATAACCTCCTACAATGATACAATGATTTCTACTCCTACTATATACGAATAGGGAGGCTTATGGTTAGGGAAATTCATATTTAACACCCTTTAACCGAACAGAAGCCCCATTCTAATTGTTTTAGAATGGGGCTTCTGTGTCAGACAACCGTATTAATTGCTATGAGGGTCTGTAGGAAATGGGGGATAGGGCGGGTTTTATTATGTGTACTGAGTAGCACACTTGACACACTCCCACAGCTGAAGCCAGTGGGATTCTTGGGAGCTCCCATCTACCGACAGGATCGATTCCAAGCTTAGACGGTCTGCCCAACCGCAAGTACACGAAGTCCTTCTTGCAAGATGTTCTTGGCTGCATTGATGTCTCGGTCATGGTGAGAGTGACACGTAGGGCATGTCCATGCTCGCAGGTTAAGATTCTTCACATCCTTATTGCGGTAGCCACAGGCGGAGCATAGCTGACTAGAAGGAAATTGTTT
>NZ_FNNQ01000026.1 GCF_900106775.1 Marininema mesophilum
TGAAGTCGTAACAAGGTATCCCTACCGGAAGGTGGGGATGGATCACCTCCTTTCTATGGAGTATCCGTTGGATACAAATAACGAACGAACCGAACAGGGTTCAGAAATTCGCTCTTTAGTTTTCAGGGAATGTGAACACCCTACTCCAACTGGAGTAGGGTGTTTTTTATTATGATTTATTAATTGAACGGTACTTTATGGAGATAGTGAGTGTAAGTCGATTGTTTTTGTGTGGTGAAAGAGCTAGGGGCTAGGGACTCCTACCTGGACAACTTGTTGAAAGGTAGGGCGATTCATCCATGTCATATTGGGTAGATCGATGGCCCCGAGTGTGCTTTGTTGAATGGTATCTTGATTGAGGTCATATACCCAGTTGTCCAGAGCGGGAGAGCCATATTGATTGGTTAGTTGATTGGATGTGTCGGAAAGTGCTTTCCAAAGGGAAGTGCGACAGGTAGTTAGATCCCCATTTCCACAATAGGTCCTATGCCAGGGATCCTTTACGTTCTCCTTTAGTACCTGACGCAAATCCTTGTGTAAGAAGGGGTAGTATCCGATTTGAAAGGAAGAACCAAGACGGTGGGTAGGAGAATCGTCGATCTTAGCATCGGATTCACCCGTTGCTACTAGCGGTGCTTGAATTCCCTTTAAAGGAGCAAATACTTCGTTTACCAAGTTGGCGAAGAAAGCATCTCCGATAGCAATCGCTGTGGCATCATCGTATTTGCCATCCTGTGGCGCGATATCTCGGCGATGGCCTCCATTTGTTACCCAGGAAGCTAATCGATCACGTATCGCTTGTAATTGGGGATTGCCATCAGGTGCTTTGTTGCCGAGAATCTTGAGGACATAGGGGTAGATTTCTTGCGCTTTGAAATCTGTTGTCCCTGCATCCATTGTGATATTAACAGCATCTGCACGCGTTAACTTTTTATTCTTAGCAAGCGCTTTTTTTAACCCCTTTTCTAAGAGGAGGGAGCGATAGACCGAGCCATAGTTGTAGTTGTTGTCACTGGCACGGAAGTTTGGCGCTTGTTTATTGTTCCAACTGATAATGTATCCGTTAGCTGGATTGATATCCTGGGGTTGTTTGTTTGGGGAGAGGAACTTACCTGTCCAGTCGTATTCTCCAGTTCCCCAACTAGGTAGATCAGGGTTGGTCCGGGGATCACGGATGGGCAGAAGTCCTGAGTGTTTATACGCGATGTCGTTCTTATTGATGTAAAACCAGTTGAAGGTGTAATCAATACTGTCTATTGCCTTAGAAAAAGCCTTGGCGCCACCTTTCATATACTCGGGGTCATTTAACTTTTTAAAACCAGAGGTACTACCGAGTTCATTGAGGTAGGTAGAACGTTGTTGGCTGATGGCGACGGGCTTATTTTTTACTGTTCCCCGAGCAATTACGGGACCGTATACACTTCGTTGTATCGTGGTGGAACGAGTGCCAATTTTGGACTTTGTAGATGTTTGCATTTTTTTGAATGCTTTTTGTGGTGTTGTGTGCTTCCATTTCTTTAACATCGCTTTAATATCCTTGGGTTGTTTTTTCTTGATTGTCTGAAGGGATTGATTGTGTGTGAAGCTTTCCATGGGTTTGCATTGCCCTTTGTATAGATAGTGATCCGATTGTAGTGTGGGTTCTTTCCCATCGGGTTCACATAGTTGAAGAATCCATTGATCGGTATTGTCCGCTTGAGAAGAGGTGGCTGACCAAGAAAAATCCTTTCCCCTACCCATCTGCATATACAGGTTGGACCCTGCAAAACCAACCCCACGAGCCTGCATACCTGGGCCATTCACATCCATCTCTACAAGGAGTTGTGGGTTAAAATAGCCAGTCTGGGGACCAAATACAGCGATAGGTTTACCTGCCTGGGTATGTTTACCACCGACCAACATCGCATTACTCATACTCTGAGGTGCTTGAAGATTAATTGGACCAAAGGGGCCATCGGCTACCATCTTCGGTTTTTTTAGTTGAGCGATGGTCTTGTTTGCTGTAGATGAGTCAAGGACCGCGGATGATTTTTGATCGGGTGATGGGTGATTGTTGTAGGGGAAGGAGCGGTTAGTTGTGACGGGTGCTTCACTATCATTGGAACTATGGAAGTCCTTCCAGATCTTCTTCCCTTCACTTTCGCCAAATTGATTTTGTAACTTGGCGAGAAAGTTTCCGCTTTCAACCTCTCCCCCGCCCCCCTTACCAAACATACCTCCTACAAAACTGGTGATCACTACAGAGTCTTCTGCTTTCCACTCCTGGGGTAGTTTAAACAATCCTAAGTATTCCACCGGAAGAAGAGACCAATTTAATTTTGCCTTGGAAATGTAGTCATTGATCCCGGCGGCATAGTTGTTCATATCTTCACAGATTTGCTTTCCTTCTTCCCCTTTAGCGCAAATCTCCTGCACTTGTTTCGTTAGATCCTCCTCTTTATAAGGAGAGTTTTTTAGTTGCTCCGCATCAAGTGCCTTATTTTGCTCCGTATCTCCCGCAAATTCGCTTAACTGGGCTCGTCCCAGGTGGCGAAGCAAGTCCATCAAAAATAAACGATCTTCAGCCGAGGCGTAACCGATTCCATAAAAGGTAGCCTCACGCGTTTTTCCTTCGATATGGGGAACGCCATAATTATCACGTTTGATGGTAAGGTCTTGGGTCGGGGAATAGGTTTTCTCGGGGTTTACAGGAGCGCCAAGTGAAGCGTCCTTGTAGTAGGTGGGTAAATCCTTATCTGTGATATCGGGGGATCGCTTGCCAAGGGAATCATACATGGTTGACTGATCATTATAATGCTTCGGGTATTTTTTAAAGAGCTTAGCACCGATAAAGTCTATAGGATTCATCAATCCTTGTTGGCCAGGAGGGAGAATATTATAAAAACCTTGATCCCCTGTCTCCTGGGCTTTACTGGGGATCGCTTGTACAGAAGTGAAAAGCATGGAGAGAGAAAGTGTGATAGTCAGTAGGATAGAAAGAGGATAGATCCATTTAATCTTCCTAGGATGCCCTTGAATCAGCCAGAGCCCTAGTAACAAGAAAGCATATACCCCCACAATGATTCCTGATACCAAAAGCATAGTGTCCCACCTCACTGTATATTTATTTCGAATATTCAATCGCATTATAGCACCTTCTTCAAAGATATGACAACCTAAAATAAGGGATAAATTTCAAGAGATTGCTATCATTATCTTTAAGTAGAAATACGTGTGTTAAATAACGTGTTTAAAGATCGATTGAGTTGATTTTATAGGGTAGGTAGATACTAGTAATTCAGAACACAAAAAAACGCCGGGATTTCCCGACGTTTTTGATGCTTTTTAAAGGTTATACAATACGTTTTCGGATCGCTCCTGAGATTGAATCGATTAGTGTTACCATGATAATGATTCCGAAAAGGATAATTCCTACTCGATCCCAATCGCGCGCGTTTAGGGCGAAAATCAATGGAGTCCCAATACCACCTGCACCAATCATTCCAAGGATCGAGGCAGCGCGGATATTAATCTCAAAGCGATAGAGTGCAAAAGAGATGAAGGCTGGAATTACTTGGGGGATCACGGCAAACCAGAGCACTTGGAAGCGAGAGGCTCCTGATGCAGTGAGTGCCTCAGTAGGGCCTAAATCAATTGTCTCGATCGCTTCGGAGTATAGCTTTCCAAGCATACCAATCGAGTGTATTCCAAGAGCTAACACGCCAGCAAATGATCCAGGTCCTACCGCTTTAATGAAGAGAAGGGCCAAGACAAGCTCAGGGAAGGTTCGAATGAAACTGAGGGAGAACTTTCCGGTGCCAGCTACTGGACGAAAGCGGTTCATGCTATTGGATGCCCAAAAAGCAAAGGGAATACAGAGTACAGCAGAGATAAACGTACCTAACACTGCGATGGATAAGGTATCTAATAAGCCGCGTAGCAGGTCTTCTCCATCAGGCAGATATACATAGTCCCAATCTGGGTGGAATAGACCAGAGAAGATCGACTTTATACCAGCAGTGTCCCGAATCTCAGCAACTGGGACACCGGAGAAGGCCCAGACATAGATCGCAATCACTACAGCAAAGATGATTATGCCCTTTAAACGTTTCTTTTTCGGGGGAGTTGGCAACGAGGTTTGGGTTTCAATATTCATATTCATAGCAATTGCTCCCGTACCTTGGTAGTAATGAAATCAATCAGAACCACGACGATCAGGGTGAGAAGAATGAGCATTGAGGTCTGTGCATATTGGAGAAGTTTCAATGTATGGTCGAACATGATACCAACACCACCTGCACCTACAAGACCCAGAATCGCTGCAGCTCGAACGTTGATTTCAAAGGAATAAAGGAAATAGGCAGCAAAGGGAGCCGCAATTTGTGGAATTACACCATAAGTGATCCACTGGGTTTTATTGGCCCCTACTGCAGTCATCGCTTCGAGTGGTCCATTATCGATGGCTTCCATCGATTCATAAGTGAGCTTAGCGATAATTCCAAACGAAAATAATGTCAGTGCAAAGATGCCAGGAATGAGGCCAATTCCAAAGATGGCAACGAAAATGGCAGCCAATAGCAGATCGGGAATCGTCCGTAGGAGGTTGAGTACGAAACGAGTAGGGATAGTTATGAATTTTGGAAATAGATTGTTTGCAGAAAATAAGGCACAAGGAAAAGCAAGTAATGCACCTAGTGTTGCACCAATGAGCGCCATTCGGATCGTATCCAGCATTGGTTTTATGATATCAGAAAAATACTGGATATCAGGTGGAACCATTTCAATCAAAAGATCCCCCATTTGAGGCAATCCATTGATCAATGTGGTTAAGGAAGCATCTGTACGGATTGCACTTCCCCAACAAAGTAATGCTAACAATAAGATCGTTAGCCCCGTTTTTGTCCGTTTTATGGGACGGTTGTTATCGGTGCTCATCCGGCAGTCTCTCCTAGGAGTTCGTCGTCCTTGATTTCACGACCGTAGATATTGGAGAATACATCATCAGTCGCTTCTTCTACGGGACCATCATAGACAAGCTCCCCAGCGCGAAGCCCTATGATACGAGTGGCATATTCCCGGGCAAGATCGATAAAGTGAAGGTTAACCACCATGGTTATCCCTAACTCTTGGTTGATCCGCTTTAGATCGTTCATAACTTGACGAGTTGTCATTGGATCAAGGGATGCAACAGGTTCATCAGCCAAAATAATTTTGGCTTCCTGGGCCAAAGCGCGAGCTATGGAAACGCGTTGTTGCTGTCCTCCAGAGAGTTGATCTGCACGGGTCCATGCTTTTTCAGTGATGCCTACACGTTGCAAAGCATTATAGGCTAATTGTTGATCTTCCTTCGGAAATAGGTTAAGTACGGTACGTAATGTGGAGTGATATCCAACACGCCCAGAGAGAACGTTGCGCATTACTGTAGAGCGACGAACAAGGTTGAAATTCTGGAAGATCATGCCCACATCACGGCGGATCGAACGTAGTTGTTGCCCTTTTGCGGAAGTGATCGAGCGATTGTCGATCTGGATGTCCCCTTCACTAATTTCGTGAAGGCGGTTGATCGAGCGGAGAAGAGTGGATTTTCCTGCACCAGAGCGGCCAACGATGACGATAAATTCTCCCTTCTCAAAGGAAAGGTTAATATTCTTTAGCCCGATTGTTCCGTTAGGATACACTTTGGATACATTTTGTATCTCAATCATAGCTTTCACCTACTCTTTACGGATTCAAAAAGAAAAAGAGATCGTTCCATGGATAATCCTCGAACGATCTCTTGAGACTTAACGAAAAGGTCTCAGTACTGGCCGACGGCTTTTTCGTAGTCGCGAACGGCGCCGAAGTTCTTATCGCTCGAGGGAATATAGCCTTCGTGCGTATAGATTTCTTTGATGATTTTATGGCCTTCTTTATTTTTACCGATTTTTATAAATGCCTGTTTGATTTTTTCTGCCCATTTCTTGTCGATGTCAGAGCGTACGCTGATGGTATCGTTAGGGATAGGCTTTGTACGGTGAATGACTTTGGTCTTGGAGAATACATCTTTGTAGTCCTTCGCTACAATATTACGAGCATCTCCAAAAACAGCAGCTGCATCTACTTCACCATTAAGTACAGCGATAAGGGCACGATCATGTCCCTTCATGGTAACGCCAGTAACATCCTTTTGTGGGTCGATGCCCGCTTTTTTCATCTCAACAGCAGGCCATACATAGCCAGCAGAAGAAGCAACGTCCTGCCAGGCCATTTTCTTACCTTTCAGATCTTTTAAAGTTTTGATTTTAGAGTCTTTTTTAGTGATGATATATGCTTCATAGCTATCTACAAGCTTGTCGGTAGGTTTACCGTTTTTAGGGTTTACACCAAAGCGTTGTGATTGGAGTAAAACGTTAGCAGCCTTTTTCTTATCATGGGCCATTACATAGGCGCTAGGCGGTAGGAAACCGACATCTACTTGCTTAGAAGCCATTGCTTCGATGATCGTGTTGTAGTCTGTGGAAACGCTTACCTTTACAGGAATGCCAAGTTCCTTCTTAAGAAGTTTTTCCAACGGTTTTGCTTTCGCCTCTAAGGTGTCAGCGGCTTGTGATGGTACAAACTGCACCTTTAGTTCCTTCGGCTTATAAGCCCCTGCTTTACCTGCATCAGAACCACAGCCTGCGAGTAGGCCTGCCACAAGTGCTACCGTTGCGCTAGTGGCGATAAAGCGTTTTAACATGACATTTCCCCCCAGATAAATTGTTCTAAGAGTACTACCATTTTACAATATACCATACAACCGTAATACTAGATATGAAGATCTGATATAATTTTCTAAGTGAAGGAGTGGGCTGGTAGAATAAGCTCTGTAGAAAGGTGCGGTGCGATTTGACTGTGGCGAAAAAATATCGTGAAATATCGATTCTTGAGACAAGTGATGTGCACGGCAATGTATTGCCGATTCATTATGCCAACAATCAAGAATATCAAGTGGGTTTAGCGAGGGTTGCTACTTTAATAGGTAAAGAGAGAGAAAAAAGTGAGGGTTTAATCTGGATTGACAATGGGGATCTAATTCAAGGAACGCCGCTTGCTTATCACAGCGCACGTTTTGGTCGTGATCGTATGAATCCGATGGTTAAAATGTTAAATCAGCTTCAGGTTGACGCAGCTATTCTTGGTAATCATGAGTTTAATTATGGCCCTGAAGTATTGGAACAGGTGGTGCAAGATTCCGAGTTTCCTTGGCTATCTGCTAATATCCTCGATAAACAATCTGGAGAACCTATTTTTGGTACTCCTTGGATGGTGAAGGATGTAGGAGACATCCGTGTAGGGATTCTTGGTTTGACCACGATCTTTATTCCACGATGGGAAAATCCTGCTCATATTGAAGGAATGAAATTTGTCGATGCTGTGGAGACAGCTAAGCGATGGGTTAAATTCCTCAAAGAAGAGCAACAAGTGGATCTAGTAGTAGTTTCTTACCATGGAGGGTTTGAGCGGGATTTGGAGACAGGTGAGCCGATAGAATCTCTCACAGGGGAGAATCAAGGGTGGCAATTGTGTGCTGAGGTACCTCAAATCGATGTATTGTTGACTGGACACCAACATCGTTTAATTGCAGGGATCGGTCCTAACGGTACAGCGGTTATTCAGCCAGGAAGTCAAGGAACCCACCTAGGTAAAGTAACGGTTCGTTTTGAAAAGGAGACGGATAGGTGGCAAGTCATTGCGAAACATCCAGAGCTCCTCTCTATTGAAGAGAGCGATGCGGATCAAGAAGTACTCTCCTTCGTACGCCCCTATGAGGAAGCGGTGCAGGAGTGGCTTGATCGCCCTATCGGAAAGATTGAAGGAGATATGCGGGTAACCGATCCTATGGAGACTCGTCTCAGGGCGAATCCACTGATTCAATTCTTCAATAATGTACAAATGGAGGCTTCTGGGGCACCCATCTCCAATACAGCCCTCTTTGACAATCATGCTCCTGGCTTAGGGAGCGATGTTACTGTGCGTGATGTAGTGGCAAACTATATCTATCCCAATACCCTTCGGGTCCTTCGCTTGACTGGACAAGACATTAAGGATGCCTTGGAAAGGACAGCCGACTATTTCCGACAGGATGAATACGGAGCACCCATCGTCAACCCTAAGTTTCTCTTCCCCAAGCCAGTCCATTACAACTATGATATGTGGACTGGTATTGACTATCGCTTAGATATCTCTCTTCCTCCTGGCCAGCGTGTCGTACATCTCACTTATAAAGGAGAGGAACTTGCGATGGGTGGAGAATATGAAGTCGTTATGAATAACTATCGTGCAAGTGGCGGAGGCGGTTATGAGATGTTCTCTGATCGCCCTATTGTCCGAGATATCCCTACAGAAGTCTCTGAACTCATTCTTGATTACATTCTAAAGAAGAAAGTTGTAAGGGCTAAAGTGGATAACAACTGGGCTGTGCTAGTAGATGGAAAGCCCGTGTAAGACACTAATAAAAAAGATAATGTCTTGAAAACGAAGTGGGCGCAGCTTTAAAAGCTTCGCTCATTTTATTTAAAAAAGGGGTTGATCAAGTTATAGATCCATGGTATATTATTTTTTGTCGCCGTAAGGTGATGTGCAAGAGATGCACCTTAATAATTTTGGCTTCCTGGGCCAAAGCGCGAGCTATGGAAACGCGTTGTTGCTGTCCTCCAGAGAGTTGATCTGCACGGGTCCATGCTTTTTCAGTGATGCCTACACGTTGCAAAGCATTATAGGCTAATTGTTGATCTTCCTTCGGAAATAGGTTAAGTACGGTACGTAATGTGGAGTGATATCCAACACGCCCAGAGAGAACGTTGCGCATTACTGTAGAGCGACGAACAAGGTTGAAATTCTGGAAGATCATGCCCACATCACGGCGGATCGAACGTAGTTGTTGCCCTTTTGCGGAAGTGATCGAGCGATTGTCGATCTGGATGTCCCCTTCACTAATTTCGTGAAGGCGGTTGATCGAGCGGAGAAGAGTGGATTTTCCTGCACCAGAGCGGCCAACGATGACGATAAATTCTCCCTTCTCAAAGGAAAGGTTAATATTCTTTAGCCCGATTGTTCCGTTAGGATACACTTTGGATACATTTTGTATCTCAATCATAGCTTTCACCTACTCTTTACGGATTCAAAAAGAAAAAGAGATCGTTCCATGGATAATCCTCGAACGATCTCTTGAGACTTAACGAAAAGGTCTCAGTACTGGCCGACGGCTTTTTCGTAGTCGCGAACGGCGCCGAAGTTCTTATCGCTCGAGGGAATATAGCCTTCGTGCGTATAGATTTCTTTGATGATTTTATGGCCTTCTTTATTTTTACCGATTTTTATAAATGCCTGTTTGATTTTTTCTGCCCATTTCTTGTCGATGTCAGAGCGTACGCTGATGGTATCGTTAGGGATAGGCTTTGTACGGTGAATGACTTTGGTCTTGGAGAATACATCTTTGTAGTCCTTCGCTACAATATTACGAGCATCTCCAAAAACAGCAGCTGCATCTACTTCACCATTAAGTACAGCGATAAGGGCACGATCATGTCCCTTCATGGTAACGCCAGTAACATCCTTTTGTGGGTCGATGCCCGCTTTTTTCATCTCAACAGCAGGCCATACATAGCCAGCAGAAGAAGCAACGTCCTGCCAGGCCATTTTCTTACCTTTCAGATCTTTTAAAGTTTTGATTTTAGAGTCTTTTTTAGTGATGATATATGCTTCATAGCTATCTACAAGCTTGTCGGTAGGTTTACCGTTTTTAGGGTTTACACCAAAGCGTTGTGATTGGAGTAAAACGTTAGCAGCCTTTTTCTTATCATGGGCCATTACATAGGCGCTAGGCGGTAGGAAACCGACATCTACTTGCTTAGAAGCCATTGCTTCGATGATCGTGTTGTAGTCTGTGGAAACGCTTACCTTTACAGGAATGCCAAGTTCCTTCTTAAGAAGTTTTTCCAACGGTTTTGCTTTCGCCTCTAAGGTGTCAGCGGCTTGTGATGGTACAAACTGCACCTTTAGTTCCTTCGGCTTATAAGCCCCTGCTTTACCTGCATCAGAACCACAGCCTGCGAGTAGGCCTGCCACAAGTGCTACCGTTGCGCTAGTGGCGATAAAGCGTTTTAACATGACATTTCCCCCCAGATAAATTGTTCTAAGAGTACTACCATTTTACAATATACCATACAACCGTAATACTAGATATGAAGATCTGATATAATTTTCTAAGTGAAGGAGTGGGCTGGTAGAATAAGCTCTGTAGAAAGGTGCGGTGCGATTTGACTGTGGCGAAAAAATATCGTGAAATATCGATTCTTGAGACAAGTGATGTGCACGGCAATGTATTGCCGATTCATTATGCCAACAATCAAGAATATCAAGTGGGTTTAGCGAGGGTTGCTACTTTAATAGGTAAAGAGAGAGAAAAAAGTGAGGGTTTAATCTGGATTGACAATGGGGATCTAATTCAAGGAACGCCGCTTGCTTATCACAGCGCACGTTTTGGTCGTGATCGTATGAATCCGATGGTTAAAATGTTAAATCAGCTTCAGGTTGACGCAGCTATTCTTGGTAATCATGAGTTTAATTATGGCCCTGAAGTATTGGAACAGGTGGTGCAAGATTCCGAGTTTCCTTGGCTATCTGCTAATATCCTCGATAAACAATCTGGAGAACCTATTTTTGGTACTCCTTGGATGGTGAAGGATGTAGGAGACATCCGTGTAGGGATTCTTGGTTTGACCACGATCTTTATTCCACGATGGGAAAATCCTGCTCATATTGAAGGAATGAAATTTGTCGATGCTGTGGAGACAGCTAAGCGATGGGTTAAATTCCTCAAAGAAGAGCAACAAGTGGATCTAGTAGTAGTTTCTTACCATGGAGGGTTTGAGCGGGATTTGGAGACAGGTGAGCCGATAGAATCTCTCACAGGGGAGAATCAAGGGTGGCAATTGTGTGCTGAGGTACCTCAAATCGATGTATTGTTGACTGGACACCAACATCGTTTAATTGCAGGGATCGGTCCTAACGGTACAGCGGTTATTCAGCCAGGAAGTCAAGGAACCCACCTAGGTAAAGTAACGGTTCGTTTTGAAAAGGAGACGGATAGGTGGCAAGTCATTGCGAAACATCCAGAGCTCCTCTCTATTGAAGAGAGCGATGCGGATCAAGAAGTACTCTCCTTCGTACGCCCCTATGAGGAAGCGGTGCAGGAGTGGCTTGATCGCCCTATCGGAAAGATTGAAGGAGATATGCGGGTAACCGATCCTATGGAGACTCGTCTCAGGGCGAATCCACTGATTCAATTCTTCAATAATGTACAAATGGAGGCTTCTGGGGCACCCATCTCCAATACAGCCCTCTTTGACAATCATGCTCCTGGCTTAGGGAGCGATGTTACTGTGCGTGATGTAGTGGCAAACTATATCTATCCCAATACCCTTCGGGTCCTTCGCTTGACTGGACAAGACATTAAGGATGCCTTGGAAAGGACAGCCGACTATTTCCGACAGGATGAATACGGAGCACCCATCGTCAACCCTAAGTTTCTCTTCCCCAAGCCAGTCCATTACAACTATGATATGTGGACTGGTATTGACTATCGCTTAGATATCTCTCTTCCTCCTGGCCAGCGTGTCGTACATCTCACTTATAAAGGAGAGGAACTTGCGATGGGTGGAGAATATGAAGTCGTTATGAATAACTATCGTGCAAGTGGCGGAGGCGGTTATGAGATGTTCTCTGATCGCCCTATTGTCCGAGATATCCCTACAGAAGTCTCTGAACTCATTCTTGATTACATTCTAAAGAAGAAAGTTGTAAGGGCTAAAGTGGATAACAACTGGGCTGTGCTAGTAGATGGAAAGCCCGTGTAAGACACTAATAAAAAAGATAATGTCTTGAAAACGAAGTGGGCGCAGCTTTAAAAGCTTCGCTCATTTTATTTAAAAAAGGGGTTGATCAAGTTATAGATCCATGGTATATTATTTTTTGTCGCCGTAAGGTGATGTGCAAGAGATGCACCTTGAAAACCGGATATGGAGTAAGCCAAGCAATCTTCATTATGTATGGAGATTTCACCGGAGTGAATGAAGGAGAAGTTAGTAAGGGCACACGGTGGATGCCTTGGCGCCAGGAGCCGAAGAAGGACGGGGCGAACA
>NZ_FNNQ01000025.1 GCF_900106775.1 Marininema mesophilum
ATCAAACTCTCCGTTAAAAAAGTTTGTGACTCATGAATTGAACAGGTCATTCATTCGCTCTTCAGTTTTCAAGGAACGCTTTGTTTTCCGGCCTTCCAGCCGATGCCGCTCTCTTACGGCGACAAGATCTATCTTATCATCTTCCTTAGATCCTGTCAACAATTCTTTTTTGTAAGCAACTTCTCAGCTTCCATGCCGCAAAGGCTCACTTTTTTGCCATGTCCTCGCAGCGACAAATAATAATTTAGCACGGATCTTGCTCTGGGTCAAGCACTATTATTTAAATTACTTTTCCCTGGGGTTAATGATCCTATTCCCTTGTATAACTCTCATAAACATAGTTCCATGATTCATATCTATATTGACTGGTTAGTTGCAAGAAAATTGAAAGATGAAGTGTAGAACCAGAAGCCCTTACCGTGGACGGGCAATAATTCCATTGTGCACCTTGATAAACCCATGACGAAGGATTTCAAAGCCATTTTCATAAACGTACAAGCCCATCTGCTCAATGTTCATCAATTCGCGATACATGTAATTCATCACATCAGCCATCACATTATAGTAGAAACGGGTTCTCCATTGATTGCGAGGCGTGGTGAGAATCGCATAGCCACCCGGCTTTAGAAACTTGCGATGCCATTCCATTACCTCATCTTTAATCTCATCAGGAAAGTGCTCCAGCAATCCTACACTAATGACGATATCAAATTCCTTTCCAAAGGAAAGGTTCCGGATGTCCTCCACAAGATAACGGATTTCCATTTGGTCTTTATACCAAACCTTTGCGCTTCCTGTAGTGGGATTAATACCTAGGAAGGGATAGGTCTCAGGGAAGTCGCCATGCCGGTCTGTCTTACAAAATTCATCGTAATCCACAAGGACAACTTCGCCTCCCGGATACATCGCAGAGAGTTGCATCGCCTCATAGCCTTCTGCGGCACCTAAGAAAAGAATTCGTGGCTTATGAACCTCAAGCCCTTGAAAAAGAGCGCGTTTCCCTCTGGGATCCCAGACCCCGTCTTCGATCCGCTGTACATAATTCCATAGTGAGAGGCGTAGGGTCTCACCTAACCCTGCCTTCACTTCCTTCCAATTAAAACGGAGAAGGTGATGACCGAGGGCAGATCGATTCTCCCGAAGCTCCTTTGGTACATCCTTCACAAACCATTCATGGAACGAACGATTGAAATGCTCCCAGGAATGATGGACAGACATTGTTTTCTGATGTTTGGCCTCCCAATCAGTCCTTACCCCTGCCATATTCTCCACACGATGGGGACGCCCAACATCTTTCCAAGTAAGAAGAGACCAATCCTTGACTTGATTCGCATTAATAAAACCATCTAAATCGACGGGATCCGGATTACGTAGGTCCATCCGGAAATCAGGCAAAAGCTCCGTCATCCCAATATGTTCTTCCGTATACGGGCGTGCATTCAGAGGATTTAACCTTTCGGGGGATGGCATCTCCATAGACATTCGATCTCCCTTCTGGCATTAAATCGAATTCTTAAATCATTGTACTATATTCTGTTTATTCCAACAAAATCTCCTGCTCTTGATTCCCCATAAAAAATCCCCTCCTAGTTATACAGTAAGAAACTGTCTACTCAAAGGGGATAAATGCTGGCTTGCCTATGCTTTTTTTAATGACTCCAACCAACGTTGTTCCAAATCGGACAGAGAAGATTGATAAACCTTTTCCAAAGCTTCACGTGTTCGTTTATTAATTAAAGGAAGCTTCTGCGCACTATCCTGGTCTACCGCTGGGTGCAATTTTAATACACTAAACAGGCGTTTCATTTTTGCAAAACCCTCTTCTTCAATTAGAAAGCGATAAAATTGATAGCATTGCGCATAGTAAGCTGCTGCCTCCTTAGAAGGTAACCGTTCCAAATTGAATTTCTCTAATTGAGACATTCTCCAATAGGGCTTAAAATGATGGACTTCCTTTTCACTACGGATCCCCGGAATCAAATGGGATTGAAAGTATTCTGCTGCCCCCTCCTGAAGCCAGTAAGCCGCATTATCCCCAGATAGTTCGCTCACCATCTGATGGGTTACTTCATGCACAATACTGGAGGAGAAAAGCTTTGAATCAGACGCCGTAGCTGTTCCAATCAGCTTCACAGCTTGACCTAGTTCATGCCAACCGCCTGCCCAGCTAGGCAAAGAAAGCTTTACCGATTGACGAAATATCTCAGGACGATGATACAGTTTTACCTCCAACCTATCATGCGGTCGCCAACCAAAAAGCCTGCCCAACACTCTCACTCCACGATCTGCTGCCTCCAGAGAGATATGAGCTTTTTCGCTAAGATCAGGGTCAGAATACTGAACAAGAATAGATCCCCTTCTCAAGTTGTAAAAGGGAAGGTCCGCTTCTTTCCAGCCCTTTTCTGTTTCCTGAAAGATAACAGGGAACTTTACTGAGGATACCTTGCCATGGTGGGAATATTTTTGTTCCAACAACACCCGTACACGATGGACTTTATCAGGAATAAGGGATACCACTTTTAGTTGATAGGTCCCTGGGTCTACCCAGCGAATGGCATCATCATACCAACGCTTTTGCTCTTGAAGATAGGTTCTCATTTTCGGATGGATAACCTCTAAAAATACCTGTCGGTTACGTTTATTTACTGCCAATGCCTTCTGCGCCACCAAACGGTTCACTTCTTTTTCAACTAGGGACACATCATCCGCATAGGCTATTTTCGGCAAGCCAAACATAAATCCGAGAACTACAGTTGCTATCGCTCCCATCATCCATAATCGATAGTTAAGATGCCAAGTCGTTCGGAACAAAAATATCCCCCCTTACAGAAATGAAACCAATACGTTAGTTTCATTCCAGCAGGGCTTCCTTTATACATCGCATGGAAAAAGAATGGGATCATCTTATCTTTACAGGATTTCAAGGAGGTATAGGCTTCGTCCAAGCACTTCTCTATCATCCTCCATATAATAGAGTAGTGTTATAGAGAAGGAGGTGACTCCTTTGTCCGACAACTGGTGCTTTCCACGTCATAAAAAATGCTGTTGCTGTCCACGTCATAAATGTTTTTGTTGCTGCCCACGTCATAAATGTTTTTGTTGCTGCCCACGTCATAGATGCTGCTGCCCATCCCGAGATAAGATATGGTAAACCGCTAAAGTAAAGCAGATCAACATCCCATCATAATGTGATGCACCCTGCAAACGCAGGTATCACTTTGTGATGCTGTTGGCAATTCCTCAACTTATTAATCAAGCTGATGTCTAGCCCTTAGATATCAGCTTTTTTATTAAAGTCAGAATCCGGGTTTAAAGTTGATTCCATCTACCCAATCCTATAGAGACACCCTTTCATAAGCTGAAAGGAACCGAATCGAAAAACCAGTTTAGGCAGACCAAACAAAACAGAAAAATATAATGTGGCAAAGGAGTTATTTCAATGAGAGATGTAGGAATCGTTATGCCTATTTACAACCAAATACCTTCTTATTTGCAAAGAGCCCTAAAATCAGTACTTGAACAAATATATCCTCATTTCCAGCTTGTCATTGTAATCGATGGTGCAAACAATAAAACCATCAGAGTTGCTAAAAGAGTTGCAAATAAAGATCCCCGTGTTCATTGGATAGTCAATAAAAAAAACCAAGGGATAACGAAAGCACTTAATTCAGGGTTTAAGTGGTTAATGAAAGATCCGCACATTCGTTATTTAACATGGGTATCTAGTGATAATTTTTATTACAAAAAATTCATTTCCACACTTCGCCGTAATTTGATACAGAGTCCTCCTCAAATAGGCTTAGTATACAGTGGATTTCGACATATAAAATCAAATGGTAAACCAGCTCCCGAGTTTAATTCATCTGGCCTTTTTAAATATCAAGATCGAAATAAAGAGCAGCTGTTGATTGATTGCTTTATAGGACCTTCTTTTATGTACAAAAAAACTGCTGCATCCAAAATTGCTGGGTATCGAAGGAATCTAGAGCCTGTGGAAGACTACGATTATTGGCTCCGTTTAACTGAACACGCAGATATTAAATATGTAGCTCAGTATTTAATGGATTACCGAGTAAACTCCAGTCATAGTATTTCTAAACGAATAAAAGACTCCCCTAGTGAATATCAGCGTTGGCTAAATCGCTTTCATCAATGCAAATTTGAAGCGCGATTTCGTCGAAGATTAAAGCCAGAAACTACTATTATTTTTTCAACTTTGCAATCTAATAAAGCTTTATTAACCTATAAAAGTCTATTGGATCAGTGGTATGAGGATTACCGTATGTTAGTATTAGATCATACTCCAAACCATATTACTTCTAAACATTGCCGCAAAACAGAAAACAGACGTGTTAGATTTTTACCTTGTTATGGTAAAAACAATAAAAGAACGATCCGAAAACTTTTGCCGAAAATAAAGACTAAATTTGTGTTTATTTACAACTCACCGGGACCGGTCCTTCATTCAAAATACCTTTTCAATCTTACTCATTTTTTGAATAACAGACCATCATCAATCAATGCAACGAGTCCAAATAAGGATGAACTTTCTTTTGTTCATGAAAACAAAAATAAGTTAATCGTTGCTCGCAGACTTGTTAGTAATCACTTATACAGAACAAGTACATTGAAAAGGATACACAAAATTTAGAATATATATGATTTAACGAAATATATCCTTAAACCAAGAAGGGATCATACAATGAAAGTAGTTATTCCTACTGTGGGGTTACCTTTAGATGGAGGTACGATGAATCTAATTAATATCGCCTTAGCACTAATTGCAAAAAAACATCAGGTAGAGATATTGGTAGGAAAAGAACCCATCCGCTATCCATTACATGGCTGTAAAATTACCCGTATTCCTTCCCTACAAAAGCAATTCATCCCCAAAGGAGATATTATTCTCACCAATTACTATAAGACCTTTAAACCTTGTTTCGAGGCTTGGCCACAACAATGTGTACGCCTTTGCCAAGGTTTTGAGCCTGATTGGGTAAAAGACCGCTCATTTGCAATATGGACCTACAAACAAAATGTTCCTGTGATCAGTATCTCTAACTATTTAGATAACAAGGTTTTTCAGATATCAGGACGAAGAGGGATCGTATTACCTCTGGGGATCGATCATAAAATCTTCCATCCAAGATCGATGATTAAAAAACAAAGAATTGTAAAGAGGATTATGTACCTTGCTCGAGCTCCAGAAAGTTACCCTGTAAAAGGATGGAATGACTTTATGAGAGCCGCTCAGTTATTTAAACGTTTTTATCCAGGGAAGTTCATCATTGATGTTATCTGTCCAGAACGTCCTCTTCCATTAAAAAATGTCCCATATCGTCTTCTAGGTCCTCAAAAACCTCGACAAATGGCTAACTTATATCGTAATGTAGATCTATTTGTTTCGAGTTCAATCACTGAAGGATTCGGTTTGCCTATCCTGGAAGCCATGGCCTGTGGAACACCTGTTGTAACAACTAATTCCGGGGGTGTTATGCAATTTTGTCGCCCTGGAGTGAATGCCATAGTTACAAAACCGGGTAACCGGCGTTCCCTCGCTATAGGAATGTTACGCCTATTTAACAACCCTTTATTTTCACAAAAAATAGCAAAAGAAGGATTACGAACCGCCTCTGATTATACACTAAATAAATATAGGGGAAAAATAGTTAAATTATTAGAGGAAATCGCTACGAAAAGGCGTTAAAAAAAGGAAACATAGAAATACCCCATGTAATCAGGGGGTATTTCTATGTTCCTTGAAAAATGCACGAAAGTCCTTACTCCCACTCAATCGTTGAGGGGGGCTTAGAGGTAATATCGTAGACCACTCGGTTGACTCCATCGACTTCATTAACGATCCGAGTTGATATTTTCTCTAATACATCATAGGGAATGCGTGCCCAGTCGGCAGTCATTCCATCAATAGAAGTTACTGCACGTATACCAACAGTATAGGCATAGGTACGAATATCCCCCATGACGCCAACACTTTTGAAATCGGGCAGAGCGGTAAAGTATTGCCATACTTCACCTTCTAGATTCGCCTTTGCAATCTCTGCACGAAGGATAGCATCGGACTCACGAACGATCATTAGCTTCTCTTCTGTTACTTCACCAATTACGCGAATACCCAAACCTGGGCCAGGGAAGGGTTGCCGCCATACAATTTCTTTAGGGAGACCTAATTCCTCGCCTACTCTGCGCACTTCGTCTTTGAACAATGTATTGAGGGGTTCGACCAGATCCATTTCCATTTCTTCTGGCAACCCACCTACATTATGATGAGATTTAATCGTCTGTGCGGTATCCGTCCCTGATTCGATAATATCCGTATAAAGAGTTCCCTGACCAAGGAATTGGTGTTTCCCAAGCTCTTTGACTTCCTGCTCAAAAACACGGATAAATTCATTCCCTATAATCTTCCGCTTTTGTTCAGGATCGGTCACACCCTCTAGTTTGGAAAGAAACCGTTCCTGGGCGTCTACTTTGATGAAATTCATGTGGAAGTGTTCGCTAAAGGTACGAACAACACTATCCGCTTCGCCTTTTCGCAATAGGCCATGATCCACAAACATACAGGTGAGTTGATCCCCAATTGCCCGATGAATTAGCGCCGCTACAACAGAAGAGTCCACACCACCAGATAAAGCGCAGAGTACCCGTTTATTGCCGACTTTTTCCCGGAGCTCGGCGATCGTGTCATCAATGAAGGTTTCCATGCTCCAATTTCCTACACATTTACATACATCATAAAGAAAGCGGCGAATCATTTCGGTTCCATTCTCCGTATGTTGCACCTCTGGGTGGAACTGAACAGCATACACCTTACGAACTGGATCACTCATTGCAGCTACTGGAGCAGATAAAGTACGGCCATCAACGGAGAAGCCCTCTGGTGGAGCCACAACAACATCGCTATGGCTCATCCAAACCAGTTGTTCCCTAGACATTCCTCTGTACAACAAGGAATCAGACACCAATTCAACTTCTGCTTTTCCGTACTCCCGTTTCCCTGCCCGCTCTACTTCCGCACCAAAATGGGCAGAAATCATTTGCATACCGTAGCATATGCCGAAGATTGGAATGCCTAAATTGAAGATCTCAGGATCACATGTCGGAGATTGCGAACTATAAACGCTATTGGGGCCACCAGAAAATACAATCCCCTTTGGGGCCATCGCCTTTAGCTCCTCCGCAGTTACGCTTGGAGAGATCAACTCACTAAAAACCCCTAAATCACGGATACGCCGAGCAATGAGCTGATTATATTGCCCCCCAAAATCCAATACGACAACACGGTCCAACTTTTCCATCAACAGTCCCACCCTTTATCCTGAAAATAAACGATTTAATTAAAAGACCGGCGTCCTGTACCGCTCCTCACAAGCGATACAGGACGCCGGTCTTATGTAAATATACCGATGACCTACAAGCTCGTAGTTCAGCTATTTACGATATAGCCGTATAGAAACGTTCAGGCCCTATTCCGGAAGATTAGTCCTTTTGAAAAATCACGCTTTCATCATACCAAGCGGTGAAAATGGGGTCAAGTTGCGAATAATACTACTGAACTGCTCCAGGAGTCATCGCCCATTCTTTTATGTCCAACTTACGAGCACCCTTTTTAATAAAAGGATCTGCTGTAGCATAACCTTTTGCTTCATCTAGGGTTTCCGCTTGATAGATGACCATTCCTCCACTACCATCCTGAAACCTTCCATAGGCAAAAATATGCCCATCTTTATTCATCTGTTCAAGGTAAGCTAGATGCTCGCCTCGAAACTGTGCACTCTTCTCCTCGTCTAACATCGATAAAAAGGCCACATACGTTTTCATAACAAGACATTCCTCCTCGAATTCGACACGTTACTTACTTAACTATTATACCTAGTATAATCAAAAACACACACCGTTGAACAAGTGCAAGTATTTGTCATCGACCCATCGAACCTTCCTAATCCCAAGACTCTTGTTATAGACCCACACGCCCTTTATCGTTTACCATATGTATGACCTTACAAATACGGAGAGGACGAATCGGATGAAAAGCCAAGCAGAAATTGGAGTGTGGCTCAGCATCCTTGCTTATATTCTCCTAAGCACCGTTAAAGTTTGTCTAGGAATGTCTACAAACTCCCAAGCACTCACCGCAGATGGCCTGAACAATACCACGGATGTAATCACCTCGATCGGTGTTCTTATCGGATTACGCATTGCCCAAAAACCCCGCGATGACGACCACCCCTATGGACACTCACGTGCCGAGACTGTCTCCGCCCTAATTTCTTCCATCATTATGGCCGTGATTGGCCTACAGGTATTGGCAGAAGCTACGCAATCAGCAATTTACGGAGTCCGTGGAACTCCTCAATCATTCGCAGGCCTTATCGCTATGTTATCCTCTGCTTTCATACTGTTGGTTTATATATTTAATTCCCAGCTCGCCAAAAAAACAAAGAGCCAAGCGCTTCATGCAGTTGCCAAGGATAATCTTTCTGACGCCCTTGTCAGTCTAGGTGCCGCCCTCGGAATCTATGGGGCTCGCATGGGTTTTCCTTGGTTAGATCCTCTTGCAGCTAGCGTCGTTGGACTCATTATTCTTAAAACCGCATGGGGAATCTTTTCTGAAATGTCCTATCATTTAACGGATGGATTCGAAGAAAAAAAACTAGAAGCCTATCGATTAACCATGGAGAAGATGAATGGCGTACAGACCGTTGTCGATTTAAAAGGGCGCATGCAAGGAGACGAAGTGATCGTGGATGCGGTCATTGAAGTGGATGCCAAACTGAGTGTTCAGGAAAGCCACTGTATCACGGATCAATTAGAGCAGGAGATGAAGCGAGTACATCAGGTAAGTACGACCCACATTCATGTTGAACCTGATTCCAACTCCTAGTAAGGGATTCAGCAGAATCACAAAAAGAGTACGATGCGCATCCCAGCACCACACTCTTTTTGCAAATGCACTCTGTTTTTTCATCAGAAGTTAGAGTACTTTTTTAGCTCGTGCACAATCCTCAAATTGATCCTTATGGCCTCCATCACAAAAGGGCTTTTTTTGTGAGAGGCCACAACGACATAAGGCAAACTGTTGCCTCGTTTCAAAAACATTACCATCAGCGTCAGTCAGTTCCACATTTCCTTTAACAATCAGTGGTCCATGATCCATAGTCTGCACTTTCACGTCAGCCATGTTATCGCCTCCTGAAAAATTGCGAATACAACAATGTATTCACTTTTCTTTTAGAAATCAAACCATGTCACCTACCTGCTACCTTAACGAACCGAACGAATTCGACTTTCATACAGGATCGCATTTAATTGTCCACCCATGATTAAGATCATCGCAGATAAGTAAAACCATACGATCAAAATAATGATCCCACCCAAATTACCATAGATGAGCGAGTAGTTACCTAGGTTCACATAGTAAGAAAAGCCCAGGGAAATCAGTTGCCAACCTATTGTTGCAAAAAATGCCCCGGGAGCCGCTTCCGATGGCTGAAGACTAACATTTGGAGCAAAAAAATAAAGACAGAAAAAGACTAGAAAGAGAACCGTACCCGATAATACCCAACGAAATAGATTCCACAAGGAACCCGACCATTCGGATAAACCCAATTCAGGAAAAAAGAATCCGCGAAGTAATTCCCCAAATACAGGTAGCAACAATGTGACAATCACCGCTACTAATAAACCTAGCATCAAAAATGCACCTTCTACCACTCGGTACATAAAGGTGCGATTCTCCACTGTAGCAAAAGACCTATTCAGTATGCGAATGATGGATTGAATCCCCATGTAGGTTAACCAAATGGTCGCCACAATGCTAAAAGAAAGCAGATTACTCTGCTCTATGCCGATAATGCTGTTCAGTGTACTCTCAATTAACTGATGGGTGTGCGCAGGTGCATAAGGCTTAATAAAATCGAGAATATTCTCCGTCGATATCGGCAAAAAACCTAATAACGTAATGATGACCAGTAAAAAGGGGAACACCGACAAAAGAAAATAATAGGCCAGTTGCGCCGCGAGATCGAACACTCCCTCCCGATAAAAGCGAAGGCCCATCTCTTTTAAAACATCCCATAATCCCATCATTCTGCTCCTTTAAGACTCATGGACAACGTGTACAGGATACATATGATTCTCCCTCCGTTTTCATGTCCTCATACTCCTGAGAAGAAATTCAAAGAGATTGGTATGTTTCTATAGACATATTCCTGATTAATAATGAACTGAATAACTATAGCTATACGTATGAATCGGAAGCATTCAATACAAAAGGGCGCTATCTATATATAAAAGATAGCGCCCTTTTGTTGATGGATCAGAGTCTCATACTAATGATCTTCTTATTTCTTATCAAGTTGGAAAGTTCCCATGTATCTAAGATATCAGCGCAGAAATTTCGCGCCATTCTTCTAAGTAAGGAGATCCCATTTGGTTTTCCCAAAAGGACTTTTTCCTCAGTTTGAGATTAAAATGATTCTTTGATCACCATTTGTTCTACAGGGAAGCGTCCTGTACCATGTGTTGGAGCGGCAGATTTACCTACAGCAATCAACATGACCGGAATATATCGTTCAGGAACCTTATATTCTTCAACAAATTTTCCTGGATCAAACCCACCCATTGCAACGGTATCATATCCTTTAGCTTTGGCTGCAAGCATCAGTTGCATTGCAACAAGGGATCCGTTGCGAATGGCTTCATCCCGTCCAAACTGAGGGTTACTTGCATAGGCACCATTAATTTGAGCAAGCATACCTTCTTTGACATCCTCAGACATAAACCCTTTGGCAACAGCATCGGAATAGATCTCTTCAGCATTTAAGTTCGCTTCTTGATCACCAAGTATTGCGATCATTGCAGAGCTATCCACAACTTGTTGTTGATTAAAGGCAATCGGCAACAACTTCTCTTTATTTTCTTGTTCTTGAATCACAAGGAACTTCCAGTGTTGCAGATTCCATGAAGAAGGGGCGAGAGTGGCACTTTCCAAGATATCTCGTAGATCTTCCTCTGGAATGGTAATACCTGGTTGGTATTTCCGTACCGAATGGCGTTCCTTGATAACGTTAAAGAAGTCTTGTGCACTTGTTGTAACGGTCATCGTTATCCCCCTCAAATGAGCATCGAAATGATTTTTATGATAGTACCATTCCCCTTATATGGAACGCACCATTCCTCCGAACAGATGCTCTCGATATTATCCTGCGGAATACTGTAATTATATATGATACAGTTGTGGATATCAAGGGCCCTGATTCGATTTTTTATATTTCTATTTTACCTGTTTTATACCCAACAAATCATATTGGGCACCGCATCCATTAGTCAAACAGCTCCCCAAACGGATCCACCTCTTTTTTCTTTTGCGGCATGGCAAGACGAGCTCGAGAGCTGGGAGTTAAGCCGAACTCCACCGCGAGCGACTTCATTTGCTCGTGGAGCTGCTTCTTTTTGGTGAGGAGGGGGTGAGGGAATCGATTCGTTTCGGCTGAGTTGTTGGTGTACTCCACCATAAGGCCCTCTTCTTCAATTAATTTGGTGCAACCCATGTAATAATCGGCATAAGCGTCACAATAAGCTGCAAGCTCATTGACGTCCACATTCGTTATGAGATTCAGCTTTTTAAGCTCCTCAGCCAGCCGCTTAAACTCTTTCTTACCGACCTTCCCAAGCCAAGGGGGTGGCCGGATGTGATCCGTACCCGGAAACAGTGCTTCCTCTGCTTCCTGACGGGCTTGGATCTCCTTTTTAGTGAGGCGCGACCCACTCCCTTCGACAATATGGAGTCCGATTGGTTTAGCTTTTCTGCCCATATGCCCCTCCTATCGTTATTAAGGTAATTAAAGGTGGAACAGAGGAGAGTACCACTCCAAGGTGAAAGACCTACTCCTCCTGAAAAGGGATGACGGTAATCGTAAAGGTTCCGGTGCTGGAGTTACCGCTCATATCCGTTGCCACACAGGTAACAATGGTTGTTCCTATTGGAAAAAAGGAGCCTGAGGGTGGATTGCAGATGGCCGTGATGGCACTGGCCGTTATTTCACCCGGGCAATTATCCGTCACAATGGGATCCGGGTAGTTGACGATGGTGCCAATGTTGTTATCCGCTTCGACTTCGATATCGTTGAGTCCAGAGATGACCGGAGGTTCCGTATCAATGACGGTGACGGTAAATGTAGCAGTAGCCGAGTTGCCATTAGAGTCTATAGCCGTAAAGGTAACAAGTGTCGACCCTAAGGGGAAAAACGAACCGGAAGCAGGAAAGAAAGAGGTAGTGATGGTTCCGGGGCAGTTATCTGTCACGGTAGGTTCAGAAAAATTGACGGTGGCACCACAGTCAATAGTCGTTGCGGTTTCGATATCGCTCAGTCCAGAAATGACTGGGGGTTCGGTATCATTAACGGTTACGGTATAGGGGGGACAGGTTTCGATATTAGTAGGGTCTACATTGCTGGTAGCGGTACTCGTGACTAATGTGGGGCTCCCAACAGCGACTGTGGCTGGGGAGCTGACTGTAGACACGTTGGGCAATTGTGGAGTAGGAAAGGGTACAGTGGCCTCACAGGTACCTGGATCATTTTCAAGGATCAGGTCTGTGCAGGTAAGTGGATTGACACAGCTATCCAATAACACCGACACCGTATCATCGCCATTATTAGGAACCGCCAAATCAGGGGTTCCATCCCCATTAAAATCAGCACTAGTAATTCCCCGTGGCGCATCTCCCACAGCAAATGTGGTCTGGGGTCCAAAGGAACCCGTTCCTGTGCCCAATAAGACACTTACAGTATCAGCGTCTGCATTAGTAACAGCCAAATCAGGGATACCATCCCCATTAATATCAGCGCTAGTAATCCCAAATGGCGCATCTCCCACAGCAAATGTGGTTTGGGGTCCAAAGGAACCCGTTCCTGTGCCTAATAAGACACTTACAGTATCACTGTTGAAATTAGCCACAGCTAAATCAAGGAACCCATCCCCATTAAAATCAGCGCTAATAATTCCCCGTGGAAAATCTCCCACAGCAAATGTGGTCTGGGGTCCAAAGGAACCCGTTCCTGTGCCTAATAAGACACTTACAGTATCACTGGTTTGATTAGTAACAGCCAAATCAGGGATCCCATCGCCATTAAAGTCAGCGCTAGTAACCTCAAGTGGATCCTCTCCTACAGCAAATGTGGTTAGGGTTCCAAAGGAACCCGTTCCTGTGCCGAATAAGACACTTACAGTATCACTGGTTTGAGTAGCAAAAGCTAGATCAATGAACCCATCGCCATTAAAATCAGCGCTAGTAATTCCCCGTGGCGCATCTCCCGTAGCAAATGTGGTCTGGGGTCCAAAGGAACCCGTTCCTGTGCCTAATAAGACACTTACAGTATCAGCGTTTACATTAGTAACAGCCAAATCAGGGATCCCATCGCCATTAAAATCAGCGCTAGTAATCCCAAATGGAAAGTCTCCCACAGCAAATGTGGTTTGGGGTCCAAAGGAACCCGTTCCTGTGCCTAATAAGACACTTACAGTATCAGCGTTTGTATTAGCAACCGCCAAATCAGGGATCCCATCACCATTAAAATCAGCGTTAGTAATGTCCCGTGGCGCATCTCCCACAGCAAATGTGGTTTGCGTACTAAATGCTGGACAAACCATTTCCCTACCTCCAATCGGGGTTCACTCATATGATAGGTAAGATTTCGTCGTTACCTACCTTATGCCTACGCGTTCAATAGGTGAAAGTGATCACCCGATATCGCACTGTAAAGATGCGAGGGATCCGCTTCTGTTTTACCGAGAAATTATTTATTTACTAAGAACAAGATAGAAGGATTGTCACCCCCTTTATGAGATAAAACGAATTTTAAGAGCATAAGATTGCCGGTCTATTGGCCGTCCCTCCCAGAGATTCGATCCCCCTCCCCCTTGACCAAGCTCATCCCCATCGCCCATCCTCTATTGCTGTTTTCCGATCATGGCACCTCTTGCACAGGCTCTGCCAGTTATCCTTATCCCAGAACAGGTCAGCTAATAAAAGGAGAGGATTTTTTCTCTGAAAATGGTAAGGAAATATCCTAGTCCCCAACATTTGATGGAGGAAAGTGAGCGATAATGGTTAGATGGAGCAGCTCGATATGTAGGTCAAGTATTTCGTATAAATTTGGATGGTAAGTGGACAATCTTCTTGGACGATCCGGATTATGCATACTATGGTCGCCCTATGGTGCATTTTCAGGTGCCTATGCCAAGCAAACCAGCCCCTGCAATTCCCCTGGATGCCCGGAGTTATCGCAGGAACGCTATTGTGAAGAGCATACTAAGCAAGAGTCACAACGATATGAACGAAGTCGAGGATCAGCTTCACAACGAGGATATGGATCACGGTGGAGAAAGGCCAGGCACTTATCTCAAGCGTAGCTCTTTGTGTGTGGAGTGTGAGAAGGATGGGCAATTAACTTCGGCAACAGTGGTGGATCATGTGGGGCGGTCAGTGGGGCGCTTTATTATTTGAGTTGTTTCGCATATGTTCCTCACAACAGGTTTCAAATTTTACTCCTTGCATGGTGCGCACTGTAAATGGTATCTTTGCACTTGTCGGTTTTTATCCCTTTATTTTATTGTTGTACTCCAACTTAATTGGGGCCTTACCAAGGCCTTCTTTTTTTATAAAAGGTATATATATCCTTTTGTGGTATATAACGAATGAAATTACTGGAATACCATTTATTACAGATTGAAAACTATGCCATAATCAATTAAATTTATTTTAGATAGAGAAGGAGGA
>NZ_FNNQ01000024.1 GCF_900106775.1 Marininema mesophilum
TTCTTCTTTGACTTTGCAGTATTACGAATGTCCGTCAAATCTTCCATGCGAATCACTCCAACACCGTTGACGAGTGCATGATCAACGATTTGACGACTCATTTTATGATTCTGATCTTTCATCCAACGCGATTCTTTGTTCTTTGATTTCTTAATCGCTTGTAGTTTTTTTGATTTTCCTAGTTTGCGTCTTTTCGATGCGTACCGTCTGCGCGAATAAGCAACTTGAGCTCCTTTGAAAAAAAGTGATGTTGTTCCAACGCTAGCGACTGCGAGATAACGAAGCCCTAGGTCAATTCCCATTACTTTCTCATCTTGAGAGGATTCCACATGCCACGTGATGGGGATCGCAAGATACCATTTCTTTTTCTTTATATATAGCTTTCCTGCCCCTTGTTTTACGGTTCCATCGATGATCTTGTTGAGCCACGCGACTTGGAACGGTTTTGTTACCACTGGAACGCCGATACGTTTTTCAAGCGTGGGAAAAGAGACGGTATAGAGTTCCTTCTTTTCAATCGTTAAGTTTTGATTGTTGAAGCAACACCCTATTTTGCGAAAAGTTTTCGCACGCTGATTCTTCTTTTGAGACCTTACTTCACGAATGGTTTGATTTACAACAGCTGATGGAAATGATTGATCCGAAAATTCCTTAAAGATCGTGCTGGTTGCCTTATTAACCTCTGGGTGCAAAAGAAGCCAGTTAGCAAACGCCGTGTTCATCTCTGTCATTCGTTGATACATCTGCTGTTTCGGTTGAGTGGGTTTATGCAGTTCTAAACGCAGTGTGATCGTAGGCATGTCTTCACCCCCTTGTTTTCTGTGCTTCGACATAACGGTTAATCGTATCACTCGATACATTTCCTGCTGTGCTAACAAAGAAAGAATGTGTCCAAAGGCTTTGCAGATGCACCAAATGGTTAAATTCTTGTCTTAATCGTCTTGAAGTCACTCCTTTCACTCTTGCCATAATATCGGATGGAGAATCAGTGGGTAGACCGTTCAAAAACAAGTGACAATGATCGGGCATTACTTCCATCGCTACAATAATCCAATCATTTTCTTGGCAAATCTCTGCCACTAATTGCTTGAATCGTTCTTCTACTTTGTTCACCAGTACTTTTCTTCGGGAGCGTGGGCAAAAAACAAAATGATAATGGATAAGAGATACAGTCGTTCGAGTTCTTCTATATTCTTGTTCCATAGTCAAATTATATCAGTTCACAATCGCACAGCTACATTCAAACAAAAAATAAAGGCAAAAGATTGTTGCTCTAAGCATCCCCTTACGGGGATACCGAGCAACGCCGCCTTTCATCCCATGATTGAAACCGTGGCTTTCAGTCGGCAAACATCTTGTAAGTTAATGGGGAGCTTTCAACCAGAAAGCTCCCTTTTTTGATGTAGCCAGAATTTTTAACTGCCCACCTTCATTCATTGTTGTATAGTTAAGATAGATTTCATTAGTAATTAGGAGGCTACCTATGCATCTATCAATAACAATTGCCATCATCTTTTCTGCTATCGGTTATTTCTACTCTCTCTTTAAGGAAATAACCTGGGGGAAGTACATATTTAAGCCTGGGACGATATTTTTCATTTTACTGCTCGTTTTGCTTAATCTCGATCAGGTGGGTGTTTATGGATGGCTTCTATGCTTTGGTCTCCTTTTTTCGATGCTCGGTGACATCTTTTTAATGTTGCCTTCAGATCGATTCATACAGGGCTTGATCTCCTTTTTTATCGCCCATGTAATTTATGTCATCGCATTTCCTGGTGGAAACGGAATATTCCGTCTAGATGCCCTCTTCATCGCACTATTGTTAATTCTGTTTGCAGCAATCTATCTCCGCCTAATCGCTTCAAGCGTAAAAACAGCAGGTGGAACTTCCCTTCTCTTTGCTGTTTTAGCCTATATCACGGTGATCTCTTTGATGGTTTACAAAGCCTTTCTCAGTGGTGAGCTATTATTAATCGTTGGGGCCTCTTCCTTTTACATCTCGGACGCCATTTTGGCTTGGAATCGGTTTGTCAAGCAATATCCACGGGGGCAATTTGCTGTGATGGTTACTTATTATTTGGCCCAATTGTTGATTGCTTACAGTGTGATCTTGTAACTGATTACTCAATAAGGGGGGAATGGGTCAAGCAGAAACTACCATATATTTATTGGTGAATATAAAAAACCATACTGGGAGGAGGGTGGAACTTGCTTTCCAAACTACGGTTTGATATTCGTTGGCCTCATCTTTCACCTTATCCCCCTTTTTCTATGGGGTGGATGTACCCAGACCTTTTTCATTTGTATCCCTGGGAAGACGAGGAGGAGCCTTCTGCCAATACCGTCTCCTCCCTCTCCTCAATTCCTCAGCCAGCCACATCGGATCTCCGAATAAACATTCGCGCTCGAAACGCCTTTGATTAGTTGCAATATCCTTGGCCCTTCGGGGCTTTTTTGTTGTATGAAATTTTATAATTATATTCCCTTATTGTAACGATAAGAAGTCTGTATACATATAATTTTCAGATAATTTATGCAATATCCTTTCAATGCATAGTCGCATTTTGTATATAAATACTAACAACCTAAACTTTTCTTTTTTTACACAGAAATTTATGTTTCACCTCATCAAGTCCTCCCTTCCTCTACGTAGAACGCCTTCTCGCGGTTAAGTTTTAATAAAATAAAAAAATACTCTCCACAATGGAGGGATTCGCAAAAAAAGATTGAATATTTTAATTATCCTGAAAATGGAGGGGATGTTTGTGAAACGTAGTTTATTGTTGTTGGGGGTAGTCGCTTTCACAATCAGCATGACCTTACCAGGACAACATGTAGGTGCACAGAGTTCAGCCAAAAAAGTCACTTCCGCTAAATACGCCGCCAATGAACTGATCGTCAAATATAAGAAAGGAACCTCAGGCACTGCAAAAAAAACCCTCACTAGCTCCAACAATGCTAAAGTACTCTCTCACAACAAAGCGCTCAATTTTGAAGTAATCAAGTTGAATAAAAAAACCTCCATCAAAGATGCCATGAAACTCATCAAAAAGAACAAAAATGTAGTTTCCGTAGAACGCAACTTAATATTAAAAGCATTCTGGACACCAAATGACCCAGACTTTAGCAAACAATACGGACCTAAAATTATCAAAGCCGATAGTGCCTGGGATGTCACCAAAGGGGCAGGTGCTCGAATTGCCATCGTGGATACGGGTGTACAAGCGAATCACCCTGACCTCAAAGGCAAAGTAGTTAACGGCCATGACTTTGTCGATAATGACAGTGTCTCCCAGGATGGAAACGGTCACGGTACCCACTGCGCAGGGATTGCTGCTGCAACTGCCAACAACAACATAGGTATCGCTGGTGTAGCCCCAAGCGCTGAAATTTATGCTGTTCGCGTATTGGATAACAACGGTAGCGGTACGTTGGCTAATGTAGCGAGTGGAATTACCAGTGCTGCGGATAATAATGCTGATGTTATTAGCCTCAGCCTAGGTGCTATGTTCGGTGCCACTGAACTAAAAGATGCAATTAACTACGCTTGGAATAAAGGTTCAGTTGTCGTTGCTGCAGCTGGTAACAACAGTCTCCCTCTCCCAAGTTACCCCGCTTACTACTCCAAAGCTATTGCTGTTGCCGCTACGGATTCTAGTGACAAAAAAGCCTCCTACTCCCAGTGGGGGACCTGGGTAGACATCGCAGCTCCTGGCACGGATATCTACTCCACCTATAAGGGAAGTACTTACAAAAGCCTCTCTGGTACATCAATGGCTACTCCACATGTTGCTGGTGTAGCAGGTCTATTAGCTTCACAAGGAAAGTCGAATAGCGAAATTCGGTCCGCCATTGAAAAAAATGCAGATAAGATTTCTGGCACAGGTACGCAATGGTCCAACGGACGTGTCAACGCATACAACGCTGTCAAATAAAACAAACTACCAATAAAAAGACCCCGATAACTTACCGGGGTCTTTTCTCAATTACATCGCATGCATGTAAAACCATATCGATCCCACAATAAAAAAGATAAGGGCAACCGCACCTAATATTAGGGATAAGCGCGTTAGCATTCCCATTCTCCTTTACCATCTAGTCATCGCAGTTCGACAACTGTTACCCCTGTGCCACCTTCTCCTTGTTCGCCAAGACGATATTCTTTTACCTGTGGATGGCGATTCAAATATTTATGAACGCCTACTCGTAGAGCTCCTGTCCCTTTTCCATGAATAAGAGAAACTTTAGGGTATCCAGCCATCAATGCATCATCTAGGTATTTATCAATCTCGGGAAACGACTCTTCCACCATTTTTCCACGTAGATCCAATTCATGCTTCACATCCGTGGACTGGCGACGATAAAAGGTGCTCCCCTGTTCTTTTTCAGGTTTGGGAGAGGATTTCCACTCCATATCCTTCTCCGCTACCTTCATTTTCATCAATCCAAGGCTTACTTGAAATTCTCCGTTGCCTAGATCTTCAGTCACTTGTCCTTTTTGACCAAAGCTACGCACTAACACCTGATCCCCAACACGAATTCTTCTGGGTGCAGATGATGATTGCACACCACGATATTGAGTAGGCGATACCTCAGGCTCTGCATCGTCTAACCTTTTCTTCAACTCTGTCAATTGATGTTCCTTCAGGTCTTGGGGCCGAGCTTTTGCCCATTCTCGTAATTCCTTGATCACGTCTTCACTCTCTCGTTTTGCACGAGTAACCAAGGTACGCGCTTCAATTCGGGCCTTTTCGCGTAACTTCTCCTTCTCTGTCTCCCAAGCAGCCATCTTATCTGCATATTCTCTTTGAAGCTTCTCTGCTTCCACCCGTAATTGCGTCGCTTCTGTCCGATCTTCTTCCGCCAGACGGCGATCCTTAGTCAAGCCAGTAATCATCTCTTCGAGTCGGTTCTCATCCGCGGACAAGTGCGTACGCCCATCCTCAACGATCTCTTGGGACAAACCGAGGCGACGGGCAATATCAAAGGCATTACTTTTCCCTGGAACGCCCATTAAGAGACGATAGGTGGGACTTAGTGTTTCCACATCAAATTCCACACTAGCATTGATGACTCCATCCCTAGAATGGGCAAATACCTTTAGCTCTGTATAGTGAGTCGTCGCCATTAAACGGCAACCCTTGGCAAGGATATATTCTAAAATGGAGATAGCAAGTGCCGCGCCTTCTGTAGGATCAGTGCCTGCTCCAAGCTCATCAAGAAGAATCAGGCTTCTTTCCTCAATCTGATCCAAAATGCGGATAATGTTTGTCATATGAGCAGAGAAGGTGGATAGATTTTGTTCAATGCTCTGTTCATCTCCAATATCAGCAAAAATACCACTAAATACAGGAAGACTGCTTCCCTCCTCCGCTGGGATAGGCATTCCTGACTGTCCCATCAGAGCAAGGAGACCCACAGTTTTTAAGGAAACGGTCTTCCCACCGGTATTGGGACCTGTGACAATAATCCCTTGTCGTTCACGACCCAGTTCGATATCTAGGGGTACAGCTTGTTCAACCGGAATCATCGGGTGTCTCGCCTTCTTCAAGGTCATCACACCATTTTCAGCTACCTGGGGACATACCCCTTTTAACACCCCACCCAGTCGTCCTTTGGCAATAATGACATCTAATTCTGTCAACACACTCAAGTTAGCTAACAGTTCATCTCCTGATTCAGCCACCAACCCAGTCAATTGACGAAGAATCCGTTCAACTTCCCTTTCCTCTTCCAATTCCAACTCTCGAAGTCGATTATTTTGTTGCACAACCGTCTCTGGTTCGATAAATAGGGTTTGCCCAGATGCCGACTGATCATGAATCATGCCTCCAAAGGCAGAGCGATACTCCTGCTTAACAGGGAGTACATATCGATCATTCCGCTGTGTGACAATCGGATCCTGTAACATTTTTTGATAATGAGAGCTTTTAATCATCTGATCGAGGGTTGATCGAATCCCCCCTTGTAATCGGGTCATACTACGTCGAATTCGAGTCAGCTCCACACTTGCTTCATCGATCACCTGGCCATCTACATCAACGGCTGCATGGATCGCCTTAACTAAGGATCGTAACTCCGCTAATCCACTCACCATCCCTCGTATAATGGGAAGTGGAGTATCCTCTTCATCGATGGAGGATACGACGTTTTTCGCTTGTCGTTCACCATGAGCCGTTCCTGCTACATTTCTTAAATCCTTTGTAGTCAGTACACTCCCAAGGCGAGCACGTTTTACAGCATTTCTTATATCTTTTACACCAGCCAGGGAAGGGAAGCCCTTGAGCCGGAGGATGTCCATTCCTTCAGCGGTAGTAGTTAACATCTGTCGAACTTCCTCTGTCACATTGCTTGGCGTTAGGTTACTTATGGCTTCCTTCCCCATTTCAGATGAAGCCTGTTCCTCTAAAAGAGTCAACATATAATTGTATTCAAGGGTACGAAGCGTATGTAATTCCAAAAAGACACTCCCTTTTCCTACCGCAAATTCCTTCAACATTATACCATGTATACCTAAAAAAAACCGACCTGAAAGGTCGGTTAGGAACATTTAGCGCATGAATATATGTTTTCCGATCCTCTTGATCTGTGGTCGGCCCCAGATCCATTCCGAGGTGGCTGTTACAGGGTTAAAGTAATAGGTTGCCCCGTTGGAAGGATCCCAGCCATTAACGGCATCATACACAGCCCGTTTACAACTCGGATCCGGTGGCCTGTTAATTTGTCCATCGGCTACGGCTGTAAACGCCAGTGGTTCATAAATAATCGAGGAAGGGCTATCCGGAAATTGGTTGCTTTCCAAACGGTTGAGAATGACAGCTGCTACCGCGACTTGTCCCTCATAGGGCTCTCCTCGCGCTTCCCCAGTAACTGCTTTTGCCATTAGATCAATATCCTGTGAAGAAAAACCCTGGTTAGATGCAGGAACATTCTTCATCGGTGTCACTTGAGTCATCCCTGATGGTTTAGGAGCTTTCTTCCCTTTAGCTGTTGGGGAATACCCACGAGTGGCACGCCACAGTTTTAATTTGGTACGAGAACCTACTCGCCCATCTACTTTCATACCAAAGCGATACTGAAAATCTCGGACAGCTCGATCCGTCTGCCACTCAAAACGGCCATCCAATTTTCCATTGTAGTAACCTAGGTACTTTAAGCGACCTTGCAATTCGTAAACATAACCACCTTGGTCACCTTTACGATAGATACGATTTTCAACGCCTGGTGCCCATCCTTTGGTTGTTGCTCGCAACACTTTCTTAGTTTTGAGCCCATATACACCATCCACTTTAATCCTAAATTGATTTTGGAAAGAGCGGAGGGCTCTATGAGTTTTCCAATTAAAGCGACCATCGTTTTTCCCTTGATAAAATCCAATGTACTTGAGGCGAGCCTGTAATTCCTTCACCTCACTACCTGAAGCCCCCATACGAAGGGTGGCCTTGGCTGGCACTCTTAATGTCAGCTTCCCAGATTGGACGGGAATTGATTGAGCAGAGGAGAAGGAGGGAGCCATGAAGGTCCCAAAGATAAGGCTTGTAAAGAGGAAAAGCCAGATACGCTTCGACATACTGAGTCAACCTTTCTCTCTCGAGTTGGGGTTTATTGTATGATTAGTATCCCATCCTTTTCCACCCCTATTCACAATCTCCTACCTTATCTCCCTTCACTCCCCTCATCAGAGTGGCTACCTTTTTTTACGTAAGCGCTCCATCACCTTTTCAAGCGGCCAGGTATTAAGGACATCCTTTTTTTCAAGCCACCCTCTTCGTGCTGTTCCCACTCCATAAGGGATCATATCCAGTTCCTTTGGAGAATGAGCATCGCTATTGATAGCAATTGTGATTCCATATTCATCCTTCGCTCTCCGTAAATACTCATCCTTCAGATCCAAACGGCGGGGATTGGAGTTTAATTCGAGGATCGTCCCTGTTTCCTTGGCCCCACGGAAAACGCGATCCATGTCTACTTCGTAAGGATCACGCCGAGTTAGCAATCGCCCTGTGGGATGTGCGATCATATGGACATAGGGATTCTCCATCGCATGGAGAATCCGCTGGGTGATCCTATCTCCACTCTGTTGAAAGGAAGTGTGGACGGAAGCGATGACCCAATCCAGTTCCTTGATCACCTCATCAGGAAAATCCAATCGACCATCAGGCAGGATATCCATCTCTACGCCTGCTAATATGGTGATTCCTGATAGCTCTTCATTCACTGCATCAATCTCTTCACGTTGTCTTTTTAAATCATCCGCTGTCAATCCACCTGCTACCTTGAGAGATTGGGAATGATCCGTGATTGCGATGTATTGGTAACCGCGATTTTGTGCCGCCAACGCCATCTCTTTTACAGAAACAGCTCCATCACTCCATCTCGTGTGCATATGGAGGTCCCCACAATAGTCATTCAGGGTAATGAGTTTCGGGAGTTCTCCTTCCTTCTTTTCAAATTCCCCTCTGTCTTCTCTCATTTCTGGTGCAATATAGGGAAGTTGAAGCGTTTGATAAAGCTCTTCCTCCTTTTTAAAGGTAAGTTCCTCCCCTTTTTTCGGATCAAAGATCCCATACTCACTCACTTTCCAGCCAAAGGCTTTGGCCCGTTGCCGAATGCGAACGTTATGTTCCTTCGATCCTGTAAAGTGGTGTAATGTTGTAATAAACTGTTCTGGGAGAACAAGGCGAACATCCACTTGGATATCTACCCCAACATCCATCTGTAAGCTCACTTTCCGCTCGCCATCGTTAATAACTTGGATCACTCCAGGCATCTCTTTTAAATACTTAGCAACATCCTGCGGTTCCTCAGTAGCAACAACTAAATCAATATCTTTTACCGTTTCTTTCATCCGCCTCAAGCTACCACCATACCCTGCTTGAAAAACGCTTGGGCACTCACGCAATCGCTCCACCATGTTCTCTGCCACAAGGTGAACATCTATTAACAAAAAACGCTGAGGTCGTTCCCGATAATAACGAATGCCCTCGGCAATATTTTTTTCTTTTTTTGGACCGAAACCCGGTAACCCTTTTACTTTCCCTTCCGCTACTACTTTTTCTAAATCAGCCAATCCTGTGACTCCGAGGGATTGATACAAGGTATGGATCGATTTTGGACCTAAACCCGGGATGTTCATTAATACAGGAAGCTCCGGTGGTAACTCTTTTTTTAAATCTTCGAGATATTGCAAGCGACCCGTATCCAGGATTTCTTGAATAACCGCTGCCGTCCCCTTTCCCACACCATCTAATTCGGTAGGCCCTTTTTTTAAGTCCGTGAGAGGCATGCGGCTATTCTCGACGGCTCTAGCAGCTTTCCGATACGCATTCACTTTAAATGAATTTTCTCCGTGTAGCTCCATCATATCGGCTAGTTCCTGCACCAATCGCGCTACCTTTTTATTATCCATGATCGCTTCTCACCATCCTTTCTTTTATCTTCTCCACGTGAAAAACCCCCCTATCCAAGGGGGGAATCCACTTACGTTTTTGCAGAATCCTTTTGCCACGAGTCCTTCAAGCTTGGAGTCGCATCAAGAATCGCCTGACCAAGTGCAGATTCCTGCACCGCTTTCCTTCCATTCTCCCAGGGAGCTAGGTGAAGCAGATTAACAATCACTAACATGATCAAAAATGCTTTCAACATACCAAGGAGTGCCCCACCTACTCCATTCACTTGAGATAATATGGGTAAACGGGTCATTTGAGTTAGGAAAGAAGCGATTAATGAAATGGCAAATTTCGTTATCAGGAACAAAAGGATAAACGCCAATGTACTATAGATGATCTTGTCCAGAGGAAGTAAACCCGCAGCCCCCGTTGTCCAAGATTCAGGCAAAGGAACCATCTTACTCAGGGACGGGGCTAAATCTCCGCTAAACTTCCAAGCGATAAATATCGCAAGTAATACACCGATAAGGGAAGCAGCTTCCTTGATCAGTCCTTTGCGATAGCCCTGGATCACCCCTCCTAGTACTAACAAGATGATCACCCAATCTAAGCCGCCCATTTGATCTCCTCACTTTTTCCTTACACTTGCTCATCTTCGATGAGATGGATAATCTCTTCATATTCTTGTTTCAGTTTCACATAGGCATCGGTGATGTTGACCGCTGACAATACAGCCAGTTTCGTCGTATCTAGGCGGGGATTGCCTTCAGCGATATGGCGCATATTATCGTCTACCTGTCGGGCTACATCTCTCATATACCCGGGGCTTGCCTTACCAACAATGTGATATTTCTGTCCATAAATCTCTACACTTTGTTTGTTTTTACTCATATATGGAAGTCCCCCATTCGCCTAGATAGGACATCTTTCTCCTACTTCGTGCCAGGTTATTAAACCTCCTGCTCAGCGAAGAAGTGATTAGGCTTATTGACGCAACATCGCACCGAATCGGTCACCTAGCTGGTTAACGATCTTACTATGCAGAACGTTAACCTCTTCATCCGTCAACGTCCGCTCCTCAGCGCGATAGCTCAACGCATAGGCGACGTTCTTCTTTCCTTCCCCGATTTGCGCCCCTGTAAACACATCAAAGAGGGTAACACTCTCCAGTAACGCTCCACCCACTTCACGGATTGTCTCTTCTAAGAGAGCAACCGGAATATCCTCCTTCACCACAAGAGCTAAATCACGACTTACAGCAGGGAATTTAGGTAGTGGACGAGCCATTGGAATGATTCCATCAATCTTGGCAATCAAAGGAGCTACCAACACTTGGAACACGTAGGTCTCATCCAGGTCATGAGCTTCTGCAACCCGTGGGTGTAATTGACCCAGCAATCCAATCGGTTCCCCATCCAACAAAACCTCCGCAGTCCGCCCTGGATGCCAACCTTGATAACGAGCTCCGCGCATTGTCACATTTTCCACACCCAGACGGATGAAGAGATGCTCTAGTAACCCTTTTACAGAGAAGAAATCCGGTTTCTTTGCCTCTTGATCCCAATGTTTTGCAACGGTTTCACCAGTGATGAGCCCAGCGAGTTCCCACTTTTCTTGAGGAAGTTGTGTCAACTTCTTTTCATCACTCAGATAAATTTTACCCAGTTCAAACAGAGCAACACCGGACTCTCTCCGATGAATATTGTACTCTGCAGTTTCAATTAATTGGGGAATCAGGGATGTACGAAGTACTTTTCGCTCATCACTCATGGGCATGTTGAGACGGATCGGCCGATACTCCTTAACCAGTGGAGCCTCTAACTCGGACAACCGTGCCGGTGAAGTAAGGCTATAATTAAGAACTTCAAAGAGACCTGCAGTCCGGAGAGTACGACGAATAATCCGGCGAATTTGTTGCTCCTCTGTCAATGCTCCAGGAGATTGTTGGCCCCAAGGAAGGGTTGTAGGGATACGATGGTAGCCATATAAACGCGCCACCTCTTCGATCAAGTCCACCTCAATCGAGATATCTGGTCGGCGTGATGGAACTTGCACACGGTATACCCCATCCCCCTTTTCCATCGGGAAGCGAAGACGGCGGAAGATGTCACAAACGGCCTCTTCTGGAATCTGTACACCGAGAACTGCGATCAGCCGTTCATGGCGCAGGGTGACTGTGACATCATTGATGCCACCTAGCGACTCGGTCTTCACTTCAGATGCAGGACGTCCAGAAGCTAGTTCACCAAATAACTGCACGGCTCGGTTCAATGCAGGAACGATCCGCTCTGGATCAACGCCCTTTTCAAATCGACTGCTGGCTTCTGAACGAAGGCCCAATTTACGTCCTGTTCTCCGGACCGATGGAGGCGCAAAGTAGGCGGATTCCAGCAATATCGTAGTCGTTGCCACTGTCACTTCAGAGTCAGCTCCACCCATCACACCAGCGATACCAATCGGTCGCGTCCCATCAGTAATCAGTAAGGTTTCTTCATCGCAAGCCCGAGTTACACCATCTAAGGTAACCACTTGTTCCCCAGGATGGGCCCGGCGAACGACGATCTCTCCATCCGTCACTTGATCATAGTCAAAGGCATGAAGAGGTTGACCTGTTTCTAACATCACATAGTTGGTAACATCCACAATGTTGTTGATCGGACGAATTCCCGCAGCAAGTAGGATATTTTGCAACCATTGGGGAGAAGGAGCCAATTGAAGACCCTCAATCACGCGAGCCGCATAAAAGGGGCAATCCTCCTCTGCATCGAGTACAATATCCAGGCTCTTCTCGGCTCCTGCGGAACCTTCCTCAATCCCTTCAGGAAGGTTCACTTCTCGATCCAAAAGAGCAGCTACTTCATAAGCCACACCAATCATACTGAGACAGTCCGACCGATTGGGAGTAAGGTCCAACTCTAGCACATGATCATTTAAGCCCAGGATCTCTTTTACATCCGTCCCTACTGCTACATCCTCAGGTAAAACCAGAATTCCCTCCTGTTGTTCCTTTGATAGAAGCTTCTCAGGCAATCCCAATTCCTTCGCAGAACAGACCATCCCCTGGGAGGAAATCCCACGAAGTTTCGATTTTTTTATTTTTACGCCTCCAGGAAGCTTCGCCCCATGAATGGCAACAGGCACTTTTTGCCCTTGAGCGACATTGGCCGCACCACAAACAATTTGTAGTCGCTCCTCATCCCCGGCATCAATCGAACAGACACGTAATTTTTCTGCATCAGGATGGGGTTCCACACTAGCTACATAGCCGACAATTACTTTTTCGACCCCGCCATCTCGATTTTCAATCACATCAACCTCAATTCCGCCACGCGTCAACGCCTCAGCTAATTGAGCGGGCGTCACATCCTTGAGGTCTACGTATTGTTGTAGCCACCGATAAGAAACTAACATCTCTTTTTCTCCCTCTCTTCTTTAGACAGATTGGAATTGACGTAGGAATTTAAGATCATTGGTATAGAGATGACGGATATCATCGATGCCATACTTTAAGAGAGCAATTCGATCAGGCCCCATGCCAAAGGCAAATCCGGTATACCGCTCAGAGTCATATCCTGCACCCTCGAGTACACGAGGATGAACCATTCCCGCACCCAGGATCTCGATCCACCCAGTCTGCTTACACATCCGACATCCTTTTCCGCTACACTTGATACAGGTGATATCCATCTCCACACTCGGTTCAGTAAAAGGGAAGTAGCTCGGACGAAGACGTGTTTCCAAAGCCATCCCAAATATCTTTTCAGCAAAAGTTGCTAAAATCCCATGAAGTTCACTCATCGCAATCCCACGATCCACAACTAAACCCTCTACTTGATAAAACTGATGGGAGTGAGTAGCATCATCATCATCCCGGCGATATACCTTCCCAGGACATATGATCTTTACAGGTACTTGCCCTTCTTTTGCCTCCATCGTCCGCACTTGCACGGGCGAAGTATGGGTGCGCAGCAGAATCTCAGGTGTGATATAAAAGGAGTCCTGCATATCCCGTGCCGGGTGATCCTGTGGTAGGTTGAGGGCTTCAAAGTTATACTGATCCGTCTCTACTTCAGGCCCTTCTGCTACTTCAAATCCCATACCCGTAAAAATATCTTCGATCTGTTCAACAACTGCAGCAATAGGATGAATCCCACCTAGCGGTTGAGGGCGAGCGGCTAAGGTCACATCGATGGCTTCCGCTTCTAGACGAGCATCCAGTGCGGCTTCCCGTAGTTCTTCTTCCTTTTCTGTCAGCTTCTTCTCCAGGCCCGTGCGCACTTCGTTGGCTAATCCGCCAATCACTGGGCGATCCTCAGCGGACAAATCCTTCATCCCTCTCAGAACCGTTGTAAGCTCACCTTTTTTACCAAGGTATTTCACCTTCACGTCCCGCAATTGTTCCAGGCCTTTCGCAGCTTCAATCGCTGCCTCCGCTTCTTTTTTCAACAATTCTAGTCGTTCGCGCATCGCCTTCAGTGCCCCCCTCTAAATTCTCAGTAAAAATAAAAAAAACCCACGTCCGAGGGACGAGAGATTCGTGGTACCACCCTGGTTGGACTCATCGATAACCAAAATAGACTATACTGAGTCCCACTCCTTCATCGATAACGGTAAAAACCGGTCACCCCTACTTCAGAATATGTAGGTTCGGGGCACAGCTCCGGAGCGAACTTCCTACAAATGCTTACCTAAAGGTGCTCCCAGTCACGACACCTTCTCCCTGTTGGAGCGATTTGCAGTACTCTTCTCCATCGACGCCGATTAATATGACGGTTGTGTTCCATAGTATAGCGAAAACCTACTCACAATGCAACGGGGCCCTTAACGGGAATCCCCACTTTGACGCACGATTTCATACAATAGGATACCTGCGGTAACGGATACATTGAGTGACTCCACTATCCCAGGCATTGGAATACGCACATTGGTATCTGCTAAAGCCCCGATCGCTGAGGAAATCCCCTTGCCCTCATTACCCAAGAGCACCGCTACACGTTCAGGATATCGAAAATCAAAATGAACATCTTTCCCACGCGGACTGGTCCCTACCACAGTATAGCCAAGCTCTTTTAATTCAGGTATGGCTTTCTTTAAGTCCACTCGCCGAATTCGCGAACGGAATAATGACCCCATCGCAGAGCGAACGACCTTCGGATTATAAGGGTCCACTGTACCTGAACCTAACCATATATCTCGTACACCCGCAGCTTCCGCTGTACGTAAGATCGCACCCAGATTACCAGGATCTTGAATCGCATCAAGAAGTAACACCTTGGTATCTGCATCTGGCTGGAAAGGCCCACGTTCAAGGGCCATCCCCACCTCGGCTGCTATCCCCTGTGGAGCCTGGGTTTCCACCACTTGATTAAAGGTAGAATCCAAAAGTGAGTACACAGGCACTCCTTCGAGGGTGGGCAGACGTTTAAGAACCTCTAAGCCTTCCTCAGGGACAATTAAGGCGCGAACAGACCAACCCGCCCGCACAGCTTCCTCCAAAAGGGTTATCCCTTCGATTAATAAAGAGCCGTACTCATCTCTACCCTTCCGTGTACCTAACTTTCTCCAGTGCCTCACGCGATCATTACGAGCGGAGCTAATTCGTCGGATTTCCATAAGCGTTTCGCCTTTTCCTCCTAAATTTAAAAAAATTCATGGCCACGATCTTTTATCTCGATTGATTCACTTACTCGCTTAATCCCTATTATCTTACTCATCATCCCTGTGTTTGTAACCGCTTTTCCGTGAGAGGTTCACTGTTTTTATTATATCACAATATGATCTTGAACTCTTGACACTACAAATGTATCACTTTCCAAACATTGTCTTATGAATTAATGGGGTGAAGTCTCCTTCTCCTGGAAACAATACTGAAGGAAAGGAGGGGAACTCCATGAACTTTCCCATTCGTGGTGCGGTGTATCACAATATCAAAGACATGGATGTCAACGAATTACGCGACATGGTTGTCGATTCCATCAAAAGCGGGGATGAGAAATTACTACCAGGACTCGGCGTGCTTTTCGAGGTCATCTGGCAAAGCTGCGATCAAAGCGAGCAGGATCGACTGATGAATATATTACATGAACATATTCCTCGAGAGAAAGCACAGCCTCCCGTTGCACACTAGAAATACTCCAGGCGGATTGAATCCATCCGCCCTTTTTCATGGAAAAGCGGCACCTCATTAATCCGGGGCCGCTTTTGTAATTCCATATTATTTTACAAAAAGGTCCCATCAGCCAATTGGTCTACCATCTTCTGATCCAATCGCTCGATGACAGCCACCAATAAATCTACAAGGCGTTCTGCATCGTCCTCATGGATAATCGATGTGTGACTATGGATATAACGAGCGGGGACTCCTATGGAAACTGTTGGCACCCCTTCACCGTGAAGGTGGATACGACTTGCATCGGTAGCACCACCCGAGATCCACTCATATTGAAGAGGAATTCCCTTCCCTTCTGCTGTCTCTTGGATCAATCGAATGAGTCCCCGATGAGGAATATGCCCTGCATCATAGAGTACCAAAGTGGGACCATCCCCCATGTTACTAGATGCTTCATCCTTACTACATCCTGGTGTTGATGCAATCCCTACATCGACAGCAAAACCGATATCGGGTTTCACCACAGAAGTAGCCGTAAAGCCCCCCCGTCGACCGACTTCTTCCATGACCGTCCCTACCCCATAGACGGTGTTGGGGTGATCCTTTTCCTTTAATCGACGGAGAACCTCTACGGCCACAGCACAACCTAATCGATTATCCATTGCTTTGGCTAACCAATGTTTAGGATTATTCATCACAGTAAATGGAGAATACGGCACAACAACATCCCCGAGTTGAACCCCCCAGGATTCTGCTTCCGCTTCATCGGTTGCTCCAATATCGATAAAGAGCTCCTCGAGCGGTGTCACCTTTTTCCGCTGTTCCAAAGTCATTAGATGAGGCGGTTTAGAGCCGACTACACCCAGGATCTTTTTCTCTTTTGTAATGACCTCAACACGCTGGGCAGTAATTACTGGACTCCACCAACCTCCTAATGCTTGAAAACGAAGGTATCCATCCTTAGTAATTCGCGTCACCATAAATCCGACCTCATCTAAGTGACCAGCCACCATAATCCGAGGCCCTTCGTGCCCTAATCGCGCGATAATGCTTCCTAAACGATCCATGAGGACTTCATCAACAAAGGGACCCAACTGTCTTTCCATCACTTCGCGTGTTTCGCGTTCATTACCTGGTGGTCCAGCAACATTCGTTAGCTCCTCTAGAGACATTTGCAGGGTACTTTTCTTTGCTTTACCCTCAACCATTTATGTATCCACCCTTTCATATCCCGTAACCAATTTCAGCTCAGCGTTCCCCTTCGGTTGATACAGCGAGACCTGACTCTTGTTATCTTATCACAGGCATCCACCTATTGCTGACTCATCATGGCCAGTCCTTCCTGACTTTTTTTGAAATATAAAAACCCGGAGTCATCCGGGCTTATTCAATAGAAACTCTACGGCGTTGACACTCCCACAGCTGAAGCAGTGGGATTCTTGGGAACTCCCGTCTACTGACAGGATATACTCCAAGCTTAAACGGTCTGCCCAACCGCAAAAATCTTTAGTCCTTCTTGCAAGATGTTCTTGGATGCATTGATGTCTCGGTCATGGTGAAAGTGGCACGTAGGGCATGTCCATGAACGAAGATTCAGGTTCTTCAC
>NZ_FNNQ01000008.1 GCF_900106775.1 Marininema mesophilum
TTCAATGAAGTCAGTTGGGCAGAACAGGTTCCATAGGTCAGACCTTTTCCTGTGCTGTCATAGGATTCGTTCCATCTGGCTAGAAAGTGATTAAAAGTGAAGCGACTACAACCGATAGATTTATTGATGAGATTGGTTTGTTCCTTCGTTGGACACAAACGAAATTTAAACGCTTTGTGCATTAGCTCACCTCCCCTATACTTAATTATATACGGGGATAGCCGAACTTGCGAGAGGGAAAAAACTCCCCCTCCCTCGTTCGACGCGCCTTATATCCCATAGGCTGAAGCCAGGGGTTTTACGGGCGCTTTCTATTATTTCACATGAGTGGAAGGCGGATCGTCAACATGCGATCAGTGGGGTCGGCATGGGTTTCCATCCGCGACACTTCCACCTTTCCCGGCAGAAGCATCTCATAGACAAAGGCGGATTCCTCCACTGAATCTGTTGACCCTGTCGTTCCACGAACGATTAGAATCTGCCCTTCGACTCGGACATCGATTTCGTGCCGCTCCCGAAGTCCGGGAATCTCGATCATAACGATCAACATCCCATCCTTCTGGTAGAAATCTCCATGTATCCGATTCTGCTCTAACTCTTGAGAGAGTCGTTGCATCTGAAGAAAAATCTCTCCCACCCAATCCTCGGGACCCTTCGCTAACCACGGCCGCAACATCCCGATCCTCCTTTCCTACTAGGAAATTACCCCGTTGAGGGTTCTCCCACTAGTAATGTTTAATAGTAAGGCCCACCACAGGAGCTCCACCACCAGAAGATTGCAAAGAAGATGAAGAGGATGAAGATTACTGCAAGCGCGATCCAGATGCCTGAAAACCATCCTCCTCCAAAGCCACCAAAATTACCTCCACCCTTAGTATGTGCTTTAGTCATCGACTTCCCACCTCCTCCCCTCCCACACAACGGCTCGGTATAGGGTATGTGCGAAGTACTTTTCTGGTATGGATAGATGCCCGGACTTCACAAAAAAGCGCCCGCAAATTTGCGAGCGCGTTGAGTCCAATGATCATCATGCATTGATCACAGTAGACGAAGAAACTCTTTCATAAACCCAGGCAAATCTGGCCAAGCATGACCTGAAACCAAGTTGCCATCCGTATGTAAAGGCTCCTCTATATACCGGGCACCTGTAGCTTCCACTTCGGGACGGCAGTTAGAAAAGGCGGTAAGGGAACGACCCTTTAGAACATCGGGTACTACATTAAAGACTAACGTAGCATGGCAGATGGCACCTACAGGCTTATTTGTCGTAAAGAAATGGCGTACGATATCCGGTAACTTCCCATGCATTCGGATATGCTCGGGTGCCCGCCCTCCAGGAATGATCAGCCCATCGTAATCTGTCGGATTAATCTCATCAAAGGAAATATGGCTATCTAGCCCATAAGCATGTTTTTCTGTAAAGGTATCTATATGAGGCTCAAAATCGTGCACGACTGTTTGTAGTCTCTTCTTAGTTGGTGCAGCAATGACTGCTTCATGTCCCTCTTCTAGCAGTCGATAATAGGGATAAAACACTTCCAATGCCTCAACAGCATCCCCAGTCAGAATCAAAACCTTCGCCATAATTAAACCCTCCCGTACATTTTTTACTCGCAAGATATATATATTTCCTGTAATTGATTCCGTTAAACCTCCGTTGACTCAAAACATTGTGTTAAAATATGCTTATCTCGTATGAAAGGTAGGAATCATCCAGTGTGATCTCCATTCAATTTTCACTACACGCCTTCTCAGATCAATCACTCACATGGGCAGTATAACTTTCCATGACCACAAACCTTCTAAATAAAAATGGAGATTACCTACTTATGAATAGATTCCCACTATCTTTCCGTGCACTATGGTTAGGACAAGGAGTAGCCAACCTTGCCGATTCCTTTTATATTATCGCAATCGTCACGTTGCTATATAATTTGAGCGGTTCTGCAACAATGGCGGCATCCATTCCCCTTTTACGTGTAGGAGCACAGATGACCAGCGGTTTTATCGCTCCGCTACTTCTGCATCGATTTCCTTTACATCGCATCCTTCTCACATCCCAAACAGGTCAGACTTTTCTGCTCATCATCCTCGCCACGATGATCAGTTGGTTGAAAAGCCCACTTCCAGGGTTAGCCCTAGTCTTTGGTACCTCCTTTCTTGATGGCTGGACAACACCTGCACGGAATGCCTTGGTACCAAGACTTCTACCCACTGATTCCCTCATCCGTGGAAACAGTTGGCTCGCTACCACAGATCAAACCATCATGCTCCTCGGCTGGTCTACCGGCGGACTGCTTGTTGCTTACTTGGGAAGTAGTTCTCTCTTATGGATATCCGTCGGGCTTTTTATTATTTCTTGCCTAGCCCTTACGCCGGTGCGAGATCCTGAGCCAAAAAATGATGGACCTGAAAAACGACCTCCACGCTGGCACATTATGAAAGAAGGTTGGTCCACTATTCTTAACAACCCTACCCTCCGTCGCATTACTTTGATGGATGTTATCGAGACTGCGTCGGGCACGATATGGATCGGTGCGATCATCCTTGTATTCGTAAAAGAAATCTTGCACCGCGGAGAAACTTGGTGGGGATGGATTAATGCTAGTTACTACACAGGTACTGTGTTAGGCGGCTTGCTCATCCTGACGCTTTCTCGTCTGTTCGCTCATCGATTGGTTCTAGGAATGATCATCGGATCTGTGTGCAATAGTGTGTTGACCCTTTTATTCGCGCTGTTACCTGTCCCTATCGTATCTTTGGTTCTTAGTATCCTGATGGGACCCTGCTACCAACTACGCGATATCACCCAACGAACCCTTTTTCAGCAGGCTCTCTCATCTGAAACGACTCCAAAAGTCTTCGCTGCCCATGGAACCTTAATGTACGGTGTATTTGGTTTAGCGGTATTTGTCACGGGTGTTGTGGCAGACTCCTTTGGAGTTCGATCTGTTTACCTAGCAACCGCTGGTTTATTGGCTTGCTCAGTAATGATCGGGACTCCTCTGTTGCGTAGCAATAATAGGAGTTCTTCAGAGTCAACATGCCATTCAAGCAGAGGCTAAACAAAAGCAGGCGAACCATCACGGTTCACCTGCTTTTCTTATCATTATAGGAAAAGAACCTTAATCAAACCAACCCTTACTCTTAAACCACATTGTCAAACTCAAAGCAATTAGAATCATCACTCCTAAGACAATAAAATAACCTTCTTTTGTATGCAACTCTGGCATGTTCGTAAAGTTCATTCCGTAAACACCCGCCAAGAAAGTGAGCGGCATAAAAATCACGGTAATAATAGTAAGCGTCTTCATAATTCGATTCATACGAAAAGAGTTAAGGGAGAGATAACTATCCCGAATATCTGCTGTCATCTCCCGATTAGATTCGATCATGTGAGCAAGTTTTACTAAGTGGTCATGGATATCACTAAAATAAAAGCGACGCTCTTCCGTTCTCATAAATTGCTTGGAGTTGATAATCCGATACAAAAGATCTCTCATGGGCATCACACTATGGCGAAGCCGGATCAAATCACTCCGAATAGTAAACACTTCATCAATCAACTTCGGTGTTGAAGCTTCTTGACGACTATCTAGTTCATCTAAACGATCTTCGATCTTATGTACCACCGGGAACAAAGTATCCACGATTTTATCCATAATCATATGGGTGATCACAGTAGGACCATGATTCGATAAGTCCTGCGCCTTAAAGACACGACGCCGGGTCTCCTCTATCTCGTCTGAACGATGAAGATGGAAGCTGACGATAAAGTTCTCACCAACAAACAAATTGACCTCCTTCGGCTTCAAGGTGTCCGTATTCATATCATGAACTATGAGGAAGACATGATCATTATAATAGTCCATCTTTGGACGTTGGAGACGATGAAGACAATCTTCAATGGCTAATGGATGAAATTCAAAAAAATCTGCTAGTAAATTCGCTTCTTCCTCCGTCGGGGTAGCAAAATCTACCCAATACCATTTAATCCGATCCTCTTTTAATTGAGCTAACTCCAAATCAAGGAGTGCTTCTTCGTCACAGGTAACAGCTAGTGTATGAATCATTCAATCCCTCCGGGTTGGAACACAACTCTATCGAAATGCATCCTTGAATTTTTCTAGTGTAGAAGAGGCTTTCTACATAGAAAGCCGACTTTTTAATTGTTCCCGTAAGGCCCGTTTTAAAAACTTCCCTACTGAGGATTTAGGTAGTTCATCCATGAAGATGACTTCATCAGGTAGCCACCATTTTGCCACAGAAGGCCTCAGAAATTCAAGAATAACTTCGGCTGTGATCTCCTCCCGGTAACCTTCCTTTAGAACCACACAAGCCACTGGGCGTTCCTGCCACTTCTCATGGGGCATAGCGACTACAGCTGCTTCATATACCCCTTCATGGGCCATGATCGCATTTTCAAGATCCACTGAACTGATCCACTCTCCACCACTCTTAATCAGATCTTTGGTGCGGTCAGCAATCTTTATCGTTCCCTCTGTATCAATAGTTACAACATCCCCTGTATGAAACCATCCTTCACGGAAGGAATCAGTTGAACGATCCCCTTTATAGTACCCATCAGCAATCCATGGACCGCGGATAAGCAACTCACCCATCTCTTCCCCATCCCAGGCAATCTCTTTACCATCGGGGCCCAGTGCACGTACTTCCAAACCAGGGGAGACAACCCCTTGCTTCGCCTTAATCGCTAATCTCTCCTCTAGCGGCAAATCCTTTTGATAGCTTTTTAAGTGAGAGACGGTCACAATGGGGCTAGTTTCGGTCATTCCATAGGCATGAACCACTGGAATTCCATGCTTCTCTTCAAAGGCACGGATCATGCTAGGTGGGGCAGATGCTCCGCCAAATAACAACATACGTAGACTGGAGAGATCATAGCTCTTCGTCTCCAATTCCTTTAGAAGAGACATCCAGATGGTAGGCACACCACCTGTCACGGTTACCTTCTCAGACTGGATCAGATTGGCGATCACATCCGCTTTCATCATCGGCCCTGGCATCACTTGTTTAGCGCCAAACCAAGTAGCAGCAAAGGGAAGCCCCCATGCGTTCACATGGAACATCGGCACCACAGATAGGCAAGTGTCCCCCTCGGATAGACCGACCGTGTCAGCTAAACCCGAAATCATACTGTGGAGATAGATACTACGCTGGGTATAAAGAACACCCTTAGGCATCCCCGTTGTCGCCGAGGTATAACACATTCCCGCAGGAGAATTTTCGTCGAGATCCTTAGGGTAAACAAACTCAGGATTTCCTTGGGATAATAATTCTTCATAGGAGTATAGCGGAGATAGATTGGTCTCTGGCAATTCAGACTGATCTGTCATTATAATAAAGGCTTCCACCGTAGTTAGCTCGTCACGGATGGCTTCAATAAGTGGCAATAGGTTATCATCAATAAGCAGTATGCGATCTTCCGCATGGTTGATCACATAAGCTAGATGTTCTGGGGAGAGTCGCAGGTTAATTGTATGCAGAACGGCTCCCATCGATGGAATCGCAAAATATGCTTCGAGATGGCGGTAATGGTTCCAGGCCAATGTGCCGACCCGGTCCCCGTTATTGATTCCGAGCTTTTGCAATGCGTTGGAGAGCCGTCGTGCACGAACACCCATCTCAGCATAGGTCTCACGATGCAATCCCGAAGGAGTACATGAGACAATCTCCTTCTTCGGAAACACGCGCTCAGCACGCTCCAACATAGGGGAGATCAATAGTGGCACGTTCATCATAGCGCTTTCCCGCCTTTCAGATTGGTTGTAGGATTCTTCGTCCATTATACTAGATCCAATCTACATTAAAAACGCTTTCAAAAGGATTGAAAAGAGAATTTGTTTCAATGAACCTGTGTTTAGAAGGAGATCACTTGTGATGATCTCGATATACTCCTATTGAGAATCACCCTTTCTCCATCCCCTTTACCCAGTCGTGCTCCCACCCTAAAAGACGCCGGATACAACGGTGGTTCTCTGACATAGTGGAAAAATGATGAGCAAGGGCTTCCTGAACTAACGGCAAAGGGAAAAGATTCCTCTCTACGACGGCAGCCTCCGCATGCCCTAAGAGTGAGCGATAAAAGGTCACATCTTCACTTGTATCCCCACAAGGACAAGGCACCTTCTCCACATGTGATCCGAGTAGATCCACGCTGCTCGCTAATTCCTGGCGCACTTTTTCAGCTAAGTCCAGATCCCAGTACTCGTGATACAATTCTTCGAGCGCATTGAGAGCGTGGAGGTGAGCAAGCCACCCTTCATTAATCGCCACAGAACATCTTCCTTTCTACTTGTTTTTACATCCGATAACTCGGGTTTATTGGTCATATTATTCCGTCAATTAACCGTTCATAAACCCCTTTTTTCTTAATAATAAAAAACTGCAGATCAGCCTATGCATCATTTTAAACCAGGCTATCCACAGTTTTATATCATTTACATTTTTATAGAGTCATTTGACATCATTGCTTCTACGGGAATAGTAGGATCTGGCTGATATTTCTTAAGAGCTTCAACTACTTTGTCCCCTACCTCCTCGGTAGATAGCGCCAAACTTTCCGTAGACGCCATATCCATCGTCCGTGCTCCAGAGGCGATGACATCGTTAACGGCTCCCTCGATGGCCTTTGCCGCCGCATCATCATGGAAAGAGTAGCGGAACATGAGGGCGACGGAGAGGATGGTAGCGATGGGATTGGCTACTCCTTGTCCCGCGATATCGGGAGCGGAACCATGAACAGGCTCATATAGGCCGCGATGCCCTTCACCTAGGCTAGCAGAAGGTAGTAGCCCGATGGATCCTGTAAGAATAGCCGCTTCATCACTAAGAATATCCCCAAACATATTTTCTGTGACGATAACATCAAAGTCCGCGGGTCGACGAATCATCTGCATCGCACAATTATCAACTAAAAGATGATCCAGCTCCACATCGGGATATTCCTTCGCTACTCGTTCCGCAACCTTGCGCCACAGGCGTGAGCTTTCAAGGACATTGGCTTTATCAACCGAGGTAACCTTCCCCCGTCGTACCTGAGCAATCTCAAAGGCACGACGAACAATGCGCTCCACCTCAACCTCAGTGTATACCAGTGTATCTGTCGCCCGTTCACCAGCAGGGGTTTCCTCAGTAAATTTCTCACCAAAGTAGATCCCCCCTGTCAATTCCCTGACAACCAGAAAATCCACCCCTTGCAATACTTCTGCTTTCAAGGTGGAACTCTCTTCTAAACCAGGAAAGAGAGTAGTAGGCCGAAGATTGGCAAAGAGATCGAGTTCCTTTCGCAGTCCGAGAAGCGCTTTTTCTGGGCGCAATTCTGGGGGATTGCGATCCCAGCTAGGTCCACCCACCGCTCCAAGCAATACTGCATCGGCTTGTTTACACAGGGTAAGCGTCTCTTCGGGTAATGGATTTTTCAATCGATCAATCGCTGAACCTCCGATCCAGCCAAAGTCGATTTGAAAGGTGTAGCCGAACCGTTCTCCGGTGGCTTTCATCACTTTGGCACCTTCATCCGTGATCTCTGGACCAATTCCATCCCCAGGTAGAAAAGCTATTCGCTTCGGGGCTGCCATGATTGCCACTCCTTTCGCTCTTCTCATTCACCTACTGCGGGTGCAATCTCCTTTTGTTTCTTCTGCCGGTTCCGCATTGAAAGTAATCGATTAATTCCATGGATATAGGCCCGGGCACTTGCCTCCAATATATCCGTGGAGACGCCTCGTCCCTGTACCGTTATATCAGAATCATCATCATGCAGTTTCACATACACCTCACCCAAGGAGTCCGTGCCATGGGTAACCGATACAATTTTATAATCTGCAAGATTCCAGGATTCATTGGTGATGCGATCAACTGCCTTAAAGATCGCGTCCACGGACCCATTTCCACATGCTGCTTCCTCCACCTTCAGCCCCATTCGGTTATCCATGAGACGTAGGGAAGCAGTCGGAACGGATTGACTCCCATAAGCCACTTGTACGGTCTCAAAGGTAAACACTTCTTCTTCCTCTTCTCCAATTCGCTCTTCGATGAGGGAAACCAGATCCTCATCTTCGATCACCTTTTTCCGATCCGTCAACTCCTTAAATCGGTGGAATAGCTGATTGATCTGTTCGTCATTAAAAGCATAGCCGAATTGTGATAATTTATCGCGGAAAGCATGACGTCCAGAGTGTTTACCCAGTACCAACAAGGTATTCGATTGACCCACTGTTTCTGGATTCATGATCTCATAGGTTGCAGCATTTTTTAGCATGCCATCTTGATGAATCCCTGACTCATGGGCGAAGGCATTGGTTCCTACGACAGCTTTATTCCCAGGAACAAACATCCCCGTCATTTTGGAAATCAATCGACTTGTGCGAGCAATTTCAGACAATTGAAGATCCGTCTCCATTCCATAATAAGAAGCTCGAGTGTACAAAGCCATCGCAACTTCCTCTAGGGCAACATTTCCGGCTCGCTCACCAATCCCGTTGATCGTTCCTTCCACTTGTTCGGCACCTGCTTCAATTGCCGCCAAGCTATTGGCCGTCGCCATGCCCAAATCATCGTGGCAGTGGGCTGACAACTTTACCTTTTCAATCCCTGGAACATGGGTCTTTATATACCGAAATATATTGCCATATTCCTGGGGTGAAAGATAACCGACAGTATCCGGAATGTTGATCACATCCGCTCCCGCGTCAATCGCTCGCTTGACTACCTCACAGAGAAAATCCAGCTCAGTACGCCCACCATCCTCTGCTGAAAATTCCACATGGGAGAAAAACAGTTTCGCATACCGGACAGCATCTTCTGCCTGATTTAGAACTTCCTCCTTCGTCATGTTTAACTTATACTCCCTATGAATAGGGGAAGTCGCTATGAACACATGGACGCCAGGGTTTACTGCTGTCTTCAAGGCCTCCCAGGCCGCATCAATATCACTACGAACTGCTCGGGCAAGGCTGACTACAGTCGGATTCTGTACCGCCTCTCCTACTTTCCGAACTGCCTCACGATCTCCAGGGGAGGAGGCGGCAAATCCTGCTTCAATCACATGGATGCCCAATTTTTCAAGCTGAAGGGCGATCGCCACCTTCTCTTCTACATTTAGGTTTACTCCTGGGGACTGCTCGCCGTCTCGTAATGTCGTATCAAAAAATTGGACATTTCGGCCCATACCGCATCCTCCTTCTAATTCAGTTCAGGCTTTTACGCTGTTCTTTTGGTTGATCCATGCCATGGTTTCTCGTAGTTTAGCACCTGTCGTCTCTAACGAATGCTGGCTTTCCTCTTCACGCATCCGTAAAAACTCATGACCACCACTCTCATTTTCAGCAATCCATTTTTTAGCGAAGCTACCATCTTGGATCTCCTGCAATACTTCTTTCATTGCCGTCCGGGATGCATCGCCTACGACTCGCTTCCCACTTACATAATCGCCGTACTCCGCTGTATTACTAATCGAGTACCGCATTCCTGCAAGACCTTCTTCATACATCAGATCCACGATCAATTTTAGTTCATGGAAGCACTCAAAGTAGGCAATCTCCGGTTGGTAACCTGCTTCGATCAAGGTTTCATAACCGTTTTTCACCAAGGAACTCACTCCACCAGCGAGAACCGCTTGTTCACCAAACAGGTCCGTCTCCGTCTCTTCTTTAAAAGTCGTTTCAATCACACCTGCTCGGGTCGCCCCAATTCCCTCTGCATAAGCTAGGCCTATTTCCGTTGCTGATCCACTAGCATCTTGCTGAACAGCGATCAATGCAGGAACTCCAAAGCCTTCAGCATAAACTCGTCGTACGAGATGACCAGGCCCCTTTGGAGCAATTAATGCCACATCCACATTGCTTGGAGGCTGGATCTGCTCAAAATGGATGTTAAACCCATGGGAGAAAAAGAGCGCGGAACCTGGCTTCAGATGCGGTTCTACTTCTTCCTTGTAGACACGAGGCATGATTTCATCAGGCATCAAGAGGTTGATCAAATCTGCCTGTTTTACGGCTTCAGCCACTTCCAATACCGTGAAGCCATCCTTTTCTGCTTTCTCCCAGGATTTCCCCTTCCGAAGGCCAACCACTACCTGGACTCCGCTATCTCGTAGATTTTGTGCTTGTGCATGACCTTGGCTTCCATAACCGATAATTGCCACGGTTTTTCCTGCTAGATTCTTGCTGTCTGCGTCCTTCGCGTAATATACCTTTGCCATGAATAAAATCCTCCTAAAGTTTAGTAATGAAGGTTTTTGTAAACGCCCTTGCCAGTCTGTTTTTCAGGATTTGCCGCCTCACCCTTACGGTATTAAGGAGATTGCTCGAACCAGGAGTGACCGCACTCTCACGGCTCATACCGCGCATTCCTTCCGATTTAGTTCAGGCTTTACCCTTCTAATTCAGTTCAGGCTTTTACGCTTTTCTTTTGGTTGATCCATGCCATGGTTTCTCGTAGTTTAGCACCTGTTGTCTCTAACGAATGCTGGCTTTCCTCTTCACGCATCCGTAAAAACTCATGACCACCACTCTCATTTTCAGCAATCCATTTTTTAGCGAAGCTACCATCTTGGATCTCCTGCAAGACTTCTTTCATCGCCGTCCGGGATGCATCGCCTACGACTCGCTTCCCACTTACATAATCGCCGTACTCCGCTGTATTACTAATCGAGTACCGCATTCCTGCAAGACCTTCTTCATACATCAGATCCACGATCAATTTTAGTTCATGGAAGCACTCAAAGTAGGCAATCTCCGGTTGGTAACCTGCTTCGATCAAGGTTTCATAACTGTTTTTCACCAAGGAACTCACTCCACCACAGAGTACCGCTTGTTCACCAAACAGGTCCGTCTCCGTCTCTTCTTTAAAAGTCGTTTCAATCACACCTGCTCGGGTCGCCCCAATTCCCTCTGCATAAGCTAGGCCTACTTCCGTTGCCGATCCACTAGCATCTTGTTGAACAGCGATCAATGCAGGAACTCCAAAACCTTCAGCATAAACTCGTCGTACGAGATGACCAGGCCCCTTTGGAGCAATTAATGCCACATCCACATTGCTTGGAGGCTGGATCTGCTCAAAATGGATGTTAAACCCATGGGAGAAAAAGAGCGCGGAACCTGGCTTCAGATGAGGTTCTACTTCTTCCTTATAGACACGAGGCATGATTTCATCAGGCATCAAGAGGTTAATCAAATCTGCCTGTTTTACGGCTTCAGCCACTTCCAATACCGTGAAGCCATCCTTTTCTGCTTTCTCCCAGGATTTCCCCTTCCGAAGGCCAACCACTACCTGGACTCCGCTATCCCGTAGATTTTGTGCTTGTGCATGACCTTGGCTTCCATAACCGATAATTGCCACGGTTTTTCCTGCTAGATTCTTGCTGTCTGCGTCCTTCGCGTAATATACCTTTGCCATGAATAAAATCCTCCTAAATAGTCTGTTTTATACACTAGCATGAGCCATACTTCGTGAGAGTGCGGTTACTCCTGTTCGAGCAATCTCCTTAATACCGTAAGGACGTAGCAATTCAATCAGTACATCGAGCTTGGCTCGCTCACCAGTTGCCTGCACCATCATACTGTTAGGCCCTACATCGACTACCGATGCCCGAAATGGTTCCACCACACCAGATATCTCCATGCGCGTAGTAGGTCCAGCCCCCACTTTAATCAAGAGAAGTTCCCTCTCCACTGCAGGGTGATCGGACAAATCATTTACTTTGATTACATCGACTAATTTGTAGAGTTGTTTTTGCACTTGTTCCATCGCCCATTCATCTCCATGGGTGACGATCACCATACGAGATAAGCCCTCTACTTCGGATTCCCCTACACTAATGCTCTCGATATTGAAATTACGAGGACCGAGAAGTGTAGTTACTCGGGCGAGTACTCGAGGTTGATCATTAACTAATACAGATAGTACATGTCTCACTCTTCTTCATCTCCCATGATCATTTCATCCAGCCCCTTCCCTGGAGCAACCATCGGAAAGACGTTCTCTTCTGGCGCAACCCAGAAATCGACGATTGCTGGTCCTGGATGGGCCAATGCTTCTGCCCAGGCGTGAATGGCTTCTTCCTTCGTTGTCGCCCGCCACGCTTTTACGCCATAGGCTTCTGTCAGTTTTACGAAATCGGGACTTCCTGAGAGGTCTACGTCGCAATATCGCTTCTTATAAAAAACCTCTTGCCATTGTCGTACCATCCCAAGGTTTTGATTATTAATAATGACGACTTTTACTGGAATATTGGCTGAAGACGCGATAGCCAGTTCCTGATTCGTCATTTGGAATCCACCATCACCTATGACACTGATCACTGTTCGCTCTTGTTTACCCAGTTGTGCACCGAGTGCGGCCGGAAAACCAAAGCCCATTGTGCCAAGTCCTCCCGATGTAATAAGAGAACGCGGTTGTGCAAACTGGAAGTACTGGGCTACCCACATCTGATGTTGCCCTACATCCGTCGTAACAATCGCATCCCCACCCGTTGTCTCATATAGATGACGGATAACCCATTGGGGCTTCAAGATCTCTTCGGAATCCTGGTATTGAAGGGGATATGATTTATACCATCCCTGCACTTTATCAATCCAGTCAGCGCAGTCACTTCGCAGCAGATCGTCATTTACAGCCCCCTGTAGTACCTTTTTTACATCTCCCACAATGGGAATAAAGGTATCCACGTTTTTGCCTATCTCTGCTGGATCGATATCGATATGCACGATTTTTGCCTTCGTTGCAAATATATCGGGGCGGCCCATCGTTACTCGATCATCAAAACGAGCACCGATCCCAATGAGTAGATCTGTTTCTAGCAACGCATGGTTCGCAGCATAGGTGCCATGCATCCCTGGCATCCCCAGCCACAGGGGATGCTTTCCTGGAAAGCCTCCCAGACCCATTAAGGTAGTGATTACCGGAATCTGTGCCTGCTCAGCAAATTCCATGAGCTCTTTTTCAGCACCTGATATCACCACACCACCACCTGCGAGGATGACTGGCTTTTTCGCTTCCGCTATCTCTTTTCTAAGCCGAGCCAACTGCAAGGGGTGTGGGTTCGATGTAGGCTGATATCCTCGAATGGATACCGCCTCAGGATAATGGAATTTGTCCTTTGCATTGGCAACATCCTTCGGGATATCGATCAACACAGGGCCCGGTCGTCCTGTACTCGCTATGTGGAATGCTTCCTTCACAATCCGTGGAAGATCGCGTACATCCGTAACCAGGTAACTGTGTTTAACGATCGGCATCGTAATCCCCATAATGTCTGCTTCCTGGAAGGCATCGGTTCCCATCAATTGTTGGGGTACATTCCCTGTAATGCAAACCATCGGGATCGAATCCATCTTTGCTGTGGCAATCCCAGTCACAAGATTAGTTGCACCTGGACCCGATGTAGCAATCACTACCCCTGGGTTCCCTGTCGCTCTCGCATATCCATCTGCGGCATGAATAGCTCCCTGTTCATGCCGAGCCAGCATGTGTCGTAATTCTCCTTGGTACAAGGAATCATAGATAGGAAGCACCGATCCCCCTGGATAGCCAAACAAGATTTCAACCTGCTCCTCTATCAAACATCGAAGTAAAATTTCCGAACCAGTATACATGGTTTCTGGTGACTCGGCACTTTTCGTATGTCCGCCTAGTACCGTTGCTGTTTGGCCCATCCAAATAACCTCCTAAAATCATTGTGCTATATAAAAACCCTTCGCCCATCAACTAAAGACAATCTACTTCTGTCATAAGTTGATTGGGGCGAAGGGTTCGCGGTACCACCCAATATTACCATCGCCTCACGGCGAACGGACTTAGCGGGTGCTCCTTGTAAAGAAGCATCCTGATCGGGTAACGGTGATCATCCGGTCACGTTCTACTCAGGGAACTCCCCTTTCGACGCGCAGCTCCGAGGTGAGTAATGCCTTGGATCCAATATCCCAGTTTCAGCTAATCTGGGACTCTCTGTGATCTGGAAGTCCAAAGGGTATGGCCTCTTCATCGCATTGATTTAATTGATAGAATATTATATATTTTCTGCTTCAAAAAGCATATAAGAAACCCCTGGAGAAAATCCACACCTCTCTAACTTCAATCGAGGTAGGACCTTCCGCAGAGGCTTCTATCCTCACGGTGTACACCATTCGGTGTTGGTATCACTCGGTCGCAGTCCTCGCTAATCTAGCGAGCGGAACCCTAGATACCCTCCCAACTTAACTCGTAGAGACCATTTCATAAAAGCAACTAGTTGAATTATTTAGGTGCTATTATAGGCATGCCGTTCACCCTTTGTCAACCGGTTCATACAAAAACTTTTTTATCAATCGGTTACAGCTCCTCGAGACGCCGAAGAGACGAGACGGCTGTATTTGTTAAGGACTCCACGGGCAACCGGAAGTGGACGTTCTTTCCAATCAGCTCGACGCGCAGCCAATTCTTCCTCAGAGAGAGCAACCGATAGTTCACGTTTAACTGAATCGATGGTTACCATGTCCCCATCGTGTACTAGAGCGATTGGTCCTCCCACTTGTGCCTCAGGGGCAATGTGCCCGATGACAAACCCGTGGGACCCCCCTGAAAAACGACCATCGGTTAAAAGGGCAACCTTTTCCCCTAAGCCTTTACCGACTAGTATCGCTGTAACGGAAAGCATCTCTGGCATACCAGGTCCACCCTTGGGACCTTCATAACGGATGATCACTACATCTCCTTCACGGATCTGATCGGACAAGATCGCCTCTGTCGCCGCCTCCTCTGAATCAAAGACCCGGGCTGGTCCAGTCAATTGACTCACTTTTAAGCCCGACACCTTGGCTACTGCCCCTTCAGGTGCCAAATTTCCTTCCAAGACTACCAAGGGTCCAGTCTCCCGGAAAGGCTCATCAAAGGAACGAATCACTTCTTGCCCTTCCCGAAGCGGTTCTGCCTCAGCAAGGTTTTCTGCCAATGTTTTCCCTGTCACGGTAATACAGTCCCCGTGAAGTAATCCTTGTTCTAGAAGAACCTTCATCACTGCAGGCACTCCGCCAGCTTCATACAAATCCTGCATCACAAATCGACCCGAAGGCTTCAGATCTGCAATATGGGGAACTCGTTGCCGAATCTGCTCAAAGTCATCCATTGTCAATTCGACATCAATCGAGTGGGCCATAGCCAATAAATGGAGGATAGCATTGGAGGAGCCTCCTAGAGCCATCACAACGGTAATCGCATTCTCAAAAGCTTCTTTGGTCATAATATCCCGCGGATAAATTTCTTTACGCAGTAATTCGACAGCAGCAGCTCCTGCCGCCCGACAATCCTCTAATTTATCCTTTGTTTCTGCGGGATTGGAAGAGCTTCCCGGCAGACTCATCCCTAGTGCTTCAATCGCTGAAGACATGGTATTTGCTGTATACATTCCCCCACAGGACCCTGCTCCAGGACAAGCATGACACTCGATATCATGTAACCCTTCACGATCCAAGGCACCTTTGTTGTACTTACCTACCCCTTCAAAAGCATTGACAATATCAATATCTTTTCCATCTAAATTCCCCGGTCGGATCGTCCCACCGTAGACAAAAACCGCGGGTACATCCGTTCGCCCAATAGCTATCATACAACCAGGCATATTTTTGTCGCAGCCACCAATTGCGACATAGGCATCGAGCCTTTCCGCACCGATCACTGTCTCAATGGAATCAGCAATCACTTCCCGGCTAGGTAAGGAGTAGTGCATTCCCTCATGTCCCATAGAAATTCCATCTGAAACGGTAATTGTGTTAAAGATCATCGGTGCGCCTCCTGCTTCAACCGCACCTCGTTTCGCTTCCTCTGCCAATTCGCGTATATGCATGTTACATGGTGTCACTTCTGACCAAGTGCTCGCAACACCAATCATCGGCTTCTTAAAATCTTCGTCCGTAAATCCGGTTGCCCGGAGCATCGCCCGATTGGGGACCCGATTTGCCCCTTCACTAATCACATGGCTTCGAATACGTAGATCTTTCTTATCATTATCAGATGTGCCCATCTCTCTTACCTCCTTAATATCTGTAAAATTTTTCAGTTCATTATAAAGGAATATGTGGAAGATGCAGTCATTTCTCTTACCTCCTTAACATCTGTAATATTTTGCAGATCAGTATAAAGGATTGCGTAGCGGATGTCACGCATATTTAATAACTCCTTTAAACCAATGATTGACATAAATTAACCCTCTTAGTACAATGCTATCATATACAAAAGTTAACCTTATTAACTATTAGAGAGCCGAGAGGTGGGCTACCCTTGTCAAACAGAACACAATTAACCCAAGATACGATTCAAGCATTTCAATTTGTCATCCGCAAACTTCGCCGCGGTATTCAGCAACAATTAGAGGAGAATTGGGGGATTTCTGATTTTATCTTTCTACATCACTTGCTTACTCATGGACCTACCAAAGGATCAGATCTCTCCACCGAACTGAATGTAACCAATAGCCATGTTACTCAACAAGTGAATCGCATGGTAAAGAAAGGATGGATTAGTCGTCACCGCTCCGACGTCGACAAACGCGTAGTAGAGCTTGAAATTACTCCCTCTGGAAAAGAAATTCATGCCGAAATGGAGGAGCGTCGATTTCAGTATTTTAAACAACAATTCCGCTCTTTAACAGATGAAGAATTAAAAACCCTTCTTAATCTTTTCTACAAACTAACGGACGAGTAGGAGATGACTTCTTTTGGAACACCTTGCAAATAAACAAAAGATTACAATAATGTTAGCCAGCATGGCTTCCATGTTATTTGCTTCACTCAATCAAACCATCGTAGGCACAGCACTTCCACACATCGTGAGCCAGTTGGGTGGAATGAAGTATTTTAATTGGGTCTTTACAATTTTCATGCTCACATCTAGCATCACGGCGATTCTTGTCGGAAAACTATCTGATATGTATGGTCGTAAACCTTTTATCCTTGCTGGATTGGGCACTTTTATTATAGGCTCTTTTTTATGCGGAACTTCAACCGATATGTTCCAACTGATCGCGTATCGTGGACTCCAGGGATTTGGTTGTGGGATGATCATCTCCACCTCCTTTGCAGCTATTGGAGATCTATTTCCCCCTCGGGAACGTGGACGGTGGCAGGGAGCAATGACCGCTACCTATGGCTTGGCAAGTGTAATCGGCCCCACTCTAGGTGGGTATATTGTAGATAATTTTAATTGGGAGTGGGTTTTTTGGATTTTTCTCCCGGTTGGTGCTATCGCCTTCTTTTTCATCTGGCGAATGTTCCCACAAGCCACGCAACGAAATCATACATCGATTGATTATGCAGGCTCCGTATTTCTCACAGTTACGATTGTCCCTCTCCTCCTTGCCTTTAGTTGGGCAGGAAGGGATTACGCCTGGTCATCACTCACCATTCTTGCCCTCTTCGCCATTTCCCTTATATCTCTGGCTCTCTTTATCTGGATTGAGAATCGAGCAGAAAATCCTGTATTACCTCTTCATTTATTTAAAATTTCTTCCTTCAACCTAGCTAATATCATCGTATTTTTAATCGGTATGGGTATGTTTGTAGTCATCATGTACATGCCTTTTTATATACAAGGTGTTATGGGAATCTCAGCAGAAAAGACTGGACTTTTCATGATGGCGATCACCCTTTCCATGGTTGTCTCTAGTGTGCTAAGTGGGCAGATAATTAGTAAAACAGGTAAATATAAAAAATTAGGTCTTCTTGGGCTTCTCTTTATGGGAAGCGGAATGTTCCTCCTTTCCACGATGAACCCAGGGACTAGTCATTTAATTCTTGGAGGCTACCTTGCTCTTACCGGCTTCGGACTTGGGTTGTCCTTATCCCTATATAATCTCGTTTCACAGAATTCTGTTCCTCAATCTCACTTAGGAGTTGCTACTTCCGCTAGTCAACTTTTTCGACAAATGGGAGGAACTATCGGGGTATCGATTATGGGTGGGATCATGCTCACCCGAATGCAGAGTCGGATCAGCTCTTCGTTAGCACAGGCACCCGAATCCTTTAGCAAGTTAACTGCCTTAAAAGATCCTGAAATCCTCCTTTCGCCGGATAAACTAGCAACCATCAAGGCTGAACTGCCAGCTAATTTGAATACCTCCTTTACACAACTCCTCCATCATTTACGTGAGGCCATGGGTTTTGCCCTCGATGGAGTTTTCCTGACGGGGTCTGGCATACTGGCATTCGCATTCCTCCTAGCTTGCTTCCTCAAGGAAATTCCGCTCAGAACAAGTAATTAGGAGGTCCCCGCAAACGACTCTAGAAAAAACTACCCGTGGTTCTTATTTCCTCAGCAAAAAGCGATCCGTTAAACAGGGTCGCTTTTTGTTGAGGAAATAATTAATTTTATCTTTGTGTTAAATATCACCAAGAGAGGAAAGGGGGGAGTTAAAGGGTCCTGTGATTGAACGAGCGAAAAAAACTGTAGGATCTATCATTTTTGCTTTACAAAGCTGCGGCTAAATCGACGAAATAACCAAGGAGAGATAGCAAGCAAAAGAGCACCTCCAAGAGAAGCAAAAAAGACCGGGGAAAACAAATCGTGTAAAGAATACCCTAAGTAATTAAAGACAAAGGCTCCAGGAAGAACTCCGATCAGTGTCCCCAGATAATAGTCCCTTGCCCCTGTACGGGAAAATCCCGCTCCATAACTTACAGCATCAAAGGGAAGAATGGGGATCAAACGCAGGAGGAAAATGGTGCGAAATCCCTCATCCACCATCCATTTTTCCCAACGAGCATAACTACCTAACCAGCGGCTGACTGTCTCCTTTCCCAACCATCGTGCAAGAGTAAAAGCCACCATCGCCCCGCCAAGGGAGCCAATCACATCGAGTATAGTTCCCCACCATGGACCAAAGGTAATACCAGAAGCAACGGCTAAGACAACAGCAGGAACTAAAAATAATGGCCGCATAACATGCATCAGTAGATAAAGGATCGGTGCCCAAACACCAAAGGATAAGACAAAATACCGAATCGACTCTGGGCTTAATTGTCTCAGGTCTAAAAAAAGGAAAATACAAGCACCAAGTGCTAGAAGGATTAGCAATAATATTATGGACAAATTTTTCTTGATCACCATTTACCCACACTTCCTCTCAAGCACAGCCTCTTCAGTATTATCCCCTATCCCCACTAAATCCTTCCTTTTCCTTTTAATATCTAAATTGGCACACTATTTTAGTAGTGCTTCAACAACTTGCAAAACCTTCTATTTGCTTAATTCCACAAAAAAACCCCCTACAATCTAGTAGATTGTAGGGGGTTTACTCCTTTATTAAGCGTTTACCTTGCCCTTAGCAAGCTTAGCAAGCTCGGAAAAAGCTTTTTCGTCACGAACAGCTAGGTCAGCTAACATCTTACGGTTGACGTTAACCCCTGCTTGCTTCAAGCCATACATCAGCTTGCTGTAAGACAAGCCGTTCATACGTGCAGCAGCATTGATCCGGGTGATCCACAGTTTGCGGAAGTCCCGTTTTTTCTGGCGACGGTCGCGATATGCAAACATCAACGATTTCATTACTGCTTGTTTTGCCGTTTTAAAGAGCGTATGTTTTGAACCGTAGTAACCGCGGGCGAGCTTTAAAACCTTTTTGCGACGCCGACGAGTAACGGTACCGCCTTTTACACGTGCCATGATAAATTCCCTCCAGACTCAAAACGGTTCGTCCGTGTAGTTACTTATAAGCGATCAGTTGTTTGGTGCGCTTTACATCACCTTTAGCCATTAAGGCACCTTTGCGCAATTTACGTTTACGCTTTGGGCTTTTGCTTTCAAGAATATGATTGGTAAACGCATGGTTGCGTTTGATCTTGCCGGTGCCGGTTTTGTTGAAACGCTTTGCGGCCGCACGGCGCGTCTTCATTTTCGGCATGGGGGTCACTCCTCAGCTGTTGGTGTTTTTCGGTGCCAGTATCATAATCATCTGACGACCTTCCAGCTTGGGCTGGCGCTCCACATCTCCGAGATCCTTCACTTCTTCCGCTACCCGAGTCAGCATCTTCCGACCTAGGTCTTGGTGGGTAATTTCCCGACCACGGAAACGGATGGAAAGCTTTACTTTATCTCCGTTGGAAAGAAACTTTTTCACGTTGCGAAGCTTGGTGTTCACATCGTGATCTTCGATGTTAGAGCTAAAGCGAACTTCTTTAAGTTGAACGGTCTTCTGGTTCTTACGCGCCTCTTTCTCCCGCTTACTCTGCTCATAACGGTATTTGCCGTAATCCATAATCCGACAAACAGGCGGTTTGGCCTGAGGAGCGACGTTCACGAGGTCCAGCTCGGCTTCTTGTGCCATGCTAAGTGCCTCGCGGAGAGGTTTAATACCCAATTGGTTCCCTTCCGCATCGATCAACCGCACCTCTCGGGCACGGATCGCCTCGTTCAGCTGTTGCTGTTCCCTGCTAATAACCTGCCACCTCCGATGGAAAGTTCATTGACGTACCCAGGATTTCTCACCCAAAAACAGATCCCACTGTCAGGGGTGAAGGCTTCGTCCAAGCCTTGAACCTTTCTGGACTGCTCCCTCTGTTCGAGGGAACATCAGCAAAAGTAGGCATACAAAAAAAGGTGTTGGCAGATGCCCACACCACGGCCCAATTCCATCATTCAGGATCCGGGAACCTGCCGACAGCCCTAAGCGTCGATCAGGTGAGAAGCGGGCGCTTCTGCTTGATACCTAAAAAATACTATCACTTTAGTTGGTTCTTGTCAAGAGATGGGAAGGCCTCCCTCTTTGATCTCTTGTTTTATCCTAGATATCACATTTTCCAACGGATAAACCCCCAATTCACCGACTCCCCGTTCACGTAGAGAAACAACCCCTTGTTTCCTCTCTTTTTCCCCGATAATGAGCATATAGGGAACTTGTTGTATTTGAGCCTCACGAATCTTGTATCCTATTTTTTCACTTCGCGCGTCCAACTCAGCGCGGATTCCAGCTATTTTTAAACGATTAACCACTGTGAAGCCTTGATCGTAGTCCTCATCGGCAAGAGTAATCACCATCGCCTGTACAGGAGATAACCAAATAGGAAACCTACCCCCAAAATGCTCGACTAATATACCTAAGAAGCGATCAATAGAACCAAATACAGCGCGGTGAATCACAATGGGCCGATGACGTTGATTATCTTCACCCACATAAGTAAGATCAAATTTCTCCGGCATCTGAAAATCGAGTTGGATGGTTGCACACTGATGACTACGTCCTAACGCATCACGGATATGAAAATCGATTTTCGGACCATAAAATGCCCCATCTCCTTCATTGATTAGAAAATCGATTCCACTTTGTTCTAAAACATCCCTTAACGAAGATTCAGCTTCTCTCCACAACCCACCCTCACCCATTGAGTCGACGGGACGAGTAGAGAGTTCAATAGTCCATTGAAAACCAAAAGTCGAGTACATTCGATCCACTAACTGAATCATTCTCATCACTTCTGCACCCACTTGATCAGACCTGACGAAAATATGAGCATCATCCTGAGTAAAGGTTCTTACCCGAAACAAACCTTGTAATGCACCTGAAAACTCATGACGATGTACTTGCCCAAACTCCGCTAATCGTAACGGTAAATCGCGATAGGAACGCCTTTTTTGCTTATAAATAAGCATGTGACCAGGACAATTCATCGGTTTTAGAGCAAAGGGAGTTTCATCTACATCCGTATAGTACATATTTTCCCGATAATGCTCCCAATGGCCCGATTGTTCCCACAATTTTCGATTCATCATGAGTGGGGTACGCACCTCTTGATAGCCACTCTCCTGGTACATCTTCCGCGCATACTCCTCTAATTCATTCCAGAGAACCATCCCCTTTGACAGGAAGAAGGGCATGCCTGGTGCCTCCTCAGAAAACATAAATAACTCCTGCTCTTTACCAATTTTGCGGTGATCGCGTTCCTTCGCCTCCTCCAAACGCAGTAGGTACTCATCCAATTCTGCTTTCTTCGGCCAGATGGTTCCGTAGATGCGTTGCAGCATCTTATTTTCAGAATTTCCCCGCCAGTAAGCACCTGCAACACTGAGTAACTTATATGCCCTCATCTTTCCCGTAGAAGGAAGGTGTGGTCCTCGGCAAAGGTCGAAAAATTCTCCTTGATGGTAAATCGTGATCAGCTCGTCCTCTGGGAACTCGTTAATGAGTTCCAACTTTAGGTGATCGCCTATTTCTTCATAGATCCGTAGAGCTTCTTCCCGGGAGACAACCTCTTTCCTCACCGGAATATCCTCCCTAACGATCTTCTCCATTTCCTTCTCAACTTTTGGCAAATCCTCTGCCGTGATGGGTTTCGAAAGATCTATATCATAGTAGAATCCATTTTCAATCACAGGTCCAATCCCTAGTTTCACATCAGGATACAAACGCTTTATCGCCTGCGCCATCAGGTGGGCTGCACTATGGCGATAGACAGCAAGGCCCTCTGCATCCTCTAAGGTGAGAATCTTCACCTCAGCCCCGTTTGGTACTTTCTCTGATAAATCCACCGTCTTGCCATCAATCATACCCGCTACCGCTTTTTTGGATAGGCCAAGGCTGATCGACGCCGCTACATCCTTCATCGTTATCTGTTGTTCAATAGCTCGCTCAGTACCATCTGGGAGACGAATCACACTCATCCTGTCCACACTCCTCTTTTATATAAAATAAACACACCCGCCCCGTAAAGGGACGAGTGTGTTACACGTGGTTCCACCCTAATTCGACTGAACCCCAGCAAAACTTAAGTACAGTCCTTGAACACATAACGGTGTGCGACCGGCAGTCGATACTGGTTCAGTAGGATCATCCTACTACACGTTCCCAACTGCGACTCAGAGGGGGTGATGCACCATCCAGTGGGTTGGAAGGTTTACAGCCGGTGACCTTCCTTCTCTGTTAACCATAGATCAAGCATCCTGGCCTCATCATTGTCGTTTCCTAACTTATTTCTTATCCGCAATCACTTGTTGAATATCTGCAATCACTTCATCAATAGGGCGAGCCCCTTGATCACCTACCCCCCGTTTGCGAAGGGCGACAGCTCTTTGTTCCTGCTCCTTTTCACCAATGACGAGCATATAAGGGACTTTTTGCAACTGAGCCTCACGAATCTTGTATCCGATTTTCTCACTACGTGCATCCAACTCTGCACGAATCCCTGCCGCTTTCATCTTCTCTACGACCTCTTGAGCATAATCGTGGAAAGAATCAGCAATCGTCATCACCTTCGCTTGTACAGGAGATAGCCATAACGGCAGGGCTCCCTTGTAATACTCGAGTAAGAAGGCAACAAATCGTTCCATGGTACCCACGATCCCACGGTGGACAACTACTGGGCGATGGCGTTGGCCATCTTCACCGATGTACTCCAATTTAAATTGATTAGGGAGATGGAAATCCAGCTGAACTGTAGAGAGGGTCTCATCTTTCCCTAGCGCGGTCTGTACCTGAACATCGAGCTTCGGACCGTAGAAAGCGGCTTCCCCTTCCGCTTCTACATAGTTGACACCCAGCTCATCCATGGCAGCCTTCAGCATTTGCTGGCTTTTTTCCCACATCTCATCATTATCCACATATTTCTTCTTATCCTTTGGATCACGATAGGATAAGCGATACCAGAAGTCTTTAATTCCAAAGTCCTTATATACTTGCTGAACCAATTGAACCACTTTGATAAACTCATCTTTGATTTGATCTGGACGACAAAAGATATGCGCATCGTTCAAGGTCATCGCCCGCACACGCTGTAGGCCTGAGAGGGCACCTGACATTTCATAGCGATGCATCATTCCTAACTCTGCAATCCGAATCGGCAGGTTCCGATAGCTCTTCAGTTCATTCTTAAACACCATCATATGGTGGGGGCAATTCATCGGACGTAGCACCAACTCATCGTTATCCATCTGCATCGGTGGATACATATCCTCATGGTAGTGCTCCCAGTGACCAGAAATTTTGTACAATTCCACGCTTGCCAGGTGAGGAGTATACACATGCTCATATCCTAAGCGCTCTTCTAAATCGACAATATAACGTTCAATCGTACGACGAACCGTTGCTCCCTTAGGTAGCCAAAGGGGTAACCCTTGTCCCACTTCCTTGGAGAGGGTGAAAATCCCAAGCTCTTTACCCAGTTTACGGTGATCCCGTTCCTTGGCCTCTTCTAATCGATGAAGATGCTCGTCTAACTGAGATTTCTTTGGCCAGATGGTTCCATAGATCCGTTGGAGCATCTGGTTTTCTGAGTTCCCTCGCCAATAGGCACCTGCAACACTAAGTAACTTAAAAGCTTTCATCTTCCCTGTAGAAGCCAAGTGGGGCCCTCGACACAGATCGAAAAATTCACCCTGGTGATAAATCGTGATCAGCTCGCCCGCTGGCAGTTCCCGGATTAACTCCAACTTCAACGGATCTCCTACTTCTTCATAGATCCGCAACGCTTCTTCACGAGAAACAACCTGACGAGTCACAGGAAGATTTTCCTTCACAATCTTTTCCATCTCTTTTTCAATCTTCGGTAGATCCTCTGCCGTGATCGACTCAGGTAAGTCCATATCGTAATAAAAACCATTTTCGATCACAGGCCCAATGCCCAATTTCACATCCGGGTAGAGGCGTTTTACCGCCTGAGCCATCAGATGAGCCGCACTATGACGGTAGACTTCCAGTCCTTCCGCATCATCTAACGTTAGGATTTTCACCTCAGCTTCATTGGGAACTTCCCGAGAGAGATCCACAGGTTTCCCATCGATCATTCCTGCTACTGCTTTTTTAGCTAAGCCACGGCTGATGGACTCTGCTACTCCTAGCACCGATACCTTATCTTCAAAGGATCGTTCGGTACCATCAGGTAAACGTATTACAACACTCATCCTGCGACCACTCCCTTTTAGACAAAATAAAAACACCCGCCCCGTAAAAGGGACGAGTGTGTCACACGTGGTTCCACCCTTATTTAACTATACCAATCACAGGTATGGTATAGTCCTCAAGCACATAACGGCTGCTACCGGCGGCAGATACTCGTTCAGATAACATTCCCTGTCGCGACTCAGAGGGGGTCTTGCTTCATACAGTGGGTTGGAAGGTTTTCAGCCGATGACCTTCCCTCTCTGCTAACCATGATATGAAACACGCTGTCCTCGTCCATGTCATTACTCACACCAAAATGTGTATGTATCATATCACCACCCTCTACCTGAGTCAACCATCTTCTCCAATATTAAAATGCCACTTACAATCCACACACCCCTCACACAATGTAATTCGTCCTGAAAAAATTTGGAGAAGGGTTCTAATAACGTTCTCTTCGGGATTGAGACTATGAAGCACAACCTGCTCGGGTGCCGCTGTTAACAAGGTACTGACGATCATATCCTCCTGGGACAGAGTATCTGCCATCAGCTCATCTACAACCCCATCCATCTCATTGAGGGAGAGTGGTTTACCCTCAACTGTCAGCAAGTGAAATCGCCTTTTCCCTCCACCATGAACCACATGAATAAGTGGTACTTTTGAAGGTTGTGACGCGACAAAATGACGTAACAAATTAATAAACTCCTGATACTCTTGATCCAACAAGTATTCATCAATCGCATGTTCAACCAATTTAATCAATACTTTCTTATACCGTTTCATTCGGAAATGAAAATAACCATCCACCGCCAGAAAATGGGTATGAGTCAAGTAATGAGCAACTTGTTGTGCCATTTTCTCCTTCCGGTGTAGAGAGCCATACTCTTCATCTACCTCATCCTCTGTATCTACTAGGAGGTGAAATGCATAGCTTTCAATCTGTCTCGTCTCCTGCGGATCCCGATAATGAAATTCTTTGGCGATAATTTGCCGTATAAAGGCAGGCTCATCTACAGTAATTAAGTAATCTGCCACAGCCTGACCTAGTTGCTGACGCAAGCTATGCTCACGCTGTCGTCCTAATTGACGATTTAGACAGGTAAAAATCGTTCGATCCCCCTGCCGCTTCTCTTCCAAATCAAACCCGAATCGCTCTAGCTTACTCCGTTGATTTGTCAAAAGCTCACGCATGCATAACACTTCTTGGGATGCAGCATGGCCAGGCACAGATATCTGATAGGCCCCCATCGATCAATCGGCTCCTTTGTCCATTTACGATTAGTATATGGGCGGGGACATATCTGTATACGTCAAGAGGCGAGGTTAGCAAATCATTCGAATCATTCCTTTTCAACTAAAAAACATATAACGAAATGCTCCCACTGGGTCACGAAGAACTTCAACCAGTACTTTGGAGGAGGTTCCCGAAAATAACAAGTAAAGAATAGTCAACGACCCACCATACATAGCGATCTTCCCGGTAAGTTTATCGACGATATCTCCACTTCGGATACTAAAACCGATATTCTTGGTTCCGATTCGCTTTTTCCATGGCCAAAATAAGGGGATTCCCCCAGCTGTGATGCTGTCGGCCAATAGGTGAGACAAGTATCCTGCTACCAAGGGCCATATATAAGTAGGTTCTGCCATATAAGTAATACCAGCTACTAAAAATAAAGAAAGTAACGAGTGTGTAAAACTGCGATGGGGGATAAAAGCGACAGCCATTGCATACACTCCTGCCAGAACAACCCACAAGGCTAATCCTTTAAGAATGCCTAATAATACAATTGCCGCTCCTAAAAGTGCTAATGCAACGGATCTATACTTAATAGAACGAAACAACAGATTGTTAAGCACACTACCATCTTCATCGATATCCGGTAAAATCGAGCCGATAGACGCCACCATCACTGCCGTTACACATGCTCCAACATCTGTCGCTAAGCCGTTTGTCGCTACAGTTACCGCCCCCGCTGCCACCCCTAGAGATAAATGTGTGTTTCCCGTCATAAACTTCCTCCTCTTCCGAAAATACCAACATATGTTTGCTTGTTTTGCGATAAAAAAGGATCGATACAATCACGCATCCACCCCAAGAACCCTTTTGAAAATATTTCTATGCCGGCAGGAAGTGTCTTTATTTATCCTATCATAATCACTTATCAATCGGTCCGTTCTCCTGCAAAGTCCTTTTATCTTTCTAGCTAGACGTATACCATTCCAGATGCTCCTCAAAATCTCCTAAAAATAAGGGGATAGAAGCTATTAGTTCAATCACCAAAATTAAACACACAAAATTATAATTACAAAAAAAAGATCTCCCTACTAGGGAGATCTTTGCTTCCATATGGTACCGAGGGTCGGACTCGAACCGACACGGTGGGAACCCACCCCGGGATTTTAAGTCCCGTGCGTCTGCCATTCCGCCACCCCGGCAAAGGTAAGATGGAGCGGATGATGGGATTCGAACCCACGACCCTCGCCTTGGCAAGGCGATGCTCTACCCCTGAGCCACATCCGCATAACAACAATGGTGGTTCGGGACGGAATCGAACCGCCGACACGAGGATTTTCAGTCCTCTGCTCTACCGACTGAGCTACCGAACCTTTTAACTAATTGGCGACGAAATTGATTATAGCATGGCTTTTATCATGAAAGCAAGAGGGTGTTATTTCTTTTTATGATTTTCTTCATTTTAACCTTGCTCACGCCAGTTAGGGCCTTCTACACAATAATCATCCATACACGGACGAATCCGCTCCATCAATCGCTTCGCTTTCATCCGTTCTGTTCCACCTTTGTCCGAATAGGCAAAATGATCTTCTAGCTCATCTAAGTCCAAATTAGAAGTAATCACTGTCGGCATTTTTTCTGTCATCCGATACTGTAGTAACGCTCCGATAATTTCATCACGGGTCCAGGGGGTCAATGTCTCCGCTCCCAGATCATCAAGAATAAGTACGGTCGCCTTTTTTAAGGCATCCAGTTTTTCCTGGATCATCCCATCACGGATTGATTCTTTAATTTCCCTAAGAAAGTCAGGAACATATACCATCAGAGAATCTACCTGATGGTCCACTAACTTTTGTGCCATCGCCCCAGCGATTCGACTTTTCCCCACACCAAAGGTTCCATATAGATAAAGGCCCCGTTCTGGACGCTTCTGCGCAAACTGTTGACAAAACTTAACCGCTGCAATAATAGCTGGTTTTCGAGCATTATTAGGCGTGATGGAGGAGAAAGTAGCCGACAAGATATCCGTGGGGATATGATGACTCTTGATCAACCGCTTCCGATTCCTTTCCTTCTCCTTCGCTATCAACTTGGGACAAGGTTGCAACCGTAGATCGAGGTAACCACCATACATAGCCAGCTCAGGTTGATGACCCTGCATCAGGTTTGGACAATTCTCTAGTCCAGGACATTGATCACAATGCCCGCGCTCTTCTACCAATTGGTGTAATGCACCAATAGAGCGCCGATATACTTCCTGGGGCACCTCAGGATGCTCCATCCGGAAGGCCTTTACCTCTCGAGCAGTTAAAAGCTCTTGCAGGCGTTGTTCTAGATTGACTCGGCGATTTAGTTTTTCTCGAATCGGAGATACCACCCTATCGATCCGCTCCATTACGCATTCCCCTTCTGCTTATCCCTTTCAGCAAAACTTTGTTCCATTTTTTCAATCTCCGCTTGAATTTGGGCCGCAGCCTCAGGATCTACTTCCCACTCCTCCAGTGGAGATGACCCTTGTTTTTTTTCCTGGGATCGAGCGATTGCCTTCGGCAATTTATCCTCCGCCCCACGTCTGCTCTTCCGTGTAGAGGTTGTCCCTTGGCGGCGTTTATTTTCTCCGCTCTTTCGCTTATTCCACTCCCAGTTAAGCTCCTTGCTCACCATTTCTCGCGCTTCTTCTACTGTGTTTATGTTTTTCCGTTGCCAGTGACCCGCAATTTTTTCCACGAGTGGACGTGGGAGCTTGTAATCATAGGTATAGAGCACATACTCCAACAAAACATTGATCACACCATTGGATAATCCATATTGACTCGTCAGATCCTCTACCAATTCTAAATCGGAACGAGGGATTTGCTTTCCCTTTTGAAAATGGGAGAGTAGTTTGATGGGCGACAACTGACTCAACATGCGGAAATGACGCTCTTCTTCCTTCGTCTGTCCTGAAACTTTCTGCTCCCGTTTCTTAGACTCGACTTGTTTTTTTGAAGAGGGTTCAGTGATTTGCGCCTGTTCCATCGTTGCTGTGAGTTGCCTTCGTCCGACAACAACAGGAGCACTCCCAAATCGCATTCGATATTGACTCCGTACAAAAGAACGAAACCGCGGGATATCAATGCGACCACTTTGGGTTACATAGGGGTTTTGCAAAGCTTTTATCAAATCCCAATCATCCAGTTGATACAAGAAACGAATCTCTCTGAGACAAGCCTCTACAGAAGCAGTCCATGCCCCTTCATCCAAGATATTAGCTAAACGAGACCTCACCATCGACAAGTCATCTTCCTCTCGATTAAAAACAGGGCGACGACCTTCGATACTTCCTTCTTCCTCTGCTGGACTAGGGAAGGGAGTGTCCTGCTCTAACTCTGTAGCCGAGGTAATCTCAGTCGGAGAAAGAGAACCAAACACTTGGCCAAATGATTTGGTCACCTCTACCCCATTCTCTTCCCTATTTTCATGAGAAGAAGCGAGCAATTCATCTCGCAGTAATTGGAAACGTTCCTTTCCAATCCGGTTTAGTAAGGCCACACTTAAGACATCGCTCTGAAAGAAGCGAAGGGGTGTTAATGGTGGGACCAACTCGTACTCTAGTAACCTGCTATCCTTTTGCGAAACACTAAAGGAATTTAGTAAACCCACGCCCTCTAAAAGGTAGCGCGCTTCTAATACTTCTGCCAATGACAAAGAGAGTCCCTTCATCAGGTCGAGATGATTCATCATATGAGAGTTCCCTGCTTGATGGAGGGGCAAATGACAGTACAATGTGGTATACAAACTAGATGCCCGTGCGCCAATAATTGGCTGGTAGAGGCGTGTTAATGCTATCAAATCGGCTATATATAGAGGACGGCAGCTGTGTACACACCAGCCATCCCGTGGCGTACATTCTCTCCATGTCATCGACATCATCATACCCCCACTCCGGTCGAAAAGTTGGATACCCATTGTACCAAGAGTGGCCTTTTGGGACAAACCTCGTATTTTGACCTTAAGAAAGGGCATGCTCCTTTCTACTGATCCGATCACTTGCTAACGGCTTTCAGGACCGATTCAACAGTTCTTCCAATTCCCTTACAAATACATTGATATCTTGAAATTGGCGATAGACCGAAACAAAACGCACATAAGCCACTTCATCCACATCAAGCAATCGTTCCATGACCATACTACCGATCTCTTGTGTTGGTACTTCTGACTCGTTTCGCTCTTGCAGGGAACGTTGTACCTCATCGACCAATCTCTCTAACCGCTCCATCGGAACCGACCGTTTTTCACATGCCCGAATTAATCCGCGCAACAGCTTCTCTCGCTTAAACTCTTCGCGGCTTCCATCCTTTTTAATAACGATCAACGGCTTATCTTCCACCATTTCAAACGTTGTAAATCGCCGTTCACAATCTTCACATTGCCGTCGACGCCGAATCGACTTTCCTTCATGTGCGGGGCGTGAATCCAACACCCGACTTCCGATAGAATAGCAAAACGGGCACTTCATCCTCATTCCTCCTGCATTGTACTTCCTTCCGGGTCCACCTTATCGTCTCCTAAATATAACACATCCCTACTCTCTTTGTACGAATTATGGGAACGTGTACGTAAAAACCAACAACCCGCCATCACTTCGATAGCGAGTCATTGATACATTATCGATCCATTATTTTTTGCGGACTTAAGCTTCATGAAAGTAGGTCTTGGCCAACCGGAGCCATGCAATTACACAGGAATCCGCTCCTTCATGACCTTATCGGCTAAAAAAGGTTCGCCAACTTTCTTCACAAGATCAACCACCCGACAAGAATAACCCCACTCGTTATCATACCAAGCAAGGACCTTAACCTGGCGATCCCCGATCACCATGGTGGATAAAGCATCAACAATCGTAGAATGTGGATTCCCAATAAAATCAGGGGAAACTAATGGTTCTTCGCAAAATTGGATGATTCCTTTCATCTCAGAGGTAGCAGCATTTTGCAATGCAGCATTTACCTCTTCTACAGTTACCTCGGTGTTCAAATCAACTACCAAGTCGACGACAGACACATTGGGTGTAGGTACCCGTAAAGATAGTCCATTTAATTTACCAGCTAACTCAGGAAGGACGTTACCAATGGCGCTAGCCGCACCGGTTTTTGTAGGGATAATGGATTGTGCACACGCACGGGCACGACGTAAATCCTTGTGCGGGTTGTCCAAATTTTTCTGATCGTTTGTATAGGAATGAACCGTCGTCATCAAACCCTGTTCAATGCCAAATTGTTCATGGAGAACTTTGACCAATGGTGCCAGGCAGTTCGTCGTACAGCTGGCGTTAGAGATAATATGATGCTTCTTATGATCGTATGCGCTTTCATTAACGCCCATCACAACCATCACATCTTCATTTTTCCCAGGTGCAGTGATGACTACTTTTTTAGCACCTGCTTGCAAGTGAAGTCCTGCTCCCTTACGATCACGGAACTTCCCTGTTGCTTCGATAACGAGGTCAATATTTAACTCTGCCCAAGGTAATTTTGCTGGATCCCGTTCGGAGACTAATTGGACAATGCGACCGTTTACATGTAAATGACCGTTTTCAACTTTAATTTCATCATCAACGACCCCATGGATCGTGTCATATTTTACAAGGTGTGCTAAGGTTTCAGCGGGGTAGCTAGCGTTGACAGCTACCACTTCGAGATCCTGCTCCCGAATCGCCTTTCTGAATACCATCCGCCCAATACGGCCAAATCCGTTGATTGCGATACGTAGAGACATATGATACCCCTTCCTGATCTTCATATGATCCATACCAGTTCCTCTCTTATTATAATCAGTATGTCACATATTGCAATGTGTTGTGTTGAAATGCCTTACTCTTGACAAGGTTATTCCCACAAATAATACCCAGCGGCACACGCTCCACTGGGTATTATATACAATATGATGAGATAGGACCATATATTTCTATGTAATTTTAATAGTTTTTTGTTTTTCCTCTACTCTGTTCGGGTGTAAGAACCTCTTTTTTTTGTGAGGTTTTCATACAATGCACGATATTTCTCTTTATAGTAGAATACTCGTTGAATATAGTGACGAGTTTCACCAAAGGGAATTCTTTTCAAGTGCTTTCTTGTTCCATCCCATCGCCCTCGCTTTAGCCATTTATTGACATTCCCTGGACCTGCATTATACGCGGCTACAGCGGCAAGCTCATTTCCTTTATACTCCCTTGTCAAGGCGGCGATATACCAGGAACCCATATGAATATTAATCGATGGATCGTGTACATAGTCTCGAAAAGCAGGTGAAAACTTCCCACGCTCTACCACGAAATCCACTGTTTCCTGGGTGAGTTGCATCAACCCTTGGGCTCCTACTCGAGAGCGGGCCTTTGGATCAAAATCGCTCTCTACCCGTATAATGGCCATCACCAAAAATGGGTCTGCCCCAGTTGTCTTTGCACTGTTTATGATGGAGTCTTCATAGCGAATCGGATACATCCAACGATTAATTAAAGGCGTTGCCAACATTAAGAATGCAAGCAAAATAATGATAGCCCCGACCATTTTCCTCTTCGATGGGAGGGAATCGATTACCGGACGGATCCATTTTCGCGCACCCATGTTTCCCATAGGAGATCTACCTGCCTTTCCGTGTCCGCCATCGTTCCTGAATTATCGATGAGTACATCTGCAAACCGTTTCTTCTCTTCAATCGGCATCTGAGCTTGTACCATCTGCATCGCTTTTTCATCACGGATCCCCTCACGTGCCATTAACCGCATTAATTGAAGTGGTTCAGGTACGTAGACAACGACCACCTGATCTACCAAGAAAGTAAGTCCTTCTTCAATTAACAGGGGGATGTCCAACACAGCAATTCCCCCTGGCTTGCTTTCAAATTCATCCCGCAACGATTGCATTCGGTGAAGGATCAGCGGGTGAAGAATTTGATTGAGATCTTTTCGTGCCCCTTCATCATTAAAGATCACGTTACGTAAAGCATGACGATTTAATTCGCCAGAATGAGTAAAGACACTGTCTCCAAAACGCGCTCGCACTTTCACGCTTCCCTCAGTTCCTGGCTCCACCACTTCCCTCGCCACTTGATCTGCATCAATAATCAACCCTCCGCGTTTGGCGATCATCTGTGAAACTGTACTTTTCCCAGTAGCAATCCCACCTGTCAACCCGATAGCCACCTTATATCCCTCCAAGAATAAGATCCGCTTACTCCATAAAACGTATAACACCCATTACAATTAACAAAATACCGGGTATATAAGCTCCCGCAGAGAAGAATGCCCACCCACGAAAGCGAAAACCAATCCTCATTCCCATCGCCAAAAAGAGGACACTCATTAGCGCAATGGTGCCGGCTGCCATCCAAGGCGAGAACCCCAGTAAAGCCGCACCCAGACCTACACCAAAGGCATCCAAAGAGAGGGCCATTCCAAGCCACACGGCCTCCCCTGAACTGATCACCCCTGAATCATCGCGATCTGCCGCGATCGGAGACTTTAATATTTGAATCACGATCCCAAATTTACGTAATTCAAAAGAGAAGACTCGTACAGGTGTCGTCAATTCTTTGTTAGATTGAGATGAGTGACTCTGGCGTACCTGGACTAAAGTATAAAGACCCATAAAAACGAGGATCGTAGCACCTACTCCTGAGGTAATACTCGGAGGAATCCACATTGCCCCTATCCGTCCCAGTTGCATGGAAAGTCCCGCAACACCACCAGAACAACATCCAATTATAAGTATGGATACCCAGTGAATTCTGATCCGCCGCAATCCATAAGTTACGCCTACACCAAAGCTATCTAGACTAACTGCCATCGCTAGCAGTATGTGAAAAAAGACGGCCCCCACCAGCCATCCCTCCATTCGACAGGGAATTGAATACCCTATCTTATTTACGGGCAAATGGTGGTGTGACCGATCTCATTACTTCTATTTTTAATGCTGGCAGGTCGTGCAAAAATGAGTTCCGCGTCCGGTAACCACAATCCGTTGAATCGGTTCACCGCATTGGTGGCAGGCTTCTCCTTTCCTACCGTAAACCTTGATCTGTAACTGAAACATCCCCATCTCGCCATTGCCATCGACATAAGAGCGTACAGAGGAACCCCCCGCTTCTACAGCAGTGGAAAGAACAGAACGGATACTTGTATAAAGACGTTCAACATCATCTGGGGTTAATGACTCCACTAATCGTTCGGGGAGAATCGATGCCCCAAACAAGGCCTCGTCCACATAAATATTACCCAAACCGCTCAAAAATGCCTGATTTAACAACAGTGACTTTATTTTGGTACGACGGCCACTTAGCGAACGTTGAAATCCTGCTAAAGTAAAATCTTCGGAAAGCGGCTCTGGCCCCAGCTTGGCCAATGGAGGTCGCTTTAAGTCCTCACCAAGAGGATAAAGGTGCATCGTGCCAAATTGACGAACATCTTTGTACCGAAGCTCTGTCCCATCTGTAAAGCAAAATCGAACATGGGTATGCTTCTCTATCGGCTCATCCTTCATGGCCAGATGGTAGCGCCCCTCCATACGTAGGTGTGAAACTAATACATGTGTATCCAAGAAAATACGAAGGAACTTCCCTCTCCTTCCTACATCATGGATCGTCTGCCCCTTCAGCATCTCTTGGAAAAGGTCTGGACTTGGTGGTTCTTGAATAATTCGCGGTAAGGTAACTACACCTTCTTCGATGGTCTTCCCTGATATTAACTTTTGCAATGTCTTTTTGACTGTCTCTACCTCAGGTAATTCTGGCAAGCCGCTCTCTCCCTATCCATCCATTATTTCGCATCATACCAAGTCTTACCCGTATCCACATCTACTCTTAGTGGTACGGATAATTCTACGGCCTCTTCCATCACTCGGCACACAACCTCAGATAATGTTTCTAATTCTTCCTCAGGCGCCTCAAAAATCAATTCGTCGTGTACTTGAAGGAGCAATGTAGCCGATAAATCTGCCTCATCGAGGGCGCTTTTCATCGCTACCATCGCCTTTTTGATGATATCTGCTGCTGATCCTTGAATCGGAGTATTCATCGCTGTACGTTCTGCGAAGCTACGGCGATTAAAGTTTGGAGAGTTGATATCAGGGAGATAGCGACGACGTTCCAGCATCGTTGTGACGTACCCATCCTTCTTCGCTTTCTTTACGATATCTTCCATATACTTATGCACACCGGGATAGCTTTCCAAATAACGTTCGATAAACTCGGCTGCTTCTTTACGGGTAATGTTTAAGCTTTGTGACAAGCCATAGTCGCTTATCCCATACACAATCCCGAAGTTAACCGCCTTCGCTTGGCGCCGCATCTGGGATGTAACTTCCTCTTCCTTAACCTTAAAAACATCCATCGCTGTCTTTGTATGAATATCCATATCTGAATGAAAAGCCTCGATCAGATTTTCATCAGCAGAGAGATGGGCAAGCACCCGTAGTTCAATCTGCGAATAGTCCGCAGCTAATAAGAGCCAGTTCTCCCGTGAAGGAATAAACACCTTACGGATTCGTCTGCCTTCTTCCATCCGGATCGGGATATTTTGTAAGTTCGGATCTGTGCTAGAAAGGCGCCCAGTAGCTGCAATCGCCTGCTGAAAACGAGTATGTATCTTCCCATCCTCTTCTGAACGCTCCTTCATCAATCCTTCCACATACGTAGAAATCAACTTAGACACCTGGCGATAGTGAAGAATCTCTTCCACAATCTCATGCTGGGGAGCCAATTTCTCCAAAACATCAGCACTCGTGGAGTATCCGGTTTTTGTTTTTTTCAACACAGGAAGTCCTAATTTATCAAAGAGAATCTCCCCTAACTGCTTTGGGGAATTGATGTTGAACTCGGTTCCAGCCAGATCATAAATCTTGCTAGTTAGCTCCTTAAGTTGGGCAGAAAGTAGCTTCCCAAGTTCCTGCAATCCTTCTTTATCTACTTTTACACCCTGCCACTCCATTTCCGTCAGCACATGACTAACTGGTAGCTCTAGCTCGAAATAGAGTGTGGATAGCCCTGATTCCTCTAATTCCTCTTCTAAGACTGGTTGTAGCCGGGTAAGCGTCTCCGTCTTTCGAGTCAAATGGGCTGCAAGCTCTTCACCTTGTAGTGAACGCCGTTTTGCTCCTTTTCCATACACCTCATCATCTGCTGGAAGAGAAGCATCCAGTTTTCGTTCAACAATATCAGATAGTTCATGAGCTGATTCGGAGGGATTAATGATGTATGAGGCCAGCATCACATCAAACGTAAAACCTGCTGAATCCAATCCATTTCGTTTCAACGCAATTTGGGTCCCTTTAACATCATAGGCACACTTCTTTTTACTAGGGTCCGCTAACCACTCCCGAAACGCTTCCCAGCCTTGTGCCACCTCTATGGGAAGGAAGAGGTGATCGTGATCACTGGAGAGAGCAAGAGCGGATACCTCTGCTCTGTGATAACTAGGGCTACTCATCTCCACATAAAGAGAAAGCTGATCCTCTCGCAATAGTTTCTCCCACTTTGAAGTATCCTTCTCCGTAAGAAGATGATAAGTTAGCTCTTTTACAACTGATAAAACGGAGGATTCTTCGTCTTCTTGACTGATGCGCTTTAAGAGACTCTTAAACTCCAATTTTTTAAATAACGGCGCTACCTTCGCTGGTTCAAAGGGGCGATATATAATGTCCGACAAACTAAAATCAAGAGGAGTCTCACACATAATCGTGGCCAACTCTTTACTCATCAGGGCCTGGGCTTTATTTTCTCCTACACGTTCTTTTAGCTTTTTTCCAGGTAGATCCGCTACATTAGCCAATACTTCTTCTACCGAACCATATTGGTGTAACAATTTTAGGGCAGTCTTCTCCCCTACACCAGGAATACCAGGTATATTATCCGAAGAATCTCCCATGAGGCCTTTAAGATCAATAATCTGCTTAGGTTTAAGACCATATCGTTGATCAATTTCAGCGATATCATATCGCTGGGCATCTGAAACTCCTTTTTTGGTCATCAAAACCGTCACATGTTCCGTGACCAACTGCAGAAGATCCTTATCCCCAGTAACGATCGTCGTCGCTATTTTCTGTTCATCCCCGGCACAAGCCATCGTTCCAATAATATCGTCAGCTTCATAACCATCTAGTTCAAAATGACGAATTTCCAATGTATCCAAGATCTCCTTGATCAATGGAAATTGCTCTGAGAGCTCTCCAGGTGTCTTATCCCGTTTCCCTTTGTAATCACCGTAACTGGTATGGCGAAAGGTAACTCGTCCAGCATCAAAGGCAACCAATACATGTGTCGGCTTCTCTTCCTCCAACACCTTCATTAACATCATCGTGAAACCATAGGCTGCATTGGTGAACGTACCACTCTGATTGGTCAGCAAAGGAAGGGCATAAAAGGCACGAAATGCAATACTATTACCATCTATCAAAACTAATTTATCCATGGAGGCCTCCATCTGTGAGATCGGGCATCGCCCAGCAAACGTCCATTTGTTCATTAAACCACTTATCTATCATTCTATCATGACGGCTATTCTCACTCCAGCCACATCGTCCTGCCAATAGATAGATGGATGAACGGAAGGAATACCTGGAGATCCAGTATTCCTCCCATTCAAAACTATTTCACTTCTTTTGCAGTCATCCCTCGATCTTCTCACTGGAATCTTTCCGTGCAGATGGGGACTTCCCTTGCTTTACTGGTTTTCTCAGCGTTCCAATCGTAGCCAGGACTGCAAGTGTGATCCCAGGCATCATCACATCCATGGCATTCCCTTTCATAAGGATGGAAATGATAGCCCCGATCATGATCGTAGAGAGTAACGCAACACCATGACGTGTATATTTGCGAAATAATAAGGCGATCCCACCGATGACTTCTAGCGAACCGATAACCAAACGGAACCAGTCAGGAAAACCAAATTTATGGAAACCCTCTACAGCCATTTTTACACCAATTAACTTCGATACCCCTGCTTGTAAAAACAACCCCACAACCAACAGAAGTCCTATCCACCCTACTACCTTTAACACCTTATTCACGTTGTCCACTCCTCCTTTTCTTTACCCCTAGCCCCCACCAATGTATGAGGCTCAAAATCAATAAAACACAAAAAATCGAAAAATTTATCAGAAACTCTTGTTCGCGCTACAGTATCCCATCACCTGCTTTTTCGTGTGAATTTTCCGAAAAAATATGATTGCGAACAATACATTTTGTTTATAATCCAATTATGGATGAAATAGGGGGGTGATTTGTCCGCCTGGTCGGAGTTTTTGTCGTCATGCTACTTACAAAGCAGAATGGCATGGTAGAAACGGTGAAAGTCGGGAAGCAGTTCCCTTCTAGCCAGCTATGCTCTTCCTGTGAGTTTAAGCTTGGAATAATCCTGTCAGTAGACGGGAGTTCCCAAGAATCCCCCACCTCTTAGCGTTAGCGTAGGTGGGGGAGGTTCAAGAATAAAAAACAGCTAGGCACAATGTGCATTGTACTCAAGCTGCTTTATGTAGACGTTCCATATTTTTTAGTTCACGAACAGGGGGATATCGAGAATAACCCCTTACATCACTTCATATCCCTGCCCAGTTATTACTTGATTAATCTCCTCTAACGTTAAATCCGTTTCATCAAAAGCAACCTCTACACTCCCCGTCGTCAAATCAACTTGGCCCTCTACTCCAATACGTGCTAATGCTTCTTGGAGTACTTCAATACTCTCTTCTCCCTGTAATCCACTTACAACTAGCTTCGCTTGTCGCACACGATCACCTCATTCATAGAATCCATCGCAATCGACATCGCAACACCGCAAATCCATTATCATTCAAACCTTTCGGACTTCCGAACGCAGGATGACTTCAATCTGCTCCCTCTACTACTCTCGCATTCTACCATATAGGTTATCATGTTTTTTCCACTTCTCCAACTTGAGATTTTCCAGTTTACAGTTGAAGTGTGACAAAAAATTATAGATTACGAATGAAAAACCATGAAAGTGAGCGTTGAACGAGGGAGGGGCAAAAAAAAACGCCCCATCAGGGCGAAATAGCGAAATCATTACATTTTAACGAACATGAATAAAATTACTTACACTGGAGGCAGGAATAACTCGTTTCCCAAAGCCATAAGGAGTTTCCAAATTGTACTCTTCGACTTCTACTGAGGAACCCTTTACTTCGGTAACATAGGCCACATGTCCAATACTACCAGCACCGCCAACCCCTGGATCAAACTGCGCAATCGCACCTACCGCTGGTTTATTGTTGACAGTCATTCCAATGGAACGAGCATTTTCATCCCAATTTTCCGCGTTACCGAAATGACCACCTTGCATGTTATTGTCAAATTTAAGTCCATGCTGATTCATCCGCCAAGCAACAAATGAAGTACATTGTCGGTTATAGAATTGCCAAGGATCTACACCACTCGTACTAGCGTACTTATATGGATAGAGAGAAGCACTCACCATCGTCAGAGAGTCCATCTCTGATTGAAGGGAGTCCGCTTTATTATCTAATTTAGATAGTTTCCCTTTTGTCTTCTCTATCTCTCCCTGAACTTTTTCGTAGATCTTCCGTGCGTTCTCGGCTTTGTCCTTTTGCTTCTCAGCCAGCTCTTTATGTTTTAACTTGAGCGCTTCTTGATCCTTTCGGATTTGATCATATTTATCAAACAACCTTCGGTCACGTGCAAGGATTAAACGAAGGGTTTCAAAGCGATCCAAAAAGGAACTAAAGCTTTTCGCATTCAAAAGAGACTCCAGCGTGCCCATTTCTCCTTGTTGAAACACTAACTTTAAGCGATCTTTAAAGAGTTGTTCGTAATATTTAAGTTCTTCCTCATTCTCTTTTTTCTTCTTCTCTGCTTCATAAATTTTTTTGTTTGTTTTAGAGATCTCTTTCTCTATTTTCTCTACTTTCTCTTTGCTAGGCTTAATTTTTTCCTTCAGTTTCTCTATCTCTTCTTTTACTTGCTCTTTTTTCTTTTTTACTACTTTTAACTCTGATTTTTTTGAATCCACTTTATCACTTGCTGCGTGTGCATGCGTGCTCTCTATTGGCATAAGCCCACCTAACAGGCTAGCCGCAAGGATTCCGACAAGAAAACTTCGTTTCATGAAACCTCTCCTCGTCTCCCAGTCTCTCTGTTTATTTTACAGAAATAACGTTCGACAGCAACCCCCATTTTTTTCGACTGGTAAAGATTACGCACATCGATGGATCTAACTGCTCCCACATCCGTCACAAGCCATACTCTGATCATACAGAAAATCCTTCTCCTAACGAGAAGGATTTTATCCAAAAGAACTAGTTAAGGTCAACCCTTTTACCTGTTTCGATATAAACAATTTCTTCAGCGATGTTGGTTGCATGATCTGCGATTCTTTCCAAATAGCGGGCAACAAAACAAAGCCGCAAGGATACTTCTGTAAACTGCTGCTCGTTAATCATTCGTTCAAGTAGTTCCTTCACAATCCGCTCATACATTTGGTCTACTTCATCATCCTGTCTTGCCATCGCTTTAGCCAGCTCTTCATTTCCATCAATATAGCTATTAATCCCATCATGAACCATTTTCTGTGTTATTCGAGCCATTTTAGGGATATCTTCTAATTTCTTAAAGAGTTTCTGATCACTTTCCACCATCTTCACAGCCGTCTCCGCAATATTGCGTGCTAAATCGGCCATCCGTTCCATATCAGAGGCAATTTTTAAGGCTGCGATTAATTTGCGTAAATCCTTGGCTACTGGTTGCTGAGTTGCGATCAAGGTTGTCACTTTCATATCCAACTCTTCTTCGATCTTATCCACTTCCGAATCATGCAACATCACTTCTCTACCTAGATCAGCATCCAGATTAGCAAGGGCTCTAACCGCTTTGTTAATGGCAACTTCCAACTTTTCTCCCATATTGAGTAGAGTAGACTTCACCTCTAACAGGGATGTGTCAAATGGTCGGATCATGGCATGGTCTCCTTTCATTAACCAAAACGACCCGTGATATAGTCTTCCGTTCGCTGGTCGTGAGGGTTGGAGAAGAGGTGATCTGTCTGGTCTTCTTCTACTAGTTCACCACTCAGAAAGAATGCTGTCCGATCAGAGATTCGAGCAGCCTGTTGCATGTTGTGAGTCACGATAATAATGGTAAACTTTCGCTTCAGCTCTTGGATCAATTCTTCAATCTTAGCCGTCGAGATGGGATCCAGTGCCGATGTGGGTTCATCCATTAAGATAATTTCCGGTTCAACAGCAAGGGTTCTTGCAATACAAAGCCGTTGTTGTTGACCGCCAGAGAGGCCCGTCGCACGATCTTTTAATCGATCTTTCACTTCATCCCAAAGCGCTGCTTGGCGAAGGCTCCGTTCTACAATTTCATCTAAAACTTTACGGTTTTTCTCACCATGAACCCGGGGACCATAAGCCACATTATCGTAAATGCTCTTCGGAAAAGGATTTGGTGCTTGAAACACCATCCCTACTTCCTTACGAAGCATTTCCACATCGATGGATTTATCGTAAATATTCTCATCATGCATGGTGATGGCTCCATTGATACGCACACTAGGAATCATGTCATTCATCCGGTTTAATGCACGTAAGAAAGTAGATTTTCCGCATCCAGATGGACCGATCAAGGCAACGACGGTATTTTCTTCGATCGACATCTGGATCTTATCGAGGGCTTGTTTTTCTCCATAAAAGACATCGAGATTCTCCACCTGAATGACATAACGGGACATCGTAGCCTGACTCATCATCGGTTTCCTCCTTATCTATCTTTCCTTGCAAAACGATTTCGTAGGAATACAGCAAAAGCATTCATCGATAGTAACATCGCCAACAGGATTAATATCCCCGCTGCGGCTAGGTGTTGAAATTCTGCCTGGGGTTGACTCACCCAGTTATAGATTTGAATGGGCATCACTGTGAAAGCATCTAATGCATAGCCCGGCGTAAATGCGATGAAGGATACGGCTCCGATCATAAGAAGTGGAGCAGTCTCACCAATTGCCCGGGAAAGGGCCAGAATAACCCCTGTTAAAATCCCTGGCATGGAATAAGGAAGTACCACTCGGCGAATGGTTTGCCATTGGGTAGCTCCCATAGCAAATGAAGCGAACCTCAAATTATTGGGTACACTGGAAATCGCTTCGCGGGCAGCCACAATCACAATCGGCAAAATTAAAAGGGTCATCGTGAGCGAACCTGCTACAACGGTCTTGCCTAAACCCGCAAGACGTACAAAAAGGGTAAGACCTAAAATACCGAACACAATCGAAGGCACACCCGCCAAATTACTAATGTTGAGCTGAATGAAGCGAGTAAATCGGTTTTTCCGTGCATACTCCTCAAGATAAATCGCTGTTCCTATACCAAGGATAAAGGTTAGGGGAATCGTTAAGCCGATAACCCAGAGCGTTCCCCAGAAAGCCGCTTTGATCCCTGCCTGTTCGGGTAGACGAGAAGCGAAATTATTGAAAAAGTCGGGAGTAACCCAAGCCCAACCTTCCTCCACTACATCCCACAGCAAGGCACCCAGTACAAAAACTCCAACCATCGTACTAAGCAAGAAAATAGCATGGGCACATCGATTCTTCCAACGACGAAAACCAAAATGAGAACTCTCTCTCTTCTCTACAAGAGAGAGATCTGGGGGAGTCGGTTTCCCTCTTTGATGATGGACGATCGCTTTTTCCGCACTCATCAGTACTCCTCCTTAAAGCGACGAGAGATATATTGCGCTAGGAGATTCATCAGCAATGTGAAGATAAAGAGAGTCATCCCGACTGCATAAATCGCGCCATACGCGATGGAACCAAAGCTATGATCTCCAGTAGCAGCTTGCACGATGAAGCTCGTCATCGTCTGGATGGAATCTGTGGGATCTAGGGTCATCCGTGGTGTGGCACCGGCAGCAATCGTCACAATCATCGTCTCTCCAATTGCCCGGGAAAGACCGAGAACAAACGATGCGATAATCCCAGACAAAGCAGCAGGAACAACGACTTTTAGGGCCACTTCTAATTTTGTACAACCCATCGCATAGGCCGCTTCACGAATACTTCGCGGGACAGCACTCATTGCATCTTCGGAAAGAGATGCGATGAGTGGAATAATCATAATCCCAACAACGATACCAGCAGACACCGCGTTGAAGACACCCATGTCAGGCAAAATAGTCCGTAATAACGGGGTGATGAAGGTGAGCGCGAAGAAACCATAGACAATCGTCGGCACCCCTGCCAATACCTCGAGAATCGGCTTTACCACCTTACGCACCTTCGGATTCGCATACTCACTAAGGTAGATCGCACTAGCCAGTCCGATGGGAATCGCAACGAGTGCTGCAATTCCTGTTACCAATAATGTGCCTGCAATCAGTGGCAACACACCGAAGCTTTGTTGTGCCTCATTAAATAACGCAGTCCATTTTGTCCCCGTTATATAGTCGAAGAGAGAGACCTTTGTAAAGAAAGAGATCGTTTCCTTAAGAAGAGTGCCGACGATTCCAAGGGTTGTAAGAACCGAAACCAGTGCACAGGCAAGGAGAAATTTTGGAATCATGCTCTCCCACACTCTCCCTAAAGTACGCTTCCGTCTAAAGCGCCCCAACGTAGCAAGGGAGTGATTTTTCAACGTTCTATGCTCCTTTCGATAAACAAGGGAAAGTGTGGCCCGATCCTTCTCATTGAGAGGGAGGTCCACACTCCCTTTTGGAGTGATCCATGGATTATTTGCCTTCGAGGCGAGCTAATCCCTTTTTATAATCCTTATCTTGAAGAGGAATAAATCCTACATCGGAGACAAGTTGCTTCCCATCTTTTAGATAGAAGGAGAGGAATTCTTTAATCGCTTTATTTTCTGCCATTGTTTTCTTATCAGCGTAAACATAGATCATACGAGAGAGAGGGGCATAGCTACCATCTTTGATGGTTTTAACAGATGGAGCTACAGCTCCGTCACCATTGTCAACCTTTAGGGCATTCAATTTACTTTTATTTTCCTTATAGTAGGAAAAGCCAAAATATCCTAGAGCGTACTCATCTCCCGCTACCCCTTTTACTAGGGTGTTATCGTCTTCGGACTGTGTATAATCCGTACGGCTCTTTCCTTCTTCACCTACAATAGCGCCTGTGAAATAGTCAAAGGTACCATCAGAAGTTCCAGGACCGTAAAGTTTAATCGGTTTATTCGGCCAGCTTGAACGAACATCTTTCCAGGTTTTCACCTTAGAATTGGGTTCCCAGATTTTTTTCAGTTCGTCTTTTGTAATGGATTTTGCGAAATTATTTTTTTTGTTAACCACTACAGAGATCCCATCAAAGGCTACTGGGATTTCCTTTGGCTCAAGCCCTGATTTTTTAGCAGCGGCCTTTTCATCATCTTTAATCAGACGAGAGGCATCGCTCAGGTCTGTTTCTTTTTTACTCCATTTTTGAAACCCAGCACCGGTTCCTGATTCAGCAACGGTGACATTAACACCAGGGTTTTTCTTCATAAACTCTTCTGCTACTGCCTGGCTAATTGGGTATACCGTACTAGAACCATCGATTTTAATGGTACCAGTGAGTCCCTTCCCCTTTTCACTACCACCACCAGCATTCGATGAACAAGCAACAAGTGAAACGGATAGTATAAATGCACCCGCAACAGCCAAACCCTTCTTCCACATAACGTGTAACCCCCTAGAGTCGATGGAATCAATTATTCCTCTTTCATTGTCTACTATAAAGAGTGTCTTTTGTACTAGAGTAAATGGATTGTAAAGGTTTTATTAAGGCATCATTCCATTCCCTAATATCCATAAAAAAAAGAGCCCCTTAACGGGGAAAACGGAGTGTAAATACCGTTTTCTTCCCTACTTGGCTCTCTACATCAATCGTTCCCCGATGGGCTTCTACCAAATGCTTTACAATCGCAAGCCCAAGGCCTGTCCCTCCTGAATCCCGGGATCTCGCCTTATCCACTCGATAAAAACGCTCAAAAATGCGCGGTAGATCCTCGCTCGGAATCCCAACCCCCGTATCCTCCACTTGGAGCCACCAGCTCGTCTCTTCTAAACCGGTCGTAACCGTGATGCTTCCACCAGCAGGAGTATACGCCATCGCATTGGCAACGAGATTAATCACAATTTGTGAAAAACGATCAGGGTCTACGCGAACGACAAATTCTTGTTCTCCTTTGATATGTAATTGTAAATCCTTTTTACGAAGCTCCTCCTCCATAGTTCTCACTGTAGGGCGAATCAAATCATCTACAATCACTTCTGCCACTTGAAGACGTACTTTACGCGATTCTATTTTAGAAAGGTCTAAGAGATCACCGATCAATCGTTCAAGGCGCAAACTTTCGTGATGGATAATCTCTAGGAACTCGCGCCTCATAGCAGGGTCATCTACCGCTCCATCCAGTAATGTTTCAGCAAAACCTCGTAAAGAGGTAACAGGGGTTTTTAATTCATGAGATACATTGGCCACAAACTCTGTACGGAGCTTCTCTAGGTAACGGATGGGTGTAATGTCATGGAGTACAATCACGACTCCCATCCCCACCGTCTCACCACCCCAAATAGGTGTAAGTGAAGCTTCCAAAATTCGTTCTGTTGGAAAATATAAATGAAGCTCATCCCTGACAGACTCTCGTGATTCTTTACAATGGTTAACCAACCCATGTAGCTCATGAAATACAGGGAAATCGGACAAGAATTTATTGATCAAGCTTGTCGACCCAAGATCAAATAACCTCTGCATCGCCTGATTAGCTACCGTGATCTTCTCTTCAGAATCCACCATCAAAAGACCACTCTCCATCGTTTCAATCACACCGGTCAATCGGCGCTCACTCTTTCGGATGGTCTCCAACTGATACCGTAGCCCTGCCGCCATCCGATTGATCGCGGTAGCTAACCGTCCGATCTCATCTTGTTTTTTCACAGGAATACGGCGATGATACTTATTTCGTGCTACATCCACCGCCACCTGGGTAATCTCTTCAATCGGCCGCGTAATCCGCGAAGCTAACCGTGAGCTGACGAAAGCCGCCACTGTATAAGCAAGGACGAGACCGATAATCATTGAGACCCATACTTGGCGAAGAGAATGATTAATGGTGCCCAGATTGACCGTGATCCGAAGAGCCCCTTTTCTCACTCCATCATAGTCGACAGGAACATAAACAGCCAATTGGTTATTGGTGACGACGCGCTCAAAGGAACCCTGTTCCTTTTTCTGTAGGATCCGCTTAACAGCAGGAATTTTTTTTAAGTCTGTATTCTTCTCCTGATGTTGATGGGAGTCACTTAACACATTTCCCTTACCATCCAGCAACGTCACGTGGGCACCCAGAGTTTGGCCATATAGTCTCGTCTGTCTACGAAAATTAGCCTTTCCTGGGGTTGTGCTCTCCCAATCCAAGCTTTTTGCCAACAACTGCCCTTCTTTTCCCATGCGTTCACCCAACGAGTCCGTATAGGCCGCTTTCATCAGGAAAGAAACAAACAACCCTGTAATCAAAACGGAGAGGCCAGTTAGCCATAAAAAAGTGATAAACAGTCGCCCACGCAAAGAATTTCAACCCTCCTTAGGGCCTTCAAATTTGTATCCAATCCCCCGTACCGTTTTAATATAAACAGGATTTCGCGAATCCTCCTCCACCTTTTCCCGTAAGTGGCTGACATGGACATCAACGATACGCGTATCCCCAATATAGTCATAATCCCAAACAGCATTGAGTAATTGGTCCCGAGATAATACCTTCCCTCGATGATTCGCTAAATAGATCAAGAGTTCAAATTCCTTTGGTGTAAGGTCAATCATTCGCTGACGATGGTGCACTTCGTAACCATCAAGATCGATGGTTAGCTCACCTATTTGCAAAAATTGCTTCGATGAATCCTCATCGTTTTGCCGAAGGGCTTCCATCCGACGAAAGATCGCCTTTACTCGTGCGGTCAGTTCTCGCGGACTAAAGGGCTTTGTCATATAGTCATCTGCCCCTAGTTCAAGGCCCAGAACTTTATCAAACTCTTCGGTTTTTGCAGTGAGCATAAGGATCGGCAGATGATGGCTATGTGCTCGTACTTGTTTACAAACTTCAAGACCATCCACTTTAGGGAGCATGAGATCAAGTATTAGAAGATCGGGTTGATCTTCTTTTATTTTGGCAAGAGCAGCCTCTCCGTCAGCTGCTACAAGCACTTGAAAACCTTCTTTTTCCAAGTTGAATTGAACTAGTTTGATGATGGAAGGTTCATCATCGACGACCAATACCTTTTTGCTCATTTTTCCATCCTCCGCTTTCGGTTTTGGAAATCTTATCTATTCATCATGGTACATGGTTTACTCTCCCTTCGTAAAGACCCTAAGAGTGGAAGGAAAACCACCAAATAGCAAAATAAAAAAGGAATATCCATAGCATTCTCCATACAGGACGTTCCTTATCGATTAGATGTTATATATTTTAAATGACAATCCAATCATGATAGCGCTTACATATTCAAGGATGGAAAAGGACTCGGGTTACCCGAGCCCTTTTAGACTGCAATATCAGTTTAATACTTTCATTACGGTGCGAACAGAATCCACAGACTTGTCCAAGGCTGCTTTTTCTTCAGCAGTCAGATCCAATTCGATGATCTGCTCAAGACCGTTGCCACCGAGGACAACAGGTACGCCCAGGTACATATTCTTATAGCCATACTCACCTTCAAGGTAAGCAATAGCAGGCAAGACGCGACGCTTGTCTTTTAAAATCGCTTCTGCCATCTGAACGAGGGATGCTGCTGGTGCATAGTAAGCACTACCATTACCGAGGAGTCCTACGATCTCTCCACCACCCTTACGAGTGCGTTCAACAATGGCTTCTAGGCGATCTTCAGGCAACCATTTGCTAAGGGGAATACCACCAGCGTAGGAGTAGCGAACGAGAGGGATCATGTCGTCGCCATGACCACCTAAAACAAAACCTGTCACATCTTCTACGGACAAGTTAAGCTCTTGTGCCACAAAAGTACGGAACCGTGCGGTGTCCAATACACCCGATTGTCCAATAACCCGATGTTTTGGGAAGCCAGAAGTACGGAACACTTCATAGGTCATCGCATCGACAGGGTTCGTTAAAACAAGAATGATGGTTTCTGGAGAATACTTTACGATTTGCTCTGTAACTGCACGCATCACTTTTGCATTGGTGCTTACGAGATCGTCCCGGCTCATGCCTGGTTTTCGTGCAATCCCTGCGGTGATAATAACAACATCAGAATCAGCGGTATCTGCATAATCCACAGTACCGATAATGTTGGCATCAAAGCCCTCTACAGGAGATGCTTCCAACATATCGAGCGCTTTCCCTTTAGTAGGACCTTCAGCTTGCGGGATATCGACAAGTACAACATCTCCCAATTCTTTTTGGGCCAACATCAGCGCTGTTGTAGCCCCAGTAAAACCACTACCAATGACAGAGATCTTTCTTCTGCGGATAGACATGTTACATTACCTCCCGATTATATCCGTTAAATGATTACAGGTTTTCGATTAGCTTAGTCGCAAACTCAGAACATTTTAGCTCTTGAGCGCCATCCATCAAGCGTGCAAAATCATAGGTGACCGTTTTCTGTCCAATGGTTTTATCCATTGCACGATAAATACGATCAGCCGCTTCTTGCCAGCCAAGATGTTCTAACATCAAAACACCAGAAAGGATTACAGAGCCAGGGTTCACTTTGTCCATACCTGCATATTTTGGAGCGGTACCGTGGGTTGCTTCAAAAATAGCATGACCACTTTCAAAGTTGATGTTCGCACCCGGTGCAATACCAATTCCACCAACCTGAGCAGCAAGTGCATCAGAAATATAGTCTCCGTTTAGGTTAAGTGTAGCGATCACATCGTACTCAGCCGGACGAGTCAGGATCTGCTGTAAGAAGGCATCTGCGATAGAATCCTTGACCAACAGTTTGCCAGCGGCCTCTGCTTCAGACTGAGCTTGGTTGGCTGCATCCACGCCATGTTTATCTTTGACTTCATCGTAATCCCGCCAGGTGAAAACTTGGTCACGGAATTCTTTGTGAGCCAATTCGTAACCCCAGGCTTTGAAAGCACCTTCAGTATATTTCATGATATTACCTTTATGAACGAGGGTCACACTCTTACGACCATGGTTTAGAGCATACTGAATCGCAGCACGGACTAAGCGCTCCGTACCTTCCTTAGAAACCGGTTTAATACCGATACCAGAGGTTTCTGGGAAGCGAATCTTCTTCACACCCATCTCCTCTTGCATAAAACGAATCATTTTTTTAGCTTCTTCGGTTTCAGCTTCCCACTCAATCCCAGCATAGATGTCTTCGGAATTTTCCCGAAAAATCACCATATCCACCTGTTCTGGCCTTTTCACCGGAGAAGGTACCCCATTGAAGTACCGAACAGGACGGACACAGGCAAAGAGATCCAGCTCCTGACGAAGTGCTACGTTAAGGGAGCGAATCCCCCCACCTACGGGTGTAGTCAGAGGGCCCTTGATCGCTACATAGTACTCTTCGATCGCTTTTAAAGTCGCATCAGGAAGCCACTCGCTAAAACGATCATGGGCTTTTTCCCCAGCAAAGATTTCAAACCACTCGATCTTTTTCTTGGAACCGTATGCTTTTTCTACAGCAGCATCAAATACACGTTGAGCGGCAGCCCAGATATCCGATCCAATCCCGTCTCCTTCAATGAAGGGAATGATCGGTTGATCGGGAACTTGAAGTTCGCCATTGTTTAGGGTAATTTTTTCTCCTGATTGAGGCGCTTCATACTGTGCCATGTAATCACTCTCCTGATTGTTGATCCATTTGTGATTCGCTTCTATGTGTTTTCTCTCTGTGGAAAGTCAGCGCTCATCGATTGGAATATACTTTTGGTTGGTTGGGCCAACATAGTCTGCACGCGGTCGGATGAGACGGTTATCCCCATACTGTTCCAAGATGTGAGCAGTCCAACCCGATATCCGGCTGATCGCAAAAATCGGGGTAAATAAGTTGAGAGGAATTCCAAGGTAATAGTAGGTAGACGCAGAGTAGAAGTCCACATTGGGCTTAAGGCCTTTTTCAGCTTGAACGATTTCGTCAATTTTGATGGACATCTCGTACCATTTTGTGTCACCTGTTTGCTCACCCAACTGACGGGACATTTCACGAAGATGCTTGGCGCGTGGATCTCCATCTTTGTACACGCGATGGCCAAAGCCCATGATCTTTTCTTTGTTTGCCAATCTCTGTTCGATCACTTCTGGTGCACGCTCAACACTACCAATTTCCTCCAAGGTACGCATGACTTGCTCGTTCGCACCTCCGTGTAGAGGTCCCTTCAATGCACTGATCGCTGCGGTGACAGCAGAGTACAGGTCTGTCAAGGTTGCGGTCGTTACACGAGCAGCGAAGGTAGATGCATTCAACTCATGGTCTGCATGGAGGATCAACGCTTTGTCAATCGCTTCTACAGCGACGGGGGATGGCTCTTCTCCATGAAGCATATAAACAAAGTTTTGGGCAAAGTCATACTCAGGATGAGGAGCTACTGGCTCCAACCCTTTTCCAATCCGATACAATGCAGCAACAATCGTTGGCATTTTAGCGGTAAGGCTGACTGCTTTTTTGTAGTTACCTTCAACGGTCTTGTCCTCTGGATTGTCATCATATAGTCCAAGTGCAGATACAGCAGTACGTAGCGCTGCCATTGGATGTGCATCCCTTGGATATGCTTTCAACTGAGCCAGAACAGCTTCAGGTACTGGAGCCTCCTGGGATAGTTCTTTTTTGAGTTGAGCCAGCTCTTCCCGATTAGGAAGATGGCCTTTCCAAAGAAGATAAGCTGTCTCCTCGAAGTTCGCCTTCTCTGTCAATTCGTCGATGTTGAACCCTCTATAGGTGAGTACCCCATCAATTATTGAGCTGATCTGGGAAGTTAGAGCAACGATACCCTCCAATCCTTTTGCAACCGACACAACGATCTCTCCTTTACTTCATTAAGGTATGGTATTCCGGGCACAAGGTAATCCCTCCTTGCCTTGTGGGAAGGAAAGATTACAGTTTTTATAAGTATGAAGGCGAAGCGCTTACGAATGCGGGAAAGGTTGCATTCGTAATCTGTACACAGGCGCTCCGCATGAAAGTTGAAGTAAAAGAACCGCTTTCGACGCAATGGTCTGCATCAGCTCGATTACTTAATAACTAACTGCTTTTGGGTGCCCCGTTTCGCCTATACCAGTGTACCACAAAAAAAAACGTTTCGTACACGGAGTAAGTCTATTTCCGCCATTGAATAGTCATACCCTTTTGACACTCCCATGCCTGAAGGCTGGGGGTTCTTGAGAGCTCCCATCTACTGACGGGATCATCTCCAAGCATAGACGGTCTGCCCGACCCCTTCTCGCAAAAAATAAGCCACAAATTACCATATAAAGAATGGAGTCCCTTTCTTAGCTTGAATTAATACGATTCCAGGGATTTAATCTTCAAGCTGAAAGGGCAAAGATCAACATTATAGTGTTATCAGCATCATTTTTATATATTATTTTTTGTATTTATATAAAAATATATTAAATATATAAAATAATATTATTAATAATCAACTTTTAATTGAATACCCGTTTCGTGAAAAACATGATAAACTGAGCACATCTTTAATTGACCTTCTGGTTGTACATATACCTTAAGGGGAATGCTGGAAGAAACTACGTTAAAGGAGGAGCGAGACGTTTGAATCGAGATGTTAGCTGGCCCATCGCTCGCGGTCTCCTTGTTATCGGGAGTATCATCGCAGGCTACTATATTCTATTGTTTGCTATGCCACTTATCTACCCCTTCCTCATCGGCTGGTTGATTGCCATGATAGCTGAACCCATTGTCCGTTGGTTGGAGAGACGCTATCGTGTTCCGCGATGGGCAGGTGTAACTATTACATTGCTTTTACTCATCGCAATATTAATCACCTTATTAACCTTGTTAGTATCTGAAATTGTCGTTTTTCTCATCCGACTATCGGATTGGATTCCTGCCTGGATCAATGATATCAATACGTATATCCTTACCACCTTTTTTAATGGACACTCTGAACTAAGCCGACTGATCGACAATATCCAAAGCTATCTTGAGAAAAATCCTCAGCAACGGTCCGAAATCGTCAACAGCATTCAAGACAATATTGGAATCGTCGCCAACAAAGGTACCCAACTGATCACTGATATCATCGCAGGCATCGGGACCTTTTTAAGTAATCTTCCCTATTTTGCCATGGTATTGGTATTTTGTATACTTGCCGCATTTTTCATCGCCTTTGACTGGCCACGATTAAAACGAAGCTTACTAAGAATCACCCCTGATCATGTTCAACATACAGGTAGTTTGGTAATTACCGATCTGAAACGGGCACTCTTTGGCTTTATACGAGCCCAGCTCACCTTAGTAACCATCACAGGGATTCTTGTATGGGTCGGATTGATGATTATGGGGATCCGTTACGTGATAACCATTGCGATAGTCACTGCAATCGTCGATTTACTTCCCTATCTAGGTGTAGGGTCTGTCTTGATCCCATGGTCCATTGTTCTACTGCTTACAGGTGATATCGAGCTCGGGATCGGATTAGCGATCCTTTACTTAATTATCATCCTTGTGCGCCAAACCATCGAACCTAAATTGGTAGCTACAAATATTGGGCTGAATCCGCTTTTCACCTTGTTCGCGCTCTTTGTCGGTCTTAAACTTTTGGGAGTTATCGGATTGATTGTAGGGCCTACACTGGCGGTTATCCTGATCGCTCTTTATCGCGCTAATGTATTTCGTGATTTATGGTTTTACATACGTCATGGGAGAACCCCCAATACAAAAGGTACCTCACAAATAAAAAGCCCTGATTAAGGGCTTTTTATTATGGGTATCGACGACTGATCCAATTCATATTCCCTTTTTCGATCCACGCGAGCAACTTGCGTTTCGCAGCAATTTTGGCGATCCCACGAGTTAGCGGAATCAATAACAATACACCGAGGATATCCGTCAAAAAGCCAGGTACAAGCAGAAGAAATCCTCCAAGAAGAATACAAATCCCATCTATAATTGCTTCTCCTGGTAACTGACGATTCTCCAATTGCACCTTAGCCAATTGGAGAACAGCTATTCCCTGTTTGCGAGCAAACAAGGCTCCAATTAGACTGGTAGCGACGACAATCCCAACCGTGGGTAGAGGGCCAATCCAGCTTCCCACAGCAACTAACCCCCATATTTCCACGATAGCCACAACCAACACGATAAACATTCCGATGCGAATCATGGATTCACTCTCCCGGATTATTGGTTATTACTCATTTCTTCTTTTAATATTCTAAAAAGGGTAGGATGAACGTCTTGAAGCCGTACGGGTTTCATGCTTCGATCCACCCATAAATGAGTGGTCTCACCATGAGCGACTCGGTTTTCCGACTCAACCTGCAACAATTTATAGGTGAGAACGATCTTCGCTCCCCGCATTTCCTTAATCCTTGTATGCACCAGGATCTGATCATCAAAACGCACAGGCGAGACAAATCGGCAGTGTAAATCCACGACCGGTAATAACAAGCCTTGTTGCTCTAATACACTATAGGAATAACCAACCTTTCGAATGAGCGCACTTCTACCCTCTTCAAACCATATGGGGTAGACACTATGGTGAACAACCCCCATTTGATCAGTCTCCTGATAGCGCACACTGATCTGTGTCTTTACCATGGACTACCTTGCCCTCCAGTGTTTTAATAAGGCTTTTTCCCTAAGTATAACGCACCTATCAACAACCTAGTCTCCAGTCACCGTGTCAATCAGTGTACATTTTTATCACCCTAGCGTAGCCATTTCAAATAGCCGCCTCATTTGCACTATTTTGAAGGTATTGGCTGATACTCCATCTCTGATGGGGCTCGCTGCTCAGAGTTACATAATTCACGCGGAAATTACACATCCTGTGAATAGCCAAACCTTCTTAAAGAAGATACAATAAAGACACTGAAAGATTCGGGAACATAGAAGAAAGGAGTTGTCCCTAATGAAGCGCCGACAACGCCAAAAACGGCGGAAAAAACTACGCTGGTGGATATTCCCTCGTCTGGGTGTCCTATAACACAAACCGTCGGCTTCCGTTGGGTGAGATCGTATTAAAAAAGCGCTGGTTAGTCCAGCGCTTTTTTCTATGGTGCATTACAGTACAGATCTTCCAGAGTAAATATGACCTCGTTCACAGTCGACAGTAACTTGCATATCATCTTCAAAAATGTCCATTGCATTGGTTACCCCGACAATCACAGGTACTCCGATGTTAATGCCCACTACAGCCGTATGGCAGGTAAGTCCCCCTTCTTCCACAATGACCGCGGCTGCGCGCTTAAAGGAATCGATCATATCCCGATCTGTCGATGGAGTGATAAGAATTGCTCCATCTTTCATTTTGCCTCGAATCTCCTCAGCAGATGTCCCCAATACGGCTTTCCCAGTCAATACTTTCCTCCCAATTCCTTGCCCCTTTGCTAGCATATCCCCAATCACGTGCACTTTCATCAGATTGGTTGTGCCTGATTGACTGACCGGCACACCACCCGTGATCACTACAGAGTCCCCATGGTTTACAAACCCTGCTTCAAGAGAGGCGTGAATCGCCGTTTGGAGCATTTCATCCGTAGATGTAACTGCTGTACTTTTGACCGGATGGATTCCCCACACTAAAGCTAGCTTACGCATGACATTTTCGTGAACAGTTACGGCGATAATAGAGGCCTTGGGACGATATTTAGAAACGAGTCGTGCTGTGCGACCACTCTCGGTAGAAGTAATAATGGCAGAAGAGTTCAAAGTGGAGGCTGTATGAACAACAGCTTGGCTAATCGAATCAGGAATGCTAACTTCCTGTGCTTCCATTCGCTCACGGAAGAGATCCTGATATCGAAGCGAACTTTCTGCACGACAAGCGATGTTAGCCATCGTTTCCACAGCTTCAACTGGATACTTCCCATTGGCTGTCTCTCCTGATAGCATGATCGCGTCTGTTCCATCGAAGATGGCGTTAGCTACATCGCTCGCTTCTGCCCGTGTCGGGCGAGGATTGCGTTGCATGGAATCCAGCATTTGTGTAGCGGTAATAACTGGTTTACCACGATCATTACACTGACGAATCAGCTGCTTTTGATGAATCGGCACGTCCTCCGCAGGCACTTCTACACCTAGATCCCCTCTGGCAACCATAAGCCCATCGGAAGCTTCCAGGATAGCATCTAGATTTTTAATTCCTTCCTGATTTTCGATTTTGGAGATGATATGGATATTGGCCATATTCTCTTCCAACAATCTGCGGATCTCCATCACATCTCCAGCCTTACGCACAAAGGATGCAGCGATAAAGTCTACACTTTCTTTAATCCCAAACAAGATGTCTGCCACATCTTTCTCAGTGATACCAGGAAGATTAACAGAGACTCCTGGTACGTTAACCCCTTTACGGCTTTTTAATGGACCTCCGTTTTCAATACGACAGTGAATATTGTTCCCGTCCACTTTTTCTACAGTAAGTCCAATAAGACCATCATCGATCAAAATGGTAGAGCCTGGATGAACATCATTCACTAACCCTGGATAGGAGATGGAAACCCGTGTCGCATCGCCTTCAACAGTGTCTGCAGTCAAGGTGAAACGCTCTCCCGCTACAAGCTCTACTTCATCGACTCCTAGGACACCTGTACGAATCTCTGGTCCCTTTGTATCAAGCAAAATCGCCACATTTTTACCTAACTCTTTCCCTACTGCACGAATACGGTCAATCCGTTCCTTATGCTCCTCATGGGAACCATGGGAAAAATTTAATCGTGCGACATTCATCCCTGCTTCAATCAATTGCCGTAATATCTTAGGATCCTCACTCGTCGGACCAATCGTACACACGATTTTTGTTTTCCTCATCCTTCTAATCACCCTTTCTTATATCGCCAGAATGCTAGCCAAATCATACATAGACATATCGGGCTGATGTTTCATGGAGAAGGCTGTATCAAAGTTAATCGCCGTAATCTCATTGTTACGAATCGCCACCATTTTATCATGTTCCCCCGCTAGTAATAGATCCACAGCATTAGCACCCATTTGGCTTGCCAGTACCCGATCAAATGCAGAGGGTGAGCCTCCACGCTGGATATGTCCAAGAACCGTTACACGGGTTTCTTCACCTGTTTTCTCCTTGATCTTCTTACCGATTTCGAAGGCGTTTCCGGCACCTTCTGCAACGACGATAATGCTATGTTTTTTATCCCGACGATCTCCTCTAGCAAGACGTTCCACTATGTCATCCAATTCATAAGGTGCCTCGGGGACGAGAATCGATTCTGCTCCATCGGCAAGACCCGCCCACAATGCGATATCTCCAGCATCACGACCCATCACTTCAACGATGTAAGTCCGTTCATGGGAAGAAGCTGTATCTCTGATACGGTCAATATTTTGAATGACTGTGTTTACCGCCGTATCAAATCCGATCGTAAAATCCGTCCCTGGGATATCATTATCAATTGTACCTGGAACGCCAATCGTAGGGTAACCAAGGGCGGTCAAATGTTGCGCTCCACGAAAGCTACCATCTCCACCGATTACTACTATCCCCCCAATTCCATGCTGTTGTAAATTGGATACCGCCTTTTCTCGTCCTTCAGGAGTGCGGAACTCTTCACATCGAGCAGAACGGAGAATGGTTCCCCCTCGATGGATGATATCTCCTACCGAACCGAGCTCCATTGTAATAAAATCCCCTTGAATGAGTCCTGTGTAACCTCTTTGTACTCCAATAACATCGAGTCCATGATGATGTCCTTTACGAACAACCGCACGGATTGCCGCATTCATACCTGGAGAATCCCCACCACTCGTTAAAACTGCGATTCTTTCCATTGTTTATTTTCACCTCAAAGATAGTTATACCCAGCTTTTCTATTTACCCATGTCAAAACCTCTTCTTTTAGATACCTTCTTCACTACAAGTCACAGAATAAAGATTTTCCCGCAGGGACATTTTTTGTCCCTGCGGGACAAAAAAGAGAAAACCGAGGGCGATTACCCGTTACCCACGGTTGTAAAAACCCCGATCTTTTCAAATTTGCGATGGCGATCCAATACAAGGTCCTCTTCTTTCATACTGAGCAATGGAGTTAACTCTTCCTGAATCGCTTCCTGAATCGCATGTGCCTGAGTTGTCACATCTTTATGGGCGCCACCCTTTGGCTCAGGAATAATTTTATCCACTACTCCGAGAGAGTAGAGATCCTGCGCTGTGATTTTAAGAGCTTCCGCCGCTTCCTGCGCCTTCGTTGAATCTCGCCACAGAATCGCAGCGGCCCCTTCTGGGGAGATCACCGAGTAGTAGGCGTTCTCCAGCATCAGCAATCGATTACCCACACTGATTGCAAGAGCTCCACCACTTCCTCCCTCCCCTGTCACCACACAAATGATCGGTACACGTAAGCCTGCCATTTCCCTTAGGTTTCTAGCGATGGCTTCCGATTGTCCTCTCTCCTCCGCCTCCACCCCAGGATGAGCCCCCTGGGTATCGACGAAACAGATAATCGGACGATTAAATTTATCCGCTTGTTGCATCAAACGGAGCGCCTTCCGATATCCTTCTGGATGAGGAAGACCGAAGTTGCGGGCGATCTTATCCTTCGTATCCTTCCCACGCTCATGACCAATAACGGTTACAGGTGAACCATTAAATTTCGCTATACCACCAATGATTGCTGGATCGTCTCCATATAAGCGATCCCCATGTAGTTCAATGAAGTCCGTAAAAATATGCTGAATATAGTCTTGCGTCGTGGGCCTAGATACGTGCCGAGCTATCTGCACTTTTTGCCATGTAGTCAGATTACCATAAATCTGCCCTTCCAACCGACGGGCTTTCTCCTCAAGAGTGGCAATCTCTTCAGACAGGTCAATCTCTTTATCCTGAGTAAACTTCCGTAGCTCTGCAATCTTATCGCGCAATTCAACCAGCGGTTTTTCAAAGGCGAGTTGTCCATTATTCATGGCTCTCTCTTCCTCCTGAATGCAAGTCTAGAATCCGAGTGAGCATCTCCCGCATCTCTCCCCGGGAAACCACTTCGTCCAATTGACCATGCTTGAGGAGAAACTCTGCCGTCTGAAAATCCTCTGGCAATTTCTGACGAACCGTCTGTTCAATCACTCGTCTTCCTGCAAATCCGATTAATGCCTGCGGCTCAGCGATATTAATATCACCAAGGGAAGAGAAGCTAGCGGACACACCGCCTGTTGTTGGATTAGTCAACACGGAGACAAAAAGAACTTTTTCCCGGTGCATTCTCTCTAACGCAGCACTGGTCTTTGCCATTTGCATTAGAGAAAGAACACCCTCCTGCATCCGAGCGCCTCCTGAGGCAGAAAACAAGATAAAGGGATATTTTTTCTTCGTCGCTCTTATCGCCGCACGAGCAATTTTTTCCCCAACAACCGATCCCATGCTCCCCATCCGAAAGCGTGAATCCATCACCCCGATGACTGCAGGGTAGCCACCGATGGTCCCCTCACCCGTCATCACAGCTTCATTCATTTGGGTTTTTTCAATATCTAGCTTTACTTTATCCACATAGTTAGGAAAATTAAGGGGATCCATCGAAATCAGATCCGCATCATATTCAAAAAAACGCCCCTCGTCTACGGTCGACTGGATTCGATCTGGTGCAGACATGGAGAAGTGGTACTGACAGCTCTTACACACTTTCAGATTCTTCTCCAGTTCCTTCGTGATGAGGATCGTCCCACACCGGGGACATTTTTGCATAATGCCCTCAGGGATATCCTTTTTAGCATGTTCCGTAGGTATAGTGGCGTATTTCTTCTGTTTCCGGAATAGATCCTTTAACACGAGAAACACCTCATCCGAGCATATAATTGTAGGAATTCCTTATGCAGAGTATCAAATCAGCACGTTCTGCACTTCTTTCCATTCGACTCTGGGGAATTTCATCTTCATCTGTTCACTGAAGCGCATAGGCCTTTTCACCAGGAATCCTGGGATCGCGGATTCGCTCAACCTTCTGCTGGTTAGGAGATAGGCCTACCTAACTATAACCGTCCTCATGCTTCCATCAGGTTATCCTGCACTCCCATGGAAACCACATTTCACCGATCATAGCACAGAATGATTTTAAACTGCAACGAACCTCTTACCAGAATAGATGGGCTTCCCCTCATCATACTTCTTTAAACGATTGAAATCCTGCCTATGACAGATGTCTCTCCAATGCCACAGCCGCAGCATCCGCATCCCTTCTCCGCAAATGATCGACGATCTCCCTGTGCTGTACAACCGCCTGATGTAGCCTTCCTTCACGGGTGAAAGAAGATTGACGGATCGCTTGTCCAAATTGGACAACAGGATACCACACGCGTAGCAGCAACTGGTTTTGGGCTATTTTTATAAGTCGACGATGAAAGCCATAGTCCTCTTCAATCGGGATTTCACCTTTGACAATCTTCTTTTCCATATCCAAACAAAATCCTTCGAGCGCCTCCCAATCTTCTTCTTTCCCTCGAATGGCGGCTTGACGCACTGCGCCCATTTCAAGCAACGTACGCATCTCAGAAAGATGCTGTTTGGTTGGTTCATCCCGCAGGATATAAAACGCCAAAAGATCAATCAGTCGATGAGATTCATAGGGTTGAAGATATGTTCCTTCTCCTCGCCGGGTTGTGATTATCCCCAGAAGTTCTAGTGCACGTAAAGCTTCGCGCACAGTAGAACGTCCTACATTCAAACGGGATACCATCTCCCGTTCAGAAGGCATTTTCTCCCCTGGAGATAACCCATCCTCTTCGATCAACTCATGAATCCGTAAAACAATCGAGTTAAACTTACTACCTGTTGTGATTGGATACGTAACCATAAAATACCTCGTTTCCAGTCACTCAACCCTCTTCGTGAGTCAGTTTCCGTGTCCGTTCAGCGACTTCCTTAGGATCGAGTTGAATACGGGCCTGATTCGTCTTCATCGCAGCCCGTGCGACCTCTGCTGCTACCCGCGGTGCTACTTCCTGATTAAATGGAGCTGGGATCACATAGTTTGCATCTAGCTCATTCTCCCCAATCAGATCCGCAATCGCATAGGCGGCCGCTACCTTCATCTCTTCATTGATACTACTTGCTCGTACATCTAACGCTCCACGGAAAATCCCAGGAAATGCAAGCACGTTATTCACTTGATTAGGAAAATCGGACCGGCCCGTTCCAACTACTTTCGCTCCCGCTTGGTAGGCTTCTAAAGGCATAATCTCAGGGACTGGGTTGGCCATAGCAAAAATGATCGGATCACGATTCATGGAACGTATCATGTTCGGAGTTACTGCACCTGCAACAGAAACGCCAATAAATACATCTGCACCCTTCATCGCTTCTGCCAAATCACCCTGAACACCACTCTGGTTTGTAACCTGGGCAATATGTTCCTTTATGCTGTTCATCCCATTTGCACGGCCTTCATAGATAGTCCCTTTGCTATCACACATAATAATATCCTTCACACCTAGGGAGAGGAGCAACTTAATGATCGCAATCCCTGCAGCACCCGCTCCATTGGCTACCACCTTGATTTCATCCATTCTTTTATTGACGACTTTTAGTGCATTGATTAACCCAGCAAGTGTAACAATAGCGGTCCCATGCTGATCGTCATGAAAAACAGGAATATCAAGCTCTCGTTTTAAACGCTCTTCGATTAAAAAGCATTTCGGAGCAGCGATATCTTCGAGATTCACACCACCAAAGGTAGGTGCAAGTAGCTTTACCGTTTCTACAATTCTGTCCACTTCGTTGGTGTCTACACAAAGGGGGAACGCATCCACACCAGCAAAAGCTTTGAAAAGAACCGCCTTTCCTTCCATCACTGGCATCGCGGCATGGGGGCCGATGTTGCCCAAACCAAGTACCGCAGTCCCATCCGATACGATTGCAACCAGGTTCCCCTTCATGGTATAGTCGTATACTTTGCCTTCATCTGCATGAATATCTTTACAAGGCTCTGCTACACCTGGAGAATAGGCCAAGGACAGATCTTCTGCATTGTTTACAGCAACTTTTGACCTCACCGTCAGTTTACCCTGATTATCGCGGTGCATCTTCAATGCTGCTTCTCGCAAAGTGGACAAGCTATTCACTCCTTCAGTTCCATGACAGCAGTGGTCAGACCAGTTGTCATAGCATGATTATACCAGATGTGAGATCATTGGAAAACTCGCCCTAGGAGTAGGAAGAATTCTCCATCAAATGGTCGGCCACCAGCACATACAGAGGGTGAGACAGGCTTAAGCTTCTCACCGGCTAAAATTGAAATATTGGGATAATAGGAGCATGGAATGATCCATTAATCGATAAATACCAGACCACATATTCCAACAAGACCCGCAAAGGTGATCGCACATAGTACAAGGATGATAAGGACCCACTTCTCTTCTCGTTTACGCTTACTTTCTTCGTCCAAAGACCCTTTATGAACTGCCATCATGCCGTCCCCCCGTGTAATCATATCCAGCCACTTTACTTCGATAGATCTTCCCTACATCATAACGCATGTAGGAGTGGATAGCGATGCATCCACGGATTTACCATCAATTTTTATAAAATTGATGAGAGGATGAAGCATATCCATCATTCTTTCTTAAACATCTCTTCTACTCCATCAACTAATCGTTGATGCCTATCCTGCTCCCTGATTTCGCTCTTCTTTAACCTCTCTCGCAACTGATATAACTGTTCCACTTTTTCTCCCCAGGTTTCATCATACTGGCGAGCAAGATCCTCTCGAATGCGCCTGGCAAGGATCGGGCTTGCCCCTCCAGTAGAAACAGCAAAAGTCAACTTTCCCCTATTCAACGAAACGGGAACATGAAAATTGCCTAGAGAGGAGTCATCAACGACATTCACTAGACAATGAGAACCTGCCGCCTCCGCCACTGCACGATTGGTTGCTTTATTGTCTGTCGCGGCAACAATCACCCATGCTTTATCAAGGTCTCCAGGTTCAAAGGGCTTCCGATGCCAGTGGAGCACCCCCTGATTCACCCTTTCCATTAAAGTTGGAGTAATTTCAGGAGCCACGATGGTCACCTGGGCACCTGCTTCACACAATGTTCTCACTCGGCGAGCCGCTATTTTCCCACCACCAATCACCGTCGCCAAACGACCTCGCAGGTTCACCATCAGTGGAATATGAGCCACCGTACACCCTCCCTCTTCTTCCCTGTTACTCACTCTCATTCCCTATATCATAGCCGAAAACCCGCTCCATTGGCCAACACCAGCCACAACACCAAAAAAACCTCCATTTTTTTAAAACGTAAAGACCCGATTCAATCTAGTAACGAACTTACGTTGCTAGATTGGACCAGGTCTTTACAAGTGACCGATCAATACTCCCCGACGGCATCCTTCGCCTCAGACCACTTTTCAAACCAGTTGAGTTGATCTCGTAGGCGAACAACTTCCCCAATCAAGATTAACGTCGGATTTTTTACTTCCTCGCGGTAAGCATCCTCTACCAGAGTAGCCAGTGTCGTCGTCACAGTGCGTTGTTCTCCCGTTGTTCCCCATTGAACAAGGGCAACGGGGGTACTGGAGGGTTTCCCATGAGTGAGCAGTTTCTCCTGGATGTAAGGGAGGTTTTTCACACCCATATAAATAGCTAGGGTATCGATTCCTTTAGCTAAACTAGCCCACTTCACATCCTCTACCTCACCTTCTTTACGGTGACCCGTAATGAAGGCAAAGGTGGCCGCATGCTCTCGATGAGTAACAGGGATCCCTGCATAGGCAGGAGCCGCGATGCCCGCAGTAATTCCTGGAACGACTTCAAACTCTAGACCGTGTTTCACTAACGCTTGTGCTTCCTCGCCACCGCGACCGAAGACAAAGGGGTCACCTCCTTTAAGCCGGGTAACGGTTTTACCAGAGGCGGCGTGTTTAACAAGAAACTTATTGATCGTCTCTTGCTTCATCGTATGATAGTGGGGGAGTTTGCCACAGTAGATAAGATCTGCCCCTGGGCGAGCGTACTCCAGAAGCTCTTGATTGATCAACCGATCATATAAAATTACATCCGCTTCCCGTATCGCGCGTACCCCTTTCAGAGTGATCAACTCCGGATCTCCTGGACCCGCTCCCACCAGATAAACTTTACCCATCACAGCAACCTCCCAATACGCGCTCCTTTACCCTAGCTAATCAGAGCATCGTTTCTTGACCTTGTATGACGTATCCGCCACCTTTTTGGATACGTCGCTTTTCATACAACGACAAATCTTCTATCTCAGGCATTCTCAGGTAGTGTTTCTCTAGCTCCACATCTACCAGTCGGAATGCTTCATTATCATCCTGTGCGGCAATAATGATATGAATCACTTCACCTTCGATCACTGCTTCAAAACGGTATAGCTGCATCTTCTGTCCTCCTTAGGACACCTGAGGAATCACTTGAGCCAAAATATCATCAAGCACTTCCTGAAGCTGTTCCACTCCAATCCGTTCTACAAAGGCGAAGAAGGATTCTTCACTCTCTTTATTCTCCTTAAAGTAAAGGAGGAAATTGCGAAGCACATCGGGTAGATAATCCCCATCGATTTTCCCTTTTAATTTTTCGTTAAATTTCCCGCCATCCTGGAGGGTTCCGCCTACATAGATTTCAAAGGCTTCCACCATTCCGCTCTTCTCCTTAGACTTCATCTTAATCCCTTGAAGTCCAATATCGGCAATTTGACGCTGCCCACAAGAGTTGGGGCAACCCACCATATGCATCCGTACAGGAACATCCAGTTTGACTTCTTCATCGAGATACTCTGCAATCCGCCGCATTCGCTCTTTCGTCTCGGTCAAGGCAAGATTACAATACTCGATCCCTGTGCATGAAACCGCATAGCCGATAAATTTGGGTGGATTGATGCGAATCCGGTCAAAGATTTTTTCTTTGAGTAGTACTTCCACCTGTTCATCAGGAATATTGGGGATGAGGAGGTTTTGCGAGTTACTGTTGCGGATCTCACCATCGCCAAATTTCTTTGAAATCCGGGCCAATTCAAGTACTTCTGCCGAGGTAAGTCGTCCTACGGGTACATTAAGACCCACATAGTTTAACCCCTCTTGTTTTTGAGCATGGACTCCGTAGAAAAACCCTGCGTTCCAATCTTTTAGTTGGTTTTCCCCACGCTCTGGTAATGGACCCGTATACTCGAGTAGTTTTTCTTTAAACTTCTCAGGTCCCCAATCTGCCATGAGGAATTTCAAACGAGCCCGGGTTCGTTTTTGTCGATATCCATAATCCCGAAAGATGGTGGTGACGGCAATGGCAACCTCCATCACTTGTTCCGGACGTATAAAGACGTCTAACTCCTCTGCCAGAAAGGCCCGTGCGGATAGACCGCCTCCAACTTTCAGATGAAAACCGATCACCTTTTCTCCATCAATCTCTTTTACCGCTGGAACAAAGGCGAGATCATTGATCTCTGCATGCGCTGGGTTATGCACATTGGAACTGATGGATATTTTATATTTCCGCGGTAGATTGGAGAAGTCCTCATTATTTTGAAAGAAGCGGTATACCTCTTCCACAATGGGGCGTGTATCTAAGGTCTCATGGGGGTCTAACCCTGCAAGGGGGTTCCCCATAATGTTGCGTGTGATATCCCCGCAAGCACCCGTGCTAGAAAGACCTACTTTTTCTAATCGTTGAAAGATATCTGGAATCTCTTCAATACGCAACCAGTGGAATTGGACAGCTTGCCGTGTGGTGATATCAAAGACATCGCGTCCGTAATCCCGTGCAATATGCGCAAGAGCAACGGTTTGCTCATAGTTGAGAACACCTGAGGGGACATTGACCCGCATCATAAAGTAGCCATCTTCCTTCGGCTTTTGTAGATAGAGGCCTGCCCACTTAAACATCGGCCAGCGTTCTTTCGGGATGGAATCAAATCCACCCTCTGCATAGCGTGGGATATCCTTTAAAATTTCTAGGCCATCATACTCGAGCTTCTCTTTTTCCGTATCATTTAGCTTTTCTTCATTAACCCATTTCTTAACGTAAGCCATCTTTCTCTCCCCTTCCTATGTGCTACACAACATAGCTGTTATTTAGAGAAGTCCCTCTTCTTCGAGGAGACTGATCACCTTGGCCACCGATTCCTCCACCGTTTCACGATCGGTGTCTATAATTAACTCCGGTGCGAGCGGCTCTTCATAGGGAGAGCTGACTCCAGTAAACTCGGGAATTACTCCTTGGCGTGCTTTTTCATAAAGCCCTTTGGGATCCCGTCGTTCACATTCCTCTAAGGAACAACGAACATGAATCTCGATAAACTCTTTCTCTTCTATAAGGGTACGCACCTTATTACGATCCTCACGAAAAGGAGAGATAAAAGCAGTTAGTGCAAACTGACCACTATCGACAAATAGCTTCGCTACCTCACCGATCCGGCGGATATTTTCGGTACGATCCGCCGCAGAAAAGCCAAGGCCTTGGTTTAGCCCATGCCGGATATTATCCCCATCGAGAACATAGCTCCGTGCATTGCGATCTAGTAAAGCCCGGTCCACAGCGTTAGCCAATGTGGATTTTCCTGAACCGGAGAGACCGGTAAACCAGAGAACCGCGCTACCATGACCATTCTTCTTTCGACGCTCCGCCTTATCTACTGTAACCTGATGCCATACGATATTGGTACTCATCTATTACTCCCCCTCAACCAGTGGTGACTGACGTTTCACTAACTCCACGAATCAGGACATCTGCTACTTCTGCACGACTAAATGTAGCTGGCGGCCTCTCCCCATTACGAAGCATCGCCCTTACCTTCGTACCGGATAGTGCCACATGATGTTCCGAATCGTGAGGGCAGGTTTTTGGGGTAGCCATATTACCACATGCTTCACAATAAAAGGCGTGCTCAAAGAATAGGGGCTGAATGCCGAGTTCTCCTGGCTTAAACTCTGCAAAGATCTTCTGAGCATCATAGGTGCCATAGTAGCTTCCAACACCCGCATGATCTCGTCCAACGATAAAATGGGTGCACCCATAGTTCTTCCGTACGAGAGCGTGGAAAATGGCTTCACGTGGCCCTGCATAGCGCATCGCCGCTGGAAATACAGCAAGAAAAACACGCTCAGTAGGATAATACTTCTCCAACAACACCTCATAACTTTCCATTCTTACATTTGCGGGAATATCATCTGATTTCGTTTCACCTACTAACGGGTTGAGGAAGAGACCATCCACTGTCTCCAAGGCTGTTTTTTGAATGTATTCATGGGCTCGGTGTACTGGATTTCGAGTCTGGAAACCAACGATTGTCTCCCAACCACGATCAGCAAAAGCCTGACGTGTATCCACCGGATCAAGATGATACGTTGCAAAGGGCTTTTCAGGACGTTGAATGAGTACAATATCTCCACCCAGGTAAACCTCTCCTCGCTCAAAGAGTTTCTTCACCCCTGGATGAGCAAGATCTGTTGTACGATAGACCTTCTCTGCTTCCAAATTCTTATCCGGGACATATTTCTCTTCTAAAGAAAGAACTCCGTACACAACCCCTTCTTTGACAAGCTTCACTTCATCCCCAAGCTGGAGAGCCTCCGCCTTCTCCTGTGAGACAGGCAGTGTAATCGGAATGCTCCAAGGCTGCCCCTCTGTAAGACGCATATGCTCGACTACGGAACGGTAGTTCTCTCCTTTGAGAAAACCCGTGAGTGGACTATAGGCCCCAATTCCGATCAATTCCAGATCACTAAGAGCAATCGCATCCAGCTCTACTTCATGGATCAGATCATCTACGGAACGTCCCGGTTCAAAGCGCTGGATTAGTGTACCTCCATGGGGGATACTCATACTCATCAACTCCACTCCTCTTTATTTCTCATCGATTTAGTCGGATTTGTAAGATGAACTTAACCAACTTCGTTCAAATACCGTCCCCATGTTCATGGAAGGATCGCCGCTCCCTTTGAACCGATCTCATCAGACTGATGGAGCCTGCGGTAGCCACTAACACACTCACTAGGACAAGTACTGTATAAAAATCTCCTTGAATAAAGATTTTTACCAAGGCATAAGCGATGACGAGGGAAAATACAGGGGAGACAACCCACACCTTCATCATCTGAGCGATTACATTCTTCTGCCTGTAGGTAAAGCCCTGCTTAGCTGTGCCTATACCAATAATGGCTGAGGATGTAATTTGGGTAAGAGGAACAGGAATGCCCAGCATAGAAGCCCCGATCACAAGCCCTGCCCCTGTACCAGAGATTGCGCTTCCTTCCAACAAGGAAATATCCGTAATTCGCTTTCCATTCGTTTCAAGCGCTCTCCGCCCAAGAAGAAGTGCCCCAAGAGCTACAAACATTCCACCATATAGAATTCCGTCTGATACGGAGAGGACTTTGGCCCCAACAAGTGGCCCCACCGCGTTGGCAACATTATTCATCCCCGCTGAGTAAGCTTCCATAAATCCAGCGAGAACAAGTAGCCAAGCTAATGGCCTTCGAATATGTGGAGCATCTAGAGAAGGAAGGCGGCTCTTCGCCCATTGGATTCCCTTTCCTACTACCAACGCAAGAAGAAATGCGATCCCTGGAATGAGTATCCAAAATAATAGAATCGTACCCATCTTGGACCAGGCTACCGCCTCCCCCTGATAGGCCACTCCAGCACCCACCACTGCCCCAACGGTTACTTCACTTGTGGATAATGGGATGCCTAGAAGGTTCGCGATAAATAAGGATAGACAAGCGGATGAGAGAACAACAAGGGCTATCTTTATCGTCATGATGGAGCCTGGCACTATACCTGAACCAATAGTTTTCACTACTTCTCCACCACCCAGTGCCGCTCCGAGAAACACACCCAAACCACTGATAAGCAAAGCAACTACTGGTTTTCTAACCGCTCCAGCGCCATAGGCAACTCCCATCGAAGCTGCAGCTCCACTCGCCCCGATATTCATGGCAAAAAAGAACGCTACGATTACACCTGCATAGAGTACTGTCATCGTCTTCTCCTGTTAAGGCTGAACATGGAGACCACATTCTGTCTTCTGACTACCCACCCAGCGTCCTGCTCGATGATCTTGTCCTTCCTTGACAGCCAACGTGCATTTATCGCAACCAATACTGGGATATCCCTGATCATGGAGGGCATTATAGGGAAGGTTCTCTCTACGAATGTAAGCCCAGACATCATCCCAGGTCCAATGAATTAAGGGACATACCTTGATTGAACTAAATCGATCATCCTTGTTTACAAACTGAGTAAACTGGCGGCTAGGTGACTGATCCCGCCGAAGACCTGAAAGCCACGCCGTCGCAGACGCCAATGCCCGTTCAAGGGGGATAATTTTACGTAGATTGCAACATTGATTCGGTTGACGTTCCCATAGCGCCTCACCATATTGCTCCGCCTGTTCCGCAACGCTCAGATCTGGCTTCGCCATCTCAATCCGCAGCTCTGGATACCGCTTCTTTACTTGGTTAATCACATCGTAGGTTTCTTTAAAATGAAGACCCGTATCAAGAAAAACAACCTGAGCATCGGGTTTCACCTTGGAAATCAGATCGATCAAAACCATTCCTTCAGCTCCAAAGCTACATGCATAAACCAAATCATCCTCATATTCGCTATAAGCCCACTCCAGGACGCGTAGACTTCCCTTCAATGGATCTCCGATGGGGAATACTGGAAGATCTTTTCCCCAATTTTCGTATGTCAATTGTGCTCCCAAGCGGACCACCTCCAAAAGGATAAAATAAAAAAGCTCCTCCATTATGGATAGAACTTGGCTGAAGGGACTATTCCAATCAACCTTATCTTCCAAAATGGAGCCCATTTCGCTGGAATTGGCACCTTATGCTGATGACAGGTTGCCGGGCTTCATCGGGCCAAGTCCCTCCACCACTCTCGATAAGATTTTAGTCTCATTTTAGTGAGTACCCAACGAGAAGTCAACCCCTTTCCCTAGTTTTAAGATCGGAATTACCATTAATTATTAAACACACCAAAAAAACCGGGGTTTTCCCCGGTCAAAATTTATCAGTTAGCACTCCTCTTCACTAACTAAGCCCCCTCTTCTTTTTTATCTATCAAATCGATCTCTTCTTCACGATAACGTTCCATATCTGGATTCTCGTGGGCAATCCGAGCAGATGCTGCTGCGGCTACCCCAGCGACCAGATCATCCAAGAAAACATGAACATTGCCTGTGCGATTGTTTAAATCACGAAGAATGCCAATCTTTATTTTATCCAGGTACCCAAAGCTGGTCAGGCCAATCGTTCCATACACATTGGTGATAGACAAGGCTAGAATCTCATCCAACCCATACAAAGGCTCATCTATCTCCATCATCAGTTGCAAGGGATTAGGCAGACGCTTCTCCTCTGCCAATACATCAAGAGCGATCCCCGTAATAATCGCGTGCTGTATCTCCCGTTTTTTCAGCACTTGTTCAACACTAGTCAAGCACTGATCCTTTTTTAAATGCTCATTGTAGGGACGTTGCAATTCATAGGCGATTTCAGCGATATCCATAAGCGTAACACCTCGCTGGGCGAGAAGGCGGAGGGTATGATCATATAACAAGGGAATCCACCCACTTTTCGGACAGTCGTGGTTCATTCTATGTCGCCCCCTCTTATCGGGTGCCGGGTGGAGAAACCTCTTTCAAGCGGAATGATTGCATCCCCAATATTTCTTCGACGTGCGCCTTGCACGCAGCGGAGGGGCGGATCCCATACTTTGCAACAGGTAGGGCAAGTACTTTGCCTGTGGATTCATAATAAAGTCGCACCGCCACCGTTCCCTCATAGGAGGCAAGGACCTTGTGTAAAGCCGCCATCGCGGCAGTCCCCTCCTTCTCCCGTGAAATACGAATATAGGCTTCTACCCGGGGAGTGCGGCTCTTTATTGTTCTCTTTTGGGGGGCATGAGTAGCTACTCGTTCCAGATCCTCAATCGTCCCTGGAATCAGCTTCACTCCTTTTTCATGGTGATTCACCCTCCCCGACACCCAAATCGGCCGATCCAATTGCAAAAGGGTTCGATACTGACGCAGGGTAGTAGGAAAGACTACCAATTCTACTTGATGAGAAAAGTCCTCTAGCGTGACAAACGCCATCCCTTCTCCTTTTTTGGTCGTAATCCCCTTTACCTCTCGCACCAGGCCAGCAACCGTCACCTTCGTATCCTCAGGAACATCTTCTAAGTCAGCCAATCGATGATCGGTTGTGTGGGTGATCGTCTCTCCAAAGGCTTCCAATGGATGCCCGGATAAGTAGAGCCCAAGTAAGTCTCTCTCCATCTCCAATTGCTCATGCTGATTAAAAGGTTTGACATGACTGTAATCAAATTTTCCTGTAGCGCTCGTGGCAGGTTCATCAAAGAGTTGGAGCTGGTTCTCTGATGCACGCCGCTGATGCTCTCCACCATGCTCCATCGCTTCGTCCAACATCGCGAGTCCTTTCGCTCGATGTTCAAGCAAATTATCCATCGCGCCACACTGAATCAGCGACTCAATCACTCTCCGATTACAATTACGCAGATCGACTCGGTCACAAAAATCGAAGAGATCTCTAAATTCCCTGTTCCTTCTCTCCTTCAAGATGGAGGTAATCGCATGGGTGCCCACATTTTTAACAGCTCCCAATCCCATGCGAATCCCCTCCCCCTTCACACTAAAAGCTCGATCACTCTCATTGACATCCGGGTGATAGACCGGAAGGCCCATTCGGCGACAATCCTCAATATACTCCGCCATCTTGCTATGATTCCCCATCACGGTCGTCAACAGAGCGGACATAAAATGTTGGGGATAGTTCGCTTTCAGAAAAGCTGTCTGATACACGAGCACCGCATAGGCCGCTGAATGGCTTCGGTTAAACCCATAATCGGCGAATTGGACAATCAGGTCGTATACCTTTTTGCCCGTCTCCACACTAATCCCTTTTGCCGTTGCACCCTGAACAAAAGCTTCCCTTTGTTCGTCCAGAACCCTTCGTTTTTTCTTTGAGACTGCTCGTCTGAGGATATCTGCCTGTCCAAGGGTAAAACCTGCCATAGTACTCGCGATGCGCATAATCTGTTCCTGATAAACGATAATTCCATAGGTATTTTCTAAAATAGGCTTTAGCTTTTCATGTGGATAATCAACCTTCTCCAGGCCATGTTTCGCCCGGATAAATCGAGGAATTTGCGCCATCGGCCCTGGTCGATATAAGGCCAGTACAGCGATCAAATCCTCAAAAACCGTCGGCTTCAGCTCACGCAATACCTTGCGCATGCCGGATGATTCCAGCTGAAAGACACCCATCGTCTCTCCTTTACCCAACATCGCATAGGTAGCTTTATCGTCATAGTCATCACCGCTAAAATTAATGATAACTCCTTCTTTTTCTTTAATCGCCGCAATCGTCCGTTCGATTACTGTTAAATTGCGTAGTCCGAGGAAATCCGCCTTCAATAGACCAATCTCTTCTAAGGCTTCCATCGGATATTGGGTAAGAGAAATGCCCTCGTTTCCTTCTTCCAATGGCACAAAATCGGTCAAATCTCCTTGTGAGATGACCACTCCTGCGGCATGGGTAGAAGCATGTCTCGGAATGCCTTCCACCTTGGCTACGGTCTCCATCAGTCGTGTCAACCGAGGATCTTGCTTACTCCATTGAGCCAATTCCGACTCGGGCTTCATCACTTCCTCTAATCGGATACCGGGTTGAAGCGGAATCATTTTTGCTGCCTTGTCAATATCACTATACGGTAGTCCCATCACTCTTCCCACATCCCGCACAGCCGCACGAGGAGCCATGGTACCAAAGGTAATAATTTGCGCCACACGATGAGCCCCATACTTCTTCGTCACATATTCGATCACTTCATCGCGCCGCTCATAGTTAAAATCGATGTCAATATCAGGCATGTTAATCCGCTCTGGATTGAGAAATCGTTCAAAAAGTAGATAATATCGGATCGGATCAATATCCGTGATTTTTAATACATAGGCGACAAGACTTCCTGCTGCTGATCCCCGTCCAGGACCTACAGCAATCCCCGCTTCCCTAGCAAACCGGACAAAATCCCAAACAATCAAGAAATAATCAGAGAACCCCATCTCCCCAATGACCGACAATTCATATTCAAGCCGCTCTCTCACCTCTTCTGTCAATGTTCCGTAGCGAGACTGAGCCCCTTCCAGACAGAGGCGCCGAAGGTAGCTAGCTGCATGTTCTTCTTCCGGAACAGGAAAAGATGGGAGCAATCTTCCCCCTAGTGGAATTTCTACCTGACAGCGTTCAGCAATACGCCGTGTATTAGCCACTGCCTCAGGCAGATGAGCAAATAGGCGCGCCATTTCCTCTGCGGATTTTAGATAAAACTCCTCGGTGGGAAAACGTAGTCGCTCCTTCTCCTCCAGCTTACTGTTTGTACCGATGCAGAGAAGACAATCCTGCACCTCTGCATCCCGACGCGCTATATAATGAAGGTCATTGGTCGCAATAAGTGGAATTCCCATCCCCTGGGAAAGGCCGATTAATTGTCGATTCACTTGTTGCTGCTCAGGAATTCCATGATCCTGAAGCTCAAAAAAGAAATGGTCAGGGCCAAAGATCTCCTGATATTCCTCAGCCAAGCGATGAGCTTTCCTGGTATCTCCATCGAGAATCGCCTGGGGTATATCCCCTGCAAGACAAGAACTTGTAGCGATTAAGCCTTCACTATAACGACGAAGGGTCTCTTTATCTACCCGCGGTTTATAATGAAACCCTCGTAAATGGGCCTCGGACACCAATTTCATCAGGTTGCGATATCCCTCTGTGGTTTCTGCCAACAACAGAAGATGATGAATTCGACTTTCTCGCTGTGAAAGACGCTCTTCCATACTTGCAGTCAAGTACATCTCACAGCCAATGATGGGCTTGATTCCTTCTTCCTGACAAGCCTTATAAAAAGGAATCACTCCATACATCGCACCATGATCCGTGATGGCTAGACTATCAAACCCGGTCTCCTTTGCCTTCTTCACCAGCTCATGGATTCGTGCAGCACCATCCAAAAGGCTATATTCTGTATGTACATGCAAATGCACAAAGTCGCTCATATAATCACCCTGTATATGGATTCATGGTCCCATTATACCTCATCCATACACAGGCGAACATACGAACCCTTCTTTTCCCATCTACTACCAAAAAAGGCTATGCGCCTGTCCACATAAACCACCTTATCTACTCATAATGATGTAACAACGCACGTTTTCTTCAGCAAAGGGGGGCGCCAGTTTGTCAGCTGGGGATTTTTGGTCCACATCTGTTCTCAATTTTTGTATCGCTCTCGGTGTTGTGCTCGGCGGATCAACAATGGGTGGGGTGGGTGCCTTCTTTACCAATCAACCCCCACTCTACGTCATGGATAATTTGGCAGACCAATTAAAAATTTGGGCACTCGTTGCCGCCCTTGGTGGCACCTTTGACACCATCAAGTCCTTTGAACTTCATATTCTCGGTGGAGAATTAAATCAGGTATTCCAACAGATCTTTTTCATCCTCAGTGCATTTATTGGAGCCCATATCGGTACCACTTTGGTCCGTTGGCTGATCAACGGAGAATGGTGATACTATGTTTAAGGGGAGACATATTCGCCATATCCGGCTCATCGTCGCTTTCGTATTAGGCATCATCATCGGGTGTATCACGATGACCATCTCGTATGGAGCGAAATTAGAAGGCCTCTACGCAGAACGGGAAACACTCTACTATGAATACAATCAGCGAGTGAAGAAAATACAGCTTCTCCAGCAAGACTTAGACAAACGAGCCCAACAAAACGCTCGCCAACAAGAAGGTTCCCAGATCATCAAGCAAATCCAAGTAGAGATTGACTCTCCTGTGAAATTTAATCAAAGCATTGTAAAAACTGAGGTAGAGACAATCCTTAAGCCTTTCCTTAACAAGTCCGTCCGTTGGGTAAGTAGTGACCCAGCTCTGTTAGACACCATGTTAAAAAAGCGGTTGGTCAAACTACCCGACAAAAATACAGTGGAAATCCGCTTAAAGTATCTTGCTTTTTTCGACTCAGAGTTGAAGGTATGGGTGTCCGCTAGGGAAATATCTGACAAAGATGTGTCTATGAGTGGAGAATAATCGCCAAACTTCCCCCGAATGTGTATGATATAGGTAGACCTACATGTGTATGATATAGATAGAAGGGGGGAATCCCATTGATTATCAATCGTAAACAATTGGCGAAGGCAAAAATAGAAAAATTAAAACGAGGATACTCTGCTTATGCAGAGAGCAAGGAAGTTGCTCAATTGATTGAAAAGGAACTTGGGCGTCTTAATCTTCCTGTATTTATTGATCGTACGGCGATTGGCTATTGGTTTATCCCAAAGGGACAAGGAGATTCCCACCGACAAAGCCCCCCCGATCAGATGGAGTCTCCCCGTTGACCCATTTTAAGTTACGCAAGCTTCCGCCTGCGAGCGGAGGCGTTTTTTTGTACATAACAACGAAAAAATAAGGTGGTTTTCCCTATGAAAATCCTCCTCTTGAGCTTAGTTATCTTTATCATCATCACTGCGCTCCGTACCTTCACCCTCAGTATGGCATCCCATCGAACAGAAGGCTTACCCCAAATGAAACTGCGCGCCAAGATGAACATCTGGATGGGAACGATGTTTCTAGCCATTGCCTTGTTACAAGCACTATCCTTGTCTGGAAACTGGATCCGATCCATCCTATTGCTCATCATCGCTGCCCTTGGCCTCTTCAACCTTTTCGCAGGCTGGAGCAATCTGCTTCGCGTTCGTCGATTGGAAGAAGAACAAAAACAGAGCCCAGATACCATAGATCATGAGGATGGGGACAAAAAAAAAGAATAAATATAGCACATCAACCGTACAATAGATGGCTCATTGTACGGTTGATGTGCTTTTATAGCGGACAACCTATAAAAAAATCCTTTTTCCCCATGTTTACACAATAAGAAAATTGCTGAGAGCTTTTAGCAAACCTTTAGGATCTTCCTCAGCAATCAGGTGACCACAAGGCAAAGAGTATCCTTGTACATTGGCGGCTTCTTCATGCCACAAAGCAAGAACATTGAATAATTGACCGACGGTTCCATACTCACCCCATATTACAAGCAATGGGGGCTCTGCCTTATGCCCCTTAAATTCATCATGGATTTTCTTATCGATGGTAACAGAGGCCCGATAGTCATTACAAACAGCATGCACACAAGCCGGGTTTTGATAACATCTCAGGTATTCCGCAAAGGCACCTGGCGTAACTGCTCCTGGAGTCTTACTTTGTTCTTCCAGGTGGGTCAGCAAGTATAAGCTTGGTACAGCACCTATCATACATTCGGGCAATGGCGCAGGCTGGATGTGAAAAAACCACCAGAAGTACCTCGTGGCAAACTCCTGGTTCGTATGATCATACATGAGTGTCGCTGGAGCGATATCGAGGACTACTGCACGTTCGATCACCTGTGGATAGTCCAGCATCATTTGATGTAACACACGGGCACCACGGTCATGACCAACAGCCTGAAAGCGGCTGAAGCCAAGGGAGTACATTACTTCAACTTGATCGATTCCCATTGCTCTCTTTGAGTAATTGATGTGATCAAGACCACCATCAGGTTTACTAGAATCACCATAGCCACGAAGATCTGTCAATACAACAGTGAAGTGTTTTGCGAGTGGTCCCGCAACTTTATGCCAGGCGACATGGGTCTCTGGGGGTCTCTGGATGCCCGTGTAGCAATAAAAGTGGTGGCCCACTACCACCGACAAGCGTGTTGATGGTAGCGCCACTGGTACATATAAATTGTTGTTGGAAACCAGGGAAGAAGTGCATGTTAGCAACCGCCCAAGGACCTGCAGCTTGGTTTGAAGCGTTGACTGCAGTAGCATAGTCTGTTGGAAGTTGGATACAACCCTGGCTATAGTCAGCAGACCCCATTAAGTTTTTCGTTCTTCGCATGCCTGTATCCAGATCAAAAATCAGTGGAGACAGTTTGCCGGAAAAATTTTGCGAATCATCAAAATGGGGCATGTTGTTATCACCTTTCAAAATGATCTGTTAAATATCGCGCTTTATAGTTAATTGACATCTTTTTATGTGATTTTGTTCATTTTAACTTTAGAGAGAAATCGCTTCTCCTTAGAATAGAAAAAGCCCACTACGCTATCTTCTTCCTGAATAGCTTCGATATCCAGGCCGGCTACCGTTTTTTCCTGTTCAAGAAGGCTAGAATGGGATCCAATCGATAAGGAGAAGCTGGTTGAACCACCTTTTGAAAAGGGTCTCCCTTTAGAGAAAGACGCTTATGAATCGTGTTGACAGTGAAGGCTTGTGGAGTAAGGCCCGGTTTGAGTTCATCCCAGGTAAGCGGTGTGGAAACGGGTGCTCCTGGTCGAGCACGGGTACTGTAGGGAGCAATGAGGGACTTTCCCCGCCAGTGTTGGAGGTAATCAAAGTAAACTTTCTCCCCTCGTTTATCCACTTTTCTCTCCAAGGTGATTAGATCCGGACGACGACCGGCCAGGTAATCCGCTAAAAAGTGGCTAATCCGACGTGTTTGTTCAAAGGGGTAGATCGGTTGAATCGGTACATAAACTTGAAGCCCAGTAGCTCCCGATGTTTTAACTACACCATCCAGGTCTAATTCTCGGAGAGCTTCGCGAGTGAGGAGTGCGGTTTCAATGACTCGATCAAAATCCTCAACAGACGGATCAATATCAAATACCAGTTCTGTAGGCATTCCAGGATCATCTGCCCGATCAAATGAAAGGTGGTATTCGAGGCAGGCCAGATTTGCCAGCCACACCAACGTTGGAGCATTCTCCAAGAGAATATAGTTCAATTTTCCCGATGAAGCCGTTGAAATCCAATCCGGTATATGGGAAGGGGCATTTTTTTGATAAAAGCTCTCTCCACCCACACCATGCGGCCAGCGAATCATAGTGAGAAAGCGACGGCGGGCATAGGGGAGAATATAGGGAGCAAGCCGTGTAAGATGAAGGATCCAGTCCCACTTGGTTAACGATATATCCGGAAATAGCACTTTGTCTGGATTAGAAATACGAATTTCTCGTTCTTCTATTTGTACTGTACTAGCTTTGCTAACTTTGCCCATATGTTCTTCTCCTTCCCACTCGTAACTCATACTTCTCCGGATCATCAAGACTAGATCGATGATGAGGATGATAAAAATCCTTCGATCCTTGGAGAGCGAAGGCTTCCTACAGGAGTCCATTCTAAGTATCGAACCTTAACCTGGAGCGATGGAACAATCCAATGAATGTCACGATCAGATGGTGGATTGACCACTGTGGGGCTGGATCGCTCTTGTGATGGGTACCAGTCAGCAAGTATCTGGCGCTCTTCGGCACTCAATCCTGACCCTGCTCGTCCAATATAACGCCAACCATTTTTCCCCTCAGGCAACGCTAATGCCAGAGAATGAACGCCGCCTGTTCCAAGAATAACCCCACTCACGGTTGCTGTAAGCAGACGAAAATGCTTCACCTTCTGCCAGGTGGGATGTTTGCCCCCTGGATGATAAAGACCCTCCCGTTCCTTCATGATGATGCCCTCCCACCCTCTATGACGAGTTTCCTCCCATAGAGCGGATCCATCGTCAAAACTATCCGTTTGTTGAATCCTCTCCTCCTTTACATGGGAGAATAAATCCTGAAGCCGCGCCTGTCGATAAGACAAGTATTGATCGATCAATAAGCGACTCTCCTCATAAAGAAGGTCAAAAATCATAAAATGAACGGGGAGTTGCCGTGCGAGAATTTGTATCCGGTGGGAAGCAGAAACTAAATCCCTTTTTAGTATTTGAAAAAAATCGGACTTCCCCTGATGAAAAACAACTAATTCGCCATCAAGAATCACATTAGTGAAAGGTAATCGAGAGAGGGAAGCTATCATATCGGGGTATCGTTCGGTCCGATCGGCTCCCTTACCATTAATCAACCGAATGTTTCCTTGATCGAGATAGGCAAGCATTCGAACTCCATCCCATTTTGCCTGATAGAGCCAATTCTTTGATTGGAACACCTCATCCCGCAGCATGGGTTTCATCGGTGAAATTCGTTTCAGCATGCAAAAGCCCCTTTTCCTTCATACACCACTTACTCCGCCACCTTTTTCTTCTTGGTGGTACTTGTTTTTTTCCGTCCTGTCTTCTTCTTCGATGTTCCCGATTGATTGAGACTTGCCTTCAGAGCTTCCATGATGTCGACCACTTGTTCTGGTTGCCGTTCGGGTGCTTCGACAATATCCTCCCCTTTAACCTTCTTCTCAATCGCCTCCTCCAAAGCTTCTCGATAGTCATCTTGATACTTTTTGGGTTCAAAGGGAACGGTCAGTTGATCGATTAATTGAATCGCCATTTTTTTCTCTTTCTCAGGTAGTTCCATCTCTAAAGGAACATCAGGGATAAGTCCAGCATCCCGTACTTCATCGGGGTAGAAGATAGTCTCAACCACTAAACTGTTTTGGAAAACGCGTACCACGGCTAATGACTGTTTTGAACGAATGGTCACCTTGGCTATCCCAATCTTTCCACTCTCGTTCATAGCAGCACGCAAAAGGGCATAGCCGCGATCTCCGTGGTCTCCAGGTCCTAAATAGTAGGTTTTATCGAAATAAATAGGATCAATTTCTTCCAAGTTAACGAAGTCAAGAATTTCGATGGATTTCCGATTTTCGGGCATGATTGCCTCGATCTCCTCTTTTTCCATCAATACAAATTGATTATCCGCGTATTCAAATCCTTTAACGATATCTTGCCAAGGAACCTCTTCGTCACAATTGGGACACCTCCGGGCATATTCAATCGGAGTTTTACATTTGCGGTGAAGATTACGAAACGAAATACTCTTCTCCTTCGTTGCAGAAAACATCTTCACTGGAATATTGACTAAACCAAAACTGATGGATCCTTTCCAAACGGTATGCATGGTAAATGAATCTCCCTTCAACGATACTTATTTAGCTAAGTTTATGTTCTATCTCAACGGTCTAGTCACTAAAACCATTCACTAATTGATTTCCAGCCACGGGATAAGTAGTACCTTAGCAGATCTTCAAGAGCTTCCAATTAATGTTTTTTCCTTGCTAAAAAGGCAAGCTCCATTCGCCCTTCACTTGTTTACAGAAAATCCGATGTATTATTCAGTATGTCCGTTGTCAGGAGGGTTGATTAACCAATAGTTGGTTGACCCCACAGCTAAAGCCCCCTTAGATCAACCTGTAAGATACAAAAAAACTCTCCACAGAATTTACTCTGTAGAGAGCCGATGTTACTTCAAATTTTCTTTACTTCGTCCATTGCTTCACTTTTTCTGGATTCTCTTTTACCCACTCGGCGGCTGCCTTTTCCGGTTTCTGACCTTTGTGGATCTTTAGCATCACTTGTTGCATATCTCCCACGGCCCAATGGAATTGGTCGAGGATTTTATGAGCCTTTGGATCCTTCCCTTTTAGGTCTTTACTAGCCATGGTATTGATTTGTTCCGTTCCACCATATACCTTCTTCGGATCCTTAAGGAATTTCAGATCGTACTGCTTAAACATCCAATGAGGAACCCAACCTGTCACAACGATGGGCTTTTTCGCGTTAATCGCTTTTTGTAGCGTTGCTGTCATCGCCGCATCGGAGCCTTCAACTAACTTCATACCTAAATCATAGCTTTTAAGCGCTTTTTCTGTGGCTTGCATTATCCCGGCACCAGAGTCGATCCCGATGATCTCATTATCAAACTGGCTTTTATCCTTCTTTAAATCATCGATAGTGTTTGCTTTTACATACTTAGGCACAGCCAACCCAATGCGAGTGCCTTTCAAATTAGGACCTAGATTATCAATTTGATCTTTGTATTGCTTGTAAAAATCCTTGTGGGTAAGAGGAAGCCAAGCAGCAACCATCGCATCCGCATTTCCTGCAGCGACACCCGACCACATGGGCCCAGCCTCTACTAGTTTCAGTTCCACTTTGTATCCTTCGTTTTCTAATACCTTTTTAATCACATTGGTACTAGCTACTTCCGATTCCCAGTTCACATAGGCAAGGGTGATTTTCTTACCACCACTCCCTGGTACAGCCTGCTTGTATAGGCCAAAGCTGACGAGAACCGCAACAGCTACCAGTGCAGTGATGGGTTTACCCCATCGACCAAGGAAGTTTTGGTTTTGACTAACACGAGTAGCTGATTTTTGCTTGCCCATATTTTGTGTTATACGGTCAAGGATGATGGCAATGATTACAATCGCCACTCCCCCTTCAAACCCTTTCCCTACTTCCAGACGACTGATCGATTGAAGAACAATCGCCCCAAGACCACCTGCTCCAATCATAGAAGAGATGACTACCATGGATAATGAGAGCATAATCGTCTGGTTAACCCCTGCAAGAATCGTCGGGCGAGCCAGAGGAAGCTGTACTTTGATCAGTTTTTGCCTTGGCGAAGAACCAAAAGCATCTGCCGCTTCAATCAAATCCTCTGCTACCTGACGGATCCCAAGGTTAGTAAGCCGGATGGTTGGTGGCATCGAGAAAATGACGGATGCGATAACCCCTGGAACGGAACCCAGAGAGAAGAAGAAAACGGCGGGAATCAGATAGACAAAGGCTGGCATCGTCTGCATAAAGTCCAATATTGGATTTAAAACGTTCTGCACACGCTGACTGCGAGCAGACCAGATTCCCATCGGGATACCGATCACGATAGATATAATCGTGGCTGTCAAGACAAGGGCTATGGTCTCAGCGCTTTCGCTCCAATACCCAAGATTATCAATCAATAACAACCCTAAAAAGGTAAAGAGTGCAATCGAGAGCCGACTGGCTAAAAAGGCCAGGAAGGCAATCACTAAGGCCACCACCAAAGGTGGAGCCGTATCAAATATAGTCTGGAAGAACTGAACCGTTGGTTCAATGATCGCTGTAATCAGTGCGAACAATGGCTTTAAGTTTGTTTGTAGCCATTCAACAGCCATATCGACCCAGTTATTTAAAGGTATCTTAGGAAGATGCATGACCATTCACCCCATTTCCTGCGAGGGCTGCGAAGATAGCTCCTCGAACGACCACTCCACGCAATTTCCCTTGCTCATCTACAACAACAGCGGGTTGCTTAAACTGTTGCTCCGCCATCAGTTGTAATAATTCACTTACTGGCATCTCTTCTGTCGCAGTCACGACATCGGTGATGAGTGCCATCTCGAGTGCTTTGTTCTCTTCCTTAGCTTCTACTGCTTTTTTAGCCTCTTCTGCAGTAAGAATCCCCAGGAATTTACGGTCCCTTCCCACTACCATCAAAGTAGAAGTTCCCTTTTCACGCATTCGCTTTAGAGCCACTCGAGGACCATCTTTACCAAGAACGAGTACTTCTGACCGTTTCATAATCGACCCAGCAGTCAGTACCTTGGTCAAATTAACGTCCTCGACGAATCGTTCCACATAGTCATTGGCAGGTTGGGTTAGTATTTCCTCGGGTGTACCCACTTGTACAATTGACCCATCCTTCATCAGAGCAATCCGATCACCAATGCGGAGCGCTTCGTCCAAGTCGTGGGTGATAAAAACGATGGTCTTATGCATACTCGCCTGCAAATCCAACAGCTCATCCTGCATGTCCTTGCGAATGAGCGGGTCAAGGGCACTAAAGGCTTCATCCATCAATAGAATATCAGGATTATTTGCCATCGCTCGTGCTAGACCGACCCGTTGTTGCATTCCACCAGAAAGTTGATCAGGAAAGCTGTTTGCATAATTCTTTAGACCCACCAACTCCAGAGCATCCAGTGCTTTACTTTCTCTTTCTTCTCGGCTCATACCCTGAACTTCTAAGCCGTATTCAACATTCGCCTGAACTGTTCGATGAGGAAACAACGCAAACCGTTGGAATACCATCCCCATCTTCGTTCTACGTAAACGACGTAACTCCTCAGCATTCATTTTGGCTACGTCTTCGCCATCCACCAATATTGAGCCATCTGTAGGGTTGATCAATCGATTGAACAACCGAACTAACGTTGATTTCCCACTACCAGAAAGACCCATAATGACGAAAACTTCCCCTGACTCAACATGGAAATTAGCAGCATTCACACCGACAGTCATCCCTGTACTCTTGAGAATCTCTTCTTTGCTTTTTCCTTGCCGAACCAATTCCACACCTTTTGTTGGGGTGCGTCCGAAAATTTTCGTGAGGCTTTTCACTTCGATTTTCTTCATTTTCTCCCCCTGCATTCTTTTGTTCTACGAATGAACACCAACATTTACTCTATATTACCCACTTGAAGGAATAAAAAGAGCATGTGAGCTTAAAAATCCCACATGGTGCTTAATGATAGCACATTTACGGTAAAAAGACCAAGGAACAACCTTATTTTCCTATTAGTATACTTTAACTGCTATCGCTCGATGAGCTGAGCAGTAACTAGTGCTTTTGCGACTACATGATCCCCATGAAATACTTCTACGTCCACTTTTCCGGTCTTTCGTCCAATGTCAATTAAATGAGGTACGATAATAACCTCCTGCTCTAGTTGCACAGGTTTCAAAAAGTAGAGCGTTAGATTATCGACTACCATATCGCCGCGATGCTGTCTCCGCAAACGTCGATAACCCGCTTCCGTAAGGAGAGAGGTAAGGACTCCAATCGATAATGTACCTAAAGGATCAGTCATCTGAGGTGTAATCATTCCTTTATAAACCATATCCCCATTACTTTCCCGAACCTCTTCAAATCCTCGGAAGATCAAATCATCAATTGTTTCACCCACCTGGGGTTGCTTTTGCATATATTGGAGGGACTTAATCACATCCTGACGGCTGATCACTCCCAATAGTTGGTGATGTGAACTGACAACTGGTAAGAGTTCAATCCCCTCCCACACCATCTCATGGGCAGCTGCCGCTAAGGAGGTCATCGGTGTAACCGTAATCGGATTTTTCGTCATTACCCCATCAACAGTTACTTCCGAAGAATGACCTACCACATCTTTTGCTGTAATCATCCCGTACAATCTTCCTTCGTCATCCACTACTGGGTATCGACTATGACCTGTCTCTATCACCAATTGATGGAAATTATCGATTGTGTCATGTAAGCAGAGAACATCAGGCAAATGATCTGGTGTCAACACGTCCTCCACCAAGAGAATATCCTTTTTTATTAACCGATCATATATGGCACGGTTAATCATTGCCGCAACTGTAAACGTGTCATAGGTACATGAGATAACGGGAAGTTCCATCTGATCCGCCAGTTGCTTTACTTTATCGGTCGCATCAAATCCACCAGTAATCAACACAGCAGCCCCCCGTTCTAGGGAAATCTGATGTGCATTATCCCGATTACCGACGATGAGGAGATTCCCCGGTTCAACGTAACGAATCATCGCCTCCAGCTTCATTGCACCAATTACAAAGCGGTTGAGGGTTTTATATAACCCTTCTTTTCCACCGAGCACCTGTCCGTCTACAATATTGACGACCTCAGCAAAGGTAAGGCGTTCAATCTCCGAGCGGGTTTTCTTCTCGATCCGTACTGTTCCCACACGTTCGACAGTAGTGACCAGTCCCTGTACCTCTGCATCTTTAATCGCCCGGTAAGCGGTTCCTTCAGAAAAACCGAGCTCCCGGGCAATCTGTCGTACCGAAATTTTGTGGCCGATATCAAGATTCTCTATGTATTCTAAAATCCGTTCATGTTTGGTGGCCACCTAACGTACCCCCTTCTTCCCTTAAGATATCTCTTTTCCGTAATTATACACGAGTATGTGAACGATACCAAAAGAAATAGGAGACAGTAGTTACACTATCTCCTATTCTTTCATTAGTTATCAAGCTAATAGAGCCTATTCATCTGACGTTGTGCAGGTTTGCTAGCCCGCTGTGTATCAAGCCATCGTTTACGACGGGCTTGTTCTGCTTGACGACGCCTTTCACGATCCAATTGTAAAACAGCTCGCCAATTGGCTGCGATGACGATCAAGGCGAAGGCAAGCCATATCATCGTAAATAGAGCATCTGGTTGATCAATGCCTGGTTCTGATAGACGTGGTATGGCGACAACGGTTAATAAGAGAGATGCGATCAATGCGATCCCATGTTTGCTTTTTAACACACAATCCCTCCCCCTTTTCCTTGCTACAGTCTACGGGCCAAGCCGTGTCAACATGCAAAAAAAAGAAGCGGTTCCTTCTCCGCCTCTCATTGGGGGTTTTCATCCTGCTACCATGGTAGTCCTTTGATATTACAGAACCATTACACAATAATTACAAGTTGATTGTCTCTCTCAATTTCTCTCATAACTGGATCGATTCACCGGGCTTCACTACCATCCCGTTTATTTTCTTTCCTTTTAATTGTTGGACAAAATCCTCCGCATTTTGCTCAATCAATGGAAAGGTATTATAATGCATCGGGATCACCCGTTTTGCACCAACCCATTCAGCCGCTAACAATGCATCCTCAGGTCCCATCGTAAAATTATCACCGATTGGTAGTAAAGCTAACTCGATATCATTTTGCAATCCAATCAATTTCATATCTGAAAACAATCCGGTATCCCCTGCATGGTAGATTGTTTTTTCACCCAGGGTGAGAAGTATCCCCGCAGGCATTCCTGTATATACGATCTCTTTTTTCTCCTCATCGATATGAGCAGACCCATGGAATGCTTGGGTTAATTTCACCCGACCAAAATCAAAGGAACAAGCTCCGCCAATATGTAGCGGATGTACATCGACCCCTTGCCAGCTAATCCAGGTGGCCAATTCAAAGGGAGCAATCACCGTTGCCTTATTTCTTTTAGCGATCTCTATAGTATCTCCTAAATGATCCCCATGACCATGGGTAAGAAGAATCCACTTTGCTTCAATCTCTTCTGGCTTTGCCTTCGCCAAGGAATTACCTCTGAGGAAGGGGTCGATAATCAGTTGATGTCCTTCATTATGGAATTCAAAACAGCTTTGACCATGAAAAATGATCTGCATCCTATCCCTCCCATTCATTTTTTCACCTAACCTTATCCTTTTTATCCTTGATCCGAATCATTTAATTCCTCAAAGGGGGCAGCGAGGATACGATTGATATCCTGCATTAGCTGACCCACTCGACCTTCAGCCTCCAGATACTGAGCAAGGTTGGGCTTACCACTTACCTCTGTCACCAGTTTAGTCCACTCTTCTGTCAGCTCTTTACTTGGTTCTGTGCCTTGCATTTGATAGGTAGACATTTCCATTTGCTTTTGACGAAAGCTTTCCATCAGAAGCTTGTCATTAGGATCTTGCTCCACAAGGCGTTTTGCCTCAAGTAAAGCAGTCAATTCCTCTGAATCGGTTAATGCTCGTGCAAGCTCATGCGCTTTATCATATGGATTCATACTAATCCCTCCTATACGTTACCTTTTAACAATATACACCCCATCATAAAAAAAAACCTCCTCAATTTCAATATAGGGACTAGATTCCCTACCCAAGCCCCTTTTATTCACCTGAAAAAACATGCCCACATACCTTATATCAGTCACTTCATGCGAAAGGGGATCGGCATGGGTCATGTACGATTATTTATCCAAATTGTATCTGAGAGAACCTTCCCCCAACGAGCAAACATAATAATGAGCCATTCCCTTGCCAATCGATTAAATCTCCCTAGCCATCCCATCTGGGTCACCTTCGGCTCCTCCTCTGATACCGCATTGATCCACTTTTCGGAGACGAATTCTCCACTCATTCGCATTAGTTCACGATTAGCTTCCCAGCTAAAACTCCATGGCGATATCAAAACATTAAATGCACACTATGACCCTCCCTCACGACGCCTCCAACTTGGCCCTTTCTTCGGTGTCCTGTTAAATCGAGACGTCCAGGGAAGTGAAGACCAACTCTTTGGGGATTTAAGTGGCTTTCTCGAAGAATGTGCTCGGGTTGCTACTAATCGAGGAATTTTCCTCTGCATCTTTCCTCCAGAGGGCATTCGACCTGACCAAGGTTTGACGCAAGGATGGCTTTGGGATAACAAGCGATGGCAGACCTGTGAAGGCCCTCTCCCGGACATCATCTACAATCGAATCACCTCTCGTCGTGTTGAAAAGGAGCCATCGGTTCAACAGAAATTGGAGAAGTTACGAAAGGAACACCAGATTAAGATCTTCAATGAAAGCTTTCTGGATAAACGGCAGGTGCATGAGATTTTATCGAAGGATGAATCCATGAAACGATTTCTCCCTGACACAATCCCCTGGAACACTTCTCATCTACGAGCCATGGTACAACGATATCGCACCGTGTTTCTTAAGCCGATACACGGTAGCCTTGGCCAGGGAATTATTCGAGTCAGTCTCGAAAATAACAAATGGGTCTGTCAATACGCTAAAAAAACTGGCACGGTAACACACATTTTCCCTCGATTTTATGAAGCTATTCAGAAGCTACGACAAAAAACCTCTCGCTCTCGCTATATCATCCAGAAAGGGCTCGATCTGATTACCATCGATGGTCGATCAGTTGACTTTCGTATACTGGCGCAACGAAACTCGTTTGGAAACTGGGCGATCACCTCTTCGGTAGCCAGGCTCGCCAATGATTCTCACATCGTCTCTAATTTAGCTAAAGGAGGTACATTACGCAAAACAGCGGAGGTTCTCAGCGAAGCCAAAGTTATTGGCGTTAAACCTACTATTTTCGAATTACGAGATACAGCCCTGGCCATCGCAAATTCCTTTGAAAAATTGGCCCAGGGTCATTATGCGGAGTTGGGGATCGATCTTGTGCTCGATCAGAGGGGACAGTTATGGTTGATTGAACTTAATTCCAAACCATCAAAAACAATTGACACCCTCCCTAATACAAAGCTTACAGTACGACCCTCCGTCGTACGTTTGATCGACTATGTAACATACTGCACGGGCTGGACTCCCTATATGTCAGCGAGAAAATCCCCTCGTGCTCGTTCCAAGCAAAAGCCCTCTGGGAGGAAAAAATGATGAATGGCACCAACCAATACGGGATGGGCGTCATCGTCTGCCGATTGAATGATCAGACGCCTCCATTTCAAGAAAAAAGCTATTACCGTCAGCTCACCCAGGAGGGAGCTCCCCTCGGCATCCAAGTCATTGTTTTTTGCCCATTGGACGTCGATTGGCAAACACGTAGCGTAAATGGGTGGCGTTACAACCCGGATACTGGGCGATGGAGAACAGACCGATATCCTCTGCCTCCCCTTATATATGATCGATGTTATTACTCTGATAGCCGGCAATATCAGAAGTATAAACCCCAGGTGGTCCGCCTAGCTAATGACCCTACTATCCAATTTCTTGGCCGACCATTAGGTGGAAAACTACCTAATCATGAGATGCTCGTAAAAAACTCTAATTTACTCCCCTACCTACCACAAACACTACGATATACCTCCTTTAATGATATACGCACTTTTCTTCAAGATTATAATTCTGTGCTCATAAAACCAAATGGAGGTAGTCATGGACGTGGTGTTGCCGCCATCTTCCCAAATGGCAGTGAGTATGTAATACGCGGGCGATCACCAAGGAATCAACCCTTTCAGATCCGTCTCCATAAAGAACCTTCTCTCCAAGATTGGGTCAATCGCTTTACCAATGGCGTCCGTTACGTGATCCAGCCTTTCTTGCAACTGGATACGAGAGATAAACGTCCATTTGACCTACGTATTCTCGTTCAAAAGGATGAACATGGGAAATGGGCCACTACAGGTATGGCCGTACGTACAGGGACGGTCGGTAGTCTTACATCCAATTTACATGGAGGAGGAAAAGCAGAACGAGCGATTCCTTTCGTTCAGGAACATTTCCCACACCAAGCAAATCAGATTCTTGCCACCGTGCATTTCTTATCTAAAGAGGTCCCATTGCAAATCGAACGCGAACACGGCCGCCTACTTGAACTCGGGCTGGATGCTGGGATCGATCGAGAAGGTCAGGTTTGGTTACTAGAGACTAATTCAAAACCAGGCCGATCCGTTTTCCTCCTTACTGGTGAAAAAAATGTCCGCATTCAATCCGTACGCCGCCCCATCCTTTATGCTCGCAGTTTAGCCAAAGGTCTGATAGGAGGTTCTATATGAGCTCTATACTTTGTCAAATTCACTCCGTTTCTTTCTCCACTCCTTCCCAGGCCATCATCGTTTCCCGCAATCTTTTGCGTGAATGGAGATGTCGAAAAAAATCGATCAAGATTTCTGTGGGCAATAAATCCCTAACCGTACGGACCATTGAAGGAAAATATGAAGAGCCAACCATTTTGCTCCCACGACTAATCTGTCGTAAATTGTGTATTCCCCGTTTCGGTGAGGTAAGAGCATCCTACACCAACCGTGAGCTTCGACTCGGCCCTGTCCTGGCCATTTTAACCACAGGAGCGACAAACTCTCCCTTTTCTCCCTTTAGTGATCGAACCAGTCTTTTCCGCCAGTTTCTCACCGCAGGCCATGAGAATAAGCCTTTTTTTTACGTATTTACTCCCAATATGGTTAATTGGCGACAAGGCACTGTACAGGGTTGGTTCTATCAGCAGGACGAGATGGGTAACTATCGCTGGTCTCGGCATCTTGCTCCCTTGCCTGATGTCATTTATGAACGCGTTCCCAACAGAACGGCTGAGGCTCTGCCCCATGTAGAGGAATGCCGTGAACGATTACGAAACTTAACCCATTGTAAAATGTTTAATCAAGGCTTTTTTAATAAGTGGTCAGTGCACGAAAAACTATTCACCCATGAACTGGTATCGGAAAATATTCCAGAAACCATACACTACTTAGACGAAGTATCGATTCGCGATATGATTGATCGTCATAAAATGGTCTACCTAAAACCAACAGGTGGAAGCCTAGGAATGGGAATTCTTCGTATTACGCGTGATCCTCAAAATGGATACTACTGCCGTTTCCGCAATGGTGAACGAAATGTGCTCCAACATTATCAATCGCTAGACAATCTCCTCTACAATCATTTCGGCACAGAACTCACATCCCTTCGTCGCTACTTAGTACAACAGGGAATTCGGTTGGTTAAATATAACGGACGTCCTGTCGACTTTCGTGTCCATCTTCATAAAGACAAAACAGGGCAATGGAAGGTAATTGGCATCGGCGCGAAGGTAGCTGGTGCAGGTTGCGTAACCACTCATGGACGCACAGGGGGTTCCATTATCGCAGTTTCTGAACTACTTACTATGTCATTCCCAGGGCGCGAAACTGAAATCGAAGAGAAAATTTCAGAAACCTCGATTCGCATTGCAAACGCAATGGAAAGCACAACACCTGGCCCTCTTGGCGAACTCGGTTTGGATATCGGTGTCGATCACCATCAAAAGGTTTGGCTATTTGAAGTGAACTCTAAGCCTGGACGACACATCTTCAACCACCCCACTCTACACCATGCTGGACATGTATCTGCACGTTGCATCACAGAGTATGGATTGAATTTAGCACAATTCGTATAAGAGAGGAGTGTTACTGATGCCTCAATCTGCTGCAGGTTGGCTAACGATTCAACCCGACACACTCACGATCTCCTTTACTCCCCATCCACGCTTCTCTACTCATCCAATGCCGGAGAGACTACCTGTTTCGATAGGTTCCAATCTTAAAAAGAATGTACGTATTCATCAAAGCAAAAAAAGGCGCACTTCTCCACAGATGCTCCCCACGCGCCTCGTATTGAATAGTAATGGCCAGTGGGAAGCTGGCCCTTTTATTGCTATACTTACCTCCACAAGTACCAATCCTTTTGGAGGCAATCGCTCTAATTTTGCAGATATCATCCATATGGGTAGACGGATTGGTGTGACTGTTTATGTCATGACAGCGGATGGATTTGACCCCAAAGCCTCTACGGTTCAAGGGTGGCTACTAAAAAACACAAACACAGGAAGGCGATGGATCAAATCCATCCTCCCACGTCCACACGTCGTCTATAATCGTATTCCTACACGGAAAGCAGAGCGAAGACAAATTGAGCAATCTACTCTATATGCCCTAGCCTCTTCTCGCGACACTCATCTCTTTAACCCTGGGTTTTTTGACAAATGGAATCTTCATCAATGCATACAAAACTCCCCAGAATTGCGTTCCCTTCTCCCTGAAACCTATCGTTGGGGAGAGATTGATAAGTTTCGCCAATTGCTTTCTAAGCACGACACCTTATACCTTAAACCCGCACACGGTAAGGCTGGAAATGGAATGGCACGCACTCGCGTCAAAGAAAAAGGATATGAAATTGTCTTTCAAACATTGAAAAAACGCCTAGTTTATCAAGCACCTGATTGGAAACTCCTTACCTTGAAACTTCATCAGTTAACTCAGGGTCGCGAATACATCGTACAACAGGGCATTCCTCTAGCTCAGTACCAGGGACGTCCCTTTGATCTGCGTCTCCTCCTCCAACGAAACGAACATGGAGAATGGGCAAAAACAGGACTTGGAGTCCGCGTTGCTGGTTCAGCTGCAATTAGTACTCATGTCCCTATGGGAGGCACAATCGCTGATGCAGAAATTGTGCTATCCAAATTATTTGAAAGCAACTCTCCAGCGATCATTGCTAATATTGAAAAAACAGGGATTGAGATCGCTCGCAGTATCGAAATCCATCAACAGACAACCCTTGGTGAAATGTCGATGGATATAGGAATCGAAAAAAGCGGTCGTCTGTGGTTCTTTGAGGCCAATGCTAAACCGATGAAGTTTGATGAGCCCAACATCCGAGAACTCTCCTTACGGAGACTGTTACAATATTGTATTTTCCTGAGTGGATTTCAACTTCCTTTGCAGAAAGAGGCCAATATATGCTCACTCAGGCGTTAACCCCTGCTCAACTCAGTCGTTTGCGAAATCATCTCATCCGCTTCTCCTATAAGTATGGCGATAAACGTATCACCCATAAGGCACTTCGTTGGTTAAAAAATCTCAATACCTCCCCCTTCCCTAAGGGAACATACCTCGCTATCGCTAGTGAAGAAAAACGATTAACTGGATTTATCCTCTTTGGAAGATACGGATTGGAAGAAGCCTATATCGTTGTACACCCTGATTTCCGTAAGCGTCAAGTAGGAGAAACTTTATTTAAACAAACAATTGATACGCTAGGCCGCGTATATGTCCGTGTTGCTTGTGACAATATTCCTAGCCTCAAACTCTGCTTCGCTCTTGGCCTTAGAGCCTTTAGTTTTACTACTGGCCCCACAGGAAAACCCACTCTTTGTCTAGGTGGAGGAGAATGGAGTGAGAAGGAGTTCCACTCTCACTCCCAAACTCACTCACCCTACAAATAGCAGTACTGTGGGGGTTTGGCAACAACCGCTTCTCAGTTTTTTCGCCGCTCTACCTAGCTCATAGGAGGCGGTTATTTGTTTTTGTTGAGGAGACTCCGGTATTTTTTCTCATAGCTTAGCCTTGAATGATCACACTGAGAATTTTATTTGCTCCTCCTGCGTACTACTCAAAATACGTGATACTTTGCAAAATAAACTAAACAGGCTCCCAGAGCTTGCCTCATACCATCTATTGCGACATCCAACTCAAAACTTTTGCCCAGTTTCCATCTTATTGTCGCGGCAACTGTACTTAATGAATATACCTATAGGTGAGTGTGGCAAAGAAAGGGATGATACGTGTGAGCCGCAAAAAAAAGCCGGGTAACCGCAACCAGAATCGTTCTCTGCGTCTGGAAGACGAATGGGTGCTGGAACAAATTATCCAACAAGAGATGGACAGCATAAAAAAGCAGACATCCTCTCGGTCTCAATCTTCTGTCCATCCAACCTCCCAAACCAAACCCACCCATTCAAAATCAAACACTCCACAGCAACAACCTTCCTCTCCTTCTCAACCACTAAAAGCAAGTGAAACAACTTTGGATAACCCTGAATCAAAAACACTTTCTGCTACAGAAAAGAAAACCCCTACAGAAAAGAAAACTCCAGTAGATTCAGCCACAGCCACTCAACCCACCATCTCCATCTCCCATTCATCTAAAACGCTTCCTTCCAGCAAAGATTTACCGATTCATAAAACTGATCCTGATCCTGACCATCTCAATAATTTAAAGAAAATGAAAAAAACACGTACTCAAAACAGCACCTCTGGACGCACCTTCATTTATACAGATGATCTGGTGGATGGTTCCGTCACCACCGAAAAAATGGCTCAAAACAGTGTCGATTGTAACCATATTCGTCTTGGATCTATCGAAAAAGCGCATTTACAGGATCAAGTCATCGATAGTTCCAAATTAGCTGATGGAGCCGTCCATTCTGCTAAATTAACCCCTCATTCGATAAAAAGCCATCACCTCTCCCCTCAAATTATTACCTCTGAACATCTACAAAGGGAATCGATTCATCTCGATCATATTCAGGAAAACTCCATAATCGGTAATCGTCTTGCTGACAATTCGATTGGGAGCTCAAAAATCCAGGAATCCTCTATCCTTTCAAAACATATCGCGGAAGGTACCATCCAAATCTCTCATTTGGCAGATGAATCGATCACCTCATCAAAATTTAAACCTGGAACCATCACTACGAATCTCCTGGCCAATGAATCGGTAAATACAGCCAAACTGGCGGAGAATGCGGTGGCGGAAAACCATATTCAAAAGGACGCTGTTCAAGGGCACCATCTAGCAGATGGTAGCATCCAGCATTCCAAACTAGCTCCTCAATCCGTCGATAGTAGCAATCTCAAAGATTCCTCTATTAAGGGAACTCATATAGTAAAGGAATCCATTGCTAAAGACCACCTTCAATCTAACATCATTCAGTCCGATCATTTAGCAGATGCTTCTGTTAATCTTGCCAAATTAGCCCCTCAATCCGTCGATGGTAGTGTAATCAAAGCATTCGCAATCAATAGTACACATATAGCAAAGGAAGCGATTAAAGAGTTACATCTCGCCAACGAATCCATCTCTAAATCGAAGATTATCCCCCGGTCCATTGATGCTGAATTGCTTGATGAAAATAGTGTGCAAGCATTCCATCTAACCGATGATTGTATAGCAGAGCATCATATAAAGGAAGGTTCCATTACTTCTAATAAATTGGGTAATCGTGTAGTTTCCGCCGCTAAAATTGAGTCAGAGTCGATCTCGACCGATAAATTAATCAATTATTCTGTAACAAAAGCGAAGTTAGGTGATCTTTCAGTTACTGAAGAGAAAGTGGCCAATGACGCGATTAAAGAGCGTCATCTTGCCAAGGGAGAAATCTCTTCACGGCACATACAAAACACCGCTGTACAATCCGTCCATATTGCCAACGAGTCCATCGGAGAGCAGCACTTACAAGAGAATGCCATCCACTACTCCCATATTGCTAATCACGCAATCCGAGAAAATCACCTTTCAACAGATTCCATTTCCTCTCAACATCTTCAAGATGGTTCCGTTCAAATCTCTCACCTTGCCGATGATTGCATCGGCGAAAAGCATTTAACAAATGAAGTAATTTCTTCTAAACATTTACAAAATAACTCCATTCACCATCATCATATCGCAAAAGAAGCCATTCTTGATCGACACTTATCTAAAAACTCCATATCTAGTAAACATTTGCAAAACGATGCTGTACACACAACCCATATCGCAGGGGAATCAATCAAAGAGCAACATATTTCAAAGCAGGCGATCTCCTCACAACATATTCAAGATAAGTCGATTCAGGCTCCCCATCTTACTGAAAATAGCGTTCAAACTCATCATATCGCTGAGCATTCTATTTGCGATCACCACCTTACTAAGGACGCCGTCTCTTCTCACCATTTACAAGGAAATGCAGTATACGGTATCCATCTCGCCAATGACTCCATAGAAGACCGTCACTTGAATAAAGAAACTGTCAACACCCATCACCTGAAAGACAACATCATCCAAGAGAAACACCTCACGAAAGAAGTGATCGCTCCCCACCATCTCCAACCCGACTCAATCAATGCTGCTCATATCGCTGAGCATTCAATCGACACCCATCACCTGAAAGACAACATCATCCAGGAGAAACACCTCACGAAAAAAGTGATCGCTCCCCACCATCTCCAACCCGACTCAATCAATGCTGCCCATATCGCTGAGCATTCAATCGACACCCATCACCTGAAAGACAACATCATCCAAGAGAAACACCTCACGAAAAAAGTGATCGCTCCCCACCATCTCCAACCCGACTCAATCAATGCTGCTCATATCGCTGAGCATTCAATTTCCGATCACCACCTTACTAGAAACGCCGTCTCTTCTCATCATTTACAACGAGATGCAATATACAGTACCCATCTCACCAATGACTCCATAGAAGATCGTCACTTGATTAAAGAATCCGTCAACACCCATCATCTGAAAGACAACATCATCCAAGAGAAACACCTCACAAAAGAAGTGATCGCTCCCCACCATCTCCAACCCGACTCAATCAATGCTGCTCATATCGCTGAGCATTCAATCGACACTCACCACCTTACTAAAAACGCCGTCTCTTCTCATCATTTACAACCAGACATAGTACACGGTATCCATCTCGCCAATGACTCCATAGAAGATCGTCACTTGATTAAAGAATCCGTCAACACCCATCATCTGAAAAACAACATCATCCAAGAGAAGCACCTCACGAAAGAAGTGATCGCTCCCCACCATCTCCAACCTCATTCAATCAATGCTTCTCATATCGCTGATAACTCCCTAGAACTTCGCCACTTTAGCAATCGAATTATCGGTCCACGTCAAATTTTAGATGACGCAATCCATACTTCTCATATATCAGACGATGTGATTGGAGAACGTCATCTGAGCAAGCGCTCAATCTCCTCAAGGAACCTCCAAGATGCTTGTATTCACTCCATTCATCTTGCAGAGAATACCATTGAAGAGCATCATTTGAGCAAAGAAACTATTACTTCTCGACACATTTCCTTTCAAGCGATCGCCTCCAACCATATAAAAAATTCTTCAATTAATGCCTCCCATATCGCCGACAATGCCATTAGTAAAAATCATCTACAACCTTCCTGTATCAACTCTCATCATTTAGCGCAAGAGTCGGTTAACAATGACCACATCCTTAATGGGACGATCCAACCTGAGAAATTATCCTTCAACATCCCCACCTTTCAAAATGGCACGATCTCTTTCAACCTAAGTCCCGGACAAAAAGAAACGTTTGTAGTAATCAACTATGATAAAAGCTCACTACACAAAGGTGCTATCCCTGTCGCCATGACCAATCAGCCAACTTGTTCGGTCTGCTTTGAAGGTCCAACTGATTCTGGCCTCAAACTCCGGATTCGTCGATGGGCCGAATATGACTCCACTCTTATAGGCTCACTTTTTTGGATCGCTACGACTCCAAATCATCCAATTAATCCATCGGATCTACCCCAACAACAGAACTATTCATCCTCAAAAGAGCAACCCGAGACTTCTTTTGAAGAAATCAAAAAACCCGATATGGCCCGTGTACAGTCTGTTGAAGATGACCACTCCCCCCCACCTTTCACCGAGGAGCAAAAAGAATGGGATCCTGTCGAACCTGCTTGGTGGATGTTCCCTACCCCTGACTCGGAAGAACATTCTTCCCATGAAGAGCCTGAGGCTCCTCCTTCACCAAATACTGAATACCGAGATACTACAGGTGAGAATAAACGTACCAAGGATTGATTTAATCACACATGATCCACCATAAAAGCGATACCTATAGGTATCGCTTTTATGTAATCAATTTCTATAGAAGGTGACTGTTGTATAAAAATTTACTGTGACATTTTTTCCCTTTTTAAGTAAATAGGACTAGCCACTGTGATACAAATCTCAATTATTAACTTGGGAAAATAACCTATTCATACTTAAAAAAGAGTCTATACAGGATATATTAAAGGAGTGAATTTCATGCAACACTTCGTCATTTTCCACCCTTTATAGTCACCCTAGTGCTCTTTTTCACGCTTGCCACTCCAGGAGCTTTCGCAAGTGACAGAGGTCCTACGCTTTCCGATCCTTAAAATGTGTCCTATCTATACCATATAGATATAGGGTACATGTTAATCCCATAATTAAACCAAATTACATACACATAAATGTCTTATTATCTTATTTTATAAGCTTTTTTATATGCTATATTTAAGCAAACCTTGTTACATTCTTCCGCTTCACAACATAAGAAAACGTCCTCCGGCTATGTTAGAGGACGTTTTCTATTCACTGCTAGGATTTGAGCGATTTATTTGATGGTTATCTTGATCTCTTTTTTCCTCTCATTACCAGCATCATCCACTGCTCTGATCCAAACTTTTGTTGTACCTTTACTGAAAGTACCTTTTTTGAAACTATAGGATAAGGGTAGTACACTTTTACCTTTATCATTGTCGGTCACAGGAATCGAGTTCCACGTTTTATACTTGGTCCCTTTTTTCTTCCAAGTTACTTTTATTGGCATAGTCGAGAATCCATATTGGCCCGGTACAGGTCCCAATAACAAATCCTGAATACTCCCCTTTATCTTTGCTGAGGAGAAGGTACTTGCCATCTTTATTGTCGGCGCTGTCCGATCAATAATCGGTGTTTCTTTGTTTTCCGACCTTTCTCCTTTATCGTATTCTCTACCTTGATCCTTAGCAGTCATTTTCATCTCATATATTCCATCGGGGAGAGATTTGCCGTTCTTATCCTTCCCACTCCAAACTTGTTCACTCATTCCACTCTTGGAATTGGATTTACTAAAGATGGTATATTTACGAGCAGGATCCCCATTTTTATCTAATTGGGTCGCATAAAGATTGAGGCTCTCTATTTGCGTAGGCAGGTACCAAGAGAGGACCGCATGATCTTTGATCCCGTCACCATTAGGTGAGAATGGATTTGGGCTTATTGCGAGATAGCCTATTAATGGGTAATCTTTAGGATTAATTAATACGGTAAAGGGAAGCTTTAGCGTCTTTTTACCGTCCTGTAATTGTATTTGACCAGTGTATATTCCACGAGGTAGACTCGTACCTACCTGCAGACCAATATTCAAATCCGTCTTGCTATTTCCTTTCACTGTTAACGATTTCGGTACCTCTACTTTGATGTTACTATTGCCGTTAAAAAGTTGTGCTTTGACCTGATAGGATTTATCCGTTTTTGCTAGATTCTCAACTGCTGCCTTCCGCTGAACCTGAACCGTCCCAGGACCATGATCCAGCTTACCAAAACTCAAATTGGATGGCATGATCAATGTTTGAGTATCTATCGCTTTTGGGATATCAATCCGTCCCGATCCTTGCACATAGGCAGGATACACCTTTCCTTTATCATCATGAAGGGTAGTGGCCGTGTTAGCTAGTGCTGCTTTGATCTCCCGCACATTCCAATCAGGATGGGCTTGTTTAACGAGAGCCGCTGCACCTGCTACATGAGGTGTAGCCATACTTGTACCATAAAGGGTGTCATATTTTCCATTGCGCACGGTACTAGTAATATCCTTACCCGGTGCGATTACATCAGGTTTAATAGCCCAGCTTCCAGTGACAGGACCTTTGGAACTAAAATCAGCCACCCTTTCCTGTTTTGTATTGGATGCTGTTGTAGCAGTTTTTCCAGACTTTCCTTTCGTAGACGCACCCACGGAAATCGCTTCCCGAGAGGTGCCGGGTGACGTCACTGTCCAATTGCCATTCTCCCCGTCATTTCCATTGGCTACCACAGGAATGGTCCCTTTTAATGCGGCTATATCTAGCGCGATAGCCGTGGGATCTTCTGTAGTATTATCGCTATACCCCAAGGAGAGATTGATGACGTCGGCCTTCTCTTTTACAGCCCTTTCAATAGCTGCTAGGATATCTTCTGTGAAGCTAAAACCATTTTTATCAAACACGCGATAAGCCAGAATGGACGCCCCAGGTGCAACGCCTTTCAATTTCCCATTTGCAGAAATGATCCCTGCGACATGAGTACCATGACCCTCTCTGACCTCGTCCTGGGGAGTTTTATCATTTTCTACAAAGTCGTATCCGCCAATCACTTTCCCTTTCAAATCAGGATGGGTGGCATCTACACCTGTATCCACAACAGCCACCCGCATCCCCTTACCGTTAATGGCTGAACCCTTTAGATCTTTTCTCTTCCAAACATCTGGAGCGCCTATCATTGGCACGCTCTCTTTCAAATGCGTTTTATAGCGGGTATTAGGCCAGATGCGTTTAACACCCGCTATCTTTGCCAGCTTACTAACATCTTGACCTTGTAATGTAGCAGAAAACCCAGAAAACACTGTACTATAGATGCGACTCTTATGTATACTGGGGACTTCATTCTTCGCCTCTTTGATGACTTGATCCCGCTGTGAGGTCAATTGTTTAGATAATTGTGAGGTGGCTACGCTCTTGTTCATTGCCGCAACACCTGTTGGAGGAGCCGCCAACTCCACAAGAACCTTGGTCCGTTCACTACCGCGGGTTTTTACTCCCTCCGCAATATTATTCTTTGTCCACTTTTTCGTAATCGCTGCCTTACCAGTGGCTCCCTCCGCTTTAACAATAGGTTTGCCCAAGGAAATCCCCAGTGCTCCGACAACCAAAGCTGAAGATAACAAGATGGCGCTTACTTTTTTCACTACAATTCCCCCAATTCTCTATATATAGAAAAATTCACTATCCACCATTCGTTATTACCCGAAAATGATATTATAATATTTATACATGAAATACAAAATGAAAAATAAGGGAATTGTGTTGCTTATATCTAACTAGTTAAAAAAGAAAGGCTAACTACTCGAAAGTTCCTTCTGCTTCAGCCTATTTGTATGTAAAAATAAAAAAATCCGATTAATATCGGATTGGAAATAAAAATAAGCAGATCTGATCCCGCTACAATGCTCCTCCAAAGCTTATATGCATCACTCATGATGATGATTATGACGAAGAACCCACTTTTTCTAAATCATGCATTATCAAGAATTGATTTTAGCGTGTTAATAATCCCGATTGAATACTCGCCTGCTGCAACTTTAGCATGAGCATTCTTTGCTTCCTCTGTTGCATTCTCAACCAGGTATCCGTGTTTTACTGCTTTTAACATCTCTAAATCGTTTCCACTATCGCCAAATGCAAAAGTATGCTCCGGCTTCACTTTATACTTATTCAACATAAACCGTACAATCTCATCTTTCCCTGTGCCTATTGGGGTAAAATCAACATCAAAACAGTCTTCCGGATCTCCTGCAAGCGGATTACAACGGTTCATATTTACTGCAACACCGTACTGCTTAGCGACTGTTTTAATGGCTAAGAAACTTTCTCCATCGACCAATTCGTTTTGCTCTTGATAATAAAAGTTATGTTTATAACGTGAAATACCCAGTTGAGTTTGGGCGCGTAGATAAACCCGGTATTTTTCCTGTAATAGTTGAATGATCTCATCACTTTTTCGTTTGGAAAAGTTCCCGTTTTCCAGGCGGTAATCCCACTCTACATCTCGTTTTCCAAAATAATCTTCGGTAAAATAAGTGATTTCAGTTCCTAGATCACTGGCAATAAAGTGAGGGAGAAAACGGAAGTTCCCTCTTTCCATCTTATCTAATACGGATTTCATACTACTCCCTGTAACTAAACCAAACATCAGTTCGCCATCATTCGATTTTTTCTCAATATATTTTTCAAGCTCATGAAAGTAATGTTGACGATCACCAATCAGGGAATGAGGATAGTACGTTTCATCAAAATCGCAAAAGACAATGTACTTTGGGCTGGTTACGTTAGAAAATAACTTAAATTCAGTTGTTTTATTTAGTAACACGTAAATTCCCTCCCTCATACATACCTAGATTGATTTAATATTTTACCACATAGACTCGAATAATACCATTAAAATAATACTACAATACTATGCTTTTTTATCCAACCAGAACTATGGATACGTTTTCACTTACAAACATCTTCACCCGTACGCCTGGTGAAAGATTATGGAGTAATTTGATGATACTAGACTGCCATAGGGTCGCTTTTATGCTTGTATGGGCACATGACGGATATATTCCGCATTTTTCACGAACGCAAAATAGTTGTATGATAGCAAATTTTCTATTATAATAAACTAAGCCGGCTGGCTAATTTCACAATAGGAGATGATTTTGGTGAGCGAAGCAATAAAACTTATCGGTCAGATTGTTAATCTCTTCAAAGAAGGGCTTACAGTAGAATCTATTGCTGAAATTCTGCACACTAGCATTAATGTAGTGAAGTGGGCACTTACATTGGCCGGAATACTATAACATTAAAAGCACCCACCTTAAATGTACCTTAAGGTGGGTGCTTTTAATGTTCCACTAAAAGAGCGATACCTATAGGTATCGCTCTTTTGTAAATCCATTTACTTATTTTGAATATCGATTAATTTAGTAAAGCAATATAATCAGTCATAAAAATCGACGATGACATTTTTTCCCGTTGTAGGTAAACAGGACGGGCTTTTTCTCAATTTCCGTTTCGATATGGACCGTTCTCCCCCAAAGCACCTGAACGTGGGGAAGGGTTTTCTCGATATACTTTACATCCAATTCCATTCCCTCAAAGGAGTGTTTTAGATACAATTCACCATTATTGAGATAATCTCCATTCATCACCCAAATGGTTGGATGCCCACCATTTACTCGTGCAGTGATTAACTGCTCTCGAACATTTTCCCATCCTTTATCAGAGACCGTCCACTCATTTCCATTTCTCTGAAAAATATAGAGGTCAAGATCCTCTACTAGTTGCTCTGTTAAATAGTTACGAATAAATGATGTATCTAAGTCCATTTCACGTACCTCAAACATCTTCTCTCTACCTTTGCCTATTTTCCGACCATAGCGCTCTTGCTCTTCTTTCGTAGGATGATCCCAACGCTTTTCTATATCTTCAAACATTTTGAGACCCAGATAATAAGGGTTGATTGACGTTTGAGAAGGCTGTATCACAGAAGCATTCAACTTTGCAAACTCCAGTGTCTCTGCCTCACTTAAATCCATCTCCCGCAAAATTCTAATATGCCAATACGAAGCCCAGCCTTCATTCATGATCTTCGTTTCCATCTGAGGCCAGAAATAAAGCATTTCTTCCCTCATTACGGTCATAATGTCCTGTTGCCAACTCTCTAACACTTGGCTATGATTCATCAAAAAAAGAAGCAAATCCTTTTCCGATTCATCGGGCACTTTCGAACGTGGCTTTTTCACCGCTTTTTCTTCTTTTCCTTGATCTAGGCCCCATAAGTCATCGTAAGGAGACTTATGGGAATGAGAGGTATCTGTTTTCTTTTCTTTTTTGCGTCGTGGTCGTTTCATTAAGCTTGGATCGACATGTTCTTGAATCGCCAACACATTATCAAGGAAATCCTCTACCTGATCTTTTCCATATTCCCTTTCATATTGACGGATCCGCTCGGCACTAGCGGCCATACTCTCTACCATATCGCGAGAGGTATTAGAGAAGCGAACATTATTTTTGAAGAAATCGCAGTGGGCCAATACATGGGCTACGATTAGCTTATTTTGAAGGAGACTATTCCCTTTTAACAAAAATGCATAACATGGATTAGAATTAATGACCAATTCATAAATGCGACTTAAATTCAGATCATATTGTAGTTTCATTTTATGGAATGTTTTACCAAAACTCCAGTGCGAAAATCGCGTCGGCATTCCATAAGCTCCAAAGGTATAAATAATGTCTGCAGGACATATCTCATACCTCATTGGATAAAAATCAAGTCCATATCCCTTGGCAATCTCGGTAATTTCCGCAATGGAGTCGCTCAGTTTTTTAAGTTCATCAGACATTCGTCTTCTCCTCCTCACCCAAGGACGGTTCACTATCAGCATACGCATCAAGGTAAGAAACGTTGTGCAAAAATGGACAAAAGAGAAGGAGTCAAGATTAGGCCCCCTTCCTATTGATCTAGAATCGTCCGACTGCGAGAGGGAGAACTGGATCCGCGAGCTTGTATCACAACGGAAGGTTGGACATTCTTCGGATTTGTTTGCGTAAGATCATCCACCTCTCTATCCACAAAGGAGTGATCTAAACGAAAAACCTTCCCTTGATCATGGATGACAATCCGATTTTTCTCTTCACCTGCTGCTTTTACAAAGCGATGAATCGGTTCATCTACTGGTTCTTGGGATAAAACAAAGGTGTTCCAATGAATCGGCGTCACCATTTTCGCTCCGCTATCCTGTACCATCTGCCAAGCCTGTTCAGGAGTACAGTGAGCTCCCTGGAAAGAAATCGGTAAATAAGCACCAATAGGAATAGCTATCCAATCGATAGGGCCTTCTTTACATAAAGACTTAAACTCCTCTGTCCAAGCCGTATCCCCAGAGAAAACTAAACGACGTCCCCTTTTCTCTAAAATATATCCATTCCAACCATAGTTTGTATTCCAAGGAAAGCGACTTCCCCAATGTCGAACGGGGAAGGCTTTTACTCGAAGTTCGGAAACTGGCTCGCCTTCTTCTTTATTGCCAAGCTCCATCACATCTCCAAAGGGAAGACGACGTAATAATCCCTTCGTATTCTTCGCAGTCACTACACGAACGTGGGGTGCAGCCAGCGCTTTTAATGTCGACATATCAAAGTGGTCCATATGAGCATGAGAGAGGAGGATCAAATCTACATCCTTTACATCCTCAATCGAAAGTGCTGGCGGAGTGTATCGTTTGGGACCAATCTTCACTCCAGGAGCAATCGAAATCCCCACTCTAGAACCAAGCACCGGATCGGTAATGATTTTTGTACCAAAGAAATTGATATACAATGTGGAGTGTCCAATCCACGTTATCGTGACCTCCCCATCATCCCACTCATCTGGTTTGGGGCGTGCATCAATATTACGAAACGCAGGTTTAGGCATCAGTCGACGCAGACGCCCATAACGTACGGTAATCGCTGTCACCATCAACAGGAATACTCCACTAACAATGATTAATAATCCATACAGGATCGCCATCCACTATGCTCCTCTCCATGATTGAACCCGAGGCAATTCGTTTCTTCACTAGGGTATTCAACCTACCTGTCTAAAGAAAGCTCCTAACTAATCTTAGAGGAATATTTCCTATCATCCCCAAATACCCCTCACAAAATCGCTACCGATCATTTACAGACTATAAACCAATTCATGAGGTAAACTCAACGTAGAAATCAAAAAATAAAAGGCAATTTGACCTGTTGTCATCATTTCGCTGTAAATAGCGACGTTTTGGATCCGACAGCGTTTATATACTAGGATAGTCAAGTTACGAAGATCCGTCCTCCGGTCGATATATCGTTGGATAAGCCATAAATCGTTAAGATGAAACCTTCGATTTAATAAGTTCTTCCTAATGGTACGATAAGAATGGACAAGTTTTCCTCACTGATGTGATGATAGATGTGTACCAACAGTCGTTTAGCTGATCATAATAACCCTGCAACCGTGCACGTTGTGCAGTCCACCGATATCACTTGTCCAAGCCAAACTGAAGCCATCCCATCTTCTTATAGAAAGGAATATTAACCATGGACAAAGATTACCGAACAGATCAACGAAAATCAGAGCATCTCGATATCGTTCTTCATAAAAAAGTAACCGGCCATCAGATTACTACTGGCTTAGAGCACTATCGCTTCCGCCATGAAGCCCTACCTGAAATCAATTTTTCCGACATTGATCTGACTACTACATTCCTCAATAAAAAACTTCGAGCCCCCCTCCTAATTAGTTCAATGACTGGTGGAACGAGAGCGGCTCTCTCTATTAACCAAAATCTCGCCATCGCAGCCCAAGAACGAGGATGGGCTATGGGTTTGGGGTCGGTACGTGCTGCCCTAGAACATCACGAAGTAGCTGACTCTTTTCAAGTACGGAGATTCGCTCCTGACATCTTACTTTTCGCTAACTTAGGAGCTGTGCAACTCAACTATGGTTATGGAGTGGATCATTGTCGCCAAATTATCGAATTAACCGAGGCTGATGCTCTAATCCTCCATTTAAACAGCTTGCAAGAAGTCTTCCAACCTGAAGGAGATACGAATTTCCGCAACTTACTTCACCGTATAGAAGATCTTTGCCACTCCCTTGAAGTACCCGTGGGGATAAAGGAAGTCGGTTGGGGGATCCATGGTGAGCTAGCTACTCGCCTGTATAAAGCTGGCGTTGCTTTCATCGATGTAGCTGGAGCTGGAGGCACTTCCTGGAGTCAAGTGGAAAAACACCGCTCCCTAGACGAGGAAGTACGTCAGGCAACGGAGGCATTTACCGAATGGGGAATTCCGACAGCTGACTGTATCGTAGATGTTCGCAGTCAAGCTCCCCATCAGGGGTTAATTGCGAGCGGTGGTATTCATACGGGTGTGGATGGAGCGAAGGCAATCGCCCTTGGAGCGGATCTCGTTGGATATGGACGTACGCTCCTTCACCATGCCTCGACTTCTCCGACTACTATGATATCCCAATTGAAGAGAATCGAATGGGAACTAAAAATAGCGATGTTTGGTATTGGGATTCCCGACATTACCGCTTTACAGGGAACCCACCGCCTAACACTCATCCCATAAGAAAACGTCCTCTGGAAAAGCTAGAGGACGTTTTCTTCTTTTCTAGGCTTTAAGCCCTTTATTTGATTGTTATTTTAATCTCTTTCTTCGTTTCGTTACCGGATATATCCTCAGCTTTGATCCAAACTTTTGTTGTTCCTTTGCTGAACGTACCTTTTTTGAAACTATAGGAGAAGGGTAATAGACTCTGATCTTGGTAGTTTTCCATCACAGGAATCGATTTCCACGTCTTATACTTGGTCCCTTTTTTCTTCCAGGACACTTTCACAGGCTCATCTACATAGACATTATAGAAGGCTAGAGGGTCTAACAACAAATCTTGAATGCTCCCGTTAATCTTTTCCGAGGAGAAGGTGCTTTTCATTTTCAAAGCGGGTGCTTTTGGATCAATAACTGCTGGGGCTCCGTCACTGTATTCTTCACCTTGATGATTGGCAGTCAGTCGAATATTATATACCCCCTCTGGCAGAGGGTTGTCCTTTTCATCCTTCCCACCCCAAGCTTGTTCAATCACACCACTCTTGGTATTGGATTCACTGAAGACGGTGTATTGACGCTCAGGATCCCAATTTTCGTCTAATTTGATCGCATACAGATCGAGACCTTCTACTGGAGCAGGCAAGTACCAAGAAATGGCCACTTTATCTTTGATCCAGTCTTCATTAGGTGAAAAAGCAGTTGGGGTTAATCCAAAGGAGTTTACTAATGGGTAACCTTTAGGATCAATCAATACGGTGAAAGGGAGCTTCAGCGTCTTTTTACCATCCTGTAATTGTATTTGTCCGGTGTATATGCCACGAGGTAGACTCCTATTCACCTTTAGACCAATATCTAACTTCGCCTTGCTGTTGCCTTTCACTTTCAATGATTTCGGTACATGAACCTTTATTTTACTTTTCCCATTAGAAAGCTGTGCCTTCACTTGATAGGTCTTATCCGTTTTTGCTAGATTTTTAACAGTAGCCTTCCGATTAACCTGGACCGTCCCAGAACGATGATCCAGTTTACCAAAGCTCAAATTGGATGGCGTGATCAATGTCTGAGTATCTATCGCTTTTGGAATATCAATCCGTCCAGATCCTTGCATATAGGCAGGATATACCTTCCCTGTACGATCATGAAGGGTGGTAGCCGTGTTCGCTAATGCGGCTTTGATCTCCTGCAAGGTCCAATCAGGATGGGCTTGTTTGATGAGAGCAGCCGCGCCTGCTACATGAGGTGCCGCCATGCTTGTCCCACTATAGGATTCGTATTTTCCCTGGGGTACAGTGCTTGTAATATTCACACCCGGTGCGGTTACATCAGGCTTAATTGCCCAGCTTCCAGCGACAGGACCTTTGGAGCTAAAATCAGCCATCGTTTCCTGTTTTGTGTTGGTTACTGTTGTAGCGGTTTTTCCAGCCTTTACTTTCTTGATAAACCAATCACTCGTCTCCTTTGGAACTTCCGCTGTTGGAGCATAAGAGCCCTTGCTTGGTAAATATTTATCGCCCCCCTCATCCTTATACACAATCAATCCAGTCGCACCCTTATCCTTGGCGATAGTCGATTTTAGCCGAACTTCGCCCCTCCCAAGTTTAGCCACTGCCACTTTACCTTTTACATTTTTCCCTTTATAATCCGACGCATTTCCATTACCTACGTTGACTAATTGAAGCTTACCTGATGGGAATTTAGGTGACCCTTCTACCATTATCATATTCGCCACTTTTCGATCCCCTGCAAACTTTAGATCAGGTTCATCAAGAGCTTTACTGGACGCACCCACGGAAATAGCTTCTCGGGAAGTTGCGGGTGTCCCCACTGACCATTTGCCATCCTCCCCGGAATTGCCATTGGCTACTACAGGGATGGTTCCTTTGGTCGCGGCTACATCCATCGCGATTGCCAAGGGATCTTCTGGTGAATTCGTGGGGCCTCCCAGGGAAAGGTTCATGATGTCGGCTTTCCCTTTTACAGCACCTTCTATCCCCGCTAGGATATCCTCTAAGGTACCGTAACCCCCTTCATCCAACACGCGATAGGCCAAGATCGATGCCCCTGGTGCAACACCTTTCACTTTCCCATTTGCGGCAACTGTCCCTGCAACATGGGTACCATGACCATTTTCATCCTGGGGATCTTTATCATTATTCACATAGTCGTAGCCACCGACCACTTTCCCCTTCAAATCAGGATGGGTGAAGTCTACACCTGTATCCACAACAGCCACTCGGATCCCTTTCCCATCAACAGGTGATCCATTTGCATCTTTCTTCTTCCAAACATCAGGAGCGCCTACCAGAGGCACGCTCTCTTTCAAATTAGCTTTATAGCGGGTGTTGGGCCAGATGCGTTTGATACCCGGTACCTTTGCCAGCTTACTAACATCTTCTCTTTTTAATGTAGCAGCAAAACCAGAAAACACGGTATCATAGTTACGACCCTTACTTATATTGGTTACTCTTTTCTTCACTGCTTTAACGACTTGCTCCCGCTGTGAAGTCAATTGTTTATTTAGTTGTGAGGTGGAAAAGCTCTTGTCCATTGCCGCAACACCTGTTGGCGGTGCCGCTAATTCCACAAGAACCTTCGTTCGTTCACTCCCACGAGTTTTTACTCCCTTGGCAATTTTATTCTTTGTCCACTCTTTAGTGATCGCTGCCTTACCGGTTGCTCCCTTTGCTTTAATAATAGGATTGCCCAGGGTAATACCCATCGCTCCGACTACCAAAGCAGAAGATAACAAGACAGCACTTACTTTTTTCACTCCAACTCCCCCAATTCTTTACGTAAAAGTGTGAATATACGACCTTCACCTACAGTTCGTTATTCACTGACAAAACCCCTCCTCACAATTCTAAAAAAACAATAAAATCCCAAAATTAAATACCCTTCTGTGCTGTTTATGTTATTTTTTGCAAGAAAAAAGAAGACCTATGAGAATTGGTCTTCTTTTTTCTTGGATTAATTCCATTTTGTCTTTGAAAGAAATGACAGACCATCATCCATTAAAATGCCCAGTTTCCCTTACGGAAGATCGGCTCTCTTTCACCACTAGCTGTCTCACCATCAATATCCATGCTCGCTGAACCGATCATAAAATCAACATGGGTCATGCTATCATTAACTTCTGCTTCCCTGAGCTCTTCCTTAGACATCTCTGTACCACCTTCAATACAGGAAGGAAAACCAGCACCAATTGCTAGATGGTTGGAAGCATTTTCATCAAATAAGGTATGAAAAAAGATCAGGTTAGAATTGGATATGGGTGAATCATGGGGGACCAGAGCAATTTCTCCAAGGTAGTGAGCACCCTCATCCAGCCCAATCATTTGATCTAAAGTCTCTTGCCCTGTCTCAGCATGGTAATTGACAACACGTCCATTTTCAAATTCTAAGACGAAGTTTTCGATCAAGTTTCCTTTGTAACTTAATGGCATGGTGCTACGAACAAACCCTTGTGTTCTATTTCTCAGTGGAGTCGTAAATACTTCCTCCGTAGGCAAATTGGGGTTGAAACAATTTCCTTGATTATTTACTGCAGTTCCTCCAGTCCAGATATGTGTATCCGATAATTCTACGGTTAGTTCGGTACCTGGTGCACTATAATGTAGCTTTTTGTACCGTTTTTCATTTAAATAGGCAACTTTTTCATGCAAGTTGGCATTGTGTTCATTCCAGGTCGCTACTGGATCCTCTTGATCCACTCTCGTTGCCTGAAATATCGCATCCCATAGGTCTTCTACCGCTTCTTCTTCACCCTTATTCGGAAATACTTTCTTCGCCCAAGCAGGAGCAGACGCGGCAAGAATGCACCAGCTTATCTGATCAGAAAGAGTGTACTCTCTAAATTTTTTCAAAGCGCTGCCTGCCGCTTTGGCCGCCGCACTAATTCGTTCAGGATTGACTCCCTTCAATAATTCTGGATCCGACGATTCGATATAAAGATAGGCACCCCCCTGTTCAGCAATCTGCTCCATACCCGCCGCTTTCCACATTGGAAATTCTTCAAAGGCTTCATCAGGTGCACCATCGTATTTTAAACGAGTACAGATCTCATCCTGCCATTCTACATATACATGCTTTGCACCCGCTTCATAAGCCTTTTTCACAATCTTTCTCACTAAGTCCGCAACTTGAATCGAGGCGTTAACGACCAGTGTTTGCCCGGGTTGTACGTTAATTCCTACTTTAACGGCCAATTCCGCATATTTTTCAAGTTTTTTTTGAAAAGACATCGTATTCCCTCATTTGCATTAAAATAATATTTCTTTTTCTATCGGTTAGAAGCTCTCCTCTTTCTCCCCTCTGCTATTTTATCACGATTGTGATCTTTTCTTCTCTACCCCAACGGAATCCTGCCTGATTTCACCAAACGACCTCGCCTATCGGCCATAAAAAACGATAAGATTGCCAATGCGCTACGATCACACTCGGTGATGTTCCTGCTCGAATCAACATGCTTCTCTAGGATGAACCTGCGGAAAGCGCTTCTGTCAGTAGAAGATCGTACTCCTCCGAAAATGGACAGAATTCTTCCTTTGTGAGGCATCGGTGTTCAAATTGTCGTCGTGTACCCTCATAGACAAATCCAGTAGCCTGTAGATTCCCTCGCTCCTTCCGTAGAAAATCCACCATCTCAGAACACTCTGTTTCAAACAAGCCTGCTACTTCTCCTTGATCTGGGTGAAAATCTTCTAGGGCCAGAGTCGTCTCCCATAAGAAAAGATGGCAAAATTCTCGGTCCATCCATCCTTCACTCATCTCACTCTCCCATTGAACAATTCCTAAGAAATGAAGCTCCGCTCTTTCCACTAGTACCCCCAACTCTTCACGCAACTCCCTAACTCCATCATAGGGAAGTTCCCCAGCCGCTAAATGTCCCGCCGCAGAAGCATCCATTTTTCCTGGAAAAGCTTCTTTGTTTTTATTTCTCAATTGAAATAGGACCTTACGCTCTCCTTTTACCCCCCTCCTTATTACCCAGCAATGAAAGGTATGATGCCATAAGCCTTGTTTATGTATTTCGGTTCGTGTATTGGTTCCAACCACATTCATATTCTCATCGAGTTCATCCATCCATTCTTCGATCATCGGCTCCCCCTCTTTTTATTTACTTTCTCTATAAAATCCTTCCCTATTGTACCCCCTATCGAATCTCACAGCAAAAGCAGCCCTAAGGCTGCTTTATTATAAGGATTTTTCAATTATTGGCCAATTCACCAAAGCGATCCAGAGGGGTTAATACCCAATCCGCACGCCCAACAACCTCTCTCATACTAATTAATCCTAATTGACGACTATCTTTGCTATTGTTTCTGTTATCTCCCAGGACATATAGATGATCAGGCAATACTTTCACAGGTGGAGCAGCACCAATAATACGTCCAACCAGATAAGGTTCCTTTATTTTTCTACCATTGCGATATACTTTACCTTCTTTTATTTCTACGGTATCACCTGGTAAACCAATCACGCGTTTAATGTATTTTTCTTTCTCTGTGGCCCGAAAGACGATGACATCTCCGTATCTAGGCTTATCGACATTATAAACCCAGGTATTAACTAGGATTCGCTCATCTGTGTTTAATAGCGGAAGCATCGAATGACCATGAACGATGTATGGAGCTAGAATAAACTTACGTACTACCAAAAGAAGTAGGATAATGATCAGCAAAACTGTTGTAACCCCATTTTTTCGTAACCACTTTCCCACCCTGACACCTCTTCTCCACCAGAAGCCTGATTCAACCCAAGCCCCTGCATCTTTTTTTATTTCAGTAAATTAAACATTCTCCTACTTTTTCCCTTCCTCTATCAATTAATTTGCTCTTTTTTTAAGAGACTATCCAGTTTAGGATGTTCTACGAAAGGGTTCGGTAACCAATATAAAAAGCACCTATTTCACTCACACGAAGGAAATAGATGCTTTTATGCCTGTCTTCTTTAATGTTTATTCTTTCTTTCCAACCACCAGAGAATCGGCAGTCCAATCACCATGATTCCAATAGCCATCAAACTATCTCGTGGTTGTGTCAGCAAGGTGCTCACGACCACAAAACTTGACCCCAGGATCGCAAGGACTGGAATCCATGGGTATAGTGGCACGTTATAGGGCCGTTTTATCCCCCTATTACGGCGACGAAGGATAAAGACTGCAAAAAATGCGAGGATATAAAAGATAAAGATCGCGAAAACAGAGATCTGTGCCAGTTTATCTGGATTACTAACCAACATCAATCCAATAGCGATCATTACTTGACAGGCAATCGCCACAACAGGTACACGGGATATAGGATGAACTCGTGAAAGGAATTTGGAGAAGGGGAGTTGACCTCGTTCAGCCATAGCAAAGGGGATCCGTGAAGATCCAAGGATCATCCCGTTTAATGTGGCAAAAATCGAGACAATGATTCCGACTGTAATTAGTTTACCACCAATCTCTCCAAAGAGGATTTCAGCAGCAGAGCCCCCTGCGTTTGCTCCCAATGTTGCTACTTTCTCTGGGGATAATACATCAAATAAAGCGACATTGACCAAGAGATAAACCGCAGTAGCCAATGCAAGACCAGCAAAAATTACCTTCGGAAGCAATTTAGCAGGGTTTTTCATTTCACCTGCAACGGTCCCAACTATAATCCATCCATCATAGGCAAAGAGACAAGCTAAGATTGCGCCTCCCAAATTACCTCCGCCAGAAAAACCGCTCTCTCCACCCAACACAGGAGCTTCTCCCTGCCAGATCCCAAACACGACAATTAACGCGATTGGAATCAATTTAGCCACAGTCAACACCGTTTGTAAGATACCTCCAAAACGAGTACCCAGGCTATTAACTACTGCAAGGAACACAACGGTTCCAATCCCGATCCAAATGTTCCATTGCTCTGACCACTTAAATAAGCCAGCTACCAAAGAGCCCATATATAAACCTAGTGCACCAATAACTGCCGGGCTGTAGATAACTGTTTGCATCCACCCACTGAGATAGCCGACGGTTTTTCCATAGACTTCCTCAAGATAAACATAAAGTCCACCCGTTTTAAAAATTTGCGTACTCACTTCAGCAATGGTTAATCCACCGGCCATGGTAAGAAGACCAGCCAATAACCAAGCCAATAGTGCCATCGAAGAACTACCAGCCTCTTTCAGCACAGCTCCAGGGGCGACAAACACTCCTGAACCGATCACCGTACCTACCACAAGGGCTAAGGCAACTGTAAAGCCGATTTCTTTTTTAAGTTGTTGTTCTGCTGACACTTGCATTGATATGCCCCACCCTAACTACCATTCATTTTTTACACACACCCGAATAGTATACGATATTGCTTAGATCCTTTACCACGATAAATTGTTATCCAATTTATAGAAATGAAATTATTTCTCTACAAAAACTAGGCGTATTCCAAGCAAAGCATACAACATCACTTTCCCACTTTTCACTACCCCACCTGCTCCAGGTCGGTTTGATAATCTTACCCCAACACTCCCAGCAAATAGCGCAAAGCAGGTAAATATCAAGATGGCCTGCACCATAAATACCAGCCCCAAGAAAATCATGTGCAGCGAAGCCTCTGGTCTACCAGGGGTAACAAACTGGGGAAGTAGCGCAAGAAAGAAAAGAGAAACCTTTGGATTGAGTACATTCATCAATATCCCACGCCGAAAAAGGGCACCTGGTTTAAGGGCTGGTGCATCACCAGTTATCAAAGCACCTGCTGGCTCCTTCCATGCTTGCCAAGCAAGATAGAGTAGATAGGCAGCTCCAGCAAATTTGATGACCTGAAAAGCAAAAGCAGAGGAATATAGCACCGCGGATATTCCAAGGGCTGCGGCTAACGTATGAAGGATAACACCTGAACAAAGCCCGAGGGCAATGATCACACCTGCTTTTTTCCCATGGGAGACACTCTGGGCAATGACAAAGAGATTATCGGGTCCTGGCATAACGGTAAGGAGGATAGCCACTCCTAAAAATTGTACGATCGTTTCCCAAGCCATCTTTATTTCATCCTCCTTTACTCCCTTTCTCTAAAAAAAACACCCCTCTCCATCCGGAGAGAAGTGTTCTCCTAGAACTTTCTTCAACCTTCCAACATCAGCAGTTCTGGATCTTCCAAGAGTTGCTTGATTTTTACCAAGAAGGAGACTGCTTCTGCACCATCCACGATCCGGTGATCATAAGAAAGTGCCAAATACATCATGGGGCGACTTTCAATGCTACCATCTTCGAGAGTGATCGGACGCTGTTGAATTTTGTGCATTCCCAAGATCCCTACTTGGGGAGCATTGAGGATCGGGGTAGACAAGAGAGAACCGAAGACACCTCCATTAGTAATCGTAAAGCTTCCCCCCTGCAACTCATCCAGGGTAAGTGTGTTGTTGCGCGCTTTACCTGCGAGGCGCACGATTTCTTTTTCAATTTCACCAAAGGAAAGCTTGTCTGCATCCCGGACAACCGGAACAACCAGCCCTTCCTGAGCAGAAACAGCGATACCGATATCATAGTATTTCTTCAGAAGCATCTCCTGCCCCTGAATTTCTGCGTTCAGGCGTGGGTAAGCTTTCAGGGCAGCCGTTGCCGCCTTAGCAAAGAAGGACATAAAGCCAAGGTTCACTTCATGTTGTTCTTTGAAGGCTTCTTTACGTCGTTTCCGAATCTCCATCACACGGGTGAGGTCCACTTCATTGAAAGTGGTCAACATTGCAGCTTCATGCTGTGCCTGAACCAAACGATTGGCGATGGTCTGCCGACGACGAGTCATCCGTACACGTTCAGCGGGACGACCATTTTCTTCTGTTTTCGGGTCAGTTGCGGCTTTTGGTTGCTCTGCTTTCTTAGCAGGTGCAGCTTCTTTTCCTTCACGGTAGTTATTTACATCTTCTACGGTGATTCGGCCTGAAGGATCAGCAGTACGCACTTCATCTAGATCAATCCCTTTTTCCCGAGCCAATTTCCGTACGGCAGGGGAGGCAATGCGGGAGGAATGAGACTCTTCTTCAGTATCCGAGGAGGTTTCTTCTTTTGGTTCTTTTTTGGAGTCGGACTCCTCTTTTTTCACTTCTTCCTTCTTTTCTTCCTTCGGCTCTTCTTTCTTCTCGGAAGCTTGGCCACCTACATCAAGGATAGCGATGGTTTCACCCACCTCTACGGTGTCACCCTCTTGCTTCACGATCTCTTTTAGAACCCCAGATTCCTCAGCGTTAATCTCCAAATTAACTTTATCCGTCTCCAGCTCGAGGAGAATTTCTCCCTCTTCCACGGAGTCCCCTGCTGCTTTCATCCAGTTGGCGATGGTCCCTTCAGTAATTGATTCCGCCAATTCAGGGACTTTGATCTCCTTCACATCGATTCCCTCCTGAGTCTCGTTACCTTAGATTTTTAATGCTTCCCGCAGAATGCGTCCTTTTTCTGCTTCGTGGATATCGGGCTTACCCTCCGCTGTACTGGAGCGGTCTGGACGACCGATGTAACTTACTTTTGCCCCTCGTGGAGCAGCACCGCGAAGGCGGGATTCCATATACGTCCAAGCCCCCATATTTCGCGGCTCTTCCTGTACCCATACTAGATCCTTCGCTTGGGAGTATTTCTTGAGGATTGCTTTAATCTCTTTCTCAGGGAATGGATAGAGCTGTTCGACACGCAGTACGTGCACATCTTTTGCTCGCCCTTCCTTCTCAGCCATCTCTTCCAGATCAACAGCTACTTTACCGCTAGCTAGGATGAGACGTTTTATATCACTTGCCTTCTCCACCCAGCCCGATTGTTCTAAAACAAATTGGAAGGAACCGTTTTGGAGAGCTTCACCGTTAACAACCGTCCGCTTACTACGCAGCAAACTTTTTGGTGTCATTAGGATTAGCGGACGAGCATCTTCTGTATTCACGATAGCCGCTTGTCGACGAAGGAGGTGGAAATACTGTGCCGCGTTGGTCACATTGGCCACCGTCCAGTTGTTCTCAGCTGCCATCTGGAGGAAACGTTCCAATCGACCACTGGAATGCTCTGGACCTTGACCTTCATATCCATGCGGTAGAAATATGACAAGACTGGACAATTGTCCCCACTTTGCTCGACCTGCAGATACAAATTGATCCATGATTACTTGTCCAGCATTTGCAAAATCACCATACTGCGCTTCCCATATTACCAGCGTTTCCGGGGAGTACACATTATAGCCGTATTCAAATCCGATGACCGCCGCCTCAGTCAATGGACTGTTGTGCACAGCAAAGGAAGCCTTCGCCTGGGGAAGTTGATGCAAGGGACAAAATTTCTTTCCAGATTCGGGATCATGCAACACCCAGTTGCGTTGAGCAAATGTTCCACGTTCGGAATCCTGGCCTGTAAATCGAATCGGGGTTCCATCCGCTAGGATAGAGCCAATCGCTAGGCTCTCAGCCAATGGCCAGTCGATAGCCCCTTCACCATCGAGTGCGCCTTTACGCCGTTGCAACACCTTCTCCAGTTTCGGATGAGAATTAAACTCCTCAGGACGTTTAAGCATTTCCTCGTTGATGTCACGAAGGAGATCGATATCTACCCCGGTCTTCAATTCACCGATCAGCTTCGGCGCTTTTGAAGAAGCCTCTTGGCCATTGCCATTCTTCCGCTTACCCTTGGCGACTTTATAGGCTTCTTGCAGTCGATCCAGGACTTCTTTTTCCGCTGCCTTTACATCCTCCTCTGTCAACACTCCATCAGTGATCAAAGTTTTAGCATAAGAAGTGCGCAGGGTAGGATGATTGTGTACTTTTTTGTACAGCAGTGGTTGAGTAGAAGTTGGATCGTCTATCTCATTGTGACCAAAGCGGCGGTACCCGATTAAGTCAATCAAGAAATCTTTCTGGAACTTGGTACGGTATTCACAAGCGAGTCTGACAGCCGCAAGGCATGCCTCAGGATCATCCGCATTTATGTGGACAATCGGAATCTCATACCCCTTTGCCAAATCACTCGCATACCGTGTGGAACGCGAATCACTACTATCGGTGGTAAATCCGAGTAAGTTATTTGCAATGATATGGATAGAACCACCCGTTTGAAAACCAGGTAGACGATCAAAGTTCAAGGTTTCAGCTACGACACCCTCACCTGGGAATGCAGCGTCACCATGAACCAAAATCGTCAAGGCGCGGCTAACATCCAGTACAGGATAGCCGCGTGCATCCCGTTCTTCCTGCGCTGCCCGCGTGTAACCTTCAACAACTGGATTCACATACTCCAAGTGACTGGGGTTGTTCGCCAATGCCACTTGTGCAGATTCCACTGTACAGTCTGCTCCAAGATGATATTTCACATCACCAGTGTATCCACTGTTAATACCCATCGACCCTTCAGATGGGACAAGATCTTTATTGGGTGCATGATGGAACTCAGAGAAAATCTTTTCGTAGGGCTTACCCAAAATATGAGCCAATACATTTAAGCGACCCCGGTGTGCCATCCCGATGTTAATGGAGCGAACACCCTCATTGACAGAGCAGTGGATAATCTCATCCATCAACGGAACTAGCATATCCAACCCTTCAACAGAGAAGCGCTTCTGCCCAACAAATGTACGATGTAGGAACTTCTCAAACTCATCAACAGCAATCAGTCGCTTCAAAACCTCAGCCTTCTTCGTTGCATTGACCCGTGGGATGAGACCAGACTCTACTCGCTTATATAACCATTCACGCTCAATCGGGTCATGGACATGACTAAATTGGAAAGCGATGGTGCGAGTATACAGATCCCGTAGATGACATACGGCGTCCTGGGCCGTTTTCACACCCTTTGGTGGATCTGTAAGAATAACCTCAGCAGGGATCGTTTCCAAGTCCTCATTCGTTAGCCCAAAAGCCTCAGGTTGTAATAAGCGTTTATCAGGTTCATGGTAGTTCAGGGGATCAAGCTTTGCTCCCATATGACCATGAATTCGAATACTATTAACCAGTTTCTCAGTAGCCACAACCTTTTGCAAATACGAAGCATTTCCCATCACTTCAACGGTTGTAGGTAGTCCTGTCACCGGCTCGCGACCAGCTCCCCCCATACCAGGAGGTGCTCCATAAGTTTTAAACCACTCTTGCATCGGCTTCTCTACAGAAGACGGATCTTCTAAATACTGTTCATAAAGTTCCTGAGCATAACCCAGGTTGGGTCCATGAAATCGTTGCCATGGATTCCCCGTGTCTGCTTCCATTCCGCGCTCCCTCCAGCTGCGACTCGTTTATCGTTTTATTATCCTCATTATTTATCAGAGCCACTCACATCTTACTTCCCATGCGAATGTCTAATTGGAAACCGCCTTCATTATACACATATCCGACGGGGGCGTTGCAACAGTGGAAATCAGGGTATTCACCCCTTCTATCCTTAGATTTGATTGCTTTTATGACTAAAACGCATAAAAAAGCACCCATACGGGCGCTTTTGCACACTTAACCACGAAATTCGGGGAAATTGCTATGTTTGAATACTCTTTTTATTTATAGACATGCCGATTTCCTTGCTTTTAAGTGGGTTACCTCTGTAGTTCATGGCGAATACGCCTACTCAACATTTAAGGAAGAAAGAAATGCGGCTGTATCACGATACCATGGTCTCATGTCACGAATTCCCCAGCCGATGATATCCATGTGGTCATAGGAATTCATATCACCAAGAAAGTTCCACTTTCCAATCTGGGGTTTATCCTTGTAGGGTAGGATCTCATCTGTGGAACCTAATGATGGCCCATCCATCGAATTCGTATTTGCTAATCCATCATTTTTAAACCATTGGCTATTCACGACAATCCCATCAAACTCTTCCTCATGTTTCCCTATATATAAGGATGTTGGGTACAATACAGGGTTCATTAGCACCTCTGGAACTTCATGTCCAGTGATGGGATCTTTATAAGTTTGTTCTGTACCGACAGAAAAATAGTAAACATCCGGTTGCGTCTTCACCCAACTATTTAATTCTCTCGCGCCAGATGGGTTGAGTTCCCATTCACTGGTATCTTTGCTTTTCTTCCAAATACTGCTTTCGCTTACTCTTTTCATATAACTTTCAAAGGACTCACCCGGTTCCCTTTTCAATCCCCATTGATCCATTTTAAAATCATAATCCAATACTTCTCGGTTGCCTGCAGCAGCCGCAAAGGCTCCAATCATTTGTTGTGCATAGGAACCTGTAATCGACCCTACCTTTCGGGTCAACGTAGAACCATCATGGGGGCTTGAGATCGTGAGTACACTGGAAACCCATGACTTGCGCTGACCATTAAACAGCGAGGAAAGACTACTGTCCTTTGTATAAGCCTTTTCACCACCTATGGAAGCGCTTACATTTTTGTCCCCTTGCTCCAACAACTGAACCAATGTTCGCACAGTTTGCCCACCCATGCTATGACCAATGAGATGAACCTTATTTACTTTCCCAGTTTTTTGGTTGATTTCTCCCCATTCTGGATAAAGCCCTGGATAACTTCTTCCATATCGTGCATGCCCATATTTCTCTGCATGAGCAGCTCCATAATCTGCACGCCCTCCTTTAATCTGAGCATACAATTCTACCGCCCGATCCCAGTTACTAGAGAAAGTGCCAATATCCGCTGCATAAACTTGATAGCCTTGCTTTTGTAAATCCTTTTTAATATCAAACAGGCCTCCCCAGTATTGAAATCCATACAATTCATCAAATCCACCAAGTCCATGCACCATGATAATGGGCTCATTATTCTTCTTGGCATCGGTGAGTGGGGTTAAATCCACACTAGGTTGAATTTTCTGCTCTTTTTTAGCCAACTTAGCAGCATCCTGAGGTGGTTTCTTTACAGATGAAGGCTCTGCATGGACAGATCCTATTGAGCAAGCCCCCACCAACACCGATACAAGCCCTGCTAGTAAAAAACGATTCATACCCATGATTGCTAATAACCCCCTTAAAAATAGTTGATCCCCATCACTCATAAGCAGTAAATTAACCCCGTCATAACAACATGATGGCGAGATACATGCTACTATTAACAAATATTCAATATTATTTTAATCCTTCCTTTACAAAAAAAGAAAAAACTTAATACGCCCCCCATCAGAGCAGAAACCTTCGCGGGTACTTCTCCTGCTAAGCGACATTCCAAAAAAAACGACTCCTCCTCGTCTACTCACCCGAGAAAAGCCGCTTTCACATGATTTCTATCAAAAGGAGACCAGTCCCATAGCATCCTTCATTTTTCCCAATGTTTCATGGGTTGCTTCACGGGCTTTTACAGCACCCTGAGCTAAAATATCCTCAATCTCTCCACTTTGCATGAGCTGGTGGTAGCGTTGTTGAATCGGACGTAGGGTTTCAATCACTGCTTCAGCAGTATCCACCTTTAAGTGACCATAGCCCTTTCCTTGATACTCCTTCACCAATATCGGAATCGATCTGCCTGTCACAACACTCATAATCGATAAGAGATTACTAATCCCTGCTTTTTGTTCAGGATCAAAACGAATCTCTGTATCGGAGTCGGTAACCGCCCGCTTAAATTTCTTCAGGATCGATTTTTCATCCTCTAGCAAGGTTACATAGTTAGCCGGAGTCGATGCACTTTTGCTCATTTTTTTCTCAGGATTATCCAGGCCCATGATCCGTGCCCCTGTATCGGGAATGCGCGGTTCTGGAATGGTGAAAATCTCCTTATACTGTCGATTGAAGCGTTCGGCCAAATCGCGTGCTAGCTCTAGGTGTTGTTTTTGATCCTCACCAACAGGCACCTCATCGGTCTTGTAGAGGAGAATATCCACAGCCATCAGCACAGGGTAGGTAAAAAGTCCTGTTGTTACCGACTCTGAATCCTGCCCTTTATCTTTAAACTGGGTCATCCTCCCTAGTTCACCAAACTTCGCGACACACTGCATCAACCAAGCTGCCTCTGCATGGGCGGAGTTATTGGATTGTAAAAAGAGAGTTGCTTTGTTGGGATCTACTCCAGCGGCGATGTAAAGAGCAGCCAATTCAATGCTCTTTCTACGTAGAACCTCAGGATCTCCAGGGATCGTCAAGGCATGAAGATCCACCACACAGAAAAAACATTCGTCCTTCTCTTGATAAGGGATAAAGTGCTTTAAAGCACCAAGATAGTTCCCTATGTGCAAGACCCCTGTCGGTTGCATACCAGAAAATACACGGGCCATTCCCATCAACTCCTCTTTGTAAAATAAAAAACTCCTCCCCAAAATAGGGACGAGTTTTGCTCGCGGTACCACCCAAGTTCACTCCGCATCCACGGAGCACGCTCATATGCTGAATATCGGCCAGCTACCGGTCTTCCCTTGGCCATCCCATAGCCCTTCGGGTCGACAAACTCCGGAGCCCATTCACGTAGGGAGCTGATCGACTCGCACCATCCGCCGATTCTCTGGGCAACTCACCCACGCTACTCTTCTCCTTCATCGTTTATGCCTTTTGCATCATTATTTTTCCTATTGTAACTTTAGGATCTTCTCGATGCAACGCTTTTCTCTATTTTGTCCACAATTTGGGCTGATGAGTCAACTTTATTGGTGCGAGTGGTATAATAAAGGTAAGAAAGCAACTTTATTTTCGTATGAAGGGAGTTCGCAATGATGGGATCCACTATTCCTCTAAAATTTCATTGGCTGATTACAATAGGCACCCTCATCGTCGCCCTCTCATTTATTTTCATTCGCCTTCGTGCATCCAAACGACCCACTGACGCTAAAAAAATACTTATTCCACCACTGGGCATGAGTACAGGCTTTCTGATGTTTGTTTACCCACCTTTTCATATCCCAATTAGCTGGGCGATAATCTCTTTTTGCCTAGGAGCACTTTTTTTCGCTACTCCTTTAATCCGCACCTCACACTTTGAAGTGGTTGATGGGGATGTGTATCTAAAACGATCCAAAACCTTTATTTGGATCCTTTTGGCTCTCTTCACTGTCCGTATGTTGGCCCACGAATATGTACAAAGCTTTATCACAATCCCCCAGACAGCGGGTATTTTCTTTTGTCTTGCCTTTGGCATGCTTCTACCTTGGCGCATCGCCATGTATCTTCAATATCAACGATTACTCCAACAAACCTCAGCCTCCAGTGATAGGTAAAAAAATATAGTGAAACCGAATGATGTTCATTGAGGAGCTACCAAATTATGGTGTAGCTTCTTTTTCTATCTCGATCACATTATATTTTTTATGTGTAATACGCATGCTATCAACGTATTTTCTAGCCTGATCGAGTATTTATCTTTTAAAATCATGACCATTTGGGGTGACCGGATTGTCTAAAAAATGGACTGAAATTACGATTGCTACGATACTATTTCTCACAAGTTTCTTGATCCATGATCATCAATCCAGTCCTGTCCACGCCCAGACACGGGAGAAACATGCACAAAATGTCATCCTCCTTATCCCCGATGGCTTCTCTTCATCCCAGGCAACGAACTACCGATGGTTTAAAGGAAAAGAAACCATTTTTGACGCGATGCTTGTTGGAATGCAACGTACCTACTCCGCTAATTCTAAGGTGACGGATTCCGCTGCTGCAGCAACAGCTATGGCTACTGGTACCAAAACGAATAACGGGTTGATTGGTGTGGATTCGGAGGGTAAGAAGTTAACAACCATCCTTGAAGCTGCCAACCGTTGTGGAAAAAGTACAGGTTTAGTTAGTACCTCTACAATCACCCACGCTACACCTGCCGCCTTTGCCACTCATGTAGGGGCCCGAGCAAAGGAAAGTGATATCGCTCGACAACTGATTCCTAAGGTAGATGTCCTTCTCGGTGGCGGCAAACAGTTTTTTTTGCCCCAGTCAGCAGGGGGGAAACAACCTCAACGTAATCTAATTAAAGAGGCTAAAAATAAAGACTATCAATTCATCGAAACTCGTCATCAACTTCAACATACTCGAGGCAGTAAGCTGTTAGGTCTTTTTTCTAATAGCCACCTCTCACCAGAACTCCACCGTCCAGAGACTAAGGAACCTAGCTTATCGGAAATGACTACCCGAGCAATCCACACTCTCTCCACCAATAAAAAAGGCTTCTTTCTCATGATTGAAGGCTCTCAGATCGACTTTGCGGGACATGCCCATGATTCTACCTGGTCCATGAATGAAATTGCTGCCTTTGAAAAGGCGGCACAAAAAGCCATCCATTTTGCAAAAAAGGATGGCCATACCCTTGTCGTTATCACAGGGGATCATGAAACGGGCGGAATGTCCGTCGGTGGCTATAATCAATACAAAGCTAACATTGAACTTCTCAGGAATATCACCGCTACTGGGGAAACCATGGCCAAAAAACTGACCCCAGCTCGGGATAATGCTCAACAGATCATCAAGGCCTATGCCGGAATCGATATCACCGCTGAAGAAGCGGCCAAAATCCAAGCATCCCCCCACCTTGCCACCACAATCAATGACATCATCAGCAACTATGCACTCATTGGCTGGACCACTCACGTTCACACTGGGCAAGATGTCCCCTTATACGCTTTTGGAGTAGGTTCCTACCTCTTTAATGGCCTGCATGAGAACACCGATCTTCCAAAATTGATGGCCCAAGCCATGGAAATCCCTTTTTCACAGTAGTCCACTCGTTGCGCCCAAGGTTGCTCCTCCATCTATCTCAGATATATCTTCTTTTCAAAATCAAATCTTTAGGGAAATCCATTGACAGTATAAGCGAAAAGCTATACAATTACCTTCCGTTTTTTTGATGAAGGGAGGTTTTTCGATGGATACGATTAAAAAATTGGAAAACGATAAGCTAGCGGAGACGATTAAGGAAATGGAAAGACAACGAGCAACCCTTGACCTAATTCCTCGTTATCACGGCAAGGACATTGTAGAACATGTTTTAGATGAGCAACGTCAACAGCAACGGAAACGATTGGAGAAAGCAGCTCCAGCACCCTACTTTGGACGATTGGATTTTAAGCCAGAGAGCTCCGAAACAACTGCTTCACTCTATATCGGTAAGGCTGGTGTGGAAGGTGCCGATGGTAAAGATCCGTTAGTGATCGATTGGCGGGCCCCTATCGCCAGCCTCTTTTATTCTTTTACAGGGCAATCCAAGACAGCTTCCTATGAAGCCCCTGAAGAGACGGTCACAGGTACCGTAAGGCTCAAAAGGAATATCGCCATTCATGAACAAATCCTGGAACGCATCGTAGATAGCTATGTAGAGGGTGATGAAAAAAGCGGTGGAGGAGCAAGTGATGACTTTCTCCTTTACCGGCTCGAAGAAAGTAAAGACCATCGCCTTCGAGATATCGTATCAACGATTCAATCCGAACAGGATGCGATCATCCGTGCTGAACGTGAAAAGGCATTGGTGATTCAAGGAGTGCCTGGAAGTGGAAAAACTACCGTAGCCCTTCATCGACTCGCCTACCTCCTCTATCACTATCAAGACCGGATGAAGCCCGAGAAAATGGTTGTCTTCGCTCCCAACCGTATGTTTCTTGATTATATATCCGATGTATTACCCGAGCTTGGCGTTGGCGACATTCAACAAACCACCTTTAATGACTGGGCTTTAGAAATCCTTGGTACATCCATCAAACTCCCCGATACAGCAAAGGTTGCCCGGGATCGATTTGAACAAGATCAGCAATCCGAGGATTCTTCGCAAGTCCGATATAAAGAGTCCATAGATTTTCTCCATCAGCTTGAACAGACACTGGATCAATATGAATCCTCTATACTTCCTGCTAAGGATCTATTGGCATGGGAAGGAGCACTATTATCCAAAGAGACCATCCGAGATTGGTATGATCGCGAATACCGCCACTATCCTCTACTTAAACGCCGAGAGAGGGTCCAAAAACGGATAAAACGATGGATAGAAACAGAGCACACCTCCATCCGGGGTATAGATCCGCGTGGAGAATGGAAAAAGCAAGCCAATAAACGATTACAAGCATATATGAAGCTATGGCCTAAACCCACGCCTCTCCGGCTCTATCGCCAACTACTACGTACCTTAACCAATGAAGAACTTCCTCGAAAATGGCAACCGAAGGAAGAGGATTTAGCCCCACTTCTTCTCATCCAACGCCGTCTAACAGGGATCTTCCCTGAGGATCGTTTCGATCACATCGTCATAGACGAAGCCCAAGACTTCTCTTCCTTTCAAACCGCATTATTACAAAAACATTGTCCTCTAGGCTCCTTTACGATCCTTGGTGATCTTCTCCAAAACATCGTACCTGGACGGGGAATTACTCGGTGGGAGGAAATTCTTGATCTTTTTTCGGAGCAACAACAGGGCTACTATCAGTTAGACCGCAGTTACCGATCCACCATGGAGATTATCAACTTTGCCAATGAGATCATCCAGCCCTATCGAGGCAATGTCAAACCCGCTGAACCTGTTTTTCGTAGCGGGTCTCCAGTGGATGTACGCTCCACCTCCAACAAGCTTATCAAGCACACCATGGAGGCTCTTGATGAGTTAAAATCCCTAGATTGTCGTACTATCGCAGTGATCACCCGCACAGAAAACGATGCACGGAACCTCCATCAAGCACTCCTGGATCAAGGAAAGTCCGTCCATCTTCTCACACCTGGAGAAGCTACCTATCAGGGAGGCATATCCATCATCCCCATTTATCTAGTAAAGGGGCTTGAATTTGATGGGGCGATTTTGACCGATGTAGATCAAGATCGCTACCCAGATGATCCATTCCATGCACGCTTGCTATATGTAGGATGCACACGGGCATTGCATCATTTGAAACTTTTTTGTGGTGGGAAGCCTTCGCCTCTGCTTAGAGAGGCAAGGGTAGGCATATGACAGTAAGGCTATCAACCCTCTACTACACATGCTGGTTAGCCATTCCCGGAGGTCTCCGTTAATTAAAAGCACTTCATACTACAGCTTCAATTTCTTCATCATCAGGGTTTTGAGAAGGAAGAACGGATTCTGCATAGCGAACATTTGCAAATGTTCACTTTCATCCCAATCCTGAAGGGCGTAGTAGGTTTTGTAAGATATAAAAAGACTCCCATATTTATCATGGGAGTCTTTTTATATCCCTGCATCCTTATAAAATCATTTTCCATAGTGCCACTTCAACTATTAAAAGAATTAGGGTACCTATACCAACTAGAGTTATTGTACGTAGCAATTGATTTTCATGTTCAGGAATTTTTCCGATGGTGGTAGCTAATACGACTCTGGATGGACAAGCCATGGTTAAATGCGAAGAGCTCGTATTTTGTGCAAATGCAAAGAGGTCAGGGCTCATATGTAGATGTTGGGCTGTTTTCAATTGTAAATTCATAAACATAGCATTAGATCCTGTGTTGCTCCCAGTAAGAAAACCTCCGAGCCCCCCAATAATTGGAGAAATATATATAAATGTTGACCCCATAAAGGTGGCTGCAGTACTTGAAAGTATCTGAGTCATTCCCGCCTTATCCATAATCTGAGACATAACCACAAATACTAATGTAGACAAGAGCACTGGAATTAATTGCTTTACTGTTTTTATGATACATTCTTTAATCATTGATGTTGATACTTTATATATAAATACGACATATATACAGACCAATAATAGATAGAATCCCGGAGCATACAAAAGAGGAAGTGTGAAGTCGTATTTAGGTAATTGCAATACCAATATTTCCTTTAGGTTGTTTTCTAATAGAGGAAACGTGCGAGTTATAAACAAAAGTATAATCAATAGGATGTAAGCGCTCATAGCGCGAATAATAGAGGAACTAGAATCTAACTTTCCTAATATTGTTGCTTTCTTTTGGGTTATGCGAATCAGTAGCAATTCTACGGATAGTGCTATAATGGCTCCAAAAACACCTGCCAATTCTACACTTACATAATAATTAAAAAACCATACGGCAAGTGATAAAGAACTGCTAACTAAAATAACTTCCCAAAAATGTTTACGTAAAGCGTAAAATCCTCCGCTTACTAAGACCATTAAAAACGAAAAATAAAAAAAAGTAGGAACAGAAAGGATTGCGCTACCTGTACCCAATTTACTTAAAGGATACTCAGTTAAGTTAGATCCAATAACAGTTCCCGTTGCCAAAGCCCCCCAAGGAACTGCCGTTAAGCTTAATAAAGAAATTAATACTGCCTTATATTTATCAAAACCTAACGCAATTAATATAGGAGCAATTACAATCATTGCTAAACCAAATCCACTTGCAGATTCAACTAACGGAGAAAATGCAACGGCTATAAGAAGAACTTGTCTAGTGGGATTTTGTGTTGCTTTAGATACAAAAGATTCTATAATTTCAATAGCTCTAGCTTCATTTATTAAATTAAATAATAGAATACCGAAAAATAATACATAAGAAACAATCGAAGTAGTAAGAATCCCTTTTAAATCATCTCTCCAATGGAGAGATGATTTATCTATATTGTATTCCATTTGTAACTTAATAAGAGAGTCTAAGTGATTTTTGAGCACTTGCGAACAACGAAAATAATAGTCTATCTACTTCTCCACCAAGGCCCATGAAGTAGCCCTTTTATTTTCCATGGATAATAAATTGGTTAAGTGAAGAATTTTTATAATAGCTTTCCCTACAATTTGTTCATTGAGCCTTTGGAAAGGGTTTTCTGGCATAATTCCAAGCTGTACATATTTAGGAATTATTAAAGCTGCCGAGTCAGATCGGTTCATATTAAGACAGGCTGCCGTGAAGTCATTACCTCCAAACAGAGCACCATTAACTTGAACAAATTGACCCTTTATTTCTAGAATTTCGTCAGCTAAGTGATAAGCAATACTACTATAATAATTAATAGGTCTATTCCGATGCTTGGGGTGTTCACAAAAAAAGCATGAGTTTCCTCATACTTTTGATTAATGCTCTCTTAATTTATCAAAGGTTATCTTCCTTCACTCAAGAAACAGACTACTTTCCTCCCTTAGCCACTTAAATTTTAGCAGACCGTCTCTTCAATCTCCCAAGCTGGGTTCATTCTTCATCAACCTGCTACTCCGTTTTCTCCTCCTCATTCCACGTTTCCTCTGAGGCGACTATGATACCATGGCGACGAAAGAGAGCGGTTGTGACACCGATACCCTCCTTTTTCTTCCCGGTATGGGTTCCATCATAAATCTTACAGCTACCACAAGAAGGGCTACTCTCCTTTAATAAAGCCTCTGTTGCCCCAATCGAGAGCGCTACTTGGAGAGCTTCTTCAGCACCGGATATAAATTCATCGGTCACATCTTTCCCGTGAATGTCTATCACCTTTGCTTTACCATCTAGAACATCGTCCCCATCTCCGCCAATTATTTCCGCTGGGGGACGCGGAGTGGATAGGCCACCTAGTTGCTCTGGACAGACTGGGATCGCCTTTCCCTCTCTTACTAATCGTTGAATTTCATCCACGCGATTATGCCCTTTTTTATAAGTACAGTGAATCCCTGCAAAGCATCCACTAACGACTTTCATCCCTCTCACCTCCAAACATTTGCTTCCCCATAAGAGTACGGAAATCACTTATTACCCAAAGAAGTCAAGGTGAACTACTCGCCATTAGAAATGGCAGAGCTTCTCGCTTCATTGAATCGACCCATATTGGGGAGGATTCTCGTTCGCAAAATCCTAAAGTAGTTCTTATATAAAAAATATGACCATCTATCATCAAAAGATCGCCATGATTGAAAACATATAGATGGTTTTAACCCTATGAAAAATCAACTTTCCACACGAGTTCTTTCTGACATAGACAAAAGGAGCCGTTCAACAGCTAAAATTTTATCCAAACGTCCAGATTTAATTGCGTCATCGGCATCGATGGAGCGAAAGAGTAGCTCTCGCAATCTATTTTCCGAGTAGGTGCGAGCTTGTTGGAGAGCCAATTTTACTGGATAGGGGTGAACCTTGAGCACCGTAGCGATTTCCCGTTCTACCTTCCCCTCTTCTGCTAATACCTTCACTTGAAGCATCAGGCGGAACTGACGAATAATGAGCGAGAGAATGCGAATCGGCTCTTCGCGGTTATCAACAAGGTCATAAAAAATAGCTAGGGCTTCCCCTATTTTCCGCCTGGAAACTCGATCCACTAATTTAAATACATCTTGCTCCAGGGTACGAGGAACCAATTCATTCACGATCTCCGGTGTAATCGTTCGCTCTTTTCCTACATAGGTAGTTAACTTATCAATCTCCATAGCCAATAAACGCAAATCACCACCCACTTGTTGGATCAAGAGTTCTACCGTTTGGGGATGTACCCTGGCCTCTGCTTGTTGCAGACGAGCGCTTACCCAGGCAAGGAGAGCTTTTGGTGCAAGTGGCTGACAAGCTACTTCGCGCACATGTTTTTTCATTTCCTTAACCACTTTTTTACGAGCATCCAGTTTCTCTGCTGGAACCGTTAAGATCAGCACATTCTCCATCAATGGGTCGGCTACATAACGGAGAAGCTCTTCCGGTTGATGTTCCACCTTTTCCTTCACCCGTATAGCTGTAAGGAACCAGGCATTTTTACCAATGACTACCCGCCGACCCCCAAAAAAGGATGGAGTTTCCGCTTCACGAACCAAGTCCTGAATTGAAACTTCTTCAAGGTCCAATACGGTTCGATTCCATTCGGAACTTTCTCCACAAAGCGCCTGCTTCTCAACCTCAGCGCATCCTTCATCGATCAAAAATGTTTCGGTTCCGTAAAAAAGATAAACGGGGGCGATTTCCCCCGCCTTTAATTCCCGAGCCAGTTTAGAATCCATCTATCTTCTCCTTTCCTCATCGCCAGGGGCTTCTTTTCTCTGTTTTAGAGGGTAGGTTGATGGTTACAATCTCCCCACGTTGGCCCTTATTTCCTTCCGTAGAACGCACCCATAGAGTTAATTGATCCTTCCCTTGCCAATCCATCTTTGCGACACGTTCATTATTGGATAGGGATTTGGATCGATAAACCTCTTTACCTGATTGGTTTAAAATTACTATCTGTTGATTACTTATCGTTGCTTTATAGGTTCCGTTGGATGAGGAAGTTTTATTAGCCGATGAATCCTCACTTGGATTCACCTTCTGTGCATCCCCTTCACTTTGAATTCCTAATCCTCCACTATTTGAACCTTTGGAAGAAGGAGGGTTTGACGGTTGCCCTTGATTGGAATGGTCATTAGGTGCTGGTAGTATCAACGGAAGAAAGAGGATAGCCATGATGCCAGCAGCGATAGCACTTCCTCCAAGCCACCACCAACGTCGCTTCCGTTTCAGAGGCGAGTCTTTTAATTGTATGGGATGACGATGGATAGACTCCTGCTTATCTTGTCTGTTCTCTTTTTGTTCCTCTACCTTATCATCGGCAGCAATCTGCGTCATTACTGCTTCCGTGAGTGAGAAGCTGGGCTTTACATCAGGGAGGTTATTTAATTGGGAAGATAGATCTAGGAGTATTGCTCTTTCTTCTGCACAACGGGGACAAGAGCGCACATGGTTCTCCAACTCCTGCTCTTCACTGGACGTTAAGTCATTGTCCAATTGCCGCTGTATCCACTCCTGATACGCTTCACACCTCATGATAGCACCCCCCCTTCCTTATAATCCGCCAGCCAACCTTTTAACTTTTTCCGCCCACGGAATAAATGCGATTTCACCGTCCCAACAGGCATATCCATCGCCTCAGCTATTTGATCATAGGTATAATCTTGAAGGTAGCGCAGAACGACAGCGGTTCGTTCTGCTTCTTGTAAGCGGCCAATTGCCTCATGAACGTCTGCTACCGTTCCCCCACTTTCAACCGAGTTTTTTATTCCTTCACTCCCACTGGGTTCAATTTCATCCTTATAGGGAAGTGTTTGTTTACGTTTGCGCGAGATGTCGATAGCCGCATGGATAGCGATTCGCTGTGCCCATGTCTCGAATCGGGCTTCTCCTCGAAAACTTGATAGTTTACGATAGATACGTAAGAGTGCCTCTTGAGAAGCATCCAACGCGTCTTGTTCATTTCCCAACATGTAGTAAGCGGTACGGTAGACAGGGCCTTCCACTTCCTTCAGCAATCGGGCTAAGGCCTCTCGGTCACCCTGTCGAGCATCTTCCACCCAATCCGCTTCGACCACGACCATCCCTCCTGTCATATCAGACGATAATCCCATCTGAAAAGTTGCACATTAATTAAAAAAATAATTCCAACTTATCCATAGAAAGGTTCTCTTCTTCCTCTTTGCCTAAATCTATTGTATCATACGAGAAACTGTCGGCTCGGGGGCCCCACTATCAATCCCCCACTCTTACTATACATTTGGAGGGTACCATGACTCAAAAACACGCTATGGTAGCAGGAGCTAGTGGCCTTGTCGGAAGCAACCTCGTTCCTTTGCTGTTGGAATCACCTGCTTATAATAAAGTAACCCTGCTTCTCCGCCGTGAATTGCCTATCCATCATCCAAAACTAGTACAATGCATTGTCAACTTCGACTACTTGGAAGAGGAGGATCTCTCCTTTCCCGCAGAGGATGTCTTTTGTTGCTTAGGAACTACCATCAAAATAGCAAAAACCCAAGAAGCCTTCCGCCGAGTAGATTTAGAGTATCCTCTAGCCATTGCTCGATTGGCCAAACAGCATCAGACTAAGCGATTTCTTATAATCACCGCCGTTGGATCTGATCCCCACTCTCTCTTCTTTTACAATCGAGTCAAGGGTGAATTAGAAGCCTCTTTACGGAGGCTCCATTTTCCTGCTCTTCATATCCTTCACCCCTCCCTCCTTTTGGGAGAAAGGAAAGAGAAACGAGCAGGAGAATTATTTGCTGGTAAATGGATGCCTCGACTATCTCCTATCATGCAGGGCCCTCTTAAAAAATATCGGGCCATTCATAGTAATACCGTTGCCAAAGCAATGTTCACGATTGCCCAGAGCGAGGCCCAGGGAGTAGCGATTTATGAATCCGATGAACTAATGCGGATTGCCTCCACGATTCAAATGAAAGGATGAGCCCTTGATCGAGGGGCTCATCCTTTCAACAATAGGTAGACACAGCTTAAAACATTTTCACTGCAAAACCTTTTTCTCACTGGAAAGTTGATGAAGTGCTACAGCTATATCCGCTGCTAGTCGGGCGTTATTTTTAACCAAAGCGATATTGGTCGATAAGCTTTTTCCTGCTGTTAGATCCTTCACATGACCCAGTAAAAAAGGCGTGACATCCTTACCACTGATCCCCTTGACTTTTGCCTCTTGCAACGCTCGCTGAATGATATCGTCCATCTCTTTCTCATCGAGTGCATTTTCTTCTGGCACTGGTTGAGCTAACACGACACCTCCTGTGAGTCCCATTTCCCACTTCACTTGCAACATCCGAGCGATCTCCATGGGTTCAGTTAAGGAGAGATTCACAGCATAACCGCTTTTACGGGAGTAAAAGGCGGGGAATTCCTCGGTAGCGATTCCTACCACGGGCACTCCCCGGGTTTCCAATACCTCTAGTGTCAAGCCGATGTCCAAGATCGATTTCGCTCCTGCACAAACAACGGCAACATTGGTACGAGCCAACTCTTCTAAATCAGCAGAGATATCGAGGGTATTCTCCCCCTCTCGATGGACTCCACCAATCCCCCCCGTGGCAAAGGTCGAGATCCCCGCCCACTCTGCAATAATCATTGTAGCCGCTACCGTTGTGGCTCCATCCTTACCTGAAGAGATTACATAGGGAAGGTCCCTCCGGCTCACTTTCATCACATCGTTGCTCTTCGCTAAGCGATGAATCTCTTCCTCTTCTAATCCCACACGCACTTTCCCATCCAATATAGCAATCGTCGCCGGTACTGCTCTCCGTGCTCGGATCTCTGCTTCTAATTCAAGCGCCGTCTCCACATTTTCAGGCCAGGGCATCCCGTGGGAAATAATTGTCGACTCCAGCGCAACGAGCGGACGACCTTGCTCCTTCGCTTCCTTCACTTCTCTAGACAGCACGATGATCTCATCATTAAACACGGTACTCTTCCTCCCATCGTTTCAACAGACCATCTGTTGTCATCATCGCCACTACGCTCATCTCCACTTCCAAGGTAGCCTTTGCCAAGGATGCACCTAATTGACACGCTTCTGCTAACCCTGTACCACGACACAACCCTGTGATTACCCCAGTGGCAAAAGCATCCCCGGCTCCTGTTACATCGATCACCTTCGCCTTACCTGCGGGTACCCAACCAACTGTACCCCCTGCCTCTTGAAAAACCGTTCCTTCAGCACCGAGAGTAACGACTGCTTTTGTAACCCCTTGGTCGATCAACCGCTGACAAGCCCGCTCCGCCTCGGCTTTAGAAACTACCTCTTGGTCCACAATTACCCCGATCTCATCCTTATTCCCAATTAATAAATCGACTCCTGAAAGGTCCTTGGGCAATCGTTTCGCCTTCGGAACAGAAACTGGTAAGAGACAGAGCTTCATGGATTCACTCTCGCCCTGACAAATGATCCAGTGGAGCACCTCCCTCGGTAGATTGGTATCGACAACGACCATCTCTGAGGACCGAATCTTAAACCAGCTAGCTTCAATCATAGAGATACTCATTTTCTCGTAAATTTCCATATCTGCTAAAGCCAACAACATTTCTCCTGCTGGGTCAAGCACTGCTGTATAGTTACCTGTACGATACCCTGCCACTTCTCGGCATAGACTAATATCGACTCCGCGTCTACCACAATCCTCTAACATGGCTCTCCCATCATCATCCTCACCCACAATCGTCATCAGGGCAGAGGGAATCTCAAATTGCGAAAGACTCTCCGCTACATTTCGAGCAACCCCGCCAAAGGAGCGACTGACACTGACTGGATTGGAAGTCCTCATCTCAAGAAGTCCATCCATGCGTGCCTTTTGGTCGATGTTTGCTCCACCGATACACACCACCCGTTCCTTATCTGCTAGCACATAGGCCCGGCCTAGAATTAGTCCCTGTTTAACTAGACCTGCAATCATCCCTGCAACCGCAGATCGGGATATACTCAGTTGATCTGCCAGGTCTTGCTGTGAAATAAACGGATTTTGCCGGATTTTATCTAGGATGAACCGCTCCTTGTCCTTCCCTTTCGGATCCACATCTGTGCCACCTCTCTATCTAACAAAAAACTTATGTTTTTAATCTAAACTTTTGTTTATTGCCCGTCAATTAAAAGATCCTTTGACATAGTCGATTCAATGCGCTGACCCTTTGGAGATATTCTCAACACAATCGCACCTTGCTGATCTGTGCGCCAGATATTACTTCCACTCATCTGTAGTCCTTTGATAACTTCTCGTGAGGGATGACCATAACGATTCCCCTCTCCTACAGAGATGACCGCCTCCTTTGGTTCAATTTCCTGAAGCCAATTTGTCCCGGTTGACGTCTTACTTCCATGGTGTGCTACCTTCAGCACATCGATGGGCGGTAGATCCCAGCGCTTCCGGATCGCTTCCTCTCCCCTAGCCTCCACATCTCCTGTAAATAAGATTTTGCTCCCACCTGCATCCAATAGAAAAACCACAGAATCATCGTTTGTGCTCGTCGTTTCTTTTTCATCTCCACTCTGAATACGAGTAGAGTCCGGGTGAAGAAACTGCCAGGTCACACCTGGTGCTAGTGAACGTGGGCCATCGAGAGAAGGTACGTGGAGTGGAATCTTCTTTTTTGCGAACTGCTTCATCAATGCTACTTCCATCCTTGATCCAGGGGGATGGGCATTTCGGATCACCCCTCCCACCGGAAATCGGTCTACCACCGCGGACAACCCTCCGATATGATCCGCATCCCCATGGGTCATGATGATCCAATCGATCTGCCTAATTCCTCGATAGTGGAGATAGGGGACAACCACACTTCTTCCGACATCGTACTCTCTTCGTTGTCGTTGCCACTCCTCCTCAGGAAAGCCCAGATTCCCTCCTCCATCCACAAGAATCACTTTTCCTTCAGAAGTCTCGATCACTGCACAATCCCCTTGACCCACATCAAGAAAGGTAACCGTTATTTCCTCTCCCCTAATTATATGAAAGGAACGATCAACAAATAGGATACTTCCAACAAGAAGCACTAGAGCCATTATTCGATGCCCTCGAATTCGAAGCAATCCTCCAGTCCAACTCCATAGGATATAACTAATCACTGCTCCATAAAAGGCATACCACCACCATGGGGGTGGAGCCAATGATTTTTCAAACCCCTCCCACGTAGCTAACCACTCAATGAAGGTAAGCGTACCAGACACTACCTTTGAGGATAGCCAGGCAGGTACAAAGGCAATCGTCTCATGAAAAAGAGAGAAGAACAAAGCACCATAACCAAGGGGGGTCACAACAGAACCAAGGATCGGCACCACGATTAGATTGGCCCACCAGGAAAGATAGGAAAAGACATGGAAATGAAAAAGAATAAACGGAAAAGAAACCAACTGAGCAATGATGGTAACTGCCACCGTTTGATTGAGTAACGACCAGCGAAAGGGAAGTATTTCAGATAACGGTGCTGTCGCTACCAAAAGAGCAAAGGTAACTCCAAAGGATAGCTGAAATCCCACAGAGAACAAAACATACGGGTCCCACCAAAGAAGGAGCAATGCCGCTAGACCAAGAAAGGAGAGACGATCTGGCCATCGCCTCCACCATAGCGCAACTAAGCCCAAGCCAGCCATCAGACCGGCTCGCACCACAGAGGTTTCCCCTCCAGTGAGCAGAACGAAGATGGGGAGACTACATAGAGTGATAAGAGCTGCCTTTTCTCTTGTCACTCCTATTAAAGAAAGCCCACCATAGACACATCCAACAAATATCGCCACATTGAAGCCTGATACTGCTAGCAAATGAACCAAACCAAGACGAGTAAAATCATCCTCTACCTGGGCAGGCACAGCTTCTCTTACCCCCAACAGCATTCCACTCATCAATCCAGCTGTCTTAGGTGGATACACCTCTTCTATCTGCTTTACCAAGGAAGTCCGCACCTGATCCACATAACGAAACATCCCACTGTGTGGGTCCTCTAGGCGAAGGCTTTGCCACCCTTTTATCTCCCCAACCCAATGAATCCCCTTGCGATAGAGAAATTCCTGATAGTTAAAGGCCCCCGGATTACGCACGGGATCGGGTCGCTTCAATGTTGCGATCACACTTACACCTGTTCCTCGTTCGATCTGTAGAGCTTTCCTCTTCTCCGTAAACGTTCGTAACCATAAGCGGAGGAGAATTCTCTCCCCCTTTAAATCGATCCACTTCTCCTTCGTTTGAATCTGATTTACCGCAAGTTCCATCTGCAATAAATCCCCATCTACCTTTGGTTGCGAATCGACCTTTCCTATGATCCTCCCTTCCGTGACTCCTTTCTCTAACATGGTGCTATTACTTTCATCCACCCAGGCAAAATGAAGCATACCAGCTAGACAAGCACTAACAGCTAAAAGGAGTGCTAAAAACCTCCGCTGATAAAAAACGATCCAACCACATGCCAACCACACAAGAATCGCTACCCAAGCTACCCACCTTATTGACAAGGAGAGCCATTGCTCCATAGCGATCCCCAGAATCCACCCCACCGCTATAACAAAGAAAGGCCGCGTCATATCCACCTCCAACTATCAATTACATATATAGAAATATTATGAAATTCGACGATTATCGACAATATCCCTGCTACAGCCGTATTAATGAACCCTTCTTCGGACACAGGAGGCAGTATAAGAAGCATCAACATACCTGAATGAAGCTAATACAAAAAGCCACCCTTTGCTAATAAGCAAAGGGTGGCTTATATGGATCAACACAACAACTATCGTTTTCTTAATCATCCTCAGGAGGAGGCGGAACTGGGCCTTGGCCATTTCCGGCCTGATCTCCGGTTCCATCCTGATCACTACTTGGTGGGTCTGTCGGTGTTCCCCCTGTTTGCCCTCCACCAGGACCCGTTCCAGGACCACCAGTTCCAGGACCCGGACCACCCGTCGTAGCCGCGGGCGTGCTTGGTGGACGACGTGACGGATTATTGATATTGTTCCCATCATCGTCATCGTCACTATCGTCCTTCTGCTCACTAACTTTATTACACTCAAAGCATTTATACGAGAGTGGCGGTTCTGATTTAAAGCGACTACCTATTGGAGAAAGCTCAGGGTTATTCTTTGTGATCGCATTAAAGATCGCTGCCCAGACAATGCGAGCCCGCTGATCACTAGGCAATCGATAATCATAATCATATCCAACCCAAACACCCAGTGTGATATCTGGTGTATAACCCATGAACCAGATATCCGCGGTACTGTTTGTCGTTCCAGTCTTCCCGGCTAGGTCGTATCCAGAGGTACGCGCCCCGACATAGGTACCGGTCCCTTTACGGACAACATCTCTTAACATATCCGTGGTCCAATAAGCAGCCTGTGGACTAAGGATCTGGATTGGATCTTTTTTATGCTGATAAACGACTTTGCCATTACTATCTTCAATTTTATCGATCATATAAGGCTCATTAAATTTCCCTTGGTTTGCCAGCATCGCATAGCCACTAGCCATCCGTTGTGGCGTAAAACCATAGGTAAAACCGCCAATAGCAGACGCTTCACCATCGTTTTCATTGATTGGGAAATTCATCTTACGAAGGTAATCCAGACCTGCCTGCACTCCCACCGCCCGTAATGCCTTGATCGCTGGAATATTAATCGATTTCATCAAAGCAGATCGTGCAGTCATCGGCCCATCATAGCGATGGGTATAGTTTTGATACACTCCACCACTATGGCTCAGCGGTTCATCGACCAACATCGATTCTGGGGAGAGTACTCCCTTATCGAAAGCAGGACCGAAATCCAAAAGTGGCTTAATCGAAGACCCTGGCTGTTGGGGAGCTGAGTTACCAATCGCATGGTTTTGCTGGTTCTCCTTAAAATTCCGTCCGCCAACAAACCCAAGCGTCGCCCCAGTCTTTGAATCGAGAAGAGTTGCCCCCACTTGTTCCTTGGCGTTCTTGATAAGATTTCCACCTGCCGTCCTATACGTGATAGGAGCAGCGTATAAACTATCATTTTTCGCTGCTTTATTCATCTCTTCATTAGCTTCTTTATTAATGGTGGTATAGATTTTGTAACCACCGGTGAGGATTTCCGTCTTATACCGTTGTAGCGTTTCCCCATATTTCCCTGCTTTGATCAATTTTTTCGGGTCATGCCCATCTGCTTTAAGCAAAATGCTGGCAGCTTCATCTTCTAATGCCATTGTAATATAGGGATACTTAGAATAAGCGTTATCCTCTGCCTTCTTCGCTAGTGACTTCTCAATGTCAAATTGTCTAGCTTTTTCGTATTGCGCTTTCGTAATCTTTTTGTTTTTTAGCATCTTGTAGAGAACCACTCTCATTCGATGCTCACCATTCTTGATATACTTCTTTCCTCGGAAGGGGTTGTACTCATTTGGCCGTTGCACCATACCGGCAATATAGGCTGATTGGGCAAGGTTGAGATCCTTTGCCTTAATGCCAAACATCCCCTGTGCAGCTGCCTGAACACCTAACATATTTCGGTTATTTACACCTTTACCAAAATACACACTGTTGAGATAAGCGCTCATAATTTCTTTTTTAGAAAAGAAGCTATCCAAACGAACCGCGAGTAAAATCTCCTTCGCTTTACGTGCAATCGTTTTATCACGGTTATCCAAAACAGCGTTTTTCACCAATTGCTGGGTGATTGTACTTCCACCAGTCTGTTCAGGAGCATTTTTAATTTTTTGCATTACAGCCCGCAAGAGGGAGCGAGGTACTACCCCATGATGACGAAAAAATTCCTGATCCTCTGTGGATACAAGTGCATTTACTATATAGGGACTTACATTATCCATCGTGACGACTTGCCGATCAGCATCCGCACGCAGACGCCCAATAGGCTTACCATCATCGAAAAAAGCCGAACTAGTCTGGCTCCACTTCGAAATCTTTTCTCTGAGCTCACTTTTGTCCCTCACAGGCTCTTTTTTGACCAGAGATGCGACATACCCTGTCGCCGCTCCCACTGATGCCATCGTTCCTACTGCGAGGAGTGTAACGACAACTAATCCTGCAAATAGAACCCCTCTTAACCATGGACGGGGCCGTTTTTTAGTTTCATTGTTTGTCATTTGTTTTTTCATTTTCTTGAAACGGGGAAATTTTGATTGTTGATCAGCCACCGCTCCAGCCCTCCTTGTGTCTCGAGAAATATTGTATCATAGGTTGGAAAATCTGGTTAGTTCGTTCTTGAAAAAAATACTCTGTGGAACAATCTAAAGTAGACAAGATTTGATTGCTTTCCTTTCCATTTCCGTGTTAGTATAATAGCTGTTTTGGGAAAAATAATCTATAAAAGACGGCACTTCAGTACATCCGATTAATGACAATCTCCCTTTTTGATTAACTAACCAATTATTGGATGATCCTAATCAAGCACTAGAGAATTTCTATTTGAAAGGAGGATATTCATTTGGCCGCTCGATTTACTCGTATTTTAACAATTTTTATTTCATCTGTCCTGATCGGTTTTGCTTTTAATATGTTTCTCCTATCCCACAAGGTTTTGAGTGGTGGCGTTGCTGGTATTGCCATGATCCTCGGGCTTCTCACTTCGGTTAATTCGGGAACATGGATCTTTCTCTTAAATGTTCCTATTTTTATTTTAGGTTGGATGAAGCTCGGAAAACGTTTTGTTGCTGTCAGCCTCTTTTCTGTAGCAGTCACGTCCATCTCCATGGGAATCATCCCCGTAACAAAAATTTCTGCTGATCCGATTCTCTCCTCCATCTTTGGTGGTGTGCTCGCAGGGATAGGAACGGGGCTTATCTTCCGTGCTGGTGGCTCTACTGGGGGTTTTGACGTCGTTAGCATGGTGTTAACCCAAAAGAAAGATCTTCCCTTAGGAAGTTTAATCTTTGGTATGAACGCGATTGTTGTTTTCATTTCTGGATTCATCTTCACTTGGGACCTCGCTTTATACACCATGGCTTCGATCTATGTAACGGGTCGAGTGATTGATGCCATCCATACTCGTCATATTAAACTAACCGTGATGATTATCACCTCAAAGGGGGATGAGTGTAAGGAAAAGCTTCTCTCTAGCCTTGTACGGGGGATTACCATTCTTGAGGGAGAAGGAGCCTACACGAAAGATAAACGACAAGTACTTATCATGGTCATCTCCCGGTACGAATTGACTCATGTTAAAAAAATGGTCGCAGAAATTGACCCTCGCAGTTTTATTAACATCACCCAAACCGTAGAAGTGATGGGATATTTCCGTCGCACCTAAGGATTTAAAAAACCACCTGGATTGAAGTGACCCCGTCAAGTAGACAATAGAAAAAGAACCTTTTTAAGCGGCGATCTTTTCTCGGTATTCCACAGGGGAAAGGTCGCCAAAATTTTTTCTGAAACCGTCTCTCGTTGTAGAAGGTATAGTAGGAATGTTGCATGTGAATGCCTAAGATGTGCTCTTGTAACCTAGCCCGAGCGAGAAACTTGAGCCACTCGTAATAGATGCTTGGATAGTCCTTTTTCCATACGGAGACGGATAGCCTTGGTTTTCGTCTCTGGGGAATACCGATGAAACTTTTTGTCCCTTTTTAGCCATAAGAAAATCCCCCTCCAATAAACAATGATTTTTGTCCATCTTAACAGATGGACTTTTTTCACTGTCTACCTTTAGGGGAAAATATCAGATAGGTGGTTTTTTTAATCCAATCCAAAACTATCCAACTCAAGAATATCTCTGTTCAACTGAGTGCTTAGGTGTCGCAGCCAATTCGTCCCCATAGAGAATCCCCATCTTATCTGTTACATAGACACGACGATGCTGGAACGTATAAGCTTCCTTAATATAAAGACGCGTCACTTTCCCAAAAGAATGAACGAGACGCAATTCATCACCGGGTTCCATCCTATTAAGGATAGGACCAGTCGGAACACCATCCATTATCAATTTGCCATGAAAATCTGCCATATAGATCACCTTCATATTGAACATTTAGAATTGACGCACGAATTTGAATATCCTTTTTATTTATATTCGCCGACTATTCTAGTACTCTTATACCCTTTTCACCACAAAAGTTTGTGAATAATCCTTGAACATTGAACCTCCCCCACCTCCGCAACGCTGATAGGGTGGAGGATTCTTGGTAATTCCCATCTACTTACAGGATATACTCCAAGCTTAGACCGTCGTTCCAACGGAAAAAATCCTTAGTCCTGTCACAGTTGTCCAATTGTACTCAACCCAAAATCAGCAACCGTGACATCCCCTAATAATGGAAATCAAAGTATCCACCTTTCTTAGGTTACCTACTAGGTGTTTCATTCATATAGTGAAACGATGATGATCACGAAACTTAAGGGAGTGACGAGCATGCTGTTCCCTGATGCTGCGCAATTCCGACCCATCCCTTTTCGAGGGTCAGTTCTCTTTGACCATATTAGGGATGTAAACCCCAAAGAGACCGACATCGTAGGTACAAGCCAGTTTCCCGCCGCGTATTATGCCTACGATGGGTCCAATTCTTTTTTCCGACTACGCCTTAATGCAGACCCACGCTTAAAAACAGGATTTTCTCCATTTTCCTGGGGACTCTTATTTGAGACCGATGGAAACCCTGCTACTTATGAATGGGTACTCTCCATAGACGGGGCAAACGAACGATTAGTCCTTATCAAAAACACGGATCCCAAACCGAATACCTGGAATGATCCTGCAGGAGGAACCAACGGCAAAGGAGCACCCAACTTTAGTCTCCCCATTATTAATTATGACCTTGCTCGGGTCACCCCTGCGGACTCCACATTTGATGGTGACCCGGATTTCTTCCTTGATTTTTTTATCCCCTCGGCTACTTTATTTTCCTTCCTTGGCATCACCGCTGCCACCCAGATTCGCATGCTCTTCTTTACAGCAACCAACAATAATAACTTTAATAAGGATTCGCTCCAAACCAATGAAGGGTTTGCCTTTCAAGATGCTTCATCCGATTTACTTACCTTTAATCAAGGGGATGTACGGGCCAAATTAGCCGTAGATAAAACCATTCTCACCGGACCTACTACCATTACAGCTGGACAAATTACCTCTTGGTCTGAAAAAGTCGTCGTAACCAACACAGGAAAAAGCACTGCTAATACTACTTTTGTACAAATTCCACTGAAATTAGAACAACTATCCATTGTCCAGATACAATCTTCTAGCATAGGATCTGCAGTTTTTACCCCTCTTACCAAAAGCATCAGCTGGAATATTGGTAACCTCGATGCAGGCGTCTCCGCCACCCTGATTTTTTCATTTTCAGGGACCATCAAGGTAACGGGCCAACAGTTAATTGATGAAGCTACTGTCACAGGAGTCGATAATTTTACAGGCGCCAACACAACCCAGGTGTCTGACCAAGTTTTTATTACTGTTAATGCCGTTCCTGGCACAGGTAATATATCTGGATTCATTCTCGATAAGGCGACGGGTCTGCCCCTCACAGGAGCCACAGTTACCTTATTAGACGTAGGAAATAACCCGATAGCTTCCACCGTTTCAAATGAGGGGGGAAGCTATGGCTTCACCAATGTGTCACCCGGCTCTTACACCGTAACAGCAACCCTAGCTAATTATGCCCTTGGTAGTAGTAGCGCCCAGGTAACAGCCGATGCTGGGACAACCGTTAATGTACTGGTCCCACCTCTCCCTGCCACAGTAGATGGTACCATCACGGGACAAGGAATTGGCCCATTACTATTAGCAGAAGTCCGTCTTATCGATCCCTTAGGCATCGTGTTAGACACCACGACTACTGGATTAACTGGTTTTTACACGTTTACTGGCATAACCCCCAACGCCTACACTCTCAGTGTCAGCTTTCCTAATTTCCAATCTACTACAAGAGCGATTATTCTCGCCCCTAATGAAACAGAGACACAAGACTTCAACCTCCTTGCTAATCCCGCTAGTGTCTTTGGGACGGTAACCAACCAATCCACTGGGTCCCCCATCGTAGGTGCTCAAGTGACTATTATTGATATTGCTGGAGTTATCATCACAACAACCATAACCGATGGAAGCGGTAACTATACCATCAATAGTTTAAGTCCAGGCGCTTATCGCATCCAAGTGAGTGCAACAGGATTTTCCACCATATTCCTTAGTTTGGTTGTTACTCTTGGCAGTGCCCAACAACGCAATATTTCCCTTCCTCCTAATTCGGGAACTCTTTCAGGAACAATCACTGACAGTATGACTGGAGCGCCACTTGCCAACGCAAGTATAAAAGTGGTAGGGCCAGAAGGCTTCACTGTGGCGGAAACCCTCTCTGCTTTAGATGGAAGTTATTCTGTGACAGGACTTCAACCAGGCGTTTACTCTGTCACCTTTACAGAAGAGGGCTATGCCTCTAAAACCTTTTCTGCAACTATTCATTCGGGGCAAACCACCACCCTTTCTGTGACATTAAGTCAATTAGCAGGAGTTTTCTCTGGTATTGTCCAAGATGATGCAGGCAATCCCATTTCGGGAGCCACAGTACAGGTTTATCTAAACGATGTCCTCGTGGCTTCCTTCATAACAGAAGCAAATGGGAGGTTCTTCATCCCTAATATTTCCCCAGGTAACTATACCGCTGTCGCCTTTGCGGAGGGCTTTTCCCGAGTCTCTGTAGGGATGATTATTCAACCTTTCATGGAAACGATCCAACAACTTATCCTTGCTACCAATCCCGGTACATTAGTCGGCTTAATAACAGATACATCTGGTAATCCTATCCTAGGGGCTGGATTAAATGTGCGGACAGATATAGCAACTGGACCCATCATCGCCCGAGGGTTAACCGATGCAAACGGCCGTTATTCGATCCCTCTACTTCAACCTGGTACCTATGTGGTAACAGCAGTTGCAACTGATTTTCAATCGGTCTTTAGTGGGGTTGCTATCCGTTCGGATCAAGAAACATCGATTAACTTATCCCTCCTCCCCAATCCCGCATCCATTCAAGGAACGGTCCATGATATGAATGGAACACCCATCACTGATTCAGGAAATATCTTGATTCGTGTGTTAGATTCTGGTGGGGCGTTGGTAACTTCTACTTTTAGCGATAGTAATGGACAGTATCTCATTGATAAATTAGCTCCAGGGAACTATGATGTCTTGGTCACAGACGCTGGTTTCCAGATCAGCGGGGGAAGCATCTCCCTCTCCCCTGGAGAAGTAGGAGAGCTCAACTTTTTTCTTCCACCTAATCCAGGGACTATTGTTGGAACAGTCACTTCTTCCTCAGGCACTCCCATTTCCGGAGCAACAATAAGGGTCACGGATAGAAATGGGGTATTCATCTCCAGTACCCTTACGGATGATCAAGGGAGTTTTCTTGTCAACGGTCTATATCCAGGGGATTACAACCTCGATGGTCTTGCTACTGGTTTCCAGAATAGTACCATTGGGGTGGTTATACTTGCTGGGGTAACCTCTTCTACCCCACTTACTCTACAACCTAGCCCCGGTGCTCTTCAGGGAACGGTGACTCCTCAAACCAACGGTGCACTTGTTAAAGTATACACAGAGGATAATATCTTTCTTTTCACTCTAGTAACGGATCCTACTGGAGATTTCTTTATAGATCTTGCTCCAGGAGCCTATATTTTAACAGCGTCCGAGTCAGGATTTATCACTCAGCGCATCGGTGCCGTTGTAAGAGCAAATGAGACGACCACGGTTGAAATCTCCCTTAGTCCTGAACCCTCCAGCGTCCGCGGTCGCATCACCGATCCCGATGGCATACCCGTTAATCAAACTGTCATCCGTGTCATTGATCTCAATGAAACCGTCCTCGGCACTGCCTTTGCAGATAGTAACGGCAACTATACAATCGATGGCCTTCCCTCGGGGATCCGCATTATTCAAGCAAGTTCCCCCACCTTTACAAATACCTTTGATACCATTACGCTATTACCCGGCGAAACACTTTCGGATGTCAATTTAATTCTTCAGCCCAATCCTGGACAAATTAATGGTCATGTAAATGATTCGGAAACAGGATCTTCGATCTCTGGAGCTACCGTTTTTCTGAGAGATACTGAAGGGGCCATTATCGGTACCGTCACCACCAGCGTGTTTGGAAATTACATTTTCCCGGATCTGAGTCCAGGAAACTACGATGTGATTGCCTCCGCTGATCAATACGATTCAAGAATCATCGGTGCTTCTGTATTAAGCAATACAGAAACCAGTGCCAATATCACTCTCACCAAGCTTCTCGGGAGTATATCGGGGCAAATTTTAGGTGGAACAGGCACTCCTATTACCGGGAATAACTTACAGGTTCGTCTCTTTGACAACCATAATCAACTCCTACGCTCCATTGTCGCTCAATCCGATGGGACTTTCCTCTTTGACAATTTACGTCCAGCAAATTACTTGATAAACGTGACTATTCCAGGTTTCGTACAAAATACTGCTTCTGCCATTGTTCCTCCCAACACAACGACAAGTTTAACTATTACGGTAGAGAGGCGACCTGCAACCCTTACCGGCCTAATTATCGAGGCTAGTACAGGGCAACAAATTTCTGGTGCAGAACTCAGTTCATCCAAAGAACTGTCGGAATTCGCTCAGAGTACAGAACAACTTATTTCCGGTGCAGATCTCAATCTCTATACCATCGATAATGTCATCCTAGCAGGAACTCTTAGTGGTAGCGATGGACGCTTTCTTTTTGAGCGCCTTCCTGAAGGTAGTTTTAATCTAACTGCAACCGCTAATGGATTTGGTGAGAGTTCGATCGGAGTTGTTCTTTCTAAAGGAGAAACTACCGAGACAACCATCAATTTACAACCTAATCCAGGTTCTATGTTTGGCTTTGCCACTGCATTAGACTCAGGGGAAGCCATCCCTGGTGCGACAGTACGTCTTTATGATTCAGCAGGTAGCTTTAATTCAGCCACCGTAACCAGCAATCAAGGAGAATATTTGGTTGGGGATTTGGTTCCTGGTACTTATGTCGCCATTGCATCCTCGCCTGGGTTTCAAAATCAACTTGGCGGCGCAATTATTGAAACAAATCAATCGACACGCCTTAGTTTTTCCCTTACCGCTTTGCCAGGAGCAATTGAAGGAACGGTCATCAATGCAGAAACTACTCAGCCCCTGCCTGAAGCCAGTATCAAGGTACGCCCCTTCAATTCATTTGGAGTAAGTACAGATACGACCCTCTCCAGTATCAATGGGCAATATGAATTTACCGAGTTATTACCTACCAACTATGAACTCGTTTATAGTAAGTCTGAATTTAACGATGTAACCAATTCAGGTTCTGTATCGCAAGGGGAAACGGCAATCATCGATGTTGCGCTCAGTCCCCAGCGGTCCGATCTCCTCCCCCCCACACCTCCTACTCCACCTACTCCACCTGAACCACCCTTTCCACCCAATCCCGTCAGCTTGGGTGCCATCGAAGGCACCGTACGTGATCGTGATACCCTAGAACCTCTCACAAGTGCCAAGGTAGTTATTCTCAACTTCAATCAATCGGTGTTATTTACTAGTCAAACCGATGAAAATGGTTTTTTCCGATTTAATCAACTCGGCCTAGGAGAGTATACTGTTTCCGCTAGTAACCCTGGCTATGAAAACAATATAGTGTTCCTTGAATTAACAAGCAGTACAACAGAAACCATTAACCTTCTTCTCTTCACCAACCCAGCGAAAATAGTAGGAACCGTGCGCAATGAACAAAATCAAGCATTTATTGCTGGAGCTACCGTACAAGTACTAGATACGACGGGCATACTGATTAGTGAAACCGTAACAAACGGCCAAGGGAACTATTCGGTCTCGGGAATCGGAACAGAGCGAGTCGCTTCTACTGTATCGGTCTCTAATTTTGGATCCGCTGCAAAGTCAGCAGCACTTAAATCGGGGGAAACAAAGACCGTCGATTTTCTCCTCTCTCCCCTGTTTGGCTCACTACGAGGAACCGTACGAGATGAACGGCTCCTCCCTATTTTCAATGTCCGTGTACAGATTTTCACGAATCCAGTCAATCCACCGGCTGGCTCCGGGCGAGAAGATGAACCTGTATTAATTCGTTCGGCGACCACAAGTGCTGATGGAACATATTTTGTCAGTAATCTTGCCCCTGGTTGCTATATTGGTGAGTACTCCTTCCCCAAAAAAGAGACAGCAATTCGTCGCTTTTGCATTCAAGCAGGAGAGACCACTATTGTCGATGTGATTCTCCACGATGGGGATAACGAGGAAGAGTAATTCTCCTCGATACCGCCTATATCCCTATTTCCGCAAAATTTGAGCTGAATAGCCCCCCTAAAGGAAACGAAAGAACCCTCTGTATGAGGGTTCTTTCGTTTCCTTTAGGATAGCTTCGTTCACCAAACTTTTAGAAAGAACTTAAATTCGGGGCAGTGTGATTCCGCGCTGATTTTGATATTTCCCCTGCTTATTACGATAAGAGACCTCACACACTTCATCACTTTCAAAGAACACCACTTGGCAAAGACCTTCATTGGCATAGATTTTGGCAGGCAAGGGGGTGGTGTTGGAAATCTCCAAGGTGACATGACCTTCCCAACCCGGTTCAAAGGGAGTTACATTGGTAATGATGCCACAGCGAGCATAGGTAGACTTGCCCACACACATAGCCAGAACGTTGTCAGGAATACGAAAGTACTCTACTGATGTAGCTAAAGCGAAGGAGTTGGGCGGTACAATGGCTACTTCTCCTTCAAAATCAAGAAAAGAATCCCCATCGATTGCTTTGGGATCGATCACTGGCATCAGTGCATTATGAAAGATTTTAAACTGGGTACCGACCCGAAGATCATAGCCATAGCTGGACAATCCAAAACTAACTGCTTCCCCTTTGCCTACATTACGATCCACAAAGGGTTCGATCATTCCATGTTCTTCAGCCATTTTACGAATCCATTTATCTGATTTAATCGTCATTCTGTGCGCTCCCTTTTTTCACGTATTCTTCTATCCATTTTACAACAGGTTTGCCCGACAAAAAACCGCCTTCCCCGAATTGGGGTTGGCGGTTGTTGGTAGAACTCGATCATTCACCATTTATTATACTATGGATGCGCGCCATTCTCCTACCGAGTATAGACGGCGCCCTTCAATGGATCGCTCCAAATCATCCAGTAAATCATCCGCATCTTCTAGACCGACCGATAGCCGGAGAAGACCGTCTGTCACACCCCGAGCGACTCGCTCTTCAACGGGCATCGCTGCATGGGACATCTTTGCGGGGTAGGAGAGAATACTCTCGACTGACCCGAGGCTGACGGCGACAATCGGTAGGTGCACTTGGGAAAGGACTCTCCGTACACGTTCGCTACTTCCTAGGTCAAAGGAAAGTACCGCACCATGACCACTTGCTTGGGAAGCTTGGAGGGCATGGCCAGGATGTTCAGCAAGGCCTGTATAAAAAACCCGTTCCACTCCTGAGATTCGTTTTAGCCCTTCGGCAATCTTTGCCGCTGAAGCCGTCGAAGCATCCATCCGTGCCTTTAAGGTTTTTAAGCCTCTCATCGTTAACCATGAATCCTGCACCCCTAGTATGGATCCAAGGGCATTTTGCAAACCACTGAGACGGGTGGCAATCTCCCTATCCTGGGTGACGAGTAAACCGGAAACCACATCACTATGTCCACTAATAAACTTCGTAGCAGAGTGGATCACTAGGTCCGCTCCCAAATCCAAGGGCCGCTGAAAGCAAGGAGTCATAAAGGTATTATCGACCATGGTGATCACGCTATGGTCGCGAGCAATCCTTGCCACTCCTCGTAAGTCGGTTACCTTCAGTGTTGGATTAGAAGGGGTTTCGATATATAGCGCCTTTGTATTAGCTTGGATGGCTTCCTCCACTTTGGTCAGATCGGTGGTATCCACAAAGGTAGCTTCAATACCTAACCGTGGAAGTACTTGCGTTAAAACACGAAAGGTACCGCCGTACAAATCATTGGACACGACCAGGTGATCACCAGCAGAGAAGAGCAAGAAAGCTGTTGAAATGGCAGCCATCCCGGATGCACAGGCAAAGCCCGCTACTCCCCCTTCCAACTCAGCGATGGTTTGTTCCAAGGCCTTCCTGGTGGGATTACCGGAACGGGCGTAGTCAAACTCACCTGGATGGTCAATATCCGTCTGATGAAAAGTGGACGCTTGATAAAGTGGGATGCTTGCTGCACCTGTGATTGGATCAATTTCATTACCATTATGCAAAAGTTTCGTTCCAAATTTCATCGTTTTCACACCCTTTTCCGTAGAGTAGTTGGGAAACATCCCCGTGCCTCATCCAATGCCTGGGAGAGGTCATCAATCAAGTCATCTAAATTTTCGATGCCAACAGAGAGGCGTAAAAGTTTATCACAAACCCCTACTTGTCTGCGGATGTGCTCAGGGATATCTGCATGGGTCTGAGTCCAAGGGTAGGTAAGTAAACTCTCTACTCCTCCTAGACTTTCTGCAAAGGAGATCAGCTTCAGAGAGGATAAAAACGCGGGTACCCATTTTGGATCTTTTACCCGAAAAGAGAGCATCCCGCCATAACCGCTCGCCTGGGATTCTTGTACCTGGCGATCATCAGCTAGAGTCGTTGGATAAAAAACACTCTCAACAGCTGGATGCCCACTGAGGAATTGAGTCAGCACGATGGCATTCTCTTGATGCTTCTCCATCCGTAAAGCAAGAGTTTTCATCCCACGCATCAATAGCCAGGAATCTTGGGGACTAAGAACCGCCCCCATCGAGTTGTGCAAGGTAAAAACGCGCTCAGATAACTCTTCCCCACGGGTGACAATCAGTCCAGCCAAAACATCATTATGTCCACCTAAATACTTCGTACCCGAATGAACAACTAGATCGGCTCCTAATTCCAGGGGACGTTGAAACCAAGGGGTCATAAAGGTACTGTCGACGATAGCGAGCCACCCCTTCTCTTGAGCTAGTAAACAGACCGCACGGATATCCGTCACTCGCATCAAGGGGTTCGTCGGGGATTCAATAAAGACTCCCTGCGTTTCTGGTCGAGAAGCATTCCGAATCGCCTCTAAATCACGTAAGTCCACATAGCTAAAGGTTATGCCATACCGAGTCAGAATCTCTTCAAACAGCCGATAGGTTCCTCCATAGAGATCTAAGGAGACGATCAAATGATCCCCCTGGGAAAAGAGACCCATGATCGTTTGTATAGCGGCCATCCCAGAACTACATGCAAAGCCTCTCTGCCCACCCTCTAGATCGGCGATAGCCTCTTCCAAGGCCTGGCGAGTAGGATTACCTGTACGTGTATAGTCGTACCCTGTGGATTCTCCCAGGGCAGGGTGCGTGTATAGTCGTACCCTGTGGATTCTCCCAGGGCAGGGTGCTCGTAAGCTGTTGCATGGTAGACAGGACAACTAATTGCCCCTGTACTTTTACATCGACTTTTCCCAATCTGCGCTAGTTTCGTATCTTGATGCATGATTTACCCTCCATAGCCTATCCTTATTGGGTGGGATTTTTGATTCTCGTGTAGATGTTGCCTGGTTTCGCTAAGGAAAACAAATCAGCTCGTGCTGGGTATCATCAAAGCACTTCACTTATTAAGATATCTTGTTGATCGACCAGGCAAGAGATAATAAAAACCTCTTCTCTTATTTTAAGAGAAGAGGTTGGTTTGCCAGTCTCTTCTCTTATCTCCCAAAAGCCATCTCGGCTCTTGTAAGAATTGGCACCTTCCGGTTGGTTTACCGGGGTTGCTGGGCTTCATCGGGCTAGTCCCTCCGCCGCTCTTGATAAGAGTGTCACAAAACAAGATATTCACTTTAACCGTTTAAAAACTTGTGTATGATTATATCTTTGGTGAGTCCAACCGTCAAGGACTTATTCGTTAAAAATAAAAATCAGTCACACTCTGGGATGAGAAGACTCGTTCATTTTTATACACTTTACCTCATCTTGATCCGTTTTACGGGGAAACCTATGAAGAGGTTGAAAGCGGTGTTATAGTGGGAATAAACGGCCCGGAGTTATCCTTTATCGACAACGGGTGAACCTTGCAAAAAGGAGTGAACACAATGTCCCAAAACCGTGCTCTCATCGAATTAACTGATCAGCATGGCGCCCGCAATTACCATCCTTTACCGATCGTAATTTCCCAAGCTGAGGGCGTCTGGATCGAAGATGCAGACGGCAAACGCTATATGGATATGCTGAGTGCATATTCTGCCCTTAATCATGGTCATCGTCATCCCAAGCTGATCCAAGCACTCAAGGATCAAGCGGATAAGGTGACTTTGACCTCCCGAGCTTTCCACAATGATCAGCTCGGTATTTTCTATCAAAAGGTAGCTAAGCTGACTGGAAAAGACTTAATACTCCCGATGAATACGGGAGCAGAAGCTGTAGAAACTGCCATTAAGACTGTTCGTCGCTGGGCCTATGATGTGAAAAGGGTTCCAAACGACCAAGCCGAGATCATAGTTTGTGAAGATAATTTCCATGGTCGTACGCTAGCCGCTGTCTCTCTCTCTTCGAGTGACGAATATAAGCGTGGCTTCGGTCCTCTGCTTCCTGGTATTCGTATCATCCCTTACGGGGATGCGCATGCCTTACGTGAAGCAATCACCCCTAATACTGCCGCCTTCATTGTTGAACCGATTCAAGGAGAAGCAGGTGTGATCGTTCCCTCAGAAGGATTTTTACGCGAAGCTGCTAGCATCTGCCGGGAACATCGTGTTCTCTTTGTCGCTGATGAGATCCAGACAGGTTTTGGTCGTACGGGGCAATTCTTCGCCTGTGATTGGGAAGGCGTTAAACCTGATATGTACATAATGGGTAAAGCCCTTGGTGGAGGTGTCCTTCCAATCTCTGCTGTCGCCGCAGATGAAGAAATTCTCGGCGTTTTTGAGCCAGGCTCTCACGGTTCTACCTTTGGTGGAAACCCCCTCGCCTGTGCTGTCTCAATCGCCGCACTGGATGTACTTGAAGAGGAGGATCTGGTTACACGTTCTCGTGAGTTAGGTGCTTGGTTTACCAGCGAATTAAAGAAAATCCAAAACCCCATAGTTAAAGAAGTACGAGGGAAAGGTCTCTTTATTGGTATGGAACTGAAAGAAGCCGCTCGTCCCTATTGTGAGGCCCTAGCGGCTGCAGGTCTTCTCTGTAAAGAAACCCATGAGAATACCATTCGCTTTGCTCCTCCCCTTGTCATTTCCAAAAAGGAATTGGAATGGGCTTTGGATAAAGTACGTACTGTTCTCCAGCCCTAATTTCATAGATTATCGATGTTGTCCTTCATGATATAAACCCACGGTTATAAATAGATAACCGTGGGTTTATGTATCTTATAGACATCACTAATCGAATTTAATTACATAAACGAATCTAAATTTCATAATAATCACAAATATTATTAATCACCACGTATTTCGATTTAGTTTACCTGTTGTTCCAGGAATAGTACGGCCGTTTTTATTGTACTCTCACCTGATCTTTAAATTGTTCCAAGGTCTTCTCCCCGATGCCACTCACTTCGGTCAACTGATCCACTGATGTAAACGGGCCATTTTCCTCTCGATATCTAATAATCGCTTCTGCCTTGGAAGGGCCGATGCCATTTAGGGAATCTAAGTCCTGTACCGTAGCAGTATTCAGGTCTATTGGAGATTCTTTAGCCTCTGCTCCTGATTCCCCTCCCTCGCCTGATCTTGCTGACGTTCCTGCTCCTATTCCTGAAGTGGTTGGGATTTCTTCCCCTTTGCGAGGGATGATGAGGGCCATTCCATCTGTGAGAGGTTGTGCTAAGTTTACGCGAACCATATCCGCCACCGATTTAGGTCCACCAGCTAATTCTACAGCATCCTGTACACGAGCACCTGGATCTAACCGATAAACCCCTGGTTTCTTCACCGCACCCTTTACATCGATAACCAGTTCCGTTGCTTGTTTTGTTCTCTTTGTGTTGGTAGTTGTTTTTTCGGAGCGCTCCTTTGCAGGTTGCGCTTCATAGGACTGCCATCCCTCTTTCTTTCTCTCCTCACCATCCCAGCCATTCATTACTAAAAAACCAATTAACAATAGAAGCAGTGCCCCAGCTACACCTACTAACTTTTTCTCTCGCGAAGACCATTGATTCTCCCACATCATTCATTTTCTCCTCTCAGCATATCTACCGTTAAAAGAGAAACCCTCCCGATCATATTCCTTGCTCATCACCCATAACCATAAATGCAGAAGATAATCCTTCATGAACCGGCAATAAAGGAGGGGATCGTATGACGGTGGGCTTTATCGGCACAGGCAGTATGGGGGGAACCCTGGTTGAGTCCTTCATCCAGTCTGGCCGTCTATTACCCAGTGACATCTTGATAAGTAACCGTACCCGGGCAAAGGCAGAGCACCTCGCTGATAAAAATCCAGGCTTAGGGATTGCAACTAGCAACCGAGAGTTGGTTTCTCAAACCAGTTGTTTCTTTTTATGTGTGAAACCGAAGGAGTTTAGAGCCGTCCTCGATGAGATCAAAGAGGAGGTTCACGAGGATCAGATAGTCGTCTCCATCACAAGTCCCGTGATGATTCGTGATCTAGAAGAATGGCTCCCCTGCAAAATAGCTAAGATTATTCCAAGTATTACCCAGGCTGTCCAAGCAGGAAATTCCTTATTTATCCCCGGTTCCCGCTTAACTGCAAACGATAGAGAACAGTTATGGGACCTTTTTTCCGCCATCAGCCGCCCACTTGTTATCGAAGAGCATCACACTCGGATCGCCTCCGATCTAGCCAGTTGCTCTCCTGCTTTCATCGCCAACCTCCTAGAAAAACTAGCAGATGCTGCCGTAGAAGAGACACAGATTCCTATCGAATCTGCTCGCTCCCTTGTCACCCAGATGGCCCACGGCCTTGGTCGATTGCTCACCGAGGGGGGATTCACCCTAGAAAGTTTGCAACAACGCGTAGCTGTCCCAGGTGGAATCACTCGAGAGGGGCTCGATCTACTGGATGAAGACGTCGGCCCCGTTTTCAATCGGCTCATCCGTCTCACCCATGCGAAATATGAAGATGACGTGGTAAAAGTGCAACAATCTTTGGATCACTAATCCCTCCTCCACATAGTTAATAAACCCTAAATTCCCATAAATAACATGAATACGTAAAAATAGTAACGAATAGTTAATCACCTGTCTAGTAAAAATAGGCCTTCTCACATTGGAGAAGGCCTCTAAAGACCACTGGGTAACTCTACCCAGTGGTTTTTAAACGTAGTTAACGGTTAGAAATGATATGAATACCATCAATAGAGTTGTTATTAACTAAATAATACTATTCTCTGATAACAAGATGAAAAAAGCCGCCTGCCTTAATGGCAAGCGACTGATTCGCCCAATCCATACATAATCAATCACTGAGCAACAATGTTGACCAATTTACCTGGTACAACAACCACTTTACGGATGGTTTTTCCTTCAATGAGTGCTTTGACCTTCTCTTCTGCTAAGATCGTTTCCTCAATCATCGCCTTATCCGCTGTAGCTGGTAACACGGATTTATGGCGTACCTTGCCGTTTATTTGGACAACAATTTCCACTTCGTCGAGGATGAGTGCTTTTTCATCATAGGTAGGCCAAGATTTCTTATGGACGCTACTTTCATGACCGAAGTCATGCCATAACTCCTCCGTGATGTGGGGAACGAAGGGAGCTAGCATCAGGACCATTTTTTCCACGGCTTCCGCTAAGACCCCGCGATCTCCTTCAGCAGGGTAGGCGTTGATTCCATTCACTAATTCCATGATCGCACTGATCGCTGTGTTGAATTGATAACGATCCCCTGCGTCGATGGTTACCTTTTTCACTGTCTGATGGAGTAAACGGTTCAGCCCCTGTGCTACACTATCCTCTAGTTTTACTTCTGGTTTTTCGTGTACGAGTTCTACATGCTGTTGGGCCATCCGCCAAACTCGATTGAGAAAGCGATAGATACCATCTACTCCAGCATCGTTCCAGTCCAATTCTCCATCCGCTGGTGCAGCGAAGAGGACAAACATCCGCGCAGTATCTGCACCATACTTTTCAATGATTTCCATCGGAGAGACTACATTTCCTTTGGATTTGGACATTTTCGAGCCATCTTTTAAGACCATACCCAGAGTGAACAATCGTTTAAAGGGCTCATCTACCTGAATCATTTCTGCATCATGAAGCACCTTTGTGACAAACCGCGAATACAACAGATGGAGAACTGCGTGTTCTACCCCTCCGATGTAATCGTCCACTGCCATCCATTCGTTAGCCTTTTCTGGTGCAAAGGGAAGTTCTTTGTTTTTCGGATCCGTGTAACGGAGGTAGTACCAAGATGAATCGATAAAGGTATCCATCGTATCCGTCTCCCGCCGCGCTTCCTTTCCACAGGAGGGGCAGCTTGTATAACGAAAACTATCCGATGTAGTGAGGGGATTGGACTTCCCATCAAAGGTGACATCCTCAGGTAAGGTAACGGGAAGATCTTCCTTGGGAATCGGCACTACGCCACAGGAATCACAGTACACGATGGGAATCGGGCAACCCCAATACCGCTGACGAGAAACGAGCCAGTCACGCAAACGATAGGTTGTGGTCTTACCTCCACTCCCCACTTCCTCTAAGTGATGGGTAATCGCAGAAATAGCTTCACGTTTACTCATCCCATCGAAGGAACCAGAATTGACCAACGTTCCTTCATCGACATAGGCTTCTTTCATTTCGTCATTTTTGCCGTGCTCTTGACCAGGTGGGAGAATTACAGTACGAATCGGCAAACCATATTTACCAGCAAACAGGAAGTCACGTTCATCATGGGCGGGGACACCCATCACCGCCCCAGTTCCATAATCCATCAACACATAGTTAGCCACCCAGATAGGAATCTCTTTTCCAGTTAAGGGGTGAACCGCTACAGCACCTGTGTCATATCCGATCTTCTCAACATCAGATCCGGTTCGGGAAAGCTCCGTTTCCTTCTTCATTTGCCCAATAAATTGATCGATTGTCTGTTCATTAGGCTTTCCTTCAATTAATCGGGGTACCAGGGGATGTTCTGGAGCCAGAACCATATAACTTACACCGTACAAAGTGTCCGGCCGGGTAGTAAAGACAGGAACTTCTGTAAGACCCAACTCAGGAATGGTAAATGAGATCTGCGCCCCTTCACTCTTCCCAATCCAGTTGCGTTGCATCGCGCGTACTTTCTCAGGCCACTCTGTCAACTCATCTAAGCCTTCAAGCAAGCGATCTGCATAATCGGTAATTTTTAAGTACCATTGTTCAAGGTCTTTTTTAACCACTTCTGAGTCACAGCGCCAGCATAAACCGTTTTCAACCTGTTCATTGGCAAGCACCGTAGCACACTGCGGACACCAGTTAACAGTTCCTTTTTTACGGTAAGCCAATCCCCGTTCGTAAAAGAGCAGGAAGAGCCATTGGGTAAAGTGATAGTACTCTGGAGTACAGGTACCTACATAGCGATCCCAATCATAAGAATTCCCTAGACGGGATTGTTCTTGTCGAATCCGTTCCATATTCTTCAAGGTCCATGCCCTGGGGTTAACACCTCTTTGAATCGCTGCATTCTCTGCTGGCAGGCCAAAGGCATCCGCTCCCATCGGATGAAGCACCCGATATCCGTTCATTCCCTTAAAGCGGGCCAATACATCCCCAATCGCATAGTTACGGACATGACCCATATGAAGGCCTTCACCCGATGGGTAGGGAAACATCTCCAATGCATAAAAGGTTGGCTTATCGGTCTCTTCTGATGTTTGATGGGCTTTATTCTCCGCCCAAACAGATTGCCACTTTGGCTCAATATCAGCAGGTGTATACTTTTTCATTGATTATCCTCCAGTTATTAGTTTCAACATACCTTCACCTTAGAGAGAGAAGACAATATTAAAACCTCCCGCCCCCAGCTTACTTTGCTAGGGACGAGAGGTTGGATCACGTGTGCCAAACTCCCGCGGTACCACCCTGATTGGCATATCAAATGCCCGCTCTTGGAGAATCCGTTATCAAGGATTAATCGTCACAGAGTACTAACCATGTGTTCCTCTGTAAAGCGGTGGGGCGAGTTCCCCTAATCTTCCCGGTCAGTTTTCACCGATTCACTGACTCTCTGGATACAGGATCGTTAGGATACTACTCCCCGCCATTGCCGTTGTTGTTGGATATTTAATTTACATTATATGAAACATCTTAGACATGTGTCAACGATTTTAATCGTTTTTTGTTTCATATTCCTTTTATTGGGCTGACACTTCCGCCGCATCGCCCCACAACCGCTCTAAATCGTAGAAATCCCGCTCATCCTTGTGGAAGACATGAACCACTACGTCACCGATATCGATCAATACCCAGCGGGCTTCACGATAACCTTCCAGCCCTTTCATTGTCACATTTTTTTCTGCCATCCTCTCCTTGACCGCCTCCGCAATCGCCTGCACTTGCTTTTGAGAATTACCGTGGCAGACAACGAAATAGTCGGCAAAAGCAGATAATCCTCGAATGTCCAGGATGGTGACCCGTTGGGCTTTTTTCTCTTCGGCAGCAGCGGCCGCTGATTGTGCGATTTCCACCAGGTTCAAAGAGATTCCTCCTTAGGTTTAGATTGATGGACTTGATCCACCATAAAATTTCGGGCGGACAAGGTTAGTGGATATACGGTCATCCCTCTTTGAATGAGAAACAGAAGGGTGTTATCCAAGGACTTTAGGAGGGCTCGGTCGAGATCAGTCTCGGCCAGTAACCTTACTTCCTCCACACCAGGAAAACGACGAGCTGGTTCCATATAGTCAGCGACAAAAATAACTTTGTCTAATAAAGTCATATGCGGCCGACCTGAGGTATGATAACATATTGCGTCCAAAACTTCCTTGTCCACGACCCCCAAATCCTGCTTAACTATATGAGCACCCACTGGGGCATGCCACAATTCTTTATTGTACTGAAGAAGATCCTGTGTAAAATCATCACCTGTGACGATGACCTCTCTTAATCGCTCTTCGGGCCAGCATTTACAATAATCATGAAGGAGGGCCGCCAATTCCGCTTGCTCTTGATCCGCACCAAATCGCTTTGCTAAGGTCAATGCAGTGGCTATCACCCGCTTAGTATGTTCAAAACGGCTACGGGTCAGTTGCTCTTCTACTGCTTGTACTAGTTTAACTCGGTCCATAAAGTTGATTCTCCTCCATATACAACCGAACGGATTCAGGGATGAGATACCGTACCGAATCCCCTCGTATCAATCGATTGCGCAGATTGGTAGAGGAAATATCCACTTTAACCCCTTTACTCACTAGTGTGAGACGACGTCGTACCTCAGGGGAAAGTTCTTTTTCATCCAACGAGTACCCTGGACGTAATAATCCAATCACCGATACCCTCTCTAGGATCTCCTTTATACGGTGCCACTTAGGCAAATGAAGTACCATATCCGCACCCATGATCAGATAAAATTGATGTTGTGGATACATTTTTCCTAAGAAAATCATTGTATCCACAGTATAAGAGGGACCCTTACGATCTAACTCTATCCGGGATGCACAAAAAGAAGGGTGATCTGCCACTGCTCGCTCTACCATAGCCAACCGATGTGTTGCATCCATATGGGGGCCTTTTTTATGAGGAGGCGTTTTAGCTGGGATAAACCATATTTCGTCGAGCTCCTCAGCAAACCGTGCCTGCTCTGCCATAATCAAATGGCCCATATGAATCGGATCAAAGGTTCCACCGAAAATACCTATTTTCATCGTATCACTCATTAGCCAGTGACCGCTCCAAAGTAGCCACCATTTGTTGTACAGGTGGTTCAGCACCCAACCACCTTCGATAGGCAAGAGCCGCTTGATGGACAAGCATCCCAAGGCCATTATGAACGTGCGCTCCTCGCAACTTTGCCTCATGTAGGAGACGTGTTTCCCTAGGGTGATAGATCAAATCACTTACGGTCAATCCCTGGTGAAGGTAGTCAGGATCGATGGGACATGCCTCCTCATGGGGTGACATCCCGACGGAAGTGGTTTGTATAAGTAAGGACGCTTCCTTTAAGGGAACGGCGATATGTTCCAGCAATACTGCTTCAGCCTGTGTCCATCTCCGCAATCGCGAAGCGAGTTCCTCAGCTTTGATCAAGGTTCGATTGGCAATTGTGATATGGGCAACTCCCGCTTTCGCAAGGGCTGTTCCCACTGCTCGGGCAGCACCACCCGCACCAAGTAGAACGATTCGTCTCTCTCTGAGATCGATCCCCGTTTCACTCTGCAAGGATTGGATATAGCCTTCCCCATCTGTATTGGTTCCAATCAGTCGCCCTTGGTCAATGATCACCGTGTTCACAGCACCAATCTCCGCCGCTTCTTTCTCGACTTCATCCAAAAAATCCATCACAGACACCTTGTGGGGAACCGTCACATTAAACCCTCGAAAGCCAAGGGCTTTTAACCCAGCTACCGCCTGCCCAAGATCCGTAGGGGTGACATCAAAGGGAAGATAGATATATGGTATATGTTGTTTCGCAAACGCATCATTCCATATATGTGGTGATTTTGAGTGACCAATGGGATGACCAATCACCCCTACCTTTCCTACTGTTCCAGTAATACGCATACGACCCCCTGAAATTTTTTCATTTTGTAATGAAACTACCCGATTTACCCCATCCCTAATCTAAGGAATGTCAAATAACAGCGGAACGAAGCTCTACACGGACGTCCTCAGGAGCCCAGACATCCACCTTTGCTTTCTCGCTACCCATACTAACCCAGCCTAAGCCAGAGATTACAATATCTTGTTTCTTGCCTGCTTTGATATGAAAGGTATGTCGCACCATCTTCGGCATCGATTCAGGTTTTTTTGGTGGAGAGAGGAGTTCCCCGCGATGTCGATCCCAAACCTCACTTGCCTTTTCCAGCTTTGTCCGATGAATATAGAGGGCATTAGCAAAATAACAGACAAAGGATTGTCGATTGCCTTCTACAAAGTCAAATCGGGTCAATCCACCAAAAAAGAGCGTCTGGCCTTCACTCAATTGATACACCTTTGGCTTTACTTCCCCATCCGGTGTTATTTGCTTGAGTTCCTTAGGGTCTACCCACTCGCTCATCCGATCCTTACGCACCACCCCTGGCATATCGACGATATGTTTGCCATCACCAAGGGGGATACTGATCGCATCTAAAGTGGTTCCTGGATATGGAGACGTAGTAACAGCTTCTTCCCCACCACCAAATTCCTTCAATAAGCGATTAATCAAGGTGGACTTGCCCGCATTCGCAGTACCAATCACGAATACATCACGACCCTCTCGGTACTTCTCAATCGCTTCTGCAACGGTATCCATCCGTACTGCTTTCACAGCACTCGTCAATACAACATCTACCGGCTTTACACCTAGGTCTTTTGCTGCCCTTTGTACCCATTCCTTCAAACGCTGATGCTTAATCGATTTAGGAAAAAGATCCACTTTATTGCCAAGTATAAGGAGAGGATTATTGCCAATATGACGATGGATTCCTGGAATCCAACTCCCTGAAATATCAAAGAGGTCGATTACCTGAACCACTAATGCCTCTGATTGGGCAATTTGCTCAAGCAGACCCAATGTAGCACTAGGATCCTGCTCTACAGGTGCCAACTCATTGTAATGCCGGATCCGGTAACACCGCCGACAAATCATATGCTCCCGCTTCAAAGCTGAAGCTGGCATATACCCTTGTCCCTCGGGATCCTCTGTTTGCAGTGTGACTCCGCAACCTTCACACCATCGCTCTTGTTCTATCACTTCTGTTCCTCCCAGCCCAACAAACCCTTCTGCTTCATCCAACGGAAAACCACCCGTTCAGCGAGACGGTTTACCTTTGTAAACGTGCCTTCTGATTGAGATACAGGGACCACCAATATCGTATGAAGTCCCAGGGTATTTCCACCAAGAACATCCGTAAACAATTGATCCCCGATCACGACCGTTTGTTCCGGTTGAATTTCCATCTTTCGCATCGCCCGTTTAAAAGCAGGGGAAAGGGGTTTCTTCGCCCGGTGAATATAAGGCACACGTAGGGGCTGTGCAAATTTAGAGACTCGAGTCCGTTTATTGTTTGAAACAATCATCACTTTAAAACCCAACCCCTGCAATTGATCTAACCAACTAACCAATTTCGGAGTGGCATCAGGGCGCGTCGACTCGACCAACGTATTGTCCAGATCAACAATCGCCCCCTTCACACCCCGGCGTTGCAACTCATTAAAATCGATTTCATAAACCGATTGCACAAACTCATCGGGAATGATCCGTTTCAACACAGCTCCACCCACTTAGCGCATACTTTTCGGCCCTAACTATACCACATCATGGAATGGCGTTGCAAAAGACAACATCGCTCTGAAAGGATTTTCTATATTTATTTGATATTTTCGGTAAGCTAGTATAACAGCTTGCTTCGTGGGCGGTTATCTATCTACGAATCGACAATTGTTTGATGGGTTGATATAGCTAATAGCTAACACCCACTTTTCTATTAAAGAGCCCCTTCTCATAGAAAACCCACACTAGCACCTTCATCACTACGTAATTTAGATTAGTAATGATGAAGGTGGGGAATACATTTGACTCAACTACTTTGTATAAGAAGTAAAGAATGCAAGAACGACCTATTATTAAATGATCCGGTAATCTCTCCGTATCTTCCACAAACACTTCCACTAAACCTAGTTAACCTTCAAAAAATGATTCTTCGCTATGAAACTGTCTATGTAAAACCAGACGTCGGAAGTTCAGGGTTCGGCATTTATCGAATTGAGCGACTTCAGCCCAATCAATACCTTCTTCGCAGTCAAACCACGAAGGTTATGCAGGGTACCAGCGCAGAACTAGGACAGGCCACCATGAAAATTGGACGCAAAAAACCATATCTTCTCCAGCAGGGCATACAAAGTTTAACCACCCGTGGACTTCCCTTCGATTTACGCGTTCACATGCAACGTGTTAACGGAGAGTGGGTATATGGTGGGGCGGTTGGAAAATTAGGGAAACGATATGGTGTAGTGACCAATCGATTTCGCGGTGGGCAACCCGTCCCCATCGAAACCCTTCTTGCCCATCATTTAAACCGTAGCCCTATTCAACAAAAATCCCTGATGGAAGAGATCAAACGAGTTGCTTTTCGTATAGCTCGTCTCATGCAAAAGCGCTTTCCTTATCCTAGGGAATATGGGATCGATATTGGGATCGATAATAAACAGCTATGGATTTATGAAGTGAATACGTCCCCAGGAATTACTGTTTTTAGAAAACTATCCGATCACCGGCCGGTGAAACGCATTCTCCTTCATCGCAGACAGGGAAATATTAAGCGACGATAACAATCATTCTTTCCCTGCACTTCAATCTACCGATTCCGCTTAACCCATCCTTCCCCCGTTAACTTTAGTGCGCTTGGTTTTCCTTGACCCTTAACAACCGGGTGTTTAACATACCAACCACGTTCATTGCCTGTTTCATTGGTGTGATAACGAAAGCGGAGATAACGAACATCATTTGGCAATGTAATCCCTTGTCTGCCCCAACCTTCACTATCCCCACTCAGCGATGGGCTTAGGGAGGACCACGTCTGACCATCAACCGATCCCTCGACCACACCATAGTCCGCACCTGGTTCTATCCGATACCATGTGTCAAAAGTGAGCGTGCGATTCTCCCCTAGGGGTAATTCCTCTGACATTAGACTACGGTCCAGTTGATCGCCATAGCCTGCAAACCAGGCTTGCTGCCTACCAGGCACTTTGACAGGTATCCCATCAGCGACAAAACGATTCACTTGTCTCCGAAGTGGATTGATTGATGATGTCGCTCGTGTAGGATGCACCCGGTTGGTCAAAGTGATTGCTATCGTTGCATTGCTGCGGCTAACCACCATCGATGTTCCTGTAAATCCCGTATGACCCATACTTTCTGTACCCGAGAGTCCATCCATGTACCATGGTTGATTTAACTCCCATCCAAGGCCATGATCATGCCCTGAAAAATCCGCATTCTGATTTTGTTCCATCAAGGCAACCGTATTTGGTTGTAAAACCCGTACTCCTCCGTATCTGCCTTTGTTTAATAGCATTTGGGCAAATACAGCTAAGTCATGGGCAGTCGAGAAGAGACCGGCATGACCTGATACTCCATCAAGGGACCAAGCATTTTCATCATGGACCTCTCCCCAAACCATTCCTCGATTTAACACAGGTTGATACTCTGTAGCCGCAATCCGTTCTCGGAGTGATGCAGGAGGATTATAAAGGGTATCCTTCAGTTTAAGTGGACGGGTAATCACTTGTTTAATTACCTCATCGAGACGTTTTCCTGTGAGTTTCTCTACTAAGGCCCCTAGGGTGATCATATTTAAATCACTATAGACATAGGTGCTACCCGGTTTATTTTTTAGTGGGTGTTTCAAAACGATCTGGATTCGCTCTTTCCGGTTACTTCCCATCTTCCATAGGGGGATGCCAGGCTCAAATCCAGAAGTATGGGTCAATAACTGACGAATGGTCACATTCTCTTTCCCATTTTGGGCGAACTCAGGTAGATACCGGGCTACTGGATCATCTAGTTGAAATCGACCCTCTTCATAGAGCTTCATGACCACAGTAGCCGTAAAAATTTTGCTAATCGAGGCGATATCGAAAATCGTATCCTTTTTCATCGCAACCGGTTGTTCTAAGGGTGTTTTTTGATCATCTTTATACTTGGCCGCCTTCCCATAAGCCTTCTCTTTGGCCACAACCCCACTTCGGGCAACTAGTACCACTGCCCCAGGGGTTGTTTCTTTTGCCACCGCATCCTCCATAAAAGGATCGATAGCATCTAGCGAACCTTTAATCATCCCAACTTTTCCTGGATGGCCGTGATGTAATACAGGAGAGTTCGGAGCTGGTTCATCCCATGGGTTCCGTTTGCCTCTCTCTGCCTGAATGAACTCCTCTCCTCCTTTGATATTATCGATGGGCCGTCCGTTGTTCATAGCAGAACCGCTATTTGCTGCCCATCCTCCACTTGGAAACACAAGGCTCAATCCCAAAGTAATCGAAACTACTCTCCTTATAGGAAAACCGTCTCTCACTTTTGTATCTCCCCTTTCCGTACTTCATTGGATCCAGTTGAAATCATCGTTCACTCAATTTCCAATCCAACAATTATATGGAAAGTTAGACTTTATTGGGAAAACATTTCTAAAGACGTTCCAATAACCCAGACCATTGAAAAGATCAAACTTGATAATATATACCATACCAGTTATCAGTATACCTTCTTACAACAAGTACCATACAACGTCCAACGCCTGCCATCTGTACGAATCTTTTAGATTTCCATGCATATAAAATGATGATTGCCCATTACATGGTTAGGGGTATATACCATCCTATGAGGCCACAAAAAAGGGGTTGACTCAGTTTTTAATTATAATTATTATTAATAAATAAATACTATTACTTTACACATACTATAAGGGAGAGTGATCGTCAGCATGAACGAGAAAAAGAATCTGACGACAAACCAAGGAGCCCCAGTAGGGGATAACCAAAATTCCCGTACAGCCGGTCGCCGCGGTCCGACTCTACTGGAAGATTATCATTTGATTGAAAAAATCGCCCACTTTGATCGGGAGCGTGTACCCGAACGTGTCGTGCACGCCCGTGGTGCTGGTGCATACGGAACTTTCCGTGTCACACATCCGATGACGAAGTACACAAAAGCATCCTTTCTACAAAAAGAAGGGCATGAAACCCCGGTCTTCGTCCGCTTCTCCACTGTGATCCATTCTGCTGGTTCCCCAGAGACAGCACGGGATCCACGTGGCTTTGCTGTGAAGTTTTACACAGAGGAAGGAAACTATGACATCGTCGGTAATCACCTACCTGTTTTCTTCATCCGAGATGCTATCAAGTTTCCCGATATGGTTCACTCCTTAAAGCCAGCACCGGATACCAATATCCAGGATCCAGATCGATACTGGGATTTTATGTCCCTCTCTCCTGAATCAACTCATATGATGACCTGGCTATTCTCCGACTATGGTACCCCTGCTAACTATCGTCAGATGGAAGGCTTCGGTGTTCACGCTTTTAAATGGGTCAATGCAGCAGGTCAGGTCATCTATGTCAAATATCACTGGAAACCAATCCAAGGTGTCAAAAACTTCTCTGCCGAAGAAGTCAAAGAGGTGCAAGGAAACGATTTCCAACATGCGACTCGGGATCTTTTTGATCATATCGCCAAGGGTGATTATCCTGAGTGGGATCTTTCTGTTCAGCTACTGCCTATAGAAGATATGGATAACTTTGATTGGGACCCCCTTGATCCTACGAAAGTATGGCCAGAGGATCTTTATCCTCTCAATCCAGTAGGACGGATGACCTTGAACCGCAACCCACAAAACTTCTTTGCGGAAACGGAGCAGTCCGCCTTCACCCCCAGTGCTGTCGTCCCAGGGATTGAGCCATCCGAAGATAAGCTCCTTCAAGGCCGTCTCTTCTCCTACCCTGATACTCAGCGTCACCGCATTGGACCAAACTACCTACAACTACCTGTCAACTGCCCGTACGCCAAGGTGCAAAACCATCAACAGGATGGAAACATGCAAATAAACCGAGAGCAGCCGACGATCAACTATGAACCTTCCCGTCATGAGGAGAATCCCCTAGAGGATCCAGCCTACTTGGAAAGCGAAACCCCTCTCTCTGGTGTAGCCGGTCGCCAAAAAATCTACAAAACCGATAACTTCACCCAAGCTGGGTTGCAATGGAAAAAATTTAATGAGTCCGAACGGGCAAACTTGATTAAGAACATGGCCAATGATCTAGAGCAGGTCAATGAACAAACTCGACTCTTGGCGATTTGCAACTTCTATCGTGCAGACGAAGAATATGGACGCACACTTGCGGATGCCCTGGGTATCGATATCAGCAAATACCTACAACAAGCTTAACCACTTTTGACACTCCCATGGCTGAAGCACCCCAAGGGCACTTCCTTCGGGCGCCATGGGATTTTTGAGTCGTTAGCGTCCGCAATCCGTTTCCGTTTTGGACAACGCTCAAGTTCAGGGGTGTGTCATCACCCCATCCTGTACAGTTAGAATGTACCCATACAGGCGGCGAGCCCAGATATCGCCTTACCTATATTGATCGCTCCATTTAAGTCTGCATGACAGATATAGCCACACTGCTCACATTGGAAACGAAGCCCATTTCGATTAGATTTCTCTCGATGCCCACATTGGCAGGTTTGACTGGTATATTCCGCTTTGACTTCTTCAAAGCGAATACCTACCATCTCTGCTTTGTATCGGATAAATTCTTTCAGTTGATAGAACG
>NZ_FNNQ01000030.1 GCF_900106775.1 Marininema mesophilum
AAATCTTTCGGAGAGCGGCTAATCCAGTACGGTACGACAACCAAACGACCGCCATACAGCAAGGCCCCCCATAATTCCCAAACGGAAAAGTCAAACGCATACGAATGGAAAAGCGTCCATGTATCCTGTTCATTAAACTGATACCAGGGTTCTGTAGCCTGAAAGAGTCGGATCACATTACGGTGCTCCACCATCACACCCTTCGGATTTCCCGTCGAACCTGAGGTGTAGATGACATACGCCAAATTCTGAGCGGTCACTTCCACCTTAGGGGAAAGAACACTTTCTCGGGCAATACTCTCTTGATCCTGATCCAGATAAATGGTTTTAACCGTCTTCTGTAACTTTTCTTGCTCTTGTAAGTGTGCTTGGGTAACGAGTATCTGGATACCAGCATCCTCGACAATATATTGTAGCCGTTTCTCTGGATAAGTCGGATCAAGCGGTACATAAGCTCCCCCGGCTTTTAAGATGCCGAGTAACCCCACAACCATGTCTGGGGACCGATCCACACACAACCCCACCAGTGATTCGCTTCCTACTCCCTGCTTCTGAAGGTAATGCGCCAGTTGACTGGCACGTTCGTTCAATTCACGGTAGGTCAGCTGTTGATCCTCATAGACCACGGCGATGGCTTCTGGACGGCTCATGGCTTGTTCTTCAAATAGCTCATGAATCGTCAGAGCTTGAGGATAGGCTACTGTCGTATCATTCCATTCCACCAACAGCTGCTGCTTTTCTTCTTCTGCCATCAGGTCCAAACTTCCCAGTGCTTTTTCTGAATGGTGGGCCACTTCATGCAACCAGTTTTCAAAGTGTCTCGCCATTCTTTCAATGGTTGCCCGATCAAATAAATCCGTGTTGTACTCAAAGGCAGCCCAAAGCCCCTCCGCTTTCTCCACCATCGCTACAGTCAGATCAAATTTCGCGGTTGATACATGGTTGTCTACCAATTCCATCTTTTTACCAGGCAAGTAGGGTAGCTTCCATGACGCCGTATCTTGTAAGGTAAAGAGCGTCTGGAAAATCGGAGAATGACTCGTACTCCGCTCCGGTTGCACCGCTTCCACTATTTTTTCGAAGGGGATATCTTGGTGCTCGTACGCCTTTAGTGCCTTTTGACGCACTTGCGCTAAGAGGTCTCGAAAGGTCGGGTTGCCGCTTACATCCGCTCGATACACGAGAGTGTTGACGAAAAATCCAATCAGCCCCTCGATTTCTTGATGATTGCGGTTCGCAATTGGGCTCCCCACCAAGATGTCGTCTTGTCCGGTATATCGAGACAAGAATCCTTGATAGGCCGCCAGCAAGGTCATAAATAACGTGGACCCTTCCTCACGACTTACCTCTTTTAACTTTTCTACTAAGTATGGTGGGAGGAGGACTTGATGCACAGCCCCGCGATAGGTTTGTTCCACCGGACGCACCCGGTTGGTAGGCCACTGCAAGACTGGTAGTTCGCCAGATAGTTCTTCTTGCCAATATTGAAGCTGTGTATCCAGCCCCTCTTCTTCCATCCACTTCCGTTGCCACTGGGCAAAGTCCGCGTACTGGATCGGCAATGGAGGAAGTTTTTCTGCGGGGGATTCATCCAGTACGTTTTTATACAAGGTGAGCAGTTCCTCTAGGAAAACCCCCATGGACCAGCCATCTGAGATGATGTGATGCATGGTGCACAGGAACATCCACTCTTTTTCATCTATTTGAATGCATTTCGCCCGCATCAAGGGGCCCTGAGCTAGGTCAAAGGGTAGCTCCGCTTCTTCCTGAATGAGACGATGCATCTCCGCTTCTCTTTCTGCGAAGGAAAGATGCATCAGGTTGATCACCGGCAGTTCCTTGGGCATAAAAGGTGGCACCTGTTGCACCGGTTGACCATCCACTTCGTGAATGACTGTGCGTAACACTTCATGCCGCTCAATCAGTGCGTTGAGCCCCTTTTCTAGGCCTTCTATAGACCAATCCCCTTTTAATCGCCATACCCCTGGAATGTTGTAAAGGGCGCTATTGGGCGTAAACCGATCGATGAACCACAGGCGTTGCTGCGCATATGAGAGTGGAACCGGTTCCGTCCGTTCCATCGGCTTCAATGGCGGTAACGTTGCCTTCTCCCCTTGACGCAACTCGTCCAATCGTGTCGCTAACGCCTCAACCGTGGGATAGGCAAATAGCTCCCGGATCGATAGTTCAATCTGAAACGCTTCTTGTAAGCGAGAAGCCACTTGGGTCGCTAATAACGAGTGCCCACCTAATTCAAAGAATGAGTCTTGCGCCCCGATGTTCTCAAGTCCCAGTATCGGCTCCCATACTGACACCACGAGTTCTTCCAATGGGGTTCGTGGGGCGATATACTGCCCTCCCACTTGTTTGCCGTCTGGAATCGGTAAGGCTTTTCGGTCAATTTTCCCATTCGATGTGAGTGGGAACGCGTCCAGCACGACAAAGTAAGCAGGCACCATGTAACTGGGCAATTGATCGGATAGATGGGCTTTCCATTCCGCAACGCTTCCTTCTCCCACAACATAAGCGACTAACCGTTTATCCCCGCGATCATATTCCTGTACCATTACCACAGATTCCTGGATAGAAGAAATCTCATTTAAAGCCCCTTCGATTTCTCCGAGTTCAATCCGAAAACCACGAATCTTGACCTGATTGTCAATCCGCCCCAAAAACTCCAAGTTTCCATCCGGCAGATACCTTACAAGATCGCCAGTTTTATAAAGTTTTTCTTCTGGATGTTCGGAGAAAGGGTGAGGGATAAACTTTTCAGCTGTCTGTTGTTCCGCATATAAATATCCATGAGCCAATCCATCCCCACCAACGTATAATTCACCAGGAATGCCCACAGGAACAGGTTGTAAATTCCTGTCCAATATATAAACAGAGGTGTTGGCAATCGGACGCCCGATCGGGATAGACATCGACACCTCATCTGGATCGGTCATTGAATAGCTACAGGTACAAGTCGTGTTTTCTGTTGGACCATATCCATTAATGACTCGACATCCCGGAATTGACTGCAACACTTTACGTACATGTGCAGCTGAAAGCACATCACCACCAACTAAGAGTTGCTTCACACCATGCAATGCTTTCTGATTAAAGTCTACCACTTGGTGAAATAAACTAGTGGTCAGACACATTATCGTAATACTAGAGTCTTGAATCACTTTACCTAGTTCTTCTAAGGAGAAGCTACTCCCTGGAAATAAAACTAGTTTTCCCCCATTTAAGAGACTTCCCCAAATTTCAAAGGTAGCCGCATCAAAAGATATAGAGGCAACTTGAAGAGAGGTATCATCTGAAGTGAAATGGATATAATCCGTTTCCTTCACTAGCCTTACTACTCCACGATGAGGAATACAAACCCCTTTTGGTTTACCAGTAGACCCCGAAGTAAACATAACATAACTAAGATGTGAAGAATTTATATGATGATTTAAGTTACAATTGTTTTCCGCTAGAATATATAATCGTTCTTCATCTAAATCAATCTTTTTAATTGAACCATTCTGAATGTGGTCGGCCACTTTATCTTTCGTTAATAATATACGGATCTGTGTATGCTCAATCATATAGGTGAGACGATCGAGGGGATAAGTCGGGTCCAGTGGTACATAAGCTCCCCCGGCTTTTAAGATTCCAAGTAACCCCACAATCATATCTGGCGATCGATCCATACAAAGTCCCACCAGTGATTCGGCTCCTACACCTTGCTTCTGAAGGTAGTGCGCCAGCTGGTTGGCACGTTCGTTTAATTTACGGTAGGTCAACTCTTGATCCTCATAGACCACGGCAATGGCTTCTGGACGGCTCATGGCTTGTTCTTCAAATAGCTCATGAACCGTCAGGGCTCGAGGATAGACTACTGTCGTGTCATTCCAATCCACCAGCAGTTGCTGCTTCTCCTCTTCTGCCATCAGGTTCAAACTTCCCAGTGTTTTGTCAGAATGATAAGCTACTTCATTTAACCAGTTTTCAAAGTGCCGCGCCATTCGCTCAATGGTTGCCCCATCAAATAAATCGGTGTTGTACTCAAAAGCAATCCAAAGCCCCTCCGCTTTCTCCTCCATCACCACGGTCAGATCAAATTTCGCGACAGATGTATGAATGTCTACAGGCTCCATAGTTTTCCCAGACAAGTCTCTTGACTTCCGTGACGCTGTATCTTGTAAGGTAAAGCTGGTCTGAAAAATCGGGGAATGACTGTTGCTACGCTCTGGCTGCACCGCTTCCACTATTTTTTCGAAGGGGATATCTTGGTGCTCGTACGCCTTTAGCGCCTTTTGCCGCACCTGGGCTAAGAGTTCTCGAAAGGTCGGGTTTCCGCTTACATCCGCTCGATACACGAGGGTGTTGACGAAAAATCCAATCAGCCCCTCGATTTCTTGATGATTGCGGTTCGCAATCGGGCTACCGACTAAGATGTCTTCTTGTCCGGTATATCGAGACAAGAATCCTTGATAGGCCGCCAGCAAGGTCATAAATAACGTGGACCCTTCCTCACGACTAACCTCTTTTAACTTTTCTACTAAATGAAGTGGGAAGTGAACTTGATGCACAGCGCCATGATAGGTTTGTGCCACCGGACGCACCCGATTGGTAGGCCACTGCAAGACTGGTAGTTCGCCAGATAGTTCTTCTTGCCAATATTGAAGCTGTGTATCTAGCCCCTCTTCCTCTATCCACTTCCGCTGCCACTTGGCAAAGTCTGCATACTGGATCGGCAATAGAGGAAGTTCTGCTGCTTCGTCTTTATATAAGGTGAGCAGTTCCTCTAGGAAAACCCCCATGGACCAGCCGTCTGAGATGATGTGATGCATGGTGCACAGGAACATCCACTCTTTTTCATCTACTTGAATGCATTGGGCCCGCATCAAGGGACCCTGAGCCAAGTCAAAGGGGGATTCCGCTTCTTCTTGAATGAGACGGTTCATCTCGGCTTCTCTTTCTTCGATAGACAGATCCATTAAGTGGATCACCGGCAGCTTCCTTGGCATAAAAGGTTGGATCTGTTGCACCGGCTGACCATCCACTTCACGAATGACCGTGCGTAACACTTCGTGCCGCTCAATCAGTGCGTTGAGCCCCTTTTCCAGACTTTCTATAGACCATTCCCCTCTTAATCGCCATACCCCTGGAATGTTGTAAAGGGCGCTATTGGGCGTAAACCGATCCATAAACCATAAACGTTGTTGCGCGTAAGAAAGTGGGCTGGGTTCTCTTTTTTTATTTTTGTGCAGCTGTTTCTCTAGCAGCATTCTCTTTTCCGGAGAAAGAGTGGAAAGTCTTTCTATTAAATTATTATTCATTTCTTTACACCTTTCTCAGCTGTATTTCTCAACAACTCCTGCGACTCTTCCTCTGACATTTCTTCTAATTGTTTGAGTAGATCAGACAATTCTTTATCATTATGAACTTCTTCCTGCTCCTGAATATATTCTTGGAGACTAGATGTCCGCTCACCAATGTTTGAAAGTAGGTTTAATCTCTCCGCCAAAGCTTCGACTGTAGAATGCTCAAACAATTCACGTAGGGGAAGCTCGATCTGGGATACTTCTTGTAATCGAGGAACCACTTGAGTGGCTAATAACGAGTGTCCACCTAATTCAAAGAAAGAGTCCTGAACTCCTATGTTCTCTATCCCTAGCACTTGTTCCCATACCGAAACCACTAGCTCCTCTAATGAGGTACGAGGGGCAATGTAATGATCCCCAACTTGCTGTTCATCGGGGGCAGGTAGCGCTTTATGATCCACTTTTCCATTCGGGGTAAGGGGAAAGGCTTCTATGGCAACAAAATGTGCAGGAACCATGTAGCTCGGTAATTGCGCTTTGAGATGCTCCCGCCACATGGCAGTACTTCCATCACCGATAACATAGGCCACCAGTCGTTTGTCCCCCGGCTCGTCTTCCCGCACCATGACGATGGCTTCAGTAACGGAAGCATGTGTAAGGAGGGCCGCTTCGATTTCTCCGAGTTCAATCCGGAAACCACGCACTTTTACTTGATGGTCGATCCTCCCCAGATACTCTAAATCCCCATTGGCAAGGTACCTTGCCAAATCCCCTGTCCGGTATAATCGCTTCACCTGCTCTCCAAAACGATGGGAGACGAAACG
>NZ_FNNQ01000006.1 GCF_900106775.1 Marininema mesophilum
GTGAAGAACCTGAATCTTCGCGCATGGACATGCCCTACGTGCCACTCTCACCATGACCGAGACATCAATGCATCCAAGAACATCTTGCAAGAAGGACTAAAGATTTTTGCGGTTGGGCAGACCGTTTAAGCTTGGAGTATATCCTGTCAGTAGACGGAGTTCCCAAGAATCCCACTGCGCCCGAAGGAAGTGCCCTTGGGGTGCTTCAGCTGTGGGAGTGTCAATGGCTTATTTAACGGGTGAAGTCAAAAGTATGGCTGAGGGCGGAGCGATCTTTTTTTAAAGCGGTGCGATTGGCCAGTCAATCCAGTAGTGAGGAGAATATCGAGGCAGCTAGCTTTAATGAATTGGGAGTCTGTGCATTTTTTCAAAATGATTTAGAAAAAGCGATTGAGTATACCCGAAGTGGTTTAGATTCCTTTGATGATCGTGGGGAACGGCTCTACTATAAAGATATCTTGCATGGAAACTTGGTAGTCTATTATGAAAGAGTAGGCCGGGTTGAAGAGGTTCATCGGATCCTAGACCAGCTTTGGAATGCTCGGGAGTCGATAAAATCTATGCCAACTCTACTACTGGTATATGAGACGCGTGCTAACCTCTTTAGAAAGAGCAAAATGTATGATGAAGCAATTCAATGCGCGATGGAAGGTGCAGAGATTGCTCGTCTCAATAGGAATCGTGAGCGTAGCTTTGATCTTCAATCAGTGATCGGAAGTACATATCTTGATGAGGGTAATTACTCCGCTGCTAAAAAAGCCTTTGAGGTAGCATTAAAATATACGGATCATTGGCCTGATGCAGATCGATATATTGTCGTCAACGTTTATGCTCGGATAGGGTCACTTTACATGGCAGAAAAACGTTTTGATGAAGCGGCGGTTGAGATTAGCAAAGGGATTGAATTGGCTCGGAACACAGAAGATTATTTATCGCTTACGAATGTACTCATCGTTGCTGGTCAGTGCGCCAATGCACAAGAAAAATACCAGGAGTCTGCTGAGTTTTTGGAAGAGGCCCTTGAACTAGCCGATCAGTATGGATTACAGACACAAAAGCATGTTGCAGTACTTCATCTCTCCCATGCCTACGAACACGTAGATGAAAAAATATTTATCAATTCTTTAAAGCGGTTGTATACACTAGAAATGAAGAAGGCGCGAGAGGAGGCGGCTTGTCATGAAATATTGTAAGTTGATCCTTAAGTGTTTGGTAGTGAAAATTCCCGTGAATGTCGCCCATGGTGGACCTGTAACAGGAGTCTCTCCAAAGTATGTAGATAAGAACAGCCCAGCTATAGGTTAAAGAGGAGGAAAAGTCGAGGGGTTAATCCTTGGCTTTTTTATATTGTATAGGTACATTGATCTCTAAAAAGTAAGTAGATGATTCATTGGATTGGGGTTTTTGAATATTAATGGCAAGTAGAAAATTATTATTTGCAAATTAAAAGATTATTAGGAGGAAAATAACTACCTATGAAGAAAATATTGTGAGTAGAAGAGGGGTGTGATTATAACATATTAGATTAGATAACGACTAAAGGGCTTTTCATGAAAAACATGATTCGTTATTTTTTATGTTTGTAGGGTTTTTTATTGTTTTCATTTCCATATAGGGGGATATTAAATGAAAATTAGTGAATTTCATTTAAATATAAAAATAAGATTACTAGAAACTTTTTTGAGTACATTATTAGGAAGTATGATTTTCCCTTTTATGGCCATTTACATGTCTAAAAATTTTGGGGTTAAAATTTCTGGATTATTACTTCTGATGAATGTTTTTATAGGGGTAATTGTAAAATTTTTCGGTGGATATCTTTCTGACCACTTCGGAAGAAAAAAAGTGGTGATGTATGCAGAAGTCATCAGGTTACTCGCATTTGTAACCATGTTAATCTGTAATTCACCTTGGTATGAATCCCCGTTGATTACCTTTTTTATGATGACCGTTAATACAATCTGTTGGGGGATGGTGAATCCAGCAAATGATGCGATGTTGATTGATGCTAGTAAACCAGAGCAACGGAAACTCATGTATTCAATCGTTTACTGGTCTTTTAACTTAGCAGTAGCCATTGGAGGGATATTAGGTGGCTTCTTTTTTGAGAAATATATGTTTGAACTATTAATCGGACTAACATGTGGGTCGCTTTTGAGTGTGATCCTAGTTGTATTTTTTATAAAAGAGACTTATTTTGTGGATAAAAAAGTAAGTGCAGGATCCCATGTTCGTACAATGATCCATACATATAAGACTGTATTGAGTGATCGATTGTTTATCCTTTTTGTATTAGCGGGTACCTTTCTTTATTCGATGGAAGTACAATTAATTAATTATATAGGCATACGATTGAGTGACGAGTTGCCTCGTCAACAGTTCCTATTTTGGGATATAAATGGTGTGCAAGCACTTGGATTTTTAAGGACGGTAAGTACCATTCTAGTTGTTACATTGTCGATTTTAATGGTAAAAATGGTTAAAAAAATAGATGATCAATGGGTATTGCTGTTTGGATCACTCATTTTTGCCCTTGGATATGGGATGATCTCGTATGTTCTTAATATCTGGATATTATTAATCTTAATAATAGTTGCAACGATTGGAGAAATGCTTCAAATTCCAATTCAGCAGTCGTATCTAGCCTCCATTCCACCGGAACGTCTTAGAAGTTCTTATATGGCAGTAAGTGGACTGATATTGAATGGTGGGATGTTAATTGCTTCATTGACGATTACCATCAGTGCATTTTTACCACCATTGGCTACAACGGTAGTGATCACAGGTATTGGACTAGGGGGTGTTTTTATTCATTTTACTATTTTTAGAAGGGTCCAACGAAGGGCAAGAGATCATGATTTGGTAGCGGAAGAGGAGCTTCAATTGGAAGGGTAGGGGTTATATAATAATCAACCCCTACCTAGCCAAAGGGCGAAGTAGGGGTTTTTAATCAATGGGATGGAGATTCCTTATCCCCACGATAACTTTGAACATAGAGCCAGCTACCAGTTTCTGTAGAGATGCCTGTGGGTTTAAGAGGGCGTTCGTTGAGGTCCAGTTTGAATTGGGGAAGGCTAAGCTCCTTCATCAACTGTTGGTAGCAAGATTTTCGGATATCTGGAGGGATGCCATCCCGTTTTAACGTTCGGGTAGCTTCCTTGATATGTCCTTGCCGTAGCAATTGCTTGAAATAGGTAGGGAATACTTCGGGAAGTGGGCGAAGAAAGGTTAGCGAGGAACGCTTTCCTCTTCCTCCTCCAGGTGTCCAGGAGATAAGACCTTCTTCTTCCATATTTTTTAAGAGACGTTTTACGTTACGAGGGGAACAAAATAAAGCGTCTGCTAATTCATCGCGACCGACGGAGAGAGTCTCGTTCTTAGTATCCTTTATATAGCGAAGACGAAGCTCAATGTAATGATCCAGCGCATTCATGAATATCACCTAAATTTCCATCGATTTCATGTAGATTACAAAAGATCTTTTAAGACATGAGGCTTCTTTGGTTTGATATTGGAAATCTTGTTTAGGGATGAATAGTACCTTTCCGTATTGGGACAAGGGGTTGGATCCGTTGAAGTAGTAGGTGAGGTTGCGTAGATGGGTGGATTTGTAGTATTAGGTATAGATCATAAGTAGTAAAATTTTGTTAAAAGAAGGAGATTGTTTTTTTATATTGAAGCATATAATAACATGGAATAGGGAGGACGGCAAATTTGAATCGCACAAAAAGATGGGCCATTGTATTTCTCGCATGTGTTTTTTTAATGGGGGGAATCTTTTTAAATACAGTGGGAGATCAAGGAGCGATGGCATTTGCGAGAAAGCAAGCTTCTAGTAAGCTGATCACCAATCCAGATAAGACCGTTGAGTTGAAGCAGATCAGCCCGAAGGTTTGGGTACATACCACGTATGGTGATTATAATGGAGCCTCTAGAGTTCCTTCAAATGGGTTACTCATTCAAACGACCAAGGGATTGGTTTTAGTCGATTCCACTTGGAACGATGCCTTAACCAAAGAGCTACTCGCGTTGATTCGACAAAATTTTGACCGGAAACTGTCTGTCGCGGTAATCACTCATTCCCATTTTGATCGGATGGGCGGGATTCGAGCCTTACAACAGGCAGGGATTGAAGTCCGTACGACGATAAAGACGGCGAAGCTGGCCCAGGCAGAAGGTTATCCAGCACCGGATGTTTTCTTGGATAATCGTCCTCGGTTTCAAGTAGGGAGCACTATCATAGAGACGATGTATCCTGGAGAGGGTCATACGAAGGATAATATCACAGTATGGCTCCCACAACATCAGGTTCTCTTTGGTGGTTGTTTAGTGAAATCCTTGGAGTCAAAGGATATGGGCAATGTAGATGATGCTAATTTGAAAGCATGGTCAGACTCGATTCAGAAAGTGCGTGAACGTTACCCAAATGCTGAGCAAGTGGTTCCTGGTCATGGAAAGTGGGGATATCAACGATTGTTGACCCACACTCTCGATTTGTTGGAGCAACAACAATAGGATCCTGTAAAGGAAGCGGGTGTTTGCAACCTTACAAGTAAACTACCATGGTTCAGCACGGGAGATCAAGGAGACTCTTCTTTATTTTCTACATGAATATCGACATAAAAAATTCCCAACCGATAATCAGTGACCTTTTGTCCATTGTATGTGATGGACTTTTTTTCACTGTCTACCTTCAGGGAAACAAAATTAAAGTGGATAAGGCAATATGGGAAAAAGAAAAAGAAAAAGAGCGCCCTAAATGGACGCTGACCCCTTATTTTTCTGTAAAGTTAGAGTTTGTACACAGTCCCATACATGGATCACAACCACATCCACAAGGGTCTGGGGGACAAGGGGGAGCACAGGAATGGCAACCTTCCAGCATATGTTTTAGCATTCGGGTAGTTTTTTTGCTACGTCGGTAAGCTTTCATAAGTTCGTGGACATCGACCATACACCCATGATGATGCATGACCGGACAAGGCATCGGCATGGGTACCGGTATGGGGGCAGGTGGGGGGTAATAAGGCATCATTGGTCCACCGCGTTCCATAGGGGCATCTCTCCTTGGTTCTTTCATTTTCCACAGTATCCTATGCCCGTCTATCCACGAAGGAACCGGTGTTTATGCCCGTTTTATTGAAGAAATTCTTGCTTTTCGAGGACGCGTCGTTTTCGGTAAAGCATTTGAGCCGCCTCTGCCACTTCCTTGACAGTTGATTTATTAATCCAGGCTCCAAAGAGAATGCCTGCGATGGGGACCAGTTGAAATAGTTTCTTCCACCCGAAGTTATCACGATAGGTAGCAATTACCTCGCGCCAACCTTGAAATTGGGAGATCGATTCACGGGCGGCATTTTCAGTATGGAAGTTGGATAGATTTTGGAGGATAGCTTGTTTTCCTACATAATCAGAGGAGGCAAATTGGAGACACTGAACGATGAAGATTCGTTCGCTCCTTTCACGCGGGTCATAGCCATAGGAGAGCGCCATCTCCTGGGCGGCTTTTAATGAAAGACCAAGTAGTACGGGAATATCGATGGCGAGGGTAAATACGCCTCCGATTCCAGTAGCCGCTCCTTGATAGGTTGCAAGTTGAACCTGAGATTCTTTAAGAGCTTCTGCTGTACGGTTCATCGCGTCGATGGGGAGGGTACGGACATCAGTGAGGGAAAGAGTAGTCGGGTCTACGGAAGCTTCAGTGGCTAATCGTTGCAACACACGGGTGTCACGGATGAGATACTGGCCACCTGTCTGGATGTATGCACCCAATTCATCGAGAGCTTTGCCGAGCCATTCATGGACGAACCGTGGAGTGATCTTGTCTAAAATGGCAAAGGGAAGGCGACCAAGCTTTTCCCAAAACCATAGGTCTTCTTGTTCAGCTTCCCATTTGGCGATGATCTCTAGCTCTTTCTCGAGAGAATGGATGGTTTCTGTATTGGTATTTACAGTTGTTCACCTCGCCTTTTATGAATAGAAGGAAAAACCCCGATCTTCCTATGGCGGGGGGAGATTGGGGTTCCAAGTATGTCCAAGGATTAGTTGTGACGGTGCTGGCGTCGACGGTTGCCAGAGTGACCACCAGAGCCACCGCCGCTACGATGACGGTTATGACCACCGCCACCACCTTTGCGGAAGCGTCCGCCGCCTTTTTTACCAAAGGAGGGTGAATCCTCTGAAATGCGAACGGGAGTGGTGTCTGGTTCTTTTGTCAGTAGTTTTAGTGCAGCGGATAGCAGAGTGACAGAGTCTGACTCTTCGAGCAGTTCCTCTGCAAGAGTTTTGTATGGCTGGTAGCCACCTTCTTTGATCAGCTTGTTCAGTTTGTCCATTGCAAGACGCTGTTGCCCTTCGATTGCAGCATCCATCGATGGGATCGGGAGACGCTCCATCCGCTTTTTGGTCAGACGCTCGATGGTACGGAGATGACCAATTTCACGAGAGGTAATGAACGTAATCGCCAGTCCATCATTTCCAGCACGGCCGGTACGACCGATGCGGTGAACATAGCTTTCTGGATCCTGTGGGATATCAAAGTTGTAGACATGAGTCACCCCACTGATATCGAGGCCTCGAGCTGCAACGTCAGTCGCTACGAGGACGTCAATCATCCCTTCACGGAACTGGCGCATGACGGTGTCTCGCCGAGCCTGGGTCAGATCGCCATGAATACCCTCTGCGGAGTAACCGCGTTTATTAAGCCCTTCTGAAAGCTCATCCACTCGTTTTTTCGTACGACCAAAGATGATCGCAAGCTCAGGGGATTGGATGTCAAGCAAGCGGCAAAGGATATCAAACTTGTGTCGTTGAGGGACTTCTAAAAATTGTTGACGGATGCGTGGCATCGTCATCTCTTTTGCTTTTACCCGGATCGTTTGTGGGTTCGTCATAAAGCGGCCTGCTAAACGACGGATTTGTTCCGGCATGGTTGCTGAAAAGAGGAGCGTTTGTCGTTCCTCAGGGAATTGCCCTAGGATGGCCTCGATATCTTCGATGAAGCCCATGTTCAGCATTTCATCTGCCTCATCCAATACGGTTATCGCAACATGATCTGTACGGATGGTGCGCCGGCGAAGGTGATCTAAAAGGCGCCCTGGAGTACCGGCAATTAGATGAGGCCGTTTTTTAAGGGAGCGGATTTGCCGTTCAATATCTTGGCCACCGTAGACAGGAAGTGTACGGATTCCTTTATGTTGACCGATCTTGTTAAGTTCCTCCGCTACTTGTACAGCCAACTCCCTAGTAGGCGTGATCACGATCCCTTGGATACCACCCAATGTAGGATCTGCTTTTTCGATGAGGGGGATCCCAAAGGCAGCGGTCTTCCCTGTACCCGTTTGGGCTTGTCCGATGAGGTCGCTACCAGATAGCCCCACAGGTAGTGCTTCCGCTTGGATGGGGGTTGCTTCTTCAAAACCCATGTCGCTTAGAGATCGGGTCACCTGAGGATCCAATCCCAATTCTTGAAAAGTAGTCAATGCTTAAGTCTCCTTTTTGTCCCGTAAGTCGAGACGGTTGATACCGGTATATTGAACCGTTCTTTATAGTGTTGACCTAACTCATCATATCGAGTCTCGGCGCAAACGGAAACCTTTTTTTTAGCGATATCGTGAATCGCTCATGATTTATCGATGAGTCACTGGTTGAACACTCTTCTTATTTTAGCCGAGTTTCTAATTATGTACTTACATGGGGTGTGTCGATCTTTTAAAAAAGCTCATCTACCCGAATAATAAAAGGAGAATACTCATAGGTTGTTGGGGAGATTATGAGAACTAGATTTGCTGATTTCCAGATATTTAGTGAATTTATCAGCCTGAGTGAAAGGATATAAGAGCGAGTATTCAACTAGTGCACCTGCGATTCAGGTAAGAAGATGTCAGGCGTTCCGCTGCTATCGTTTTAGGCATTAGAACGAAGTTATCTGGTACAAGTGCCCTTTGACAAATTAACGTACAAAACCCCCAATCAATGGGGGTTGGGGTGTAGATCCTTCCTAAGTTTAAGAAGTTGGCGGATTTTTTTGTTGGGTTGAAAAGTTGATGATTGATCCTTGAATTCTATTTCTGCATACATCTCTGAACACAAATGCCGCTACACCGTTGAAGTTGCGAAATAGATCGGAAAGATCATCATTGAAAAACTGGACAATGCGTGCTCTGAAAACAGGGAAAATAGCTACTGAACCACCAGGAACAATCCCTCTAGCGACTGAAAAGAGGAAAAGGTCGTTGGTGCTCAATCCCACTTTGTAAAGGTCTGAAATGGCACTTGGTGAAAGAGATCTTCTAATTGGACACACAGTGGTTCCCTGGTTGACGATACGGACTTGAATGATTATGTTACCGATGGATTTGTTGGCTGTGAGTATTGTGGCAAGGGCCCGTGCTCTTTGACGGCCATTTACCCGAATGGTGATACGAAGTGTATTACCATCTACGGATTTCAAATCGCCCACCTGTACATTGGGATCTCTTCCTACTGTAAATTTTAATTTACTCAGGTAAGTGAATTGAGGGGGGCTAAGTTGCACGCGAACGGAGTCTTTAGTGGTTGTTGACATGAATATCCCTCCTTTCTTCTGCGAATGTCGTACATTCTATGAAAGGCCTATAGAGGTTGATATGGGGCGTTTAGTGGATATTTCATTATTCTCATTGATTTACTTGTATTTGATCATGGCTAATTTGCCTATGAGGACCATAAGAGGCTAAAAAGTGCATGGGGTCGGCTCTCGGGGAATGGTGGAGATGAGCACGCACCAACTGGAAGTTATTGGCATACACTGTAAATGAGGATGATTTGATCATTTTACAGAGGAATGGTCGCTATGGTTGGGCCATTTTGTAAAGTGAAGGATATCTGTGAAAAAACCTTGCCATAGAGGTATTGGTTGACAATTGACGGGTGATTCCTTATAGTGGAGAAAATCATGTACGATGAACTTCATAAACTTTATAGATCTCTTATCAAGAGAGGCGGAGGGACAGACCCGATGAAGCCCGGCAACCTACCCGATCATGGAGGTGTGGTGCCAAATTCTGCAGAGTAATTCTCTGGCAGATGAGAGAGTGTGCAGACATACCTTTCATCCCGAGAGATGAAAGGTTTTTTATTATATCGAAAAGGGATTGGTACAGATGACACAGGAGCAGAAAACGCCCCTTAAACAACGACTGAAGGAGAAAATCCTCATCTTGGATGGTGCGATGGGTACCCAACTACAAGTAGCGGACCTCACACCAGATGATTTTGGTGGTGAGGAATATGACGGCTGTAACGAAAACCTTAATCTGACTCGTCCCGACGTGATTCAGAGGATTCATGAAGCCTATCTAGCTGCAGGTGCAGATATTATTGAGACGAATACCTTTGGTTCGACTCCCCTCGTATTGGCAGAGTATGATCTTTCCCATAAGGCAAGGGAGATTAATCTTGCGGCAGCTCAACTTGCCGTGGAAGCGGTGGCGAAGTATTCCACTCCTGAACGTCCTCGATATGCCGCTGGTGCGCTAGGGCCAACGACGAAGACCCTTTCGGTAACTGGGGGAACCACCTTTGATGAGTTGATTGAGAATTACCATGAGCAAGCGGTGGGCCTTTTGGAGGGAGGAGTCGATGCCCTCTTGCTAGAGACTTCCCAGGATACCCTCAATGTAAAGGCGGCGGGGATCGGGATTTATCAAGCCTTTGCTGATACAGGACGAAAGGTTCCGTTATTGATCTCTGGGACGATTGAACCGATGGGAACCATGCTTGCCGGACAAAATGTGGAGGCTTTTTATCTATCGATTCAACATCTAGAACCGCTAGCCGTTGGGCTTAACTGTGCGACTGGACCTGAGTTTATGCGGGATCATCTTCGTACCTTGTCGGGGATGGCCTCCTGTGGAGTCAGTTGTTACCCCAATGCGGGTCTTCCTGATGAAGATGGCAATTATCATGAAACACCACAGGGCTTAGCGCAAAAATTGGCTGCTTTTGCGGATCAGGGTTGGCTCAACTTGGCAGGAGGGTGTTGTGGAACGACACCTGAACATATCCGCGCTCTCGATGAGGCCTTGCGGGATAAAACGCCTCGGTTTAAAAGTGAACGGAAGCTTACGGCAGTTTCAGGAATCGAACCTTTCTATTTGGAAGAGGATAATCGCCCGGTGTTAGTCGGTGAGCGTACCAATGTGATTGGGTCGAAGAAATTTCGGGAGCTAATCAAAGACGGCAAGTATGAAGATGCTTCGGAGATTGCTCGTCGCCAGGTAAAAGGCGGCGCTCAGGTAATCGATATCTGTTTAGCTGATCCAGATCGAGATGAAGCAGAGGATATGGTCAAGTTTCTCGACTTTGTTGTTCGTAAAGTAAAAATCCCCCTCATGATTGATTCAACCGATGCTGAAGTTATTGAAAACTCCCTGAAATTCTCTCAGGGGAAAGCGATTATCAACTCGATTAATTTAGAGGATGGCGAGGAACGTTTTGCTGAGGTGGTCCCTCTGATTCGCCGTTTTGGTGCGGCGGTAGTTGTGGGGACGATCGATGAAGTAGGGATGGCGGTCACTGCGGAACGGAAGCTAGAAGTTGCTCGTCGTTCCTATGATTTACTTGTTCATAAATACGGGATTCCTGAGCAGGATATCATCTTTGACCCTCTTGTTTTCCCCGTTGGTACAGGGGATGCGGCCTATATTGGATCGGCTAAAGAAACCGTGGAAGGGATTCGCCGAATCAAAGAAGCACTTCCTGCCTGTGGGACAATCCTGGGGGTTTCCAATGTTTCCTTTGGCTTGCCTCTTGCGGGTCGTGAAGTGTTAAATGCGGTTTACCTCTATCATTGCACACGGGCAGGTCTTGATTATGCCATTGTCAACACGGAGAAATTGGAACGCTATGCTTCCATTCCGACGGAGGAGAGGGAGCGTTCGGAGCATTTCCTCTTTGAGACGAATGATGAAAACTATGATGAGACCTTAGCTACCTTTGCTGATTTTTACCGGGGAAAGAAGAGTGTAACGAAGGAAGCTGTGACAAACCTTCCCTTGGAAGAGCGCCTTGCGAGCTATGTAGTAGAGGGAACCAAAGATGGTCTCATCCCAGATTTGGATGAAGCCTTAGCGAAGGTGGATGACCCTCTAGAGATTATTAATGGACCCTTGATGACCGGGATGGATGAAGTAGGCCGTCTATTTAATGACAATCAGCTGATCGTAGCCGAGGTGTTGCAAAGCGCAGAGGTGATGAAAGCGTCAGTTGCCCACCTAGAACCCTATATGGAGAAATCCTCCGCAGGTAGCAAGGGGAAGATCGTTCTCGCTACTGTGAAGGGGGATGTCCATGATATCGGCAAAAACCTAGTGGAGATCATCCTCTCAAATAATGGATATGAGGTAGTCAATCTGGGAATTAAGGTGCCACCAGCAGAGCTAATCGAAGCTTGTCGACGGGAGAAGCCCGATGTGGTCGGTCTATCAGGCCTACTCGTGAAGTCAGCTCAACAGATGGTACTCACTGCCCAGGATATGAAGGCAGCCAACTTGGATCTGCCGATCATGGTGGGCGGTGCCGCACTTACACGGAAATTTACGGAGAACCGAATTGCTCCGCAATACGACGGCCCTGTCTTATTTGCCAAGGATGCGATGAATGGCTTGGATTTGGCCAATCGACTCTGTAGAGAAACAACAAAACAAGAATTAGTCGACGAACTTCGTCGTAATCGGGAAGCAGCCCTGAAGGCAGCAGAAGAAAAAGAAGGGGCGGTTGCGAAGAAAACCTCCGCACCATTGGTCAGATCTGAGGTGAGCCGACAAGCTCCGATCTATCTTCCTCCAGATTTTAACCGGCATATTCTTAGGCAATATCCAGTCAGTCACCTAATGCCTTATGTTAATCCGCAGATGCTGCTTGGGAAGCATCTCGGGCTCAAGGGAAATATCCAAACCTTACTTGCCAACGGGGATGCCAAAGCCCTGGAATTACAACAGGCACTGGATGACCTTATCGGTGAACTTACCCGGGAGAATAAGGTCCACCCCCATGGGATGTATCAGTTCTTCCCTGCCCAGGCAGAGGGGAATTCCATCCATGTGTACGATCCAGATCATCCAGGAACGAAGACTCTTACTACCTTCACCTTCCCTCGGCAATCCAAGAAACCCTATCTTTGTTTAGCAGATTTCCTCAGGCCCGTGGAATCTGGCGAGATGGACTATGTTGGTTTTTTGACTGTAACTGCTGGAGAGGGTATAAGGGCGTTAGCTGATGGATGGAAAGAGAGTGGAGATTACTTGAAATCTCATATGGTGCAAGCTTTCGCCCTCGAATTAGCGGAAGCCTTTGCCGAACGTGTTCACCATATTATGCGGGATGCATGGGGTTTCCCTGATCCAGCAGAAATGACCATGAGAGAACGCTTTGGTGCCCGTTACCAAGGAGTGCGAGTCTCCTTTGGATACCCCGCTTGTCCTGATTTGGAAGATCAGAAGAAACTCTTTCAGTTACTCGACCCCAAAGCGATTGGGATTGAGCTTACAGAAGGTTTTATGATGGAACCAGAAGCATCTGTGTCAGCGATGGTTTTTGCCCATCCTGAAGGTCGGTATTTCAATGCAGTGTGAGGGGGAGAGAAAAACTATGAAGGAGAAACCAGATCTTAGAACGGCCTTATCCCAATCGATCCTGATCGGGGATGGGGCGATATCCACCTATCTGTATCAACAGGGGATTCCAGTAGGTGTATCCGTAGAAGAACTCTGCCTCTCCCGTCCCGACTGGGTGGAAGAGGTTCATCGACGATATTATGCAGCAGGAGCTCAAGTAATTGAAACAAATACCTACGGAGCGAACCGTGAGCGCCTTTCTCGCTATGGCATGGAAGGGAAAATTACGAGGATCAATCGGGAGGCTGTTCGCATTGCCCGTCGGGGAGTAGGAGAAGATGCCTATGTCATTGGGACAGTAGGTTCCATCAATGCTGGTCGTGTGCCCAACTATGATCCAGCGGAGTACCGTGATATGTATGAAGAACAGGCAACAGCACTGTTGCACTCAGAGGTGGATGGGATCACCCTAGAGACCTTCCTTGACCTGAAGGAGTTGCTCCTTGCTCTTGAGGTGATCCGCCCTTTGACAACAAAGCCAATCATCGCTAACTTAGCCCTGATCGAAGTGGGACAGACACGAGATGGGCATACACTGACAGAGGCCTTTTCCACTTTAAAAAAGGCAGGGGCCGATGGAGTGGGGCTAAATTGTCGGTTAGGGCCATTGGAAATACAACGTGCCTTAGAGAACACGATTGTTCCAGAGGATACTTGGCTATCGATTTTTCCCAATGCGGGCCGATTGGCACAGACGGATGGGGAATTTCAATATAAATCCACGCCCCAGTACTTTGGAGAGCGTGCTCTTTCTTTCCGCGAACAGGGTGCACGGCTGATTGGAGGTTGTTGTGGCACAACGCCGGAACATATCCAAGCGATGAAAAAGAGTCTAGCAGGTCTTGCCCCACTCCCGCGAATCAATCCCGTCCCTGTTCCTAAAATGAACAATGATCCCAAGGAGCGGCTGGTCGTGAGAAGCCGTCCTACCGTAGTAGAGCAAGTTAAGAAAGAGACCACCATCATCGTCGAATTTGATCCACCGAAGGATTTAGAGATTGAGGACTTTCTCACGGGGGTTCGGGAGCTAGATAAAGCAGGAGCGGATGCAGTTACCTTAGCGGATAATTCTATGGCGACGGTTCGTATGAGCAATATGGCACTAGGCTCTATCATGAAAAAGCAGACAGGTGCAGAACCTCTTGTTCATATAACTTGCCGGGATCGCAATCTGATTGGTCAGCAGTCTCACTTGATGGGACTCCATGCTCTAGGTATCGATCAGATCCTTGTGATCACAGGGGATCCCGATCACAGGGGATCCCACCCGAATTGGCGATTTACCAGGTGCTAGTTCGATTTACGATGTTAATTCCTTTGATCTTATTCGGATGGTGAAGCAACTAAACGAAGGTATTTCTTTTTCGGGTAAACCCTTAAAGCAAAAGGCCAGATTTACTGTGGGTGCCGCTTTTAACCCGAATGTATCCAAAATGGAGCCAGCAATCCGCAGGCTGAAGCGAAAGGTGGAGGCGGGTGCAGATTTTATCATGACCCAACCGGTTTATGATGCCGAGTCGGTTCAACGTGTCGCTGAGGCAACAAAGGATTTTGATATCCCGATCTTCCTTGGCGTTATGCCACTTACCGGTCACCGCAATGCTCTTTTTTTACACAATGAATTACCAGGGGTTAAAATCCCGGACTCTGTGTTGAAACAAATGACCAACAAAAAGGGAGCCGAAGCTCGGGAGATAGGGATCTCTCAAGCGAGGGGACTGTTAGATGAGGCGATTAAATACTTTAATGGAATCTATCTCATCACTCCCTTTAACTATTGGGAGATGACTGCTGAGCTGACACGGTATATACGAGGGAAAACCAATATCATGCAAGCGGATCATCAATAGGAAGCAATAAGGAAGCCTCCCATCGGGGAGGCGGAAGACAAATTGGTGGTTCAATTGGTTGGCGAACCAATTCTCTATAAGGTACTGGAGCTCTCGTAGCTACGGCCAAAGCCGTAACCTCCACCAGGCATCTTCATACCGCCGTAGCCACCGCCGCCGTAGCCGCCGTAGCCACCGCCGCCATAGCCACCGCCGCCATAGCCACCGCCGCCATAGCCGCCGCCACCATAGCCGCCGCCACCATAGCCGCCGCCACCATAGCCGCCGCCACCATAGCCGCCGCCACCATAGCCGCCGCCACCGAAGCCACCGCCACCGAAGCCACCGCCACCGAAGCCGCCACCACCATAGCCGCCGTAGCCGCCGCCGTAACCATGGCCACAATAACCACGTTGACCGTGGTGATAATAACCACCACCACATGGAGGATGTATTACAGGGCCACATCCACAGTCACCCCAGCCACATGGATCTGGTGGAGGCGGACAGGGGTTGTAGGGGATCGGTACGGGTACTGGAACTGGGACAGGTTGAGGTTGTATAGGTGGCGCAATGGGCATAGGCAATTTTTTTTCTCCCAAGGTTTCCACTCCTTTAATACTGTCGTTTCTTCACTGCGACACGATATCTTATGATGGCCCCTGACATTCGTACCGGGTGGAAAGGCCCATATTTTCTGCAATTATTCGAGACTTTGGCCAAGAGTAATGAAGTGAGGTATAATAGAGGAGAATTGTGTCTGGATGGATGCGGATGCGGATACGGACACGGGAGGTATCGCTGGAATGGATGTACTGAGAATTACCCCTCGGGGTTATTGTTATGGTGTGGTAGATGCCATGGTATTGGCAAGGGAAGCGACGAACAACTTAGACTTGCCTCGGCCGATTTATATACTAGGTATGATTGTTCATAACAGCCATGTGACAGATGCCTTTGAAAAGGAGGGCATTATTACACTTGATGGCGAAAGTCGGCTAGAGCTTTTGGATCAAGTTGACCAGGGAACGATCATCTTTACTGCTCATGGAGTCTCACCTGAGGTACGCCGTCGGGCACGGGAGAAGGGATTAACTATAGTGGATGCGACCTGTCCAGATGTGACTCGTACCCATGACCTAATCCGTGACCGGGTAGCCGAAGGATATGAAATCGCCTATATCGGCAAAAAGGGACACCCTGAACCCGAAGGAGCGATGGGTGTCGCTCCGGATCATGTACACTTAATTGAGACTGAGGCGGATGTGGAAGCATTAGCGGTTCCCTCTGGTAAAATTTTGATCACGAACCAGACAACGATGAGTCAGTGGGATACCCGGAACTTGATGAAAAAAATACAGGAGAAATATACAACTGCTGAAATCGTCAACGAGATCTGTCTAGCGACTCAGGAACGACAGGAAGCCGTTGCGGAGCAAGCGGGTAAAACGGAGATGGTGATTGTCGTAGGTGATCCTCGGAGTAACAACTCGATCCGATTGGAGCAAGTTTCAAGGGAAGTTGCTGGTGTAGAAGCCCATCGGGTAAGTGATGTGACGGAGATCAAAGTAGAGTGGCTACGCGGAAAAAGTTATGTCGGTGTGACTGCAGGTGCCTCTACTCCTACTCCGATTACACGTGAAGTGATTAAATACCTGGAGCAATTCGACGATCAGAACCCAAGCACATGGGAACCGGTCCGTTCGGTTAACCCAGATAAGCTTCTCCCTCCTGTTCGTAAAAAGCGAAACAAGGTGAAAGAAGCTTGATGCAAGAAAAAAAGGACTGAAACCTAGGCTGATGGGTTTTCAGTCCTTTTTTGTATTTTCGTGTCACTGTCGTAAATGGTTTGTGATGACTGATAGGTTAAAGATTCCGTCAATTCATAGGAGAAAGACGGTCCTGTCTAGCTACAAAGGTGTAACATTGATTCATAGATCCCCTGAACTCAACCCGATGGTCTTTTTTCAGGGGGTTATAATATTCGAAATACTGTTCCTCGTGAAGGATTGACAAAGGAAATTTTTCAGAATCTAAGATTACATAATACATGGACTGCACCTCCTCGGGTACAGTATTGTCCAAACCGTCGGAACATAACCAAAGAACACGAAATAAGAGGAAAAATCACCCTTTGCTAATTTAAAAGAGAGGAGATTGATTGAATCCATAGAAAAGGAAGCGAGCTCATCCATCTGGATGGGCTCGCTATATTGTCCATAACAATTAAAATCCCTCGACTGCCCTAGCACACATAGATTCATTGAACATATTATACTAGAAAAATTAGACGAGAAGTGGTGAATAAGGTTGTACCCTATAGATCTTGGACATCTAGCTTCGGTAATCGGAGGAAAACTGATTCGTGGAACTCCCCAAACTCCAGTAAAGCATGTCCTCTATGAATTTCCCAAGCATTTAGAGAGTGGAGTCGTTTTTATAATTAATCCCGGACGAAGTTTGAGTCGTCAACTCCATGAGCTTCAAAGAAAGGCAAGTGCTGGTATCGTCGCTCCTAAGGGGTTGGAACACCGTATTCCCTCTCGACATCCTCTAATCAGTGTACGAGATACCAAGCAAGCTCTATGGAGATTACTTCATTGGCAACGATCTCGCTCCAATGCTATTTTCATAGGAATTACTGGTAGCTCAGGAAAGACAACGACTAAGGAAATGGCAGCGGCTGTGCTGATGAGAAGGTTTCGTACATTAAAGTCTAGGGATAATTTGAATGTTGCGCGTACGATCCATCATCATCTCCTACGTCTCAATCCTAGTCAAAAAGCTATCGTATTAGAAATGGGGATGTCAAGATTAGGGGATATTCGTAAACAATGTCAGGTAGCCAAGCCATCTATTGGGATCGTAACCTGTGTGAAAGAAGCACATGTAGGTAGTTTGGGCAGTTCTCTTCATAATGTCGTCCGCGCAAAACAAGAACTGATTGATGGGGTTTCCCCCAATGGTCTTCTTATTGTCAATGGAGATGATGACGGTGTTCGTAAGCTAAATACGAAGGGTCGTCATACATGGACCTTTGGCATTAAACAGCGAGCTACAGTCCAAGCTACAAACGTTAGATATTCAAAGGGTGGGATGGGTTTCCACGTTCGTGGAGTTCCTTATCAAATCCCTACTTGGGGAGTCCACAATGTTTATAATGCCTTAGCGGCGATTGCTGTGGGTTTTTTGTTAAAAGTGCCAGTCAGTAATATACAAAAAGCTCTTCGCACCTTCCCGGTTCCCAAAATGAGGTTACAGAAGATCGGTGGAAGACGCGGTCGATTATTGATTAATGATGCATATAACGCGAATCCTTCTTCGACAATGGCAGGACTAGAAGTCTTGCAACAAGTGGCAGGCAGTGGGCACAGTGTTGCAGTTTTAGGGGATATGCACGAACTTGGAAAACTAACCGCACAGGGGCATCGTAATGTGGGAATCAAGGTTGCTCAAACTCGGCCTTCATTTCTCGTGACCGTAGGGCCACGGGCTGCCCAGATTGGAGTAGCGGCCCGAATAGCAGGGTATCCAGCCAATCAAATTCTAACGTGTGCTAATCGTCCATTGGCCATTGCAAACTTTCTTCATACCAAGATGCCAGCTAATTCCGTTTTCTATTTTAAAGCGTCTCGCATAATGGAACTGGAACACATTGTTCGTCCATTACGAGCCAAATAAACCACGAACCCAGAATTGTTGATGTTCATCCAATCAAAATAAAATGAAGAATTTGAGAAAAGAGGTGAAACCTCATGGCTTGCTCCAGCGGTAATCTTATAACAAATGGCGGCTTTAGAGATGGATTAAGTTCCTGGCAGGGTAGAGGAATTGAAACATTGCCCAATCCGATTCGACCCAAGGATACCTCTGTTCGAATCGACAAAGGGGGGATTTTATTTCAGAATGTCTCTGGTACCTTTATCAGAACATGTGCCTACTATCTCTACTTCAGCCTCCTAAATGAAAACCCTCGATCGATTCAACCCCGGTTATTTGCTGTCGTTTCATGGATGGATAAAAAAAAGCATTTGTTGCGTACCACACCCCTTTTAGTAATTCCGCCACGACCGAATACGCTTCGTTTTACATCCTATTTCGCTATCGTTCCACCTCCACCCAAAAGTACAGCAATCATGTCAGTGGTTTTTCTCACAATCAATGCACCCATAGTCATAGATAACATCGTTGCTTTTGCGAAAGATGTAGGAAGTCCTCGTTCGGTTCATGTAAAACCTCAACTCATTGAAATTCCTTTTTAAGTGATAAGTTGACCTAGCAGTACTAGTGAAGAAAAAGGAACAAAAAAGCCTTGCTGTGAAAATAGACAAGGCTTTTTTGTATCCTAGGTATCTCTTTTTTTCGATCCACCCAAAGGCAAGAGGGCCAGTCGAATACTGGAGTGTAGAGCCCAGGTGCGTTCCGAACGTTTTTTATACTTTGGTAAAATACGGTAGATTTCGATAGCTTCCTCGAAGGCTTGACGGGCGTCATCGCTTCGGCTGAGTTTACGATATATCTGGCCAAGTCGATACCAAGCTTCTGATGAAGAAGTATTGATGTCCTTAAATTTTTCAAGATAGGTTAGAGCTTTTTTTTGATCATGAGCGGCAAAAGCCTCCCCGAGCCGAAGATAAGGTTCTCCATATAAAACGAGGGATTCCACTTCCAATGCCGCTAATAACATTTGTTCGCCCTCGGTTCTCCTGTTCAGTTTCAAGAGACAAAGACCCTTCTCCGCTTGGATCGCTGCAGAATCGGGTATGGCCGTTAAAGCCTCAGAGAGCCATGGAAGAGCATCTTTATAATTTTTTTTCTCGATGAGGAGACGAGCGAGTTCCCGTTTATTTGAGGTATCATGAGGGTTTAATTTTAGCGCATCTTTCAACTTAAGTATCTGGCGATTTCTACGCAGTGGGCGAGTCGCGCTAGGAAAAAAACGAGTAAAACGACGGTCCAATAAGTAAAGAATGAAAAGGAAGAAAAGCAAGGCGGTAATGGGATTCCCCGTAAGCCACCACAGAATCGAAAAGATAGCTAATTTACTCATCAAACCGCCTCCACATTTTCCGCCGCATCAGGGCTTATTTGCTAAGGATGCAGGTGGTTTAGATTAGCGTACCACAGGGGCTTTTAAAAAGTAAGCAAAGTAATCCACGGACAATTATATGATATGCCGAATAGATGGTTTACTTTTGTCCAGATACAGGAGTACAATGGACAAAATGCCTGCTAATACAAAGGAGCATCCATTATGCCCAACTCAAGGAAGTGCCTTAGGCGGGACTTAGAAACGGAAATCGGCAAACTGGAAGAGTTGCGGCAACAGATGAAAGAGGATGTCCAGTCAGGGGCGACGCGTGATCATCACGAAGAACTAAGCCGCAGGATACGTGACCAAAAGGGTGTTATTGCCACGTTATCAGAAGCTTTACTCGAAGAACAAGGATCATGATAGGAATAGATTAGAGAAGGACGATCTTTATTAGAGGATCGTTCTTTTCTTTTTGTATGCTGTGATAGCAGGGAATAGGAGAGGTAGGATGGAAAGAGGGACAGTAAAGTTTACAAAGAGAAGGGAGGACTCCTGATGATTGTGAAGGGATCCGCGGTAAAGATCAAAAAGCTTACCCCGTTAGATGCAGTTCCTTTCAGGCACTTGATGTTGGAAGGATGTCGGTCATCTGTGACTGATGTAGGCATGATGGCAGATGAATGGGGAGGTGAAAACACCTTGTCTGTGTTAGTAGAAAAATTCCATAGTGTATGGAGTGAGCCGGATCATTTTATATTAGGTGCTTGGATGGAAGGAAAATTACTAGGGACCCTTGGTTTTTCTCGAGGGAATCGAGTGATGAGTCAACACTATGCGATGCTATGGGCGATGCATGTAGATAAAGATTATCGGGGGTTAGGTATTGCCCGTACACTGTTAAAGGAAATAATCAAAGAGTCTCGTGGAATGAGGGGGCTTGAGATGTTGCGGCTTAAAGTTCGAAGTAACAATGAGCCTGCTTGTAGAGTTTATCGTTCGGTAGGTTTTAAAGCAGTAGGTACGGAACCAAAGGTGATGAAACTAGGCAATGAGTACATCGATCAGACGTGGATGGTTCGTGAATTGACGGACATACATAAAACCTCGTCCGAAGAGAACGAGGCGATTCACGGGAAAAGTCGATAATATATTCTGCACGCCATCATGAATGATCCGTTTCATTTGGTGAAAGGATGCCAATGGGCACAGCTTCGCGAATGCGACGATCTACAAAGTTCCCCCAGGCCATCACACCGTTCAGGTATTCGACGAGGAATAGGCTCTCCTCCCCCTCAACTTTGTAAAGTTTCCCAGGATGTATCGAGGAAGGGTCCGTTAGGTAGGATTTGGCAAAACGGATTTGTTGTTGAATGACTGCTTCTTCCCCGATCATTGAAGAGCGACGCGCTTGATTCTCTGATTCCTGAAGTCGACGGATTTCGGTTAGGAGTTCCCCCCGGTTCATCCGGCTAAAGTGTTGCATGGGATTGCCCCTCCTGCTGTAATAGTGTACCTCAGATATTATACCAGATTGGAAAATAAAGCGTGGAATCATGGATCGAGTCTAGTGAATGCCCTATGATACAATGGTTAACATGGGCTTGGGTACTAGAGTAGTAGGGGGTGGTAGTCATCGCTGTCATTCTATTATTTATTGATGGGGTGGGATTAGGTGAAGAGAAAGCGTATAATCCATGGGCATCTCTTTCGACTCCGCATCTAAATGGGTTTTTAGGAGGTTCACTCGTACATCAAACGACACAAATCAAAGGAAGAAGAGGGATTGCCCTATTGTCTGCGAACCCTTCTATGGGATTGGCAGGGCTACCTCAAAGTGCCACAGGGCAAGCGACGATCTTCACAGGGCGAAATGCTCCCCAAGCGATGGGTGCCCACCAGAGTGGATTCCCCTTTCGCCGGTTACGGGAATGGGTTGAACAAGATAACATCTATCATCAGTTTGCACATCGGGAGATGACTGCCGCCTTCGCTAACAGTTATACTCGGGAATTTTTTGAACGATCCGCTACAAAGAAGGGCTGGATCTCTACTTCTACCGCGGCTGCGCGAAGTGCGGGCATTCCCTTGCGTACAGGGGAGGATTTATTCGCAGGTAGAGCGGTCTACCATGATTTAACGCGACACACTCTAAAGCGCGTCATACCAGAAGTGGAAACGATCACCCCTGAAGAGGCAGCGGGGCATCTGTTTGACTTGGCTCAAAAGGTGGACTTGACGATCCATGAATACTTTCTCAGTGATTTGGCAGGTCATCGTCAAGATGAGACGTTGATGCAGAAAGTAGTGGAGGATTATGATCGCTTTTTGGGAAGCTTGGTGGAAAGGTTACGTAGGGAAGATGCCCTTGTTCTGGTAAGCGATCATGGGAATAGTGAAGACTTCCGTGTGTCCACGCACACGATGAATCACGTCCCCTTACTGATCATAGGTTCTGAGGCAGAGAAAATTTATGATGAGTGGACGGATCAATCCATTGATTTAACTTATGTAGCGCCACTTCTCATTCGATTGGCGGAGGTACGAAAACATAAAAAGGGAGGGTTAGAACATGGCTGAAGAACGTTATGTACCCCAAGTGACAACAGCAGCAATCCCAGAGGATGGGGGTTGGGCGGAACTTTCTGAAGACAATTTATTGATATTATATATTCCTGAATGGGAAGATATCATGGCGAGGGGGGCAATCGGTTATCAACAAGTTTGGATGTATGATCGAGAGGCGGATGCCTATATTTTTTGCTTCCGATTACAGGATGGAATAGAAAGAGCAATCGCATTTGCTAAGGATCATGGAGGTTTGCTCCTTAGAGATGAGCGCGCTTACGGTCCGTTTTCTATCTTACTAACTTCAGAGCCTATAGGAGAGGCGGAAGAATCGTCCTCAATGCTCTTACTGAGTGAGGTTTCACTGAAACGGCATCCACGTGCTGGCTGGTAGGGAACGTTGATGTACTCGGAATTGAATGGTACCTTTAGCTAGTTGGTATAGAAACAGGAGGAACGTATGAACCCATCTAATATATTTAGAGGTGCTCGTATTCGTTTTACAGCAGTGACAGAGCAGGCGGCTGAGGCGTATGCCAAATGGAGTGAGGACGCTGAGTATTTACGTAATTTAGATACCGATTATGCCGTGCCGCGATCAGCGGACTCCTTTCGTGCAGAAATACAGGCCGGCTCTGGTCAAGGTGGGGGCATCGAGTTTGCAGTCCATACAGTTACTGATGATAAGCTGATCGGTTTTGCTGCTTTACATAGTATTGAGTGGAATAACCAAGCAGGAAGATTGTCCATCGGTATTGGGGAGAAGGATTGTCGCAATAAGGGGTATGGTACAGAAGCGCTACAACTGCTTCTGCAATATGCGTTTCATGAATTAAACCTCAATCGGGTGGGCTTGGATGTTATCGGCAGTAATCGTGCTGCGATCCGTAGTTATGAAAAAGCAGGATTTATTATAGAAGGTGTAATCAGGGAAGGTGTCCTTCGCGATCATCAAAAAGTGGATCGCATCTACATGGGGATTTTAAGAAGAGAATGGGATAAGGATGCAATGGATTAGAGGGGCGATTTAGGCTCGAATGGTGACCTGGGTACCTATGGGCACGTAGCTGGATAGTTCCTGAACATCTCGATTATGCATACGGATACATCCTTTGGAGACCTGTTTTCCAATGGAGGATGGGTTATTTGTACCGTGAATTCCATAACCACTACGGGAGAGTCCCATCCAAAGGACACCATAGGGACTGAGCTGGCCACCTGGATGACTAAAGGGATAGGGCTGTTTATTGACGATAGAATAGGTGCCAATTGGCGTTCGTGTCAGTGTTTTGCCAATTCCTACAGGCCATGCCCGGAGGACCGTTTGATTAGAAAGAAGATATAACCGCCGCTCAGAAAGATCCACAATAATCCACATCTGATAGCACCCCCTTTTTCTATATGTATGGGAAAAAGGGGGTTTTGATTGTTATAAAAATGAATCGACTCCCTTTGTTTTATTTGGTGATGTAAGGATTTGGGGGCATATTAAAAAGAGAAGAGGGAGGTATGCCCATGAATTGGTTACTTAAAATCGTGATGTATAGTACGGTGATTTTTGCAATTACTAAACTGACTGGGACTCTTTCTTACTACTCCGTTTGGGTACCCGCAGTGATTGTTTTATTTTTTGCTACTGTAGGTCATTACGCAGATGAATGGATACTACCCCGCCTAGGAAATATTCGGTCGGCGCTTCTAGGAGGATTATTTATGGCTGTAGTCACTTATGGAGCGCAGGCGATATTGCCCGGCTTTGTCGTAAGTGGCTGGGGTGCTTTAATGGTGGGGGTGTTCCTTGGGATAGTAGAATATCGCATGCACATCGATCTCCTAAAATACAGGCCCCCATATTAATAATAGGCCTTCTTTTTTGATCATGGTACATCCCAGGAAAAATGATAGACGGAAATTATTGGTCATGGGGCGGATTATCTGAAGAAACAGGGACTCCTGTGAGTATGTTTGATCTTTATTGAAGAGGAATTATCCTAAAATTGATAGTTGCACCTCTAAAGGAAATGTGATAAGTTATTATTCGTGAAATTGCGCTAGAAGGATCCAAGATTCACTTAAAGGGTTGGGACCTCTGAGGACTAACCTTCCCCCGTGGTGAACGAGCAGATCCTAGCGGAATATTGGCAAGCCACGATATTTCCTAGGAAGGGGGCCGAAAGATATGGAGGAGTACTCGACTTTCGGACGACATGTAGCCATGGATGCTTGGGGTGTCGATTTTGGTCTGCTCAATGACGCCACCACGCTGGAGAAACACATGAAAGACGCTGCTGAAAAGAGTGGTGCGACGGTTCTTTCTTCACAGGCAAAGGTTTTTGACCCTCAGGGGGCAACGGTGCTGGTGCTTTTATCGGAAAGCCATATCTCCATTCATACGTACCCTGAAAAAGGATTTGCCGCTTTGGATTGCTACACCTGCGGCTATGATGTGGATCCTATGGTTGCCATCCAGTACATGTTAACCGTGCTAAAACCAACACAAGCCTTTGAAAAAGTGATGCGTCGCGGCGACGGCCCGATTGAAGTCGTCAAACCGGTAAGTCCAGTAAAAAAACGGTTAGTCCATCAATAAAAAAAGTATCTATATAAAACTAATCAGCACGCTCCCTTTAGGGGGGCGTTTTTTAACGGTTAACAGGAGAATCTTGCACATGAATCGAAGCCTAAGGGAGCATTCCATATGGAGGTAGATGAGTGCGTGCGAAGGTTGATGTGGCTAGGAAGTCTGTCTGGAGGAGCAGCGGTGCTCTGTTTGTGGTTATCTTCTGTGTCTTCAGGGACAGCGCAAGATTGGTTGTACCGCTGCTCTCTTTTCTTTTTTTTCCTTCTGCTCTCTATCACGTGTTGGGTGGTATTAGAACGATATTTGGAGGAGCGTGAGCGCTGATGAGGGAGGGGAAAATACAAAGATTATTGACGATCCTATTTTCTAGCTGGTCAGCAAAAACCAGCTCATTATATACGCCAGACAATCCAGCGAAGGGTCAGTGTGGTGTGACTGCTTTAGTCGTACAAGATCTCCTTGCAGGAGAAATTGTAAAGACGAGAGTGGCTGAGGGTTGGCAGTACAATATGATTATCTCAAACAAGCCGTTGAAAAAGCTTGGTTTGAAGCGGAGGGGTCCCAAGGGTAACACTGACTTGGGTCTTTTTGTTTGGGATGTCCATCATAAAGTATCACTTAACATAAATTTCTACGTGTGGACGACCCCTCAAGGTCATGTTATATTCCAAATGTAAACCTACAATGAAAAGATCGTTGACAAATCGGAGGAGGATTCAAAGACATGACCTATGAGGAGCTCCTGGAAAAGAATCGACGTTATTTATGGAACCCGTTTACACAGATGAAAGAATATTGTGAGGGTGAGCCCCTTATCATCGAACGTGCAGAAGGGGTAAAACTGATCGATGTAAATGGGAAAGAGTATTACGATGGTAATTCCTCCGTCTGGGTGAACCCCCACGGACACAACCGAGCAGAGATTAATCAAGCGATTATTGAACAATTGGATAAAATCGCCCATTCCACGTTGCTTGGTTCAGCCAATGTCCCTTCTATATTACTAGCAGAACGCTTGGTTGGACTTACACCTGAGCGTCTACAGAAGGTGTTTTATTCGGATAGTGGAGCAACAGCTGTAGAAGTGGCTCTCAAGATGGCATATCTGTATTGGCAGCATCGGGGTCAACCTGAGCGCCAGCGCTTCCTGAGCATGGGCAACGCTTATCACGGGGACACCGTGGGAGCGGTTAGTGTAGGTGGAATTGATCGTTTTCATGCTGCGTTTCGACAACTGATTTTTCCTGTAGAACGAGTGACTTATCCTTATCCGTATCGCTTTCCAGGTACAGAGAAAGAGTGTATGGAATCGTCTTTGCAAGAGTTAAAAGAAAAGCTAAAGGAGATGGGGAAAGAGATTGCCGCTGTTGTCATAGAACCGATGGTGCAAGGTGCCGGTGGGTTGATTGTCATGCCTAACGGTTTCTTAAAAGAAGTAGAGCGTCTGTGTCGTCAGTACGGAGTCCTTCTCATTGTTGATGAAGTAGCTACAGGGTTTGGGCGGACAGGAAAGATGTTTGCTTGTGAACATGAAGGAGTGGAACCGGACCTCCTATGTCTTGGGAAAAAATTGACCGGTGGTTATCTTCCTGTAGCGGCTACGATGGCCTCTAATGAGATTTATGATGCCTTTTGGGGCGATCATGCTGAGGGGAAAACCTTTTTTCATGGGCATTCGTATACAGGAAACCAACTAGGCTGTGCAGCTGCACTAGCCAGTTTGGAACTATATGAAAAAGAGAATCGAGTCGGTCATGTACAAGAGCTAGATGAGTGGCTTGGCAGTTTGTTAGCAGAGACGGCAAAGCTTCCCCATGTAGGGGAAGTGCGTCGCAAAGGTTGGATGGTGGGTATTGAATTGGTGCGGGATCGAGAAACAAAAGAACGTTATCCCTGGGAAGAGGCGATGGGAGCTAGAGTGTGTCGTCATGCGCGTGAGTTGGGTATGTTGACTCGTCCATTAGGGGACGTGATTACCTTTTTACCGCTGCTCGTATCCACAAAGGAAGAGTTAGAGGCGATGGTGAGCATTCTCAATCAAGCAATTAGTGAGGTCACAGGTCCGTGATTCGAGGACGCGGTTTTTTTGTGACGGCAACGGACACAGGAGTTGGGAAAACGAGGATTACGGCTGGACTTGCTCGTGCACTAGGAAATCGTGGGTATCGGGTCGGAGTGATGAAGCCAGTGCAAAGTGGACATCTTCGTGAGGATCCAGCTGGTGATGGGATGTTATTGAAGGAATGGAGCGGTGTATCCTCTTCCATCGAGGAGGTCGCTCCGTATTGTTGGCCGACTCCTGTGGCTCCTGGTCTAGCGGCCCAGATGGCCGGAGAGTCTCTGGATCGCTCTGTCCTCTTGGAGCGAGTCGAGAAATTAGCTGAGAAATGGGATGTGCTTCTCATCGAAGGGGCGGGTGGATGGTTTGTACCGATGGGGGAGGGTTGGACGATTGCTGATTTAGCGGTAGATATCGGATGGCCTACCCTGATCGTAGCTCGTCCTGGATTGGGGACAGTCAATCATACTGCTCTTACCTCACTAGCGATTCGAGCTCGTGGTTTAGAGCCGGCTGGTGTGATTCTAAACGGGTTGAAAAAAGGGGATAGGGCCCCTGATCTTCCACATAACCCGCGACTCATCGAGGAAGTAGCAAAGGTGCCTGTTTTAGGGGCGATTCCTTGGGGAAATGAGCGGCCTACAGCTGTGGAATTAAAGGAAGAATTTCAACAGGATCTCCCTATCGACCGATTGGTTCATTTGTTAGATGACGCGAAGAATTGGCGAGGTGAGAATGAATGAGTACCTGGGATGAGGAGATTCGCCAGCGGATGGCAGCGATCCGGAAACAAGGACGTTTACGGGAGTCGATTACCACTGGAGAGGCCGCTCAACCTGTGGTGGTAAGAGAGGGGAAACGTCTTATCAATTTATCCTCCAACAACTATCTCGGTCTAGCAGGACATCCAGCAATTATTTCTGCTCAGCAGCAGGGAGCAGAACAGGGTGCAGGAGCGACTGCTTCCAGGCTGATCGTAGGTTATTCTCCAGAGACAGCGGCCCTTGAGGCACAATTGGCTACGTATAAGGGATGCGAAGACGCATTAATATTTACAAGTGGATACACAGCCAATGTTGGTGTGCTATCAGCCTTGCTCCGTAGGAACGATGGGGTGTTTAGTGATCGTCTCAATCATGCCAGTATCGTCGATGGAATCCGATTGAGTGGGGCACGACCTTATCGCTATCGTCATCGGGATCTTAATCATTTGGAAGCACAGTTAAAAGAAGCAGATCGGCTAGGTATTCGTAATCGTTTAATTGTGACAGATACCGTATTTAGTATGGATGGGGATATTGCTCCCTTAAGAGAAATCATCCATTTGAAGGAGAAGTATGGGGCCGCCCTGATGGTCGATGATGCTCATGGTAGTGGGGTATTTGGCCCAGAGGGAAAAGGGACAGCCTATCAGCTCGGTGTAGCGGATGGGGTGGATCTTCACATGGGAACCTTTAGCAAAGCCTATGGTGTCTATGGTGCCTATGTTGCAGGTAAAAAAGAGTGGCTCCACTATCTGGTGAATACCTGCCGGAGTCTAATTTACACGACAGCCCTTCCTCCTACGATGATCGCAGGGATTACTACTTCCCTGGAGCTGATACGACAGGGAGAAGATTTACGAAGGGATTTAGCAGAAAAGAGCAGTATGTTTCGTAATCAGCTTCGCCAAGCAGGATTTGATACGGGCGAGTCCATGACGCAAATTGTTCCGATCATGGTAGGTGGATCAGACCAAACGTTGCAATATAGTCGACTCCTCAGTGAGCGGGGAGTGCTTTCTGTAGGGATTCGTCCCCCGACGGTGCCTGATGGAGAAGCACGGCTTCGCTTCTCCTTGATGGCAACGATGAAGGAGCAGGAGTTACAGGAATCCATTACAGTGATTGTGGATACTGGCCGGGAACTTGGGGTGATTTAATGCCAGGACAGGGTTCTGTGCTATGGTTGTCAGGATGGTCTGTCGATTCCTCGGTGTGGGATGATGTGATCGAGGGATTATCCCACGAAATGGTGCATCGGAAAGTCGATTTTAATGGCTGTACGAATGTGGAAGAGATGTTTCAGAGGGTTGAAACGGTGCTCGCACTTCTGCCTTCTCCAGTACGAATCGTTGGGTGGTCGTTAGGCGCATTAGTCGCGCTGGAGCTCGCTCATCGATGGAAAGGGCACATCCATCAGCTTTTTCTAATCGGATCTACTGGACGATTTGTACGAGGAGAGGATCTTCCTGGTTGGGATCAGCGGGTTCTTGGCCGGATGGAGAGGCGTTTGGATAAGGATATGGTAGGGACGTTAAACGACTTTGATTCTCTATTGTTTTCTAAAGCCGAGAGTGATCGTGGGGAAGAGAAACGGTGGCGTGTTTTCCGGCAGAGGACTCCATCAGAAGGGAGTATGATCGGGGGATTGCAGATGTTAGCCGCCTTTGATTGGTATCAATGGGATGTATCCTTGGCAATCGACACTCATTTGTTGAGTGGACAGGAGGATCGAGTATGTCAACCTGAAGGGGCGATTCAACTTTATAAAACGCTCCCTAGCGCCACCCTAAGTTTGTGGGAAGGGGTGGGGCATCTCCCCTTTTGGACGCAGCAGGAACAGTTTCGGGAGTGGTTAGAAGAGAGGATGAAGACATAGTGATTGATAACGCAGCCGTATCGCTACGATTTGGTTGCGCATCGTTGACCTATGATCAGCATGCGAGTGTGCAACGAGAGATGGCTATAGAACTCATAGAGCGTATCCGTGGAATACCCTTGGGAAAAGGTAAACGGATTTTGGAGATTGGTTGTGGGACGGGCTATCTTACCGAAAAGCTGTTAGGAATGTTTCCCGATGCGACTATTACCGCGCTAGATATCTCCTGGGAAATGGTAGAGAGAGCGAAGAAGTGTGTTGGGAAACAGGTTACCTTTTCGATCAGAGATGCAGAGCAGATGGATTGGGAGAAAGAAGGCCCCTTTGACCTGATTGTCTCCAATGCGGCTGTACAGTGGTTTTCCCAGCCGGATGAGACATTTTCCCATCTCATTCGTGGGCTTTCCAAGGGAGGATGGTTCATCGCTTCTACGTTTGGTGCAAAGACCTTTAATGAATTACATACGCTATTCAGGGAGGTTGAAGAGGAACGAGGATTACCCTTTGAACAACATGGCTTAGCACTTCAGGGCAGGGGGGAGTGGGAGAAAAGGATGGTCGGTGCAGGATTTACTGATACCCAAACGATAGCACAAACCTATCTTGCTAATTACGAACATGCTCGTGGCTTTGTGCGAGCGATTCGAGGGATGGGTGCCACTCACAGTGAGTCCAACCATTCCCTGATCGCTGCTGGAAGACTACTATCAGAGGTGCTTCGACGTTATGACCTTCGCTATCCTTCGGATGATGGAGTTTATGCGACCTACGAAGGGTTATGGATGTGGGGAAGAAGATAGAGCATGAAGAAAAAGGCTGATTCTCACAGAGCATGTTTTGCTCGATAGAATCAGCCTTTTTCATGGTTATTTTACTAATTGAGATTGAACTAATTGACGAACTGCTTCTGGGCTTTCCTGACGCAGGGCTTCCTCTGCCAGTTTCTGAGCAGATTCACTATGAAGAGGGCGAATCTTTTCTTTTATTTCTGGAATGGCACCTGCGCTCATCGATAGTTCATCAAGACCCAGCCCAATGAGGATTTCGGTCATCTGTGAATCCCCAGCCAGCTCTCCACACATTCCAGCTACAATGCCAGCCTCCCGCGCAGCATCACAGGTTTTTTTCACTAACCGGAGAACTGCAGGGTGTGCAGCATCATAGAGGTGAGCTACCTGTTCATTGCCACGATCAGCAGCAAGGGTGTATTGAGTGAGATCGTTGGTACCAATGCTCATAAAGTCCACTTCTTTAGCCAATACATCGGCATAGATCGCGGCAGCAGGTACTTCAACCATAATCCCTACTTTGATGGAATCTGCGATGGGAATATTCGACTGCATCAATTCGGTCCGACATTCAGCCAGTAGTGCTTTTGCCTCTCGGATCTCTGATAAATTCTCCACCATCGGTAACATAATCCACAGATCTCCATGGATACTGGAGCGAAGGAGGGCCTTTAGTTGGGTTTTAAAAATTTCTGGGTTGGCGAGGCAGTAACGAATCGCTCGATGCCCTAAAAAGGGATTCTCCTCGGTAGGAAGATTTGCGTAGGGGAGATCTTTATCCCCTCCGATATCAAGGGTACGAATGACGACGGGCTTATCACCAAATGCTTTAAGAACACGGCTATAAGCTTGGGTTTGCTCCTCTTCCGTAGGCCAGTTGTCGTTTTCTAAATAAAGGAACTCTGTCCGAAATAGTCCGATTCCCTCAGCACCGTTTGCGATAGCTTGATCCACGTCGCTTGGGCTACCGATATTGGCGAATACTTGCATTCGCTTGCCGTCAGCAGTTTCTGCATCCATGTCTGCTTTTTTTAAGGCTTCCTCCCGTTGCTGTTGATGGCGTTTAATCACTATACAAGTCTCAATTTTTTTCTGGGGAGTCGGGTTTTTCTCGACGGTACCCGCATCGCCATCAATGACAAGGGTGTCTCCGTCAATGAATTCCTCTATCTTTTCTCCTAATCCCAGGACAGCAGGTATTCCTAAGGTACGTGCCATGATCGCCGCATGAGCGGTCTTTGACCCACGAGCGGTCACCATTGCCACAACTCCAGGGGGGAATTGTGCGGTATCCGATGGGGCAAGCTCTGGTGCAACGACGATGCTATCCGGTTGGATCGATAAGGGATCAAAGGGCGTTATGCCTGCTAGAAGGAGGAGAATACGATTACCTACATCTCGAATATCATCTGCTCGAGCTTGCATATATTCATCGGGGAGGGACGAGAGCATCTCGGCCATCTGTGTAGTGACTTCGTTACAGGTGAGGGATGCATTTTTTTGGTGCTTTTGAATCCGTTGTTTCATCTCACCGATGTAAGCAGGATCATCTAAAAAGGCGATATGAGCATCGAAGATAGCTGCGGCTTCTTCCCCCATCCGATCCACAGTGGTTTTGCGCAGATGCTCAATCTGCTGCCTTGCGACCTGAACAGCTTCATCCAAACGTTCGACTTCTGCAACAGGGTCGGAGATACTACTGTTATCTATCTCTGGTTTCTCTTTTCGCCACCAGACGACATGGCCAATAGCTAAGCCTGGTGCTGCGCTGATTCCTTGGTAGTGTTCCGCGGTCATCAAGTTCATCCTCTCTAAACGAAGAGTTCATGGTTAATCACTTAATTGAGTTGTGATCAATTGCTGTAGTGCTTGTACCGCCTCGGTTGCGTCTTCTCCGTCAGCACGGATGATCAATTCATCTCCCTTACCAACAGAGAGGGACATCACACCGAGAAGGCTCTTGGCATCTGCTTCTTGGGTTCCTTTGATCAGTTGAATGGTACTTTGGAATGAACCGGCTTCTTTCACAAGTTGGGCAGCGGGCCGTGCATGAAGACCGGTTTCATTCTGGATGGTCACTTTTTCTTCGTAGTTCATGGTAATTCCTCGCTTCATTGTTAAATTTGGAAAATGCTCGGGAATCGATGGGGAAAGAGATTGGCCTGTATCCATAAAAGTGAATTGCGTGTAAAGGACTTGGGATGTAAGTAGGATCAGCAAACGAGGGCGATACCTCGATAATTAAGAGAACTTCTATTTCTAGCGTAAGTTTGAAGACGAGTAGCTAAAACTGTGAAGAAGTTCCTAAAAGACAAAGAAGTAACGAAGTGGTCGCACATCTCATGGTGGCTCCGTTCCTAAGAGGAAGAATACATTCGTTATTCTTGCCTGGGTCAATTTCCTTATGCAAACCACTAAAATTGATAAAAACGGTTATGCATAAATATAAAGCAAGTTTCATGTCGAAAAGAAATCCCGCCTGGAATGACAGGGTTTCTTGATTTGTTTTTTAGTTTGCACAGCTGGGTCAGATAAGAGTGACGGATTGTTGTTTTACGATAGAGGTTGGAGGCTGGATGAGAGAGGCTAAATCTGCAACACACTCCTTTGGATAATCAATATGAAGGGGAGGAGAAAGGTCGTCCTGTATTCGTTTCCATGAAGGGATGGAAGTGACTTTCTTGAGGTAGATGAAGGTTGTGTGCTAACTCCTCCGCAGTAATCCCGTTATCCCCAGCAAGATTCGAGGTTTTTTCCACATGTTCTAGCTGGGTCACAATAGCTCACACCATACCCTCTCATCATACACACTTTACACAGATAAATTCAAATGGATTTATACGAGTAGTAGAGTAATTTGCGTAATATAAACCTTATATTACCAATCTAGGAATGGTGAAGTGAAAAACCATAAGCTAACCAACTCGATTATAGACGTTGCCATGCTCACCTACAAGTCAGCCTGGCAGGAAAAACGTGGGTATAGTAGGGAAACGGTACCCCTTCCAGTCAGCGACGCTTTTCTGGGTGGTTACTGCAACAAAGGTGCATAAAAAGTACTGAGATAATTGTTACTATTAAATAAGCCCATCACCTTTAAAATACTCTGGAGATGGGCTTATATCTTTTATTTTTAAGTACATGCTTTTTGGCCCAAGACGAGAACCTGCGACTGTCTATTTCGAAAGTCATATTTGGCCCCCTGTTCTCATTTTCCTAGATACGAAAAGAGAAAAATCAGTAGAGCTATGGCACCAACTAGAACGACAAGCAAAAAAGTTAGGCAGCCACACCCACCTTTAAATAGGCTCTTCATCCATTGTCACTCTCCTTGTAGGTAAGGTTGCCGTACTAGATTGATTATAAGCCAACTTCCTGACCTGTCGCAAGAAGACTTAGGCATATTTCTTATTTATATTTACAAGATCGGATAGATGTTTCTTCAAATATTTGTATCCATTCACCATATGCTGCTATCCACTGAGATCCATATTTTCGAGGCCATGTAGAACCCTGTTTAACAGCTCTTCGGGCTAATCTACAAGCCCAACTATTACTAATACCATATCGTTCAGCTGCTTTGGAACATGAAATCCAGTTTGCTTGCATTTCTCTTATTTCCTCATGACCGTTACTTGTTATTTCAATATGTTTTCTTGTTTTTCTGACCTTTTTATTAACAGGCTTTAAAATAACCTCCCACTTATCTAGAGGAGCTTCCCAAGCACGTCCTCGTTTTACCGGAAATTCTTCTCCTCTTTCTTTTGCTTCTCGCGCTAGTCGTGCTATGTAGCTTTTTTCTAACCTAAAAAGTTTAGATGCATCAGTAGTCGTTATGTATTCATCCATGTTAGCCACTTCACCTAACCACCTTCTTTTCACCTCATCCTTTTATATTTCCTCATTTACCATTATATGTCTAGTCTTTTTCGTATGAATTGCTGAAAAGATGCTGATCTTATCCTGTTAGCAGCCAATAGAAAAAAATCTTTTTTAACTTTACTGTTTCAGGCGGATACCTACGCGCATATCACTCCTCGTACATATACTGAAGTCAAATGGTTATTTACTCTGTGGGGCTGAAGAGGGAGGCTACTCGAATATGAAGGTGTCATATAAATGGTCCGTTCATCGGAACTTAATTAAAACCAATATAAAGAGTTCTTTACCAACAACCATGCTATATTCTGCAGGAGTTTTTACCAGAATGCTTAGTAAGTTTGGTTTATTGGTATTAAAACCATCGGGTGGAACGGGAGGCCATGGAGTCACTCTCGTTTGTTCCAATCCCAAGGGTGGATATACCGTGCAATTAAATCAAAATACCAAACAAATTCCAGATGCGAACTCTCTCATTGAGTGGGTGAAAAAGCTTACTAATAACACACAGACTAGATATTTGGTCCAAGAATGCGTCTCTCTCGCTCAAATCAAAGGGAGACCATTTACCATCCGTACGATTACACAGCGTCGGAGCAACTCTAAATGGGTTCTCACAGGTTGGGTAGCAAAAACAGCGGGGAAGGGTTTCTTTATCACGAATGGACGTTCTGGAGGAAGCGTATATACCGTTGAGCAGGCGATTGCTCTTTCCAATGCGAGTAAAAATAGTGAAAGAATATTGCGAGATCTGAGGGATATCTCACTAGGTGCAGCTCAATTTTTAGGTAAAACTGCGCCAAGGCAACGTGTTGTCGGATTTGATATGGGTGTAGATAAAGAAGGAAAGGTATGGATCATCGAAGCGAATCCGAAACCACGGTACAACGCATTTTTAAAATTAAAGGATCATAAGATGTACCGAAAGATTATGGACTTTCAACGGTCCGCATCCTGAAAGTAATGGTGAAACATAGGGTGGATAGAAATAACTAATTTAAGAAGCAACCCTTGCGAATATGCGAAGGGTTGCTTCTTTTAGTAATGCTAGAAGAGAAATCGTATACCTCCGAAGAGTAGGACTAATATAAACAAGCCGATAAGGATGATGAGATAGATATTAGCTACCAATCTTTTCAATAATAGATCCCTCCTGCATCTCGACTTGATTGTTTAGGTAGATTACTTTATGATAATCAGGTGAATACGCCCTTTCATGATAAGTATTATGCCTAGGGCAATTTGTGTTTTTCAAAATAAAGGTGAGACTACTCTATTGTAACATGTAGAGTCAGCGCTGTATGGATGATGAGTTGAAAATTAAAGGTTAATATAAATCGCAAATCAGTATTGGGTGTTAAGGGCAATAGCCCTATGTGGTTGCCTAACTGTGGTAACCATCTTCGGAGGTGACAGCAATGTGGGTTGAGATAGGTGATCAACTCAGACAAGCTCGAGAGAAAGCAGGATTATCTTTAGAAGAATTACAGGAACAGACTCAGATTGATATGGTTTCATTGAAAGCATTAGAGAATGGTGATTTCAACAAAATCTCCAGTCCCTTTTTCGTCCGTTCATATATCCGTACTGTTGCGAAAAAAATCGATTTGGAACCTACAAACCTGCTAAAGCATTATCATCCGGTACAAGATGAAACCGGAGAAGGGGAAGCGAACAAAGCAGGAGGTGGATTAGGACAGACGGGGAAATTTAGTACAATCTCTCAGCCAGTCGAAAAAATCACAGATTCTGGGCGTGTACACACGACTCAACCCATTCAGCCTCTTCGTATGAACGATGGGGCAAATGAAGAATCCTATGATCCTTTTCACAATATGAAAGAAGAGGAATCAGAGGATGGAGGCGAAAATGCATCTGGTTCGGAAGAAGGGGAGCATCTTTCTCGATCAGTCACATCAAAGTCTAAGAAGTGGTCTGTCTCGGATTTGACCCAAACGTTAAAAATGAAGGCACTAGGTAATGTTCCCATTCTCAAGAAAGATGAGGAACAGAGTGCTGAGAATAAACAAGAGGAAGGGGACTCTCTATCATCTTCCTCAGCAGAAGGCGAATTACCTCCACGCTCACAGGGTAAGAGAGGAGCGATTTCAGAAGAAGAAATGTCCTCTCCTATGGATCAAGAGGAGGCTCTCAATAGAGATTTCCAGTCGCGTGAGTCTGAGGAGATGATGAATGAGCCATCCGTATCGCCTCCTCCGATGGATACCCCTCAAACACTTTCTCGTAGCGGAAGATACCGAAGTGATGCATGGGCAGGAGAAGAGAGTGGTAGTCACGATCTTTCATCGAATCTACCACCACGTGGACAGAGTGCATCGCTCTCTGAACAACAAATGGTGGGGAATGACAGTACCGAATCCGAACCCATACTTTCCCGTTCCGGTCGTCATGAGTCAGTCTCTAATCTGCCAGCATTAGTTGCCTCTGGGGAAATCACCCGTTCTAATTCAAAGCGACATCGTAAGGCGGTTGCTCAGAATAAAGCCGGGAATTGGTTTAAGTCCCCTCTGGTTCGTTGGTCGTTGATCGTGGTGGTTTTATTAATTCTTGTATCGATTTGGGCGGCTAATACGATGGGTTTTTTCGATAAAAACAGTGAAAAACCCGCTACTACTAGCGAGAAAAAGGACGGTTCTTCCTCTAGTGCAGATGCACCCAAGGGTGGTACAGCCAAATTGCTGGCGCTCAAAGAAGGGTCAAGTCTTAGTGAATATCAATTGAGCAAACCGGATAACGTTTCATTCCGCTTTCAGACTAAAGGGAAGTCCTGGATACAGATTCGTGAACAAAAAAATGCAGAAGAGGGTTATCTAAAGGATGTTACTTTGAATCGTGGAGAAACCTTCCCGTATGAGTATAAAAAAGGTAAGGCGAAGGAACTGTGGGTAACGATAGGTTCGCCAAATCAAGTAGACCTCACAATTAATGGACAAAGTGTTAATGCAAATAAGACAATCCATATTATCATCAAAAAATGAAAACAAAGGAGGTACCCTTAAGGGTACCTCCTTTGTTTTGACGTTACTTTTATAAGCATGGTATACTTAACCCGATTGTTTGTCAACTTTTGATATTTATAAGTTTACGTAAACGTTTTCATCCAATTTTGTAGAAATGTTTAGAATGGTTCGGTAGAATTGAGAAAAATGATTGAATGGAGGATTCAATGTGATCCAAGAGGTACAAACGTATATCAATCAGTGGGAAAGATTAGCGGATAAAGCCCTTGCTGGAGAGCGTATCACTTTAGAAGAAGGCTTAGCTGTTTTGCAAAGCGATGATCATGAACTACTCCCGCTACTTCAAGCGGCTTTCCGTGTTCGCCATCATCATTTTGGTAAAAAAGTGAAGCTAAATATGATTTTCAATGCAAAAAGTGGCCTCTGTCCAGAAAACTGTGGTTATTGTTCACAGTCGATAATCTCTACAGCACCTATTGAGAAATATACACTACTGAAAAAAGATGTATTGGTCTCTGGAGCGCGTGAAGCTATGGAACGGAAAGCTGGAACTTATTGCATCGTAGCGAGTGGCCGGGGGCCAACGGATCGAGAAGTGGATGAAGTTTGTGCGGCGGTGCGGGAGATCAAGGAAGAAATGCCGCTGAAGATTTGTGCGTGTTTGGGCATCTTAAAGGAAGGACAAGCTGCTCGATTAAAAGAGGCAGGGGTAGAACGCTATAATCATAATCTAAATACCAGTGCAGACCACCATGATAAAATTACGACCTCTCATTCCTATGATGATCGGGTACAGACGGTTGAGGCAGCAAAAGAGGCAGGGATTTCACCTTGTTCAGGGTGTATTGTTGGGATGGGTGAGAGTGATGAGCAGATCGTAAAGGTCGCTTATGAGCTTCGCACCTTAGATGCGGATTCGATCCCGGTCAACTTTCTACATGCCATCCCGGGTACACCTTTAGAAGGGATGGATGAGTTAAACCCCCGTCGTTGCCTAAAGGTGTTGGCACTTTTTCGTTTTGTATGTCCTGAAAAAGAGATTCGTGTCTCTGGAGGGCGTGAAGTGAATCTAGGTACGTTGCAACCCTTTGCCTTGTATCCAGCAAATGCGCTTTTTGTAGGGGATTATTTAACAACAGAAGGACAAGTAGCTAATCAAGATCATCAGATAATCCGCGACCTCGGCTTTGAGATCGAAGAATGTGCCTTATAATCGATTCACTCAGATGGCTGAGGAGGAGCCATTCCTGAGTGGGTGTAATAAGGAGCGGGATGGACGTGGAAAAAGAGAAAGAGCTCATCGCACGGCAATTTAACCGTTTTGCAGATGAGTATGATCGGGTGGCAGTTGTCCAACAAAGGATGGCCCACCGGATACTTGAGACCCTGGATGAACAGGGAGCGGAGCCACAAAACATACTAGAGATTGGTTGTGGAACAGGATATTTGACCCAGTTGTTAGGTGAGAAGTACCCTGATGCGAAGTTTACGATCATTGATATCGCCGAGAAAATGATGGAGCTGACAAAGCGACGGGCGAACGAATCCCTTGATGTGCGATTCGTAGTCGGTGATGTAGAAAATGAGTCCTGGGAGCCTGAGAGTTTTGATCTGATTGCTTCAAATGCGATGGTACATTGGTTGGCTCGTCCTGATAGTACCTTGTGTCAGCTAAGTTCAGCATTAAAACCAGGAGGGGGGTTTGTCGCCTCAACCTTTGGGCCCGACACCTTAGGGGAACTGGATCAGGTGTATCAGAATCTGGGATTAAATGAAGAGTATTCTACCCAGCGAAGGTACTATTTTCAACCTCCCGAAGAATGGTATAGGATGATGAAAATGGCTGATTTAGAGGGGGACTATGTCGTATGCTGGCATCGGATTCATTACCCTGATTCAAATAGCCTCATGAACGCGATTCAGCGTATGGGGGCGGATTATATCCATCCAGAAGAAGAGCAGCTGTATGGTCAGAGTCAGTTGGTACGAGCGGTGATCCAAGAACAGTATAACCGAATCTATCGTACTCGTGAGGGTGGGGTGTATGCGACCTATCAATCAGTCTATGCTTATGGACGAAAAGGGTTGCCCACTTGAGATTCAGTAAATGATACGACGGAGGGGCTACTATCGTCCCCTTCGTCTTTTTCTTTACTAGAAGGAGGGATGCGGATATGGAATGGATATTTCTTGGTACGGGGGCAGGTGTTCCTTCACTAGATCGAAATACATCCAGTACAGCTCTCCGGTTTACAGAAACCGGGGGGAACATTTGGCTTTTTGACTGTGGGGAAGGAACACAGCACCAGATATTAGAATCTCCAGTACGCCTCTCTCGTGTGGATCGAATTTTTATTACGCATCTTCATGGGGATCATATTTTTGGATTGCCAGGCGTGCTCGGGAGCCGTTCGTTCCATGGAGTTACTACCCCTCTCACTTTATACGGTCCCAAGGGGCTTACTGAATTTGTCGAGATTAACCTGCGTACCAGTGGAACCCATTTAAGATATCCGTTGATGATCGAGGAGGTAGAAGACGGTAAAGTGTTTGACTGTGCGGGGTTTCTTGTCACCGTAGGGAAACTAGAGCATGGGCTTCCTTCCTATGGCTATCGCATAGAAGAGCCAGATTCTCCTGGGGAATTACTCGTAGAGAAGCTACGCCGAGAGGGTGTTCCCTCAGGGCCTCATTTTGGCAAGCTAAAGCGAGGAGAAGAGGTGGTTCTCGCAGATGGTCGCCGTTTACGAGGTAAAGATTATCTAGGCCCTATCAAGAGGGGGCGACGGGTGGCATTCCTTGGCGATACTCGTCCGGTGGAACGTGGAGTTGAGCTAGCGCAGGATGTGGATTGCCTTGTCCATGAGGGTAGCTTTGCGGATGGGTGTGAGGATCATGCTCATCGTTACTTTCACTCCACCAGTCGGCAAGCGGCAGAGGTTGCACGGGGGGCTGGAGCCAAACGATTAATTTTGAACCATATTAGTTCCCGTTATAGAACCACGGATATTGAAGAGTTAATGGCCCAGGCGTGTGAGGTATTTCCTTATGTGGATGTGGCATTTGACCATAGTATGTTTTCGGTAGAACGACCGGTGTGATTGAGCGTCAATACACTGAAATGAGTGGCAGGGGAGGGAGACTCTGTGGCTACACGGCTTTTATTGGTAGAGGACGAGCGGGCGATCCTCGATTTATTAACCATTGTTCTAAAAAAAGAAGGCTATACAGATTTATATCAAGCAGAGACTGTAGCTGAGGCAGAACGACTTTGCCAAGAAATTCATCCTGATTTGATTATCATGGATGTGATGCTACCGGATGGGGATGGTTTTGATCTGTGTCGGCATTTACGCCAGAGAACATCTGCACCCATTTTATTTGTAACGGCCAAGGATCATGACCTTGATAAATTGATGGGGTTAGGGATTGGTGGCGATGATTATATTACAAAGCCCTTTAATCCTTTGGAAGTGGTTGCACGAGTTAAAGCACAATTGCGTCGCCAAAAATTAAACAGTAGTCAGTTATCAGAAGAATCTCACGTCATCGCATTTGGGCGCTGTCACCTAAACGAAGCCGAGGGACGATTGGTGGTGGATGGAGAGGATGTGCCGTGTCCAGCAAGGGAGTTTCAGCTACTTTCTTTTCTAGCTCGTCGTCCGCGACGCATTTTTAGTAGAGCGCAACTTTATGCAGAAGTATGGGGAGAGGAGATCTTAGGTGATGAAAATACGGTCATGGTTCATATTCGCCGGCTACGAGAGAAGATTGAGACGAACCCCTCTCAGCCGGAGCACCTTCTGACCGTTCGGGGGCTTGGATATAAATTGATTCCTGAACCGAATAGGGTGAAGTCGTGAGCCTGGGACGAAGGTTAGCAACCCGGTTTTTGTTGTGGTTAGGGCTTATGTTTGTTGTGGTGACGGCTACGTGGTATTCAGCGATCCTCTACTTTTTTAATTATTACGGAGAAGAGTGTTCGCGCGATTGCGAAGATTACTACGAAGGGGATTGGCTACGCGAGATTGCAAAGGGTACTTCCATTGTGAAGGGAAGGGCTCGGGTAACCTCTCGTGTCGAGAGCACATTGGACAAAAGAGAGACTGGACTACAGATACTCGATGAACAAGGGAAAGAGGTATATCGACGAGGGATGGAGGATCATTGGCCTCGTAAATGGAATCCAGGGTATCTCCTGCGAGAGAAAAAGCTTAATGGGCGTTCTCTTTTTACATGGCACAGTTCTAAGAAAGGGGAGTCCTATACATGGGTTTTATGGAGGGAGTTTGGGTTTCCGTTGCGGAAACTTGCTTCCAGCGTATCTCTTACCAGAGGGCAGATGATCCTTTCCAAAGCATGGGAGAAGAAGATCGCCAAAAGAAACGCGTGGGTACAAGTGCTAGATGCTCAAGGGAAAGAGATGGTTAACTATGGGAGACCAAAATCCTTCCCAACGCATTATTCAAGTGGGCAATTGGTACAGAGGGTGAAAAGTACCCAAGATCAGTGGCAGATGAAAGTGTGGTACGATCCAGAGCGCAAATGGACATGGATATATGGGCGACCAGGTGTAAATTCGAGAACCATTCTGGCTAATCGATGGAAGATCGTGTACCTGTGGGTGTTTTTCCTAGGGATCGGACTCGCATTATTAATTGCATGGTTCTTTGGCAGACGGTTAGGAGCTCCTTTGATTCATATGATGGAATGGCTTAAGAATCTGGCAAAGGGGCATTATCATGAACCCCTGGCTAAGAGTGGATTCCCAAAGAGTCGAGGGGTGGACGGGCAATCCCTTCAGCGTCCATTTCGGGTCTATCAAGAGGTGATCCGGGCGATGGAATCCTTAACAAGTACTCTCAAAGGGGCGGAGGATGAAAGGGAACGTTTAGAACGGACAAGGGAAGAGTGGATGACGGGAGTATCCCATGATCTCAAAACGCCCTTGGCATCCATCAAAGGATATGCCGACCTCCTTGAAGCCGAGCAGTATCATTGGGAAGAGAAGGAGGTGCGCCGTTATGCTCGAGTAGTTCGGGAAAAGGCAGAACATATGGAACGCTTATTAGCCGATTTTAACCTTACTTTTCGCCTGGAGAACGACGCACTTCCTTTGGTGAAAAAGAATGTGGATGTGGTAGAACTCCTCCGTCGATCTGCAATTGACCTTGTCAATCATCCGCTATCCCAGGGACAGGAGATCCATTTTACAGTACCAGAAGAGTTGCAACTAACGTATCCTTTGGATGGTCATTGGTTTAAGAGAGCGATTGATAACCTAGCGCTGAATGCCCTATTGCACAATCCAAAGGGAACATCGATCCATCTCGAAGTGGAGGAGATCCATCCTTGTAGGGAGGTTCCCCTAGTGGAACCAGGAGTAATCATCCGGATTCGAGATGATGGGCGGGGGATGGATGAAGAGACGTTAGAACATCTCTTTGAACGGTATTATCGGGGTGTGAGTACCGACTACGAAGGAGGAGCCGGTCTTGGCATGGCCATCGCGCGTCGATTGATTGAGGTCCATGGTGGATTTATTCATATTCAAAGTAATGTAGGAGAAGGTACGCTGGTGACGATTTCCTTGCCTCCAAAAAATTAAGCTCCTGTTCAGGTGGTGTTTCACTTCCCTTTATCTTCATGAAGTAGCATGATCCTTGGAGGTGAAGAGGATGTCTGAGACAGATATCATTGTACGTACGATGGGCTTAACTCGTCGTTATCACAACAACACGGCCGTCGACCATGTGGATCTGATGATTCAACGCGGAGAGATCTATGGCTTCCTGGGACCCAATGGCGCTGGGAAAACAACAACGATTCGCATGCTATTGGGGTTAATTCGTTCGACCTCAGGAGAGATTGAGATATTTGGGAAACCGATAAAAAAAGAGAGGAAAGAGATCTTACAAAGAGTTGGTTCCTTAGTTGAGTCTCCTTCTTATTATGGACATCTCACTGGACGTGAGAATTTAGAAGTGGCTCGTCGTATCCTGGGTGTGACACGTTCTCGGGTGAATCACGTATTGAAAATGGTACGTCTGGAAAATGTGGCGGATGCAAAGATGTTGAAAGAGTATTCTATATGTTTTTTATATAGGGTGATGGTGATTTACACTCTTCCTGTCTATAAAAGAGAACATACGTAATAATTTGAGGTGATTAGAATGAGTGACATTATCGTAGAAACATCTAACTTGACCAAAAAATATAAAGGTCATGCAGTGGTCAATCAGTTGAATATGAAAGTACGAAAAGGTGAAGTATTTGGGTTTTTAGGACCTAATGGTGCAGGGAAGACAACGACGATTCGAATGTTGTTAGGCTTGATCCGTCCAACAGAAGGAGAAATAAAAGTTTTTAATAAGGATTTAACACAGGAAAGAATGTCGATTCTCACGAAAATAGGTTCACTTGTAGAGATGCCTTCATACTACGGACACCTTACTGGTTATGAAAATCTAGAAGTAGCCCGTCGCTTGCTGAGAGATCAAAATACACATCGTATTGGGGAAGTTCTGGATATGGTTCGATTAACCCATGCCAAGGATAAAAAGGTGAAAGAATACTCATTAGGTAGAAGCAACGACTTGGAATTGCGATTGCATTATTAAATAATCCTGAATTGCTTATTTTGGATGAACCAACTAATGGCTTAGACCCTGAGGGAATCCGAGAGATCAGAGATATGATTCAAGAATTACCGAAAAAATATGAAATGACTGTTTTGATCTCTAGTCATCTACTACATGAAGTAGAGCAGACTGCTACGGATGTAGGCATTATTCATCAAGGAAATCTCATTTTTCAAGATCATATCGATGTATTACGCAAGCAGAGCCAAGTACGTTTGTACATCTCAATCGATCAACCCGATGTTGCAACAGAGTTTCTTCGAGGACAAGGAATTGAAGTAACTAGAGAAATACAGGATGAGTGTTTGTACTTACCAGACCCGACCCCAGTAGTAGCAGGGAATATGAACCGATTATTAGTAGAAAAAGGATTCCAAGTTTATCGATTGGAAGAAAGAAAACCGTCATTGGAGGACATCTTCTTAGAACTTACAAAAGAGGAGGGAAAATTGTAATGGACTCCATTTTATCATCTGATCTCATTAAAATGCGACGTGCTTGGTTTTGGCGGCTTGTCATTTTGTTCCCTCTTTTCATAATAACGTTAGAGCTAGGTCTTATGCTCATGAACTGGGATCAAGTGCAATCCGAATTAGCGCATGGGAAAGGCTATATGATCTGGAGCTCCATGTGGACGATTACATACTATAGTGATTTTGTGGGGATCCACTTACTGGTTACTTTATTAGCCACAATTCTAGCAAATATGGAACATCAAGCCCGTACGTGGAAGTTGATCTTATCTATGCCGGTCTCACGTGTACAATTATACTTGACCAAATGTTTTTGGCTAATTGTAGGTGTTCTTACCTCTAGAATTCTATTAATGCTTGCATATGTAATTATAGGTATTGCTATGGGAGCACAGGATTCATTAAATTGGAATCGATTATTTTCCTTTACAGTTTTTCCTGTGTTGGCAGCATTTGCTTTAATGGGAGTTCAACTATGGCTATCGATGGTGATGAAGAACCAAGCCGTCTCAATCGTTGCAGGGGGAATAGGGGCAATTATCGGGATCTATGGGCTTAACCTCTCAGGTGGTCTAGAGTATAATCCTTGGTCTCTACCATTTCATATTCTTTTTAATGGGTTGAATATGATGACCGAACCATCTTATATCACGATGGATCCAACGCTAGAGTGGAATTGGGTTTTCATTAGTATAGGAATGAGTGTGGTGTTGTTTGTAGCAGGAGCCTTTCACTTGGCTAATAAAGAGGTAGATTAAGAAGGAGGATTTCGATGTTCCGGGATATATTTATTGTAGATTGGATTAAGATTCGGAGATCTGTTGTTTGGTGGATCATGATATCGGTTCCAATCTTCATCTCGATGATTGGGATTAATAATTATATGAGTCATCTAGATGTATTTAAGAAAGAGGGCATGCTTGGATGGATGGGAGCTTGGACTCAGGTTGAATTTCTATACGGCATGATGTTACTTCCTGTGATGATTAGCGTCTATGTATGCTTACTTTGTCGCTTTGAATATTTAAGCGGTGGATGGAAGCAGATGTTTTCTTACCCGATCTCGTGGACAGATATCTACGTATCGAAGCTGTTATGGTCTATGATTTTGATTGTTTTAACTAATGTGGCTATGTTAGTTGTATTTTTACTGCTTGGTATAATGTGGGGAGTACAAGGGGAAATTCCGTGGTTAACCTTTTTGACGATGATGATCAATGGGTGGATTGCAACCGTTCCATTGATTGCTATTCAGCTATGGATTTCTACTCAATGGGATAATTTCTCGATTCCTATCATTTTAAACTTCATTTTTGTCATCCCAAATATCTTTATCTCTAATACGAAAATTGGAGCATTCTTCCCTTGGTCACAACCTGTATATGCGATGACACCTGTTGATCGTCTCGAGTATGTTCAGCCACTTTCTTACTTTTATGTCGCTTTGCTTGTTACCTTTCTTATCTTTTTCCTAGGCGGACTGTGGAAGTTTAAACGATCCGAGATTAGATAATTGATAAAGGAGAGTTCGATGACTAATTTACAAGTTAACTCAAAAGTTTCGTGGAGTAAGATTATTGTTTCTCCGAGTTCGGAATTAGAGAAGATTGTACATACGAAAAAAATTATATTGCCATTTCTGTTAATCACTCTGCTCCAAGTAGTCATTTTCTTTGGTATTGGTTATATCGATCCTGGAACCTTAGAGAAAATGAAGTTTGGAATATTTGAGCCTCTAAATGCGGGAATGGTCTTTGGAGCTTATGGTCTGGTCAACGTACCAATGACTTTGCTATTCTCTGCGTTGTTTCAAAAGCTTATCGCTTATTTTGTAAAGGAAAGACTTTCTTTTAAGAAGTTGTTTGTCTTAAATGTGTATCTGTGGAGTGTCATCCTCTTAAAATATGTGTTTATCTTTGTATCGATTGCTTTCTTGCAAGGAGATTTTGCTTCACCGATGACTAGTTTGGCTTTCTATACAGATCTAGAACCAGCCAAGGAGAGGTTATTGACAGCGATCGAACTATTTAGTCTCTGGCATTTTGTATTGATTGCCATTGGAATTCATAAAATGTTTGGGGTTCCAAGAAAAAAAGCATTCATTATTGCAATGGAAGCTTATTTTGCTGAGATTGCGATTGTACTACTTGTTGGCTAATCCTAAGAAGGATCTAGAATCATAATCTCACAAAGACGCCCTAAATCAATAAGTGAACTTTGCATTTAATTCCGAACAATTCGGTCCCTGGTATCCCTGGGCACAACCTGCTTTGGCCATGTATTCCCTGGAACAGGGGATGTTTCAGGTAGATTCTACCCAATTGATGGTGGTTATCATCGGCGGATTTCTTCTCTTTTTTATCGGAGGCTGGATGCACTTTAAACATCGTGATACAGTGGGTTGATGTGTATGATGATTGAATCAATGCCGATGATGGTTTGTTAACATACTTTCTTTGACAATCCCATGCCTGAAAGGCAGGGGATTCTTGGGAGCTCCCATCTACTGATGAGATCCTATCCAAGCTTAGACGGTCTGCCCGACCGCAAAAACGCGAAGGCCTTCTTGCAAGATGTTTTTGGATGCATTGATGTCACGGTCATGATGGGAACCACATCTGGGACATGTCCAAGCCCGAAGATTGAGGTTTTTGACATCTTGGTTGCGATAGCCACAGGAAGAGCATAGCTGGCTGGAAGGGAACTGTTTCCCGATTTTCACCACGTTTCTTCCGTGCCAGGTCGCCTTATAGCTAAGCATGGCGACAAACTCTGACCATGAGGCATTTGTGATGGATTTGTTGGCTAGCTTGTGATTCTTCACCGTGTTTTTTACACAGAGGTCTTCGATGCAGATCGTTTGGTTTTCACGAATCAGCTTGGAAGACAGTTTATGGAGGAAGTCATGGCGAGCGTTTACGATCTTCTCATGGAGACGGGCAACCTTGATCCGTGCTTTGTGCCAATTGGAACCGCCTTGGGTTCGTCGGCTCATGATCCGCTGTGCTTTCGCTACCTTCTTTTCGTACTGCCGGAAGTACCGGGATGGTTTTATTTTCGTTCCATCGGTCAGAATCGCAAAGTTCTTTAACCCGAGATCGACACCGACGGCTTTTTCTTTATCTACGGGCACATAGGGACATTGATGGATCTCGCACAAGACCGATACAAAATACTTGCCCACGGGATTGCGCCTGACAGTTGCGGAAAGAATCCGCCCTTCTACTTCACGGGATTTTGCAACCTTCACCCATCCGAGTTTCGGAAGTTTGATCCGATTGGCTACCACCTCGATCGTGGGTCTCCCCTTTTTCGGATGGTTACACTGACTGGTGTAGGATTGGTCACGGTTTCGCTTGCTTTTGAAGCGAGGACGGTTATTCTGCTTTTTGAAGAAGCGTGAAAACGAATCCGTTAGGTGTTTCAAGGTGTTCTGTAGCGAAGTAGAATCGACTTCTTGTAACCACTCCATCTCTTTTTTTAGGTGGGTTAACTGGGAGGAACACGCACTATAGGTAAGGCCTTTTCCCGTACTGTCATAGGCTTCATTCCACCTCGCTAAGAATTGGTTAAAAACAAATCGGCTACATCCAATGGATTTGTTTATGAGAATCGCTTGTTCCTCCGTTGGATACAAACGAAATTTAAACGCTTTGTGCATGGGTTGGGTTCACCTCCTTTATATCCAATTATATGCGATAATGGCAAAACTTACGAAAGGGAAATGAGCCCCTCCCTCGTCTGACGCTCACTTTCATCCCAGCCCTGAAGGGCTAGGTTTTCTCGTTCACAATCTATAAAGTAAAGGGGGATTTTCCATAAAAAAGAAACATAGTGTTATGGTGAAGGTTATAGCATGAAGGAAATGTCGTATCGTGACAATTTTTGCGTAGAAAAAAGGAACCGAGTGGGTAAAAAGAGAATGAGATGTATTGGTGAAGGGTCCTGTTTACAGATGGGGGTTCAGGGTATACCATCACTATAGGTACTAAAAAAATTCGTACCACGAATAGACTTGTCAAAGGGGGGCATTATTGTTGGCCTTCGTTATTACTTCAACCTGTAAAGATGAATTAGCTGCCGAATGCGTGGAAGTATGTCCAGTCGATTGTATTCATGGCGATGAAGTCATGTATTACATCGATCCTGATACCTGTATCGAGTGTGGAGCGTGTGAACCGGTTTGTCCGGTAGAAGCGATCTACGAGGAAGACATGGTGCCAGAGGAAGAAAAGCAGTACATTGAAATCAATGCCAACTTTTTTAAGGAATGAGGGAACGGGCGCAGATAGCGCCCGTTTCGTTATAATAGAGGTGCGTTTTATTTTCGATTGTTCACAAAAAAATGAGCAAGAACCCTTGACGTCTGAGTGCATCAGATAAATAATAATATGTGAACGGGTAAAACCGTCTCCAAGGAATTGGAGAGAATTGGAGCACCTCCCTGTGTTGCGGCAAAGTGAAAAGCGTTGCCTAAAGAAAGCAGGAGGATTTTTTTTCACCTACTAAATGAATGACCATTCATTCATGTGATTGTCCCTGCGGATTATCGGAGAGGAGGAAGGACCTTTGGCGAGAATCAAACATGTTGCTGTGATCGGTGCTGGGGTGATGGGGGCTGCAATTGCAGGCCACCTAGCTAACGCAGGTATCCGCACATTGCTTCTGGATATCGTTCCGAGGGAACTGAACGATAAGGAACAGGCGAAGGGCCTTACCCTGGAGGATAAAGCGGTGCGTAATCGCTTAGCCCAAACGGGGAAAGACCGTCTCTTAAAAGAGAAGCCGGCTCCACTGTTTCATAAGAGTATCGTTGAGCGAATCGAGGTTGGAAATCTGGAGGACGATCTGGATCGCCTAGGGAAAGTGGACTGGGTGATCGAGGCAGTTGTTGAAAATCTCAAGATTAAACAAGATCTCTTCAGTCGGATAGAATCCATTTGGAAACCAGGTATGATCGTGAGTTCTAACACATCGGGGATCTCCATCAATGATATGGTGGAAGGTTGCTCTACTGAGTTCCGTTCTCACTTCCTGGGTACGCATTTCTTTAACCCACCCCGTTATATGAAATTGCTTGAGCTGATCCCAACGAAGGATACAGATCATGCAATTGTAGATGAAATGAAAGCGTTTGCTGAGGATCGGCTAGGCAAAGGGGTTGTCCTAGCGAAGGATACACCCAACTTTATCGCGAACCGCATCGGTGTATATGGCCTTGCTGTTACCTTCCAAAAAATGCTGGATGAAAAACTAGCTCCTGACGAGGTAGATACCGTAACCGGGCGGGCCATGGGTCGTCCAAAGAGTGCGACCTTCCGCACCTTGGATCTTGTTGGTCTCGATACCTTCATCCATGTGTACAACAACGTTCGTGAGAATGTGAAGGATGAAGAAGAGAAGAAAACCTTCGAAGTACCAGCATTACTTCAAGAGATGGTGGACAATGGTTGGTATGGCGCGAAAAGTGGTCAAGGTTTCTTCAAGAAAGTCAAAGGGGAGAAGGGCAAAAAGGAAATTCATGTTCTTGACCCCGAGACAAAGGAATATCGGCCAAGAAGAAAGTTGAAAGCGGATTCTTTGGAAATGTCCAAACGGGCAAAAACCACGAAGGAACAGTTTCGTGCTCTCGTCTATGCTGATGATGCTGCGGGTCGTTTAGCTTGGTACATCACCAAGAAAGTACTTCTATATTCCGCAGCTCGCATCCCAGAAATCGCTGATGATATTGAAAGCGTAGACAAAGCGATGCGCTGGGGATTCAACTGGGATCTTGGTCCTTTCCAAGTATGGGATGAGATCGGGGTTGAAAAATCCGTTGCTCGTATGAGAGAAGAAGGAGAGACAATTCCATCCATCGTGGAAGAACTCCTTGCTTCGGGTGCTACCTCCTTCTATGAGAAGACTCCAGAAAGCGTCAAAGCATTCCATCTTGGGGGAAAATTCAAAGAGGTAGAAGCCGATGAGCGTGAAATCAACCTTGATCGTTTAAAAGAACAAGGGAAGACGGTGAAATCGAACCGCGGTGCAAGTTTGGTAGATATCGGTGACGATGTACTTTGCCTCGAGTTCCATTCTCCGAAAAATGCTATCGCAGCAGACATTATCCAGATGATCAACTACGGTGTGAAGGAAACCGAAAAAAACTGGCGTGGCCTAGTTATCGGGAATCAAGGAGAAACCTTCTGTGTAGGTGCCAACCTGATGTTGATGCTCATGGAAGCGCAAGATCACAACTGGCCAGAGCTTGACCTGATGGTCCGTCAGTTTCAAAAAACCATGGGCTCGCTGCGTTACCTCAACAAACCTGTAGTAGCTGCTCCCTTCAAGATGGCTCTAGGTGGCGGTGTAGAGGTTTCTCTGCCAGCAGACCGCATCCAAGCATCCGCTGAGACTTACATGGGTCTAGTGGAACCGGGTGTCGGCCTCATTCCTGGTGGTGGTGGTAACAAAGAGATGCTTCTCCGCTGGACCGAAGATGTGGATCCGAAGGATGAGATCGGCCGCCAGAATCGTGTTAATAAAGTATTTGAAACCATTGCAATGGCCAAAGTTTCCACAAGTGCCGTTGAAGCGAAGGGCTATCGATTCCTACGCGAAGGTGTCGATGGTATCAGCATGAACGAAGATCACCTCTTGTATGATGCGAAGCAACAAGTGCTCAGCCTCTCTGCAACAGGTTACCGTGCTCCTGATAAGAAGAAGATCGCAGTGGTTGGGGAAACAGGTTTCAACACTTTGAAACTAGGTGCCTACAATCTTCTCCAATCCGGTTATATCAGTGAACATGACTTCAAGATTGCTACCAAATTGGCCTTTGTTCTCTCTGGTGGTAATCTGCCGGAGGGTACGCTGGTGGATGAGCAATACCTCCTCGACATCGAGCGGGAAGCGTTCCTTAGCCTTGTAGCTGAGCCGAAAACCCAACAACGGATGCAATATATGCTCATTAACAATAAACCTCTACGCAACTAATCGGTGCGTAATATTTTCATAACGAACACTGAAGGAGGAGAGGAACATGCGCGAAGCAGTCATCGTCGCCGCCGCACGTACTGCAGTTGGGAAAGCTCCTCGCGGTACGCTGAAGGACACTCGCCCCGACGATCTGGGTGCCGCCGTCATCGAGGACTTGATGAGGCGTGCCCCCCAGCTGGACCCCAAGGAGATTGAAGATGTTATCTTGGGCTGTTCCTTCCCGGAAGGGGAGCAGGGGATGAACCTCGCCCGCGTTGTTGCTGTCCGTGCAGGACTACCTAACACCGCGGCAGGTCTTACCGTCAACCGTTTCTGTTCTTCTGGCCTACAGTCCATCGCCATCGCTGCTGAGAAAATCATGTGTGGATTTGCTGATGTCGTCATCGCTGGTGGCGTGGAAAGTATGAGTCAAGTCCCAATGGGTGGGTATAAGCCCGCTCCTAACCCATGGTTGATGGACAATGCCCCCGAGGTATATATGTCCATGGGTCACACCGCGGAGGAAGTAGCTAAGCGTTACGAAGTATCCCGGGAAGATCAAGATGCTTTTGCCCTACGAAGTCACCAGCGTGCACTGAAGGCGATTGAGGAAGGCAAGTTTAAGGATGAAATCGTGCCGATTAAAGTGAAAAAGCGCTATGTGGACGAGAAGGGCAAATTTAAAGAAGAAGAATTCATCTTTGATACCGACGAAGGTCCACGAAAAGGGGGCTCCATGGAGACGCTGGCGAAGCTGAAACCAGCATTCCGTGTGGGTGGCTCTGTAACTGCAGGGAACTCCTCGCAGACAAGTGATGGTGCCGCTGGTGTCATCGTCATGTCTCGTGAGAAGGCTGATGAGCTCGGTATTAAGCCGATTGCGATCTTCCGTTCCTTCTGTGTAGGTGGAGTTGATCCTGATGTAATGGGGATCGGCCCAATCGTTGCGATCCCGAAAGCCCTTGAGAAGGCAGGCATCACATTGGATCAAATCGACTTGATCGAACTGAACGAAGCCTTTGCTTCCCAAGCCATCCAAGTTTCCCGCCACCTGGGTCTGAACCAAGATATCGTCAACGTAAATGGTGGTGCTGTCGCTCTCGGCCACCCGCTAGGTTGCTCTGGTGCGAAGCTGACGGTAACTCTCTTGAACGAATTGAAACGCCGCAATGGAAAATATGGTCTCGTTTCGATGTGTATCGGTGGCGGTATGGGTGCCGCTGGCGTCATTGAAATGGTCTCTTAAATAAAGGAGGAATAGAAGATGGCTGAGAAAACCATCATCAAAGGGGGAAGCTACCTCATCGAAGATCACTCCCCCCAGGATATCTTCACCCCTGAGGAGTTTACCGAAGAACAAAAGATGATTGGTAAGACCACCGAAGATTTCGCGAAGGATAAAGTACTTCCAGTACTGGAAGAGATCGAAGGTCACAACTTTGATCACACCGTGAAACTACTCGGTCAAGCTGGTGAGCTGGGTCTCCTTGGTGCAGATGTACCAGAAGCATATGGCGGTCTTGGACTGGATAAAATCAGCTCCTCACTCATCACCGAAAAATTTGCAGTCGCTCGTTCCTTCGCATTGAGCCATGGTGCTCACGTAGGTATCGGTACACTTCCAATCGTTTTCTTCGGTAACGATGAGCAGAAGAAAAAATACCTCCCACCTCTTGCATCTGGAGAGAAATTTGCAGCTTACGCGTTAACTGAAGCAGGTTCCGGCTCGGATGCTCTCGGTGCTAAAACCGTTGCTAAGCTTTCTGAAGATGGTAAGCACTATATCCTCAACGGTACCAAACAATGGATCACTAACTCTGCTTTTGCTGACATTTTTGTTGTTTACGCAAAAGTTGATGGGGAAAAGTTCACCGGCTTCATCGTCGAGAAGGACTTCCCAGGTGTATCCACCGGTGCTGAAGAAAAGAAAATGGGGATTAAAGGCTCCTCCACGCGGACCCTTATCCTCGATGATGCTCAAGTACCTGTTGAAAACGTTCTTTACGAAATCGGAAAAGGTCACCAAATCGCTTTCAATATCTTAAACATCGGCCGTTACAAGCTGGGTGTAGGTACCCTTGGTTCCTCCAAGCGGGTGATCGAAATTTCCGCGAAGTATGCTAACGAACGCAAGCAGTTTAACACCCCGATCTCTCAGTTCCCATTGATCCAAGAGAAGCTGGCCACTATGGCAGCGAAGACCTATGCTTTGGAGAGCGCAATCTATCGGACAGGTGGCTTCTTCGAACAAGGTATGTCCCACCTGGAAAATGCTGAGGGTGCAGCAGCTGCAAAAGCAATCGCTGAGTACGCTGTAGAATGCTCCATCACCAAAATTTTTGGCTCTGAAGTGCTTGACTACGTTGCTGACCAAGGTGTACAGATCCACGGTGGTTACGGCTTCATGCAGGAGTATGAAGTAGAGAACATGTACCGTGATGCTCGGATTAACCGGATTTTTGAAGGTACCAACGAAATCAATCGTCTGTTGATCCCAGGAACCCTTCTCCGTAAAGCCATGAAGGGCGAACTACCTGTAATGGAGAAACTAGGTGGTTTGCAAGAAGAGCTTATGATGATGATGCCGTCTCTCTCTGATGAAGAGCCAGCTCTGCTTGAAAAAGAAGCGGAACTAATCGCCAATGCCAAAAACATCTTCCTGATGGGAACTGGCCTTGCTGTTGAGAAGTTCGGTATGAAGCTCGATAAACAACAAGAAATCTTATCTGACGCTGCAGACATCGCAATAGAAATCTTCGCGATGGAAAGTGCGCTACTGCGTACTAAAAAAGCGATTGAAAAAGACGGTGAAGAGAAAGCAAAAGCAAAAGTGGAACTCACCACCGCTTATGTTTATGAAGCTTTCCCACGCATCGAGCAATGTTCGAAGCGTATTCTAGCTGCCATGGAAGAAGGAGACACCCTGCGTACACAGCTTTCCATTCTGAAGAAATTAACTCGTTACGACCTCATCAACGAGATTGAGCTGAAGCGAAATATCGCTAAGCGCATCATCGAAGAAGAGTGTTATGTAATCTGATTAACAAAGATAAACCCTTCTAGCTACATGTGTGCACCTCTTAAAGTAGTCAGTGGAGCCCCCTGGGCAGGTTCCAACCTACATTAGGGGGTGCATTGCTTTATAGAAAGAAATCGAATGGTTTTGTCGCACTCTTCATAAAAGGGTATCATGAAGAGAAGAGGAACTTTTAATTAACAAACGCCATATTGAAAAGGAGATGGGTCCCATGCCATCTAATTACCGATCAAGTTCGACAACGATTCATCAAACACCAGAACAAAATGTTCGCGATCGTTTAGTAACAGCGTATCTCGTATGGCTATTCCTCGGTACCTTTGGCTTTCATCGCTTTTATCTTGGACGAAAGAACTCCGGACTCGTCATGGCCTTACTTGGCCCGCTTTTTCTAGCTTTTGGATTGTTTTTTTACCAGTTGAAAGGGCTTGGTGTCTCCCCATGGATTGCAATTGCTCCATTTGCTCTTTGGTGGTTGATAGATGGGTTGCTTATTCCTAGTTGGGCACGGCAGGCTACGGGTGCACGGGCCTAGAGATCTTTGTTGATAAAGGAGTCAGCTTTCCTTTGGAGTAATGCTGACTATCTCTGTCGGGCTGACTTTCCTAGAAGGGATGACCGCTGGGAGGTGAAGGTCTTGCTCCAACGATGGATGGGACGTTATTTAGCGATTTATTTGGGCGTTCCTTGTGTCCTGGCTCTGCTCTATGTGGCCATTTATCTGGGTTGGCGGGATTCCGTTCACTTTTATCTTTTCTGGCTGGGGGAGTCGTACATATTTCCGATTTTTCCGGTGGTAGCCCTTGTAGTATGGCGGGTGCATTGGGGAAAACGTCATCCGCTACTTTATCTATTGTTAACCCTGCTGTTGTTGATAGGGGCTACCTGGATTGGAACAGAAGATGCGAAAAAAGATTTCGGTGAAGTCAAACAAAAGAAGTTACATCCCTTAGGAGTCGTGGAAGGGGATGTTTTGACAGCGGATGGGACCTATGAAGTTCTATATTTTCCTTATGATGAAAAGCGACTGCTTAAATGTATTCGTGAAAGAGAGACGATTAATGCCTGGGTAGTGGAAAAGAAGTCACTTATTGTGGCTTTCGTAGAGCCTGAATTTGCATCTTATAAGGTTATGGAACGATTAATGGATTTGGGAACGGCATTATTTGTCTTTATCGTATTCGCCGTTTTTTACTGGGTAACGATGCGGATCTGGTGGAGAGATATCGAAGTGGGCAAAAACGAAGTTAGAATCCGTAACTGGCGTCAGCCAACCAGTCATATCCCCTTGAACGACGTCATTCATATCCATTTAGATAAAACAGAAGAAGATATTCGTATAGAGACAGAAGAGATGGTATATAACTTTCCCTATGATGTGGAGGGGGCACGGGAGGTAGTTGCTGCTGCTGAACGAACAGGCCTAACACCCTTGCTGGGAGGAGAACGATGGATACGTGATGTACAATGTGAAGAGCTACGTATTGAAAAAGAGTGCCTCATCTGTCTAGGTGACAAGGGATGGACGGTACCGTATCGTAAGGTGTTTCTTTTATCCTGGGATTCACTCATCCAGATTGAGCTAGATGATGATACTGTACATACCATTACAGATCGGCGATATCTCGATCAGGCATGGTATGAGGAGTTAGCTAGTAGGGTTACTGCTTGCTGGGAAGAGATGAAGCTCCAATATACAACACGAGTGGAACCAGATACAGGGGTTGTTGTTCACTCTCTTTGTGATGATGAGGGATAGTCGGGTTCTAGCTCAAGAACGGCGAAACAAGCCCACTGTCCTCGCAGTGGGCTTGTTTAATAGATCAATACTGTTGATCACGTTTCAAAAGAACTTGAAATGTAGGAGTGCATACGCTCCATCGCGTTCAAGTAACGCATCATGTGGAATTTCCTAACTACCTCAATTTGTTAAAGCTTTTTTATAAATATTAGTATCTACAGTTTTGGTGATATCCAGCTCGCCTTTAAGCAGACCATTGTTTTGAAACCATTTGCTCCAAGTAGATAGATTATCTACCCATAGCTTCGCATTTCGATCAATGTAAGGCAAATTATCCGCGATTTTGTCTTCTTCTTTGTCCTGTATTGCCTTTTTAAAGGCGATACAATCAATTTATTCCCACTAAGCATCACAGGTCGTCCGACACGTATGAATCAATCGTCGCGCGTTTGCTATTTCATCCACAAGGCCCCCTAAATTATAGGGGGCTTGTGGATGAATATAAAAAACATATTTTTATACAAATTATAAATCAAATAAAAACAAAGTTATGTTATTTAAGTGATTTAAAAATAATTAAATAATAAACAAAAATAAAAAAATTGGAAAATCACCAAACTGACTATTTTGAATTTACCATTAATGTTTTTTTGAGATAAAATAATTTTTTCATAAGACAAATTTCCCTAAATTTCGACAAGTAAGTAGAGTTATAATGTTACCGTACGTATTGGTAATTGATGGATAGGAGACGAGGAACAGGTTTAAATGTGTCACTATCCAAGATGCCGACTCTTGTTGACTAGGTTTATTGGAGAAAAAGGAGTTTGAGTTCATTAAAGGAAGGGACGACTATGAAGAATCAAGAAAGTAAAGCGTTGTGGATAACGATTTATTCACACATAACTAGCCCATCTACGTGGATGGGATATCTGTCGGCAATACTGATGTATTTGTCATACGCCTTTGCTGGGGATGCTTGGTTAAACCCTGGACTTTTGGGTGTATGTCTATTTATCGGGATCTGTCTTCCGTATTACTCTAAGGTTAGCAACCGGGTTGATGAGTGGTTTGCATTTAAAACGGCTCTCGTAACACCAGGTAGAATTGGCCGTTTTATGATACAGTTGGTTTTTAACCTCGCTGTCTTCTTCACCTTCTTGGCTACGGAAGTAGTTCGCACAGAGGACGCGGGAGCACTAGGTGGTGTGTGGGGCATTGCGATATTAACTACCGCTGCCTCTCAAGGAATTCAGTATCTAGCTATCGCCCTAGCCAACCGTGAAATTGGGGAAACCAACCGAAATGTGGCTGCTGGTCTTGCTATTAATATTCTGATTACAGCAGCCGCAGCGGCTGGTTTGGGTTGGACGCGACCTGCATTTATTATTGTCGGAATTGTTTTTGGCGTGTTGGTGTTTGGGCTAGGGATTGCCTCTGATTGGAGGGGAATGTTCCCTCGTAAGGGTGGGATCGGTGTTTTTTTTGGGACTTTTAACCCAATTCATAATACTCATCTTGCTATTGTGCAGCGAGCAATCGAAGAACGGGGATTAGAGAGGGTAATTATCCATTCCACGGTCATTCCTAAGCTGCACGCGGATGCGCTAAAAAGTGGTGAAATCGTTCTTGATCATAGAGAACGAGGAATGCGTGTCTATAAGACAACGGATAAGGCGGATGTTCATGTACGCTACTTCCCAACGGGTCATCGTTTTTATGAATTTGATACCCGTAAGAAATTGATGGAGTGGGCAGTAGAAGAGGCAGGGATGTCGGATCGAGTAGAGATCATGTCTCTACCTGAACAGTATGAACGAGATGGATTCTACGGCATCCTGGGTGAAATTCGTCGCCTTCATCCTGGGAAGCGAATTCATGGCATTCACGGTAGTGACCTTGGTGGGATGTGGGTGCGGCGGATTTATGACGAATCAGGTTGGATCACTCCTTTCCCGATTCGACGGGTAGATGGTGTCTCTGCCACAGCAATTCGGGATGGAGCGAAGGGGATGGCTTCCCAAGCAGTGGAAAGGGTGTTGGCCGCCTTTGCAGCTGGGGATGAATCCATCCTTATCAGTGGACGTCTCTATGATATTCAGGAGGGTCTACTTGAGGAAGTTACACCTACGCCTGAAATAGAGAAAGAACTAGAGGGAGTAGGTGGAGTAGAAACCGCAGCAGGATTAGTGGTTGAAGGTGCAACGGCTATTTTGTCTCCTATCCAACCTGATGAAAACGCAAAACTAAATATTCGTGTGGTAGAAACTGAAGATGATCGGATCAAGTCCTTTTTAGTGCGCGGAATTGTGTATATGCATGGTCAACAATGCCCCTATCGCGAAGAATTTGATCTCAATGATCATACAGCCACTCAAATTGTAGGAACCGTGGGTGATGAGCCAATTCTTACAGCACGTATTCGGTATTTTGGCGGTTTTGTGAAATTTGAGCGGTTAGGAATTCGTGAGGAATATCGTGGAAGAGGATATGGTCACAACCTTATTCAGTTCATGATGGGACTTGCGGAAAAGAAAGGGTATCGACGTTTCTATCTTCATTCCCAAACGAGGCTAGAGAGCTTTTATGAGCAGTATGGATTTAAACGTGTAGGAGATCCCTTTATGTTCTCTGACCATAGCTATATCGAGATGGTAGCAGGAGGGCAAGGGTTTGCCTCCCGTCCCGAAATCGATAAATGGATAGGGACAGAGCCTCTTCGCTTAAATCGTCCTGAAGGAAACATGGATGAGCCAGGGCCGATGGAAGAGTCCTTGGACCGTCTTAAAGAAGATTCGTTGAACACGGTCAGTTGAAAGAAACGGATAACGTTAGAAAGGAGTCGATTCCAATGAAGCGATGGCAAGGTTGGAATACAAAAGTCGTGTGGAGTCTGTGCTTGTCGTTAGTACTTGGATTGTTTATCGTTGGTGTGATACGTATAGAAGCGAAAGACAATACAACTCCTGCGGTGGAAGGGATCGATTCTCGCTGGGTAAATGTTCTGCAAAAGCTCGTCGATGAAAATTCATCGACGGATAATGTAGCAGGTTCAGAAAAAAATCGCGAGATAATGATCCAGGAATTTGATAAACTAGGATTTAAGTCCACAGTGAAAGAAGGGACTCAAGGTAGGAAAGTAGTCTCTTTCCAGAAGGCTGGAGCGAAGCCGGAATTAGCGCTAATTGGTCATGTAGACACTGTTTTTCCAAAGGACTCTTCCTTCGATAAGCTTAAAGTGGAAGGGAACCGTTTGTCTGGCCCCGGTGTGATAGATATGAAGGGTGGACTCGTCATGATGCTAAACATCGTCGATGAGTTGAACCGCACCGATCCTGAGCTAGCTGGAAAGATTCGCGTGATCATCAATGATGATGAAGAGACGGGCTCCGTGGGTACCAACGCGATCCTTAAAGACCTTACAAAGGACTTAAAATATGGGTTAGTGCTAGAGCCTGGACTACCGGATGGGTCCTTGGTAACGTCACATATGGGTGTACGCTGGCTTCAAGTGGATGTACACGGGAAAGCTTCCCATGCTGGTTTAGAACCACAAAGTGGGATTGACGCTTGTACAGAAGCTTCATACAAAACCACAAAACTTTCTCGCATTACCGATTACAAAAAAGGTCCCTTTGTCAATCCAGGGGTGATCCAGGGTGGAACAAAACCCAATGTGGTCTGTGAAAATGCAACGATAAAAATGGATATTCGCTTCTTTGGTAAGAAAGATCTCGACCGTGCAACGAAAAGGATTAAAAAAATCACCGATCATAGTACCGTGTATAACAAAAAGTTGAAACAAGGGACTAAGTCGGAATTGAAGCAATTGGCGGAATTGCCGCCGATGACAGAATCCTCCACTGCTGATTTATTCAAATTTGCACAGGAAGCTGGAAAAGAATTAGGTCAATCCGTAACCGGTAAGCAAGTAGGATATGGAAGTGATGCAAACCACCTCGCCCCTACTGGATTGAAGCTACTTGTTGGCCTTGGCCCATATGGTGGAGGCATGCATACCAATAACGAATTTATGGATGCCGCTAACTATGAAAAGAGGTTGAAACTAAATCTATCCCTGATTGGGAAAGTATTAAAAAAATAGGAGTGATCCGATTTGGAAAAGAAAAATGCGTTGGTTGTCATTGATGTTCAGCGTGAATATGTGACCGAGGGTCGCCCATTTTTCCTAAATGGTATCAATTCTTCTTTGAACAATATCCAAAGTGTGTTGGAAAAAGCACGGAAGGATGGTTGGGAGATCATCCATGTGCGCCATATCCAAGAGAGTAATCTCTTTGCAAAGGATTCCGAGTTTGCTGACTTTGTACCCGGCTTTGAACCAAGAGAAGGAGAGAAAGAGATTCATAAAGACAATTTCTCCTGTTTCTCCGCCTCCGAGTTTGAACAACTCTTAGAAGGATTGAAAGACCATATAATTCATATTGTTGGTTACGGTTCTACGATGTGCTGCCTCTCTACGATCATCGAAGGCTATCACAAGGGCTATGAGATGGTATTCATCCACGATGCTTCCCGTGCAAAACAGACCAATAGCTTCGATGAAGATTCCCATCATGACCATGCGACAGAATATCTAGCCACATTCTCCAAAGTTATTTCCACAGAAGATGTATTAAACTCTCTTGGAGTAACGAAATAAAGGTAGTTCAAAGAGAGGTACTGACCCTTCGGGTCTAGTACCTCTCTTATTTTGTTTTAGAAGAATGGATCATCCGATCAACTCCGGTCACGAAACACTCGTGCAACCATCGCAACCATCCAGTTCCGAGGAATTAAGCGCGAGAAGAAAGTGAGTAGCCAGTTATTCATCCCAGGGAGAATAAACGACTTCCCTTGCTCACTAGCAAGTAACCCCTGACGCGCCACCTCCACCGCTGTCATCGGACGATACTGGCGGATTCCGGTAAGTTCTGCAAACTCACTCTTCGTACTGCCGGGGCACAATGCTGTAATCGTCACACCGCTACCTTTTACCTCTCTATGTAGTGCCTCACTATAGTGAAGAACAAAGGATTTTGTTGCCCCATACCCTGTCATATAAGGAGTGGGGAAAAAGGAGGCAAGCGATCCTACTTGGATAATCTGCCCCGATTTTTTTGCTAGCATAGAGGGAAGTGCGGCACGGGTGAGCGTAGTAAGGGCAACAACATTGAGCCGAATCATCTCTGCCTCCTTCTCTGGATTCGTTTCTGCTGTGGGGCCATATAAACCAAAACCGGCGTTGTTAATAAGTAAGTCAATCGGATGGGTTAAGATATAGTTTTGAACTCGAGTAAGCCCCTCTGGAGTTGCAAGATCGGCAACTAAGATTTCGGCCGAGCCACCTCGGGTGTTAATTTCAGAAGCAATACTCTGTAGACGTTTCTCCCTCCGGGCGACGAGAACCAGATGGAGCTTTTTTTCAGCGAGTAGACAGGCGAATGCTTCTCCAATTCCGGCGGATGCACCGGTAATCAGTGCGGTAGGCATTTAGGGACACCTCCATAGAATAAAATCGTGGATGGGCTACAGATGGATCATATAGAAATCGCGCTAGTTCCCTGTGGGTTAAGCGCGAGGAAAAGAGTTTATATAAGAAAAGGATTATTTCCGGAAAAGGCTTTTTAGTATGAAGAGGGCATTGGCTGGGCGTTCTGCAATTCGACGTGAGAAATAAGGATACCAATCTTTTCCGTAAGGAGTATAGACACGAACTTTGTAGCCCTCACGTACCAATTCCAATTGCAGAGAGGCAGCAATACCGTAGAGCATCTGAAATTCAAAAAGATCCGCGGGAATATGATTTTCCCTGACAAACCTTTTCGTCCAATCGATGATTGCTGTGTCATGGGTTGCGATAGCTGTATAGCAACCATTTTTCAAATGGGAGGCTACTAGGCGAAGGTAGGCATCATCCACATCTTTTTTATCAGGGTAGGCAACTTCTCTGGGTTCCTTATATGCCCCTTTAACGATGCGCAGATTAGCCTTAAGGGCGCCGAGTTTATCCACATCTTCTTGAGAACGGTAGAGGTAGGATTGGATCACAAGACCGATGTGTTCCCGACCATACTTTTCAAGCAAGGTGAGGAAGATATCCATTGTCGCATCGATTCGAGGAGAGTCCTCCATATCGATCCGGACAAAGTTTTCGGTCTCCTTCGCTTTAGCGGCGATTCGATCCATATTCTCAAGACAGAAGGCGGGATCGATATCTAAACCCAGTTGAGTCAGCTTAACAGAGACATTGGATGTGACGCCCTTTTGCCGAATGGCATCAAAGGAACGTACTGCTCCATCAGTAGCTACGACGGCTTCTTCCCGTGTATAGATACTCTCTCCGAGTAGATCAAGGGTGACGAGAAGCTCATCCTTGTTTAAGTCCTTCACTTTGTGAAGGGTATCCTCCATATTTTCCCCAGCGACAAAGCGGGATGCACCCAGCTTCATTCCATATTTGGAGACAAGCCGAGTAACGATTGGATTAGAGGATAGAGTAAGAACTGCTTTACGTGCCATGGACATGATCCTTCCCTCTCAATCATGCGAATTAGTGAGAAAAATGAAAATGAAATAGGATAGTATTCAAATAGGCAGGGGTAGCGCCTATTAAATCGCTTTCATTATACAATATATTTCTGTATGGAATGGTCTGAAAATGGTGGGCATGAAATAAAGTGGTTGGTGAAATGAACCAGTCATGTTGAGAGGATGCACTGTATAGCTGAAATATTCATTTATCACTCAAGAGAAGCACTTGCTCATGGTGGCCGTTGGGAGGCCTCTTCTCCTCTTTTTTTCTACGTAACTTCCGTAGTTTATTTCCGATGAAGCGGTAATCACGATCCGTCAGCAGGATCATTTCACAACTGATCATGTACCAGGAAAATAACATGAGGTTCATCAAGAGGCCTACACCAAGATGGAAGAGCATGGCCCCAAGAAGCGCGATATATTTCGTATATCGATTCAATAATAGAAAAGGAAAGGCGATTTGAAAGAGAACGGAAGAGTAGGTAAGGAGAAGAATAAACTCTTCCGATGACCATACCTTCTCGCTAACGCCTGGCCAGACGTAATCTTGTACCCGCATCGCGTAGTAGACCGCTGTACCATTTTGCCACATGGGACCCATTACTTTATAGATGCCTGCTGTGAAATACATGTAGAGTAATTGAACGATGATAGCAGCAACAGCAAAGTTATGTAACACAGACTGATAAGGGAGTAGTGAAGCAAATTTGGGTGCAGAGGGAGTTCCACGTCGTTTCTTTAGCCAGGAGTCTATGGAAAAGTAGGCTCCCGCATTGGCGAAAAGCAGATAAAACATTTCGAGTCGAAGGATATTTTCCCCCCCATTTGTGACGTAGGGGTTGCGAAAATAGATGGACCAGATAATTATGAAGGCAAGAATGGAAAACAAACGAGTGCGATACCCGATGATGAAGAGGATGGTTACGATAATCCCACTAAAATAGACCATGTCTAAGAACCAGGACGAGTCAGTCAGTTGAAATAATGTTACCAGGCCCCGTGTCTTCGCTCCTTCTATGAAGGGAGTTGTCGGCCATAGACCAGAGGCACCCCAGAGCAGATGCCGCTCGGAAAAGTGATAAAAGAAAAAGTAGAGCATGCCTAAACCCATCGTGATTCGTAGAAGACTTGTCCCGATGAGTAGATGTTGGGTGGTTAGAAATTTTTCGCAACGCTTCATGAAGGCCACTCCTTTGCAACGGGAGAGGGTGTTGGAGAGAAATCAAGCCACTTGGTATCCTTGAAATGGAGCGGGCCTGAACGGTCTGGCTGGTGTCGCTTTTTTAATTCTGGAAAGGTGTTGGTGACGATTCGTATCTTGATTGCACGGACTTTTTTGTTAGGGTAGAGGTTGGTGATCGCGGTTGATGCAGCTCGCCTCAACATCCACACCCCTTTTTTCTGTTCGGTTGTGTCTTTATTTTCAAAGGAGCGCATTCCCGCATGCAGATAGCGAATCACTCTTCCTTCTGAGGAGAGACGCTCTGCTTGTTTCTTTTTAAAGAGAGGGCGCGTGATATTTTTCCACCCTGTTTCCTTCGTTTTCCCTTCAGGGGTGACGATTCGTACTTTGACCCATAGATCTTTATTTTGTGATACAGGGTTTGGGGCGAATAATTTCCAATTTTGGGAAAAGAGGGGCTCCATATATTGATTAAGAGGTTTCCACCACTTTGTTTTTAAAGCGTTATCTGGCGTGAGATAGAAGGCAGTAACAGCGAAGTGGAGGATAAAAAGACTGGTTAATAATCCAATCCAAATATGGAGGAACCAACGTCTTTTTTCCATAGGATCACCTCGATAGTCCATTTTTCCGCAGTATATTTTTCATCATACCATAATAGGGGCAAAAGGCGTTTTGTCCATCCAGGGGCAAGTAATGTCCCGTAGGGTACTTTTAAACCAACTTTAATGAGGATGTAATCTTTATGGTTGCTTTTTGTAACCTGTTTCCTTGAGAATAGAGTCTATGGACATAAACGATTTCAATTACATATTATGAGAAAATGATTCATTCTATTAAGAACGGAGAAGGTTGTAGTATGAAACGTTGGATACGGTTTGGGCTACTACTGGTGACCATTGTAGTAGTTGGGTTGGCTGTGAACAACATGGGACCGAAGGAACGAGCAGTAGAACGAGCAGTAGGTTTCCAACCTAAAAATACGAATTGGGTAGGAGCTTGGACGGCTGCTCATCAATATCCCTCAGGTGTTGCATTGGTGGGTATTAAAAATCAGACAGTACGGATGATCGTCAAGCCCCATATCAATGGGGAGAAGGTACAGATTCGCATATCGAACGCTTACGGTAAAATGCCGATCACCTTCCAGGATGTGTCTATCGCTGTTGCAGGGTCTGGAGCTGAAGTTTTACCTGATACGTTACGTAAAGTAACCTTCAATGGAAAAAATTCTGTCATCGTGCCAGTAGGGCAAGAGATTCAAAGTGATCCAATATCTCTACAGATCTCCCGGGATGAAAAACTAGCGGTCAGCATGTTTGTTCCAAAAGCGAGTGGGCCTGTTAGTTGGCACAGAATAGCGAGACAGATCTCCTATATCTCAGAAAAAGGCAATCATACATTCGATTTGAATGGAGATAACTATACATTTCCTATTACCTCGTGGTATTGGTTATCCGGAGTGAATGTACAGCCCGTGGATCAGACAAAAAAAGCCGTTGTGACGGTAGGTGATTCGATTACGGATGGTGTAGGTTCAACTGGAAATAGTGATCGTCGCTATCCTGATTATTTAGCAGAGCGGTTTCGCAGAGAAGGAATTCAACGATCTGTATTAAATGCAGGAATTTCAGGGAATAAGGTCTTACGAGATGATCCCATCTACGGACCTAAGGCGTTGGATCGTTTTGAACGGGATGTATTGAATCAGCCAGGGGTATCTGATGTCATCCTTTTAGAAGGCGTTAATGATATCGGTCATTTGCCTCATAATTATGATCCAGATACACTGATCAAGGGCTATCGTCAGTTGATTGAGAAGGCACATAAACAAGGTATTCGTGTTTATATGGGAACCATTCTTCCTTTTGGAGGAGCAACTTACCATACACCAGAAGGGGAAGCTACACGAAAACTAATAAATGATTGGATTCGCAACAGTGGTGTACCGGATGGAGTTGTGGACTTTGATAAAGTGATGCGGGATCCATCGAATCCAAGTCGGTTGAGACCTGCTTATGATTCAGGGGATCATCTTCACCCAAGAGATGCTGGTTATCAAGAGATGGCCAATGCGATCAATTTGAAATGGTTTCGGTAAGTGATGAAAAGAACCCGCGACCCCTAAATAGGGGGGCGGGTTCTTTTCTCTAGCAACAGCGGCGGATGCTACCTCCACCATACTTTTCATCGGTTGCCTTCTTATGAAACTCTTTTTCTGTGAGTGGCGTTTCACCAGGGTGTTCCCGCTTAAAATGCTCCAGATAACGTTCATAGTTGGGTACACCTGCGATGGCGTTCAAGTAATCGGCTACTCCGTGGACTGCTCGGATGCAGGAATGAAGAATTGAACTCATCAGCTGACCTCTCCTTTTTTCAACGGAATATAAGGGGATTCAGCAAGGGGGAGAGACTCTTTGCGAATCAGTTTTTTATACCACACCCGACCCGCATCCAGGATGATCGCTGTGACTAGGAGCATAAAGATTGCAGTCAAAGCGGCATCCACCTGATTATTGAAGACGATCTGTTTAAGTTCACTGATCGATTTAGCAGGGGGCAGGACTTTACCAGCTTCAACAGCAGCATTATATTTATCTGCGGCGGCAAGGAAGCCGACTTTTGGATCGGGGCTAAATAGTTTTTGCCAACCAGCTGTCATAGTAACCGTCGTTAACCATACGGCTGGGATTAAGGTAACCCATGAATAGCGAACCTTCCCCATTTTAATGAGGATCGTGGTACCAACAACAAGGGCGATCACAGCGAGCATTTGGTTAGAGATGCCAAAGAGCGGCCAGAGTGTATTGATTCCGCCTAGGGGGTCGACAACTCCCTGGTAGAGGAAATAGCCCCAACCCGCTACAATCAATGCACTCGTGACGATGTTAGCCGGAAGCCAGTCGGTCTGCCCCCATTTTTTCGAAAATTGGCCGAGCAGATCTTGTAACATAAATCGACCGACTCGTGTTCCAGCATCGATCGTCGTCAGAATAAATACAGCTTCAAAGAGAATCGAGAAGTGATACCAGAAGGCCATTAACCATTTTCCACCGATGATTTGAGAGAATATATTGGCCATACCGACTGCAAGGGTAGGGGCTCCACCTGTCCGAGAGAGAATGCTCTCCTCCCCAACGTCCTTTGCCATATTGGTTAGTTCTTCGGGTGTAATGGAAAAGCCCCAGGAGGAGACGGTGGATGCCACTTGAGAAGCATCCGTACCTACCGCCGCAGCAGGGCTATTCATGGCAAAGTAGATGCCTGGAGTGAGAATACAAGCGGCGATCAATGCCATAATAGCGACGAAGGACTCCGTAAGCATCCCACCATAGCCGATAAAGCGCGCTTGGCTTTCCCTGCGAATCATTTTGGGAGTCGTCCCTGAGGAGACGAGGGCGTGAAATCCAGAGATAGAACCACAGGCGATGGTGATAAAGACAAAGGGGAAGAGGTTTCCTGAGAAAACAGGTCCATTTCCTTGAGCGAAGGGGGTGAGAGCGGGCATCGAAAGTTCTGGCATGACATAGAGGATACTTAAGGCGAGGCCAAAGATCACCCCGATTTTTAGAAAGGTACTCAGGTAGTCTCTTGGTGCGAGAAGGAGCCACACTGGGATCACCGAGGCGATAAAGCCATAGGCGATCAAAAGCATGCTAATCGTTGTTGGCTCAAGGGTAAAGAGGGCGGCCCAGGTAGGATCTTGGGCGACATATTGGCCCGCCCAAAGCGAAAGCATGAGCATAGCAAAGCCGATAATTGAGGCTTCTAATACACGACCCGGCCGAAGAAAACGCATATATATTCCCATTAATAAAGCGATTGGGATAGTCATTGCTAGGGTGAACATCCCCCAAGGACTATTGGCAAGAGCTTGTACAACGACGAGGGCGAGAACGGCTAAGAGGATAATCATAATGCCGAGGATGGCAAACAGAGCGATAAACCCTCCGACTGGCCCGATCTCCTCCCGAACAATCTCCCCAAGGGATTTCCCATTGCGACGCATGGAGCCAAAAAGAATGATGAAGTCTTGCACAGCTCCCCCAATCACTGCACCGACGATAATCCAAAGTGTACCAGGGAGGTATCCCATTTGCGCTGCTAGGATGGGGCCTACTAGGGGACCTGCACCAGCGATGGCTGCAAAATGATGGCCAAAGAGAATCCATTTATTGGTAGGTACAAAATCTTTGCCATCATTATTTACTTCTGCTGGAGTTTTGCGGCTGTCATCTAATTCAAAAACCCGTCTCGCGATATAACGACTATAAAAGCGGTAGGCCACGGCATAGGTACATACTGCGGCAATCAATAACCAGATAGCGTTAATACTTTCTCCTTGTGAAAGAGCAAGTAAGCCAAAGGCGACTCCACCAAGGATAGAAATCAACGCCCAAATGAGAAAGGAGACCCACTTATTTTTCAATGTTTATTCCTCCATTCTATAGTAGGCAGCTAACACATGAATGAATCAATACTTATAATTAACAAGATAATTTCAATTGACCCATTTATTGAAAGTAGCTTTCCATGGAGATCCCTGAATGATGGAGTTTACGTGGATTCAGCAAGTCCTCTATGGAAAGTTAGTCCTTATATAATAACTGATCGTGACGCTGATTGTCAGCGCTTTCAAAAAATCGTTTTAGAGAGAGGATAGACCATCCTCCATGCTCTTGTCACAGAGGCAGGGAGTAGAAGTTTAGATGTTTGTGCTATACTGTCAATATCCGATTGGACAACCGAGCGGGATGTAGTGAAAACTTGTGTTTTCACGGTTTGTCATTTGTCATATAGGTAACTTGTGGAGGTGAAGCGAAGATGTCGATTTCCAAGGAAAAGGTAGAACACGTCGCCAAACTGGCTCGGATTTACTTAACTTCGGAAGAAGCAGAGCTTTATACCGGACAGTTGAACGACATCTTGGGTTTCGCAGAGAAGTTGAATCAATTAGATACGACGAATGTGGAACCAACTAGCCATGTACTCCCGATGGCTAATGTATTGCGCCAGGATGAAAGAAAATCCTCCCTTGATCGGGGAAAAGCACTTGCGAATGCTCCAGAACAAAAGGATGGGATGTTTAAAGTCCCTGCTGTATTCGAAGAGTAAAGGAGGAACACCATGTCTTTGTTGCAAGAGCCGATAGGTTCGTTACATAAACGGTTACAAGGAAAAGAAATTACCGCAACCGACCTCGTTGAGGCTTCACTAGCTCGTATCCAGGAAACAGAGGGAAAGCTAGGTGCCTTTTTAAAAATAGATGATGAAGGGGCTCGGGCTCGGGCAAACAAATTAGATGAGCAGGGAGAGGTAGGTCCTTTAGTTGCTCTTCCTATTGGGATTAAGGACAACATCTCTACCCAGGATGTACTGACGACCGCAGGTAGTAAGATCCTCGGTGATTATACCCCTGTGTATGATGCTACGGTGATGGATAAACTTTACTATGCTGGTGCTAATATGGTAGGAAAGTTGAATATGGATGAATTTGGAATGGGTTCCTCCAACGAAAACTCAGGCTTCTTTCCCGTTCGTAATCCGTGGGATTTAAGCAGAGTTCCAGGTGGTTCCAGTGGTGGGGCGGCCGCCTCTGTTGCTGCAGGTCAGGTGCGATTTGCCCTTGGTTCGGATACAGGAGGTTCGATCCGTCAACCGGCTGCTTTTTGTGGTGTAGTCGGATTAAAGCCTACCTATGGTCGTGTGTCACGATATGGCCTGATAGCCTTTGCCTCCTCCTTGGATCAGATTGGTCCATTGACGCCTACCGTTGAGGATGCAGCCCATGTTCTTGAAGCCATCGCGGGTTATGATCATCGTGACTCCACCTCCGCTGAAGTGGACAATGTGAAGTACACCTCTGCTTTGACTGGGGATGTAAAAGGACTTAAAGTGGCTGTGCCCCGGGAATTTCTCGGTGAGGGTGTAGAAGTTGGCGTAAAGGAGAAGGTGAAGCAAGCGCTTAAAGTCCTAAACGACTTGGGTGCTGAAGTGGAGGAAGTCTCTCTTCCACATGCGGAGTATGCTGTCGCCACCTATTATCTTCTCTCTCCTGCAGAGGCTTCATCGAACCTAGCGCGCTATGATGGAGTCCGTTTTGGTACCCGTGTCGATGGGGAAAACCTAATTGATATGTATTGTCGCACACGTAGTGCTGGGTTTGGCGCTGAAGTAAAACGGCGCATCATGCTGGGAACCTATGCACTCTCTTCTGGTTATTATGATGCTTATTATTTAAAAGCCCAACAGGTGCGCACCTTGATTCGCCAGGACTTTGAAAAAATTTTTGCCGACTATGATGTGGTAATCGGTCCTACATCCCCAACCACCGCATTTAAAATAGGTGAAAAAACATCCGATCCTTTGACGATGTATCTCAACGATATCTGTACTATCCCAGTAAGCCTTGCAGGCCTACCGGCGATTAGTGTGCCTTGTGGTTTGGCTGATGGATTACCTGTTGGTTTACAGATCGTAGGGAAACCCTTTGATGAAGCTGGGGTACTTAAGGTAGCCCATGCCTATGAACAACATGGAGAACGGCTTTCCGCACCTGTTATTGGAGGTGACGCTTCATGACCCAATACGGTACAGTGATCGGTCTGGAGGTCCATGCTGAACTGTCCACAAAGACCAAGATTTTTTGTGGATGTGCTACTGAATTTGGAGCACCTGCCAACACTCATACCTGTCCGGTTTGCCTCGGTCATCCGGGTGTACTGCCTGTGTTGAACAAACAAGCAGTGGAGTTTGCGATTAAAGCTTCCCTTGCTCTTAATTGTAAGATTGCTGAGTCCAGCAAGTTTGACCGTAAAAACTACTTCTATCCCGACCTTCCAAAAGCCTACCAAATCTCTCAGTACGATAAGCCGGTCGGTGAGGGTGGTTGGATTGAGATTGAGGTAGAGGGGAAAAAGAAACGCATAGGCATTACCCGTGTTCATCTGGAAGAGGATGCAGGAAAACTGAATCACTCGGAAAATGGTGACGGCTCCTTGGTAGACTATAACCGAGTGGGTGTCCCGTTGATTGAGATCGTTTCAGAGCCGGATATACGTACCCCTGCTGAGGGACGGGCATATTTGGAGAAGCTGAAGCAGATCCTTCAATATACCGGGGTTTCCGATGTAAAGATGGAGGAAGGTTCCCTTCGTTGTGATGCCAATATCAGCTTACGACCGCTTGGCCAAGAAGAGTTTGGCACTAAGACAGAAATGAAAAACTTGAACTCCTTCCGTAACGTGGAGCGGGCCCTCGAATATGAACAAACCCGTCAAGCAGAAGTGTTAAATCGTGGAGAAAAGGTTACTCAGCAAACCATGCGCTGGTTGGAGACGGAAAACCGTACAAAGGTGATGCGTTCCAAGGAAGAAGCCCATGATTATCGCTACTTCCCTGAACCTGACCTTGTACAGCTTTTGATCAATAAAGAGTGGAAAGAATCGATCCAAGCGACTCTTCCTGAGCTACCAGATGCTCGCCGTACTCGCTATATAGAGGTTGGACTATCTGCTTACGATGCTGAGCTTCTGACCTCTACGAAGTCGATTGCCGATTTCTTTGATGAAGTTACGGAGAAGGGGGCCGATTCCAAGGCGGCTGCCAACTGGATCTCTGGTGAACTCCTCGGGTATCTGAATACCCATGATAAGGAATTGAGTGAAACAGCGATCACGGCTCAGTCTCTCGCAGGCATGATTGAACTGATCCAAAAAGGGACGATCAGTAGTACGATTGGGAAGAAAGTATTTAAGGAATTGATTGAGCAGGGTGGAGACCCTAGCAAGATCGTAGAAGATAAAGGTTGGGTTCAAATTAGTGATGAAGGAAAGCTACGGGAAATGGTAGCAGAAGTAGTCGCTGCGAATCCCCAATCGGTGACGGATTTGAAGAACGGGAAAGATCGTGCCCAAGGATTTTTGGTAGGGTTGATAATGAAATCGACCAAAGGAAAAGCCAACCCGAAGCTGGTCAATAAGCTAATTCGCGAAGAGATTGGTTTATGACCTTTCAGTTGAGGGAAAACGAGGTGTTTGTATGCAGTTTTTATTCGCAGCCACGGTTCTGATCTCCCTCGTAATGGGGGGCTATACATTACAAGATCAGCCTCCCTTGGCCCTTCATTATTTTGTAATCGGGATGTATTTCTTTGTGATCCTATTTGAATTCCGTGGGAATCCATTTTCTCGCAAGGTGTATCTTTTGCTTGCCTTGCTACTTGTAGGAAGTGCGATGCTCCAATTTTTCTTTGCACCAAACCACTCCTTCGCTGGTGTGATCAGCCTCCTTTTTGCCTACTTTGCATTACAATCCCGTAGGCGTCTCAATGATTAATCGATCAAACTGTCCCGAATAACCTTCAGGGCAGTTTTTCTTTTGTATAGGATAGTCGGATGGAGAAAGAATAGGGCTTTAAGGAGGGATCGCCAATGCAAGATGTAGGAGATCAAGGAATCGATCAAGCCTTACAAATAGCCAATGAAGCAGTTCAATTTGTTCGTGTCGCTCAAAATTCAGCAGATCCCCAAGTGATCCAACAGGCTGAGCGAAAATTAGAACAAGCGAAATCCCATTTAGAAGCTATGATGAAAGAGGAAGAATTAGAAACGGATGAGGTTAGCCAAAGCTTGGCTAAGCTGGAGCAATCAAGGAATAACTTAACTTTATCCAGTTCGATCAGTGATCCAGTTGGGTATGAGGTATATTAAAAAAGCCCCCGTTAACAGTCACACGAAGAAAAATGAGTTTACTGTTGAGGGGGCTTTTTATGTAGACAATCATTTATTGAATATCCTAAATTGTGACCATGGTTGTAAAACTCCTACGATCCGACCTTCTACAGTATTTTGAGAAATAGGCCCAAAATCACGGCTGTCAACACTCTGTTTTGGATTATCTCCCATGACAAATAAGTGGTGTTGGGGAACTAAACGGAGAGGGAAGCTATCGTACTTTTTTGTACGGGAAGTTGGAGACACCGTTTGATGATCATTTACATAGATGCGATGGTGGTTCACCTTGATGCGATCCCCCGCTAATCCAATGATTCGTTTCGCATATAGTCGAGTAGTTCCTGGAGGCTGGAAGAGGATGATATCCCTGCGTGCGAAATTATCGGGATCTTGCTCTGCTATTACGGTGTTTTGCGAGTGAATGGTTGGTTTCATACTAGATCCAACGATTACATAGAGGTCATAACTACGAGACAAAATAAGTAGACATAAAAGAAATAAAGACCAGACGCCAAGTAGCGTCTTTATTATTTTTTCCAATGAAGTTTCCCCCATAAAAAATGCTTTTTCGTTAATTGTCAGTATAACTTGAAATATTAATTTTATGTAATATAATTCAGAGTGATAGGAAAAAGTTTTCATTTTCTAGCAATCAGAGAATGGTGGATGAGAGATGAGTTACCTAGATGAAAAACAACGAAACCCATGGTTATCGATGTGGAGTCATCCACGAGAGACAGTAAGGCAGTATATCCAAGAAGACTTGTCTAAGTGGATTTGGTTTTTAGTGATTGTCAGTGGGATGAAGTTTGTTTTAGACAATGCAAACATACAAAATTTTGGGGACCAAGTTCCGGTTGGGGCTATTTTATTTTGGGCACTTTTTATTGGATCTTTTATTGGTATTTTACAGTGGTGGATGTTGAGTGGATCACTTCTCCTGGTGGGACGTGTGTTAGGTTTGGAAGCCGAGTGGAAGGACCTTAAAAAAGCGGTCTCCCTTTCTAATGTGCCCTATGTATGGGGATTCGTCCTATGGATCGTGAAAATCTTTGCCTTTGGTCAGGAAAACTTCACCCCAGAAACACCGATGATTGATCAGAGTCTTACATTAGTTGCTCTGATTGTTTTATGTTATCTGATTGATTTTATTTTAGTGGCTTGGTCCGTGGCTGTATTGTCCAAAGGCATAGGCGAGGTGTACGGTCTATCCTCCTGGGCAGGCTTTGGCTTGGTGCTACTGACTGGTGTGGTTCTAACGTTGGTGTTCTTATTAATTGGCGGTCCTATCGTGTTGTTGTTACTCTAAGGGATTTTAAATTAGATCACGTAGGTGAATTTGTTGAAGAATCTTCTCCGGCATTGTTTGCGTTATGTCATTGCTCCAAGGAAATCTCTTCGATCCTTCTACGAGATGTGCCTGCCATGGTATTTTCTAGTAATTTTAATCGTCCTTTATGGTATTTCCTTTACCCTCGATCAAGCCTCATTCCATGATTATGGGGATTATTTTGGAATGGGGACACTCATTATTCTCATTATCGGTGTGGGAGTTGGGGTTGGGCCTTTGTTGTGGTTAACGTATTCAGCCCTGTTTTATGGGCTTGGAAGAGTATTTGGCGGAAAGGGAACATGGGAGAAGGTTCAAATCGCTGTAGCGGTTTCTTTTATCCCCTACGTTTTTAAATTCGTATTATGGTGTGCTCAATGGGGTCTATTTAAAGAAGAGATGTTTACTAATGAGATGCCCCATGTGGATAGTAATTTATATACACTCGTCGTTTACTTTTTAACGGTCCTCATTGATCTAGTAACAGCAGTGTGGTTTTACATATTGAGTTTCCGGGTGGTAGGGGAAGCTCATCAGCTTTCATCATGGCTGGGAATGGTGGTTGTTCTTTGTTCTGTTGGATTGGTTTGGCTGGTATCAAAGATGTTATTTAATATCGTGTTGCTCCCGGTCTAGTCCATCATTAATGGAGGATTTCTTAAATGAATAGTTGGCGCGATCAATTAAAAGAATGGATTGGAAGTGTTAGCAATAAAAAGGGTGCTTCTACTGTCGAATATGTAGTTATTCTCGTCTTTGCAGCGGTGTTAGCGGGATTTTTATATACAGCCTTAAGTAGCGAAAAAACAGAAACACAAGTAAAGCAAAAGGTTACGGACGCGATCAATGGGAAAGTGACGTCCATCAAGGGGAGTAATTCGGGTCCGACGCCTAAACCATCTCCAAACCCCGAACCAAAACCTCCAAAACCGGAACCTCCTAAAGAGGAAAAGGAAGAGGAAAAGGAAGAGGATAAGGGCTGGTTTGATAAATATGTTAAAGACCCTGTCAAGGGAGGCGTGGATTACGTCACATCCGGTGAAGCATGGAAGGATGTAAAGCATGGTGCGAAGGAAACGGCAGACTTCCTTGTCCTTGATGATCTCTCCGGTTGCTTTAAAGGGAAAGATACCGATGGGCAAGAGGTATCTGGATTTGATCGAGGATTAAGTTGTGTTTCAGTCATCCCGTTACCCGCAGCGAAAGCGGTAAAAGGATTAAAGTATGGGAAGAAATTAATCGATGGTGGGAAGGCAGTATCGAAGGTAAAACCAGAGTTTATCAAGAAAATCGCTGACAAACGGAAGAAAATGAGCGAGGCCCTGGAGAAGGCAAGGAAGAAGCCTTGTGCCTGTGATGATTATGTTGAAAAACAGCTAAAGCAGGAACAAAAAGATTTACAGGATGAACTGGATGAAATCGATGGCATGGATGATCTATCGAAGGCAGAAAAAGATGAATTGAAAAAGGATACACTGGATCGGAAGAAAGAAATTGATGAAGAATTAGATAAGGTCAAGAAGAAAAAAGAAGAGAAGAAAGCGAAGGAGCAGGAGGAAGCGGGTAAGACGAAGGACAGAACATGGGGAGATAATGATGTCCCAACTGATTCGCAGACAATTTTAGGAAAAGGAGGATTTGAACGAGTAAAGGGTAAACGAATGAAAGGAGCTCAAGTGTATAAAAAAGGGAAGTTCTTTTACCATCGTGATACCTTGCATAGGGGGGAAGGAGCTCATTTAGAGATATATAACAGCCAAGGGATTCATATGGGTAAAGGAGATCCACTTACGGGCGAATTAATACCAGGTACAGCGGTTTCTGGTAGAACCCTCCCGAAATAAGAAGAATATACACTTGGTTTCATAACACTGATAATAGAAAATAAAAAATAAATTTATGTATGGTTTCATGATGAAACCATACATAAATTTATAAAAAGGGGACCTGTATTTTGTTAAAAGAATTGAAAAAAAGAAATGAAAAGGAAAATGATTTGTATATAACTGAAGTAGTATCAGATAAGATTGTTATTAATAATGAATATAAAGGTTTGAAAATACTTGACAACGATTTGGAAACTATAAATATTATCGATGTATTTGATGATATAGCAATCCATTCTGTATTTATTAACAACAAAGAAAGTAAATTAATACTAAATTGCCCTGATAATGATAGTGTAGTTTATGTGGATTTGAAAAATGACTTCTTAAATGTGATAAAACCATTGAATAGAAAAATATTTGTAGATGTACATTCATGGGTAGATGGTGGTTTTATTCTGATAGATTCAGAGGGTTCTTTATTTAAATTTAATAACAAGAGTCAAGATATATCAAATATCAATTCTAAGGAATTACCATTCCATTTAAATGACCTTAATAAGTATAAAAAAACGCACAATAATATTTATAAAATCGATCAAAATGTATTGCATGTAATGAATTTGGCAGAAAGAAATCTATTTTCCATCAATATCCCTGATAAATTCGATGTACATGATATCATCGTTTATGAAGATATAAGCATTATCGTTTCCGAAGACTGTATTTTGGTCTATAAGGGAAGTGAAAAAATTGATGTATTAAAACCGGATAGTGGATTTATATTTATGAGAGTTTCATTTTTGCCGTATGATGATAAATATAATAAAGTTGCAGTTACTTCATCTGAAATTAAAAATAATTACAATAGTTATATATATACTTATCGGATAATCATATGATTATGTTATTTTTGCATTGCTACAGGCGTGTTGATTAGTCAGGATAATCCATGATGAAGATTTTACGAAGTGAAAAACAGCTTCATTCGTTGGTGGGACTATATACAAACTTGTTGGATTTAAGGCATTCTCCTTCCTTGACTAGTAAAATATCACAACGTAGAAATTGTAAACATAAAGAGGATCCTTCAAGGATCTTCTTTATGTTGAGCATCACTTTCCAGGTAGATTCTTATGAGAGGAGTGAGCAAAAGATTTATGAGAGATGAGATTGATTTCGGTCGGGGAACGATTATCCATGATACATTGTCTTTTGTTGATCGGGATGCTTCGCTTCCGGAGTTGTTCCTTGGTGAGGATTTGCTATTGGTTATGTATTTGCAAGGGAAATTTTATCTCGATGTGGGTTGGTACGGTTCTGGTGAAGGTTGTTTTATCGTCCGAGTGGTATCTGGTAAGCGAGAAGAACCTTTTCAAAAGAATGCAGAGAGTTGGCGAAAGTTGAAGAAGGTGATAGAAGAGGGGGTGGCATTTATCCATTCCTTAATGGAGATGCCTGATGACGTTCCATGTTATCGTAGCCAATTGCCCCCCGACTCTATTTCATCCAATAACGTGGATCAGTTGCTCGGTGTTGTTGAAATAGAATGGGAAGATAAACAATCGGATGTGGCACTGGATCCGCTAAAGAAACTGGAGAAGGTATGGGGTGTTCAACTTCCCGAAGATCTGAAGGAGATCATCCTTTCTTGTAATGGTGGTGGGCCACTCCCTTATCAGTTTCCACTTGATGAAGAGCGGTGGGGAGAATTCTTACGCTTAATGGACTTTTCAGCCAAGATTGAGTTGGATGAGAAATTACCTGCTGGGCTATATCCCTTTGGTAATTCAGACAGGGGCTTACTTTGTCTTGATTATCGGGTAAATGCAGGTGAACCTGCTATTGTAATCGTGGATCTTGAGGAAGAGGATGAGAGTGAACAAGTTATTCATCTAGCCGATCATTTCCGGGTATTTCTGCGCTCCCTTTCTAACTTAATGGGATGGAGAAGGGATACAACCGCGGAATTGAGGGAAAGAATTGCTCAACAACTGTTCAAATTGGAAAAGGAGTGGGAGATAACGTTTCCCACCCCCTATAAAAAGCTGGTGTTGGAGCACGAAGGTGGGACTCCTGAAGCTCCCTATATCTATACCAATCGGGCACGAGCAGAAGTAAGCCATCTGCTCCAGCTAATTGACTTGGATGCAGAGGATAGTGTACGGAGGATCTATCAGGAACACTTTGCTGATACAAAACATTTTCCATTTGCAATGTGCACAAATGGGGATATCCTATGTCATAGCTACCAGGGTGAAGAAGTAACGGTAGTATTATGGTCGCAAGCTGAGGATGCCTTTCACCCTGTGAACAGTAGCTTTGCCCGCTTTTTGCAGTATCTTCGCTATCAATAAGAATGGATTTTACCTTGGGTGCGTTATACACAAGGGAAGCTACTGTGGCATGAGTGAATCAAGTGACCGACAAAAGTGTAATCGAAATGCTCCAGACATTAGCCATTTAATGAGGAATTTCCTCACTAAGTGGTTTTCTTTTTGAATGCCACACACTTGTAAAGTATAGGCTATTTGGCAATCATCCACGGACCATTCCATGGTAAGAGTGCTAACATTAAATCTCTCGTGATCTCTCGCGAATATACCAACTGTGGTAAAATTAACTAATCTAACACTTTTCTCAAGTAGCTCACCCTAACGCATCCTCAGCGTTTGCCAATGGTTAGGAAGGGCATACAATAGAAGTGGAAGTGAAAAAAGCCACCTTTTAAGTGGCTATTTTTACAAAGGATCGGATGTTAGTTGATGCCAGCGGCGATAGCCGATCAGTTGTTGAGTTTGCACCATCGTTTCCTGCAGATAACCCTCCGCGTTATCCAACCATTGTATCCAATTTTCCACAGTAGCTTTGATCGCTGGAGGAGCGACACGCTGGGTTTCTAACATATAACCGCGTCGGATTCGATCATGATCGCGAGCGGTATAGAGGCTTTTTATACAAATGATGATCACTGTTTCATGCCAGTCTTGGGTCACCAATCGCTCGATACACCCCTGGGCGGTCAATCGATTGTTACAGGTGATAGGATTTTCCTTTAAGACATCGGCAATACCAGATAGCTCACGGGTGTTGGGGAGGGTAGCCAACTGAGCACTGATAGAGCATATCATCGATTCCGCATGGATACTTTTACCCATTGTTTTTTGGATGGTTTCTATGCGATCCAGTGCGGGTCCGGCAGGATCAGCGGTTAGCTGGGAAAAGTCGTCGGTCATACATCCTCCTCCTTTTCGTTCGTCTTACCAATCAATTTATGCGAAGAGAACGGGGAGCAGTCGTGAATGGAGAAAGAGGGATTAGGGGGAGCCAACTATGAAACGTGCCCGTATCATCTATAATCGGACAGCAGGAAAAGAAAGCATTGAACGTGAGCTTCCGCGTATTTTAGAACGATTAGAATCCTATGGATTGGAAACCTCGTGCCACGCAACACGATGTAAAGGGGATGGTTTGGAGGCGGCTCGCCAATCTATGGAGCGAGGCTTTGATATTGTGATTGCCGCAGGTGGGGATGGTACGATCCATGAGGTGGTCAACGGTCTAGCGACCGGTGGAAAACGGCCTCGCTTAGGCGTACTCCCCTGTGGAACGAGTAATGACTTTGCACGCTCGTTAAAGTTACCCAAAGATCTTCTTCAGGCCTGTGATGTAATTGGGCAGGGGGGGATTCGGCGGATAGATGTAGGCCGGCTGGATGATCGTTTTTTCATTAATGTGGCGGCGGCTGGATGGCTGACGGAGGTTTCCTATGAGGCTCCTAGTCGTTTAAAATCAGCGATTGGTCCTTTGGCTTACTATGCAAAGGGGTTGGAGAAAATCGGTTCGTTACTTCATCCCTTCCATGTGCAACTGGAAGCTTCTGATCGAAGTTTTTCAGAGGAGATACTGCTCTTTGTCGTAGCGAATAGTCCTTCGATTGGTGGGTTTGAAAGGTTGGCTCCTCAAGCAGATGTCTCAGATGGAAGAATGGATGTGTTGGTGGTAAAGAAGGGGAATATTGCCGATTTGATTCACCTGATGGGTTTGGTGCGCAAAGGGGAGCATATCCATGATGAACGAATTCTCTACTTTCAAACTGATTTTCTGAGTATCACCTCACAAAAGCCCATGCGACTAAACCTTGATGGAGAATGGGGTGGAGAGCTATCTGGCAAAATAGAAATCCTGAAAGGATATATAGAGATCTGTTACCCGATGAGTATGCAACAGAGGGTGAATCTTCGTTCTCAAGCATCTGGTTGAAGAGGAGCAGAACTGCTTTCCTTATCGGGAGCAGTTTTTTCATGTAAAGCGTAAGGGGCTGATATGGGGAGGGAAGCTGTGATTGTGATACCATGGAGGTACTATCTATAATGGACAAAGTTTTTATCAAAAAAGGAGATGTCGCATGAAAAAATGGTTAAGTATGTGGATGCTATGTGCTCTTTTTTGTTTATTAATGAGTTCCTGTTCTTTTGTAACAGAAGGTCAAAAAGGTAGCCCAAAGAAGCAGAAGGGTTTAACAGCATATGAACTAATCGATCGCTCATTATCCTCAATGAAAAAGATGAAAGGGTACCGTTGGGAGAGTGCTAATAATCAACAGTATCGATTCCCACAGAATGATAAAAAAAATACCCGTGTTTCTTGGAAGCAAAATGCCTTTGTTACCCGTAAACCACTTAATATCCACGCAGAAGGGTCCCGTACCGTTGCTACGGACTTTGTGAGCCAAACCACCCCTGAGAGTTGGTATGTGATGGATGATCGAGAGTACATATTTATTAAAAATCGTTGGCATGTAAAGAAACGTTCAAATAAGAAAAGTGAACAGAAAGTATATGCCGATCCAATGTGGGTGCTCCGTAAAATGAAAGATTCCGCCCGGATGAAACAGGTAGAACCATCGGGGAAGGATATCACCCTGATAGCAACGCTCACAGGAAAACAGGTGGGCTCTTTTATCGATCAACGTTCACTTGAAGGAATCGATCTCCCTGCTCATTTAAGCGATAAGATTCAAGGGAAACAAATGAAAGTACGCGTTCGAATAAATAAGGAAAACTACCGTTTGATTCAAATAGAGCAAGCCGTAGAGTTTACGATGTATTTCAAAAATGAACAGGTAAAAGCACGGCAAGAATGGACGCATCAACTTCGTGGCCAAGTGAAGAAAATATCCATTCCACGGAAAATATATGAGAAGGCCCTGCCTTATTCCGGAGTTCAAGGCAAGAAGATACCTCCTTTTCAATAATAAGGACAAATGAATGTGAAATGTATGAATACCTAGACTAGCTGATGAGTTTATGCTCCTGTGGGACTCGTTGGTTTCCATATTGTTCGCTGTGCTACAATGAAGCGCAGGAAGAATACGGTGGTGTTATCCATGGTGATGAAGGAGTTTATCGATCATGTCAAAGTTGATTCCTCCAGTGAAACCGGGGGAGAGATTAGAATTAAAAATTACGGGTCAGAGCCATACCGGTGATGGAGTGGGGAAGACGAAAGAAGGGTTTACTGTTTTTACCCCACTTGCCCTGGCTGGGGAACATGTAAGAATCACCGTGACGAAAGTGAAGAAAACCTATGCGCATGCTCGTTTGCTAGAGATCATGGAGGCTAGTCCTGATCGAGTGGATGCACCATGTCCAGTCTTTGAAACGTGTGGAGGATGTCAGATCCAACACCTTGCTTATCCGGCTCAGCTCGCGATGAAGCAACAACAAGTCCTAGAGGCCTTTCGCCGGATTGGAGGGTTGGATCATGTAGAGGTATTGCCAGCCCGTGGGATGAAAGAGCCTTGGAATTATCGCAATAAAGCTCAGGTTCCCTTTGGACAACGTCAAGGGAAGACGGTTGCTGGTTTCTACGCAGCGGGTTCTCATCAGATCGTTGAATTTAGTCATTGTATGATTCAGCAACCAGAAAATGATCGAACGATTCAGTTGGTAAAAAACCTGGTAAAGGAGTTAAATATCCCTCCTTACAACGAAAAAAATCACCGGGGAATCTTGCGCCATGTGATGGTTCGTACAGGGGTCCATACGGGAGATGTCATGGTAGTATTGGTTACCAATGGAGATCGCTTACCTAGAAGTAAGGAGCTTCTTTCTCGGTTAGTCGAGAAGGTCCCAGGGCTTACTTCCGTGATCCAAAATATTCATCCCCGGCGTTCCAATGTTGTGTTAGGTACAGAAAATCGTCTTCTTTGGGGCGACTCGGTGATCCATGATTACATTGGGAAGATTCAGTTGGCAATTTCCCCTCATTCCTTCTTTCAGGTGAATCCTGTGCAAACGGAAAAGTTATATGAGGAAGTGAAAAAATTTGCTTCTCTTTCAGGGCAGGAAACCGTAATCGATGTGTACTGTGGAGCAGGGACGATTGGGTTGTATCTCGCAGAACATGCCACTCGTGTTCTTGGGGTAGAATCCGTTCCACAAGCAGTTGAAAACGCGAGGGAAAACGCGATGATGAACGAAATTCATCATGCTAGTTTTACCTGTGGATCAGCTGAGGAGGTAATGCCGCAGTGGGAGCAAGAAGGCGTTCGTGCCGATGTCATCCTCGTTGATCCGCCACGTAAAGGGTGTGAGGAGAGGCTTTTAAAAGCATGTGTTGAGATGAACCCCAAGCGCATCGTATATGTTTCTTGTAATCCAGCTACCTTGGCTCGTGATGCGGCTCGTCTAGAAGCGATGGGCTTCCATTTGCATCAGGTGCAACCTGTGGATATGTTTCCACAAACCAATCATATTGAATGTGTTACAGTGTTTGAAAGAGAGTAACCTAAAAGTAAAAGGCAATGGATGGCAAAAAGTTCCGCTCTTTTTTGTCATCCATTGCCTTTATTTATAAGTAAGAGATGAGGGATATCTTTCCTAGGTCCTTCTCGTCAAATATTGTCATTTTAGCATATTAATTGTTTATCTCACTAAAGATAGTCAGATCATTTTATTAATTCTGTTGTTTGCCCCTTCTCTATTTGATACAATGTTTTTTAATCTTAGGGGCAAGGGGAAGGTTTTCTCCTGAGAAGACGAAGGAGAGTGAAAGGGAGGGAGAACATGCTTGTACATGCATGGAAGGATGAAGCGTCTTGTTGGATCAACGGGGAGCGACAAACTAGTTCTGAGAAACTAGAAGTAGTCGATCCGGCGACAGGAGAAAGTGTCAGTGAGGTTCCATGGGGGGGAACGGAAATGGCGGAAAAGGCAGTAGAAGCCGCTTGGTCTGCCTTTCCTGAATGGTCTAATCGTCTGCCCCATGAACGAGCAGAGGTACTTAAGGAATGGGCTGCTGGAATCCGCCATAACAAAAACTCCTTAGCAGAGCTTCTGTCTCGCGAACAGGGAAAGCCCGTTGCTGAAGCGTTGGGAGAAATTGAGGTCGCAGCGTCCTTTGTTGAATGGTATGGCGAAGAGGCAAAGCGATTGGGAGGAGAGGTTCTCCCTCCAGGGAAACGGGGACAACAAATCACCGTGCTACATCGCCCGGTAGGGGTGGCCGCACTCATTACGCCATGGAATTATCCAGCAGCGATGGTAACACGCAAAGTGGCTCCAGCTCTAGCAGCAGGCTGTACGGTAGTCATTAAGCCAGCAAGTGAGACTCCGCTGATCGCCGCGGCGTTAATTCAATTGTTGATAGAGACAGAACTACCATCCGGGGTAGCTAACTTAGTTATCGGAGATGCAAAGTTGATCGGTAAGACCTGGCTGGAAGATCATCGGGTACGGAAAATTTCCTTTACGGGTTCGACTGCTGTTGGGAAAGAGTTGATGCGTCAAGGAGCCGATCAGATGAAACGTCTCTCTTTAGAGCTAGGCGGAAATGCACCTGCTATTGTTTTTGATGATGTTGATTGTGATCGGGTAGCCGATGCAATCGTAGACAATAAATTCGAAAATTGTGGTCAGATGTGTAATGGAATCAACCTGATCTACGCCCAAGAGTCTGTTCGGGAAGAATTGGAAGAGAAGATTCGCTCCAGGGTGGCGAAGATTATGGTCGGGAGAGGAACTGACAAGAAAAGCCAGATGGGTCCTTTGATTAACCAGGCGGCTCAGGAGAAGGTAGCATTCTTTGTTGAGGATGCCGTAAATAAAGGAGCCCGCTTACTCTGTGGTGGAGAGAAACTAACAACAGGAGAGTACGCTGATGGCTTCTTTTACTCTCCCACTGTCTTGGCTGGAGTAGAGAGTGGGATGGCTTTGACTGAGGAAGAGGTTTTTGGCCCGGTTGCACCGATCCTCTCCTTTCAATCGGAGTCTGAGGTGATAGAAAGATCCAACCGTACTCCCTATGGCTTGGCGGCTTATCTATTTACGAATGATGCACGCCGCATCAAACGAGTGAGTGAAGCGTTAGATTTTGGCATGATCGGTGTCAATGGAACTTCTTTAAGCTTTCCACAATCCCCTTTTGGTGGAGTAAAAGAAAGTGGAGTGGGTCGTGAAGGGGGACGCTATGGATTAGAGGAATTTTTAGAGCTGAAATCCATTCTGACGATGCTTGATTAACCCACCTTAAAGGAGTGTGGCAACCGATGGATCAGACTATTCAAATCACTCGCAATAGAGGACGGATTTCAAAGGAGGAGCTAGTATCAACGATCCGAAATGGGCAGATTGATACTGTGATTCTAGCATTCTGTGATATGCAAGGAAGATTGATGGGAAAACGACTGACCGGGGAGTTTTTCCTCCAACATGGGTCTAAGCATGGGACACATTTTTGTAATTATCTATTAGGTACGGATATGGCCATGAACACGCTAAGTGGCTATCGTGATATGAACTGGAATGGTGGATATGGTGATTGGTTAGCAAAGCCGGATTGGGATACTGTGCGTGTGATTCCTTGGCTAGAGAGAACAGCATTAGTCATGTGTGATGTAGTGGATGAGAAAACCGGTGAGTTAATCGAGATTTCACCACGTAGTATTTTGAAGCGACAGCTTGGGCGGGCACGTGAAAGAGGAATCGCTCTTACCATGGTGAGTGAGTTGGAATTCTATTTAATGAAAGATTCCTATGAAGAAGCCCATCATAAAGGATATGGAAGTTTAAATGTAGCCGGTCATTATAACGAGGATTATAACCTTCTGCAAGGAACTCGCAATGAATCATTTTATCGAAAGTTACGTCAGTGGATGACAGCGGCGGATATTCCTATCGAATCTTCTAAAGGAGAGGCCTCCATTGGACAGCATGAAGTAAATATGAGTTATGATGAGGCACTTATCTCAGCGGATCGTCATGTGCTGTTCAAGCACGGAGCAAAGGAGATTGGCATTAGAGAAGGTGCAGCGCTAACGTTTATGGCAAAGCCAGACCAGCGTTGGACAGGTTCTAGTGGTCATATCCATATCAGTGCTCAGGATATTGATGGTGGGAGATCCCTTTTTCATGAGGATGGTTCTGATGGGGATGTCATGTCCAGTACAATGCGTCACTTTCTTGCTGGTTTGATGGCGTATACTAGAGACTTTGCCCTCTGTTTTGCTCCTAACGTCAATTCTTACAAACGGTTTGTCCTTGAGAGCTGGGCACCCGTCCATATTGTATGGGGGCGTGATAATCGTTCATCGGGCTATCGCGTTGTAGGTTCAGGAAAGAGTTTACGGATTGAGAATCGGATCACAGGCGCTGATATTAACCCGTATATGGCCTATGCGGCTATGATTGGAGCAGGTTTGCAAGGAATTGAGGAAGAGCTTGAACTTCCACAGGAGCATCAAGGAAATGCCTATCAAGGTGAAGGAGTACAATGCATTCCTACTTCTCTCTATGAGGCGATTGAGTGTTGGGAGAAGAGTAGAGTCGTTGAGAAGGTGATGGGTGAAGGAGTGCGCCATCATTATGGCCATGCGGCACGTGTAGAGCAGCGAGCCTATGACGCCTTTGTGACAGACTGGGAACGGGCACGCTATTTTGAACAAGGGTAATTGAAGAGAATAGGAGGGAGTACAATGCGGTTACGTAATAAAGTATGTGTAATTACTGGTGCAGGAAGCGGTATGGGGCGCACTGCCGCGAAAATGTTTGCGGCTGAGGGAGCGATCGTAGCGGTTTTAGATATTGACGAAGTGGCTGCCAAACAGACGGTAGCTGATATTCACAAGTCAGGTGGCCATGCGGAGTACTTTCTATGTGATGTGGGGAACGAAGAAAGTGTAAAGCAGACGATAGAGAAGATACAAGAATCATGTGGCACTCCTGAGGTGCTTTATAACAATGCAGGGATCATGCCTGCTGAGGATCATTCCGTAGTGGATACGGATGAAGCGGTATGGGATCAGGTTCTTAAGATCAATGTGAAGGGAATTTACCTGATGTGTAAACATACGATCCCTCTCATGGTGTCAAAGGGGGCAGGGTCCATCATCAATATTGCTTCCTTCGTTGCGTCGATGGGTTGTAGCGTTCCCCAGGATGCCTATACGGCTTCCAAGGGAGCGGTGGTTGCACTTACTAAATCCCTAGCGATTCAATTTCGACCCCATGGTATTCGAAGTAACGCCATTTGTCCGGGTCCTATAGAAACCCCTTTGCTAACGGATTGGCTATTGAAGGATGAAGAAGCTCGTCAGGTTCGTCTCGGTCGTCAACCTAGTGGTCGGTTTGGGCGAGCGGAGGATATTGTTCACTGTGCCATTTATCTGGCATCGAATGAGTCCGATTGGACCAATGGTTCTATCATTCCCATCGATGGAGGAATAACGAGTAACTACTTCTGAGAAATGAATGTTTAAAGAGGGAGAGAAGTAGAATGTGATAGAAACGGAGGGCATCCGATGGAGAATACCGGATTAAAGAAAGCGCTCAAACCCATTCATTTATGGGGGATTACGGTGGGAATGGTGATCTCTGGACAATACTTTGGCTGGAATTATGGGTTTGAGGCAGGGGGTGTTATGGCGCTAGCTATTGCCGTGGGCATTATTACCATCTTCTATACCACCTTTATCTTTAGCTATGCGGAACTGTCTACCTCAATACCCCGAGCCGATGGCCCCTCTGAATATGCCCGCCGAGCATTAGGACCTTTTATGGGATATCTGACAGGATTAGCTGTTCTGTTTGAGTTTGTCTTTGCTCCGCCGGCTATTGCTGTTTCCACGGGTGCATATGTACACTTTCTATTACCTTCAGTTTCGCCTATTTATGGAACAGTAGCTGTTTTTCTCTTCTTTATTCTGATCAATCTGATTGGAGTGAAGGGAGCGGCTTTGATTGAGATGGTAGCCACGATCCTTGCCCTCGTGGGATTGTTTCTTTATTATGGAGCAGGTCTCCCTCATGTGAAAATCGATCAACTTTTCGCAAATGATCCTTTCGCTGGAGGGTGGACGAGTATACTTGCCGCTATTCCCTTTGCTCTCTGGTTTTATCTAGCCGTTGAGGGAGGGGCGATGGCTGCAGAAGAGGTGGAAAATCCAAAGAAGGACATTCCCAAAGGGTTTATTTCTGGGATTCTGACATTAGCGATCTGTACAGTGGGTACTCTCTTTGTTACTGCTGGATTGGGCGGAGGCAAGGGGGATCCAGCAGATTATCCTTTGCCCCAAGCATTATCGGCAGTCTATGGTCAGAACTCGATACTCCCTACTATGGTAGCGGTGATTGGGTTGGCAGGGTTGATTGCTAGTTTACATGGGATCATTATTGGCTACTCTCGTCAGACCTTTGCTCTTTCTAGAGCAGGTTATCTCCCTCGTTTTCTTTCTCGTCTCAATAAGCAAAAAGTTCCCCATTGGGGTTTGATTGTACCGGGTTTGATTGGTGTCATCTGTGCGGCTTCTGCTAATTTTGCCAGTGGGTTAATTATCTTATCGGTATTTGGAGCAGTATTGATGTATTGCCTCAGTATGATCTCCCTTTTTGTTTTGAGGAGAAAAGAACCGAATCTGGAGCGTCCCTATAAAGTATTCTATCCCTTGGTGCCAGGCGTCGCACTAGCCCTCGGTCTTCTATCGTTGTATAGTGTTATTCGCTACAGTGTTTTAACCACCAAATTACCCATTCTGGGAGTGGAAATCCCATTGCAATGGATTATTTTGAGTATTTTCGCTGTAGGGGTGATCTACTATTGGGTGCAAACTCGCGCCCAATTGCGAAAATCCGAGGATCCTTCGTTAAAGACAGAGTTGGGGAATTAAGTAAAAATAGGTTAGGTGATATTTACCTACAGTAGGATAGTCATCCTCTCATTTACCCTTTAAAAAGTAGCTAACAACTACTTCTAAAGGGTATTTTTTATCGTCAATAGGGTATCCCTGATATATAATGAGGCCATTTGGATAGCGGAGGGATGGGTATGGATAAAAACTTTGCAGTAATTGGCCTCGGTCGCTTTGGCGCGAGTGTGGCAAAAACGTTATATGAGATGGGTTATGAAGTGATGGCTGTGGATAAGGACCCTCATCGCGTTCAAGAATTTTCAGAAATTGTTACCTATGTAGTAGAAGTTGATTCGACGGATGAGAAGGCACTTCGAGCATTAGGAATTAATAACTTTGATGTTGTTGTTGTTGCTATTGGTGAAGATATTCAATCCAGTATTATGACAACATTGATTTTGCAGGAAATCGGTGTAAAAAAAGTGGTCGTGAAAGCGACTAACGATCTTCATGGGAAGGTCTTGTATAAGATTGGTGCAGAAAAAGTGGTTTTTCCAGAACGAGATATGGGAGTGCGAGTGGTAAATCATTTGATTTCCCCCACTATTCTCGACTACATCGAATTAGCGGATGACTATAGTATCATTGAAATTAGTGCAGGGGGTTCTTTTGATGGAAAATCCTTGGAAAAAATAGATGTTCGCTCTGAATTTGGATGCAATGTCATGGCGATCAAAAGCGATAAACAGATAAATATCGCCCCGATGGCCCAGGATGTGATTCAAAAAGGGGATGTCTTAGTGGTTATCGGTCATAATGAGAATCTACGAAGGTTTGAGAGTTATAATTTAAAGTGATGGCTAATAAAGGTTGTGGGTGATATGACAGGAAAGTTTTTTCGTAGTTTATCCCCTCTTAAAATTCTAGTTCTAGGATTTCTAGTGATGATCCTAGTGGGGACTTTTTTCCTCTCCTTACCGATCTCGACCGAGAGTGGACGATCCCTTAGTTTTTTGGATGCTCTGTTTACATCAACCTCTGCTGTTTGTGTTACTGGGCTTGTAGTCGTGGACACAGCAACAACCTTTAGTCGGTTTGGTGAGAGTGTCATTATGGTTTTGATGCAACTGGGTGGCTTGGGCTTTATGACCTTTGGTGTACTTTATGCTATATTGACGGGACGAAAAATTGGCATCAAGGAGCGCTTGGTGTTACAGCAATCCTTTAACCAGGGCCAACTGCAAGGGATTGTACGGCTGACGCTAATTGTATTTGTTACTACGCTCATCACGGAAGTCCTGGGTATCATTTTACTTGCTATACGCTGGGTACCGGAACTGGGGTGGGGAGAGGGGTTATTTAATGCTCTTTTCCATTCGATTTCTGCTTTTAATAATGCTGGCTTTGACCTTTTTGGTTACGATACTCCATTTAGCAGTTTGACCAAGTACGCTCAAGATCCTTTGATTAACTTGACGATTACAGGCTTATTCCTTATTGGGGGGATTGGGTTTGTGGTGATCATGGATCTGCTTCAGTACCCTAAAAGACGAAGGCTCAGTTTAACTACGAAGCTTGTCTTAACGGCTTATGGGGTCCTGGTGGTATTGGGGGTGCTCCTTGTTCTATTGATAGAGTGGTCCAATCCAAAAACCTTAGCTTCTCTTTCTTGGTTGGAAAAAATCGTAGCCTCTTTTTTTCAAGGATTAACCCCTCGGTCTGCGGGATTTAGCACCTTGCCCATCGCCGATATGTATCCTGCAACCCAGTTCATTCTGATCATGTTGATGTTTATTGGTGCGGGACCCAGTTCTACCGGGGGTGGGATTAAGATCACTACCTTTGTCATCGTGTTCTTAGCTGTTTTGAGCATGATCCGAGGGAAAGGTGATGTGGTTTCTTTTCGGCGTAGGATTCCCCATGAACAAGTGTACCGAGCCTTAACCATCTTTGCGGTATTTCTTACGATTATTGTGCTGGTTACCATTATCTTTACGATCACAGAACGTACTGATTTAATGACGGCCATGTTTGAGGCAGTATCCGCGGCAGGTACGTCGGGTTTGTCCCTGGGATTGACACCTGAGTTGACTCCCTTTGGGAAAATTGTGGCTACGATTGCGATGTTTGCGGGCCGACTAGGACCGCTAACCCTCGCCTTTGCCATCGCACAACGTGAAAGTAAAGAGCTCATCCGCTATCCTGAAGAGAAGACGTTGACGGTTTAGAGGGATTCTTTAGGATGAAGAATACGCCAGTCTACCATGGACGAAAATGAATTTCTTGTATACACAGCGCGTATTGCTTCTCCTCCGTGTTACAATGAGAGAAGTTTATGTGGTTTGGAGGACGGTTTTCTTATGATCAGTGTACAAGGAATTGGCCTGCGCTATGGTGGGCGAAAGTTATTTGAAGACGTGAATATCAAATTTACCCCAGGGAACTGTTATGGTTTGATCGGGGCCAATGGTGCAGGAAAGTCTACCTTCCTGAAAATCCTCTCAGGTGAGGTAGAAGCGAATAAAGGAGAAGTACACATTACCCCTGGAGAACGTTTGGGTGTACTCAAGCAGGATCATTTCCAATATGAAGAGCAAGAAGTGTTACAGACAGTCATCATGGGACACGAGCGGCTCTATACGATTATGCAGGAGAAGGATACCCTTTACGCCAAGCCGGACTTCTCTGATGAAGATGGTGTAAGAGCAGCTGAACTAGAAGGGGAGTTCGCTGAATTAAATGGGTGGGAAGCTGAATCCGAAGCTGCTCAGCTTCTCTCTGGTCTCGGTATTCTGGATGAACTCCATAGCAAGAAAATGAAAGACTTGGAAGGGAACGAAAAAGTGAAGGTTTTGTTGGCTCAAGCGCTTTTTGGTGAGCCAGATATTCTCATTCTGGATGAGCCGACAAACCACTTAGACATCCAAGCCATTCGGTGGTTAGAGGATTTCCTGCTCAATTTTGAAAACACCGTCATCGTGGTTTCCCATGATCGTCATTTCTTAAATACTGTATGTACCCATATGGCTGATATCGATTATGGAGAGATTAAACTATTTGTAGGGAACTATGATTTCTGGTATGAGTCCAGTCAACTGGCTCTATCACTAGCAAAAGAGAAGAATAAGAAGATGGAAGAGAAGCGGAAGCAGTTAGAGACTTTTATTGCCCGCTTTAGTGCTCATAAATCCAAAGCAAGACAAGCAACCTCTCGTAAGAAAATGCTGAAGAAACTATCGCCCGATGATATTCAACCTTCCTCTAGGCGATATCCCTTTATTCACTTTGAGCCCGAAAGGGAAGCTGGTAATGACCTTCTCGGAGTAGAGGGCCTTTCGAAGACCGTAGAAGGAGAGAAAGTATTCAATGATCTATCCCTTCGAATCAATAAAGGAGATAAAATAGCGCTTGTTGGTCCAGATGGATTAGCAAAGACAACATTGATGCAGATTCTAGTCGGTGAGTTGGAGCCGGATGCAGGGGAGTATAACTGGGGGGTAACCACTAGCCAAACATATTTCCCTAAGGATCATAATGCCTATTTTGAAAGTGTTGATTTAAATCTGATCGATTGGCTACGTCAATACTCCCCGCAGGATCAGTCGGAAACTTTCATCCGTGGGTTCCTTGGTCGGATGCTTTTCTCGGGAGAAGATGTGTTGAAGCAAGCTTCGGTTCTTTCCGGAGGCGAGAAGGTACGTTGTATGCTGTCTCGGATGATGCTATCTGGCTCAAACGTCTTGATTCTGGATGAGCCGACGAACCACTTGGATATGGAGGCCATTACTGCTCTGACCAAAGGGTTAGAAGAATTTCCTGGTACCATCATCTTTACTACCCATGACCATCAAATGATTCAGTCTGTGGCCAATCGTATCATGGAGATTACGCCACAAGGATTGGTTGATAAAATGACGACCTATGATGAGTACCTTGAGGATCAAGCTCTTCAGGAAAAAGTGAAAAACATGTATGAATGATCAAAAAGGCTACTCACCTGGTGGTGGGACAGCCTTTTTATCGAGAGGGGATAGAGTGAGGATGATGGACGGTACCAGACGTAAGGATATTAAACCAGGTCTTACTGTCGAGATTGTATTGAAGGCGGATCAACGCACAGGCAAACAGACACGGGGTGTAGTAAAAGATATCTTGACCTCATCACCCAATCACCCACATGGAATTAAAGTCCGTTTGGAGAATGGCCAAGTGGGACGTGTGAAAGTGATTCACACGTGAATCTCAACTAAAAAGACAGGGTTTCCCATTGCAGGGGAGGCATCTACTTGCCATAATAAAAAGTGAATATTTTTTCGGAGGAAGTACCCATGAAAAAGAAGTGGAATTTGATTCATGCTTCCCGTGGTTTTTTTAGCCTGTTGATGATTCTTTTTACCGCTCATCAGCTGGGAATCCGCTATTGGAAAGTAGGCTTGTTTGACTGGGATAGCACGGTGCGCTCTGGTGCAATGGACTACTTTATGCTTGTCAGTGGTTTTGTCCTTTTTCATACTTATAATAGTCGCTTCGGTGATACGCAAGTAGCGATCAATTATATGAAGAAGCGGCTTCTACGAATCTTTCCAACCTATTGGTATACGTTAATTCCGATGATAGTATTTGCCCCCTTTTTTATTGGGGTGGAGCCATCACTGAAAAAGATCGTCTATGCGTTTTTACTCCTTCCCGAGGAACAGACGGTAGCCCCTCATACAATGGTTTTGAGCGGCTTTCTGATTTTCTACATCCTATTTGGGATAGCGATTTATGTTGGTAAAGGTAGAGGAACTGTACTATTATCTCTGTGGTTTATGGGCGTATTTATTCAATTCACCAATGAAATTTGGTCCGGAAATATTTGGTTAGAAATGCTCTTCTCTAAATACCATATCTATTTTTTAGCGGGCGGATTTATTGCTAACCTGGTAACCAAGGTAGATATCCCCTATCCACAATTATTGGTGACGGGCGGATTTGCGGGTCTAGTCGGAGCCTGGTTAAATGGTGAGAGTCATTGGATACCACTGGATGATCTATATGCCTATGGAATTCCATCCGCAACAATTTTATTAGGATTAGCTTTATTGGAACAAAAGCGAGAGTGGTGGATTCCACGCTGGCTACACTTCCTGGGGAGTGCATCCTATACCTTATTCCTGACTCATTTTCCTATCATTGTGTTGTTGCAGTATTTTTTCTATGTGATGGGATTATACGGACTGATGGGACCCAAGGTGGCTGTTATCGTATTGTCACTATTGACAGTGTTGGTTGGTTCACTTTTATATCTCGTAGTGGAGAGACCCCTCATGTCCTTCCTCCGATGGAATAAGAAAAGTACGGTTGCAGCAAGAACTTAATCAGTGGGTATTCATTAAAAAAGGTCTGACTCATTTCTTAGAGTCAGACCTTTTCTGGATCACATTGTTTTTTGTCCTGGATATGGTTGACTACATCACTGATGGACCATTGTTTAAGGTACCTGGTAAGTACATCTTCTCCATCCGATAAAATATCATTTAATACATCAGTCAAAATGGAGCCTACAGGGCATTCGCAGTTGACCGGAGTACTTTTGGGTTGTAAGGTACTTGGACAAGTGAGATGATAGAGACGGTCTAGCGTAATAACGTCCGGGTTACAAGCGAGGGAAAATCCTCCACCAGCCCCCTCTTTGGAGCGGATATATCCATTTTTCTTTAGTAGGCCAAGGCTCCGACGCATCCGGACGGGATGAACACCTGTATTTTCTGCAAGCTCATCACTCGTTCGCTTTTTTTCCGGGTGAAGAGCAAATAAAGCTAGGCTATGGACAGCAAGGCTAAAATCACTATTCATTGGGTTACCTCCTTTATATCATTATATAATCAAATAAAAAGGGAGGGGAAAAGTTCCCATCCCATGTGGATATGCCTATAGTCAGGCAGCGTTTACCGTTTTTGTACCGTGTTCCAACTGATTAAGCAGATCAGTAAGTTCCATAAACCACGTCTTGTCTCGGGTAGCAAGAGCAAGGTCAATCAAATTTAAAAGGTAGCCCTCTTGATCCAAAGGACCTTGGTTAAGGCGTCGAATTCGGTCCATAGGGCTACTAAATAATTTCCCCAGAACGTCATTATTATCGGATTGGATAACACGCACGTGGACAATTCCTCTTTGGGTGTCGATGCTTTCCACGTATCCTTGGAACAATTCGTCATTTTCTGTTTTACCTTGAACCCAATCCCCGGTATTGAGCGGAGGGTTTAATAGAGTTTCCATGGTACGCACCGCCTTCCTTGATGAGGTGTGTCGGGCGGACAACTGCAATCTTTTTTATTTCATTTAAGAGTGCGATAAAAGGGGCGAATTTTACATCCGCGTTTAGTTTATTATAATAGGCCGTGATTTCTGACGTCAACCTACATTCTTGTCCGACCGTATTGCCATCTCTTTCCTATCGATTCTAGTATAATGATTCCCGATTTTACAAGATTTAATCCTATTTAGATGAGAGGCCGAAGAGTTACCGGATGAGTCCTAATCGAATCCCCTTTGCGACAGCTTCGGGCCGGTTTTTGGAGTTTAGCTTTTTTAACGTTCCTTGAGCATGCTCTGCCACAGTATGCTCACTGATATGTAATGTCTCTCCAATATGACGAGTTGAGTAGCCGTACGCGATCATTTGTAGAATTTCCTGTTCCCTGTGCGTGAGCACAGGAGATGCAGGAGGATGAGTGGAAAGGGAGGTATAATCGTACAACTTGGGTCGAAGGGCGATACAAGCGCGAGTAGATAATTGTTCTAGTAGATCCATCTCCTCTGTGGTTGACACAAAGGAGTCTCCATCACGGTCGAGAAGCAGAAAGCCAACAGGTTGGTGTTGATCCACGTGTAAAGTAGCAATCAATAATGATTGCAGACGGAACTGCTTAATGTAGTGATTGGGGAGATGGAGAGATACATCTTGGACATATAACGGACGATGTTGTCTGATCAACCACGGAATCCCGGGTATATTGGATTCAAATGCACGTACTCGGCGTAATTCAGTAATATCTACCTGATGAGAATGAGTTCCTTCAACTGTTCGCGTAATCGGTGAATACCAGAAGAGTGCACTTCGCTTATAACCGATAGCTTCAACAAGATGATGAACGGTTAACCGCATCACATCTTCTAAAGAGTGGGCGCCAAGGAGGAGGGTATCAAATTTTACGATGCTTTCTAACATCGACCTCGTTTTGTTAATGATCGAGTTTGGGTAGGTGGTCGTGATTTTATTTTTGGATGGTGTCTCGTTGTCGGGATGAGTGATATTTAATAAGGAAGTTAGCAGAGAAAAGACTAGAGAGTGTATCCAACGGAAGCCCGTCCAATCTTCAGTGGTTGTCCGAGGCAGTAATCCAGTGAGAATCTCTTCAAAAACGCCTAAAGTAAAGGTGACGAATCGCGGTTGTAGGGTGGTATGATTCTTTTTAACTAAACGTAAGAATTTATCACTATATCCATTCCGATTGTCCGGAAGAAGATTTAAATTATTAATCAGAGTTAAAAACATCTCATTGACGATGGATTTTTCTTTATTATCTATAGAGAGCGTTGCCAACTTGATATTCCAATGAACCAAAATATCGGAGTAGCCCCGGGAAACTGCATCAATAATGGTTTGCATTTCCTTGCGGGAAAGCATAGGGATGTCGAGAAGCGTGGGGAATTGCATGTGGCTATCTCCTTTTTTTGCTGACAAAGTAGTTGTTGAAATATTACCTTGCCCATATTATATAACAATTAGGAAATGCATGAGGGAAAAACATTTGAACCCCATGAAGTGGGGGAGCAAGTTCCTGTATTCGCAGGGTTGGTATCGGGTTAGGATGAGGTTATAATTTCTTTATGCCGTGGAAAAGGCCTCTTTTTTTGTTACCACTGCATATAATGTAAGCGGTTTCATTTCGTGAGAAAAGGCGGGGTGATTGAATGAGGTATCGTGGTAAGCTTTTTTGGATTAGTTTAGTTACTTCCTTCACCGTATTATCATTGCTAGTTACAGGTTTGCTAGCTGGTGGTGTCGCTGCTGCTGTTCCGATTGCTGGAGTGGGCGGCTTTATGGTAGAAGCAGATAAGATTGTCGCTACAGACTTTAAATTGTTGCCTAAGATGGGGCCAACTAGTGAAAAGAAGATGACTCCTCAGGCGGCAATGCAGATGGATGCAGAAATTTATGGTATGAAATTGTACAAAGACTTTGATATCCCTGGTTATGGAAAAGTCCGAGTTCTCGTCACCTGTTCTGGTGTGGCAAAGTCAACAGGGATGGTCATGGATGCTTCAAAAGTTGAGGGGAATCACAGTTTCAAAAAGTTCACAACAAAAGAAAATTATTCTCAAGATGTGCAGAAAAAATTTGAAATGTCGGCTAATTCCCTTGTGCTGACAAATGCGAAGCTGCGAGGTCACTATCTCTTCAACAATACAATCTCTCTACCAGGAATGAAGCTGGAATTTCAGAAATTAAACTAAGGAAAGGAGGATGACTTATGGAAGAGAGGAAGACGGGAACGCACCGGAGAAAGAAGGAGTCTATCCGACCAAAAGCCGGTTTGATATTGCTTATGTTTGCTGGCCTTTTGACGCTCTATGTTCCGGCTCAACTATATTGGTTGGCCTTTGTGCCAGGTAACTTCGCGTTCACGGGTATTCTCTTCGGGGGTCTACTCCTCGCCTGTGGCGTAATTGGTTGGTTGATGCCCCGTTATGTCCGCCTACTCGGAGTATTTGGAATCTTGCTCTCTATTCTTTCATTAATTGGTGCCTTGGGTGGATTGCTAATTGGTATGATAGCGGGGATTACCGGCGGTAGTCTTTGTATAGCTTGGGAATCAAATCCTGAAGTTGGAAAAAATGAGTCACTTGAAGATCTGAGCGAAGAACCAATTGCAGCAGTTTAAAAATTCCCGATGGACGGATCTACTAAAACGTCACGGGGTGAAGAAAGGGGGAGTATCCTTGAAAAAAGCGATTGCCATCATCATTGGATGGAGCCTTGTTCTATCCCTTGTGATGCTCCCGGCAATGCCCGTCTGGGGAGCGCCTAAAGCGGTCCCTGAAGCCTTAGTCATCCGTGCAGACCGTATCGAGTCCAAGGGATTATTGATGGGAATCGGTAAAGGTAACCATGGTTTGGTTATGAAAATGTCGATTAGCGAGGCGAAGATCTCCGGGATGGAGATGGGAGCCTTATATGATACAGGTAATGGTAGTAAATGGACTATGAGCGCTAAGGATCCAGGACCTGTATCCATCGATGGGCTTTCGGTCAGTGCGAGTGCAGTCGGTTTTAAAATCGACTGGAAGGATTTCATTCATTTCAATAAACCTTTTAAACTCGGCAATCTGATGCCTTCTATTGTTCTGCACGATGTCTATATGCGTGTTGAAAACATGGATGCGGCGCTTGCACAGATGCCAAACCTTAATTTAGAAGCCGGGAAAGGTGTCTCCATTGATCCACCCGATGATGGACTTCTCATCGATTTGCGTAAATTCTCTTCGCTAAGCAAGGGCGAACGGGAAAAGCAGATCAATAAGTCCCTCAGCCCTGATAAAGGAAAAGATAAGAAGGATCCAAAGAAAGATCCTAAGAAGGAACCAGGGGATAAGGATGATTCCAAACCAGATGATCCTGCTGGAGGAGATCCCCCTGATTCGGATAATTCAGGGGACCCTGGTAATCCAACGGATCCAACGAACCCAGGTACACCAACGCCTGATAATCCAGATCCGTTGCAAGAAAAAGTAATACTGCATCGTTATTTCATGGTGGCAGAGATCGTAAACAAGGCTAAAGAGTATAGTGCTAAAGTAACTTTGAAACGCGGCGATAAAGAATATGACGCCAAAAAGTGGGAAAATATGATCTTGATGAATCGTTTCAAGGGTTCAGAGGTTACCGTCACAGCAGAGGGCAGTGATGCTGAAAAAGCTGTTCGTGAAATTGCTGATTGGTTTAAGTAAGGGGATCTCTTTGAAGTGGATGCAGAGCAGAGGAATGGTAAGACAGACTCAGAACCGGTGAGATAGCGTTCTGAGTCTGTCTTTTCTTATGCCTCAAAAAAAGAACCGGGTGCAGTGTTCCGGTTCCCAATTGTCTTCTGTTGGATAGTATATTATGAATCGAGTAGGGATCTCCCGCTATCGCAGGAGGGTTTCTGTAAGCGGGGGCATGTGCTACAGGGTTTTGCCCCAGGTAGTCGATGATAGAGACAACAGGTTTGCCGTACATGCATCTCTTTTTCAGGCTCTGTAGGGTGAGGGATCGTACGAAATCCGCCATGGAAAGGATTGGTGAATTTCTCAACGATGAGAGGGGAGGTTGGAGAAGTTAACAGGTTAAAATCATCAAGGATCCTAGCTTGGTCGCAATTAGTTGATGCTTCGCGTATCCAAATATTGTAGAAATAATAAAGATATCCCTTTGCGCTTTCCCACAGGATGGAGGCGGGAGCGTAGTTAGCTAGGCTATTAAATACAGGAACCAAGTTGTTCGTTAGGATTTGCTGAAGCTTTTTCCTTCGCCACTCATCTCTACGATCTTCAGGACAAGGATTCAGCTGAAGATTAATAGGAGCAAGGGTGAGCTCCCAGCCAGAATTAAAATGAAGATGTAAGTTCTCTACGGACCAGTCCGGTGCAGAATTTTGTACAGATAAATGGTGTAGTGCTTGATAGATCAATTGGGAGGAGTATCGTTTAGCTAGCATAGAGGCTGCTACAGGTAGCTCTTTTACGTCGATTCGCCGTGCCCAAAGGTGGAGGAGATCTTCGCATAGGGAAGAATCGATTAGCTCGGATGCTCTTACCGTCACTAGTAATTCCTCAGGTGGCTGAGGAGTGTATTCTACTATTTGCGTTTTTATAAGAGTGACTTTGCTTTTTGTACTTATCATGTCCCTTAGCCCCCTATAGCTGTCAACTTACGATGTTGTAAGATACGCCCCTTCCCATGGGGGATACACATTGGAGTACCAAATACAGGGTCGGAGATGACCTGGCAGTCTAATTGAAAAACCTCTCGGACTAATTCCTCAGTCACAATATTTTCAGGATATCCTTGACTGTAGACGTTACCTTGACAGATGGCTATCATTTCATGGGCATAACGTGCAGCTAGATTCAGGTCATGCAGCACCATAACAATGGTGCGCCCTTCCCGTTCATTTAAATCATAGAGAAGGTCAAGCACTTCAATTTGATGAGTAAGATCTAGGTAAGTCGTAGGTTCATCAAGTAGTAAGGTATCAGTATCCTGGGCCAGGGTCATGGCGATCCAGGCCCGTTGACGTTGTCCCCCAGATAGGGAATCAACAGGGCGATCCTTGAGGGGTAGCATCCCTGTAACCTCAAGAGCCCAAGCTACTTTTTCTTCGTCCTCAGCAGACCATTGGGACAGCCATGACTGATAGGGATAGCGACCTTGTTTGGTCAACTGGTGAACTGTTAGTCCTTCAGGAGCGACAGGGCCTTGGGGTAAAATAGCCATTTCACATGCCGTTTTACGGGTAGATTGCTGAGTAATATCCTTGCCATTCAATAAAATGACCCCGTTCCTGGGTTTGAGAAGACGGGCAAGAGAACGGAGTAGTGTGGACTTGCCACATCCGTTAGCTCCTACGAGGGTAGTAACTTTCCCTTTAGGAATGGTAAGATTCAGGTTGTTGATGATTGGAGAAGAACCGTAGGCTAAAGTTAAACGGTCAGTTGCCAGAGTCGGTTTCAAGGGTGAACCCTCCCGTTTTCCCTCCGATTGAGGGGAGTTAAAACTTTTGTCCACTGCGATGTAGGAGTATGATAAGAAATGGTGCACCGAGTGCCGCTGTGAATAATCCAGCAGGTAGATCTAAAGGGCTAAAGGCCGTACGAGCAATCAGATCAGCGCTCATTACCAAAAAGGAGCCTACTAGGGCCGCTATCGGCAACATCCTGCCGTAGGAAGGCCCAGTTAACATTCGAGCGATATGGGGTGCCATTAGGCCAACGAAAGCAATCGGTCCAGTGAAAGCGACGACTGAACTAGCTAATCCGACACTAACAAGGACAGCGATTAGACGATGACGCTGGACTTGATGTCCAATGCCTGTTGCTACCTCATCGCCCATTTGTTGAGCATTTAGGTGGCGGCTGATGACAAATGATAGTGAGAGTAGTACGAGGGCCCATGGGAAGAAAGTAGTTACTGTTTTCCATGAGCTACTGTAGACGCTCCCCGTTAGCCAGACCATTGCTTGGTTAACGGCATACATTGGGCTGAGGATCAATAGCAAGGTGGTTAACCCATTCGCTGCTGCGTTGATGCCAATACCGATCAAAACGATGCGTAAAGGTGAAACCCCTTGCTTCCAAGCCAGGGAATAGATGAATAGAGCAGTTAGGCTTCCTCCAACAAAGGAAGCAAGAGGTAGCCAATAAGTAGCTAGGTCAGTGAGAAAAGTAAGAAGGAAGACCGCTACAACAGAAGCTCCCCCTGTAATTCCGATCACATCAGGAGAAGAGAGGGGATTTCTCATCACTCCCTGAAGAATTGCTCCTGAGACCGCCAATGAAGCACCAACGAGCAGAGCCATTAAAAGACGGGGAAGCCGCAATGTATAGATAATGACCTCGTCAGAGGGATTTCCTATTCCAAATAGAGCACGAGTAGCATCAAGAGGAGAAATGTTCATCTCACCTAGTCCGACACTGATGATCATAACGGCTCCGCAGAGAAGAGCTAATATGAGAAAGACGATGAGTGAGGGTAGGTGGATTTGATTAGATAAAGGAAATTTGCGCGATCGGATTGTGAAATTCTTCATAGTTACTCAGAGATGCTCCTTCGGGCAATCGTGATGAAGAAAGGAACGCCGATGAGGGCGGTGATCACGCCGACGGGTACTTCATCCGAAGTTATTCTTGCTCCTGCCCCAGTCAAAAGCTCGGTAAGGGGCTCACCAGGCATAATGAGGTAGCGGCCACCAATGTCAGCGAGCAATAAGAAGGTGGCACCTAAAAGGGCGCAGTAGGGAAGGATCCATCGATAGTCTGTACCCGCTATTGACCGTGCGATATGGGGGATGATAAGTCCTACAAGCCCGATCGGCCCGGCGATGGCTACGCTCCCACCAGCTAGAAGGATGATACAAATAGCGGCAATCCCTTTAACCCAGCCGGTTCTTTGCCCTAAGCCTTTAGCTACGTTCTCGCCCATGGTTAAAGTTGTAATGGCACCCCCTAGTGATAGGGTACAGATCCACGCGATAACAAAGAAAGGAATCACATAGATGAGTGTATCCAGGTTTCTACCTGCAATGGAACCTGCTAACCAGAAGAGTACTTGATCCATGGTTCCTGCATCAGAGACCAGGATACCTTGGGTTAAGGTGGTAAAGAAAGCGGTCAAGGAAGCACCTGCCAAAGTGAGCTTTAACGGAGTTAATCCACCTCTACCAAAAGAACCAAGTAAGTAGACAAGCCCCCCACTCATGGCTGCACCAAGAAAAGCGAACCAAGTAAATGATACATAGGAATAAACGGAAAAAATCGATGATGCGATAACTACAAACAGGGCAGCGCCCGCGTTGATTCCAAATACACCTGGTGAAGCGAGTGGGTTACGGGTGAGGGCTTGCATTAACGCTCCTGCCATGCCGAGACTAGCTCCCACACAAGTAGCAATCAAAGCACGAGGGATCCGCGTATTTTGTACGATGAGTTGTTCTCTAGTAGGGTCTGTTGCCTGCCAAACATCTAATAAAGTCATCCAATTAATATGAGTTAGTCCTAGTTTGAGACTGCCGATAAAGCTAAGAATTAAGGCAATCAGTGACATAAAAAGACCTACTGTACGATATCTTTTAAGGAAAGGCATGGACAATCTCCTAGGAGTCTACTAAAGACGGAGTGTAAAGTTTTCTTCTCTTCTTGTATGATAATCATTATCAATGAATACGTCAATAAATTTGATTATCATTCTCAACTCACTGATAAAGGGTACATTGTTTGTACATGTCCGTGGGTAATGGCGTGTATGGTATAATAAGGGACAATTGAAACCGTACGGAACCCGATGACGTTGCATCATATGAGTCAACTTGCCTGGCATAATAGTGAGGTGGAAGAAGATGATCGACCAGATAATTTCCTCGATGTCTCCAACGGCGGGACAAAAGGATATTTTATTCGTTTCGGAAAATTTTGGTACTGGTCATACCCGGGCTGCAGAGGCCTTAGCGAGCGGGATTGAGGAATTAGCCCCTTCTGTCCAAATAAACCTTGTAGAGCTAGGTAGGGAGTTACGTCCCCAAATCAATCAAGCTCTACTTCATTCCTATATGGGTATGATTCGCAGAGCACCAGGTTTGTGGAGAAGAGTTTATGGACGCCATCATGCCCGTTCCTTTCCGCGTTGGATTGAATGGTGTTTAAACCAAATCTTGTACTCACGTCTCTCTGAATACATAGCGGATTCTCCGCCAAGAGTTGTTGTTTCTACCCATCCTTTTGCTAGTTCAGCAATTGCTCGTTTAAAGCGAGATGGAATCTCATTAAGCCTATGTACAGTGATTACTGATTTTGCAGCCCATGGATCGTGGATCTATGCAGAGACAGATCTTTATTTAGCTCCCCATGATGGGGTAAAGCAACAATTGCTTGAGATGGGAGTGAACCCAGAGCGTGTGGTAGTGACAGGGATCCCATCGGATGGGCAGTTTTGGAAGAAAGGCGATAGTGAGGCAATTCGCAGACGCTTAGGCTTACAACCCATGCCCACGGTACTTGTATTGGGTGGAGGACTGGGTCTGGGGCCAACGGAAAACTTAGTACGTATGGCAGCACGTTGGAGAGAACACCTTCAGATTGTTGTCTGTACCGGACACAATCATCGGTTACACGCTTCTTTATCCCAATGCACGGAGTTAGATCACCGCCATATAAGAATCACAGGATATACGGAGGAAATGCCAGATTGGATGGATGCAGCGGATGTGATTCTTTCAAAAGCGGGGGGGCTTACCTGTACAGAGGCGATTGCCAAGGGAAAACCCCTGCTCCTATTCGGCTCTATACCTGGACAAGAAGAGAGAAATGGACGATTTATGACTCAACAAGGGATGGCTGTGAGGGTGTCAAATGAGAAAGAATTAGATGAATGGTTCCATCGACTTCTTATTGGAGATAAGCAGTATGAGCAGCTCAAGGAACAGATGTTAGCATGGCGTTGGAAAATCCATCCTTCTCAGAGTATCCGTGAAGTACTCGGGCTACTTAAATTATCTATAATTGATGAAGGTCGATAATCCCATTTATTCCGTTTCTTTGCTATTATTGTTCTTTAGTCTATCCATGGATATAATGCTAAAGTACTTACATTTTGTTGTTAAGGGAGCTTGTGAAGTTGGTTATTGACCCGCGGCGAAGTAAGATAAAAGAACGAGCAATTCAATTTTTATTTGTATCCATTCTATTCTCCCCGGTGATCCCTGTAGTTATATTGTTGGTGATGGGGCTCACTGCCCCTGTAATATTGAAGGGAAGTTGGCGTCCTTTTGGTTTGCCGGAGAAGATATTTATAGGTTTCGTCGCGTTGAGCACGATTAGTTGGGTACTTAATCCGTATCTCCTTTTAGGTTGGTTGCCGGTAGCGGTGCTTCCAATTTCATTTTTTGGTCTATATGCAGTACTTGCTGTATGGATGAAACGAGGTCTTCAATGGTCTTGGAAACACTTTGAAAAACTATATACTACCTTCTGGCTAGCAGGTTTATATTCTGCGACGGTAACGATTCTGCAACGTCTCAGCTTAATTCCTATGGATAACACGATTTCGATTAATATCCTATGGGGGTTTTATCGGATGCAATCGGAAGGGCCACGGAGCATTGGACCTTCCTTTAACTCCAATCTGGCAGCAGCACTACTGATGTGTCTTGCATTGCTTAGTATTTACGCTACCTCATTGGCCCGTAATCGTTGGGAGAAGATAGCTGCTTTTGCGATCTTCTTTTACTACTGTGTTGCGATTTGGTGTACGGGTTCGCGTGGAGCTTGGATGGGATTGGTCATTGGTTTGCTAGTACAAGTATGGATGACTGGGAAGCGAAAGAGAACGGTTGCTCTTTTTCTAGGCCTTGTGACCATAGCGCTTATTCTCGTTACAAATATGAGTCTTATTCCACGGGATGATTCTCTCCTATTGACCATTGCTGGTCGGCTCAATGTATGGGAAGACTCTTTTAGCATCTTTCTCGGTAACTGGGTATTTGGAGTTTTACCCATCCATTTTGGTTATTTAATCGAGCAAGTGTCGGGTACTTATTTGTTTCATGCTCATAATGTCTTTTTGGGGATAGCAGTAGAGTATGGTGTGATTGGGTTAGTTTTATTTCTCATTTTAATTGTGGTGTCGACGGCACGTGCACGACGTTGGCGGAAGACGGCTAGCGAGCGGAAGGAGAAAAGGTTGGCAGGGGTATTGATCTCTATGGTAGTTGCTCTCTTAGGACATGGGATGTATGACTATCCCATTATCAATCCCCAAATCGGTGTGATCTTCATGACTGCGATCATTGTAATTAACGCTCAGTATGAACGTCGATGTCTGGAGCCAAGTCGGTACAGTCGTGAAAAAGAGATTGAACCATCTATGAAATAGGCGAAGTTTATATCGGGTAATGTTATTAATAAAAAAAAGGAAGGGTGCGATGTCACCCTTCCTTTTTTATCTTTTATATTATTATTGAGGTCCAGGACTGGCATTGTTTTTAACATCTGCTGGGACTTCGATGGTTTCCTTATATTCTCCTTGATGGGTCTGTGTTTGTTTTTGACTACCATGAATAGTACCTGTGTCACCATTCTGAGCTATGGAGATATTTAATTCCATGATTTGATCCATTTTTTCTTGTTTAAAGGTTTTTTTATCGATGGTAATAACCTGATCAAGTTTTTTTAATTGAATATCGTTCTCATTTACAGTGACTCTTGCTTGTTTAAGGTGGGGGATAATTGCTCCAGTCATTTGTTTTTGAAACATTTGTTTTATATTTTCAGGAGCTTCTATAAAATTTATGCTTAAAATATATTTATCCTTCTTTTCTTTTAAATTAAATGCTTTATCCTTTTTGTCTTTCTGCAGCTTCGAAAGGAGACCCTGAAGCTTTTGAATGGTTTCAGAAGGAGTCTGATTACTAGCAAATTGATCGAGATCGGCTCCTTCGCTTTTAAGCCAATTGGATCCGTTAGCCAGTTGATAAATCGAACTTCCTACCTGATAAGACTCGATTTGTTGACTCTGTCCATTTCCTTGGATGTTTCCTTTGAAGTGGACAGCCATTGGTTTCGTAGTCATTTCCGCATTAGCATCCACTTTTTGGTTGATGGTCTGTTTTTGTCCCTTTGCGTTGATAGTAAAGGTTTGCTCACCGTCAATTTTGAACCGAGATCCATGGGATTTTTCCTCCGCTTTTGCGGTTCGGTTGATGACATCTTGAAATGAGAGCTTTTCTGGTGCTGTAATGCTTTGACATCCTGTTGAGAGTAGAGCAGTAAAGATGACCATTGTACTGATTTGAAATAGACGTTTCAATTAAATTCCTCCTAATAAATTAGATATGTTCTATATCTTGACAAATAATTTATACAACATGGAAGATGTTATCCTATTTCTTTCATTGTTACAATGAGACAAAAGGACGATGAGTAGTATTAAAGTACTAGATAAATAGTGGGTTTTGTCCGGAAAATTTCACTTGTCTAATTTTTCTGTTCAATGTATGGATCATGTTTTGAAAGGCGATGATGGATAGCGAAGATTCGATCTATCATTCTTATGAGGTGATCCATCATGGTTGTGAGCCGTCGGATGACAGGATTTTTGTGCGCAGCGGGAGTGTTAACATGGGTGATTTTTCATGGATGGTTTCCAGATGGAGTAGGTCGTGTTAATGCACGGGAGGGACAGAAAACCGTTCGGGTGGAAAAAGGGGATACGGTCTATAAAATTGCTCACGAGAATGGAACCAATGTAGGCACTTTGACTCGGATCAATGGTTTAAAGAATCCTTCATTGATCCGAGTAGGACAGGAGTTAAGGATCCCAGGTAAAGAAGAAGCGGTGAAGAAGGTAAAAACCGCTAGTAAAACCGTTCCAACGATGGTGCGTGGTAAATCCCTGGGGGAATTTACGTTAACCGCTTATACTGCAGGGCCTGAATCGACAGGTAAGAAACCGCAAGATGACAGCTATGGTGTTACCTCAAGTGGAACTCAAGTAGCTGATGGGGTTACCATTGCTGTTGACCCGGATGTGATTCCAATAGGATCGCGGGTTTATATTGAAGGAATTGGATATCGGGTAGCACAGGATATTGGAAGTGCGATTCAAGATAAGCGAATTGATATATACATGAGTGACTTAGAGAAAGCGCGCCAATTTGGTGTGAAAAAGAATGTCCGCGTGGAATTGGTGGAGTAAAGGAACTAGAAATTATAAGACCCAGCCCTTTGTCTGGGTTTTTTGTTTGTGATTAAGAGGGAGTAGTTGATTTACTGGATGTAGGGATGAGCCTTGATGAACATGCTATAATAGAGAGGGTTTTTAGGGGAAGGGAGATGACAGGTTGACACGATTGGAGCTAGCGCCAACGGGGATTTATTCCTTTGAGGAGACTTCTCGCCGGCTAACTCAGTTTGAAAAATCAGCATATCAAGAACGAGACGGTCGGTTGGTCCGTACGTTGTGCATCGGAGCAAAGCCCATTGCTGTGGAACTATGGTGGACGGGTAATGCCTTAGCCGTCGAAATAGGGGAGGATCTTTCTCCTATCGAAATGGAGGAACTAACGAAAATATTACGTCGAATGTTTTCGTTAGATGTGGATTTGACTCCTTTTTATCACAGGATAGACGGTGACCCAGATCTAGGACAACTGGTTCGCGAACGTCGCGGTTTACATGTCGTGTTGGATGCTTCGCCATATGAATGTCTGATTAAAACAATCGTGAGTCAACAACTCAATCTATCCTTCGCTGGAACGTTAATACGTCGTCTGATTGAGATTTCAGGGGAAAGGCTCTCCCATCGTGGAGAAGAATTGTTGGTTTTTCCCACGCCGGCGCAGATAGCGAAGCTTTCCTATGAAGATCTTCAACAGCTCCAGTTTAATCGAAGGAAGGCAGAGTATGTGATTGACCTTTCCCGTAACGTGGTGGATGGTAGTTTAGATCTAGGCAAATTGGAGAGTCTCTCCGATGATGAAATCGTTAAGAAGATGCTTCCCTTGCGCGGGGTGGGTCGGTGGACCATTGAGTGCCTCCTTCTCTTTGGAATGGGTCGTCCAGACTTATTCCCAGCGGCAGATATCGGCCTTAGAAATGCTCTACGTAAAGTATACGGTACCGTTGAACAACCTTCAGAAGAGGAAGTGCGCCGGTTGGGTGAAGCATGGTCACCCTGGCGTAGCTATGCTGTTTTTTATCTGTGGGATTATCTGAGTACAACCAAAAAGAGTTCGTAAATCGATGCATGTTAGCTGGTTCATGAAATTAGAGGAGGGACTTTTGATGGCGAAAAAACGGCAGAAAAAAGCTATTACACGGGTAGTCGATCCAGTAAAGTTGTTAATCCATGACTTGAAACGAGTCGTTATCTGGTGCGGAATCTCTTTAGGGGTCACCTTGGTAGTTGCCTTTGCTGTAGATTCGATGACCTAAGTAGGAAGAAAAATACCCAGTAGCGAGGAACTCGCTACTGGGTATTTTTCTTCTTCATGTAGCTTCACCATCTCCGTCGCCATCTTCATCCTTTCTAGGTCCTCCCCGATCTTTCCGAGGAGGGATGTGATCTCCAGTAGTAGCGGCTACTTCGCGGAAGCGTTCCTTTTCCTGTCGTTTGGACATCATAGCGTGAAGATCGTTGGAGGCAGTTAAAACTTGGCGTGGATAAGCGATTTCAATCGATTTCTCAATGAATTTAGTCACAATTGTTTTTCTCATTTCCCGTTCGATCATCCAATATTCCTCTGGCGTGCTAACAGCAGTTAGGGTATATTCCACTCCATCTGATTGGATATTGGTAATTCCAAAAACAGAGAAGGGTTCAATGATATAAGGGGAAAAACGACGGCTTAAATCTTCACAGATTTCATCCAATATACTCTGAACATACTGTTGATCTTCCTCATAGGGGACAGTGACGGCCATCAGAGGCCGCATCCGATCACGGTTGTAATTCGTGACGCGGGTGATTTCACCATTGGAAAAGTAATGGACTCGTTCATTAAACTCTCTGACCTTGGTTACACGAAGGCCAATCTCTTCAACAGTTCCTTGGATATTATCGTTGATTTGTACAAAATCACCAATCTCCATCTGCTGATCGAAAATAATGAAAAAGCCAGTTATTATATCTCGGACGAGGTTTTGTGCACCAAATCCGACAGCCAGACCTATAACCCCAGCTCCAGCCAAGATTGGCGTCACATCGATATTGACCTGTTTCAAAATAGTAATAGCTGATATGAAGTAAATAGCATAGCGTGCCGTGGATTTAAGGAGACGGGCTAGAGTAGCTCCACGTTTTTGTTTGAACCGACTGATATTGAGGAGTCTGTCTACAACGTGCCCCACATAACGAAGTGCGATATAAGTGATACCGATTATGATAGCAATCTGAAATAGAGGGATCAGTATATCATTAAATAATGGATCCCAAAATTTTTTCGCCGGATTTTGTGCTATCTCTTCGGCTTTTTTTTGTACATCTTTAACGTCATTATTTAAACCAGCAGCAACCAACATCCATTGCATTAGTTTTCTTCACCCTTTGCAAAGGCAGGTAGATTTGAATGAATCAAGGAGTAATTGTCATTATAACATAGCATGCGGAGCTGAGGGGAAGAGGTTATCTTCTCCAATTGGCAACAGGTAAAGGTAATTGGGAAAATCATCTTATAGAGGGGTATTAAAGAGAACTCTTTTTTTGATACACTGAATGTAAAGGAGGGTCCCCAATCGCTGTTAGGAATCCCTCTTTTCTATAATCGTATTCATAGCAATAAGAGGGGGGAAGTCACTCAATTAATCGATAGCCATAAGAAAGATTAATAAGGAGCTATCATGGCGGTGCTCCACTTGGTTATGTTTGAAAGGGGAACTTACCGTATGGAGGAGAAGCGGCTTCGGCCCGAGTGCCTAAAAAATGGATCCGGCAGGTAATCCACCGCTTCCTTCTCAGCTGGATATATGTCCGCTGAAAAGTGACACTGGCCATTATTATTCTCTTTGTAAGTATTGGGAGTATTGTGGTTTTAAAAGAGGTTAAATTTTCCGGAAATATCTTTTCGCTTTGAAGGAGAAGAAGCGTATGCTTTTGATATAGAAAAAGACTGCTTGTTTAAAAGGAGGCGGGGTTCGCGTTTATCGCGAGGATGCTTTCCTACTCCATCCGGGACCTTTTATAAGTGATCTATCTCAAAAAACAGGAAACCAGAGCATACCGCAATGTTACATAAGAGGCAAAGGGTAAGCAGGTTAGAGTATGGCATGATCCAGGAGATATGTGGTTAAGACAGCGTCATAGGGTCCTCTTCCTAAGTAAAGAGATGGAAGAGGAAAATGTGTATTCCACTAATGCGAATGTTAAGGTTTTTTACCTCTCTGCTCAACGGGATCATTTATTGGTCATGGAGGAGACGAATCAGGGAGAACGACTTTGCTTAGTGAAACTATCTGATCCTGTCGATTGGAAAGCCGCCTAGATCTATCATAGCTAAAGTCAACTAGGAGGCGGTAGATTGTGAGCAGAAAAATAGCGGATTCCGTTCAGGTCCCTGATCAAGAATGGACGGCTTTTGTTAGAGAAAATTTATTACGCTGGTACGACAAAAATAAAAGAGAACTCCCGTGGCGTAAAAACAAAGATCCCTATCGTATCTGGGTGTCGGAAATCATGCTTCAACAGACACGTGTCGATACAGTGATCCCTTATTATGAGCGATTTATGGAGTCATTTCCTGATATCACTGCCTTGGCGAAGGCAAAGGAGGAGCAAGTACTGAAAGCCTGGGAGGGTCTAGGCTATTATTCTCGAGTACGTAACCTCCACCAAGCAGTGAAGGAGGTTGCAGCTACATATGAAGCGAAGGTGCCGACTGACCCTAAGGCAGTGGCTAGTTTAAGAGGAATAGGGGATTACACTGCTGGTGCGATTTTATCGATTGCTTTTGATCAACCAGTTCCAGCAGTGGATGGGAACGTCATGCGTGTTTTTTCCCGTTGGTTTGCCCTGTGGGATGACATTGTAAAATTATCTACCCGTCGTAAGATGGGAGTATTAGGGACTCATCTCGTTCCCAGCGATCGACCGGGAGACTTTAACCAAGCATTGATGGAACTAGGTGCACTGATCTGCACACCTGTCAATCCAGCTTGTGGAAAATGTCCAGTCCAAGCTACATGTCAGGCCTATGAACAAGGGGTTCAAGCTGAATTACCCGTGAAAAAGAAAGCGAAGCCTCCACGCCCGATGCGGATCAATATGGCATGGATACGTAAGGGAGGAGGTCAGGTACTGCTTCAATGTCGTCCGAATGAGGGATTACTAGCAGGAATGTGGGGATTACCTACCATGGAGGCGGGACAGGGAGAACTAGTCCCTGGAGATTCACTAGTGCCTCTTTTGACAGAGCAAGAGGTTCCTGTTGAGTGGGGACAGGTGTTAGGAGAGTTTGAACATGTGTTTAGTCATCAACGTTGGCAGGTTACAGTAGTCGACGGGTTCGTTCGTGAGGATATTTCGGTTCTCCCTGATGGATGGCGTTGGGCGAATGAAACGGAACGAAGAAGGCTCGCTTTCCCTAATGTATACCGTAAAGCGTTTGCACTAGCAGAGAAGAGAAAAAAAGGATTATCTGGCTTTCAAGGGCGCCTTCTCTAAAAATATGCATTAATTACTTGGTAGAAAGCTCGCCCTCCCTTTAGTTAATATTCAGAACTTCGGTGTAATACAAGGGATCGGACCATAGAATTGATACGTACAGAAATAAAACGAGAGGCTGGGGAGACGTCATGATATGGGACGATTTGACCTAGTCGGAGGGGGAGAAGGCCCGTGGAAGAAAAAAATAAAAACGAACATTCTTCGGGGGAAAAGACAACGGATAAAGAGAACACTGAGGAATTATCTCAGAATGATGGCACAAAAGAGCCTACCGCGGGGCATGATGAGAATCGACCAGAAGAGCCCGCCACGGAGCAGGATGAGAATTCACCAGAGTCACAAGTAGCAGAAGAAAAAGAGAACGGTCTCCCTATATTGAAATCTTCCCAAGACCCTATCGTGGAAGAAAAGGACGTTGAGGAGGAACAAAAAGAGAACCTTACTCCAGTTCATCACTGGAGTAAAAAGACCAAAATTGTTGGGTCCATCATTTGTGCTGCAATCGTGATCATGATTCTCTCTTTGGGAATTATTTACTCATGGCCGACCAACACACAAGCAGTACCCTCCTCGAAGAAAAAAGAAGAGCCGAAGCAGTTATCGATCACATTGGTCTATGGTAAAAAAGAATGGACAGCGGACCTTCGCAAAATGGGTTACACCGGGAAGAAAGACTCTAAGGTAGACAGTAAAAAGTGGGCAGAATGGATCGCAAAAGTGAAGAAAGAAGTAGATGAGCCAGCGGTAAATGCCCATACTTCACGCTTAGGTGCTCCTATTAAGCCGGCGAGAATGGGTTGGAAACTTGATGTAAAGGAGTTAGAAAAGTGGTCGGATAATATCAAAGGGAAGGTAAATGGTGTTCATCTTGTGCCTTTGATTTCAGACTCACCCCAAGTATCGGAAGAAGACTTAAAACAAGTAGGTGGGCAACGCATCGGTCACTATGTTACCTACTATAATCCAGGAAATAGAAATCGGACGGAGAATGTGAGACTCTCCGCTGCGGCGCTTAATAATCGAATCATCAATCCCGGCGAAGTGTTCTCATATAATAAAACGGTAGGTGAACGATCAACGGCACGTGGTTATAAAGAATCCATCATCATTGTTAAAGGCGCCTACGAAAAAGGGCTTGGAGGAGGAGTTTGTCAGACGTCCTCTACTTTGTACAATAGTGTGGATAGTGCAGGCCTTCTTACGGTGGCTCGTTTCTCTCATAGTAAAGAAGTTACTTATGTACCTAAAAGGCGGGATGCGACGGTTGCCTGGTATGGTCCTGATTATCGTTTTCGCAACAACTTAGCTAAACCAGTGATGATTCGCGCGAGCTTAGGGGGAGGAGCTCTAACCATAGATATCTATACGGTTCCTGGTACCTACCACCAACCTCGTGGTGTCCAATCTGCGCCAACGGGTGTACACGATATCCGTCTACCAAATTAGAATAGTAGATGATGAAGTTGTCAGATCCATTTACTTAAAAGGCCACTACCTATGTGGTGGTGGCCTCAGTGTGTGGAGAAAGCACCTCTTTTCAACAAAGAGGTGCTTTCTCTTATAATAGGACAAATCAACTTAATAAAGGGGCTAGATTTGATTCTAGAGGGGGTTGAACCCCTCTATTTGCGTATAGAGTTTTCTCGACAGCCTGAGAACACCCATGATTGGTGTCAGGGACACCCTTGTTCTTTTATAGGAAACTGGATAATTTGCCCTCATTTTATCTATACATGGACAAATTCTCTTTTTCCTTCACTGTTTCTCAACAATTCACTGCCATATAATTGAGGCATACCAAAACCCATCCACCCTATGTTTGTTTCCCTTAACTTACAGAAAAAATAAGGGGTGAGCGTCCATCTAGGACGCTCAGGCTGTCGAGAAAGTCTCGACAACCTGAGGCCACTACCTATTTCAGGCAGGTGGCCTTTTGTTTATATGGGATAAAATGTCTTGTTGACTATTATGGAAAAGGAAGCTGATAGGGGGAAAGATGAGAGGCCTTTGTTTATTTTAGTCATCCCCGAAAGGTAGATCACCTATGTCAGATAAAGCATCCCCAAGAGAATCGCTGATGTCTCCGGTACCATCCATATCATCGATCCATTCCGAGAGAGCGATGGCCCCGAGGGCTCCAGTAGCAAAGCCGCCTACGGTTCCTCCCCATTTCGATAGACCACTGTGTTTATGGTATCCATGTTTAGTTGGTATCCGATAAGAGGATGGGTTTTCTGTCATATTCGTAAGGATACTGCGAAGGGTCGTCGACAAAGTCTCATGATTTTCCCATTCATCCTTCTCTATATATATTTCGTAACGAATTTCACGCTCACCGGTCCAAGTGAAAATATCTACTTCGAGGAGAAGGTGAATCCGTTGATCCTCGATACCCACGACGAATTCTACCTCTTCAACATGTCCCTTCAAAAAAGAAGTGGGAAAAAGGGTGAACTCTTGAGTATAGCCATTGAAAGAGCGAGAATCATACTTCTCTCGTAAACCAAGTTCAGCAAAGGCATCCAATACCTTCTGTAAAGGATGTGGGGGATGGACTTTGATGTAGTCATGGTCCGAGTGATCCACAGCTTGAGCAATATCCAGATGAGTATTAAAAAAATAGGCTACTTTGTTGCCAGAGACAGGTAGGTCATCAGGTAAGTGGCTAGAAAATGGGAAAGATTTTTTCTCACCCGGAAGGATAGTAAACGCTTGATGAAAAGGAAAGCGCTCTAACAAATGATTGAGCTCTCGCTTTCCCGAGTGGAGATACATCATGAGTTCTATGTCGATTTTGTTAATTTCCTGTTCAATGGTTCCACCCTGGATAACTAACTGTCCATGAACATTCTCTCCAGGTAGGTAATCCTGGCCTTCGAGAACGAGATCTACCGTAGCTCCGCCTTTTCCCAATTTAGCCATCATTTTTTTAAACATAATAACCTCCTGGTTCTTCATTTAAGAGAGGGATGTGTCCATGTAAGTTTCTGTAGATAGTGGTTTAGAGAGTGTCTCCGTTTGAGTAAATAGGGGAATGGTAGATTCTCTAGATAAGGGGCGAGCCAGTAAGCGATCAATCCAACGATCATGAGCCTTCTCTACGATGAATTCCCAATCACCAAAGAAGATAGCATCCCCCTTTTCTGGAACCTTCTCCAACTGTGAAAAGAACCATCCGCCAATCGTATCATTTCCCGGGTCATTGATGTTGATATGGAAAAATTCATTCACCTCTGTGATAAGTGCTCGTGGATGGACTGAGACGCCTCCTTCCATTTCGGAGAAGAGGCGAGGACTGAGATCAAATTTATCTTGAATGTCACTAAACATTTCTCGGGTGATATCTTCCAAGGTAACCATCCCAGAAGTACCTCCGAACTCATCCACTACCACAGCAATCCCGGCTTGTTTCTCTTCTAGGGTGCGTAGCGTTTGGATGATATCCATGGTTTCAGGGATAACCACTTCTGGCTGAGTAAAGGTGCTTAGAATTGGAGGGGAGCCCTTGGTAAGTAAGTGATCGTATACATCTTGGATGTGGATGACACCAAGGATATGATCCTTATCGCGATCACACAAAAGATATTGAGTATGGCGGTGATGACGAATGACTGAGAGGTTGTCTGTGAAGGGATTCTCCAAAAAGAGACAAACCATATCAACGCGTGGAACCATCACCTCACGTACCATCCGTTGATTGAACTGCAATACTTTTTCATTTAGAAGGGGCTCTTCAGTTCTGTGGTCAGAAACTTCTGATCTATCCTTATGTAACCCCGTACCAAGGAAAAACAAGCTTTTTCGCGCCATCATTTTTACAGTGGCGATAAATCCTTGGGAATCTTGTTGCGTCATGATAGCATGCTCCCACCAATCCTGGAACCAGAGAAGAGCGATGACAAGGATTGAAAGAGCGATGATTAACCCACTGGAGTTGGATAAAGGAAAGCCGGAAAATACGAGCAAAGAGATACCGTTCGCAATCCAGCCCAAAGAGGTGATTGTCAGCCCAGATCGGGCTATGCGCCAAAGTGACTTTCTTCGGTTTTCCTGGGCAGAAGAAGGTTCCTTCTCGTAGGAGATACTAGTTTTTAATAATGATTCAACCGTTAGTAACCAACAGTGGATCAATGTAAAGAGGATCCACAAACCAGCATAGATCAAGAAGATAAGGTCGTCGTCCACGTCCAACTCTTCATGACCTCCTATTCTGTAATTGTTGAAAATGAATGATGTCCTGAGAATACTAGATATTATTATTGTATCGAACTATACGAGAAAAGAGTAGGGGTATGCGCAGGACAAAAACAAGTAAATCCTATCAGTTACCCATAAAAGCATGTCAATTGCAATGGTTGAAGAACTGAGGTTTGAAATGGAATGCGTGAGGAGAAGATGTAATAAAAGTAGAGAAATAGATTCTGCCATATATTCATAGGATAGAAATAGAGAGAAATAGAAAGCAGGTGATGAGGTTGGCACGATCATGGAGGGAAAAGGGGGTATTTTGGACTCCCTGGGTAGCTCGATCAGCAGCAGTAAGCAACCTAGTAGCAGCGGTGATGTCGTTTTTATTGCTTAGTCAAGGAGGAGGTAATTCATTTGGAAGCCGCATGTATTCGATTGGGATAAATGAAGTGGCTTTTCGCTGGTCATGGGGAGTTAGTATTTTATCTGTACTTGGGATGACCAGTGTTTTCTTTATTCTATTATGGTTCATGGATTCTCAGTATCGTGGAATACTACAAATGGCATTTATGATATGGATAATTGGTGCATCGGGATGGGTGTTGCATGATTTGATTCAAATCCGCTTGATGCCCCTTCTCTCCCAATGGTTTTTGGCCACACCTACTGGAGAGTTGGCAACGTATATCCGTGCATGGGAAGAGCTTCTCTTTCGATTCATTGGGATATTTGGCCTCACCTGTTATGCAATCAGTGGTTTGATCTATACAGCCGTAATGTTCAGGACAAAAGATGTACCTATCGTGATGTCTAGGTACTTCTTTGTCGTTTGGTGTTTTGTATTGGCGATTGCCGTATCTGCAAAGTGGTTAATCTCTTGGTTCCCATGGTTAATCATTTGTACGCTTTTGTTACTAGTTCCATGGTTCTGGAGGTTGAGTAAGCTGTTGCCAAGGCCAGGTTGTCAATAATCTTTTATGGACAAGATGGGCCGAAATTTGCCGAAAAAAGGCGGATGAGTAAACACACAGGGTGGTAAAGGGGTTTCTTCACACTTTTATCACAATTGCATAGGAAACTATGCTCCTGTAAACTGTTCGTACCATCGTCTGTGGGAGGCTTATTGATGAAACTGAGATCATTTCAATTGTCCGACATCCATTCCGTCCAAGCGATCTGGAAACAGAACGCATCAAGAGAAAGAGAAGCAGAGACTCTAATCGTATTGTCTCGACAGTTGGCTTATGATCGGGATTTAGTTCTCGTGGCGGAGATTGAAGGCCAGGTGGTCGGAGCAATCGTCGGTACGATGGAAAAAAATGTCGGTTTCTTTTATTGTCTTGCTGTTCATCCTGCTTTCCAAGGGCGCGGAGTGGGGCGCCAGCTCACCACGATGCTGGAGGATCGTTTTCGCAGCAAAGGGGTGACAGAGATCCAGGCGGTCATCGATGAAGGAACAGAAAAGCTATGTCCCTTCTATACCCATATGGGTTATCAGGGAGTTCCCTCTTCTCGTTTAGTGGAGAATAACTGGTTATTTAATTTGCAAGAATCTCTTCACCCGATATTATCTTAACTAATCGATATAGGCAGTTCTGTATGTTACCCGAACCTTTGCCAACCGGTATAAGGTTTTTTAATATAATTAATTTTCGAAATTGACAAAAAAGAAGGGGATCAATTCTGTGATCACGAATCCATGAAAATGGAGGTGATCTGCTCGTGGGTAAAAAAGATCGAGTATGGTTTGAGCAAGCTACTGGATTTCTAAACCCTGGGTTGGTCCAAAAATTAAAGAATCACCGTGTGCAACATATGGATGAAACGAAGGAATCTCTACCTGTGATCATTCGCTTTAATCGTGAGGTAGAGGAGCATCGCCATGAAGATGCACTCCATCTGTGTAACGATGGTGAGAGTAATTTTATGGAGGGGAAATTTGATTTTCTCCATGGTGCCTATGGGTGCTTAAGTCCAGAAAAAATACGTAGTCTTATCGATCATGATGGTGTGGATAAAGTGTACTATGATCATAAGGTGCACGCTCTTCTTGATGTGGCAACCAAATCGATAGGTGCTATCGAGGTACAGGCGAAGTCGGATTTGACGGGTAAAGGGGTTACAATCGCTATCATTGACACCGGAATTCACCCCCACGGTGACTTGATGAAGCCAACCTCACGCATTAAAGCTTTTGTAGATATGGTGAACCGACGCAAAGAGCCCTATGATGATCAAGGGCATGGTACACACTGTGCTGGGGATGCTGCAGGTAATGGACAGCTATCTGAAGGCCTTTATGTAGGACCTGCTCCTGAAGCAGATCTTATTGGTATAAAAGTGCTTGATGCTGAAGGAAGTGGCCAACTATCCACGATCATCCGTGGCGTCGAATGGTGCATTAAAAATAAGAAGAAGTATGGTATTGATGTTATTTCTCTTTCACTGGGCGGACCAGCCTTTGAATCTTATGTAGATGACTTAATGTGTCAAGCAGTGGAGAAAGCGTGGCATCATGGGATTGTCGTTTGTGCTGCGGCAGGAAATGAAGGTCCTTTTCCATTGTCAATAAATACACCAGGGATTGATCCTTTAATCCTTACCGTTGGATCAGCAGATGATAAAAATACACCGAAGTTGAAGGATGATGTAAAGGCATCCTACTCTAGTCGGGGCCCTACACTGGACTTCCTCGTGAAACCAGATATTTATGCACCAGGCACCAATATCATCTCCTTGCTTGCTCCAGGTTCACCGCTTGAGAAGCAAATGCCTGAAAACCTCGTTGGTGAGCATTATATCAGCTTGTCGGGTACGTCTATGGCAACACCGTTGACAGCAGGTGTAGTTGCTCTCCTCCTAGAGGCGAATCCTCATTTGAGTCCTAATGATGTAAAGGCGATTCTCATGGATACAGCACGACTGTTTAAAGGGGATCAAGCAGGTTATATCGATGTAGTTGCCGCAGTGAAGTTAGCGAAGCAATATGCGGAGTTCCAGGGCTCAACAGTGGATGTGTAGGTGAAAATTAGGTGGAATAACAAACCCCAATGCTATCAGCCTTGGGGTTTGTTATGTCCAAAATAGGGCTCAGCAGAGGTAGTCCGTTTACATAATAAATAGCTGAGAATCTTTAGTCGTACCCTTAAAGTTATTGCGGTTATCATTCGTACTTCTTCCGTAGTTTGAGAAACAAAAACCCGAAGCTGATATTAGCTTCGGGGAATAACTAAAGATACATAGCAAAGTAGTAGTCTACTTAACTATCGTATTGCTATTTTGTTGCTGAAGGTGAAAAAGCACTTCCCAATTCCTCTGAGCGCTTACGGGCGAAATGGACGGCACTCATTAGAGCGTCTTGGAAGTGATGATTGGAGAGCGTCTCGATCCCCACCATCGTCGTACCACCAGGTGAAGTAACCCTTTGCCGTAATTCTGTTGGGTCTTTACCAGTTTCCAGAAGCATGTGTGCTGCGCCGAGTAACGTTTGTAATGTAAGTTGACGAGCTACTGAACGAGAGAGCCCTTCATTTACTCCAGCTTGTTCAAGGGCTTCAACCAAATAATAGATATATGCTGGACCACTTCCAGAGAGGCCTGTGACGGTATCCATGTCCTTCTCATCAACGAGAACGGTGGAACCAATAGCGTTAAAATCCTCCTGGGTGGCTTGGAGGTCTTCCTTTTCAGCATGAAGCCCACCACACAGCGCGGTGGCTGAACGACCAATCAAACTAGAGGTATTTGGCATTGTCCGGATGACAGTAACCCCTGCTGTAAGATGTTGTTCAATAAATGACGTGGAGATGCCTGCAATGACCGAAACCACACGTTGGTGAGGATGGATGAATCTCCCCCACTGCTGGAGAGCTTCGAGGAGATCCTTTGGTTTTACAGCTAGAATGACCGTACCTGCTTTATGAATAGCATCCTCTTGGCTTTCAGGACAATGAATATGATATTGATCCTGTAGATAAAGCAGTCGCTCACGGTCACTGCGAATGACCACATCAATCATAGCGGGCTCTGTTCGTCCATTAGCGATCATACCACTGATAATCGCTTCGGCCATTGAACCTGCTCCGATGAAGCAATAGCGTTCACTGTGTCTCATGAGAGACCCTCCCTAATTTAAGTTCATAAATATACAAAAAGACCCCCCTCGTCCTAAGGACGAAAGAGGGTCTCTTCCGCGGTACCACCTTATTTGGCACGTTTGTGCCCCACTTGCGGAACGGTGTATGCCGTTCGCTCTCGATAAGGGGAGTTTCCCGTTCGATTCTTCACCGTCCGCATCGGGGCTGGGTTTGGGAAGAGGGTAACGGTGGTGCCTTACAGCCAATGGGTGCCACTCTCTGTTCGTTCCACTCTTCTTACTGATCCCGTCATTGCGTTTATGAGTCATCTGATTTTAGTTTTTATTATTATGCAGGCAAGTGTAAAAGAATGTCAAGGGGCATTGACACGTTTCTCCCCTAAATGAAGGGGAAGCGCTGTTTTTAAGGCTTTATCCTAGGGTATGTATGGATATATCACGAAGAGTGAATCGACAAATAACTTCTTTTCAGAATCAATTCAGAAAATATGTTTTATAAATCGGCAAAATTGGAAATAGATGTGAATGCGTGAGAGAGGGTGAGCATGTGGCAGTCAGAGCGGGGGAGATTCTTCGCATCGAGAGTTATAAACATGACGGTAGCTTTCACCGTAGTTGGGATCGATCGGTGGTATTAGAAGGTGGAGAGCCCTTATTGCTAGCCAATCGTGATGTTCACGTGACGGACGGTAGTGGGGAAAAGTGGATTTCTAAAAGTCTAGCAATCTGTCAGTTTCATAGAACGCGCTGGTACAATACCATAGTAATATTTAATGGCTATGGAAGAAATCCTCGTTATTATTGCAACATCGCCTCCCCCTGTCGACTCGAGGGAAAGTGCCTCGTCTATGTTGATTATGACCTTGATCTCGCGGTAGATGAAATGGGATGTGCCCAGTGGCTGGATCGGAAGGAATTTGCGGCAAATCGTCGCAAAATGGATTACCCTGATGAGGTTGTAAACCAAGTGGAAAAAGCGGAAGCAGAGCTTAACAAGTGTTTTTCCGAGGGCAGGGGTCCATTTACTTCATCGTTTATCCAGGCGGGGGTTCATCGCTACCTTCCTTTTGAAAAAGAATTAATGGGGTGAAGTGATGAGACATGAAGAAAGGTAAGCCTCGGTATGTTTCCTGGCTGAGGACGGTCCTTCTCGCTGTTTCTTTCGCGTTGGTAATCAATCAATTTGGTGTTGCGCTTTCTGTGGTTAATGGAACTTCGATGAAGCCAACACTGGAAAATGGGGACCGTTTGCTGATAAACAAGTTTCATTTCATGTTTAATCAGCCAGAACGAGGGAATGTCGTTACCTTTAGAGACCCATCCAACGATGATCGGTATCTTGTGAAACGTGTGGTGGGGATTCCCGGTGATAAAATCAAAATAAAAAACGGGTCCCTTTATCGTAATGATAAACTTGTAGAAGAACCCTATATTAATACGGAGATCGAAGATGGGAACTATGGCCCAGTCGTTGTCAAGAAAGACAGCATCTTCGTAATGGGAGACAATCGTCATCGGTATGCAAGCCGAGATAGCCGCTACGACAGTGTTGGACAAGTGCCTGACTCGCTTCTTGAAGGCAAGGTAGAGTGGATTGTATGGCGACCGTCTTTGGAAGATTTTTTCTGAAGCTAGTGGTAAGTTAATTGCAAATAATAAAAAGAGTCAAAAACTGTTCACAAAAACCTTTTGCGTGAATTTAGTCCCAGGCGCATAATAGTTAAGGGGCTGGAAACGTTCAATTCTACAGAATTCCAATGCATCGCGCAAGGGCAGTTTTATATAAGATGGAAAACTGCTATAGTGCGTTTTTGTGAATAGAAAGACAAACCCAGGGGGGACCTGATTCATGGATCTGTTAAACAAAACCCGACGCATTTCACGTATTTTACAGGAAAACGTTGGTCATCATCTCGTGGACTTTGACCAAGTGGCCGAAGCCTTGAGTGATGTAATCGGTGCAAACATCTATGTAGTAAGCCCGGAAGGTATGATCTTGGGGCTTGCTACCAATCATGATATTGAAAATGAGCGCATGCAAAAATACCTAAAAGATCGCCAATTCCCAGAAGAGTACGCAACCTTGCTCATGGGCGTAGAGAAGGCGACTTTCAATGTTAGTGTGGACAGCCCTTATACGGCATATCCTGTGGAAATGAGGGACATGTTTAAGCATGGTTACACAACATTGGTACCTGTCGTCGGTGGTGGAGATCACCTAGGAACCCTAGTTCTCTCCCGGATCAATGATGAATTTGTGGATGATGACTTGATTTTAGCTGAGTATGGTGCAACGGTTGTAGGGATGGAAATCCTGCGGGAACGAGCAGGGAAGATTGAAGATGAAGCAAGGAGCCGTGCAGTTGTTCAATTGGCAATCAATTCACTTTCATTTAGTGAGTTAGAGGCTGCTGAACATATCTTTAACGAACTGGAAGGGCATGAAGGACTTCTGGTAGCCAGTAAAATTGCTGACCGTGTAGGAATTACCCGTTCTGTTATTGTAAATGCACTCCGTAAGTTGGAGAGTGCGGGTGTGGTGGAATCCCGCTCCCTTGGAATGAAGGGAACCTACATCAAGATCTTAAATAAAAAACTGCTTCCCGCTCTAGAAAAAGCGCGCAGTTAATTAATGTGGTCACCGGAACGGTGACCACTTTTTGTTTGTTTCGAGAGGTTCAATTACATGATGAGGAGTGAATCGGGGTAAATAAGAAATAAAGGGGATTGAGCAGAGGGAAAGGAGAAGCTCCATGATATTCCGCAAACGGGTATATCATATTACATCACCGCCAACTGTAGATGATTTCCATCGCTTTTTTAATCAGTTTTTATATCCCGTACAAGTAAAATACGGGGCGAAACTGACTGGATATTGGCTGGATGTGTCAGGAAGAGAAGTAACAACGATTTGGCAATATGCAAGCCTTTCCCATTATGAAGAGATCGAACGTCACGTATCTGCGGATCCGTTGTCAAGGAGAGCCAGGGAGGTAGGACTCCTACGAGGTTTTGACCTCAATGATCTCACTGTAAAAGAAGAATTTATTATCCATGAAACAGCAGATGGAGTGGAGACGGTAAGAGATTTGGATTTTTTCGGAGAACAATGAAACTAGAAACGAAAAAATCCGTTGTATTGATGGTAGGGGAATTCAGCAGGACCTCGAGTTGTGCAGCATGAAAATAGTAAAATTTGTTGGTTGTGAGCAAATATATGAAACAAACTCAAACTAAAAAGCGATTTTATTGCGAATAATAGGTGGACTTCTCCGACGATAGTCCTAGGTGAGTCGGGCTAAAAGTAAGACAGATGAAGGAGAAAAAAACACATCCCTATACGGAGGCCACGGAAGGGAAAACCCCCTACAATGAAAGAGAAGGAATACTCAAAGTAGGAAGGGTCGGTAGATCGATGAGTGAGTGGATATCAGGAGGAACAGTAGCAGAGTTAGAAGGAGCCGGTGCGAAGGTGATCAAAGGAAAGAGACATGGGATTGCTCTCTTTTTTCATGAAGGAAATGTATGCGGTGGATAATCGCTGTCTATATATGGGATTTTCCCTTTATAAAGGAAGCTTAAAGGATTGCATTATCACATGTGAATGGCATCATTTCCCACGCTTCATTTGATGGTGTATAGGGTTCGACTTTTTGTATTAACGGAGGATGGGACCTGTGGGCAGTATTCGAAGATATCTTGTATTTATACGGCCGTATAAAAAAGAAATTATAATTACCATGATTGTAGGTGTGCTGAAGTTTGGCATTCCACTGTTGTTGCCGCTTATATTGAAATTTGTTGTGGATGATGTCTTGCTATCTCATCAAGCTGCTGAAGAGAAGTTAAAGCAACTATCTTGGCTATTGATCGGGGCCTTGTTTGTATTTACTGTCTTGCGATGGCCCATTGAATATTATCGACAATATTTTGCACAATGGGCCTCTAGCAGAGTTTTATTTGATATTCGCAATCGCTTGTTTGATCATCTTCAGAAACTATCTCTACGTTTTTATAACAATCAGCGAGTGGGTCAAATCATCTCGCGGGTGATTAATGATGTAGAACAGACCAAGGAATTTGTTGTCACGGGAATGATGAATATTTGGTTAGATATGATCACTCTCTTCATTGCTGTTGCGATAATGGTCTCGATGGATGTGAAGATGACCCTTATTTCATTGGCGGTCTTTCCCTTGTATGGAATAGCAGTTAAAGTTTTTTATCAGCGTCTGCGAGGACTAACTCGGGAGCGGTCTCAAGCGTTAGCTGAGATGCAGGGGCATTTACATGAACGAATTCAAGGGATCTCTGTCATCCGTGCCTTTGGCTTAGAAGGGCACGAAACGAAGCATTTCCATGAACGAAATCGTCATTTTCTTGATCGGGCATTAGCTCATTCACGCTGGAATGGTAAAACATTTGCTGTGATTAATACGATTACTGATATTGCACCGCTTTTACTCATTGGCTTTGCAGGGTGGCAGGTAATTAAGGGCCAAGTAACGATTGGAGAAATGACCGCTTTTTACGGATATATTGGCCTTATATATTCACCGATACGACGCTTAGTTAACGCATCCACAACCTTGACACAATCTCTTGCATCGATGGATCGTGTATTTGAGCTCTTTGATGAACAATACGATATTGTGGATCGCTCTAATGCAAAAGAGTTGGTCGATGCACGTGGCGCTATTGATTTTCAAGAGGTTACCTTTGCGTATGAGGAAAATGGTGAAGCGGTATTAAAGGGAGTCGATTTTGCGATAGAGCCAGGACAAACCGTTGCTTTGGTAGGGATGAGTGGAGGAGGAAAATCTTCTTTGGTTGCACTGGTGCCTCGATTTTTTGATGTGCAGGGAGGAGCCGTGCTTGTAGATGGCAGGGATGTAAGGGACTGGACTCAAGCTAGCCTTCGCTCTCAAGTCGGTATGGTGTTACAAGATAATATTTTGTTTAGTGGTAGCGTATTGGACAACATTCGCATGGGAAAACCAGGGGCCTCTTTGGATGAAGTAGAGAGGGCTGCTAAGGCGGCGAATGCCCATGGGTTTATCCAGGAACTTTCAAATGGATACGATACGGAGATCGGTGAGCGGGGTGTAAAACTTTCAGGGGGTCAAAAGCAACGGGTAGCTATTGCACGGGTCTTTTTGAAGGATCCAGCTATATTGATTTTGGATGAAGCCACTTCTGCCCTTGATTTAAAATCGGAACAATTGATCCAGGAGTCTCTCCATCTTTTAGCAGAAAATCGAACAACATTGATTGTTGCTCATCGCTTGTCAACCATTACCCATGCTGATCAGATCTGTCTCATTGAAGATGGACGAATCATCGAAAATGGGACCCATCGACAATTGATGGAAATTAACGGCAAGTATGCGAGTTTGTTTAATGTTCAAGATCTGGAGAATGAGAAAGAGGTAGTTGGTACTACGGCAGAGAGATGATGGTTAGGGAGGAAAAGCCGGTGAAACGAAGCTTCCCAATTAAATATGAATGGGATATCGTCACTATTCGCAAAGAAGTGAGGAAGCTTGCAAATGAGCATGGATTTAGTGAATTAAACCAAGCACGCATTGTTCAATCCGTTTCTGAACTAGCGAGCAATGTGGTTCACCATGCGGAGGAAGGTAGAGTTCAGGTAGAGCTGATCGAAGAGGAGAACCGATCAGGGATAAACATTATCGTACGGGATTTTGGGCCTGGTATCGATGATTTGGATCAGATTCTGCGTCTGTCTGAGTCACCTGCTTCAGTAGAAGGATACGGATTAAAACAAGTCCGCGAACTGATGGATGAATTTTCGATCCGTGCAGTAGAGGGGAAAGGAACATATGTATCGGTTTCAAAATGGAAGGATGAATCCGATGATGTGTTTTCTGAGTGAACTTTTTTACTAAAGATTTTTTGTCCCTACTAAAAATACCACCTTGAAAGGTGGTATTTTTCATGATTAACAAGGGTTTAGTCACGTTTTTACAGAGGTGACTGTATGTAGCCATATTATGAACCTTTACTAGGTGTACTTGACGCTTGTCGAAGGAAGCAACTAAAATGGTATCTGAAAGTGATACTGCTATTGCATAGTTAGATTTAATAATATCTCTGACAGCGAAGTTATGAAGCTGTTGGTATTAGTTAAATACGCTGAGCCTTTTTTCTTACCAGAAAGAGACAAGTGGGCTCCTAGCGCCATTTTTTGTCGAAATCCGACGTTTTGTCGGCAGTATCCAAGTTTTATTGGAGCGGTTCATAGAAAGGAGGGGTTACTGTGGAACAACCTATGCCCCATCAGTCCTCTAGTAGCCTTCTCGCCGAACCCCAAACCAGAGTAGCGGAAAAGGCAACTATTCGTGATTTCTGGATCCTGACAAAGCCAGGAATCAATGCTTCCAATTTGATGGCGGCGTTTACTGGTTTTTGGCTTGCTGGGCACGAATCATTCAACTTCGGGCTGTTGTTGGCGACACTTATTGGTACAGCGTTAGTTATCGCAGGGGGTTGTGCGGTCAATAACTTCATTGATCGGGATATTGATCCCAAAATGGAGCGAACGAAGGATCGTGCCATTCCAGCCGGACGGATTCAGCCTCACACAGCACTATGGTTTGGGATTCTGCTAGGGTTACTTGGAGTAGCTGTATTGGTGACAATGGTGAACCCGGTTGCAGCTCTCCTAGCAGCCACCGGTTATGTTGTCTATGTGGTTTTCTATTCTGCGTGGACGAAGCGTACGACAACATGGAATACGGTGGTTGGTAGCATTTCAGGAGCGGTGCCACCGATGATCGGTTGGGCTGCTGTGACTGGCTCGTTGGAATGGCCAGCATGGATTTTATTTCTGTTTATGTTCTTTTGGCAGCCTGCTCATTTCTTCGCACTTGCGATTATGAAAACGGAGGATTATCGGACAGCTGGAATTCCGATGCTTCCTGTTGTGAAGGGTTTTGCTGAAACGAAAAAACAGACGCTCCTTTTTGTACTTTTTACCATACCTATATCGATCCTGCTCTTTACCGCAGGAGTGGTTGGGTGGATCTACCTTGGAGTAGCCGTTGCCCTTGGAATTGGATTCCTCTGGTTAACACTCGATGGGTATCGATCGAAACCGGAAGAAATCTGGGCGCGGAGGCTTTTCCTCTACTCCCTGTTCTATCTAACACTGATGCAGGTTGCTATGTTTCTGGATCCTGCCTTATTAAGCTAACAAATAATTGCTGAGCGGCGAATCATTTGCCGCTCGGCTTTATTTGCCCTTGCTTGAAGGCGTTTTCATATAGAAAATAGATATGGCCTGATCGATCTGATGAGAGAAAGTGGGGTTAAGCTGGTATGAGTCGAGGGAAACCTATTGGGCGATTGTTTTTATTTTTCGCTATGTTCGCCCTTTTGTTGACTGGTTGTGAAAAACCGTTGTCCAATGTGTTGGATCCCCAGGGTAAGATAGGGAAAGAACAGTTAGAACTGATTAATTTAAGCGTTTATATTATGATTTTTGTCTGTGTGATTGTCTTTGCGATTTTCTTTTACGTATTGTTGCGCTTCCGTCGGAAGCCAGGGGATAACGCCATTCCCAAGCAAGTGGAAGGTAGCCTGATGTTAGAGACGCTTTGGATTGTGATTCCGATTATTTTACTAGTAATTTTGGCTATTCCTACAGTTATGACTACCTTTTCACAAGCAAAGGAAGCTCCAAAGACAGCGTCCGAGGATTTTATCAGGGTAAAAGCGACTGGACATCAGTTTTGGTGGGAGTTTGAATATCCTGACTATAAGATTCGCACGTCACAGGAGTTACATATCCCGGTAGGTAAAAAAGTATATGTAGAAGTTACCTCGGATGATGTTGTCCATGCTTTTTGGGTGCCTGGATTGGCAGGGAAAGTGGATGCAAGTCCTGGGCGAATCAACCGAATACCCATTGATGCGGATAAACCTGGGATTTACAAGGGTCGCTGTGCAGAGCTATGTGGTGCATCCCATGCGCTCATGAACTTCCAGGTAGTAGCTGAAAAGCCGAGTGAGTTTGAAAAGTGGGCGAAAAAGCGTCAAAAACCAAAATCCGAGCCACAGACAGTTGAGGCAAAAGATGGGAAGAAAGTCTTTGCCCAAAACTGTATGAGCTGTCATGCGATTGATGGTACAAAGTTGAAAATGAAAGGGGATAAAGCCCCTAACCTTACTGGTTTTGCAAAGCGTAATAAGATTGGTGGCCTACTAGACAATAATGAAAAGAACTTAGACCGCTGGCTGAAAAATCCCGAAAAAGTTAAACCAGGCACTTATATGCCAGGATTTTCCCATTTGAATAAGAAAGATCTATCGTCGTTAAAGACCTATCTGAAGAGTCTTAAATAAGAACGGATCGTGATGATTTTTTTAAATAAAAGCATCACTGTATCCGATTGGAACGGAGGGAAAACTTTTGGCTACACTGGTTGTGTTACTCGTCTTTGCTCTGTTCATCGTGGCGATCTTGACGGGCGGTTACAACAAGCAGATGATCTCGCGATTTCGTTCTCATTGGCTATGGGAATGGTTAACAACGGTTGACCATAAGAAAATCGGGATCTTGTATGCGATAGGTGGAGGATTCTTCTTCATCTTCGGGGGAATTGAAGCACTGTTGATGCGGATCCAGCTCTTCTTCCCTGATAACCAATTTATCGTTGGTCGTGATTTTAATGAATTATTATCTATGCATGGGACCACGATGATTTTCTTTGTTGCGATGCCGCTTCTATTTGCTCTAATGAACGTAGCGGTCCCTCTACAGATTGGAGCACGGGATGTTGCATTTCCCTTTCTGAATGCTCTAGGTTTCTGGCTATTTCTGGCTGGCGGACTCTTGATGAATCTGGGCTGGCTATTTGGAGGTGCTCCTGATTCTGGGTGGACCAACTATGTGCCCATTGCATTAAATCAATACAGTCCAGGTTCAGGGATTGACTATTATGTCCTTGGGCTGCAGATAGCAGGTTTTGGAACCACGATGGGTGGTCTTAACTTCCTTGCTACGATTATTAACATGCGTGCTCCGGGTATGGGCTTTTTGCGGATGCCGCTCTTTACATGGACGAGTTTTGTAGCATCGGCGCTTATCCTATTTGGTTTTCCACCTTTGACTGCCGGACTTTTTCTGGTGATGTTTGATCGTTTGTTCGGGGCACAGTTCTTTGAAGTGGCTCTTGGTGGGAATCCTGTGATCTGGCAACATCTATTCTGGATTTTCGGTCATCCCGAGGTATACATCGTGGTTCTGCCAGCCTTTGGCGTCATGTCTGATGTGATCTCCAACTTTGCTCGTAAGCGTCTATTTGGTTACACATCGATGGTTTTTGCTACCTTGCTCATTGGGTTTTTAGGGTTCATGGTTTGGGCTCACCATATGTTCACAGTGGGTATGGGTCCGATGGTTAACTCCATCTTTGCTATCGCTACGATGGCGATTGCAGTGCCTACAGGTATCAAAGTGTTTAACTGGATGTTTACCATGTGGGGCGGCAAAATTACCTATTCTACTGCCATGCTATATGCCGTCGGTTTTATTCCCACCTTTGTCCTGGGTGGAGTGACGGGGATTATGCTGGCTCTTCCCCCCGCTGATTTTCAATATCACGATAGTTATTTCGTAGTTGCACACTTCCACTATGTACTCATTGGTGGTACGGTATTTGGGATTTTGTCAGGCCTTTACTATTGGTGGCCAAAAATGTTTGGTTACAAATTGAATGAAACCTTAGGCAAATGGAACTTCTGGGTCTTTTTCATCGGGTTCCATCTCACCTTCTTAATTCAACATTTCATTGGATTGTTTGGCATGCCACGCCGATATTTTACGTATCAGGAGGAAGATGGCATAACCCTTTTCAACCAAATCAGCACAGTGGGCGCAGTGATGATGGGGGTTGGAGCGCTCCTTTTTGTAGCTAATATTGTAGTAAGTTATCGTAATCGAACTTCTCTGGTTGCAGGAAATGATCCATGGGATGGGCGTACCTTAGAATGGGCGATTTCTTCTCCTCCCCCAGTCTTTAACTTTGCGCAACTACCCCAGGTACGTTCTTTAGATTGCTGGTGGCATGAAAAAATGGAAGGCAATAAAGAGATGGAACCAGCAGAACCGTTGGATCACATCCATATGCCAAACGATACTCCTCTACCGATTATCATGTCACTAGGCTTTTTCATTTCTGGTTTAGGTTTGGTATTCCGAGCCTTTGAGGTAGGCGTATTAGGACTCGTCGTAGTAGTGGTGACCATGTTTGTACGCTCTTTTAAACCGGATCACGGTTACCATATTGAAGTAGAAGAAATCAAAGCGACGAAGAAAGGGGCGTAGGTATCGATGAGTTCAGCGGAACTGAATCACGCGCAAACCTCGGCTCCTCTGCCCCCCCATCCAGAAAAAGCAACTCTGGAGGGGCGCAATAAAATCTTAGGTATTTGGCTCTTAATTGGTGCAGAGACCGTCTTGTTTGCCTGTTTGTTTGGGACCTATTTGGCCTTAAAGGGTTCTAATATGAATGGGCCAACTACCGAGGAGCTCTTTCAAATTCCGATGGTGGCAGCAGCCACTCTCATTCTCTTGACAAGCAGTTTAACCAGCGTATTGGGTGTAGTAGGCATGCACCAAAAGAATGTAAAAAAAGTTATGTTATGGTTTGGTATTACCGTACTTCTGGGAGCCGCTTTTCTTGGACTGGAAATCTATGAATTTATCGAGTATGTTCATGAAGGACATACATTTACCGGAAGTGCCTTTGGATCAGCCTTTTACACGTTGATTGGTACCCATGGTTCCCACGTACTGTTTGGGATTACCTGGATCACTTGCTTGATGATCCAGGTAGCACGTCGCGGGCTCACTCTAGAAACGACTCCGAAATTGTTTGTAGCTAGTCTATACTGGCATTTTGTTGATGTCGTATGGGTGTTCATCTTTACCGTGGTCTACTTGATGGGGAAGGTGGGTTAACCGATGCAGACTAATGTACAGCAAAATACAAGCACCTCTGCCTCACAGGATAGTAGTATGAAATATGTACTCTCCTTTGTTTGGATGCTCTTATTGACGGGAGCTTCCTTCGCGATTGTAATCATGCGTCTCGTTCCAGAGGGAATGGTGATTCCGGCTCTACTTATTCTGGCGTTGCTTCAGGTATTGCTCCAGTTTTTCACATTCATGCATCTTGATCTAAAAAAGAATGGGCTAACTGTCATCTTTACCTTTAGTGGTATCGGAATCGGGGTTATCTGTGCCGTCGCTCTTTGGTTGATTTCATAAAGATGTAGGAGATATCCTCTCTCCCGCTTGGGAGGGGGGATATCTATATCGGTTACTGAGGAGAGGAGGGGACGACTATTGAAAAACATGGATCATATGGACCATTCACAACCTATGCAACATGGAGGGTCACCTTTTCCTGATTTCTGGGATATTGTGAGCCCAGGGATGTTGCTCTTAACTGTTCTCTTAATCTTGCTTTATCTCGCCATTGTGGGTCCATGGCGGAATCGGTGGGGTAGTGGAGAAAAGGTGACGATAGTAAAGAGGTGTGTTTTTGTTAGTGGGCTCCTTATCTACTATCTAGCGACGGGTCCTATTGGTGCCTTTAGTCATTTTCTATTTAGCGCTCATATGACAGAGATGTCATTGGTGTATTTAATCGTTCCTCCTTTGCTACTTATTGGAGCACCACCCTCTCTTTTACGCCGCTTATGGAACATTCCTCGGTGGAAACGAATTTTACGTATTCTTACCCATCCATTGATTGCATTGCTCACCTTTAACGGGCTGATTTCCATTTATCACATGCCAGTCGTTTTCGATACGATCATGGGTAGTATGTGGTTAATGCAACTTTCACACATCATCTTGATGATATGTGCCTTTATGATGTGGTGGCCGCTTGTATGTCCACTCCCCGAGGAGGATCGACTAAGTCCTCTGCAAAAAATGGGGTATATTTTTGCAGATGGGGTCCTTCTCACTCCAGCCTGTGCTTTTCTGGCTTTTTCTGGAACTCTTTTATATGAAAGCTTTCCGGGAGGGCCAATGACAACAGCGATAATGCCTCCACTTGAAGATCAGGCTCTGGGTGGCATCGTAATGAAGATCACCCAAGAGCTGGCTTATGGGAGTGTACTTGGATATACCTTCTTCGGTTGGGTGAGGAAACAACGTCAACAGGATGAGAATGAGTTGGCTACGCGCCGCCAACAGCAGCGTGAGGAAATTAATAAAAAAGAAGGTTCAACGGTATCCTTTAATCACTAAATCAGGTTTGGCGTTCTACAAGATTCATTACACAAACTCCTATGGGAAAAATCCTATAGGGGTTTTTTGAATGGAGAATGTCGATTTCTTTCCCAGGAAATGAAAAAATCAACACCTTTTGTGGAATCGTCAACCATGAAGAAAAAATCGGATGAATGATCGGTATGCTATCCCTTAACAACAGGGATAGCATACTTTTTTTGCGGGAGTTTATGGACTTTACACTTGTGATTACATATTTACTTCCCAAATTTGGAATCGTAATCCAAGATGAGACTGGTTTCGCTAACCGGATGGTAGCGAGGGAGGGGCATTTATGAACGGAGCATTTACGAGGGAAGGAACCGATGGCAATTGGGAGATGACGCTTCCTGATGTGCGAGTAGGAAGTTGGTGGCGAGATTGGTTAGAGTTGAGCAAGCCGCGTATTACCATTTCTAATGCACTCGCCTGTGTGGTTGGTTTTTGGACAGCAGGGGGAAGCACAACACATCAGTTGCCCATCTTTTTAGGGACATTGGTAGGGATTGTTCTTCTGGTCAGTGGGAGTTGTATGCTCAATAACTGGATTGATCAAGATATTGATCCACTGATGGAACGAACGCGATCCCGTGTCCTTCCCCAAGGAAGGCTTCACCCTATGATGGTGGCGATCTTCGGTATTTTATCTGTCATATTAGGTATTGGAATCTTGGCTTTCTTTGTCAACAGTTGGGCTGCTGGTTTAGGAGGGGTGGGGGCTCTCTTTTACATCGTGATTTATAGCCTATGGCTGAAGAGAGTCTCCACTTGGAATACCGTAGTAGGTGGTATTTCTGGGGCAGTACCACCATTGATTGGTTGGGTGGCTGCTACTGGTTCTCCTGACGTAGGTGGATGGATTCTCTTTCTCATTTTGTTCTTTTGGCAGCCGGCTCATTTTTTCGCTCTGGCGATGTTAAACGTAGAGGATTATCGGCGAGCAGGTATCCCGATGTACCCTGTGATCCGAGGAAGTAGCGAGACCAAAATGCAGATTCTTCTCTACGTGAGCCTTTTGTTGCCAACGTCCCTAGCTCTTCAAATTGTAGGGGCAGTGGATGGAGCTTATATAGGAATTAGCCTTCTTCTCGGAAGTGTCTATCTTTTGTTAGCGATTGCTGGATTCTTCATCCGGTCGGAGGAGAAGTGGAGCCGTTTGCTATTTCGGTATTCGCTTATCTATCTGGTAGGGATGTTAGCTGCTTTTATAACATGCGCTCATGGTGGGGGTTAGACCTTCATTATGAAATGGGGTGATGGAATGAAAGGGGGCCTTGGGATGAAACGTTTGATGTTAAGAATGCTGATATGTGTAGGGTTCGTCGGCCTTCTCCTATCGTCGGGGTGTTCGAATCCTTCATTGTCCGTTGTTGATCCATCAGGTGAGGTAGGAAGGACCCAGTTAGGTCTTATCTATTTATCGACAGGGATTATGACCTTTGTGACCGTCGTTGTGGCAGCCATATATATCTATGTGGTGATTCGCTTTCGTGAGAGACCAGGGGATACACATATTCCTAAGCAGGTCGAAGGGAGTACGACACTTGAGATTTTGTGGACAGTGATTCCCATCCTCTTGCTCATCATTCTCGCTATTCCCACTGTAACAACTACATTTAAGCTAGAGAAGCGCCCTGCTCCTTCTGAGAAAGCGGTCCAAATTAATATCACGGGGTATCAATATTGGTGGAAATTTATCTATCCCCAGGATGGAATATCTACAGCGAATGAAGTCCATATTCCGGTGGGTAAACCCATCGAGTTCGTCATGCAATCCCATGATGTGATCCACGCTTTCTGGGTGCCAAGTCTGGGTGGCAAACGAGATTTGGAACCCGGGCGGGTCAATCGATTGACGCTCAAGGCAGATAAGCCAGGTACTTATGATGGGAAATGTACGGAACTATGTGGAGCATCCCATGCCTTAATGAATTTTCGGGTAATCGCTCATCAGCCAGCAGAGTATGAAAAATGGGTTCGTTCCATGAAAAAGCCAGCTTCTAAACCAACAAGTGTACTGGCATCTGAAGGGAAGCGATTGGTTGGACAAAACTGTATTGGTTGTCACGCAATCCGTAATGCAGGTTACAAGATACTAGGAGCAACGGGGCCTGAATTGACGGCCTTTAGTGAACGGACACGAATTGCTGGGGTGTTGGACAACAATCCGCAAAACCTGAGAGTTTGGCTAAAAAATCCGCAGAATGTGAAACCAGGAAGTCGAATGCCTTCCTTTGGACATTTAAAGAAAAAGCAAGTCGATGCATTGGTAAAGTACCTAGAAAGCTTAAAAGGAAGACCACAGTAACGGAAAGGGGGAATTCTCCATGACGACGATCGTTATTTTGCTGGTTTTTGCATTGTTTTTGGGTGGGATAATGAGCGGTGGATATACCAGTCGGTATGTCAAGCGGATGGAGGAAACATCGATATGGGGATGGATCACTACGGTGGACCATAAACGGATCGGGATTTTGTATCTGATCAGTGGTGGTTTTTTCTTCGCTGTTGGTGGTTTAGAGGCCCTATTGATTCGAATTCAGCTGATGTTTCCTAATGCGAAGTTCCTCGTTGGAGATGCCTATAACCAAATGCTCTCAATGCATGGAACGACGATGATCTTTTTAGTGGCAATGCCTTTACTATTTGCCTTGATGAATGCGGCTGTGCCCCTTCAAATCGGTGCACGGGATGTCGCCTTTCCTTTTTTAAATGCCCTTGGATTCTGGATGTATTTTGCTGGGGCATTGTTGCTCAATCTTTCCTGGATCTTTGGTGGGGCACCAGATGCAGGGTGGACGAGCTATGCCTCACTAGCCCTTCCTGAGTATAGCCCCGGTCCAGGTGTCAATTACTATGTCCTTGGGCTTCAAATATCCGGGATAGGTACATTGTTGAGTGGGATTAATTTCCTTGTGACGATTATCAACATGCGTGCACCAGGGATGAGTTATCTACGACTCCCGATGTTTACCTGGTCAGTTTTTGTCACATCAGCATTGATCCTGTTTGCTTTCCCACCGCTGACAGCAGGCCTATTTATGATGATGTTTGACCGACTTTTTGGAAGTAACTTCTTCTCGGTCATAAATGGAGGGAATGTCGTGGTTTGGGAGCACATCTTCTGGATTTTTGGCCATCCAGAGGTGTATATCATCGTATTGCCTGCCTTTGGTGTCTTCTCCGATGTGCTCAGTAATTTCTCTAAAAAACGTCTTTTCGGTTATCACTCCATGGTTTTTGCTCTTGTGCTGATCGGATTCCTCGGTTTTATGGTGTGGCTCCATCACATGTTTACCGTGGGATTGGGAGACGTGGCCAACACGGTCTTTGCTATTACGACGATGGCAATCTCGGTTCCTACAGGGATCAAGGTATTTAACTGGCTTTTTACGATGTGGGGAGGCCGACTTCGCTTTACTACTGCGATGTTGTACGCCTCGGGATTTATCGTCACCTTTGTGATGGGGGGAGTGACAGGGATTATGCTTGCGGTTCCCCCAGCAGATTTCCAGTTTCATGATAGCTACTTTGTCGTCGCTCACTTTCACTACGTGATCTTGGGTGGAACGATTTTCGGTATTTTGGCTGGGGTCTACTACTGGTGGCCCAAAATGTTTGGCTATCTCTTGAATGAGAAGCTAGGCAAGTGGAATTTCTGGACCTTTTTCTTAGGAATGCACCTGACATTTTTCCCGCAACATTTCCTGGGATTGTTTGGGATGCCACGCCGGGTGTTTACTTGGCAACCAGGATATAACTTAGAAATGGGAAATTTCCTTTCCACTATCGGCGCTTTTCTGATGACGATCGGGGTGATCTTTTTCATCATCAATGTACTTGTGACCATCACAAAAGGAAAAGCAGCAGGAAACGATCCTTGGGATGGTCGCTCACTAGAATGGACGATTCCATCCCCACCACCTGAATACAACTTTGCACAACTTCCACTCGTTCGGGGATTAGATCCATGGTGGCTAGAGAAGATGGAGGGTAATGATCAGATGACGCCCGCAGAGCCCCTTGGTCCCATCCATATGCCCAATGACTCTCACCTGCCCTTTGTGATGTCGCTTGGATTATTTGTCTCAGGGTTTGGATTTGTTTTTCAAAGTTCTCAGGTGGGAGCCATTGGATTGATCGTGGTCATTGCTACCCTCTTTATTCGTTCCTTTCAAGAGGATCATGGTCACCATATCGAACCGCAACCGAGTGAGAAGGGAGTTGAGATCTAATGAAAATTGAAGAGACGACTGGAACCGTGGCGGGTATTCCTGCTGAACCTGAACGGGCGACACTAGAGGGGAAAAACAAAGTACTTGGTTTCTGGTTATTCATTTGTGCGGAAACCACGTTATTTGCAACCCTTTTTGGTGCCTATCTCTCCTTAAAAGGAGCCAATATGGGTGGGCCTACCCAGGCTGAACTTTTTAAAATGCCATTGGTGGCATCCTCTACCCTGATCCTATTGGTCAGCTCCCTGACCAGTGTATTGGCGATTACTGCGATGCGCCATAATCAGGCGTCGCGCATGACTGGCTGGTTTTTGGTAACGATCTTACTGGGAGCAGCTTTTCTTACATTGGAGATCTATGAGTTCATAGAATATGTTCACGAAGGGCACACCTTTACAGGAAGTGCCTTTGGATCTAGCTTCTATCTTTTGTTAGGCACCCATGGTTGTCATGTGCTGTTTGGCTTCTTTTGGATCTTGAGCCTGATCATTCAGGGACGTAGAGAAGGAATAACGGTTCATACAGCACCTAAATTTTATGTAGCCAGCCTTTATTGGCACTTTGTTGATTTGGTGTGGGTGTTTATCTTTACCGTTGTATACCTGGCTGGGATGACGACAGGATTGACATGAGAAGGAGGAAGCATTCGTTATGGAAGCCCTGATCCGTCAGTTTTTGATTTTGGATATGTGGAATTTAGGACTTAACCTCGTCGTTGTCGTCCTAGGCGGAGTCTATCTATTACTAACGAGTCAATGGGGAGTTCATCGCTTTGCTGGAGAATCCGTTCGCCCTGGTCAGAAGGTGCTCTTCTTACTCGGACTTTGCAGCCTGTATGGATGTTTAGGCAGCCCCATCGTTCTGATCGGTCACGAATTGTTTAGTGTTCATATGCTGCAACAATCGTTACTTTATCTAGTGATGCCTCCTCTACTAATTCGGGGATTACCTGTTTGGATGTGGCGGCGAGGATTTGCAGAAAAATGGATGCAAATACTCTTTCTACCAGCACAGCGGCCCCTCATCTCGTTAGTGCTATTTAATGGACTATTCTCCTTGTATCATGTCCCACGCGTGTTTGACATGTTAATGAGTAGTGAGCTTCTCCACCTTTTCTCTCACTTTGTATTGATCCTATCCGCTATGTTGATGTGGTGGCCCGTAATGAATCCGGTGAAGGAGCAGGTCAACCTTACCCCCTTAGGGAAACTGGCTTATATTGCAGGAGCTGGGGTTTTACTCACACCCGCTTGCGCCTTGATAATCTTTGCTGATCACCTCTTGTTTGCTTCCTATAGTGAAAGTGGGCAGATGTTTTCGATTCTCTCTCCCTTAGATGATCAACAACTGGGTGGAGTGATCATGAAAGTGATTCAGGAGGTAGTCTATGGAGTCATGTTAGGCATTGTTTTCTTTCAATGGGCGCGGGAAGAGCGTGCAAAGGAGGAATCCGAAGCAGTGGCAGCAGCTGTAGGTAGATCGGCTCCTAATTGGCATATACGGGTGTTAGAGGGAGGAAAGGGGAGTGGTGAGAAGGGAAGAGGATAAAAGATTTGTGAAGTAGTACATGCCTTTGATGTTAAATGAAAATTTGGCTAGTCCCCTGCTCTGAGTGTCAGAGAGTTAAAGCCTGTAGTCTGCAAAGAATTTTGGGCAATATCTGTTGACATGGTGATGATCTCCTTATAGGTAAAATAACAGGTTAAATACAAATGAGGGGACTGATATTTTTCGTCTATCAGTCCCCTCATGGTTTTAATTTTTTTCTAATTGACTTAATACCGCTTCTGCTACAGCGACGGTGGATTGAGGATTTTGTCCGGTAATCAGGTTTCCGTCGATCTCTACATGTGAGTTCCAATTGGGTGTTGCCACAAAGATGGCACCCAGATCACGGAGTTTGCTCTCTAGATGGAAGGGCATATAGGGCGCTACACCGTACTCTGTTTCTTCTCTATTCGTGAAAGTATTCACGCGCTTGCCTGCGACCAGAGGCTGGCCATTTGACAATGTCGCACCGACGAGACCGGCAGGACCATGGCAAACAGCGGAGACGATTTTTCCTGCTTCATAAAAATCTCGAAGCAATTGTTGGAGCCCTTTGCTTTTTGGTAGGTCAAACATCGTACCATGACCGCCTGGCAAGAAAATGGCATCGAATCCGTCTGCTGTCACATCATCAACGTGTTTGGTGTTTTCCAGAAGCTTGGCAGCGTTCAAAAAGTCTTGCGGGGTTTGTTCATCCACGCTGCCTGGGTCCACCGGACTAACTCCCCCTGCTGTGCTTGCAACGGTGACTTCATAGCCTTTATCTTTGAAAGCTAGATAAGACTCTGCAAACTCCGACAGCCAGACTCCCGTCTTTTTGTCTTCCAAATTCGTCTGGGTGTCTTTCATATCCGCATGGCTGGTTACAACCATTAAGATTTTTTTAGCCATTTATACCCTCTCCTATCCTTGGTGTTTTTGGTTACAGTGGTTATTGTAAGTCCATGCTATCCATAAATCAAATTATGTTTTGTGAGTGTATCCATAAATAAATTTATGGATACACTCACAAAGAAATTACAGAAGGTTTTACTTCGTCCCTTCGCCTTTTTCATTCCCTTGCTCGGATTGGAGGAAAATCTCACCGCTACGAATACGAAAAAAAAACCCCTTCAATTTCTTGGGTGTTAGCGATCATCCTAACTGAACAACGACTTTTGTCTATAGTTCGTATTTATAATGAGAGAAATCTTTCTCAAATATTTCTCTCACTAATTGCCTGGTTTCTTGATCATAAAAACTTTCAATCCTAGGCAATTCTTTCCCTTTGTTTAAAATACATTCTCTAGTAAAGAGAGTGTTAGCAAAGTTCCCTCCTAAAATCATTCGATTAGATTCGTGATGATTAGAAGTAAACAATGAATGAAGAGGGGCTGATACCAAGCCAAAAGTGTTTTCTAAGCTCCTAATTTCACTCTCAATATTTTCTAAATATAAGTGATTATTAATGAAGTGTTCTTCGCCTTCTATATATTGTGGATCTATATGCTCATTAATTGAACCCTTCTTATGAAGGGTTTCTCTTACCCAGTACAAATAAGGTAAAAATGCCATTTTATTTTTCGGTAAATTTATCTTCAAATGGATACTAGGATGCTCACTATATTTTATTGCATGTATAAAAGAACTTACAGCTCTTCTATATGGATCTCTTACTAATTTAAAAGCTTGTTTGTTTCCATTTATCATATTTTCCTTTATTTTTGGCAAATAATTATTTTCGTAAGTATATTTTTCTCTGTCTATATGAACCCAGGAAGAGTCATATGGGTATTTTATTTGAAAGAAAAACCACTTTGTTAAAGAGGTACACCCACTTTTAGGACTCCAAAACAAAATGAAGGGGAATGAAGGGTGAAACAATGGAGGAATCGATAATAATCGTTGAACAATTTGTTCTCTCATTCGTTATTATCTCCTATTTGGTGTCCCGGAGAAGACATCTCGTTATTATCTGCTTTGGCATTTTCAGAGTTGAGATCCTTCCAAGCGAGAATGGCATCGATTGAAGGATGATCTTCTCCATAGCTCATGATGAACGAAGGATTTCTATTGTCGTGAAACTCTTTAAACAGGGTGACTGTATAACCTCGATTAATAAAGTCATCTACTTCCCATCCACTACGGTGTGATTGGTAATGCTCGCCTCCTAATTCAAAGAAATCGTAATTTTCTTGATGAAAAAATCCTCTAGGAGTAAATACGATAACTCTATTTTGAGCAATTTTTTCAGCTGTTTCCAACAAATTTAAAGCATCCTTTTTATCGAAATGTTCAATACTGTCATTGAATAATACGGTTGATATAGTTTTTTTCATGAATAAGCGATCCATATTAAAGGCATCATCGCAAATTGGTATAATATGAGGAAGTTTATTTTTACGATTTTCTAAATAGGGACGATGGATCTCCAAGGCGATTATTAACGAACACTCGAATAGATGAAGCTGTTGGCATAAACCGGATCCAACATCTAACAAGCTATGATAAGGGTTGATTAGTTTCTGGAGATAAGGGGTAATATCTTTATCATAAGTTTCATCCATCATAGTAATCATTCCGTTTCTTAATAAAGTTTTATAATATTTGTTAGCGACAACTAAGATAATATTCAATCTTTTGTACTTCCTATAAATATGAATAGATAAATTTCTTGAAGTTATAAATAATTCTTCAATGTTTCTTTTATTTGGGAAACGAGTTCCATTGCTCTTTTTCGAGTAGTATGGAATTTTCTAACCAAATGGAAGCCATTTTCAGCAATTTGTTCTCGTTCTTTAGCATGCTCCAGATAAAATCGAGCCCTATTATAGAAATTTTCGCGATTAATGGATACAAAATGAACACCATCCTTCATCCCCAAATCGAAGGTTTCCTTATTTTTTGGAGCGAGTAGCAAGGTTTTGCATGCCATAACCTCAAAATATTTCAATAACGTATACTCGTACACCGAATTACATGTTAAAAATATTTTCGCTCTATTAATTTCCTTTGCGTAATCTTCTCCAATGAGTGTCCCTTTAACAATATTCTTTACGGTTGTATAGCCTGGATGGCTGTGATAAACAAACTGGGGATTTTTTTTCATAGCATTTAGCATTATCACTCGAAGCGGGTAAATATGGGGAGTCATTGCCCCTATCATTAAATAATCAATCGTTTTGGTTAGTTGGTAATCCTTATATACGTCTGTATTGACGTGATGGGGTAGCCAGAACATATTACTTGATATGTCGGGATACCATTTAAGAAAAGCGTCCCGATAGTGGGTGAAAATATAATCAATCTTATTTTGCCTGGCATAGCGTTTTCGAATATCCAATTCATAAGAAATATCATGAAAAAGCATACCTTTAGGGATTGCAATCGAGCCTAATCCATCAATTAAGGGGCACATTTGTGGATCAAGGAAGTCATTTAGAAGTATAAAATCTGGAGTGAAAGGCAACTGAGCGAGAATTTTTTCAATATGGCCGTTCTCCGTCCACATGGCAAGCTGGCAGTGATTTTTCAATTCTTCCATCAAATAATAGCTGCTTTTTTCCATCTGCTGTGACCGGTCATTTGTAATGCACAGTATCTTTAATTGACCTTTATTAGCCATAAACCATTGGTACCCTCTGTGATTTCAGGAGCATGCGGATTTTCATATCTGAAATCTCTTCCCTTCTTGCTTGATATTTTCGAGTCTCTATATTCAAGCAGGGATCAGACATCAACTCGATAATGTTGCCAATCCTCGCAGACAACACGAGCGCACCTTCAGTTGATGGAGTCTTCTCTCTAACCCCAACCAAAATGATTGAACAGTATTTTCATAGATGAAGCATGCCGTTGCTTCACTTTTCTAATTTCTGCACTGATAACCTGCGCATGTTTCTTTGTTCCCATTTCCTCATGGACTCGGTAAAGTAGCAAAGGCTCAGGTAAATAAAAAAATTCGTGATGATGCAAAATTCTTAGCCACATATCATAGTCGTGGGTGTATGGCAGGGTGTCATCAAATAGGCCGATTTCTGAAAAAACACTCCGGTGAATCATTACGGAACAGCCGTTGATGATATTTCCGATCTGCATGCGCCGAATAAAGGGCACTCTTCCAGGTACATAAACACCCTGAAGCCCGGCAAAAATTTCTCCCTTCTCATTTATGGGATAATAGTTGGCATAGCTTACTTTTGAATGGATCGCTTCCATTTTTTTTAACTGTACTTCTACTTTTTCAGGATAAAAAACATCATCTGAACTAAGCCAGCAAAAATAATTTCCCGTCATGTGGTGGATGCCTTTGTTTAATGCGCTGGCCGTACCTCCATTTGATTTTTCAATATAGTGGATCCGATGCAAAAACGGATGTACTTTTTCTGTATATTTTGTAGAACCATCATTTACAACAATTACTTCAATAGTTGAATACGTTTGATTTAGTGCGCTCTCTATCGACTGATCAATATAGGAGCAGTTGTAAAACGGAATAATAATTGAAACCCTCTTAACCATGGGACCGCCTCACAGTATTTTAAAAATTTCTAATAAATAGTTAATTCGATTTAGTTGAATGTCTGGGTTCATACCATTCATATCTCTTACTTGAAATTTCTTTTCTGCCCATTGGTAAAGCCTTGATCCTTGCTTTTTTTAATGAGGAACTTGGGTTCCACTTTTGGGAACAGAGGACATCAGAAAAGAGGGCAAGCTCTATTTGTTTAACTATATTAGATCTCCTTTATTTTTAATAGGAATAGTGACGATGCTTTGAAGATTTTTGCTTTCGGTTTTGTCTGTTTCATATACTGCAGCACATCTGCTGGTGATAAAGGAGGATAGGCCTGCAAAAATAAAGCCACCGTACCAGAACATAATCCTGTAGCAATTGAAGAACCTGAAAGTGACATATAGTGCTGATTCAGTACAAAAGGCTCAAGCTGTTTGGCTAGAATAGAATAAGGGGACAAGGGTGCTGTAACAGCTATTCCTGGAAAAAAGAAATCAGGTTTCACAATGTTACCAAATAATCTGGTGTGACTGGTGTAGATACTCTGCATTCCTTCATTGAGTTCAGAAGAAGCTCTATCATTTTTGGATCCTACAGCGATCACAAAGGGATGGGAAGCAGGTGAGGCAATCCCTCCAATTGAGGTATTATCAGCCGCCGCACAGATCACTATGCCTGATGACACAACAATACCCGCCGCAACAGCTATTGGGTCTTGATTAATAGCAGTCTCGATGGATAGTCCGAATGATAAGTTCATGATTTTGATGTTGTAGTACTGCTGGTGCTCGAGGCAGTAATCGATGGCTGCCAGTACAGTTGACAGAGTTCCCATTCCATTTTTATCAAGAACCTTGAGGACTAAAAGCTTAGCCTGAGGTGCAATTCCTTTATATTTCCCGTTGGAACTATAGCCATTTCCGGCAATACAGCCCGCTACATGGGTGCCATGGCCGTTATCATCGTAGGGTTTTTCATGGTCATGCACGAAGTCTTTGAAACCTTTGATCCGGTTGGAGGGATAAGTGAAATCAGGGTGAGGATATATACCGCTATCAAGTACGGCGACCGTAACTCCTTTACCGGTAAGTCCATATCGCTTCTTTACGATATCGGCTTCCGTTGTTTTCCGTGCTCTTTCACAAAAGGCATGAACATGGCGATTGAGGTAGAGACTCTCTATTTCAGGAAGAGAAGCAAGGGCTATTATCTCGGATAAAGTAAAAGAGCCGCTGAAAAAGGGGAGATGCTGGAACTGATGAATATTGCCATTTTCGTATAAAAGAGAATTGTACCTCTTTTCTCCTTTGATGTGTTTTATCATTTTTCCCACAACAGAAATTTTAACTTCCTTACCCGTTTCAATCATACTTGATACATGCTTGAAGAGCGGTTGGTCAATTTTTTCATAGAATGATGGTGGATAATTCATTCGTATATCCTTCCTGTTGACGTTGTCAATAAGTACAACGTTAATCAAAAGCCGATACCAAAATTCAATCATTTTTATTCAAAAAACTTAAATAATTGAATAGATACCGGATCAATTCAGGTAGAAGGAGATCGTATGCCGATCTGATGAAAGAGATGTGGCTCAGTAGATGTCGGGCCTGTTATTTTGCCGGCACCTTGCCCTTATTCAGCGGACAGAAGACACAGGGATGGGTATCGATTGGAATGGATAAAATCCTATTGACACGACATACTTCTTGATAATATACGTGTATTTAAGGTGCATGGGAGGGCTAATGGTTAATGTATCAAGCACATTTTTAGCCAAAGGAAACAGGATAAAAGGATTGCATCCGGAAAGCCTAAGAACTTGCTCTAGTAGTGAGAGAAGAAACGCGAACTACACAACTTATAATTAACCATTGAGAATGTCTATCCGACATCAGCTGCTATAGTTCCCTGATAAAGCCCAGGAATATTTTCTATTAAAACAGTTGGATTGGTTATGATGATGACTGAGAGAGATTAACTAATCCAGACGTATTCGAGATAAACACATGTAACAGTATTATAAATAGAATATGGAAATAGTGCTTTATGCATGCGATTCACCATCAAAAATAATCTTGGAATACACTGCGGTTGTGACAGTTCATCCATTCTCTTCCCGTGCCATCTTAAGGTAGATCCTTTGGAATTTTTCTCTAGCCCTGACTAATTGGGAACCTATAGACGCTTTCTTGACCTGAATGGCTTGGGCGATTTCTCCATAATCAAAACCCTCATAGCGCAGAAGCAATAGTTTTCGTTCCTTTTCATCAAGCTGAGTCAAGGCACGACGAACTGCTCTAACATCCTCTTCTCTCATCCATTCGCTCTCTATCGTAGAGAAAACTCTTGGTAAACGTTCCTTTTCTTTTTCGATCCTTGCCTGATGTCTTTCCTCTGTTCGTAAATAATTATAAACACCATTAATAGCTGCTTTTGCTAACCAAGCTTTTATACTTTCAATTTCAGTTCGATCTTTGTGATATAGTCTGATAAATATCTCTTGTGTAATATCCTCTGCGCTTGACTGATTCGGAATGTGACGCATTACTAGACGTACTGCGTAAGGATAGTAACGGCGAAAAAATACTTCAAATGATTCGCTTTTCGTTAACAGATCGGACTCTTCCCGTATAGTGGCGCGATCCATTTCTCTTTATTCTCCTTCCTCAGTATAAGTCAGAATAAATAGTTTTTATCTGTAAATATACCTATTTTTGCAGAGTATCCTTTTGTTAACTTTTACTTCCTCATCGCCCCAATCACTAAACATGGAAAATAATTCATCTTCTGGAGTGGATTTTACCTCTCATCGAAAAAGAAAAGTGGCTTCTCTATGGAAGCCACTTTTCTCCTTCTATTCATTCAGTTAGTGGATGGATTTCGCTAATTTTAGAAGATCTTTTGCAGAAACATTTCCTTCACCTTGTAATTTCCGTAAAGTATCTCCTTCTTTCCAGTATAGTGTCCGATTAAACCCGTCGCCGTGTTGATCCTTCTGCTTGAATTGGAGGAAACCTTCTTCTCCATTCATATTCTGCCAATCACGCCCTACTAGCTGTTTCAGGATATTCTGTGGAATGATTGAGATGAGTTTACTGTTCTTCAGTTTCTCTAAAGGCTGGTTGTTCTTCAGTGCCAGCAGTTTTTCTTTATCAATATTGGTATCGATTTGTGGAATCTTTGTTTCCTCATAAGAAATGAGGCCATGAGCAGAATTGTTTTTTGAGAACTTTGTGCTGACTGCTTCGGATTGGTTCACAGTAACTTTCTTACCATCTAGCTCATTTCCTAATTGTACGTCTACATTTAATTTTCGTAATAGGTCGTTGATCTGATTTGCATTTAATGTAAATTCTACACTATAAGGGTTCTTTACGGAAATCCCATCAAAGCGATACCCTTGAGGGGTTGAGAGGGGCAGATCATAGCCCGCTTTTTTAGCCTGTTCGACTGACGTATAAGATTTAGAGGCAGGCTCATCCCGTTTAATATCATAACTACCCAACTCTTTTAAATTGGATAGGGTTATACCCTCTTTCTCTAGCGCTGATTTCATTTGGGCTAGATCAGTATCCGTAACTCGAATGATATTATTCTTTGCCTTTTGAATCTTTGCAGGTTGAATCTTATTGCTCACCGCAGCTTGAATCTGTGGAACACTCAAAGCACCTGCTAATATAATGGCGGAAGCCACCCCAGATACTAGTGTTTTGGTGAGTTTGCCCATAGATCTCATTCTCCTTCCCCATTTTTAAATTTGGTATTCTGTAAAATATAAGTAGTATGGGTCCTCTCCTTCCTTCTCTTAAATTTCCTTATACTTACTAGAACCCATAAAAGTAAGTTTTATGACATGATTCCACTTCCATTATTTAGGTTAAAATTTGTCGCTGTTTGAAAGGGATAGATGTAAATGTCACGAGTGCATAGAAAAACTAGCAGCTTTTTTGGAAGTTGAAAAAGGGCTAATAGGTTAAAGCCCGCCACTATCGCGCAATTAGTTAGGAATAGTTTACGGAGAATGGTCGGACGACCCTACCAAGTGATGAAGGTACCCATTATGCGAAAAGTGGTATACAATAAGAGTATAAAAATATTTGATATTTGCATAAGAATAGAGTTATAGCGAATTGATTTTGTAACCCTATTGTAGTGAGAAAGCGAAGAATGACAATATATGGAAAAAGCGGCGATTTTATACGGGGGGTGAAAGGAACCATGAAAGCTTGGATGATTAAAGAGATTTCCTCCATTTCTATTATTTTGGTTCAGATGCAGGCATGCTGTGGGTTGTTTCGTGTGTCCAAATCGGTTATTCCCCATCCTTGCTTTTATGGCGGGATTCCTTACCCAACCCATCATCGGCTACGTAGTTGATCGTAAGCTGAAAAAGGGCTCTGGGCAGGTATTCTGCCTGGGGTCTTTTTTGTTGTATAAAGCCTTTCTTTGAAATAATGAAAAGAGGGAATATCATGCGTTTGCGTGATTGGGATCAAAATCTAAAGGCACGATTATATGGTGAAGGGTTGATTAACATTCTTTATTGGATGTTCTTTCCCTTTATGGCTGTGTATTTTTCAGATGCTTTTGGGAAAGAGGTAGCAGGTATATTACTTGTTGTCTCTCAACTTTTGGGTGTTTTGGCCAACTTAATTGGTGGTCGGTGCGCAGATCGTTTTGGACGTAAACGCATCATGCTCATCTCCACCATCGGAGAAGCACTATGTTTCTTATTATTTGCTTTTGCAAATTCACCGTGGTTTGATTCTCCTGTGTTAAGTTTCATTTGTTTTGCTGGATTGGGCATATTTAACATGTTATATTATCCTGCTAGTGACGCTATGATCGCTGACTTAGTAGAACCAAAGCATCGCAATGAAGTGTTCGCTGTTTTTCACACAGCTGCCAGTATGGCTATAGTAATAGGACCCATATTAGGTGGTTTTCTTTTTTTCAGTCATTTCTTCGCTTTACTTTTAGCTTCTGCTGGAGCCTCTTTTTTACTTGCTGCTATGATTGCATGGTATGTTCGAGAAACTGCTGTTTCTCATTCGTTAGCTAAGGGAGAATCAGTGGATAAAAGGCAATGGAAACAGATGATCGTTGATCAACTCAAGGATTATGGGGTTATAGTCAAAGACCGTAACTTTATGTTGTTTATTATTGCAGGGATATTAATTGCCCAGACGTTTATACAATTGGATTTAGCCGTTGCGGTTTATGTCACGCAAGCTATTCCCGTACAAAAATTATTTTCCTTAGGAATATGGTCTGTGTATACTGGTGGAGCAACTTTTTTTGGTTGGCTTATCGCCTTAAATGGCATTCTCGTCGTCTTATTTACTGTTTGGGTTAACCGGTGGGTTTCTCAGTTCCCCGTGGGAAGGATTTTTATCGTTTCCTCGCTAATGTATGGAGTTTCGATGCTTATATTTGGTAGCTCCACAGCCCTTTGGGTGGCGATTGCTGCTGTTGTTTTTCTTACCATTGCGGAACTATTGGTGATTGGGCTTCAGGAAAGCTTTGTCTCTGAATTGTCTCCAAAACATATGCGAGGTCAATATTTTGCTGCCTCTAGTCTGCGCTATTCTATCGGTCGAACCTTTGCTCCTATGGCCATACCATTAGCAGATTGGGTAGGATACTTCTGGATGTTTTTTATCCTTGGTGGAATTGCTTTTACTGGAGCCTGGGTATATCACATCCTCTTCCGCCGTTTAAAACAAGAAACAGGGTAACTGGAAAATAGTAAACGAGTATAGCTAGATATAAAATATATTACTAGCACTACTGTTGACTGAGGGCCTATTTCCGTTTCTACAAAGAGGAATGGAAATGGGTCTTCGGTTACTTTACATATTTTACATAAATATTCAAACCTGAAATAAAATAAGAACTCTTTTAAGCAGAGGAAATACAATGATATACTTATAGAGAAAAGAAAATATTGGATTTACTTTATTTTAGCGAATACATTGGAGAGGATGAGTGACATGTTTGGTAAAGTAGCCGCTGATGTCCTTGGACTAAGTGATGTAGGTGCCGTTATTAAGCCACAGGATTACGATAAAGTAGACTCGGACGATTATGTACTTCATGAAGATGGAGAGAAGATTTACTTTTTAATCAAGTCAAAATCAGATGAGTATTGCTTCACAAATAAAGCGTTGATCCATCTGGATGGTACTAGTGCGACCAGTAAGAAACGGATGCTACGACGCTATGATTACCATGCAAATCGTATCTCCGATGTGATGTTAGAGACAGCTGGCACTATGGATAGAGATGTAGAAATTAAATTCACATTGGGCTCCATCAACTACTCTATCGATGTAAATAAAAATCAGCTGGAAGAGTTAAAGGATCTTTATAAGTCGTTAATTCGCATCTCGGAAATCACCTCTGACAACGCGGCTTCCTTGAACTTTGCAAACCAAAGCCTAGAGTTAGCATCCGCCGCACTCGGCCGAATGGGCAAAACAGATGGGAACTTGGTTGAGGAGTTTACAGGTATGAATCAAGTTGCCTTTGACTGGTTGGAAGAGACTCGGTTAAGATATCGGATCAAGGATTTCGGTTTTGTTTTTGAGCGCTATATTAATATGTAATGGTAAGTGGATAAAAACAAGAGAGGTCCTTCAAACGAAGGGGCCTCTCTTGTTTTTTGGAAGCATAGCGGAAGAGAAAATAATTTCGTAAATGCGAACAAATATTCTTGATAGAACCTCCACGGGTAATATAGGGATTGTTCCCCTCCGAACCTCTTCGTCATCAGCGATGACAGCGGAGAAACAGGTAGTAATATACTATGTTACCCTAGAAGGTGAGGTACAGATGGTGATATGCCTTTCTTATACCATACTTAGGGTTATTCTATCAAAGTTTTCGTCAGAAGGGAGTTGGAACCAATATGGCTATGAATAATGGTGTTTTAACAAGAAACCAGTTGTTAACAGCTGCATCCAATATAGTAAGTGAAAAAGGGGTATCAAAGCTTACCCTTGAGGCGGTAGCAAACCAAGCAGGTGTTAGTAAAGGTGGATTGTTCTATCATTTCCCTAGTAAAGAAGATCTAGTTCAAGCAATGATTGATGAGTTATCCGTTGACTTTAAGAATGATATGAAAGATAACCTTCAGGCCTTTCATGGAAAAGGGCAATGGACCCGAGCTTATGTGGAGACGATGTTCATGAGGGTTGATGATGGTTTAAAGATGAGTTCAGCGCTTTTTGCTTCGATGTTTACCAACCCAAAATTAATGGAAAAAGCCCAACTTCAGTATAAAGGGCTTCAAGAACAGATACAGAATGATCAAATAGACCCCGTCCATTCGACTATCGCAAGGCTTGCCGCTGATGGTTTACGGTTTGCAGAAATGTTTGGACTAGCACCATTGGATAAAGAAACGAGGGATAAAGTACACGGTGAGTTGACGAAAATAATAACAAAGGGTGGTATATAACGTTTTGATAGAAGCCTACCTTTTTTACATGAGGTTTAGGAAGTAAGTGAATTAGAAATTGAGTTAGTAGGGATAAAAATTTACCTTTGGCGGGTAGGTTTTTTCTTTTTGGAGAAGCTTACCCTAAATCCAACTAATTACCTTGTTTTACCTGCAATAAAAGCCTTGCAATAAAACCGGTTAATCGGTATATTTAATTTGTGGATCACTACTTAGAATAGAAAGAAAAAAGGGTTACCACAAAAGAGGAGGAATGTAAAGCATGAGAAAGAAGATTGGTGAGAAAAGTGTGAAAATGATGAAAATGATGACTGTCTTCGCTTTGGCTTTAGCTTTTGTCTTCAGTGGTGGATTCATTGGCCCGGTGAAAGCCTCGGCTGCACCAGACAATGAGAAAAAGCTACCCGAAAAGTATATTCAAGGATATAAGATCGATAAAGATGGTAAAAAAACACCGGTTTATAATACGGATAACGCACCCAAAGGTAAAGTTGCACCAAAAGCAGATGAACCCACTAGTCCATATGCGGCCAATTACCCTAAATTATCCGAAGATCCCTATGCGCCTGCACTGGAAAGCGGAACGACTAAAACTGACCCACCGGGGAAAATAGGAGATATCGTATATTTTAAACTAAATGGTGTACAAGCACACTTTAATGGGTCAGAGGAGTTCACAGATGCTGGAGTTTATTTAGAAAAAAAATCGGATGGCACCATTGAAAAGGGGCTCTATGAAGTGAAAACAGGTGCAACAAACACTGCCCCACTTGAGAAACTAAATGAGGAGAGGGCTCAGAACGGCGAAGCATGGATGGTAGAAAAATATGGACCATCGATGGCTTGGAGTAAAGCTTTTGATGGAACCTCCAAGTTAAAAAGAGAGAGCAAATTTAAATTACTTGGAACAAGCACCGTTGCCAATTCAGCAGAGTGGTGGTCTGGGCTAGATATTGAACATGGTGTATCGGAAACAGAATCATATAGTCTTGCATGGACTATTGGCTTCAAGCTTAGTATTGAAGCAGGTGGCGGTTTTGTACCAGGGAAAACAACAACAGAATTTAGTACGCAGTTAACGAATACATTTGGCCAAGAGACTACTATTTCGGATAAAGTAACATATAAAGATCAAACTAAAGTACCAAAAGCTGATAATCCAGCTTATCAATATGATGTCTATCGAGGAGCATTGTATCAATTAACGAACACTTATACCCTTGAACCTGGAACCGGTTTACAAGAACTGATCAACGCTGAGGAATTTCCGGGAGACTTCGGTTTTAAACAAGGGTTGGCTAATCCTTCATTCCAATATAATAGCAAAGAACTGTATTATCCCGTAACACCGGGTTCCCATCTTGGACCTGGGGGACAATAATTCCAAAAAAAACCTAGTTAAAACAACTTCTACTTCCTATTAGCGATTGTAAAAGCCCGATGGTTAAAAAGTAGAGTAGCAGGATAGAACCCTCGCTACTCTACTTTTTTATGGCCTTCATCACCATTGACAATGTAGGTAGGCTTTTACCTCTTGGAGCCTTTTTTATCTTTGCGAGCGGGAAAATCTCTAACTTCAGCAATGGGGGAAAAAAGTAGCGATAGACGTCAGACTATCTTTCTGTTCTTTTTTCGCTTCTCATGGGGAGTGTTTTGACCTGAGATGGGTGTATTAAATTCCATCCTTTTTTCGATGAATGGAATTGAACTACTTTTTCTTAGCCAAATGCCACTAGCTGATAACAAACTAGCTAACCCAATCCAGGGGAGGGCATAGGAGTTACTCCAGTCCACGAACAGTCCAAAGAAAAAAGGTGCCATGATGATCGCTACCTGATTGATTGTTAAGGCGTAGCTTACCGTCAAACCAACGGAATGTTCTTTTGCCTTTTCGCCAATTTCTACAATGTAGAGGCTGTACCATCCGACTCCAAAAAATCCTAGCCATGAACAGACTACATATATGCACCAAATAGGTATTTTTTCTGGCAAGACCACCAAGACCACCAGGCCAACTACGGACATCCATAAAATCATCTCTAAGGGTTTAATACGATTGCCCTTCCATATCGTATCACTTAACCAGGCTAAGGTTATCCGACCAAGCATGCCGAATAACAGACAAAGAGATAGCATGAATCCAGTGGAAACGAGTGTCATATGCTCTATTTTGCTTTTTAGATAAAGCATCAAGTGGGCGACTAAGACCATTTGAAATGATATGAGAGAAAACCCCGAAAATAATAGTGGATAGAGGCTTTTCTTGCGAGATAGATTTCGTAGTTCTCCAATAAAGTTAACATGTTGCGTGGGTATTTTACTCTCTTTAACAGGATCTCGATAGATTAGAAGAAACATCAGTCCACCTATAAAGGCTGATGAGGCTTGTAATTGAACAGCGATTGGCCAATCATATCGAACGCTTAACAATGGGATCAACCAACCAGCCAATGCTCCTCCAATGGGGATGCCGGCTTGACGGATGCCTGTAGCAAGTCCTCGCTGGGAAGAATCAAACCACTTGATCACGACTTTGTTACCACCAGGTTGTGCGGTCCCATAGAAAATCCCGACTAATAAAAGAGTGACTAAGAGAGACAGATAACTACTCAGTAGAGAGGATACCCCCATCGTAAGTCCCAGCAAAATCGACCCGACGCCTACAATCCATCGCTCTCCATGCTGATCTAATGCACGACCAATAAATAACATCGACATGAGCGGCCCAATATTGACCATCGATATAAGCAAACCTACCTGTGCTTGAGATAGTGAAAAAGTTTGTTGCCATATAGCAGCTAACGGTCCAACCCCATAGGTTACAAAGGTAGCAGTCGCTTGAGTCCCAGTGGCCAATCCAAGGACCATCCAGCGGAATTTTTGCGAAGAAGATGAAAAATACATAGAATTATACTCCCACGTTAAATTATATTGTCTTCGTATTTTCAAGAAGATATTAATGGTAGTTTAAATAGGGGAGCGTATCCTGTAAAATTACTGGTTGTGATCTTTCCTATCACAAAAAATGATCTGGAGGTGCTGTTGGTGGATATTCGCGATCTGCAAATTTTCCAAACAGTATCCCGCCATAAAAGTGTGACTAAAGCGGCAAACGAGCTAAATTATGTACAATCCAATGTCACCAATCGAATTAATCGCTTGGAACAGGAGTTAAACGCGCAGTTGTTTCACCGGAGTGGGAAAGGGATGTCGTTAACTTCTGCTGGAAGAAATCTCATCCAATACGCGGATCCGATTTTAGAGATGGTGAATGAGGCAAAAAATGCGTTTCTTATTCCCCAAGGTCCATTAAAATTGGGCTCTACCGAATCAACTGCCGCGGTTCATCTTCCCTCGTTATTAATGAAGTATCATGAAGCTTATCCGCAAGTGGATGTATCCTTGACCACCGCTTCTTCTGAAGAGTTAATAAAACGAGTGCTGCATTATGAATTAGATGGCGTTTTTGTTGTTGGCCCTATCAATCACCCAGAGTTAAAAGCATTCACCTTTATGGAAGAAGAGCTAGTGTTGATTTCATCTCCGCATCATCCTCCTATTCATTCAGCAAGGGATCTTCAACATGAGACCCTACTCGTTTTTGATGTGGGATGTTCCTATCGTTCCAGGTTGGAACAGTGGTTAAGCGATGAGAAGGCCCATTCGGTTAAGAGGATGGAATTGAGCACGTTAGAGGGATTGTTTCGTTGTGTAGAATCTGGTTTTGGAGTTGCTTTAGTAACGCGATCAGTAGCACAAGAATATAAACGTGGAGAAATAAAACTCCATCCCCTCTCGACGGATTATCATCAGTCCACGACCGTTTTCATCCAACGAAAGGATCGTTATCAATCTCCTGCATTGAGCCGATTGGTAGAGTTGATGGAGAATGAGTGAAAGGATATATACAAAAACCTCTCTATTGATGAGCTACTTCTGTGTGGAAGTAATCATCATAGAGAGGTTTTATTATCCTATCGCTGTAATCTATGTCATCCAACCTTTTCGTGCCCAGACACCATACACCAAGCTGTAAGTGACGATGATGATACCAAATAATGAGCCGAAGAAGGGGATTTGATCCATTCCATTAAGTACTTGAAAGGTTATTTCACTATTCATCACAAAAAATTGAAGGGTGTTAGGTGCATACAGTGTAGCTAAAATCGTAGCGATGGTCGAAAAGAAAGCGAGAATAGCATTGGGCATAATGGAGCTAATTAGACTGGCGATACCAAGGAGGGCAAGGTAGATCAAGAAGAAGATAAGGTAGTAAAGAAGACTATAACCAAAGGCTCCTAGGATGGAGTAGGATGGACCATCAGGGTAGAAAGTGACGGTACTTGGAGCTGAGTATAAAAGCCATCCGGCGATGTGGCCGAAGATATAGGCTACGGTAAGAAAGATAGCGGTGATAGCTGCCATAGAACCCCATTTGGCAAACAGGAGATGCTTTCTAGCTTGCGGGCGAATGAGGATCAGACGGTAAGCCCCTGAACTATATTCCCCGTTAAAACTATCTATAAAAAACATGGGGAGCATGACAAAGGAGAGAATGAATCCTAACTCCTTGATTAGAAAGACAGGGAAGTTCAATGCATGAAGTTGTGTATCAAGTTGGGCTGTGTAAAAGCCGATACCCCCTCGGTGGAGCAAGAAGGTGGACATTCCCAATAGTAGGATGAAGATCCCTAAGCTGACCATCGTTTTACGACGTGCCCAAATACGCTCCCACTCACTCATAAATAACTCGCTCAATGATGATTCCTCCCTTTAAATAAAACGATCTTTTTTGGTGAAGAGAAGGTAAGCGCCTGTGCCAAAAATCAAGGTGTATACAAGGAGAACCCCTGCATTAAAGAAGAGTAACTTTGGTTCATCAGCCAGAGCCAACGCAATTCCCTGATATTGAATCTCGGTGAGGGAGAGAAAGTACCAGGCAGGATTAATGGCCGGTTTTAATCCCTGGGTAAAGGTGTGTAGGAATTGAGAATAGCCAACGGAGACAAGTAGATAGCCAAGAGTAAGGCCGATGGCTGTGGTTGTGGTTTGACTGATGACAGCAAAAAAGGTGATGACCGCAGAAATGGCAATTAGTGTTAAAAAGGCAAAGCCATAGTAACGCAGGTTGTATAACAAAGCTGAGGTATTAGAGACGGGGTCATCATGTAAGAAGAGCATCAGGTGAGAGGAACTATCAAACATCCAGCTTCCAAAAGCATAGCTGAGAAGAAAATAGAAGGCATTAAAGAGGAACATGATGATCATCACATTGATCCACTTGGCAAAAAATAATTGAGTGAAGGTGTACGAACGGATCATGACCATGCGAAGTTGCCCTGTGCGATATTCCTCAGTGATAGAGAATACGAGCAGGAGGAGAAGCGTCATATTAAAGACGGATAACAGTTGTTCGGCGAGGGCGAGTATTGGGAAATTATCCATCAAGGCAAATTCGGGGCTGTCTGGCTTTAGATTATCGTTCAGCCCTTGATAATAGTGACCAGTAACAAAGAGGACGAGGGGGATGGCCGCAAATAAGATCCAGGTGATTTTGCGACTCCAGATACGTTGCCATTCACTTGCAATCAGGGAGATCATGAGCTCATCATCTCAACGAAGGCGTCTTCCAGACGCTTTTGTTTTTTCTCTACACTAAGTATTTGGATGCCATTTTCAATTAAGTGGGTGTTTAAGATAGCGAGATCCTCTTCATGGATCTCCACGTATATTTGATTTCCTTCGATATGATCGACAGGGTAGTGCTTCTTAATGAACGGAGCGGCTTTATCAATTGGAGTGAGGGTGAAGGCATAAAGGGGTTTTCCTGAGAGGCTCTCCATCTCACCCTGCCACACTAATTTTCCATTTTTGATAACCACGAGATGATCACATAACTGTTGCAACTCATCTAAAAGGTGACTGGAGATGAAAAAGCTGATCCCGGTTTCTTCCCGCAGTTTTAGGATGAGGCTACGCAATTCCCGCATCCCCATTGGATCCAATCCATTGGCGGGTTCATCAAGAATAATCACTGAGGGATTACCGAGCAGTGCTTGGGCGATTCCGAGACGTTGTTTCATTCCTAGCGAATAGGTTCCTACTTTTTGATCTGCAGCATGGGAGAGTCCTACTTTCTCCAACACTTCTTTCACGCGACTTTTTCGTTGTGCTCCTTTTAATTGAGGATGTAGTCGGGCCAGGTTGAGGAGTGCTTTTCTCCCAGTTAGGTAGGGGAAGAAGATGGGGGACTCTACAATCGCTCCGATGTTCATCAGTGCCTTGGTACGATTTTGCGTAACACTGATGCCGTTGATGGAAAGGTCTCCTTTGGTAGGGTGGATAAGCCCTGTTAATAATCGGATCAGGGTTGTTTTACCTGCACCATTGGGGCCAAGGAAACCGCAGATTTGTCCTTTTTTTATGGAGAAGGACATCTGATCGATCAAGGTACGAGAGCCGACGCGCTTGGTAACATTTTTTGCCTCTAAAACATTCATCCTATCACTCCTCATAGGGTGGTTTAATTTATTTGTCGTATTAGTGTACTAATCAAACAGTACAATATTGTATTAGCGTAATAATACACGATGGCGGATAAATCTGTCAACTGTTTTTTGTAACTTTTTTTCCGAAAAAAGGATTCTACCTTCTAGTGTTATCGAGTAGATCCGCTATGGTAGGTCTATTTACTAGAAGAAAAGGCATCGTTTTATTAGATGAAAAATTGCTAACTTTACTACTATTTTTTAACCTTCCAGATTGAATATGGTTAGAGATGAATTGAGGAATGTGCCTTGATTACTTAAAAGAAAGGACAGATAAATGAAATCATTATGGATAAAACGAGGTTTTCTCTTTCTATTCGGGTTTCTACTAGTTAGTTATCCCTTTCATACCAGTTATGCCAATGAAGGGGATGTAAACGATGTAAAGTCCACGTTGAAAATCAATCGTAGTCATATGGCCAAAAAGAATGGCACATCCAAAGCAGAAGTGTTGGATGAGATTCGGGGCTATACCCCTTTTCATATTCGAAAAGCGTATGGTCTGGATCAAGTGAAGGAAACGGGAAAAGGACAACATATCGCAGTCGTCGTCGCCTATGGGAGTCCAACGATAAAAAAAGATCTTGCTGTGTTTAGTGAGAAGTTTAGTCTGCCAAAAGCAAAGCTGAAGATTTATTACCCAGAGGGAAAGCCAACAGAAACAAACCCCCGTTGGGTCACAGAGACTGCCATGGATGTACAGTGGGTACATGCCATCGCTCCCAAAGCTAAAATCTCCCTCGTCGTTGCTAAGGATAAGGAGATTCCACATTTAGTAAAGGCGATAAAGTTAGCTACTGCACTAGGGGCCAATGTCGTTTCTAATAGTTGGGGTTCCTTTGAGGATGAAGAGGCACACAAATGGGACTCTACTTTTAGCAACAAAAAAGTGACCTATGTCGCCTCAGCAGGTGATTATGGGAAAGGGATATTGTGGCCGGCCTCTGCACGCAATGTACTGGCAGTTGGAGGGACCACCCTCCGTATGGAGCAAAGTGGTAATTTTCTTAGTGAGGTTGCTTGGTCAGGTAGTAGTGGGGGAATTAGTGCCTTTACAAAGAGACCCGCTTATCAACAACTATGGGCAGAAACATTGGGTGATTTTCGAGGTGTTCCCGATGTCTCCTTTGTAGGAGATCCTATGACAGGCGCGGCTGTGTACTCTTCGACGGAGATCCAGGGGTATAAGGGTTGGTTTCTACTTGGTGGGACAAGCTTATCCACCCCTTGTTGGTCCGGTATCGTCGCATTAATTAATGAGAAACGAGCCAAGCCCTTAAGCAGTGAACAGCTGGTGAAAAGGTTGTACGCGCTAAAGGATAAAGGGGTGTATCGGGATATCGTAGCAGGCACTAATCAAGAGCATTCGGCTACTGTGGGGTACGATCTCGTCACAGGGCTTGGTAGTCCAATAGGTGCTTCATTAATTCAGGAACTACAAAAATAATAAAGGTCACTAAAAACAACAGGAAACAAGCGGATTTCCTGTTGTTTCAAAAGAAAACCTTACAGAATGTTTATGTTAATTAAGTAAATTACTAGCTCATTTTCAGGTAAATAGATTCTTATCCATATAAGATAAACACGAAGGGACAACAAAAACGCCCCCTGAGAGGAAGGAGTAAAAAATGGCAAACAACAAAAAAGATCAATTCGACCTAGATGTACAGGTGAACAAAGCAAAAGGTGATGTAGAGCCACAAATCACTTCCGTTTCCTTGTGCACCCCCGGTTGCGGCGAAACCGGTTCATTCAACAGCTACTGCTGCTAACCACCTAATCACTACTAACTAATTTGAGGAGGAATATAACCATGGCAAACAACAAAAAAGATCAATTCGACCTAGACGTACAGGTGAACAAAGCAAAGGGCGATGTAGAGCCACAAATCACTTCCGTTTCCTTGTGTACCCCCGGTTGCGGCGAAACTGGTTCATTCAACAGCTACTGCTGCTAACCGCCTAATCACCACTAACTAATTTGAGGAGGAATACAACCATGGCAAACAACAAAAAAGATCAATTCGACCTAGACGTACAGGTGAACAAAGCAAAAGGCGATGTAGAGCCACAAATCACTTCCGTTTCCTTGTGTACCCCCGGTTGCGGCGAAACCGGTTCATTCAACAGCTACTGCTGCTAATAAAAGGAAAAGAGGCGGAACATCTGAAAGGATGTTCCGTTTCTACTACATATGAAGGAGGTAAGAATATGGCTTCATCACTTGATACTCATCGGACCCATCGCAAGAAAAAACGGAGTGTTTATCGTCCGCTTGATTTTTTTATGTTTAGAAGCCCACTTTTACCCTTCGATATCTTTGAACGATTACAACAAAGCGATTCCAATCGTGTTTTGAAGGAATTGGTACAAGATCCGAAGATTAAAGAGGCGATTGCCATTGCAAGTCCATCCTTGTTTGTGGCACTAGGTAATCTAGATAGTGAAGATGCGAAGAAGAAACGGCAAGCGGAGACAAGCATCATGCGTTACTTATCCCGCATGGCTACACGATCCACCCCATTTGGGATTTTGGCTGGCCTAACTATGGGGGAGTTGGGGGATTATACCGAAGCACAATTGAACTCATCGGATCATCATATGAAGCGCACTCGTCCCGATATGGAATGGCTACTCTCCCTTGTAGCAAAGTTAGAGAAACGTTCCGATATAATTAGACAGCTTCGCCTTACTCGTAACCATGCTGTGCAATATAGTGGACGTCGCCTCATCCTTCCTTTTTCATCCGAGTGTGGTCAACAGCGCAATAATGATAATGATCTGCGTGAGTCCATCAATATTCAAGCTTCTGAACCCGTGCTACAGGTGCTTGAAGCCGCAAGGGAGTCTATTTCCTTTCCTGACCTCCTCGATCATTTGAAGGGCGTGTATCCTGATGTAGATCGTGACAGAATCGCTGGTTTAATTGAACAACTCTTTGAACAGGAATATCTCATTAGTAATCTACGACCTCCGATGACCAACCCTTCTCCTCTGCAATATCTGATTGATCAGTTAGATGGGATCATTGAGGCGACAGCAGAACGGCAATTGTTGCTAGAAATTGCACAATTAATCCGTGAATATGATGCCTTACCCATCGGTCAAGGACTGGACCAATATTTAAAGCTGAATGAAAAGATGAAAGATGTCGTGCCAAGCCTTTCCCAAGTACAGGTCGATATGCGAGTGGCGGATCAAAAAATTAGCCTTCATCGACAAGTAGGGGAAGAAGTGGCAAAGGCGGCAGAGATTCTGTGGCGGCTCTCTCTTCCACAACGGGGAGTTAGTCATTTGAAAAGTTATCATAAGGACTTTTTAGAGAAGTATGGGACGAGGCGCGAGATCCCGATATTAGAACTTCTCAATGAAGAGACTGGTTTAGGTGCCCCCAGTCCATATAAGCGCCCCAAAAGTACACGGAAGGATGACGATCTACCTGTCTTTTCAAAGGAAAAGGAATCGATTCTACTTGAGTTGATCCAAAAAGCACTTGTCACAGGATCGATTGAAGTGGAAATCACAGATGAGTTATTGAATCGACTTGAAGAAATCGAGATCGATGAAGAAGAGGCCCCATCCTCGATGGAGTTATATGTAGAGGTCATGTCCTCTTCAAAGGAAGCGATCGATCAAGGGGATTACCGTGTCGTAATGACACCCAATGCAGCTTCCCATCGAATTAGTCAATCCTTTGGAAGGTTCTTAGATCTCTTTGATGAGAATGAAGTTGAGCGGATTCGCAGTGCGGTAAAGCGAGAGGAGAATCTGTATCCCAATGCCCTGATCGTCGAAGGGAATTATCTCCCTCCTTCCGGGAGAGTCGGGAATATATCCTTGAGTCCTTCGTTGTTAAAGCAGGAATTAACGATTGGCACCAATGCCTATAGCGACGAGCGGTTGACCCTGGATGATGTATATGTTGGGGCATCCCTTGATCGTCTATACCTAAAGTCACCTAAACATAATAAAGAATTGATTATTACCTCGGGTAATATGCTCAATTTTATGAACGCACCCAATGTGTATCGATTCATGAGGGAAGTATCGATCGAAAGTGTGCGCAATGTACAGCCATTCTCCTGGGGAGAGTACGATATCGGTCCATTCCTACCAAGGGTTACCCATGGAAAAACCGTGATATATCTGGCTACCTGGAATATCAATTTGGAGCGATTGGGTCTTAAGGATGCGCAAGTAGCTCCCCACTTATGGAATGAAGCGCTTAAGCGTTGGCGTTCAGAGTGGATGGTTCCACGCTACCTCTATATGACCTTTGCCGATAACCGAATTCTATTGGATCTCGATCATGAAGATCATGTGAAGCAGATCCAAAAAGAATTGCTAACCAATAAACGAGTGGCATTGAAGGAACATGTAGGCTCGATTGATGATCGTTGGGTGACAGGTGTCGATGGAATCTATTCACAGGAGTGTCTCATCCCTGTGGAAAAATACGCGGAGACGATGCCGGAAAGTCCAGTCTTGTATCAGTATTCGGCACCGCTAGTTGTTCATAAAGACCGGGTGCGTCTACCAGGAACGGATTGGTTATATGCCAAGTTGTATGTGTCACGAAGCCGGCAGGATGATTTTATCCCACAATTTATGCAAGAGTTTGCCGACTCGATGGTGGAGAGTGGCGCTGCAAAAGATTGGTTCTATATGCGTTACGTCGATCCTGAACCGCATATTCGTATACGATTCCGTGGTGTCGAGGAGGATTTGGTCAGTAAGCTACTCCCTGCACTAAGTCGTTGGGTGGATCCATTGATGTCCGATGGAATCATCAAACGACTGATGATCGATACCTATGAACGGGAAGTGGAGCGTTATGGCGGCGTTCATATGATTCGGGATGCTGAGGATGTGTTTGCGGCCGACAGCAAATTAACAACCCATTTACTTAAATTAAGTTGGAATAAAGAGATCGATATCCCCTTGGTTGAAGTAGCGGCACTGGCGATTGTGGATCTGCTTGAGAATTTTGGCCTTTCCTATGAGGGTCAGCTAAAAATCCTCGATGAAATTGTGGATAAAGATGATTATCGTGAGGAGTTCCGTCTCCGACGTCGAGAATTGATGAAACTGATGGATCCGCGGGATAATCGGAAATCGCTTAAGGAATTCCGCAATGGTCATGTGCTTAACATGTTACTGAAGCAGCGGGCTCCGTTTTTGGCTGAGTTTGGTGAGAAGGTGAGAGCAGAAAATCCCAAGCTTTCTCTATCCAACACCCCACATCAAATTATTGGGAGTTTGATTCATATGCATTGTAACCGTCTGATGGATGTAGATCGAGGCAAAGAAGTACAAGCACTTGCCTTTGCCCGTCATACTCTCTATAGCCAAAAATACTGGAGAGATAAAGGAAGGGAAGAGCATGCCACAAACCAGTGAAATAAATGGGGCTACTAGCCCCTCTTTTCGCAATGTTATGGAGTCTTTTAAGTTTTGGCCACGCATCTTAAAGCTCCTTTGGAAAACCAATCCTCGCTACTTCATCATGGTGTTTGGGTTAAATGGGATCACCAGTTTGATTCCAGCGGCTAGCGTATTGTTGACACAAATGCTGATGACAGAAGTAGGCATTGCTAAGTATACAGAAGTGGTTCAACCGGTTTTTATCGTATTTGGTTTATTTGCTGGCATGGCTATCTTTCGAGAAATTAGCCGGATTATCAGTGATAATTATCAGGCAATCTATGCGGAACTGCTGAGTAATTCCATCAACATCCTATTAATGAAAAAAGCAGATCTCCTCCCGTTTAAATACTTCGAGGACGCGGATGCATACGATAAATTGCAACGGGCAAGGCAAGATTCTACCTTTCGTCCCTTTCAGATTTTCCAGCAGATCCTCCAAATCATCGGCGGTACCATCACCTTGTTGTCGGTGGCAGGAGTGCTGTTTTATTGGCAGTGGTGGCTAGCATTGGTCTTGCTACTGATCCCTTTAACTTCTTCTTTCTCCTTTTTGCGAGTGGGGGAAGAAGAGTTTCAAATTGATTGGAAACGAGCAGCAGAGCGTCGGAAGCAGTCCTATTTTTTGGGTCTGATGACGACGGATTCCTCGGTAAAAGAAGTGAAGGTATTTGGGATTGGCTCATTGCTTTTAAGTAAATACCAAAAATTGTATGATCGTTTTTTCAGGGAAGACAAAGGGCTTTTGCTTAAGCGAATGCGAATTACCTTGTTCTTTCAGGTTATAGGTTTTTTGGCGGTCATTGGTACTCAATTGCTTGTTGTACAACAAACCGTTGCTGGAGTTTTGACCATCGCCACGATGATGGCGTATATTCAAGCGATTGCTCAGACTCAAGCGACATCCTCCTCCCTCTTACAAACGCTTTTTGTGATGTACCAAAACAATCTTTATGTGAGTCAATTGTTTGAGTTCCTAGACATTGAAGAATCAGAAGAGACGATTGTGCAGAGACCTTATATCTCTACTAAGGAGAAGAACGATACGGGGTTTGTCTTTCAAAATGTCTCTTTCCGTTATCCTGGGACGGATCGTTATGTACTAAAGAATATTAGCTTTCAGCTAAAACCTGGGGAGACGGTAGCCATCGTCGGTGAAAATGGGTCCGGTAAAACGACGCTCGTGAAACTATTGGTTCGGCTTTATGAATTGGAGGAGGGCGATATTCTTTACAATGGTCGTTCCATCCGTTCCTACTCAGTAAAGGAGTGGCGGGAACTATTGGCGACTGTTTTCCAGGATTTCATTCGTTATGAAATGACCGCCCGTGAAAATATTGCCCTTGGGAATTGGCGTGTGGCTGAAGAGGGAGAAAAAGTAGAGTTTGCTACGAAGAACTCTGGAGCAACCACCGTCATTGAGGGTTTGCCCCATGGATTAGAAACCCAACTAGGCAAATGGTTTAAGGAAGGGGTGCAATTATCCGGCGGACAATGGCAAAAAATTGCGATTGCACGAGCGTATATGCGTGACGCAACCCTCTATGTCTTGGACGAGCCCAGTGCAGCGCTGGATCCAAAGGCAGAGAAGGAAGTCTTTGATAAATTTGCTGAGCTAACTGTGGATAAGATGGGGATCTTTATTTCACATCGCTACTCCACCGTGCGCAATGCCGATCGTATTGTTTTCATGCAACAAGGGGAGATCTTGGAAAGCGGCACCCATGCCTCCCTCATGAAGCGAAACGGTTCCTATGCAGTTCTCTATCAAATGCAAGCGGATGCGTATGTAGATTCTCAGGAGCAACAGTTAAATCCAGCTTAAATCAATGAATACTACTTCCACTGTTAAATCAAAGTCTCTGGTAAGGAGGGAATAACATGGCGACAACTGTGCGAGAGTTACCAACGAGCAGAAAAGTGACGTTACGAAAAAATGCCGAGCAGGTACTGGGTGTGATTGCAGATCGTTTGCGTAATCCAGAGTACATTCGGAAAGTAGCTCTTCATCCGAACAACGTTTCCAGTCAGGCCAAAGCTCATCCATGGGGAGAATTATCCCTCTCCCACGGTTACCCAGGTACGGCGCTATTGTATGGGGAGTTAGATAGGTTTGACCCTCAAGCAGGTTGGGATCAGGTAGCCCATCAGCATTTAGTAGCCATGCAAAGGTATTTGGAAGCGGAGGGTTTTCAGAGCATTTCTTTGTTTGGGGGGATTACAGGTGTTGCCTTTGCCACCTGGAGTGCTTCCCGAGAAGGTGAGCGTTATGGCCGTTTATTGGAACAACTCCACACCCAGATTGCCGAGTCATTACGAAAACAATTAAGGATTGAAAGAGAGAGACGCTCAAAGGAAAAAGGAGTGCTCGCTCAATGGTACGACATCATCGTCGGAATTACCGGAGTAGGTAGATATCTGCTCATCCAGAAGGATCAACCGGAGTTGAGGGAGTTACTGGATGAGATCCTACTTGATTTGGTTGAATTATCCAAACCTATTGTTGTGGAGCGACAAACGGTTCCAGGGTGGTGGATCCCCCAGCATGCTCAATTTACAGAGCATGACCGTCAATCCTTTGCAAAAGGGAACTTTAACTGTGGTCTCGCCCATGGTATTCCGGGTCCTCTCGCCCTATTATCCTTAGCAAAGCTTCAGGGCGTCGAGGTAAAGGGCCAGGTAGAGGCGATTCAGCGCATGACACAGTGGCTCCTGCAGTGGAAGCAAGAAGATGCCTATGGTTCCTATTGGTATGATCGCGTTGCTTGGGAGGAAGAAGTTGAGGGGGCTCGCTTAACCCATCGGCATCGTGAAGCATGGTGTTATGGAACTCCAGGAGTGGCACGGGCACTCTATTTTGCGGGAAAAGCATTGCAGGATGAAGGATTAAAAGAGACCAGTGTGTTGGCCTATCAATCCATCTTTAAACGTCCCGAAATCTTGTGGGATATTGACTCTCCTACCATTTGTCATGGAACAGCTGGTCTCTTGGAGATGACAGGGCAGATGTACTGGGATAGTAATGATCGTACCTTACAAATCCAACGGGATTACTTGCTCCATCGGCAATTAAAAGATTTTAATCCGGACTCCCCCTTTGGATATAAAGATTTAGAGCCCCAGCCGATTGGGTACCGGGGTTTAGATAAAGTGGGCTTGCTAGAGGGTGCCGTAGGGGTTGCCCTATCTCTGCTCTCTTGTGTGAAAGGAAAAGGAAGTGGGTGGAGCCGTTCCTTGTTACTCCACTAACAGAAAGGTAGCTAGAAGGAGGATGAAAAATGCAAGTTCCTACCCAAGTACTCGCGGATAAGAAACTGCTGGTAGGGATGACAGGATCGATCGCGGTGGCTGGTTTGCCACCGTATCTCGCTATGTTTCGCTCCTATTTTGATCAGGTACGAGTCATCATGACATACTCAGCAGAACAGATGATTCCACCCTTTACGGTATCGTTGTTCGCAGATGAGGTATATGCTCCCTCCATGGGGAAAGAGCCTATCAGCCATGTCGAATTGGCTAGATGGTCCGATCTTTTTATTATTTTGCCAGCAACGGCCAATGTGATTGGTCTAGTAGCCAATGGACTGGCTACCAACTTGTTAACCTCCACCGCTTTAGCATCCCCACAGCCGCTTATTCTGTATCCAAACATGAATTTGTTGATGTGGGATAAAAAAGCAGTTCAACGAAATGTCCAAACCATAGAAGAAGATGGCCATACCATTATTCAACCCATCCGTACCAATGCTTATGAGATCGCCTCCCGCAGTGTTCGTCCCAACCTGTTATTACCGCCATCGGATCAAGTGCTTCGTGATCTCATCCAGGTGGCTCAGACGCGGGGGAAACTAGTAGAACCTGCACAATCAGCGACGAAATCGCCTAGTAATCCATCGATTCACAGTGCGTAAGATTGTAGAGTCGTAGATTTTCAAAAAGATAGTTGAGGAGGGAGCTTAAATTGCTCTCTCTTTAATTTGAAGTGTGTATGTGGTGTATGTGACGAAGCGATCAATCAGGGCCCATCTATCGAAGGAAGTTACCTAAGTGCTATTTCAACAAGAAAAGGGTTGTTCCCTTGCACAACCTTGTGCGAGAGAACAGCCCTTTAACCTTATTATTGTGATTAGCTAGGATAAGTTGAAATTTGTTCAGGATACTAGTGATCGAAGTTCATACCCAAATCCGTGGTGGGTGATGAGCAATTGGGGGCGACTAGGGTTGTCTTCGATCTTCTCGCGTAATCGACGGATATAGACGTAAAGACTATCTAATCCGACATGACCATGAATGCCCCAAACTGCATCAATTAGTTCCATCGTTGGGCATGGAGTTCCTAACTGAGAAGATAGAGATTGCATAATTTTATACTCTGTACTGGATAAGGGATATACTTTTCCATGACGGTGGATAAGGTGTCGACGATGGTCAAACCGAACGTCTGGGGCTAGTTCAATCCATTCCCCCTTGGATGTAACAGGAGTGGAATCACCTTCCCTTAAGAGATGAAGCAATGCTTCGAAATGTTGCCGTGATTGAATGAAGATGGGCTTTACACCCGATCTCTTTGAAATCTCTTCGCAAATAGGGAAGTGATGAAGGTTTTCTGCCAAGATGATCATGTCACTCACAGTCTGCCACCTCCCATGGATGTGAATTTCAATAGGGTAGAATCGATTACATGGTCCAGTTGCGACGTTTCCAGTAGGTATAGACGAGGATAAACGTTCCAACGATGATTCCTAGCACAGAGCTGATAAAGGTTGTTGTGTCAGTTCCGTTGAGAACGCGGAAAGCAGCTTCCCCGTTGAGGATGAAATAGTGATAGCTATCTGGGGTGTAAAATGTAGCCAGTAGTGTAGCAAGGATTAAGAAGAAAGATAGAATCGTATTGGGAAGAAAGGAGCTAATCAAGCTAGCAATTCCCAACAGGGCAAGGTAGATGGCGAAAAAAGTGAGATAGTAGAGAAGGCTATAACCGAAGGCCCCAGCTGCCGAGTAAGAATCACCATCTGGATAAAAGGTGATCGAGTTAGGTGCAGAGTAGAGAATCTGGCCTAGGATATGGCTAAAGATAAAGGCTATGCTAAGAAAAATCGCAACAACAGCGGCCATCGAAAGCCATTTGGCAAGTAATAGTTTTCCCCGAGAATGGGGACGGATCAAAATGAGGCGATAAGCTCCTGAGCTATACTCCCCATTAAAGCTATCCACAAAAAACATGGGGAGCATAATCAAGGCGAGGATAAAGCCAGTCTCTTTTAAGAGAAAGGTTGGAAAGTTAAGAGCATTGAGGGAGGTTTCTAATTTTGGCGTATAAAAGCCAATTCCGCCCCGATGAAGCCAAGTAGCGAATAATCCTAATAATGCCACATAGATGATGAGGCTTACGATTGTCTTTTTTCGTGCCCAGATACGTTCCCATTCGCTAAGAAAAAGCTCTTTCATATGTCAGCCTCCTTTAGATAAAGCGGTCCTTTTTGGTGAAGAAAAGATACGCGGCAGTCCCGAAGGCGAAGGCGTAGATGAAAAGGACACCTGCATTAAAGTTGAGTAACTTGGATGTTTGTCCCAGGGCCAATGCGATCCCTTCCGTTTGGATCTGAGTGAGAGAAATAAAATACCATTTGGCATCAAGGGGCGGGTTGAGTCCTTTGGTGAAGGTTTGTAAAATCTGAGGATATCCAAAGGAAATGAGCAGAAACCCTAATGTGACACCAATGGCTGTGGTGGTTGATTGACTGACGACAGCAAAGAACGTGATCAGCCAGGAGACGGCTACTAAGGTTAAGAAGGCGAGAGCATAGTAGCGAATCGTGTAGGTGAGAGCAGGGCCACCACCTATAGGGTCTTGATAGTAGGCGAAATAAAGATGTGGTGAAGTGTCAAAGAACAAACCGCCTACGCCATAACTGAGAAGAAAGTAGAGGCCGTGAAAGAGTACCATGATACTCATGATGGTGATCCATTTGGCAACCAATAGCTGAGTAAAGGAATAGGAGCGAATCATCACCATCCGTAGCTGACCTGTACGATACTCCTCTGTAATGGAGAAAACGAAAAGAAGGAGTAAGATCATATTAAATACGGTCATGAGCTGGTCTGAGAGAGCCATGACTGGGAAGTTATCCCAAGTGGTATAACCTGGGCTTCCTGGTGCAATGCCATCATTTTTTCCATGATAATAGTTACCAGTGACCAACATGAGAATGGGCAGAAGCGCAAAAAGGAGCCATGTTACTTTTCGACTCCACAATCGCCCCCACTCACTTGCAATCAGGGACATCATGAGGACACCATCTCGATGAAGGCGTCTTCTAGACGCTTCTGTTTTTTCTCAACGCTGAGGACTTGAATCTCATTTTCAATCAAAACCTTGTTGAGTTCACCGATCTCATCCTCACTGATTTCCACATTGAGTTGATTCTTTGAAATTCGCTGTACGGGGTAGCTTTGTTGAATCAGTTTCTGGGCTTTATCTACAGGAGAGAGAGTATAAGCGAAGAGCGGTGTGCCAGAAATATCCCCGAGCTCCCCTTGCCAGACGAGCTTGCCCTGTTTAATAACAACAAGGTGATCACATAGTTGTTGCAATTCATCCAATAGATGACTAGAGATAAAGAAGCTGATCCCGGTTTCTTCGCGTAGTTGTAAGATAAGGCTACGCAATTCCCGCATACCCATCGGATCAAGTCCATTCGCAGGTTCGTCAAGAATAATGACGGAAGGGTCACCGAGAAGAGCTTGGGCGATACCCAGGCGTTGTTTCATCCCGAGAGAGTAGGTGCCCACCTTTTGATCCGCGGCATGAGTGAGGCTTACCTTCTCCAATACTTCTTTTACTTTTGCCTTACGTTGTGTCCGTGGCAACTGTGGGTGCAATCGAGCCAAGTTGAGCAGCGCTTTTTTACCCGTTAAATAAGGGAAGAAGATTGGAGATTCTACGATCGCACCCAGATTCATCAATGCCTTAGTGCGATCCTTGGTGACACAAATTCCATTAATCGCGAGCTCGCCTTTGGTTGGTTGAATCAATCCAGTTAAAAGGCGAATCAGTGTTGTTTTACCAGCACCGTTGGGACCAAGAAACCCACAGATTTGACCTTTTTCAACACCGAAGGACATGTTGTTAATTAGCGTACGTGAGCCAACTTTCTTGGACACGTTTTTAGCTTCTAAAACGAACATTTGATCACTCCTTATAAATCTGTAATGCATTTCTTTTATTATGTTTAATAAAAAGATTTGTTATTGTACGTTTCTGATATCCAGAGATTTAGCTGGGGCCAGGTCTCTCAGTGCCTGATGGATTATCAATTACTGTACCAGCGTAGTGGTTGGATATCGTTTTATTACCAATAAGAATTCCTAGAGTTAGAATGGAGAACATGGCAATAACGATGATTGACTTTTTCATGATTAATCCTCCTACATTTTGAAGTGCGTTTGTCTTGAATTAAGAATACAGCTTAAGAGAGGTTCAATATAATAAGTAAAATAGGATGATTTTTATGAGGGGTTTCTTACTGGAATTATCATTAAATTTAAACAAAAAAAGACGGTGAGAAGTGCCTGTATTCACCGAATTAAGATAAATTCATTTTTTTAGTGTAATTTTCTGCGGTTACAAAATAATCTGCTGCCTTTTTATATGCTCTCTTCTCATAGTAGTGATTTGCTAATTCACTAGCAAAAGTAGCCACTAATTTTAATTGGTTCTTTTGAATACTTAACTGGATAATTTTATGCATGTCCTTTTCGTATCGCAATTCATTGTCTCGTAAGCGATAGGTGTTGGCTTTAATAGATAGAAATTTTAGATGCATCAATGAGGCTTTTTCTGGATCTACTAATGAGAGAGCTTGTTGGAGGTAGTCTTCGACAAGGTTCCAATCCTTTTTACGTGTGAAGAGTTCGATGAGACGAAGATAAGGGTAGATTTTGCGGTGATTGCTAGGGATTTGATCGTATAATTCGAGGCTTGTAAGATAGTGTTGAATCGCTTTCTCCTCGTCCTCTTTACCAGCATAGACCTGACCTAGGTTGTATTCCACGTAAGCCTGTGAGAGCTTGTCCTTAGATGATATAAGCTCCATGGCTTGATGAAGATAAGTAAGGGCTTTTTCATCGTTTTGATGTAAGTGATGTTGTATTCCTAATATAATCAAGCTGTTTATGATGCCCTGCTCATATTGCTGTTCACTGTAAAGATTATAAGCCTTTTGAGCATAAAAGATGCAAACCGTTTTGTCTTCTATAATTTCATCTTTGACTAGACTTAAATTATAAGATAGCCGTGCTTCTTCTACTGGATCGTTAAACAATTCCACAAACTGTTCAGCAGAAGAGTAAAATTGATTTGCCATAAAGAAATCCTGTCTAAAATAAAACAGGTTTCCGCAAACTACATAGTAATAGTAGAATTCCTTCAATAAAGACTCATTCAATTCGCGTGGAATAAACTTAGTAGCTAGTTGATAGGTTCGCCATGCTCCATCTATATCTTCGTTTGATTTTAAGTAGTAATCTATTAAAGTTGTGTATATATTCAAATATATCTCTAGTGAGTGAATCTCGTTGGCTTGTAATGATAGAAAAGATAATTCCTCTTCAGTAAGAATTTGCTTCTTGCGAAATTCTTTTGCTATCGTGATAATTCTTCTATTTATACTTTCTTCATTGTTCCCCCATAGATCTTCTATTTGTACCCCTAGACGTGGTGCGATGGATTGTATAAATGCTTGAGAAGGCTTTATATTTCCGTTTTCTATTCGGCTTAGATAGGTAATCGAGGAGATTCCATCTACTAGTTGTCCCTGGGTCATTTTTTTATGTATGCGAAGTTGTCGTATTTTTTCACCAATCTCCATGATGTTGGTCCTCTCCTATGTTTTATATATGAAAACATATCCAAAACTATTATATCAATATACGGACAAAATGTGTAACTTAGTGATAGATTGGAAGATAAAAAGTTGGTGAAGAAATGTATTTTTGTTAATTTAAATCGGTGAAAGTGGTATCCACATGGTATTTTTTTAGTGCAACTTTACAAATTGTATTGAACTAGGTGAGGGGTGTAATCTAAAGACAAAAGAAGGGAGGGATTTACCATGATGGATATCGACCCAGCATTATCGTGGATGAGTGAGGGGCTGAAACAAATTAGCTTAGCTCAACAAAAGCCACTTTTTCAGGTAAATATGCGTGAAAAGAGAGGGAAAAATGTTTCGTTTCTCATTGAGAAAGGGCAGGATACAGATAAAGTTCAAGATAGTTCGTACCTCATTCATAAAAATACCTTTGCGCAAATGATCTACGAATCATTTTACAATCAGGGGCTAACGTTTAACAATTTGTTACCCATTTTAATTATACTCAATGAGAGTCAGATTAGCGGCTTTTATTTCCCAGGATTTTATAGATATGATAAGAATGAGGAACGATTTGAGTTTTTGAGAGAGATGGATAGTGAAGTGGAAGAAAAGGTTCAATCTTTTTTGCAAACCAATAACATCCAGTCTGCGGTGGCATTGGGATATGCCTTGGTGAATATTGATGAAATAGTAAGCTGGGATGATGTGGTTGTGGAGATCCAAACAGCTGTGAAATCATTCTCTCAATTAATTCAACTGCATGGAGGATTAAAGGAGACTTGTTTAGTGCCCACTTTAGCGAGTGGCCTCAAGAAGCCACAACCCTCTGACTTTTTCCTATCACCGATTTTGATCACCCATTGGATTCAACCGCAATACCCACTAAATTAGGGGAGGAGATAGATCCTCCGATCCTTGGTAGCATAGCCAAGTGGTAAGGCAAAGGTCTGCAAAACCTTGATCCCCGGTTCAAATCCGGGTGCTACCTCCAAAGATAAAAAAGTACCTTCTCCGTTAACGGGGAAGGTACTTTTTTGCCTAGCCTGGCGTGAACAAAATCGAGGTCTAATCATTCTCTGACAAAGTGAAGAGTTTCTCTGCAAGTAACATTATTGGGCACAGGATCATTCGGGAGGGGGATCTGCTTCAACGAGATGTCAAAATTGAAATCGTGCATGTCCTTTTTTGGTATAGTCGTGGAATCCTTCCAGTTGAAGCAACTCTTCTTTTACTTTTAACCCCCCACGAAACCCTGTGAGAGCGGTACTTTTGCCGATGACACGATGACAGGGTATGACGATTGGGATGGGGTTGGCCCCATTGGCAGTCCCTACAGCACGTACAGCCTTGGGATTACCAACAGTGTTGGCGATATCCGAGTAGCTTCGGGTTTCACCGTAGGGAATCTGTGCCAAGGCGTTCCATACCGAGGTCTGGAAAGAGGTACCGAATAAATCATAGGGGAGAGTAAAGGATTCCCGGTTGCCTGCAAAGTACTCTTCTAATTGGGCGATGACAGCATTGAGTGGTTTTTTGCTTTCGATCAGGGTGGCATCAGGGATTTGCTTTTTTACCCAAGTACGTAGGGTTTCTAAGGATTCTGTAGGCCAAGTAATGCGGCATAATCCTTGATCAGTTGAAGCGAGATAAAGGGGGCGGTTTTGAAAGATTGGATGGATGAAGGAATGCCAGTATACAGAGGTTCTGGTTAGTCTCATCGGTTAGTTTCCTCCATTTCAAGAGATCTAAAGTTTCACTGCTGGCATTATTTTGGTAGCGATTTTAGAAGTTAATAAAACCTGAATACTTTATTTATTTCGTTTTGATAGTCATATTTATTCAGATCATTAGCTCAACTATATATTTATTCCGTGCACGAAAACTTAGAGTAAGTGACCATCAATAAAATAATAATACAATAAATAGCGCACCTAATGGTTAGAAAAAAGAATAGAAACCACCCTCCCCATGGTCTTGACCCCGTCAAGTAGACAATAGAAAAAGAACCTTATTTAAGCGGCGATCTTTTCTCGTTATTCCACGGAAGAAAGGTCGCCAAATTTTTTCTGAAACCGTGCCTCATTGTACCAGAGGAAGGTACTTTTTTTGTTTTTGGCCCTTCATGTACATACTGAATTCCTCCCTTATATCCAATTATATACGGGGGTGGTTGAACTTAAGGGAGGGGAAAACACCCCTCCCTCATTCGACGCTTACTTTCATCCTAACCTGAAGGGCTAGGTTTTCTCCTTCGCAATCTATCATTTGTTTAACTGATCTACCAGTTTGCCCGAACAAAGTTTAAGTATTTTCATAGAATAGATTAGCTCTCTACTAATCATTGCAAGGCTCCAAGAAAAATTCATAGTGAATGGTCAAGCTGTAGGTCCCTTGAGAAATCCCTGTAGCCGTACGGATGTTTACAAGTTGGAAACTCTGCAATCCAGAAGAAGTAAAAGAACGCGAGTTTCCGGGGGAGACCGAAGGGGTTTTTTGATTTTTCATGTGCATAATCCGAAAGGTTACAAAGTCGCTACTTGTTCTCTCATCTTTGATCACCTGACCAAATTCGTACAATGTTTTATAGCCCCTTTTCTTTTGTACTTTCCGGTTTGATAAAATTAAAGGAGGAAGTAATGATGTCTTGTTGTTCATCACGTGCAACCTGTCCGGATCCGACTTCATTTCAAGAAGCGATATGTGGTAATTTCTCTACTATTCTTGCCGCAGATAATACCGTTTGGAAAAGCTATACCAGTAGTGGTTCAAGTCCTGGACCGTTTTATGCGATGACCCTGAGTGTCTATGCTGACACGACTTCCCTCCCTGTGGTGGTGGAAGTTGTGACTCCAGCTGGACCCATAATATTAACGCCTCCCGGTACCGAAGTTACCGCTGGAACAACGAAAAGTTTCACCCTACTGAGTGTAAATACAGTTAATATTCATGATATTACTGCTGGTCAACTTATTACAGGGAAGTATTCTATCACTCTATATCGTAGTATCTTCTAGTGCAGGGCTATCAATCAGCCATATGCACCACTTACTAGATCCTTTGTGGTGATGGAATCTGCTTGCCGAATCAGGTTATAGGTTCCTTGTCGAACCTGATGGAAACAGATCAACGGCCGATTTGTTTGCATGAAAAAGGCCTCAAACCCTTATGTATTAAGGGTTTGAGGCCTTTTTTCTGATCGCCAATTAAAGATCCTTAACCCCTTGGCCTCCATCCTGTTACATAGCCCAGAGAGAATAATCATATCAGCTCTTACCTTGGTAATACCGACAAAAATAGTGCCATCCAACTCCGTTAATGGAAAAGGTAATTTGGTTACTATCCTATCATTTTGCCCGAACAAAGTTTAAATATTTTCATAGAATAAATTATCTCTCTACTAATCATTGCAAGGTTCCAAGAAAAATTCATAGTGAATGGTCAAGCTGTAGGTTCCTTGAGACATCCCTGTAACCGCACGGATGTTTACTAGTTGGAAACTCTGCAATCCAGAAGAAGTAAAAGAACGCGAGTTTCCAGGGGAGACCGAAAGGGTTTTTTGATTTTTCATGTGCATAATCCGAAAGGTCAAAAAGTCGCTACTCGTTCTCTCATTGTAAACACTGATCGTTCCTGTCGGAGGGGTAATCAACGAGGATTCCCAAAGGATCTCATGATCGCTTTCATTTTCTCCAGAAATGTAAATTTTGCCACAAAATTCATCTCTGATCACCTGGCCAAATTCACAATTCATCTCTGATCACCTGACCAAATTCGCACAATGTTTTATAGCTCCTTTTCTTTTGTACTATCCGGTTTGTTAAAATTTAAGGAGGAATTCAAGATGTCTTGTTGTTCATCACGTGCAACCTGTCCGGATCCGACTAGGTTTCAAGAAGAAATATGTGGTAATTTCTCTACAGATCTTGGCACAGATAATACCGTTTGGAAAAGCTATACCAGTAGCGGTTCAACCCCTGGACCGTTTTATGTGATGACCTTGAATGTCTATGCTGACACGACTTCCTTTCCTGTGGTGGTAGAAGTTGTGACTCCAGCTGGACTCATAATATTAACGCCTCCCGCTAGCGAAATTGCCGCTGGAACAACGAAAAGTTTCACCCTACTGAGTGTAAATGCAGTTAATATTCATGCTATTGCTGGTGGACAACGTATTACAGGGAAGTATTCTATCACTCTATATCGTAATATCTTCTAGTGCAGGGCTATCAATCAGCCATATGCACCACTCACTAGTTCTTACGTGGTGATGGAATCTGCTCGGGTTTGAGAATAAGGGTTAAAACCTAAATATGGAGAAGACAATATGCTTTCTCCTGCTTTGCGGTGATCATGCTCACTCGGAGTTATGTACCTCGGGTGTCTCCAAACTTTCGTACCAGCTAACTGTGCTACGGTTTGAAGGGAGAACGAATGGCAAAGGGGGGATGAGCAGACTACTCCCCCCACAACCACCTAATTCATTCATATTGCCGGACCAGGTAATGGGTTCCTTGTCGAACCTATGGAAACAGATCAACGGCGATTTGTCTGCATGAAAAAGGCCTCAAATCTTTAATATATAAGGGTTTGAGGCCTTTTTTCTGATCGCCAATTAAAAATCCTTGATTAGTTGAAGCGAGATAAAGGAGACGCTTTGGATTCCTCTATTGTAAGTGATTGGTGGTTATTTATGGAAATCTTACCTCTCTTCAGGTAGACGGTTAACCATATGGACTGCTGTGGAGGTGAGCCGACTCCACATTTCTTCTCGCAAGGAGCCTGAAATCCCCACATCATCGAGGGCCGCATCCATATTGCGCAGCCATGCTTCAGCATGATGGGGTGTGATAGGAAAGGGCATATGACGTGCACGGAGGCGAGGATGGCCATGAATCTGACTATATAATGGAGGTCCCCCAAAAAATTGTGTCAGGAAGAGCCGTTGTTTTTCAATGGTTTCTGCGATATCTTCAGGGAAGAGGGGGGCAAGTAGTGGATCTTGTTGCACCCGTGGGTAGAAGGATTCTACGATTTGACGAATTGTAGAATCTCCGCCCATTCGTTCATAGAGAGAGATGGGTTCGGACATGGATTCTTCCTCCTGGTTGGGATAAATAGGAGTCAACAGCACTTAAGATAATGGTGAACGCGTCATGGCATGGAAGGCTTTTTCGGTTGCTTTTAGGGTGTGATCCAAATCTTCATCACAATGGGCGGTTGTTAAAAACCAGGCTTCATATTTGGATGGAGCCAGGTAGATGCCTTCCTGTAGCATGAGGCGGTAAAATTGGGCAAAGGCGTCACTATCCGTTGCTTCTGCTCCTTCGTAATTCGTAATCGGTTTATCACTGAAGTAGACGGTTAGTGCGCCTCCTTTCCGATTCACCTGAATGGTAACGCCTGCATTTTGTGCATGGCAAAGAATGCCTTCCTCCAGGATACGCCCTTTGCGATCTAACTCTTCGTATACTCCTGGCTTTGAAAGGGCCTCTAAACAAGCGATTCCTGCGGCGACAGAGAGAGGGTTGCCTGCCATTGTTCCTGCTTGGTAAGTGGGCCCATTAGGCGCAACTCGCCCCATCAGCTCCCGACGCCCACCATAGGCTCCGATAGGAAGACCACCCCCTATGATTTTACCCAGGGCGGTGAGGTCGGGCTCTACATTGTATAGGGTTTGTACTCCGCCGTAGTGAAAGCGGAAGGCAGTGATGACCTCATCATAGATCACAAGTGCACCTGCATCGTGGGCCAGTTCATTCACCGCTTCGAGGAAGCCAGGCGCAGGCTCTACGATCCCGAAGTTACCGACAAGGGGTTCTACCAAGACAGCGGCAACTTCTTCTCCCCATTGGGCTAAGGCTTCTGTAAGACCATCGATATGGTTAAAGGGAACGGTAATTACTTCGTTGGCAATGCTTTGTGGAATCCCAGCAGAATCAGGGGTTCCTAGCGTAGATGGGCCGGAACCTGCAGCTACTAATACCAAATCAGAATGGCCATGATAGCAACCCGCAAATTTGATCACCTTATTTCGACCGGTGACTGCTCTTGCTAGACGAATCGTACTCATTACCGCTTCGGTACCACTATTTACAAGACGCAATTGTTCCATCGCTGGGATGGCATCGCGAATCATTTTGGCAAATTGAATCTCTTTTTTAGTAGGCGCTCCATACAGTGTACCCATATGAGCAGTATCTTGAATGGCTTGGGTGACATGAGGATGGTTATGGCCAAGGATGATCGGACCAAAGGCGGCCAGATAATCGATGTAGCGCTTGTCATCCTCGTCGAAAAAGTAGGCTCCTTGTGCCTCTTTCATGTAGATCGGATTCTCCATGCCAATGGCTTTAAAGGATCGGGAGGGGCTATTTACCCCACCGACAATGACATCGAGAGCTTCTTTATGGAATAAGTGTGAACGGGTTTCGTTCAAATTGAGTCCTCCTTTAATGTGCTTCGACTTTTATTCTATCGATGGGTTTATAGTAGAGCAAGGGATTCCCTGTTTCCTATGGATCTTGTATGGGGATAAAAACGGTACAAGGGCAAGAAGAATACGGGCTTAAGAGAGGAGAGTCGTGATTGATTCATTTTGTTAATGGAGATATTTGGGCAGATACATTGCGAGAGAACTCACCTGAGCAGGGTGAGGTATTTGTATGGCGAGAAATGCTGGACTTTGGTCCTTTTCATATAGAGTGGGATATGGTTGAGCAAGCCAATAAGCGGGCCGATTTCTTTGAGGAGCGTTTGGGAATTCCTTCAGAGCAGACGAAGATGACTTTTGTTTATCAGGAACAACGATTAAAGAGAATGCCGCCTTCCTGTCATCTGGTTCTGTGGTTCGATACGGATCGGTATGATCAGATGATGCTTCTCTATCTATTAAAACGTTGTCGAGAGTTGGGTATCTCAACGATTGATCTTGTAACCATTCCTACAGGGGTGCTCTCTGGAGATGCGGGAAAGAGTGTGATTAAGCATCTCTTTGATCAACGAATCCCCCTAGGGGAGGAACATTTAATTGAGGCAACCAATGCATGGAAGGATTATATTGCAGAGGACCCCCGGGGAATTGTCGAGCGGTTAAAGAAAGAGAGTCGATTTGATCATGTGAATGCGGCCTTCTCTCGTCATCTAGAATACTTTCCATCGCAAACCACGGGGTTAAATATCGTCGAGGAAATGGTCTTGTCCCTTATCCAGGCGGGAGTTTCCTCCTTCGAGTCCTTATTTCGCGAAGTAACCATTCAGCGACCTGAGGATGGCTTGAGCGATGTTCATTTTGCGGCGATTGTTAATGAATTGACTACTGAGCAAAACCCCTTAATCTGTAAAGAGACGTCCACAACTGAGGAAGTTTGGAAGCTGACAGCTCTGGGAGAGAGAGTATTAGCAGGAGAAGAGGACCGAATCCAAGTGGTAGGTATCGACTGGTGGTTAGGTGGTGTTCACTTACAGAATGACATATGGAGGAGAGATCATGTGGGGAACCTTGTTCAGATTGATTCGTTAAAGAAATGAAAATTTATTTGATGATCGTCACTTCATAAGTAAACCAATCTCCCTTCCTTCTGGATGAACAACACATCCAGTGGGTAGAAGCCTCTTGAAGAGGGGATGAGTTAATTTTGCAAGGAGAATTTTATCGGGAGCAGGCATGATTATGATGGGTTTTGTCTATACGCTATGAGTAGCATATGGTATTCTGAAAATGGTGTCTTATATCTAGCCCATATAAGGTTGATAAGGATTCGAGTAGCTTTAAATAAAGTTTTTGGAGGAGAGGACGTTGGCGTTCTTTACAGTAGGGGATTATTACCGGGATGTTTATCGAATCGAGAGCGTCGAACCGCTACTCGCAGGAGAACTGGCAGTAGCGGAATCCGGCGGAGAGCGTTTTTATTTAGAACACACGCCCTTGGTCAAACCAGCCCAACCCCGAGCCATTCAACAGTATTTATCGCTTGATCATCCGGGGATTCTGCCTTACCTCCAGGTCTTCTCTGAACAACGATCGCTGGTGTTTATTCGTCCTTATGTTCCTTTTCGGGAGCGTCTTCACGAGCATGGGCCAGAGGAAGAAGATCAAGTGTTCCTCTGGGTGAAGGAGCTTACGCCAGTGGAACATATATTGTTTGGCAAACCATTACGTATGCATATGGTTCTTCACCCTTCCAATATTGGTGTAACCGAAGACGGAAGTCTGATGGTGATTGCTTGTGGAGTAGAGGGACGGACCCAGCCGGATATAATTTATGACTGGGGAAATCTGATGGTGATGTTGCTTACTGGTCAAGTAATAGAAGAACCCATTCGCAAAATACCATCCGATACAAAATTTTCTAAAACATTGGGTAGGGTGCTACAAAAAAGTCTAAACCAACCGGGAAATCAGGTGATCTCTCAGATTGATTCCTATCTAAAAAAGAGAGATTCCAAAGGCTTTTTTGATAAGTTCTTTCGTAAACCTGAAGAGAAAACTCCCTCAGTGGTTCGGGATACCTGGGTAACACGTGAGAGTGCGGCTAAAACGGAAAACCAACAAAAAGCTCAGGATAAAACGGAGGAGTCAGTAAGTTCCAAAGTGCTACAACAACGCTTGGAACAGTCGAGATTAGCGAAGTTGGAACAGGATCGTCTGGAAGCGGAACAATTAGCTCGAGAAGAAGCTGAGCGTCTTGCCCGTGAGCAAGAAGCGAGACGTCGAGAGGTGGAGCGTCTGGCTCGAGAAGAAGCGGAGCGTAAGGAAGCTGATCGCCTAGCGCGTGAACAGGAAGAGGCGAGACGCCAGGAAGCTGAGCGTTTGGTCCGTGAGCAAGAAGCAAGACGCCGAGAGGCTGAGCGTCTGGCGCGTGAGCAAGAAGAAGCGAAACGCCAGGAAGCCGAGCGTTTGGCCAGTGAACAGGCCGAGCGTCTGGCCCGTGAACAGGAGGAGGCGAGACGTTGGGAGGCTGATCGTCTGGCTCGAGAAGAGGCGGAGCGTAAGGAAGCGGAGCGTCTAGCGCGTGAGCAAGAAGAAGTGAGACGTCGGGAGACCGAGCGTTTGGCCTGTGAGCAGGAAGAAGCGAAACGCCAGGAAGCGGAGCGTCTGGCTCGAGAAGAGGCGGAGCGTAAGGAAGCGGAGCGTCTAGCGCAAGAAGAAGCGAGACGTCGAGAGGCCGAGCGTTTGGCCCGTGAGCAGGAAGAAGCCGAGCGTAAGGAAGCCGAACGTCTGGCTCGTGAGCAGGAAGAAGCGGAACGTCAGGAAGCGGAGCGTCTGGCGCGTGAGCAAGAAGAAGCGAGACGTCGAGAGGCCGAGCGTTTGGCCCGTGAGCAGGAAGAAGCCGAACGTCAGGAAGCCGAACGTCTGGTTCGTGAGCAGGAAGAAGCGAAACGCCAGGAAGCTGAGCGTCTGGCGCGTGAACAGGAAGAGGCGAGCGGTCGAGAAGCCGAGCGTTTGGTTCGAGAAGAGGCGGAACGCCAGGAAGCCGAGCGTCGGATGCGTGTGCAAGAAGAGATAAGACGCCAGGAAGCTGAGCGTCTGGCCCGTGAGCAAGAAGAAGCGAGACGCCAGGAAGCGGAGCATAAGGAGACTGAGCGTCTAGCTCGTGAAAGGGAAGAAGCGAGACGTTGGGATGCTGAATTCCGTGCACGTGTTGAAGCGGAGCGTCATAAAAATAAACGTCGCGCAACTGAAGAAGAAGCCAAACAAAAAGAACGCAATGTCCGGGAAGTGGAGAAGAGCGTACCTACCCAAGCGATCCAACTAGGTGAAGAAGCTGAGCGGAGACAACATGATCGATTGGCATCCCAATTGGATGAATATATTCGCCATGTGTTTAACCGGCAAAGCTAGGGAAAAGTACTTAGGACTTTCGGTGCGAGAGGTCCGAAAGTCCTGGGGCTTTTTGTTGTCCCAGGAGATTTCAATTTTATAGATTGAATCTGTGGCTATCCCTAATGGAGGTGCTTCTAGTGGCAGAGTACCGATTACAGAGAGATTCTCTAGGTGAAGTAAAGGTTCCCAAGGATCGTTATTATGGAGCACAAACTCAACGTGCTGTGGAAAATTTTCCGATCAGTGGTTTCCGTTTACCCCGCTCTTTTATTCGTGCACAAGGATTGATCAAAGTGGCGGCTGCTGAGGCCAATCGTCACTGCGGTGAATTAGACAACCGCGTAGCGGATGCGATTATCTGTGCTGCAGAAGAAGTGATGGACGGTAAGTGGGACGATCACTTCGTTGTGGATGTGTATCAAGCAGGTGCCGGTACATCCCAAAACATGAATGCTAACGAAGTGATTGCTAGCCGTGCTGCAGAGTTACTGGGAGGAAAGCCTGGGGATAACTCACTCGTGCACCCCAATGATCATGTTAATCGAGGGCAATCCACAAATGATACGATTCATGTTGCGATAAATATCTCTGCTGCTGAAGAGATCGTTCATCGTCTTCTCCCTGCTACAGATCAGTTGATTCGCACCATTGAACAAAAGGCAGTGGATTTTGGTGATATCATCAAATCCGGTCGGACCCATTTACAGGATGCAGTCCCATTGAAAGTAGGGCAAGAGCTGCTAGGATATGCTTACGGGATTCGACATGCTCGTGAGGGAATCGAGGAAAGCTTACCCTTTCTATATCAGATAGGATTGGGTGGAAACGCTGTAGGAACAGGGATTAATACACCTTCCGGCTATGCCGGGGCAGCTATCGAACAGATCGCTTCTCGTACGGGCTTACCATTTTGCCAGCCAGGCAATCGTTTTGCGTTCATGCAAAATACAGGCGCGGCGTTGAAGGCAAGCGTAGCTTTAAAAAACCTGGCGATTCATTTGGGGAAACTGGCTAGTGATTTACGACTCCTTTCCTCAGGACCACGTACAGGGCTTGCTGAATTCCGTCTACCCCCTGTTCAACCTGGTTCATCTATCATGCCGGGAAAAGTAAACCCTGTGATGGCGGAAATGATGAACATGATTTGTATTCAGGTGATTGGTAATGATGCGGCCCTTACTGCTGCTGGCGAGCATTCTCAATTGGAACTAAACGTGATGATGCCTGTTATCGCGCACAATCTTCTTCACTCAATCATGATTCTGAGCAATGGCATGGTAACATTTAATGACCGGTGTTTGCAGGGCCTCGAAGTAGATGAAGAACGTTGTCGCGAATGGATGGAGCAATCCCTTTCGCTAGCTACGGCACTTAATCCCTCATTGGGATATGATCGAGCAGCAGAGATTGCTAAACAGGCTTTTAAAGAAGGTAAAACGATCCGGGAAATCATCCGCCAAGAAGGGGATTTATCAGAGGAAGAGGTAGAACAAGCATTAGATCCTGAGAAGATGATTCCGGGTGATGACTGGTAAGGTTTTTTGCTCAGCCTATTGGGAGGAGGTGATTGGATGTTTAGCAAAGCCCTTGCAAGCATGGGTGTTGGCAATGCTACTGTAGATACGCGTTTAGAAACCAGTCAGTATCAACCGGGTGAAGTCGTGCGTGGAGAAGTGAGGATTCGAGGAGGACATGCTCTGCAACGAGTGGATGATATCTATCTATTTTTGATCGTTCATTACTTGAATAATGGTAAAAAAGTAGAACATATCATGCAAAAATATCGGCTGAGCGAGTCCTTTTCCATTTCGGAAAAGGGAGATCAAATCATTCCCTTCCAAATTCGGCTTCCCTATCAAACCCCGATGTCCTGTGGTCGTTATCCAATCTATCTAAAAACAGGATTGGATATCAAACGTGCCATTGATCCTAAGGATCGAGATCGAATCGAAGTGTTTCCCCATCCGACAGTGGAGCAGATGCTAAGCGAAATCGAACGCTCTGGTTTTATCATGTATCGGATGTTTAATGAGCACGATCCATCTTGCAAGGAAGTTCCTTTTATCCAGATATTTCAGTTTAAACCAGCAGAGAGATACCATGGCTATCTTGATGAACTGAATCTCTACTTTGATGTAGGTAGTGATGATGTACAGATGCAGGTAGAGATCCGCAGGGGGAGCCGTGTTCTCAACACGGCGTTTTCCTGGCAGATGAAAGATCCGGATGGATCGCTGTCGATGTTGATCGGTGGTCAACAAAAGCAAGTGAAAAGTCCATTAGCTGCTATCCAGTCCCTGCTCAAAAACTAACCATATAGGGGGAATCTCATGTCTATCTTTACCAAAGCCTTGGCTAGTTTAGGTGTCGGTAATGCCAAGGTGGATACCCGACTTCGGCAGACGCAGTTTAGGCAAGGAGAGTATATTGAAGGAGAAGTACATATCCAAGGTGGGCAAGTGGCACAGGAGATCGATGAAATCTATCTTTATCTGGTCGTTCTCTATCAACATGAACGAAATCAGCAAGAGTACGTAATGGAAGAGTATCGCCTTTCTGAGGTATTTACCGTTGCCCCACAAGAGACGCGTGTCATCCCCTTTGAAATTCGTCTCCCCTATGATACACCTGTAACAACAGGAGGGTGCCCAGTTTACTTAAAGACAGGACTTGACATCAAACGGGCCGTTGACCCGGATGATAACGACGGGATTGAAGTACTGCCTCACCCGTTGGTAGAAAAGGTCTTATCGGTAATCGAAAAAGTGGGCTTTCAATTGGTTGAGATTGATTTTGAATTTGAAAATTATTACTCTCGCCATCCCTTTATTCAGGAATTTGAATTTAAACCAACCGGTGATTTACGAGGGTTACTGGATGAAATTGAAGTGATGTTTTACATAGGAGAGAAGGAGGTTGAAGTGATCCTTCAATTGGATCGCAAGGCGACAGATCTGATGAGCTCCTTGGAAGAAGCTTTGGAATTGGATCAACGTACACTACGTCTATCGGTGAACGAACAGGATGTAACTGGCGGTACCGAAGATTTGCAGAAAAAGATTGACGATCTGATTCGCCATCATGTGCACTAATACTATTTTTTTACAAGGAAACAGGCTATCCTGTTTCCTTGTCATGTCTAGGTGGATTTTATGGTAGTATGATGAGGACTAGTTGATCAAAGGCATGGTAAATTGGGACAAGTGTATAGATAGGGTATAAGGGTATAAGTATAGATAAATGAGAGAACGCCCCCGCTTTTTATTTGGTGGAGAGAGCATCCCTTATTGGGGGTGCTCTTTTGAAAGGGATAAAAGAGGGAGGCAGGTAAAGTTGAGGTGGAGAGGATGTACAGCATTGAAGCACAGGGCTTAACGAAGGACTTTAAAATTGTGCAGAGTCGTGAAGGGATGAAAGGGGCTTTTCGAGATTTATTTGATCGGCAGTATCGTACGATTCGGGCAGTGGATGAAATTGATCTGCGGATTAACCCAGGTGAGATCGTGGGATATATCGGTGAAAATGGTGCGGGCAAATCGACAACGATCAAAATGTTAACAGGGATTTTGCAACCCACCTCTGGAGACTTGAAGGTGAATGGGTATGATCCCCATGGAGAGCGGGAGCAATTTGTAAAGACCATCGGAGTCGTTTTTGGTCAGCGAAGTCAACTATGGTGGGACTTAGCGGTCCGTGAGTCCTTTCGTTTGTTAAAAAAACTATATAGTATTCCCGATGAGGACTATCATCGTCATTTAAATCGCCTGACGGAAGTGCTAGAAATGGGCCCCCTCCTTGAACAACCTGTTCGTAAGCTTTCCCTAGGGCAACGGATGCGTTGTGAGCTTGCAGCGGCCCTCATTCATCAGCCTCGTCTTTTGTTTTTGGATGAACCAACGATTGGCTTAGATGTTCTAGTGAAGGAGAATATTCGTCGCTTCTTAAAGCAGATCAATGAAGAGTATGGGACAACAATCCTGTTAACAACCCATGACTTATCCGATATAGAGGCGTTAAGTCATCGCGTGGTGATGTTAGATAAGGGGAAAATCATCTATAACGGTGGATTACCGGAATTATCGAAGCAGTGGGGTGGTGGTCCGCGTCTCTATTTGGAATTGAAGGAGGAGTGGGCGCTCTCTGCGTTACAGGATTTTACCAAAGATATATCTGCTGAGTGGCAACATATCGAGGGTCGCTGCTATCGAGTGGGCTTGACTGGACCTGACCCTTCCGTCTCCGAGGTGCTTTCCAGAGTGGTTCCCCATGCTTCAATAAAAGAGATCCGGATCGAGGAGGCGAAGACGGAGGATATTGTGCGCCGCATCTATCAGGAGGGTGTCCCCCATGCTTGAGAAGTACATGGAATTGATGCGCCTTCGTTTTTTGATGATGTTAGCCTATCGGGTGAATTATTATAGTGGCATCATCATCTACAGCTTAAATATTGGGGTCTACTATTTCTTGTGGATGGCGATCTATGGGGATCAATCTTCGATCAATGGAACCTCCTCCGTGCAAATGGCAACCTATGTAGCAGTAGCGTGGATGTCGCGGGCTTTTTATTTCAATAACTTAGATCGAGAGATTGCCCAGGAGATTCGGGATGGCACCGTGGCTGTACAGTTGCTCCGCCCTTATAGCTATGTGCTGGGGAAAGGTTTTCAAGGGTTAGGTGAAGGGGTCTTCCGTCTCCTCTTGTTTAGTGTTCCAGGGATGGTTATTGTCTCATTTATTTTCCCAATCCAACTTCCCAGTGACGCCTCTACCTGGGGATGGTTTGCTATTAGTCTTTTGTTTGGGTTTATTATCAATACCCAGATCAATGTGTTAACGGGCTTGATGGCGTTTTTCATCTTAAACAATATGGGGATGATCCGGGCGAAGCGGGTCATTATCGATCTACTGTCAGGATTGGTGATCCCAATCACATTTTTTCCAGGATGGGCGAAGGAGATCCTATCCTATCTTCCCTTTCAAGGGATTAGTTACGTACCGAGTACGATCCTAGCTAAGGGAGTACCGTTGGCAGAGGTAATCACCTTTTTGGAAGTGCAACTCATCTGGACTGTACTGCTTTGGGTACCGATCCGCTTGTTGTGGATAAATGCTCGCCGACGGTTGGTTGTACAGGGAGGGTAAGTGATGACTTCAAGTAAACTTTTTATTGATTATTTCATGCAATATGTAAAGACACGCTTGCAATATCGAAGCGATTTTCTTGTGCAAATGGTAACTGATATTATGTTTCAAGCAGTCAACTTGGTGTTTATCCTCGTGGTTTTTTCCCATACGACACAACTTTCCAGCTGGTCTCGGGAAGAGGTTATCTTTATCTACGGATATTTCCTAGTCCCCTTCTCTATCTTTGCGGCTTTTTTCAATCTATGGGAGTTTAACGAACGATATATTATTAAAGGAGAATTGGATCGTGTGCTCACACGTCCTGTTCATAGTCTCTTTCAGGTGATGATGGAGACGATGACACCCGAGTCGTTAAGTGGTGCAGTGACAGGGTTAGCCGTGATGGGGTGGGCTGCATGGGAGATGGAGTTGGATTTTTACTGGTATGATCCACTATTTTTTATTCTCTTTATCCTCGGGGGAGCAGCGGTTTACGGTGGATTATATATCATGCTGACGAGTATTAGCCTCTTTTCCGATTCCAAAACAGATATTCAGCCGATTATGTACAATATAGGGAACTATGGCCGTTATCCCATTGATATCTATAACAAAGTAATCCAAATCGTCCTTACTTGGCTCATGCCCTTTGCCTTTGTTGGCTTTTATCCTGCTAGTTTCTTGTTACACGATGAGCGTTGGCTCACCTTTGCCATGTTCACACCCGTGATGGGTTTAATTTGGTTCTCCCTTGGAGTCCTGGTGTGGAATTTAGGAATCAAGAATTATCGTGGAGCAGGGAGCTGACTGAGGGTCGGTCCTATCAAGGAATTAGGTGATTTTTTAACAATAAAAAGAAGAGGGTGAAGACAACTAGTCTTCACCCTCTTCTTTTTTGCGATCTGTTGAATTTTTATCAGCAGGGCTTTCCTCAGTAATAGGGATGGTATCGTCTTCATCCCAAGGAGGTTTTACACCGGTATTATTCCAACCCAGATCTATGTTTGAATCGGTTTTCTCTCGTAGGCGTTCTACCATTTTTAGCATACTTTCATCATCCCCGGTAAGGGTGAGACCGATGTTTAATGCTCCGCTTAAGGTTTGTACATGGAGTTCCTGTACTTTATAATCCATGTTTTCAATTCGCAAGGGTTCGATGGCGTCTAATTTTTTGCGAATTTCTTCATTCTCTTGGCGAAGAGCATCCATCTCTTGTTGCAGTTGGTTTATTCGGTCCCACAGATAAGCATACAACGGTTTGTCACCTCCGGCACACAGTTCTCTAAGAGTATATGGGGCAAGAGCCCCTTTTAGATGCCGTCGGGCGAATAGATTCTAGGCAGTGACCCATAGGTGGGTTGCAGAATAAACTGGTGATGGTTGGGTCTTTAGAAGGGGTGATTGAAGTGAATAGACCTCCCAACTTTGATAAATGGCGTCAAATAGCTAAGGATTTCTTAGGTGAGGATTTCTGGTCTGATGTTTCGGGGATGGGAAGTGTCAATCAAGCCAAGGCCGATGTCATCCATTCGATGAACGAAGTGATCGTACTGATCGATTTGCCGGGGATTGACGATATTGATGCTGTAGATATTCGAGTAGAAGGAGAAACACTTTTTATCAAAGGGCGTATCCCTACAGCCTATAAAAAACATGAACGTATCCTTACTGAACGCAACTCGGGAACTTTTGAACGAACAATCCCTCTCGGTGTGCCCGTTATCCGTCAAAAAAGTCGGGCCAACTATCGCAAAGGGGTACTGGAGATCCGCCTGCCAATGATCGCAGCTGGTTCTAATCCGAGGAGAATTCGTATTTCTGACTCCTAGGAGATGGGCACATATCCCCGGGCAAACACATACGATGAGGTGCAGGTGGGGAGGTGGGTGCAAGTCATGGGAACACTAAATAACATCTTCAACCTAAAGATCCAAAGTGTATCGGGGCCCGGTTCCATGAATTTTGGAAACTCCTTCAATGTTGGAGCTGAATCCAATGAAAAAGCTGTGGGTGGTTCACAGTTGATCGGGGATTTTGGAAATAATTTGACAGTTGAAGCGAATGGCAATTTGGATAATGACCTAATTGATCAAGTGTAATAGGTAAACTTTTAACACATTAAGCACCGGGCCTGCAGGGGGGATGAGGATGGCGACTGTTAATAACATCAACATCCTGAAAATAATCAGTGTATCTGGTGCATCATCCGTCAATATGGGGAACACGATTAATTTAGGAACTGAGTCGAATACCAAGTCTGTAGGTGGTTCATCCGTTATTGGAGATTACGGTGAAAATACCGACACAGGTGAATCAATCTATAATGATCAAGATTTGATCGATCAGTCCAATGTTGTTTGATGCCGATCGGGGAGGGAGATCCAATGTTTCAGATAGGCATTCGTAGTATTAAAGTGCATTCGATCTCTGAAGTGGGCTCCCTCAATATCGGTACCACACTCAATTTTTTAGTCAAAAAAGAGCAACCCCCTCAAGGTGAAGAGCAGGAGAAGGAACAAGAACCTACTGTACCACCAAGACTTCCTGATGAACAGAATCCTAAACCCCCTGAAGGGAGCCTCCCTGAACAAGATCAATCGGGAACACAGGACGTTTCCCAACCTTAAAAAGGAGGTTATGTTGAATTGACATGAGATTGAAGAAATGTGCTACCAAACATAAGGAGGGTTTGTTATGTCACAAACGAAGGTTGATCATGTGACTCCGCCATTTGGATTTATGGGTGAACCCTCTGTGGTGAGCTCCTATGAGCCTGGATCACATTGTGCGATGGCCCCTCCAGTAGTTCAAGCACCCATTATGCCCCATATCGTCATGCCTCACATCATCATGCCCATCATGCCTCATATCATCATGCCCCATATCATCCTTTTCCCCCATCTTATTTTGCCTGTGGTTCCACCTACTACATTTCCTGTTCCGCAGTTTCCACAACAGACGATTCCACCAGGACAAGGCCAGCAGATGTATCCTATGTATTCCCCCTACTAGAGTGATTTTCTCATTGAGGTCTCATCTACTGATATCAGGGAAAAGGTATAATAAGGATGTATACCTGATGACAGGGTGTGATCGACGATGGAAAAAAAAGTGCTTATCATCGAGGATGAGGCAAACCTAGCACGCTTTTTGGAGTTGGAATTTATTCATGAGGGATGGACAGTTGAGACTGCCTTTGAAGGAAGAGTAGGGCTTCAGCGTTCATTGGAAGATAGGTGGGATATCATTGTACTCGATGTGATGTTACCTGATCTAAGTGGTGTAGAAGTATGTCGCCGAATTCGCGGGGAGAGTAGTGTTCCTGTGATGCTGTTAACAGCCCGGGATGCTATCCCTGATCGTGTAAGTGGATTGGATGCTGGTGCTGATGATTATATGACAAAGCCCTTTGCGATCGAGGAGCTTTTTGCGCGCGTACGGGCGCTCCTCAGGAGAAAAGAACCACGCGAAGGGAAGGTTTTGATTAATGGTCCTTGCCGGTTGCTGTTAGAACAGCGACGGGCCCTTTGTTATGAGAAAGATGTACGACTGACGGCTCGTGAATTTGACCTCCTGGTTTTTCTGATGAAGAATCGGGATCGTGTCATGGGGCGTGAGCAGATTTTAGATCAGGTATGGGGGTTTGACTACGCAGGAGATACCAACCTGGTCGATGTTTATATCCGCTATCTGCGTAATAAATTGTCCCAGGAAGGTGTTACCGATTTGATCGAAACAGTGCGAGGGGTTGGCTATGTGATTCGAGGCTTAGAAGATGCCGATTAAATGGAGACTTACCCTTCTATCAGCTATTTTTTTGCTAATAATCCTTGGGCTCTTCCATGGTTTTGTATATCAATTGTTTGCCAATATGATTACGGAAACAGAGCAGCGCGTCTTACAACAGAAGATTGCTACACTGGCGGGTATATATAAACATGAACAAACAAATAGCCGTCGATTGAAGGATCAATTGTCCGGTTGGGTGAGTCCCTTCATTGATAATGGACAAGCTATTCGAGTTACCATTGATGGTAAAGTGGAGTGGCAGGTTAATCAAGGAATCCCTTCAGAATTCTTTCTAAAGGGAAAGGATGCAAGGCACAATATTACAAAAGTCCATAAAAATGAAGGGAAGCAGGTATCTATTTTAGCCCGTCCTTTGCAAGGGGTAAAAAATGGTCGCGTAGAGCTTTATACGGATTTTACCTCATTAAATCGTTACCTCGATACGATGCTCTTGGCCCTTACCATTGGCTCCTCGATTTTGTTAGTCATTGTAGCTGTTGGGGGACATGTGATGGCGAGAGTGGCTTTTCATCCAGTAAAGAAAATTACAAGAACAGTAAGGGAATTGGACCCTGCCCGATTAAATAGCCGATTGGATGTTCCTGCCACTGGAGATGAGATTGAAGAGCTTACTCGTACCTTTAATGGTCTCCTCGACCGCATCTACCGTTTGTTGGAGCAACAACGCCGCTTTACAGCAGATGCTTCCCATGAACTAAAAACACCGGTTTCAATAATACGTGGGTATGTCAATCTTCTCAATCGTTGGGGAAAAGAAAATCCAGATATCCTGGAGGAAGCCTTGAATGCGATTAACCAAGAAACGGATCGAATGGAAGCAACGACAGACAAACTCCTCAGTCTTGCTCGAAGAGAAAGTAATCTACTACTAGGAACTGAACAAATCGAGCTGGTAGAAGTGCTACAGCAAAGGGTGAATCGTTGGATCCCTGTTTTTTCGCCAAGAGAGGTGACATTAACCGGAGATCTGGATCCGATCTATTTTCCAATCCAACGCTTAGATTGGGAAGAAGTTATCGATATTCTCTTAGATAATGCCCATAAATACTCCAAGGAGGGATCTGTGAATGTCCTTTGGAATGTAGAAGAGGGGATAGCCTGTCTTACGGTTCGTGATTATGGGGTGGGGATTCCGAAACGGGATCTTTCCCGAGTACTTGATCGCTTTTATCGCTCAGGACAAGTCAGAGGAAAGCAGCAGGTAGGGAGTGGATTAGGACTCTCGATAGCGAAACGAATCCTTCAACTGCATAGAGGGAGCATTCAGATCGATAGTCGCTTAGGCGAGTGGACAGAGGTGCGGATCCTTCTCCCCTTGCCATAAACGAATTTCTCATTAGAATCTCATCCAGAGTTCAGTATACTCTCATTTTATTTCACTAAGATAGAGTTAGAAAAGGGGATGAGATTATGAAAACCTTCATGGAAATCTTCAGTTTTTTGTTAGTGGTTCCTGTTTGGGGATTGAAGATGTACCTGGGTTTTCAAGGGTTGGTGGACATGTTTAAGAATTCCCTCTAATGAACATTTGTTGAATAAGAATTTGGATACAGCGATCATTTAGAAGTCAGGTGACCCACCTGACTTTTTTGCTTGTCCTCATTTTTTTCATCGACAGACAACTCGTGATAATATAGGGGGTACATTATGGGGGTGATCAGCATGCTGACAATTGGACAAGCAGCACCGGATTTTACCTTACCGGCATCCAATGGAGAGAGGGTCTCTCTATCGGATTATCGAGGAAAAAACGTGGTTATCTATTTTTATCCGAAGGATTTAACACCAGGATGTACGACAGAATCCTGTGATTTTAGAGATCGCACAAATGATTTTGCGGATTTAAATACGGTGATTCTAGGCATCAGTTTAGATGATCTATCATCTCATAAGAAATTTATTGAAAAACATCAACTCCCCTTCCTTTTGCTAGCTGATACTGAAGCTGAAGTTTCACAAAAATACGGTGTTTATCAAGAGAAAAATACCTTTGGTCATAAAAAGATGGGAATCGTACGCTCCACTTTTATTATCGATCAGGAAGGGAAATTGGCCGCAGAATGGCGGAAGGTAAAAGTGGCTAATCATGTAGAACAGACTTTAGAGTGGGTACGAGAGAATCTGACTCCTAAGTCTTAATAAGAGATACGAAGAGGGTGGGGAGGGAAGTCTCCCAACTTCTTTTTTGACGTGGGCATAGCCAGGAATTAGTAGGGAGAAGTAGTAAGACAGTGAAGGTCTGAGGTAAGGGAGGTACATCAGAAAGGGGAGCACAATGAAGCCAAAACCAAAACGAGTAGCGACGAAAAAAATCCTGGAATTGCTCGCAGAGATGTATCCAGATGCCCATTGTGAACTTGATTTTCGTAATCCCTTTGAACTGCTGATCGCAACAATCTTGTCCGCGCAATCGACGGATCGGCAAGTAAATATTGTTACCAAAGGATTATTTGAGAGGTATCCACAACCCGAGAATTATATCGATCTCACTGAGGAAGAATTGGCTAAAGAGATCCGTGGACTTGGATTATATCGAAATAAGAGTCGCAACATCTTACAGACCTGTAAAATTCTCACTAGCCAATACGGTGGACGTGTCCCTGAGTCGAGGGCAGCATTGGAGGCCCTGCCTGGTGTGGGAAGAAAAACAGCGAATGTTGTACTCTCCAATGCCTTTGATGTTCCAGCACTTGCTGTGGATACCCACGTATTGCGCGTTTCTAATCGTTTAGCACTTGCTGATAGCGAAAACCCACTAGAGGTAGAGAAGCAAATAACACGTCGTGTGCCTCGTAAAGAATGGACGGATACCCATCATCGCATCATCTGGCATGGTCGGAGAGTATGTGCGGCACGCAATCCAAAATGCGAAGTGTGTGACCTCTTACCCTACTGTTGGTATGGGAAGAACCATATGGAACCATTGACAAAAAGCTCACATGGAAAGTAGACTGTTTATAGACATTATTAAAAGAGAATCTCTTTTGAATTGGGACTGGTGGAATAGCGAGGTGGTAGTGATGGGAAACAAACGCTTGAATCAGGCAGTTGAACAGTTGAAGTCAACAGGAGTGCGTATGACACCACAACGATATGCAATCCTGGAGTATTTACTGTCCTCGTTAGGCCATCCTACCGCCGATGAGATCTACCGCTCACTAGAAGACAGGTTTCCAAATATGAGTGTGGCAACTGTTTATAATAATCTACGTGTCTTCAAAGAAGCAGAATTAATTCGTGAGCTCACCTACGGGGATGCCTCGAGTCGCTTTGATGCCAATATGTATGATCACTACCATATCATTTGTAGGGAATGTAGTAAAATTGTCGATTTTCAATATCCTTCCCTAAGGGATGTGGAAGAGGAAGCGGCTCAGAAAACTGGATTTATTGTAGAAAATCATCGGATGGAAGTATATGGGCTATGCAAAAGTTGCCATGAAGCAATGCAGTTGAAATAAAACATACTAAATAAAAATCCCCTTGGATAATCACCAGGGGGATTTTTATAATTAAAAAAGGACCACGACTGTTAACCACGAGAGCCACTTGATGATGGTTCGATCCTTGAGGATATTAATAATGATCATGACTGTAAACATAACAATGGCAAGCAAGGTAACCTAGCCAATCTAGTTGCTCCATTTACAGCTGCTTTCATTTGTTTCCCTCGAGTTTCTTGCACCAGTTTTTTTCTTCAATTTTAATAAGTTATGAGGTAATAGAATCATCTAGGGGGTAGAAGGGGCGAAGAAGGAGATCACCTCAATACAACAGAATATATACCCTATACTATAGGAGGTGCTAGCAACTGTGAACGCGATTGACCTTATTATTCACAATTTTGAAGAAACACGACGGCGATCAATTATTACTTGGAGGGGGATCTCGGACCAGTATCTCGATTGGCGCCCTGACAAAGACGCTTACTCATTTGGAGAAACGATTCGCCATACTTGGGTAGGAGATCATGAGTATATGTACATGCTGAAGACCAATGGACAGAGGCTAGAGGAGGTCCCTTTTGAAAAAGTTCCTATTCTCTCTGTGGAACAAGAGATCGCGTACTCCTTACCCTATCGCCAAGAACTTATCGATTGGATCCATTCCCTCTCTCCCATAGACCTAGCAGAGAAAAGCATTGAGAGAGAGAAGGGACACAAACGGACTCTTGGAGATATGTTACTACGAATCGCGTATCATGATTCAGTACACGTGGGGTACCTCATGCAATACATGCGAACTCTTCAGATCGCGCGCCCTGACATTTGGGATTAAATAATGGAAAGTACAGAAGGAAACCCGAACCCTGATACATGAGGGAACCGGGTCTCCTCTGTAATTAACTTGCAAACCGCTTCCTGATCAGAACGATTGGCAAAGTAAACAAAACTAGAGAAGCAACAATTAACCACGTCGCATTGATCCAGAGTCCGTTGTATTGCCCCAAGATCAACCCTCTACATAAGTGAGCAGCGTGGTAAAGTGGTGAAAACCAAGCAATTTTTTGCGCGATCTGAGGCATCTTGTCCATAGGGAAAAAGATGTCGGAGAACATATACATCGGCAAGCATGATTCTTATGCGATCATCGTCCCCAAAAGGCTGACAATTGACAATTCCACAGCTGAAGCACCCCAAGGGCACTTCCTTCGGGCGCAGTGGGATTCTTGGGAACTCCGTCTACTGACAGGATATACTCCAAGCTTAAACGGTCTGCCCAACCGCAAAAATCTTTAGTCCTTCTTGCAAGATGTTCTTGGATGCATTGATGTCTCGGTCATGGTGAGAGTGGCACGTAGGGCATGTCCATGCGCGAAGATTCAGGTTCTTCAC
>NZ_FNNQ01000029.1 GCF_900106775.1 Marininema mesophilum
TTCAAGGCGGTCAGTTGGGCAGAACAGGTTCCATAGGTCAGACCTTTTCCTGTGCTGTCATAGGATTCGTTCCATCTGGCTAGAAAGTGATTAAACGTGAAGCGACTACAGCCGATAGATTTATTGATGAGATTGGTTTGTTCCTTCGTTGGACACAAACGAAATTTAAACGCTTTGTGCATTAGTTCACCTCCCCTATACTTAATTATATACGGGGATAGTCGAACTTGCGAGAGGGAAAAACTCCCCCTCCCTCGTTCGACGCGCCTTATATCCCATGGCTGAAGCCAGGGGTTTTACGGCGCTTTCTATAATGAAATGAGCAAAATCCTTACCTTTAAGTTCCGCTGGGAAGAAAATGGATTGGGTTAGATATAGGATTTCTTTCGTGCTGGGAAACTGGATTTCTCCGTCTTCTACTCTCTATTTCCCTATCTAGAAGTGCCCCCATATTCCAGACTCTATCTTAATTCACACAACTAACTAAATTATCCTTCAATTAATCAACCACTTTCATCAAGAAAAACATGTTCCCACTCTCATAAACCCAAAACAAAAACGAGCCCCCCATAGGACTCGTTTCCCCGATCATGCTATATGGTCGGGGCGACAGGATTTGAACCTGCGACCCCCTGCTCCCAAAGCAGGTGCTCTACCAAGCTGAGCCACGCCCCGTAATATTGTGCGGTGTAGATTTCAACCAAAATACATGTCTTTCGTTCAAGCACCCTAGCCGTTTCGATCACCGCAAGAACCATTATATACTGAGATTCGCAAAAAGCGCAAGACCTAAATAGCAGAAAATCTATTTTTTATTTTAATCGTTCTTTTCCGAAGCCCTATACTACAATCCCATTGCCGCTCTTTGTGTTTTTACTCCCCATGTCTACGATCCCTCCATCCGCACAGTTGGTAAATGAATTTCCTAGAATGTTATTGCCTAGTGAGGTCTCATCGACATAGATTCCTGCGCATCCCGCATTTCGGACAACATTGCCCACAATGGAGTTTCCCTTGGAGTCCTCCAATAGAATACCATCCTTTTCAGGGTTTCGAATACTGTTGCCACCAATTGCGAAGTAAGCAGTGTTTTGAAAGTTGATCCCTCTCTCTACATTCGTAAATGTATTTCCTTGAATGGAGCCATGACGATAGCGAAAGGCCTCGATACCCGCTCCAATTAAATTTTCAAAGTGGTTATTCACAATCCGAATATGAGCATGGTAAACATCTTCTGCCTGTGAATGACTCCCAATCCCACGATACCAACCCCCTGTAAAGGTACACCCTTCAATCAGAATATTGCGACAGTAACTATTATCATAGGGGCCAAACCAGGGGAAAGCAGCGGCAGATATCATGATATCTAGCTGTATTGCCTCACTCCACTTCCGTGTGAGGGTAAATCCACTAAAGAAGCAATTAATGATTTCCCCTCCCTCCACTCCATTCAGCTCTATAGAGTGCCAGTTGTTGACGTTAAGCACTCTTGTATTTCGGATACGAACGTTTGTAGCGTGTCCGATGGCAATGGCTGTACAAGATACATCGTTTAATCCCATATTGGCATCCCATGTACCGCCGACAATTTCAATGTTCTGATTTCCGAGATACCCACCTTGTCCATTGGTTCCGTTGATAATCATCGCATTTGCTTCTGATTGACGCCGAATCCACGCATTTTTATCCAAATCCAATGAGGTATTGTCATAAATTTTAAGGATATTACCCACATTATAGGTACCACCAGGAACGATAACTTTTCCTCCCCCAGCATCTCGAGCCGAATCTAGGGCTTTTTGAATTGAAGGAGCATCGTTCGCAGTTCCATTTCCCTTTGCACCAAACTTTGTAACATCATACTGGGCCATGGCTGATCCCTCCTGTTTCCCACGGAATTAATATATAATATTAAAATTTTTCCCAAGTGGACAGGACTTTTCTACCTGAAGGAGCCTAAAGCATGAAAGTTTGGATGATGATCTATCTATTACTCTTTTCTCTCACTGGCACCACATTCCTGCCCTCACTCCCTGTTTCTTTATCTAAAACGAGTACGATCCAACCGACGAAGACTCATCCTACTTATTACACGCTCTCTAAAGTAGCTCACGCCAGGCATAATATTCAGCGTTACGCCTGGGCCCGGCAAATTCGGGATAACGCTGTGCACGAAGCCGACCATTATCTTCACTGGGGGATGGATCGTCTTTGGATGATGATTACTCCCCAGAGCCTTCCACGCAGCTTTGCTGTGAATCTAGAAAAAGGCTCTCCCATCACAGGAAAAAAGCTAAATGATCACTATGGTTATCGCGGCTGGTTAGCCGATCCCAAAAATGATCCCTGGAAACTTACCGACCCCTCAAGCGGCTATCGCTTTCCCACCAATGATTTTGCTTCTTACTATCAAAGTGGATTAAATGAATATGGAATATTTGAGCGGAAACGGGCTAACCCTCAATTTTTGCGTAATGAACTTTATCCAGAAAAGGGGGGGCACTGGGGAGTAGATGATGGACGGGGATGGATCGATAAACACGGGGATCGATGGACGTTTATTGCTTATTATAATCACTGGCATATTTGGCATGGTGGTGTCATCGATACGGCTCTGCGCGCCTTTCGGGACGCGTATCTTTATACAGGTGAACCTCGTTACGTGGATGCAGGGATCATTCTACTGGATCGCATTGCAGATATTTACCCAGCTATGGATCTCTCCGCTTACGATCCTACCATCTATCGCAACTCCCATGGTGGCACGGGGCAAGGAAAGATTCGGGGAAGCATCTGGGAAGCGACAGCCGTCACTGAATATTTGGCTGCTTACGATGCGTTTTTCCCACGGATGAACTCTCCCATCACGATTGCTTTCTTAGCAAAGAAAGCAGCCAAATATCATCTAACCAATCCCAAAAATAGCAGTGCCGCTATTCGTAAAAATATTGAAGAGGGTCTCCTCCGCCAAATCTTTCCCGCTATGAAGAAGGCACAAATTCGCGGGAATTTTGGCATGCATCAGCGTGCACTTGCGATGGCAGCGGTCGTTCTAGACGATCCACACACATCAAAGAGATGGATCGATTGGCTTTTTCAAGCAGGTACACTTTATCCGTGGCCAACATGGCGTATGACAGGGGGTGATGTCTACTCTACTTTGATGGATCGTATCGATCATGATGGTTTTGGCGATGAACCTTCTACCCAGTACAATAGCTACTGGCTTACCCAAATCATGAGTATCGCCGATATCTTAGAAGGGTATGATCGTTATCCTGAAGCCGATCTGTACCACCATCTAAAAGTTAAAAAAATGTTTGACTCTCGGTGGCCACTCCTCATGGAAAATCACACTCCAGCCATCGGCGATTCCTTTAAGACAGGAAATCCGGTACTCGTTGGCTCTGCCGAAGAACACGTCAAAGCCTTTGCAAAATATCATGACCCGATCTATGCCCAGGCGGCTTATTATCTTAATGGCAACTCATTCAAAGGGTTACATGGAGATATTTTTTCTGCCCACCCAGAGAAAACCATCGCCGCTATTCGTCAGGTAATCCAAACTCAAGGACCTTTAAATCCTACTAGCGTCCATCTGAGCGGTTTTGGGTTTGCAGCCCTTCGTGCGGGAAAGATGAACAAGGTAAAGGCTGGCATCGAACTTCCCTTCAGCCAGCTGAGGATTACAGAGAAAAGCGGGGAAATTATTCACCATCAAGGAGCTTTGTACTTGTCGACAGATTCCCTCGCTAAACATATCCCAGAAGCCTTTCACTTACCTGAGGATTATTACGCAGATAGTAAGGGAATTCAGATGGCCATCAACCATCCGGGAGGTCAAGTTACCTTTTCCTTTCCTGTGCACACAACAGGCTCCGTACACCTGGATCTTACCTTGCTACGTGCAACCAATCAAGGAGTATACGACATTCGCATAGATGGTCATTCCATCCACCAAACTGATTTTTATAGCAGTGATCCAGAAAAGACGACGCTCCCATTAGGAAATTTCACCTTGGCGAAGGGGCTACACACTCTCACCTTTCACAATATCGGTAAGAACCCCATCTCTACTGGATTCGGTCTTAGTTTAGATCGTTTACAACTCCGTAGTATCCCCTTAACCCATAGTCATTTTAACAAACGAGACCCTCATCATAAGCAAGGGGTCTGGATGTATTATGGGGACAATGGTATAGGTCGCCACGGTCATAAAGATACCTTAAATATCGGTATCCACGGTTTCGGCCTCGATCTCGCTCCTGAATTGGGTTACCCTACTGATCTTAAAACGCGTACTGAATGGGTAGCCAACACCATTAGTCATAATACTGTGGTTGTTGATCAACAACAGCAGTCCGATCATACAACCGGCATTCCCCACCACTTTGAAGGCAGACAACCGATTCAGCTCATCGATGTAGATGCACCCTTCGTCTATCCCCAAACACAGCATTATCGACGTACAGTGGCCATGATCGACATGGACGATACCCACTCCTACATCGTTGATTTTTTTCGCGTAAAAGGGGGACACGACCATCATTATAGTTTTCATGGTGCTGAAGGGGTAGCAACGACAGGTGGGCTCCACCCTCAACCCCAACCCAAAGGAACCTACGCGGGTCCCACCATCCCATTTGGTCGCAAGGAGTCTAGCCAATCAGCGGGGTGGAAATATACTGGTAGTGGCTTTCACTATCTTGATCAGGTTACAAGGGATAACCAGCCAAAGCTCCCTTTTTTCGTTGACTGGAAGATAAAAGACACATGGAAAGTAACAACGAATAAAGAGGGGCATCATCTTCGACTTACCATGCTGACTCCCGTAGACGATGTAGCTCTTGCAAACGGATACCCTCCCCACCTACCTGGCAACCCTGATCACCTTCGCTACCTGATCGCTCATCGAAAAGGGAACGATTTAGCCAGTCAGTTTGTTTCCGTGATGGAGCCCTATCGTTCCACATCCCACATCCGTACAATTAAGCCCCTCCCTCTTCGTAAAATCGGGAGTAAAACGAAGGGCTCTCACACCGCCTTTGCCCTTCAGGTTGAGTTAACCGACGGACGTGTGGATACCATTTTCAATTCATTAGATCCCCAATCTGAATACAAGACGGGGCCCTTCACCTTTCGTGGTTTCTTTGGCTGTGTATCCACGAGAAAAAACCTGCCCATTTATGCCCATATCCATGATGGAACGCTGATCCAGTGGAAGGATAAACCTCTTCTTCATATAGAACATCCATCCCTAAAGGGTACCATCCTTGATTTCACCCGTTCCTTGAGCTCTCCCAATGAGATCACTATCAAAACCAACCAACCCCTCCCCCATTCATCCACACTCATCGGTCGTTTCATATATATAAAAAACAAATCAAAGCAAAATGTTGCCTACCGTATCTACGGGGTTAAGGTCAGACACCCTCACCAATATACCTTAGATATCGGAGATAACACCTTAATCCGTCGTTATGAGGATCCCTCCGACTTCGGCAAAGGGTTGGTATATGATATCCACCTCGGAGACAAATGGAGGATTCCCCATACCCAAGAATGGATAAAAGACGGAACTACCTTCAAATTCCTACCTAGTCAAATCGAAGACCCTATAAATTGAAACAACTCTGCATTAAGTTTCTCCTGCTCACAGTAAAAGAGTCCATGGCCGCTATATTTCATGGGTATCAGTTTAGAACCTTGTATCCCCGCTTTCATCGCTTCTCCTAACGGAAAAGGACAGATTTTTTCCTGTTTACCATGGAGGATAATTGTTGGCACCTGAATAGTAGGAAGATCCTGCCGCAAATCTTCATCACGTAAGGAAATGGCCAACATCGCTGTTGCATGGCCAAAGGCTTCCATACCTAACCCATGTATCCATGCTTTACATTCATCTGATACATATCGAGCAAATAACATATCCCCAAAGTTGACAAGCATTTTGGGGCGATCCTTATAGGTACCTTCAATTAGTTTGTTAACTTCCGCCTTAGTCAGTCCATAGGGAAAACCTGCCCTTTTAGTAAAAGCCGGGGCCGCAGCTCCCAGTAAGGCCAATTTGGACACTTGATGACCACCGTGTCGCGCCATATATCGAATGCTAATCGCGCCACCCACAGAGAATCCAATAAGGGTGATATTCTCTAGGCCCAATGTATCAATCACGATGCGGATGTCATCCGCCAATCGATTATACGAGTATCCATTCCACGACCGATCTGATTTTCCAAATCCACGTAAATCAATAGCGATGCAGCGGTAGCCCATTTGTAGAAAATGATTAAATTGATACTCAAACATTTTATGATTGAGCGGCCATCCATGGATAAAAAGAACTGGCTTCCCTTGTCCAGGATCGATATCCTCTACAAAGATACGAACCTTCTCCTCCACAGCGATATAATAACCCACTGATCCACCTCCTCGTATGCTCCTACTTGAATGCCAGAACACCCTTAAAAGCCCTTGTATCATCTTATGAGAAACTCATACAAAAAAAGTAGCCCCAGGTTGGTATTGTCCCCTAAAGGTAGACAGTGAAAAAAGTCCATCTGTTAAGATGGACAAAAATCATTGTTTATTGGAGGGGGATTTTCTTATGGCTA
>NZ_FNNQ01000017.1 GCF_900106775.1 Marininema mesophilum
ATCAGACTAAAGTGCCAGCAGCTACTAATCCAGATTATAAAACTAAATATCCGGTCTATCGAGGAGCATTGTATCAATTATCATCCACGTATACCCTTGAACCTGGAACCGGTTTACAAGAACTGATGAAAGCTGGAGGCTGGAACGACTTTATTGATGGATTGGCTAATCAACAATATAAATATAATGACAAAGAACTGTATTATCCCGTAACACCCGGTTCCCATCAATGATCATTTCATTCACGTAGTGAAAAAATAAAGGTAGGTACCGTTATGGTACCTACCTTTATTTTATGTGGCACAAGTTAGTGAAAAATGGATTTACCATTTTAATAAAGGAAACGACTATTGCGCAAATTAATATCATTCCGATGCATTTATGATAGCTGTTCCTTTTGTGGCATTCCCAAACATGATAAACTCTTAGATTCAAGTTATTAATGGTTGACATTTTTTTATGATCTTTCAGCACAATGTCCCTGCCTTGACTGTCCAATCCATCTTGTACTTGTCGTTCTATCATAATGAAAAATTCACAAATCTATTGACAATATAAAAGGATTTATTTATACTTAGCAGAATTTAAGAGGGCGAATGAAAGTGAAAAAAGTCAACCGCGAAGTTCGCCAATCCAGGTACTCTTTGATCCAGATACTTGGATCAAAGAGTACCTGGATTTTTGCGATGAAATTGTTGATGATCAGCCTTGAATTTACCCAAATCTGACTTTTCTTTATTCAATGAAGAATGATCCTAAATAATGAAAATCAACTTACGCCTGTAGGCCTAAGAAAAGCGAGAAATTCTGGTGAGGCACTTCCTATGTAGTTTTACACGTATATGGCTTAGCTCCAGAGCTGTACCATTATCGTGTCAAGAACCAAGTAAATGCGGTATTAGAATAAGAGATTACAAGGTGATTAAATTTGGCAACTCAAAAAAAGATAATTAAAAGTGGTTTTGTAGAATCTTTTCCCTTGGCTATCGCTATTGCTATAAAAGGATTATCTTTTGGTGTTCTAGCAACTCAGGCTAAGTTTAGTTTAGTTGAGATATTGGCTATGTCCATATTCATATTTTCCGGTTCGGTGCAAATGGTAACCGTTGCTATGGTAGCAGGTGGCGCAAGTTTAACGAGTGTGCTTCTAACTGCCACTTTGTTAAATTTGCGCAATATACTATATGGGGCTTCTTTAGCGGAGGGGCTTTCTCCAGCTAAGAAATGGCGATGGTTATTATCTATGGGTGTGTCAGACGAACCTTTTGTTTTAGGAAGTGCTAGATTTAATAAATATGGCCCTGACCCTCTATATTTTGGTGTTGTGGCAGGTTGTTTTTATTTAGCATGGATTATGTCTTCCTTGACTGGTTCTTTAATAGGAACGGGTATAGCCAAACCCGAAGAATGGGGTTTAGATTTAGCCTTCCCTATTACTTTCGTTGCCTTACTTATACCAGGTATTAAAGAAAAACCAGTAGTTGCAACAGCCATTATTGCTGCTATCATGGTAATCGGACTTGAGTATTTAATACCAGACAACCAATTTTCAATCATTATTGCCGGTTTTTTAGCACCATTTGTTGGTATTTACTACTTAAAAAGAGGTGTAAAAAGTGCTGAATGATTGGCTTCTAATCGGATTACTCTCTATTTCTACATATATAACTCGCATCATCGGTGTCCAAATGATGGCAGGACGAAAAGTGAGTTCCACTCTACGTTTATATTTTAATTATGTTCCAGTCGGAATCATATCCGCGCTAATTGTAAAACAAGTTTTTATTCCGACGGATAAAGTGTTGGAGATTTCTTATCCTGTGCTTATTGGTTGCCTTATTACAGCAATTATTATTGCGAAGATACAAATGTTCCTTCCAGCAGTTGCCCTTGGGATAATTTCCGGATGGTTAGTACGTTACGTTATATCAAATGGGTTCTAAATTTGGAGATGGAAGATGGCAGGGAGTTCTTGGGAGCTCCCATCTACTAAAAGATCTTGAAAAATTGGCCTCAAATTTATTGATCAAACTACTGGTAATGAAATCTTACATGTATGTCAAGACGCGATTGCCTATGGTAGTATTAACGAGAAAATCAGTTAAGAACGAATTCGGTTGGGAGCGGGGCCCATATGCAAATGATATCCAAAAATGGCCCCTAGACTCTTAATAAGAATGCCGAGCTCATTCGCGACCTATTGGTCACGATGAAGGAACGGTAAGCATGAAGGGTGGCATTTCTTTAAAGAAATGCCACCCTATCTTTTGAGAATATAAGAAGAAACAGGTGAAGACATGGAAGATATTCGTGTGCTGATCGCCGATGATGACAAAGAAATTAGAGATTTGTTGAAAAAGTATTTGGAAAGGGAACTGTACAAGGTGGATACGGCCGTCAATGGTGAGGAAGCTCTTGGTTTGTTCGGTAAAAACAAATATAATCTGATTATTTTGGATCTCATGATGCCGAAGCTGGATGGCATGGAAGTGTGCAGGAGGCTCAGAAACACAAGCAATGTCCCGATCCTGATGCTGACAGCCAAAGATCATGAGGTTGACAAAATCGTGGGCCTGAGCATAGGTGCGGATGATTACATCACCAAACCTTTCAGCATCAATGAAGTGGTTGCCAGAGTAAAGGCGCTCATGAGGAGATATTTGGTACTCGGTAGAGAGGGCGGCATTCATGAAAAAATGCTGATCAAGTTCAAGGGCCTTACGGTGAATCTGAAGACGTACACAGTCCACAGTACCGAAGAGGAAATACCGTTAACCGCAAAAGAAGTTCAATTGCTGAAATTTTTTATCACCCACCCCGGTCAAGTATTTACAAAAACCCAGTTATTTCGCAATGTGTGGAACAGCGATTACCTAGAAGATGACAATACCGTCATGGTGCATATCAGAAAGCTTCGAAAGAAAATAGAAGCCGATCCTTCCAATCCGCAATTTATTCAGACCGTGTGGGGAATCGGATATAAGTTTGTGGGTGAAAAAGATGACGAAGGATAACCAAGTCTTTCTGCTGATCCTTCAATTCACCGCACTCATGGGACTTTTTATTCTGGATGTCAACAACCGCTTTCCTGAAATGCCCAGATCAATCTTGTTTGTTGTTTTATTCATGACCACCGCTCTTCTTTTGTTTGCCAGATTCCGTTTCCTCTCCAGACTGAAGCACATGGTCACGGTATTGGGACAGGTAAGGGATGGAAATTTGAAGACCCGGTTGTTCGCCAAAGGGGACCTCTTGCTGGATGAAGTGACTTTCTCAGTGAACGAATTAATAGAACAACTTGAGAGAGTGCAAGTCCAGACGATACAATCCCAGGCGGCCAGAAGGAGCCTTTTGTCAAGTATATCTCACGATATTCGGACTCCTCTTACATCTATTATTGGATATGTGGACGCGTTAAAGGATGATATCGCTGTATCAGTGGCAGAAAAACAAGAATATCTGGAGATCGTCTCCAAAAAGTCCAAGGGGCTGAAGCAACTGATCGGTGAAATATTCACGATGGCCAAATTAGACGCCGATGAAATGCCGATAAAACCGGAACCTCTCGACTTTGCCGAAATGGCCAGGGAAACGTTGATTGAGTTTTTGCCCGATCTCAAAAAACATGGGATCGAGTTGAAAGTGAGCATGCCGGATAAAAATTGCCTCATCATGGCGGATCGCCTGAGCCTGATGCGGATCATCAGAAACATCATCAGGAATGCCGTTCATTATGGCCAAGCGGGAAAAGTGTTGGGTATGGTGCTGACCGAAACCGCCCATGAGTATCAATTGCTCGTTTGGGATCAAGGGCCGGGCATAGACAAAAATGATATCGGGAACGTGTTTGAACGAATGTATCGAAGTGACCGGTCTAGGAATCCTTTGCATGGAGGAAGCGGACTGGGTCTGGCGATCGCCAAAGCGCTGGTCGAAAAAAACGGCGGAAGGATATGGGTGGCAAGCATCCCTTGGGAACGAACGACGTTTGGTTTTTCAATCCCCAAACGCAATCGACCCACACTGATTTAAGAAATATTTAAGAAATAGGTAAGACGTAGTTAAATCCTCGATCCCAGAATGTAACTATGCTGATGGAAAGAAGGTGTTCTCAAATAAGTGTCGTCATTAAAACGCTGAATCTGACAAAGATTTATGGCGAACAAAAATCCGTCGACAATCTGAATATGACTGTGAAACAAGGACAAATATACGGATTTCTTGGACGAAATGGAGCGGGCAAAACGACTACGATCCGGATGTTATTGGGATTGATCAAGCCGACCCATGGGGAGATCGAAATATTTGGAGAGAATTTTATTAACAATCAAAAAGAGATTTTGCGAAAAATCGGCTCGATTGTTGAAGTGCCCGGCTTTTATGAGAACCTTACGGCCAGAGAGAATTTGCTCGTCAACGCCAGAATCATCGGAATTCACAAGAAAAAAGCGATCGATGAATCATTGGAGATCGTGGGACTGCACAATGAAACAAAAAAATTGGTCGGTGAATACTCGTTGGGAATGAAGCAGAGACTGGGGATCGCTAGAGCGCTTCTCCATTATCCGGAGCTGCTGATCCTGGATGAACCCACTAACGGACTGGATCCGATCGGGATTAAGGAAATGCGCAGGCTCATTTTTAATTTGGCTAGCGAAAGAAATATTACCATTCTCATTTCAAGCCATATATTATCGGAAATCGAGCAGTTGGTTGATCACTTGGGTATCATCCACCAAGGGAGACTTTTAGAAGAAGTCTCATTTGACCAACTCAGGAAAAGAAACCGCAAATACTTGGAATTCCAAGTGTCCAACGACAACAAAGCGACGATGCTTCTGGAGAACCATTTTAACGTTACCGATTACGAAGTCCATGACGAGGGGAATATCCGCGTGTATTCACATCTGGGACAACAGGGGCAAATCAATAAATTGTTCGTGCAAAATGATATTGAAGTGGCAAAGATTATGATGAGCGAGGACAGACTGGAAGATTACTTCACGAAATTGGTTGGAGGTGGGACGATTGGTTAATCTGGTGTATACCGAACTCTTGAAACTCAAGCGTTCCAAAATGTTCTTACTCAGCATTATCGGAGCGGCAGTAGCCCCACTTATGGTGGCTATCGCCATGTTTATTCAGGAGCCTACGGTGCTCGCCAAATTTGACGTGCTGTTCTTGAATACGAGCAAATATGCCGTATTGATTATAGGAGCCCCGCTGTATGGAGTCATTACCGCCTATCTCTATAGTCGGGAATATACAGAAGACACACTAAAAAACCTGTTGACGATCCCAGTTTCGCGGATCAGTTTGCTTATGAGTAAATGGATTCTCCTCTTCTTTTGGATCATGCTGTTGACTTTAGTGGTATGGGGCCTGGCATTGTTGATGGGAATCCTGTTGCAGTTTGAGGGGCTAAGCTTCTTGATGGTCACGCAATCCTTCGGCAAATTCGCGATAGCTGGAGTATTTCTTTTCATTTTGTCTACCCCGATTGTGCTGATCACGCTCATGTTGAAAAATTTTGTGCCCACCATTGTCGTCACAATCGTGATCACGTTGCTCAACGTGATGTTGGCCACTTCCGAACACAGGGGGTTGTTCCCTTGGGTAGCCGCATTGGATATTGCGAATGGTACCCTTGAGCCAACATACCCATCAGAAGTTTCGTATCTGCTGATTGCGGCTACGGCTTTTTTGGGATTCATAGCGAGCATCGTTTACTTTAAAAAGGTGGATGTTCACTGAAGATGTCGGGGAATCCGCAATTGTGTGATTCATACAGGCTTTCCAAGAAAGAGAATCAGCGTCAGCTTAACCCCCTTTGCCATTTATCGTTTTGTCTTGGCAGGCATCTTGTTGATCGCATTGTATCTTTAATACGGAAAACCCGGTGGTCTAAACAATTAACGGGCTTGGTATCCACAAGCGGTCCTACAGATCACACTCCCCACATAATCATATTTGGAAATGAGGGGGGATTGAAGTGACTCGAGAGCGAAGTGCACCGGTTTTCGACTATATCGTCATAGGAACCGGTCCAGCAGGTGCGGCTATAGCAAAAACCCTTACCGATGATAAAAGAACTTCCGTTCTTGTTTTGGAAGCAGGGGGAAATAACGATAGTAACCAGCCGATCAGGGATTCTACATTTGCTTTAGAGCTTGAAGAGCGATTTTTTCCACAGTACTTTTGGCAAGGAGAGGGGGTCCCGCAGGAAAACCTTAATGAGCTTACTTTTGAGTGGACCACCGGTCGCCTCTCAGGGGGTGGCTCTTCGATCAACGGCGAACAGTATGTACGACCCACGGCGGCTGTTTTTAGAGAATGGGAAAACCTTCTGGGTCCTCTCTGGTCATCCCGACGAGCGATCATGAATTTCAAAAGGTTGGAGAAATACAACGGAAACACCAATACCCCTAAGGTCCGAGGTTTTAATGGAAAAATCAACATCAGGCAGGCTCCAAAGAATCCCACCACCATGGCCAAAAAGCTGGTCTCAGCCATAGAGCAGGCAACAGGATTCAAAGAAATTCTTGATTATAATGATCCTACAACCCCTCTCGGCTCCTTTACCCGCTGGCAGCTATATCAGAAGCCAAACGGCCAACGAGAAAGCGCATCTACCGCCTTTCTTTCATCAGATATCATGACCCGTGACGGTCGTGGTGTAAACGGTCGGAAGTTGAACGTTTCTTTTAAATCCACGGCTCTTCGTGTGCTTTTCCACAATAGGCGCGCAGACAGTGTTGAATTCCTTAAAGAGAGTAAGTACATTCGAGCTTGTGCTCGCAAGAAAATCATTGTTTCAGCAGGGATCAATAGCGCACAGCTATTGATGCTTTCTGGAATCGGCCCCGCCGAGCTTCTTAAAAAGGCAGGGATTTCTGTTGTTTTTAATAATCCGAATGTGGGTAGGCACCTCAGAAATCACACGCTTAACTTCGCCGTTTTTACAACCAATCCAAACGATAATCCCGTACCTCCCGATGATCTTCATTCTCTTTATACAGGTGGTGCCTTTCTGCCGGATCCTACACCTGGAGCAGACCAAGATCGTCGGGGCGTACAGCTTATAGGGATCCGCTTAGAGGACACATTAACCATCGCGATCCTTTTCTTGCAAACTAAAAGCCAAGGATCCGTTGAGATACAGAGCAATGACCCATTACAAATTGTACTTGCCGATGAAGGTTTTCTTGAAAATACCACAGACCTCGAAGCGGTAAAAAACATCTACAAGATTTATATTAAGAACATAGCGGCTAAATTGTCAGCTATTGATTCAGCATATCAAATCGTTTCTCCCACCTTGGACATCATTAATGATGAGGCCAAGCTTGAACAGTTTATCAAAGAAAATTTTGATCATAATCACCACCAACAAGGCACGCTTCGAATGGCACCTCTTCAGAAGGGTGGGGTTGTAGATCGCCGAGGGCGGGTTCATGGGGTGAAGGACTTAATTGTAGCTGATGCTTCCATCGTCCCCTTCACTGTAGATGGCAACACTTCAGCCCCCGCGTACCTCATTGGTTTCACCATTGCACAGCAATTACTTAAACAGAAAGGGAATCGAAGCTTCCCTGGACAGAACAATGAGCCTGAGGAGTGATATGTAACCCAAACCCTTCCGTACACACATTACGAAACCAATACACGGGAACCTGCTTGCGACAGTTATTCAAAAAAACGTGTCATCAAGATCTTGGAAGCGTTCTTCCTTGACGATGATGATCAATAAAACGAAAATTAGACGGCTAAATGGCCGTCTAATTTTTATAACTGATTAAATAATATCTACTTCTTTCTACCAATCAATATTTTACTTCTCTTCTAAAATCGCCACCACTCTACTCCACCCAGCACTAGCTCCTTCAATTTTCACGGGAAAAGCTTGTACAGTGAAACCGAAAGGCTTTGGTATTTCTTCTAGATTGCACAATCTCTCAATTTGACAATATTCCTTCTCCCTACCAAACAAATGAGCTTCCCAGAATTGACCCTTACCACTTATCGATTCCTCTGCCATCCTATCGAACGGCCTGTCTAACCCCCAGGCATCGATTCCGATCAGCTTAACGCCCTGACTAACAAGGAATTGAACCGCCGACCTTACTAAGCCAGGTTGTTTATTCGCGTAACCAGGGGTCCCAAACAACTTCGATGCACCCGTATGAATTAATACAATATCAAAGGGATTCAAGTCATAACCGATTCTATTTAATTCTGACTTGATGTCCTGTTCATCAATGCCCTCTCCAATACCTTTGTGACAAAAATCCAGTAATACCCCATCACCATAACACCATTGCAGGGGAATTTGATCGATGGTCTTAGCTGGTCTACCTTCCGATAAGGAACCATAATGATAGGGAGCATCCACATGGGTTCCTGAATGTGAACTTAGTGTTACCTCCTCTGTAGCCCACCCCTCTTTGTTGGGGAAAAACTCATGATCACCTAATAATTTTTTAGCTTGTGAGACTGCTACGGAATGATCTAGATATTTTATATGATGTTGATTTATTTCATACGGCGAAGTACGGTTGCTTAATTGATCGGATAAATCAATTAACGTAGTTTGTATCCCATTGCGAATATATCTTTCTTTCGTCAATTCTTCATCACCCTCCCGTCTATTTGAACTACCTCTCCGGTGATTCACCACAATTTTCATATTTTAAAAATAAATTCTTTTATATTTATTAAAGGCACTCTAATTAATTAACCTTAAATAGAGATAACTAATCAGGTATTTTTTCCCTATTATTTATTTTAGACTTACTGGTACAACCCTTATTAAATCCAAGGAGGGCACATATATATTAGTCATCGAAAATCTTACCGAAAGGGGTTCCTATATTGATGCCATACAATTTGTATGAAACAAGGTTCATACGTGAATCCGATCCAAAAACTGACCATCTCGTATTCCCTCTTCCCAAGGAATGGTGGAGTAGAGGGTATGAATATGAGTGGGCAAAAAACTTTGCCCATCATAACGAAACCGTACTTGACGCCGCTTGCGGTCTCTCTCATCCACTCAAGTTTTACTTGGCACAGCGATGCAAAGAAGTACATGCATGCGATATCAATCCAGGAATTTTATCAGAGCAAAAAATCATTCAAGAATTGGAATCCACATTAGGAAATGATCAATTTAACGAAAAAATTAGTTGTATTTTAAAAAATATTCACTTTTCCCAGGCGAATATTACGAAATTACCCTATTCCGCCTTCCATTTTGATAAAATATTTTGTATATCCGTACTTGAACATTTATCATCTGTTCAACAAAAACTTGCCTTAAAAGAATTTGCTCACATTCTTAAACCGGATGGATTAATTGTGCTTACCTTTGATTTCCCTACGATTGACTTGAATACTTTTAAGGAAATGATCGAAACAGAAGAATTTGACTTTGCCACGATACACTCTTTCGAACAACCAAGCGATGTCCTCTCAACCAATATGTATGGAAAACTGCAGTGTTATCGAGCGATTTTAAAAAAGAAAACTTCTACAAAACAACTCTTAAGTCATAGTATAAAGACCTTAAAAAGTATCACATAGAATTATATCACCAAATGGATCCTACTCGATCTTACCGCATTCTTGAATTAGGTGGAGGACAATCTACACTATTTTGGAAGTCGCTTTGCCAACAAAAATTAATTCCAATAGAAGTGATTACTTTAGAGCACGACCAGAGATGGAGCGAAGAATTGTCTAGCCGTATAGGGTACATGCATAAGATTCAGGTAACACGATGTATTGCACAGAAGTTATATTTAAGAAAGCCAACCTCTGTATAGGGTTGGCTTTCTTCACCATGTATAGCCGACATTGTGAAAATGACGATATAAAATCTTCTCCCACTTATTCATCCACCTTTTTCGATCAAAGACCAGGGAAGTGCGACGTGCGTTCTTTCCTAAACGCTTACACTCTTCGGTATCTGTTACTAAGAAACGAAGTACATCCGTAATCTCGTCCGCATGAGGATTAACTAAATAGCCATTGTACCCTTGAAGAATCAAATCGTTTAATCCACCCACATTACTTGCAACTATTGCTTTTCCTGTACTCAGCGCTTCTAGGCATGAAAAAGAAGTTCCCTCTGAGAAGATGGTAGGAATCACCACAATATCTGCTTCTTGATAAGCCTTCGCTACGTCATGGAAGTTGTAAGTCATCTTTCGTAATCGATCTTGATGTGGATGAACACTAAACCAACGAGAAAAGGCGCGATGGACCAATTCTCCTTCCTGAAAATCACCCGCGAATTCTACTTCCAAAAATGGATAATTGGTTAGCAAGTCATCTACGGCCACCATCATCGGGATGACTCCACGTTCCCAGCTAATTCGCCTCGGAAAAAGGATTCTTACTCGTCCATTTTCATTGTTCTTCTTTCTAATAGGATGAAAGTGACGGGTATCCACAAAATTGGGTAGAAACTCCATTTGATCCGGATACTTCAAATTACAAACCGTCCGTGTAAAGCTTAGAAAGTGAGTATCCACACTTACTACAGTACGAACCTGATCTAAGGCCCCTTGAATGGCTTTTCCTATCATCTTTTTATTTTCTACATTATCTAACGGATGATCCCAATTAATCCCATGGCTGATTATCAGTCCATCCGAGCGATACTGCATGGGCTTCCAAATAAAACTAGCATAAATGACAGGAGCATTGGCTCCTGTAGCCATTCCCTGAAATACGTTCGTGCGGTCTTGTTCTTCACATGAGTATCCATGAACCGGTATTCCATCCATTTCTACTGAAAAGGATTGTTTGTACCCAAGTTGATGTACTTCTGGTGCTAGTCCCATCCTCGTAATTACATGACATAAATCAACTATATACCGTTCTAATCCACCGCCAAATACTCTGTCTAATCGATTATTATAAGCATCCAAAAAACTATGTGTAAGAATACGAATTTGCTTACTCATGAGTAATCTCCCCCCATTTTCCATTTCTGAAGGGTGGATCTCCAATTTTCGCGCCACTTTTGTATACCTCTTCTCAGAACAGTCTCTCGTCCACGTCGACCGATCACCTCTCGTCGAACAGGGTCATCTAGCAACAGGAGAGCTGACTGGGTCACATTTTCAAGTGTGGGAGAAGTAAGATATCCATTATAACTGTCTATTATCCAATCATTTACTCTACCAAAAGAAGAGGCAATGATGGGTACTCCACAAGCTAATGCTTCTAAACATATATCTATAGAATCTGTGTCATTAAAATGAGGATGTATCAGAATATCCGTTGTCCATAGCTGATCCCTTCTCATCAAAGCACAACCAAAATCAACTGTTTCGATGCGTTCCGATGCTAAGTGATGGGATTGCCACCGTTGATAGATCCACAACAACTCCCGGTTTACTGAGGAAGGTTGTGTAAAACAAACCTTTACAGTGGGATGATGCTCCAAAAGCCAATCAGCGATTTCTATCGATAACAGAAACCCCTGCTTATCCTCGGTCGATAGCGGCATCCATATGTTCACGGAGGATCTTTCCTCCCGCTCTTTTGGATTGGAATGATAAAACTCACCATTTAATCCGTCAGGAATGAAGTGAACACGATTATATGGGAATGTACATACGCTACGGCAGTAGGTAAGCAAGTAGCTATCTGTCACTATTAATTTGTAAAGCTGGTTTAACCCCTGTTGTACGTTTTCCGCTCGTTTATGCTTTTCCTCCTGAGTTTCGCCTTCTCTAATCCATTGCATCCCTTGGATAACCCCCAGACTCCCCTGTCGAACCCATCCAGAGAAGGAGAGGAAATCCAAAAAGATACAGGCTCCCTCTGCTTTCTTTGCAACATTGATAGAATGATCTCGCAACAGAATCCCTTGAATCATTCGCTCTTCTTCCTGTTCTTTCATCCGGTGAATCTCAACGCCCCAACCCATCTCCTGAATTAGATGAGCCAAGTCAAAAGCATAGGTTCCTAGACGATCAATGGGGGTCTCTTCTTTTAAAGAAAAATCAGGAGCAAACAGATGAATAGATTCACTCATAGGGTTTCCTCCTCCCATCGCAGTAGGTTGGGGTTTCGATCTAAAATGGAGTGATATTGTTCCAAGTTACCCCATTTCCCTTGTGGATCTATGCGGATGTACCGCTCATATTTCAGACGGCGTTCTTCTTCGTTACCCGACCAACCCAAGTGTTTTACTCTGAAGTCGGAACAGTGACTCGGAAGAACAAGATAACTAATAGGCAACCTTGGTACATGATGATTTTGTTGAGGATAGATACAGGGATAATTAGGGAAATAGCGGATCAATATCGGAGTATATCGCTGATGTAACTGCCACAAATGATCGGATCGATAATGGGTTTGTGATCCCCAAAAATCATAAAAACGAAATCCCACTTGATCGAAGTCGGTCTGATCTATCAAATTTCGGATATGCTTGCTTGCCCGCGTTTCAAAAATTTCATCAGCATCGATTGCTAAAATCCAATCGGGTTCTCTAGAACAAGCAAGGTCCCATAACTTTCCCCGAAGCTTCCATTCTTGACCAAATAAACTCTCTTTTTCTCTTTCTATTTTGGTTACTTTTTTAAAACTTTGGCATAAATCAGGTGTTTCATCCGTGCTCGCATCATCAATGATGACGATCTCATCGGCGAACATTTCCAGAGAAGTAAGCACCTTCTCTAAATAACGCCCTACCTCATTGCGCACCTGCATCATAGCGATCAATCTGTTATCTTTTTCTTTGCGTATCGGTTCCATTTTCGCCCTCCTTTCTAAAATAAATAATTTCATTATTAAATAAGTTATATTTTTTAATTAATAAGACTGAATTACTTTTTCTACGTTCTCTGTCTCAATAATATGAAGTAAAGCGTTATAGTCATGTAGAGATGCATGTAGAAAAGATTGAATCGAACCTGGAATATTCCCTTTCAAGAAATGAATCAATCCTTGCACAATTTTCGCTTGCACAGCATGATCTAATACTTTCCTACCATTCATTTGGTTAAGAGCTTCATCCAAATCACCACATTTTAATAAGCTCTTAATTAATAGTTGTTGCTTTTCCAAACCACTTTCTTCGCTCTCATCTTCTTCTAGAACTAAACGAGCTTTTCGCCAATCACCGTTTAATCCAAACAGAGCACCCTTAGTTAAATGTATCTGTCCTTCATTTGCCCACGTCAACAACTGATGATAAAATTGACGATCACTACTATTGCTAGCAGTGATACCAAAGGTTTGAATCGATTCTTCCAGTCGACCAGAAGCTAATTGAATAGCTGACCGAAATCGATAACGGCCTGCCCACTTATCCGTTTTCCCACTCATTAATAGGGATTCAAAGGAGTCAAGAAGATTGTTTTCTGCCTCTTCTTTTCCTAGAAAATATTGATAGAGACAAGCTAGATACAATGTTTGTTCTCGATGTCCGAGGCGTTCAGCTAATTGAAGGTAGTGACCTTCGCGAATGATCCGTTGTTTTTCAACCACTTCCTGCATGTTTTCTCCTTGTGTGAATTTACGAAAACATTCTAATAATAAGATATCATTCATGAGATCATCTTCTGCTAAGAGGACCACCTGTGAAAATAGAAGTGAATATTCTATATATAAGTTCTCGGACTCACACCCTATCCAATCACTCTTCCCCCCCGCTAACAAAGCGAATTTATTCCATAAAGACCTCTGTTTAGAGTTCTGTGGTGGATTGGACAACAGTGTAATAATGTAGCGTGGATTAAATGTACACACCACAGGAAGCCAAAAGGGGTCGCTCAGAATGACACAATAATCGTTAGCATTTAGATCATTTAAAAAATGAGGATGAAGTGTCGGTTCATGAGCCCATCTTTCGGGCTGATAGGTAATCGTAGTAATTTCCCAATCTGAAAACAAGGTGTGTACGCGTGAAACCAACCGGTTGTCTTCTCTCCCCTTAAATAACAAAAGTTTCATTTTCCGTCCTCCCTCACCCCTTAGTAATAATAAGATCCCTGTTATTCACACTAGAGCGGTTAAAATACTTCCATATAGCCGCAACAATCCGGTCCGATGCCCGTCCATCACCAAATGGATTTTTTCTTCCTTCCCACGCTCTTTTATCTTCATTCAACAATCGTCTCCCTTCACTGAAGATACGATCCTCATCACAACCTGTAAGCACTCCCCAACCTCCTTCGATTACTTCGGGACGCTCTGTCTCCATCCTAGTAATCAGCAAAGGGACATTAAAAGAAGGAACCTCTTCTTGGATTCCTCCAGAATCCGAAACAATCAATGATGCATTAGCCGCCAGAAAATGAAAATCGACCACTGGCATAGGATCCATAAGCACAACCTCAGGCCTACCTTCAAAGGCACGTCTGGCTGCTTCCTTTAACGCTGGATTAGGATGAGTAGGGAAAACGATTCGTCCGTTTGGGAGCAACTTTACTAACTTTAATACTCCTCGAAATACACTCTGCATCGGTTCTCCCCAATGTTCCCTTCGATGGGAAGTAATCAGAATATATGGACTTCCTTTCAAATATCTTTTCATTGTGAGATCACTTGGCTGATGTTTGATCCACCGCATTGCGTCCACAATCGTATTCCCCGTTACATGGATACAGGTTACATCTACCCCTTCCCTAATAAGATTACGGGCGGACCGAAGAGTGGGAGAGAAATGAAGGCTACTCAATCTTCCCAGTAAGCGGCGGTTCATCTCTTCTGGAAAAGGAATTTCAGAATGAGTAGTTCGAAGTCCCGCTTCAATATGCCCAACTGGAACCCTCTGATGAAAAGAAACCAGCCCAGCAATAAAGGCAGAAGTAGTATCCCCCTGGACAATCGTCATATGAGGCTGTACTTGTTCCATGATTCCTGGTAACCTCTCCAATATCCGTGCCGCAATGTCATCTAAACTCTGCTGCTCAGCCATTACATCTAAATTAAAGTCAGTACAAATCCCGAAGACTTCTAATACTGAGCTAACCATCTCCCTATGTTGACCCGTCACACACACTTTCACTTCTATGTTGGATTCATGATAAAGACGATGAATAACTGGTGCCATTTTAATAGCTTCTGGACGAGTACCAAATACTGCTAAGATTTTGAGCGATTTCATCTCCCTCTCCTTTTAAAAGACTTTTATTTCTGATTGCTTATTCCCGTCACTGCTATTTGAACGTTATCTTTTTTTCTTTCGGCCCGTTCTTTTTTTCTCTTTTTTCTTATCCATCAACTCTTTAACTAATTTTAAATTTCTCAGCATTTCTTCATCCCCTGCTCGAAAAGACAACGCTTTTTTATAATGACGATAAACTTTGCTATACTGTCCTAGTTGAAGATAGCATAATGCTAGTTGTTTATTTGGAAACCATGTACGAAAAGTTTCACTGGTTGAACCTTGAATATTTTTATCGCATGGGACATTAACCGCTAGTTCATACCAAAAGATTGCCGCATCATACTCCTTCTTCTTTACAAAATGTTCTCCCAAGCGACAACAAAATTCGGGAAGTGGTAGCCCTTCAGCAAATGATTGTAATGTTATCTCCAATTCTTTTTTAGTATCTCCTATGAGATGGTAACAAGTAGCTAATTGGTTATATGTAAACGTCCTCCAACTCGATGAGTTATTTTTTTTCCTCAAAAATTCTTCGTAATAACCAATTGCTTTCTCATATTGCTTATCTCCTTTCAATTCTTGTGCATAATGGAAGATATCCTGTGTAGTTAAGGTCAATCCCTTCGCCAAATGTTTTTCATAAATTTGAAGGTTCCTTTTTTCTGTGCTTGGCTTCATCTTTTTATGGATAATGATGATATCACTCTCTAGAATAGTGGGATTACCACCTTTTCCTTCCCAACTCAAATCCTCGTGAACTACACCTATCCATCTAAAAGGGCTCTTCCGCTTAATTAGTCGAATCCTCCGTGCAGTGGTCGTTACATTACCGTATGAATCAAAGGTTGTATGATAATCCATCCTGACAGCGTCAAAGGATGGATTCAATGTCCGTTTTAGGTGGATTAACTTTTTAAGATTATTTGAGTTAACAACGTCATCTGCATCTAACCAAAAGATATAATCCATCGTTGCTTGTTCAAATGTATAGTTGCGTGCGGCTGAAAAATCTTCCACCCACTCAAACGCAAACACTTTTTCTGTCCATTTCCGGGAAATTTCCATAGTGTTATCGCTAGAACCTGTATCTACAATGATGATTTCGTCTGGAAATCCCTTGACGGATTGTAATGCTCGATCCAAAATGTCTTCCTCGTCTTTCACAATCATACAAAGACTGATCGTCAACGTCTTTTCACCCCTTTCCTTCCCATCAATCAATTTATGTGCGTCGAAGATATTTTATGTAGCAGACAAATGCCAAGGCACCCCTCTGAATTCAGAGGGGTGCCTTGGCATTTTCACAAAATATAACCCAGTATCTTTGCAGATTTTATTACAGGTGGAATGTGAGATAGTACACGCCCACAACTGAATCACCCCAAGGGCAAATTCCTTTGAGCGCTGTGGGATTTTGGGAGTACCCATCTACTGACGGGAAGCATTTAATAGAACATTCTGCTCCTAGCTACGTTCAGTTTCCATAGAGAAAAAAGCATTCCGTAGGATGCTTCCAAATCACTCATCCGGTATAAAGATAATCAATTCCCATGCTTAATTGTTAACATTATTAATACTCCATTCGATGTGATTATCTAGTTGACACCATTGGACTATTGCATTAATGTAATTGTTTTCAATAATCATTTCTTGCAAAAATGCTTTGTGATAATCAGTAATATGATTATTTTGTCGGAGACTATCCAGGTCAATCCAATGAGGGGTTAATTTTTCGGGCTCCATCACCTTAAGGTCTCCAGCAACATTTTGCGTCTTAAAGAAGAAGCAGACTGAATGATAGTCACTGGTATGGGCTATAAATGACACAACCCCACACAGGTTCAAATCATCCACGCGAAGGCCAGTTTCTTCATAAACCTCTCTGATACAGGCAGCTTCTAATGGTTCATGCAACTCAACATGTCCCCCTGGAGGTATAAACTGGTTATATACTGATGAGTTTCGATTTTTCTTCTTGACCATGGCGATCTTGCTATCCTTCATCACTAAACAAGAGACCTGGACTCTTATACTCAACCCTTTCTCCCCTCTCATTCTGTACGATTCCTAAAACGCCGAATTTTACCACTTTTATTGATAAACGTTTTAATTCTAATATTTATATTACTTTTATGGTATTCTTAGCAAACGTTTAGGATTAAGAAATCCCATCTTTCCATGTACACGTTTAAAATTTATCCTTTTAGCAATAAATCCTTCTCTAAACCTTTTCCTTCAAAGACGAGCACAGTCATTCCCGTTTCACTGCCGGACTCATGCTCTTCTCCACTTGACCAAAAGGCAGCCTGCCCTGCTCGAATTGGAATGGACTTCGTATCTTTTGTTCTAACCCACCCCTCCCCAACAACAACCATAAAAAGCTGGGGTCCAGGAGTTACATGGAGGCCAAGTAAACTTTTCTGTGAAAAATGGATACACCCAGTCTGTACCCATCCCCCCTGTTTTATGATCGGTGTAATACGTATTCCCTGGCTACCAAACTGCGTTATTTTCTTTGCATCTTCAGCCCCAAAATTTAATAACTTCATCTTCTCCTCCCCTCTTGATCTCCAAAAGATCTGTACTTTCCTATTATCACTAGACATTGACGTTGCGTAAACATATGTTCTGTGCGAGTTGGTCGCAACACGAAAGGGATTGCCCCTTTGACTAGAGGGGAGTAATCTCCTATATATAGTTTTCCTACCCTGTCCCTTATATCAGAGGATATGCCTTGAACGCTCAATACCACCTTCTACCTGGACTCACTTGCTCTTTTAGGCTTTACTTTTTTCTCATGCGAAATAGTACCCCAGGAAGCCTGTCTTAATTCACTAAACATTATTAGTATTGCTGATAAAAATATAACTGCAGCAGACCCAATAAAAACAGATGTTGTTCCTTTTATTTCAGAAATATATCCAGCTAATAACACACTAACAGGAGCCAATACGCCTGAGATTAACCGAGACGCACCATTGACCCTACCTAGCAGTTCCGGATCTGTCGTTGACTGAATAAATAGTGATATGAGCCTAGAGATAATAACTACACCAAACATAATAGGCCATATAAGCAGCTTTCTCAAAAATGATTGTCTATATGTAAACAAAAAGCCTTCCCAACTGTTTGAAAGTATTCTCTTCGGGGTTATTTTCTCTATTTTAGGTTTTTTGTTATATGATTGGAGGAATAAAAATGTAAAAAGTAGCAATAAAAAAATACCAGAATTAATCCACACACTACCAAATAATCCGAATATAGAAATTATACCACCAGATATAGCAGGCCCTAAAGCTTGGCCTGTAGATAATGCTACTTGCATAAATCCGTTAGCACTAGGTAGATCCTCCTTCTCTACAATTTGGGGTATAATAGAAACGTCAGCAATACCATACAAGCATACACAGATATCTAATATAAAGGAAACTAAAAATATAAGGGATATATTCAGAAAATCGAGCCTCTCTGTTACTGGAATTAAAATTATTAGAGTTGCTTGAAGAACTGCTATTGTAATAAGCAATTTCTTTCTATTATACATATCAACAATAACTCCACCAAACATGTAAACAATAAACTCTGCTAGTTCACCTACTACATACATCGTACCCATTAAAACCGGAGAACCAGTTAGATATAAAACTAATAAGGGCATTAATAAATCATATAAACATTCCCCAATTTTATGTATAAATTGACTTGTACCAATAAATACAAATGAACGGTTTTTTAAAACCGATTTCATTATAATCTTCCTTTCTTCTGCATAAAAGTGGAGAACCTAAGGTTTAACCTTAGGCGCTCTACACCTAAACTACTCAATTACTACATTATATTCTTCTTTTAATCGCGTTTCCCATCAAACCCGGTTTACTGATACCGCTTTAACAATTTTTCATTATAAGTATTTGTAGCAACCGCTCCCCAAATCATACAAATAGGATGAGTGAGAAGTAAGCCAAACCCAAAAGTAAATAAGCCAACAAAAACCTCCACAAAAAACATAATGATCCCACCTAATATGGTGGAGTAAAGCATTCCAAGTGGACCAAAGAAAAAAGTTAGTATTAGAGAAAGTCCCATACTCTTTGTTTGAACAGCGACAACTACATTGGGATTTTGTTGATCCTCCATCATATTCAACTCCTACTATGTAATATTTTTTAATTATTCTAACATACTTCTTAAAAATATTTGAGTAATAAATCCAAAACAGGAAACAATTTTTCACTATCCAGAGTAGTACTCTTCAAAAAACATCGGAGAAGCCCTAGGCGTGCCCGCCGCAACTCCTTCTCACCTCGTGGTTTGAAATTGAATCACGATACCTCACCTCTACCTATGCTTTCTCGATGTCGACTGCTGCGTCCATTCCGAACCCAATCGAACGTCCACACTAACGAAATGAAAGCAAAGGGTAACGCAGTCAACCAGAGCAAATTTTGAACGTTAGCAAATCGCACCCATTGTGGCACTACCACCATTAGTACAATAAATAAAAATCCATCTACAGCATCAGCCACTACCATTACTCGGCCACGAAATGCATTTGGCGTGTGCTGGAGCTCAACAGCCAGTAAATTTGCAGGTAACATCAACGCCACCCAAAGTAACAAATAAAACACAAGTCCAAACGTCATCGGCCAAAATGCTAACCCGATTGTACCCACTGCAACAACCAATAATGGTGCTGCATATCCGTACGATAGAAGTCGCTCTGTAGCAAACCATTTATGCCATTTATCTGAAAAGTAAGAGCCCAGTGCCATCCCTATTGCAGCGATCAGTCGATAGATTCCATAGTATTTCTCACCTCCACTAACCTCTGCTGACAATACCGGTACAAGTAATACATCAGATAAACTTAAACATCCCCAAATTAAAGTCGATCCTAGTACTAGAAGCTTCAAGGTTCGATTGCCCCGCAAATAGCGAAAGATCCCCCAAAAACCAACTGGAATTTTCGGCTCAGACTTACCTGATTCCCCTGTATTTTCTTCCTGATCGAGATCTTGATTTTTGGTTGGTAGTGAAATCCATGAAACAAACGCAGAGATAAAAAATGTAAGGGCATTAAAGATCATCACCCAGACCACAGCATCTGTTAACAATCCGAACGCGGCTATACCAGCACCTATGATTCTGGCAAGTCCACTAAACACACCTAGCAGTCCATTAGCTAGTGACAAATGATTCTTACGAACTAAGGATGGTACGCTTGACGAAAGCGCTGGAAGATATGGCAGTTCCACCACACCAGCCAATAGCGCCATCACCATAATTACAGCTATATTTCCCGAAAAAAATGCCATTACTATAGAAATTAATCCCAATAATATGTTGATAATTGTCGTCGTATAGCGACGGGAGTATCGATCTACAATCTTCCCTACAAAAGAGACTAGAACAAATTGAGGAGCAAAACGAATCAACAGAAACGCACTGTACATCCCCACAGACTGAGATAGCATGTATATATAGGCTGCAAGCGCAATTCCTTGTGCCATATTACCTAGATTGGAAAATGCTTCTGAGAAGGCAAGTCTCCTAAATTTACTGACCCTCCATACAGGACCGTATTCTGTAAAGGGCATTTTCCTCCGTAATAATCCGTTCAATCAGCTACCTCCCTTAATGATAAATTGATGCTAATACAGCAAGTAAGTATTGATAGGACTCTCCAGTGCAGAAGCTACTCCAGCATCTAAGTCTAAACTGTCACCATACACCATGGTCTCTAATGAGGGTACGATTACTGCACCAACCAAACCTTCTAGCAACAGCAGGAAACGGGATGGTGCTACTACCTCCAGTTACAAAGGAACTGGTGAGACCGTTACCAAGCAACCATCCACTGTCACCAAAAGAGCTGAAGTAAAAAATAATCTTCCCTTTATCGGAGTCAAGTCGATTATCGGCTCCGATGACCGCGTTCGTGTCAACCGTACAACCTCCTTTCCCTACAGTGCCATTGTGCAAATCTCTAGTGATATCGGCGATTGCACAGGTTGGTTTATTAACGCAGATACCATCGTCACCGCTGGCCACTGTGTCTACAACATAGACACCGACAAGTGGGCAACCGGGGCAACTATCACCCCTGGTAGAGATAGAAACAATGCTCCTTTTGGTACCGTGAAATCTAAATCCTTTCACTCTGTAGAGGGTTGGATTACCAATAAAGATACCAACTATGACTACGCAGCCATCAAGATCAATTCCGATATCGGAAACAAAACCGGTTGGTTCGGCCTCAACTGGAAAACCGTCACTCGTATTGGTTCAGGGGAAACGATGAGTGGATATCCTAGGGACAAAGACTACGGTACCCAATGGCGCCAAAGTGATAAAATTCGCCAAGTCAATGATAAGAAATTATACTACACCAATGACACGAATGGCCAAAGTGGTTCTCCTGTCTATCAAAAAAACAACCACAGCATTGCTATTCATACCGATGGCGGAAATCCCTATAATCAGGGAATACGCATTAACGAAGATGTCTTCAACAACCTCATGTATTGGAAAGACCACTAATAACGAGAAAGAGACATCTGACCCAGATCAGATGTCTCTTTTCTCAAAATCTAATACTCTATGAAAAAGCTTTCACTATATAGTAAGGAAGAACACAGTATGCATAGAAGGAACCCGCCCACTTTTTGTCTCGGGAACGGTTCCTTTTTTTATTAGCCCGAACGCTACCTAATCGCCCTCAGCTAAGTTGGAGCGAACTATATCCTCGTCAATAGCACCCACATGCTCTCCTCTGATGATCGACAAACCTGTACGGATGAGTATCTTCTTCCCTACGCCTTTTTTCAAAGTAATCAATCTGACAGAACTTTTTTCCTTTATTTTCATATTAATACACTCCTTTCACTGCTTAGAAGGTGCTACAATTTTTCGATATGTCCGTTCTGTTAAAAGAAAAACCGCACCGTAAATGAGTATGAACACTGTTGCAGAAACAGCGCTGCTGCCTAACGTTACAGCCCAACTGTCCATAAACGCAATTTTCATCAGTTTCATCACCAGTGGAAGTGCAACACACAAGTGCAGTAAGGCAATCACCAGTGGCGAGAAAAAGACAATCAAAATCTGTCTACGGATGGTATTGCGGATTTCCTTTTGACTCATTCCGATCTTCTTCAAAATTTTGAAGCGTGTCTGATCGTCATACCCCTCGGAAATCTGTTTATAGAAAATACTGAGTGCTGTTTCCATGAACAAAATAATACTGATGAGCATTCCAAGAAATAACAACCCACCAAAGCGCACCATTAGATCGTCATGGTATCCCGATCTGGATTCGAATTGTATTCCTAACCTTTCTGCCTCTTTGGAAATAGCATAGGAAAAATTGGATTTATCCTGATCCTTTCCTGTCAAATCAAACTCATAATACAGATTAGATTCGCGGGAGAGTTTATCTGCCAAAAGACCATCTTTCGGGGATACGATATACAGCCATTTCTGACCGTAAATACCTGCTGAATTGTTTTTTATCGGAAATTTTTTCAGATATTCTTTTACACTGAGCTTTTTCTTACCAAGGGTAAGGGTGTCTGAATGCTTAGTAGGATCTTCTGAAAATATAAGTACCTCGTCCTTAGAAAGACTCATGTTTTGCCTTGTCAGGTGGTTATACTCTTTGAGCCGCATTAAAAAGAACATCTCAAATTTTCCATCTGCATCCAAGTCCTCAGCAAATTTTCCTCCGGTGTATTTCAGAACGTTTTTCCTTTTAAGTGAATGCTTATTTATATTTTTATCGATAGATTTAAATAATTTGGATACCTTATCTTTATCAGCTACCGGTGCGTTGATTGAAATATCATGGTCGAGTTCGTTAGCAACCGTATTGTTAATGCCAAAATAAAGAGAAACTGTCGTTGTCATAATCAAAAGTGTAGCCGTACTGAGAATACAAATATTTGAAAGTCCTAGGGCATTTTGTTTCATTCGATATAACATGCCAGATATCAAGGTGAAATTCTTGGACTTATAATAAAAGTGCTCGTTTTGTTGTAGCAATTTTAATACTTGGATGCTGACAGCGATAAATAACAAGTACGTTGCAACCAATACACAGACAACGGCACCGAGCATCATATTGCTGTCTTTTTCCGGATTGTTTACTAAAAACGAAAGTGTGTATCCGCACAGAAGAAGTCCCAAACCCAAACCTGCCAAAAGCCCTTTTGCTTTCGGCTCTTTTTCACCAAGTTGCCCGCCCTTTAAAAGTTCCACAGGATTGGCAACATGAATTTGACGCAAATTATATAGGAAACTCAGCAAAAAAATTATGACAAAGGTGATGATTGTCTTTACTACGGCTGGTCCTGATATTGCACCCGAAAATGGAAGCTTGGTGCCGATCATTTTAGATAATATCGCTGTTACGAATTGATTGGCGACTACTCCAATAATCAGGCCGCTTGCAATCGAGCAAAAAGAGGTGATAGCACTTTCCCAGGTCAGTACTTTGCGAATATGCTTTTTCTCCAGGCCGAGAATGTGATAAAGCCCTAGCTCTTTTTTGCGGCGCTTCATGATAAAGCTGTTCGTATAAAGCAGAAAAAGAACAGAAAGTGCTGCAAACAAAAGACTGCCAAACTTCATCACGTCAACGATAAAATTTCCACTCGACACGGTTTTCAACTGCGTATTCATGCTAAGACTACTGACTATATAATAAAATGAAACGACAATAATACAGGTGATCAGATAGGGTAGCATCATCGATGCGTTTTTCTTCAAATTGGTTAACGCCAATTTTCGATAGAGTTGTTTATTCATGATGTTTCCCTCGCGGTCGAGATAGCGGAGAGGACGCTGAATATTTTTTGTGTTATATCTTCATTTGGAGAGTGCTTAGAAACCTCACAGATGATTTTGCCGTCCTTAATAAAAAGAACTCGATTGGCGCACCCTGCTGCCTGCACACTATGGGTCACCATCATGATGGTTTGCCCTTCTCTGTTTAATTCAGAAAAAAGTTTCAAAAGCTCTTCGGAAGAATGGGAATCTAGCGCACCGGTCGGTTCATCAGCCAAGATTAAACTTGGGGAGGTAATCAAGGAACGTGCTACTGCCGTTCGTTGCTTTTGACCACCGGAAACCTCATAAGGAAATTTCCTCATTAGATTCTCAATACCTAATTTCCGTACAAGGGGAAATAGCCTTTCTTTCATCACTTTTCTGGAGCAGTTAGACAATACCAGGGGTAGTAGAATGTTATCCTTGATGTTTAAATTGTCCAGCAGATTGAAGTCTTGAAAGACAAAGCCAAGATTATCCCGCCGAAAGGAGGATAACTCATCCTCTCTGATGTCCGCATAGCTCTTTCCATTCAATAAAACCGATCCCTCTGAGGGACTGTCCAGGGAAGCCATGATGTTTAACAGGGTGGTTTTACCCGATCCAGACTCTCCCATAATGGCAATAAACTCGCCCTGATCAACAGAAAAAGAGATATTTGACAAAGCCTCAACTTGGTTACCTCTAAATCTTGTTTTGTATATTTTTTTCAGGCTTTTCACCTCTAAAATCGTCATTTATGCTCCTCCTTTAATTGCTTTCCAAAACAAAACACCCTTGCTTCGATACCAATCATACTCGAAGGCAAAGGTGTTATTTATCCGCTGTTCTTCACGGAAACCTGATGCTTCTATACGGAAATTCTTACGAATTTCCTACGAAAGGGGTAGCTCCACTGCAAAGCAGATCGTATTGTCATGACTGGATGCAACAATGCGGCCGTGATGCAATTCTACGATTTCTTTTGCGATGGCAAGTCCGAGTCCCACACCACCGGTACGAGAGGAGCGTGAAGAATCCAGTCGATAGAATTGCTCAAAGATACGTTCAAGTTTTTCTGCTGGAATCGTATTGCCGCTGTTCACGAAATTAATGGTAACCCTAGTATCCGAAACAGCTGTAACAATTTGAATCTCACTATTTTCAAAGCTGTAGTTGATGGCGTTACGAATCAAATTATCAAAAACCCTTTGCATTTTGTCAGCATCGCATTGCAGCTCCATATCCGTCGGCATATCTAAACTGCATAGGAGATTCTTTTCCGATAGCATCGGCTGAAATTCAAACACCAGTTGTTCCAGCAACCGTTTCAGATTGATTCTGCTATACTCCAGCGTTATATGGGATAAATTGAAGCGTGTGATTTCAAAAAACTCATTGATTAAATCATCCAGTCGTTCCGCATTGTTGAGCGCCACCGCCATATATCGGTCATGCATCTCCTGGGAAATATGTTTTTCATCCCTAAGTAGCATCAAATATCCCATAATGGAGGAAATCGGTGTTTTTAAATCATGTGCAAGATAAACAACTAAATCATTTTTTCGCTGTTCTGCTTCACGGGCAGCGATTTCCTTGTCTTTTATTTTATTTCTGACTTGATTGAACTGATCCTGCGTTTCTTTCAGGATGGAGGGTAATTCCACCATCTTGTTTTTGTCCTCACCGAGTATCTCTACTGCCCCGACTACTTCTACCAAGTAGGATATAAGCTGCTTCCATTGCACGTAAAGAATGATCAAGATACTCAAAGTACAGGAAACTACTACTATGAACAGAATATAATTTCTAATCCAATCTAATATCTTAAAAAGCATGCTATTCACTGACCAAGGGATCTGACTGTAAGACCATACAATGACAAAAGCACCCCCTGCAATAAGGGCGAAACTTATGGTTACGGAAATCAGGAAGCGTAACAGTATACGCCTCATCAGACGTTTTTTTATTTCCTTCTTATTCAACTTGATAACCTACTCCCCACACTGTTTTTATGAATTTCGGCTTTCGCGCTGGTTCATGTAGCTTTTCACGCAGTCTTCCGATATGTGCCATAACCGTATTATTGTTATCCATGAACTTTTCTCCCCATACCGCTTCAAAAAGTATTTCGGATGGAACCACATTTCCTTGACGCTCACACAAAAACCAGAGAATCGAGAATTCGATAGGGGTCAATTTCAGCTCTTCGCCATATAAGGTGCATTTATGTGTAGCTTTATTGATGACAAGCCCTCTAACATCATATTCTACTGTTTCCTTTGGTTCTGCATGAATTTGAGTCTGTTCATTATATCTCATATATCTGCGCAGCTGCGTTTTGACCCTTGCCATAACTTCCATTGGATTAAAGGGTTTGGTGATATAGTCATCCGCACCGATGGTAAGACCTGTTATTTTATCTCTATCCTCTATTTTGGCTGTAAGCATAATGATGGGATAGAAATACTTCTCCCGGATTTTACTGCAAAGCTTAAAACCATCTATATCGGGCAACATAACGTCTAATATCGCTAAATCCATTTCCGTCTGTTCAATGCATTGTAATGCCTCGGTTCCGCAATAAAACTTATATACAGTAAAACCATCATTTTTTAAGTAAACTTCCAAAAGATCTGCAATATCTCTTTCATCGTCTACAATTAAAATTTTCGCACTCATAATCATTTCTCACATTCTTTCTCGGAAGGTTTCCAAGTATCCCATATGTTCGTTCCATATGTATCATTAAATCCAATGTACTGCAATAATAAATTGCTCTCCTCTCCCTACCCCTTATATTGTCCAACAAAAATGGGATTCCTATTTTTGTAGTATAAAGAGTGCAACGCATTTAAAGTATAATAAATAGGTGATGCCCTTAATCGGTAGCTGATGCAATTGCCAGACGAATTGTTTATGGTGAAATACTGGAGGTACTTATGGAAACGAAGATCAATACTAAAGCGATATTAATCACTTTCATGATCGGGGCATTCTTTGCAATATTGAATGAAACCTTACTCAATATTGCCTTAACTAAGTTAATGGTTGTATTCAACGTCGATGCTACGACCGTCCAATGGTTGGCAACTGGATTTATGCTTGTGATGGGTATTTTAATGCCTATTTCTGCCGTATTAATTCAGTGGTTCACAACAAGACAAATGTTTACAGGTGTGATGACGGTTTTTTTATTGGGAACATTGATTGCTGCTTGTGCAGTAAACTTTCCCATGTTGTTGGCCGGGCGTATGATACAAGCAGTCGGTACGGGGTTATTGATCCCTACCATTATGAATACATTACTTCTTATTTATCGACCTGAGGTTCGTGGAAAAGTGATGGGGACATTTGGATTGGTTATCATGTTTGCTCCTGCAATCGGGCCTACTCTATCAGGGGTAATCGTTGACCTGTTAGGCTGGCGATGGTTATTTATCATCGTGATTCCTTTTGCGATCTTTTCCATACTATTTGCTTTGAGGTTCTTGCAAAACATTGGAGAAGTCACCCGTCCTCGTGTGGATATCCTATCGATCATTTTATCTACAATCGGGATTGGAGGCATTGTTTATGGATTTAGCAGTGCAGGGAAAAATCCGGAAGGGTTTATGTCCATCTCGAGCTTTTCTATTGTTTTGATCGGTTTAATCAGTTTATTGTTATTCGTACTCCGTCAATTGAAACTAGATGAACCATTATTGGACGTTCGTGTATTCACCTACAAAAATTATTCAAAAGGGATTAGTATTTTTGTCATTATCATTATGGCAATGCTTGCTTCCGAAATTGTGATGCCCATGTATTTACAAGGACCTCTTGGCTATTCTGCAAAGGTCGCTGGTTTATTGCTCCTACCCGGAGCGTTGTTAAACGGTCTGCTATCACCTGTGATGGGAACGTTATTTGACAAATTTGGCCCCAGGAAGCTGATCATTCCTGGGACCCTCGTATTAGTAGGCGTGATGTTTTTCTTTAGCAACATCTCTCCTTCACTGCCCATATGGTCGTTCATCATTGCCTATATCGCGTTAATGGTCTCTATTTCTGCAATTGCGATGCCAGCCCAAACCAATGCATTAAATGAATTGCCAAAGAATTTATATCCTCATGGGACAGCGATTGCGAATACATTACAACCAATTGGAGGTGCCTTGGGCGTTTCGGTATTTGTAAGTATTATGAGCCATGGTCGGACAACTTTCTTAGAAGGAAAATCAGAGCCCGTTACTGAAAAGCTGATGAATGAAGCAATGACATATGGTGTACATTTTTCCTATTGGTTTGCATTAGCCTTGTGTGGTACAGCTTTCATTATTGCACTCTTTATCAAAAAGGCAATTGCACCAGATTTTGACCAAGCTTAGAGAGAGATTTGAAAGCATTCTTCAATTCGATAAGAGAATAGTATATCATTCTGTAATTAATACTCTTAAAAGTATATAAATTCCATAACCAAAAAGGTAAATGAATTGAATGAAAGCTAAGCGATGAGCCAAGGATTAAGAGGAAATTCTCCTTGGTGTTTTGTTTTGAAGACCCAACTTCAAAACAAAACACCAAGGAGAATTTTTTTGAACATAGTAATCTGCTTTTCAATCTTTTTAATCCTATAACCAAGAAACCGTATCGCACAGAATCGAGCATATATGGATATGAAGCGCTTAAAATACATGGATAAAGATGGTATTACTATTAACGAGAATCTCCTTAACTCTTCTCGAAAAATCCCTTGACAATTAATTTTATACCATTTAAGGTTATTGTAGATATTCATTATCCACAATAGTTGCAGGCAGGTGATTGCTAGCAATGTGAACTACATGCTTGTCTGAAAACGATGGATAAATGGATCGGCTTGCAAATTAAACGAGAGGAGAATGAACGATGACGACCAACACAACCTTTCAGAAACTGTTTGAACCTACTCAGATCGGTGCTTGGAACCTGCGCTCACAAATCGCGATGGCTCCTATGACCCGCAGCTTCGCTGATCCTACTACAGGTGTCGTTGGACCCGATGTGGTGGAATATTATCGTAAACGTGCACAAGACGGCATCGGACTCATCATCTCGGAAGGCATCGTAATCAGTCCTCGTGCCAAAGGAAACCCAGGGGTACCAGGTATTTATTCAGAAGAACAAATCGAAGCCTGGAAGCCTGTTACCGAAGCCGTTCATCAAGAGGGCGGTACGATCATTGCTCAGATCTGGCATGTGGGACGCTTATCCCATCATGAGTTAACCGGAGGGCAAGCGCCTCAGTCAGCCTCGGCGATCCAGGCAGAGGGGCAAATTCCTCGTTTCCGCAAGCCCTATGAGCAGCCGGAAGAGATGAGCAAAAAAGATATTCGTGAAGTAGTAGGTCAGTTCGCCCAAGCAGCTAAAAATGCAATCAAAGCCGGATTTGATGGTGTAGAAATTCATGGAGCTCACGGCTACTTGATCGATCAATTTAACTCAGACATCTCCAATAACCGATCCGATGAATATGGTGGTGACCTCGCCCAGCGACTCACCTTTATGAAGGAAGTTCTACGGGCAGTCATCGATGCAGTAGGCTCGGATCGTACCGTGATTCGTTTCTCTGCTTTTAAAGGAGATAACATAGATTACATGTGGAAAGATCCCGAGGCTGCCATTCGCACTTTTATTGAAGCTTTCCGCGAAACAGGGACAACCTTGATTCATCCATCTACCAGATACTTTACCCAAGTACTGGCCGATGGGAAAACCATGCATCAGTTGGTACGTAAATATTGGGATGGGACTATCATCGGGGTGGGTGATTTAGACCCTGGAACGGCTGAGGCGGCACTTAATGAAGGAACCATCGACCTGGCGGCTATCGGTCGTCCGTTAATCGCAAACCCCGATTACATTCAGCGATTAAAGACAGATACTTCCTTAGAAACCTTCGATCCAAATCAACATCTTCTCACCCTAGTCTAAAAGATGCTTTTTGCAATTAGATCATGAGCATCCCCTATCTATAAAAACAGAGGACCCAAGCATGATATTGTCCCCTTTGAGTAGACAGTGCTTAAGCAGAGCACTACAGTTTACTTGGAGGGGATTTTTCATGGGGGAACAGCGAAAAACGTATTCGGTGGAGTTTAAAGAAAAAGCCGTCGATTTATACTTACACAAGGGTTTAGGATATAAAAGGATAGCCAAAAAAGTGGAGCGTTGGGTCCAACGCTATCAGCAAGGAAGCAAGGCAGGGCTTGAAGAAAAACGAGGAAAGAAAAAAGGAAAGGGAAGACCCCGGTCACAACGTCCCACAACCATGGAAGAAGAACTACACTGCATATAGCATCTGGATGTGAATAGCACCAAGGATTCATATCGATTGCGCCAGGATTCACCCCATCGGGAATGAGATTCCAACAGTAAAAATGGAATCTGCCGTCTTCGTAGGTGATAGCCCATTGCCAAACCGGCTTGACCCGCACCAATGATTAGTGTATGGGTCTCCGTCGTCTTATCCATCTTCGCATCCTCTCCTGATGACTTTTTACGAGGAGCAACCCCATACTTTAATCGCTCAGGAAGGTTCTTTATTTTTGAAGTTTTAGCGATTCCATTCGCGCCGAAGTCCGTCAATCACGCCAAGCACTCGATTGGAACAATTCTCGTTTAGTTGACCGTTTTGATCCAACTCATGGGTGCTAGAAACGGCCAATTCCTCTGGAATTACATTGGCGTGTAGTGTACGGAAAATTTGACGTAAGCTCACCAATGTCAAAGTTCCTGATTTTAGGCCACCTGTTACAGCAAGTAATGCAATGGGCTTGCCCTTAAAAATCGTTCCATCTTGATAATCTAATAAATTCTTAAGTGCTCCTGTATAGCCTCCATGATACTCTGGCGAACCAACAATTATTGCGTCTGCTTCTTTAATTTGTTCTGTAACCTTATTCATCTCCTCCGTCCTCGGCACTGTAAAACTAAATAATGGGAAATTGGTTTCTGCTACACAAATAAGCTCTGTTTCATGACCTTCTTTTTGTAATAGTTCCGCAAATAGTTGAAGGATTCGTTTTGTTACTGATTCAGGGTTCATACTACCATTGATCAATACAACTTTAGCCAAAGATATCCACTCCTATAAATAATAAAACCCTATATTTAATTTGTATTGTACCTATCATATTAGTATATCTCGTGATATATTACAATTTACTCTCACAGTTAAATTACCCCAAGAACTCTATTCATTAGAGTATCTAATATAAATTTATATAGTATATAATAAATTGTATTGAATAATTAACCATTAAACTGAAACCAAAATCATCGATCATCCCAGTTATGGCACAAAAACAGTAAATATTCTTCCCCACCATTTCTTTTTAGCAAGGACGCCGGGATCTTGTCCTTTAACTTTTTTTCAGGCATAATGGTGTTAAGTGAATATGTTACGCTTTTTCGGAGGAGCCTGTCACCAAGGGCTCTTTTTGTGTTTTTTTAGGGCTAAGAGGCCCTAACCAAGGAGGGTGTACATCATGCTATTCTTCAAATTACTCATTATCCTTCTCAGTACTAAACTAGCAGGAGATCTCAGTGTCCGACTTGGGCAACCTTCTGTCTTGGGAAAGTTAATGGTCGGCATCATCATTGGTCCTGCTCTACTTGGTTGGATCAAAGACTCTGAATCCATCGAACAACTAAGCGAGATCGGCGTCTTACTTCTGATGTTTATCGCTGGTTTGGAAACAGACATCAAGGAATTAAATCGGAATCGACGCTCTTCTGTTGCTGTAGCTATAGGAGGAATCATCCTGCCCTTATTGGGTGGTTACCTAGCAGGTAAGGCCCTTGGTATTTCCGATACGTCTGCTCTATTTTTAGGACTTTTGTTATCAGCAACATCGGTAAGCATCACTGTGCAAACCCTACGGGATATGGGCAAACTCCAATCGAAGGAAAGTATCACGATTCTAGGAGCTGCCATCGTCGATGATATCCTAGTCGTCGTCCTGCTCGCTATTTTGATGAGTTTTACTGGCGCAAGCGATGTAAACATAGGGTGGATTATTGGGCAGAAAATCGCGTTTTTCCTTCTCGCTATCTTCTTGGGTTGGAAAGTGGTCCCAATGCTCATGCGCTGGCTAGTCTCTCTACGCGTATCGGAGGCTGTCATCAGTACGGGCCTCATCATCTGTTTTGGATTTGCTTATTTTTCGGAGAAAATGGGGGTAGCAGGAATTATTGGAGCATTTATCGCTGGTATCGCCATCGCTCAAACACCTTATAAGCAAGAGGTCGAGCAGAAATTAGAGCCCATCGCTTACTCCATTTTTGTTCCTGTCTTTTTTGTAAGTATCGGTCTTTCGGTCACTTTTAAAGGGCTAGAAAATCAAATTGGGCTTATTCTAGGACTTACTTTGCTAGCCGTCATCACAAAACTGATCGGGAGTGGTTTAGGCGCACGGTTGACTGGTTTTCCCCTTCCTTCCTCCATCAGTATTGGAGCTGGAATGATCTCCCGTGGAGAAGTCGCTCTGATTATCGCCGCCCTTGGTTTGGAAAAAGGGCTATTGGCACCGCAATTTTATACCACGATGATTATTGTTGTTATCCTAACTACATTGATCACGCCACCTTTTTTGAAAAAAGTGTTTTAGAGCTATATAATAGGATTTTCTACACACAAAAAAGCCTGCGGTCGCAGGCTTTTTTCCTTAGATAAAGGATCTGATAATTGGATATTCAAACTCACGATCCTGGAGTGCTCGCACAATCCCGATAACAGGGATGATAAATGCGATGACTCCAAAAACAATCAAGAAGGGTATTCCAATTAAGATAAAGGAGAGAAATGCAGATACTGTTATCAAAATCGTCATCACAATATGAAATACCACTGCTTGCAACGAAAGCCGCTTCAGTTTATCTTCCTCTGCAAGGAGCCATACAACCAAAGGTAATAAGATCGGTAAAAACCACGTACTCGCATGAATTAAAATCTTAACTACTTTCATTCTCAGCTTCCCGCTCCTTCACTTCGATTAAAAAAATTTTCTCTTTCTTGATAATCTTTATTCCACTCTTTTTTCACCTTAAAACCATCATTTCAACTTTCACATTATAGAATTGTAAATCCTGGAATCTATTTTGCATTCCTTAAAATCCTTGCTCATAATACGGCCGAAGGGATGCATCCTCTCGGCCTTTGTTATTTCCCAGTTAGCTAACGCATTCCGTCAATAAGTACCTGAATCACCTCAGGGCGCGAAAATTCCGGAGGTGGAGTAATACCTTCCCGCAACATTGCCCGTACTTTTGTCCCTGATAGGGTGACATGATCTTCACTTGGATGAGGACACGTTTTATAAGAGGCCATTCCAGTACATCGTCGACAATAAAAACTATGTTCAAAAAACAGCGGTGTAATTCCAAGCTCATCTCTGTGAAAGGTACGTAGTAACTCTTGAGCATCGTAGGTCCCATAGTAATCCCCAACGCCTGCATGATCACGACCTACAATAAAATGAGTGCATCCGTAATTTTTTCGCACAAGTGCATGGAAAACCGCTTCCCGCGGCCCCGCATAACGCATCGCCGCAGGAAATACGCTGAGAAAAACCCGCTCTTTCGGATAATAGGACGCTAGGATGGCTTCGTAGCTCTTCATACGCACATCGGCTGGAATATCATCGGATTTGGTCTCACCAACGAGTGGATGTAGAAATAACCCATCCACCGTTTCTAATGCCGATTTTTGAATATATTCATGGGCGCGATGAACTGGATTTCTCGTTTGAAAACCAACGACCCTTTCCCATCCCCTATCGGCAAAAATTTGCCGGCTTTGCTGTGGAGTGGTGTAGTAGCGAGCGAAGGAACCATGTCTTCTAGTCGCTCCAAAATACCTTATCGGCCCCCCTACTACCCAAGGAGAAGTGGCTAAGAGATAGGAAACCCCGGGGTGGGCCTCGTTCTGGGTACGAAACACCTCCGACGCCTCTTTAAGGGGATCAATCTGATAGATGCTCTCCACATGAAGCAATCCATAGATCACTCCATCTGGACCCTTCAAGGCCACTTCCTTTCCTATCTTTACTGTCTGTAATTCTTCCTCTGTCACCGGAAGCGTAATCGGAAGGCTCCAGATCGTCCCATCAGAAAGACGCATCGAATCTCGAACCGATAGATAATTTTCCTGATTCATAAAACCTTTTAAGGGAGAAAAAACTCCCGTTCCGATGCACTCTATATCCGATATACTCCGTAAAGATAGCGAGACCGCGGGTAATGAATTGGCCCGCCGTTGCTCTTCTTTTTGCTCCATCTCGTTGCATTGACGATTGATTAACACTCCTCCATGAGGCACGGAGACCATTGCTCATCCCCCAGTAAATGATTTTTCAGCCTAGCTAGTCATTTGCACTTTCCTTACCTTGATGAAGCCCACACTCCGTCTTACCAAAGCTCGCCCACCTTCCAGCACGTGAATCTTCACCAGTCGCCACCGACCGTGTACAGGGTATACAGCCAATGCTGGGATAGTGTTTTTCATGCAATGGATTATAAGGGACTTGATACTGATGAATATATTCCCATACATCCTCTGCTGAATGATATGCAAGGGGATTGATTTTAACCAAACCAAATTGGCTGTCCCACTCAACTACTTCTGCATTTGCCCGACTCGGTGCTTGGTCTCGACGAATCCCTGTAATCCACGCATCCCGTCCAGCAAGAAAGCGGCGTAGGGGCTCCACCTTACGTATAAAACAACACTGATCAGGTTCTCTCTTCCATAGTTCGTCTCCCCACAATTCTGCCTGCTTCGATAACGTATAGGCAGGTTCTACGCGAGTAAAGGAAATATCATACGCTTTTATTAATTGATCACGGGTCTCATGTGTCTCCTTAAACAAGAGATCCGTATCTAAGTAAAATATCGTTGGCTCATTATCTATGCGAGTCAGCCGATGTACCAAGGAAACATCCTCAAAACCAAAACTACAGGCAAGAGCTACTCCCTTACCAAATTCCTGTACAGCCCATGAGAGAATCTGATCAGGATCTCGTTCATCTAAAGTAGCAACGACACGGCGAACTTTCTCCTCATTCCATCCGTTCCCTTTATCCTCTTGTCCGGAATTACTCTGATTTACCATCGCTTTCCCTCCTTCCCTCTTTCCTTATTCGCAAGAAGGGCTCGATGACACATCGATTAACAGAGTTTATTGCCGAAATCTTGAAAGCGAACTATACTATAGAAGATCGTTTTTGAAATGAGGGATTATCCTTGCTAACCGTGATTTTGCACTAAGGATTTTACGTTAAAAGCATAAGAAGTTCAAAAACCAGGGCACTTCCAGGCTTATTTGTGCTGTCTACTTTTCAGTACCTCTGGCGGATTTCTTATGCTTCCTTAGTTTCAAGACACGGGTGGCTGATCTCTGTAGTTTCTTATGTCTAAAAAAACGATCCAAAGGTCAGCCCACGTGTTCTAAATCCTTGAACACGAAGGGGTTGTTAGCTAGATGCAACGCTTCTCTGCCTATTCTATGTACCTTTTCTATACAGCTATCGGTTCTTTTTGTTTTAGCCTTATGAGTACGGCTACTGTTCTCTATTTTATAGAAGCTATTCATATGAATAGCTTTCAATTATTAATGGTCGGCTTTGTATTGGAGATCACCGTTTTTTTGTTTGAAGTTCCTACAGGAATCCTGGCGGATTTATATAGCCGACGGTTATCGATGGCCATCGGAATTATGCTCACCGGATGTGGGTTTCTTTTAACCAGTCTAATGCCATCCTTCCCCGCTATCCTTATCGCTCAGGTGTTATGGGGTATCGGACATACTTTTCAGAGTGGCGCGGATCAAGCATGGATCGCCGATGAGTTGGCAAGCAATCGTCTCGATGCGATTTTTTTACGGGGGACTCAAGTTGGGCAGCTAGCTACTTTAGCTGGGATTGGAGCGAGTATATTATTCGGCCAAATCTCCCTATCCCTTCCCATTGCCATCGCAGGTATTCTCCTGATCCTTACCTCCCTCTTTATACAAGGATGGTTTCCTGAAACAGGATTCCAGCCTGAAACCAATAGCCAAGTAGCGCTTTGGCAACGAATGACGGGGACATTAAAAGAAGGCATCCAGGTGATTCGAGGAGATGCTCTGCTTATCACGATCATTCTCATCGGTCTCTTTATGGGCCTTTACGCGGAAGGCTTTGACCGTCTCTGGCAAAAACACCTGTTACAAACCTTTAAACTGCCTGCTATCGGTGATGGCGGAAATATCCTATGGTTTGGCGGACTGAATGCTTGCGCCCTTTTATTCAATATACTAGTTGTCGAGTGGATCCGGCGGCATTTACAACGTACAGGCAAACAAACAAAGGTATGGATTTTACTTATGATTCACCTACTGCTGACGGTTACGATCCTTGTATTCGCCTGGACTGTCCATCTCGGGATAGCCTTAGCGGCCTACTCTATCACCTTTCTCCTTCGCCAGTTAAACGTACCCCTCTATACCGCTTGGATCAATGAGTCGATTCACACTTCTCATCTACGGGCAACCATTTTTTCGATGCAAGGACAAGTTCAATCCCTAGGTGAAGTTTTAGGTGGCCCCTTGGTGATGTTGGTTTTGTTTATTTGGAAGAGTACAGATGTTGCTGGGCTTATTACATCGGCTCTCTTGCTTCTACCCATCTGCCTCCTGCTCCTTTTCACGCTAAGACCTGGTTCAAAGGAAGGCACCATTGTACGAACGAAGGATGACTAAAAAAAGAGTCCAGTCAATACTGGCTCTGTTTTCTTTCATTCCCTCGGCCTGTAATTGGTTGTTCCTCTTTCCACCTTGCTCATCCCATTAGCAATCCGTACAATAAGCTATAGGTATCGACACATCAAGAGTGGATCTTCCCCTGACTCAATTCTATCTAAAACTTCGGTTGAAAGGAGCTTTTTTGTGGAACTTATCGTCTATCTGGCTGGGCAAATTCACGACGACTGGCGGGACCAATTGCGTAAAAAGGCGGAAGAACGAGGACTTCCACTCGTCTTTAAAGGACCCCAGGAGGATCATGATCGTTCGGATGACATCGGAGAAACGATCAAAGGGGAGCAGCCCACAATCGAATACCGCGATCAAGTAGCATCAGAGATGAATAATCTACGGACACGCATTTGGATGTCTAAAGCGGATGTCGTCATCGCTCTGTTCGGGGAAAAATACCGGCAGTGGAATACGGCAATGGATGCCGCTGTCGCTCTTCAAGCAGGGAAACCGCTTATTCTCGTCCGTCCACCGGAGCTGATTCATCCTCTCAAGGAATTGGGGCAACGAGCACAAGTGGTGGTGGAAACCCCTGACCAAGCACTAGATGCTTTGGCTTATGTACTGGAACAGTAAAAAATCACTGCTCTCACAGGAGGGCAGTGATTTTTTAACATTAAGACAAGCTCCCTTCATCTCGCCAAGCTATGTGACCATTCACCACAGTCATGATTGCCTTAGTCTCCAATAGTGTATCCGGGTCAGGACCTAGGAGATCTCGATCAAATATAGAGAGATCCGCCCACTTCCCAGGGGTAATCGAGCCACGTTCCCCTTGCTCCCCTACTGTGGTAGCCCCTCCCCAGGTAAATAGATGAAGAGCTTCCAATGGGGTTAGCTTCTGTTCTGGAATCCATCCAGGATGATCCTCACGATAAGGATCCCTTCGGGTGATTGCTGTATGGAGACCTAATAAGGGGTTAATCGGCTCAATCGGCGCATCACTTCCTCCACCACAGGGGATGCCGGAAGCGATCAGACTTTTCCATGCATAGGCGAAGGGAAGTCTTCTCTCTCCTAACCGCTTAACAACCCAAGGGAAGTCACTCGCGACAAATCGAGGTTGAATATCGACAACGAGGGGTAGTTGGCGGATACGAGTAAATAATTCACGGCTAAGAACCTGGGCATGAATCAGCCGATTCGGTAATGAATGTCTCCTGCCTCGAAAGGTGGGTAATTGCTCCAGAACTTCGACTACCTGGTTAGCTGCTCCATCACCAATCGCATGAACAGCAACTGGCATGTCATGTTCATGGGCTTTCCTAAACAACCACCTCATCTCCTCCTGGGAATGAATGGAGATCCCTAGAGTGGAACTATCATCTGCATAGGGTGTTGAAAGCCGCGCTGTACGCCCTCCAAAGGAACCATCCGCAAAGATTTTCATCGCTCCGATACGGAACCATTCATCTCCGTTCCCAGCAGATAACCCAGCTTCGATCAGTTCCTCAAAAAAGGGATGATAAATTAAGTGGTGACTACGTAAAAAGACCCCTTCCTGAATCAGTTCCCGATAGATCCTCACCAATTCACGCACACTTCCTGCATCTCGTAAATCTTCAGTATGAACAGCTGTTATTCCATAGGATAGGGCATCCCTTGCCGCCTTATTTGCCCATTCTTTTTTTTCTGCAAAGGTAACGGGAGGAATTGCATCACGAAAGGGTTGTGAAGCATTTTCATAAACCAAACCATTTAAATAACCATGCTCATCCCGTCCATAAACTCCATCGGATGGATCTGGTGCATTCATGGCTAAGCCTGCTGCTTTAATCGCGCAGGTGTTAACTGCTTGTACATGATGACAGGAACGGGTGAGCATCACAGGGTGCATGGGGGCGATGCGGTCTAACTCTTCCCGTAAAGGAGGGCCACCATCTTTCATTCGATGTTCATCCCAATTAAGGCCCAAGATCCACTGACCAGGTGGTGTCAGCTCCACCCATTCACGCACCCGACGAAGCATGCTATTTTTACTTGACTCCTTAGCAAAGTCCAAGCAAGATAGCCTGATCCCATGGCCTAAAAGGTGAAGATGATTATCCGTAAGACCTGGATAAACATACCTCCCTTCTAAATGGATCACTTCCACATCCACCCTACCAAACTGAAGGCTCAATTCTTCAGAGGAACCTATCGCCTGAATTTTCCCACCTTCTATATAGACCGCTTCTGCCTTGGGCATTCTTTTATCAAGGGTGAATATATTCCCTTTTACAAAAAGCCGTTTTTCCATCACAAACCCCTTCTCACCTGGGATTTTCATCTCACAGCGATTGTATCATCAATCTCATTCGCTGCAAGCATCCTACTCTCATTCTGTCACTCTCTCTAGTAACACACAGCACTCTACTTGGGCAGTCTGCGGAAACATATCCACCGGCTGAATAGTACGAATCTGATATCCACCCTGCACGAGAGTTGCACAATCCTTTGCAAGCGTAGACGGGTTACAGGAAACATACACGAATCGAGCAACCTGTGTGCGGATCAGTGCTTGGATAAAAGCATTACCCAATCCTGTCCGGGGGGGATCAGCCACTACCACATCCGGCCGGAAACCCTCGTCTGCCCAACGGGGTAGTAATTCCTCAGCAGCTCCAACATGATATTCCGCATGATCGATGCCGTTTGCAATCGCATTTTCTCTCGCATCCACTACCGCCTCAGCAATTGTGTCCATACCGATCACTTTGGCAGCCTTTTGTGCGAGCCATATCCCGATGGTACCTGTGCCGCAGTATGCATCTACTACTGTCTCATGACCGGTTAACCCGGCAGCATTCATAACTTCATTGTACAGTCGAACTGTCTGCGAAGGGTTAAGCTGAAAGAAAGCGGGTGCTGAGAGGTGAAACACCCGGTCACCCAATTGTTCAGCCATTGTACTCTGGCCCCAAAGAACACGACTTTTTTCTCCAAAAACTAGCGAGGTACGCTGGGGATTATGATTGACGACTAAACTGACCAACTCAGGAATTCTTCGAATCAACTCCTGTTGTAATACTTTTTCCTTCGGGAGAGGATTCTCTTTACTAATCAAGACCAGTTGCGCCTCTTTTGTTTCAAAACCATAACGAACAACCAGATGACGAATCGATCCCAGATGCTTTCGTTCATCATAAATGGGAATCGACAAATCTGCCAATGTACGTCGTGCAATATCAAGGATTCGGTCTGTAACGGGATGCTGAACTAAACAGCCCTTCATATCAATTAAACGATGGGAAGAAGGACTATACATGCCCATCACCACTTTACCCTGTTGTTTCTGAACAGGTAACTGAGCCTTATTGCGATAGGACCATGGCTCTTCCATACCTAGCGTTTCATGAATAGGGAGTCCTTCTTTCCCTGTATAACGAGAGAACGCTTCCTCTACTAACTCTCGCTTTAATCTTAGTTGCATCGGATAAGCTATATGTTGTAGCTGGCATCCGCCACACTCCTGATAAACCGGACAGGGGGCAGTTACCCGAGAGGAAGATCGTTTTAGGATGCGCTGGATGTTTCCCCGGGCAAATTTCTTTTTCACCTCAGTAATGCGAACCGCAACATACTCCCCAGGTATTGCTTCATCCACAAACACCACTTGTTTCTGATAATAACCAACCCCTTCACCATTGATGCCAAGACTGCGAATAGGGAGGCGTATCATCTGTCCCTGCTTTAACTTCATTTGGCTCATATCGGAGTTCCACTTCTTTTCTATCAGAGTCGCTGATATCATTGTACCCGAAGTCAATGCAAACCCCTACTATCAAGGATATCAAACAGAGAATGACGAAAATACATAAGAATGAAAGGAGGTCATCATCCAATGGCTGATAGCATCCACATTTCGAATGCGAATCATACCATCACAACGAAAGCCCTTGAAACCATCGCTACCGCTGCAACAGAAGGAACGAAGGGCGTGACCGGGACAGTAAAGGGGACAAGCCGAGTCACAATGCGAAGGGGACAAGAACCTCCTCGTCGCGGAGTTGTAGTCAGTGCTCAGGAGGATGGATCCATCACTGTATCGATTCGTTTGATGATTGCTTATGGAGAATATATTCCTAAGGTGGGAGAAGAGACGATTAAAAGAGTATCTGATGCTCTCCATGATATGGCAGGGATTCGTCCTGACCATGTACATATCCGAGTAGAAGGTATCACCGTTCCAGAATAATACACAAAAAAATTTTTCAAAAGGCGGTTTGACACTGTAAAAAAGGGTATATAAGCATATACCGTTGTGCTAGTCCCCCCTTGACCCCGGCTAATCATTGTTAGCCGGGACTTTTTTTGTTTCGATTCTTTTCCTTTTACACCACATTCGTTACCGGATCTTTTACTTCTTCCGTTGTTGAGTGGCTATAGATCGGTCGATCTAATAAATGGGTCACTTCCAGCCCCAGCTCTGCAAGCAACACCCCGCGATAAACCGGTTCCCAATGACCAAGGACACACGCAAATCCACTTCTTCCTCTAGAAAAAGAAGCCACACTCGTATTTTTCACCGGAAGACCAATCTTCTCTAGTCTGCTATGCAACTGATCTTGTTGTTCTTCTAGCATCGGTGTTGTTGTCTCTAAAAAAATAAACCGATCACCTGATGATACCTGAGGCAGGACAACTGCATCTCGTCGGGGATCTACATAAGAGAGGGGTAGACGATAAAGATTGCACAAATCCTCCAACATTGCACTAGCCGTGGGCTGCGCACCAGCTCCCTGACCAACTAGGGTAATATCTTGCACACGATCTGCTTCAATGTGTATTCCATTGTACACGCCATCTACAGTGGCAAGTGGATGAGCAAGTGGTAACAAACCAGGCCCGACACGTAAGGATAGAGGTCGATTCTCCCCGTAGCAATCCACTTGAGCGAGCAGTTTTACAGCATAGCCAAGCTTTTTTGCCAAGGCTAACTCCCCTGGAGTGATATCCCTAATTCCTTCTCGTGGAATCTCTGTTGTAGAAATATCTACTTCAAAGGCAAGCCGAGCCAATATAGCCAATTTATAGGCAGCATCCAAACCATCAACATCATTGGATGGATCCGCCTCAGCATATCCCAATTGTTGAGCTATCGCTACACCTTCAGCAAAAGAGATTCCCTTTTTATCCATCTCTGTCAACAAGTAGTTCGTTGTACCATTTAATATCCCTGTAATACGCTGGATTCGATTGGTTTGTAAAAAATGCTGGATAGTCCCCAATACTGGGATTCCTCCACCTACACTTGCTTCGTAAAGCAACTTCACTCCTTGCCGATGAGCAAGCCGCTCCAAATCAGAACCGTGCTTTGCAATTAGCTCCTTATTCGCCGTAACAACATGACACCCAGCAGTTAACGCCTCTTCAATGTAACGACGTGCGGGTTCCACACCTCCGATTGCCTCAACAACAACCTGTACCCCCGCCTCCAATACCTGGGCAAAATCGGTAGTAATTAACGGCTTAACCCCTTCTGCTTGTCGCTGTTTCTCTTGATTACTGACCAATACTTTTTTTACATCAAACAAAATACGGGTCCGCTTTAAAATAACCTCACGGTTATTCTGCAATGCCTGATAAACCCCCAATCCGACCGTACCAAAGCCTAAAAGTCCCACACCGATCCGTTTCACTTCGACTCCTCCTTTATTTAACCTCTATAAAACAAAAAGCCCCACTCGGATTAGAGGAGGGGCTGTGTGTACGGTAGAACCGTGTTCCCGCTCCTTATCACTTAGCGCCTACATGCGCTACAGGTATTGGCACCATGTCTGTAAGAACGCGTGCTTACAGATGGGTTGCCGGGCTTCATCGGGCCAGTCCCTCCGCCACTCTGGATAAGAATTTTTGATTCTTTTCAATTGTAATTAGTCTATATTATGAGACAGGGATGCCACTCTGTCAAAGGGAATTTTTACTCAGTGATCGTATTTCGCAGTACACCGAGCCCTTCAATGGATAGCTCTACAATGTCCCCTGGTTCCAACCAACGATGACATTCTGTACCCAATTCAAGGATGCAACCTGTCCCCACAGTACCCGACCCAATCAAATCACCTGGGTATAACATACAATCCTCCGATGCACGGGCGATCATCTGGGCAAAGGAGAAGGTAAGATCCTTCGTATTCCCACGGGAAAGCTCCTGACCATTTACTCGTGCTGTCATCGTAAGGTTCCAGCGTTCATCCTCGCGACGGTGTTCCAACTCATCCGGTGTCACTAACCAGGGACCGATGGATGTAGCAAAGTCTTTTCCTTTAGCAGGCCCTAATCCTACTTTCATCTCCTTCGCCTGCAAGTCTCTAGCACTCCAATCGTTTAAAATGGTAAATCCTGCAATGGATTCCATCGCTTCTTTTGTGTTCAGATCTCTTCCCTCACGCCCGATCAAGCAGGCGATCTCTAATTCAAAATCAAGCGCCTGGCTGTTACGGGGACGAAAAATCTGCGCATCTGTCCCCACTATCGAATGGGGATTGGAAAAATAAAAGACCGGAAACTCATACCACTCGGGCACCATCTCTAACCCCCGCCGTGCACGAGCTGTTTTTACATGCTGTTCAAAGGCATAAAAATCCCGAAAGGAATGAGGGTCAGGTAGAGGTGAGAGTAGCCGTATATCTTCTAAAGGAAGGGCGACCGGCTCACCCTCTATTTTCATTTTCTCTAAGTCCTCTCCTTGGGTCATACGAACAATACGCTTTAATTGTTCTTTGACATCCATGTCCGCTTCAAGCCACTCTCTCATGGTGGTGGGAAGAAGTTGTGTGAAGGGCATTCCATGGACAAGGGTCGCCCACTCCTGAGCAAAGGCTACATCGACTACCCATTTGCCCTCAATCCACCCTAACCTCCAATCGGAAGGGCCCTCCGCATTTATTGTTAATCCATTATTTGCATGCTCATATGTAACTAATCTCATCTCTAGTCCCTCCAGCTTCTGTATATAGGGCAGTTATCGAGGATATTCGCCAGGAGTAATGATCAACCCTTTTTTCTATAGCAAAGAACCCCCTTTCTCAAGAGGGTTCTTTGCTCATCTTATTTACAGGGCTGAATCAAGGGTACGTAGACGAAGGGTTTCTGCTACTACTCGGGATGCTGCCTCTGGCTTAGACAACTTCATCAATCCTTCTGACATGCGCATCCGTTGCTCATGATTCGCTAGCAGGGTGGCTGTTTGTTGCCAAATCGTCTCTTCATTAACCGCGATGGCTACCTTTTCCCGCAATAAATAATTGAGGTTGGTAGTCTCTTGACCAGGAAAGGCTTCAAACAGTAGCATTGGCAATCCCTTCGCCATGGCTTCCGTGACGGTAAGGCCACCTGGTTTAGTAATTAGGAGGTCCGCCGCATCCATTAATCGGGAGACATCCCTCCGATATTGAAAGATACGCACCCTTGTACCTTCATACCTCGTTGAAAGATCCTCGTATAACTTATCATTTTTACCTGTAAGAACCCATACCTCTGTAGGGGAATCGAGTCGTGCTAATTCCTCTACCAAGTGAGGTAATGGACCACATCCTAATCCTCCACACATCACTAGAACAAAGGGATGATCTACAGGAAGACCAACCTCCAATCGAGCTTCCTTGCTCGGCATCTTTTGGTGGAAACCTGCTTCACTAGGAATACCGGTTTCAATAATTCGGCTCCCTGTCTGCCATGCTAAACGCCTACGTTCTTTTTCCGAGAGCAACTGATGGGGAATACACAATAAATCAGGGGCCTGTGCTAACCACATACCATGTACTTCATAATCTGTCACGACCCCTGCTGTTGGCACATAACGCCACCGTGAAGGGAGCATCAAGAAGCCGAAGGGATGTGTACTAACAATCTGTGTGGGTTGAAAATCAGCCAGGATACGTTTCAATTTTTTTCGGATCATCCAACCAATCTTTTCGATAAACTCCGAGGAAATATAGCGAACAAAACGGTTATGGAAGGTTCGATTATAAAGATAATAATAGAAAGCCGGAAAACGGGACAACATTTGACTATAACCTACTTGCAGGAGAGGGTGGAAGGTTTTTGGCGTCAGTTCCAACAGATCAATGGTCAAGGTTGCTACATCGGCTTGTACGCCGTAGCTTTGGGCCAGTGCTTTTGCCGCAACATTGTGCCCGGTACCAAAGCCCATCGTCATGATTAAGATACGTTCCAAAGGGTTATCCCTCCCTGCTTGATATTTCTCGTTATGCCATATCTTAAACCTCAACGGATCAATCCATTCTTTTAAGCGAAATTCCGTTGCAATTATCGAGACATGTTACATGGTACCATAGGCATCACATTTCATGCCAATCTGACAGATAACAAACCCTAGGCTTAAAAATAGGGGAGCACACCTAGAATGGTGTGCTCCCTGCAAGATTATTTACTAAAAATATGCTTGCCGATTTTTGTAAGCTGAGGTCGACTCCAAATCCATTTGCTTGTTGCCGTCTCTGGGTTGAAGTAGTAAGTGGCTCCCTGAGCAGGGTCAGAACCCCTTGCTGCTTCCTTAGCTGCCTTATATGCCTCTGCATCAGGCTTAAGCCAGATTTGGCCATCCGATACCGCCGTAAATGCTCCCTTTTCCATGATAACGGCTTTGGCCCTGTCTGGGTATTGAGGTGATTCCATCCGGTTGATGATCACCGCTGCAACGGCTACCTGCCCTTTATAGGGCTCTCCACGAGCTTCACTATAGATTGCACGTGCCATCCAATCAATATCTTCTTGATTGAGAGAAGATGCATTCCTTTTTGCAACTTGAACCTTTGCAACTTGAACTGTCTTTTTATCAGTAACCTTCCTAGGTGTAGTCTTAAGCTTTTTATCTTTATCCATCGTTGCTTTTGCTTGAGACTTCCACTTAGCCTGGAGAACCTCTTTTTTATGATTCTTTCTTTCCGTGGCATCCGCTTCTTCGTCGAGAAAACCAAAGGGTAGCACCATGCCAGATATACCAACAGCGACTGAAACACTAGTCGCCACAATTTTTTTAATCATATACTATTCTCTCCTTATTAGCCTTTATAGCGAGAATAATGGAGCAAGTTTGTGCGCTTGGCACAATGCACATTGTAACGCCCGCAAATACTTTGATCAATAACAAAAAAATGTAATCAAAGGAAATATTTTCTCATATGAATAACAAAAAGAAGCAGATTACAAAGAGTGTTTGATAGCTCTTTGTAATCTGCTTCTTTCATTAATCAATTATTTTGCTGCTTGGTAGCGCTTATTTACTTCGTCCCAATTGACTACATTCCAGAACGCTTTGATGTAATCAGGACGCTTGTTTTGATACTTAAGGTAGTATGCATGCTCCCACACATCTAGACCCAAAATCGGCGTGTGACCATCCATCCGAGGATTGTCCTGGTTCAATGTGTTGGTGATAGCGAGTGACCCATCATTCTTCACGATCAACCATGCCCAACCACTACCAAAGCGACCCACAGCTTCATTGGCAAACTTCTCTTTAAAGGAATCAAAGCCACCAAAGGTATCGTTGATTGCAGAAGCTAGATCGCCTGTGGGCTCGCCACCGCCATTAGGACTTAGGACTTCCCAGAACAATGAGTGGTTAGCATGTCCACCACCATTATTGCGGACCGCTGTACGGATGTTTTCTGGTACTTGATCCAAATTCGCTACCAGATCATTAATTTTTTTACTTTGTAGTTCAACATGACCTTCCAACGCTGCATTTAATTTGTCAACGTAGGTCTTATGGTGACGACCATGATGAATCTCCATTGTCTGCGTATCGATATGGGGTTCTAACGCATCAGGAGAGTAAGGGAGTGCCGGCAGTTCAAATGTTGCCATTAAAAAAAACCTCCTCAATATGTAGATGAGCGGAGTAGTACAGGAATTCATGGAAGTAGAACATCCTGTTATTAACCGCTTCCCGTTTTTATTATGCAGAAAACATCAGATAATATCAATCACTGAGAAGAAAGGCACAGGATTTATTCACCTGATCAGAAACTTAACCCTTCACCCCGTTGAGTCCTTTTCGATTTTTTCTCTCCTCTTCACCAGCTTCTTCGAACCTTTTTTCTCTCCATTCACTTCCTTAGAATCGCTCTCTTTCGCTAGGATAGAATCAATCAATGCTAAGAGATCCGTCACATTATCCAAAATGTAGTCTGCGTGAAGCTCTTCAAATTTGCTCCTAGCTTCAGCACCACTAGGCCCTGTCAAAGTAGCAGCAAAGTCACATCCCATTTCCTGTGCAGCCAAAAGATCAGCGACAGAATCCCCCACGATCAAGATTTTTTCTCCCTCAGGGACTGGTAGACGTGCCGCCACACATTTGGCATCAGAAACTTGTCGTCCAAGGAAACCTTTGATATAGGTAAAGGGCCTTGGTTTACCTAAGGGAGCTTGTTCTGGATAAACTTCCTCTGCTCTCTGAACATCACTAGCGGTTACGATGCGATTCGGATCAAAGGAGGGATAGAGATCAAGAGCTACCAATGGCACCTCAGTCTCTACATCTGGGCGTCCAGTTCCAATCCCTAGTGAGATTCCATGACGCGAAAGGCCGCTTAGCATCTCCTTGATAGCTGATGGTTCGGCAAGGGGGATCTCCTGATCGAGAAATCCTGCTTTCTCACGATAAAGAGCCTTCTTTTTCTCCACTTTTTCAAATTGCTCTGCGCCGAGATACCATTCCTGATATATCTCACGCCCTAATTGCCATAAGGATTTACCATGTGAGAAGGATTCTGTTTCTATACCTGACCACTCTCGCGCTAAGCGATCCAGACACTCTGATAGATCCAGTTCCCCCTTCTGACTACGTAGTGCTTGAATAATGCCAGGAAAGTCGGGTTGAAATTGGATTCTTGTTTTGCGTACCATTTCTCCGATTCTCATCAATGCCCGTCTGTTAAGCGGGCGATTCAGGATCTCTTCTACAAAAGACGGTTGTTTTTGGTGCAATAAATACAGGAGACGCTGAAGCTGATAACCGAATAACAAACTTACCATATCCCAATTGGAATTCATTCCTTGGGCCTTCAGCCATGATAAAATACCGTCGTCATCCAGCACGAGTTTCCTAATCCGTTCGATTTCCTTTTCTCGGGGACTGGACACGAAAGACTCTCCCTGTAGTCCTAGAGCTTGGTCACTGTATAACATTTCCCAGACAGAAAGCGTCGTTGAGTCAAAACAACGCTTTTCGCTTAAAAGCACTCCATCGACGTCAAATAAAATTAGCTGATACATCTTTCAGTACCTCCCCCGATATCTCTTTTCACTTCTTTACTTTATCAGAGGAGCATAGCAAAGCCCAACAGGTTTAACAATAGAGAAAAAGTTCCTTTTTCCTCCAACTATGCAATCTCTCCACCTTCATAACCATGCAATTTTTCTTCCAATCGACGCTCACGATCCACCCAATTCCCCAGCCATCCTTCATTTTTTACCCGATCGATCAAGGCGAAGGCTTCTTTCAACGCTCCTGATTCTTCATAAATCGCCAGCAGTGTTTCATATCCCACATGCCTGGGTAACTCTCCAGTAAAAAAAGGATCACGGCGATATGCACGTATGGTTATTGCACCATATTCGATCTGTAGGCGACAATACTCCCTCGCATTTTCAAGGGCCTGAGAATCATTGTCTCGCAAGCCATAGTACATTCTGATCTGCTCTTCAAAATGTTCGTGAAGACTGATAAATTTTTGTGCGATATAGTGACGATGCACCTGAGGGTCAGGGTGCTCTATTTTCATTTTCTCATATTGTGTTCGTGCATTTTGGTATATATCTGCTTCCTGTGCTGTCAAACACATATCGAATACACAATCTTCATCCTCATAATGTAACCGAGCAACGTAAGGGAAATAGTCTAAGTCGTCCGCATTTTCAAAAGCTCTAGTAACGGACAACTTCTCTTTTTTAAATGGGAATTTGCGATTCAAGAGGTGGGCTCCTCTCCGCATATCAAGTAAGTAGAATAATCTTCTTTTGTTGCATTCTATTCCCGACTCCCGCATAAGATAAACGACTCACAAAAGAGCCCTGTCGCTCATAGCAACAGACTCTCATCTCTGCGTATCAAAAATAAATAAGGGGAAAACACTTGGAAACCACCTTATATTTATCATAACATATGATGGAAAGGTCCCTTTTGTCTACTTGTTAAGAATGACCATTGATTGATTATTTCACATGATCAATCAATGGGTGACATCCATTAGAATCTTTACAGATTAAGAAGGAACGTCGTCGGTAAAAGAGAAAGGTATAGGAATATGGATTTTACAGAAAGGGGCGCAGTCCATGCCGTTTCAATATCAGAATGTAGATGATCCAATCCAACCAGATACAGAGACTCTTCATAAATTGGAAGAAGCGGCCAATCAACTGCAGGTCAGTGAAGAAGCCCTCCGTCAAGCGATTGATGAGGGAATCTTCCGTGGAGTGGACAAAGACGGAGAAACCTTGCTACCAGATGAAGAGCTAGAGCGTGCAAAGGCGCTCCTTGCACAAAATCACCAAGCTCAATCCGTCGATGAAACGCTGGAGGATGTACCCCCTAGTACTTCGTCATCAGAGTCGTCCCCTGATGAGATGGAACCGGATGAGCTAGATGCAAACAGCTCCACGGCTTACCAAAAAGACAAACAGAAGGAACCATTCCATACTCAATATCAAGAAGTTATTCCTCTCTATCGCAAAGGGGAAAATCATTACGATGAGGGGCCTTCAAAACATCATCAAAAATGGAAAGCTGCCTTTGAACGAATTACCGAACAATTACGGCGTTTACAGGATATGAGACCCTTATCTCGTTTACGAGTAAAGGAGCGGCTTGAAGGATTTTTCCGTCTCATTGAATCCAAAAAGAAAAAAGACGTTGACGAAGAATTTGATAAGAAGGAAGTCAGCCTTAAATTGGGCTTTATGACCGGCCAGAATGAGATGTTTTGCGATTTCTGCGAAGTTCATGATCGTTTTTATCCAGGAGCCATTTTTGCTGACGTCTATGTAGACGGTGGACTCAAATGGATGATGTGTCCCAATTGCCTTAATTACTGCCGACAACAATCCAATGGCAGTATGGAACAAAATGTGCGGGCACGCTTCAATCATTTAGCTCACCGTTTAGAAAAAGAAGCCCAACGCGCACGAAAACTGGCAGCTTCTGAAAACTTCCAGGTACCACAACCCCACGAATGGGAGGCTTGGGAAACTGCTTCTGTCACCATGCAAGAAGTAGCCTCTGCCTATGCAGGACCGGGTTACGATGCTGGAGAGGGCTTTGATTCTCACTCAGGTTTTGACTCTGACTTCGGCTCTGGCCCCTCCTGGGGATTTAACGCAGATGACGGCGAACCCGATTTTACAGCAGATTTCGATCCTACGGAGCCACCAAAGGATAGCAACCAATCATCCTAAAAAAAGAGGATCTGGCTTTAGAACCAGGTCCTCTTTTTTATTGAGATCGATCATCTTCTACTCTTTAATCATCCTGGGTATTCACTTCTTGAAGAAGAAATTCCTCATAGGTGAGACCACTCTCCGTCACCTGGTGAGCTAGATTTTCCCCAAGATACCGGTAATGCCAAGGTTCATAGATATAACCTGTGACTTTTTCTTTTCCCACTGGATAACGAAGGATAAAACCAAATTGAGAAGCATGGGTAGCTAACCATCGCCCTTCTGGAGTAGACCCAAATTCCTCGACCAACTTAAAGCCAACCAACTTCGAGGTGATATCCATCGCTAATCCCGTCTGATGTTCACTCTCACCTGGTCGTGCACTCTCCCGATTAGCCCCTAGTGTCCCCAGCCGTTCCACATGATTAGCAAAAATCGCCGCTTGTGTTTCGTATGAGCGATAGCCTGAGGCCGCCACCAAATAAATCCCCATCGTTTGAGCGTAAGCAAAGAGACGTTCCAAGGCGACCGCTGCTTCCCTACGCAAATATTTCCGTGGATGATCCTCAGAGAAAGAAAAAGAAACTTCGGGTATGACAAGATCCTTAGGTACAAAGTCCGCAGGGAGTGGATTGCTCTTGTTCACTAGTACGTGTAATCCATGCCAATCCCTCATCAGCTCCCCCCATTTCTTCAAACCATAGCCGTTTCTCTACATTTCACGAATTAGGGATTACCCTTCTGATATTCCTTCCCTTTAGCTGGAGGTGAAGGCTCCCCTGAGGGTTGCCTAGATAGATCTGTTACCGTGTCCTTTTTTGGTATGCTCTTTTCGACAACAGCGTCCTTGTACGCATAGTAAGCAAAACGAATGCGTAAGTTCCCTGTTTTAGAGTCTACTTGATCTACATATTCAAAACCCTGCACAGCGATGATTCGATCAAGCTGTTCCAATTCTTGCAACAGTGAGGTAAAGGAATTTGAATCTACCTGAACGTAAAGATCTCCCCAATATCGCTGAAGTTTTTTATTAGAAGGTGGCGAAGGTTCCTTCACCTGGTTCTGTGAAGAGTCGTCCTCCTTCCTTTGAACAGTGGTTTCAGCCTTTACTTTCCCTTCATCTAAGGGTTTTAAATCCTTTAGTCGATCTGCTGAACGAAGTTCTACCCAGGTAGCCTTTGCTTTTTCCACAACTTGGGTAAGATCACGAAGTAAACGAGCGGAATCTACATCGGTAGGAACTTTTTCTTGGAGACCCTTTAACTCTTCAAAACCAGGTGCTACTGGCTTTTGCTTATCTGCAACCAGTGTCTGTTGTTGTTTAGCATGATAGGTTTTTAAGGATTTGAGTTCCCTGTATTGATCTTCCTTCTCTATGTAAGTGGGGTAAAGGACTGCCAAGGCTATGCCACTGACACACACGGTTCCTATCCCCCAAATCAGTAGCAGTGTTTTTCCTGTTTTGTACCACCCTGCTGGACGAATCTTATCACCCATGGTCCTTCCCCTCTCCCCTCTCTTTTTTTTCTGTTTTCTTCCCAGGTGGGGTGGTTGATTTTTTTCCACCGGTATTCTGAATAGGAACCGGCGACGCTGTTAACGGATCATTTCCCTCCGTCTCCTCTTGTAGAGTGACATGAAAATGGGCAATCTGGGTCCCTGCTTTTTTAAGCAAGGTGAATTTTTCTGCACATTGGCTCCCAAAACAGTCCAAATAAGCTTCCTTCACCCGAGAATCTTTCTTCAACTCATCGAGATAGTTAATCGATGTTTCTGGTGTGGGAAAAACCGCCCATCCATCTAAAAGATCATTATCTGCTTTTGCTTGAAATAATGTCGCACCCTTCGGAAGATGTTCTGTCAGTATGGAAAGGGAGTCACTCCAATTAATTGTTGATTCATCTAACGCTTCCACCGATTTACGATAACGGACAGTAGGACCATATTCATTCATAAAGTTTTTGTATTCATGGACACGATTTCTGGTATCTGCTTGTTGTAATTTTCCTTTATCTACTTTCTTCTCCAATCGCTCTGTCGCAATGGATTGTTCTTTCCATACCCAACCAACTACCAATGCCAAATTGAACAACCACAAGATAATAATGATTAGTCCTAAACGAAAATAGCGCTTACCTGGTGGAATAGATGGCATCAAATTCATGAACTCACCCCCGTGAGCGCAGCTCCCAAGGGGACAGATAACGCATTGCCCAACCAACGGGATGCTTTTAGGCTCATCTCATCGCTTAATAGGTCATCCGGACTAGGCCCTAAATACACAGATGGACCATCCTTCATTTGGAGATGTAGGAGTAGCAGATCAAAATCCACTCCCTCTCCAGATATCATCCAGTTCCTAGAAGATTGCCACAATTCTTTGCGTAGCCATTCAGGTTCTACTCTCTTCAATACGCCTACTAACGCCTTTCCATAGGATGAGACTTGATCCTCCCTAGTCAACATGGGAGCCAGAGGATCGATTGTAGGTCGATCAGGTACATCCTGAAGACACGATACCATTGAAAGAGGCATATACGATCCTCCCTGGAGCACACCTTGAAAAAATAGGCTCACCTCCACCCCTGTACGAGAAATAGTTAACGTAGCCCATCGGTGAGGACTTGTCTCACCCGAAAAATCGACCCACCTTTGCAAATCGAGAGAAGAGAGGCCTACAGAGACCGGATCGAGCCCGCACCAACGAATCAGATCGGTCATTTCCTCTACATAACGACGAGAAGTGGCTACTACAAGTACCTCTTGTTGATCCCCATCCGACCACACATGGCCTATCGTTTTAAAATCGAAAATGGGATCATCAAAGGGAAGCTCCCAATCAGAGAACACCTTGCTCTCAATCCAGCGCCTCATCCTCCCTGCTCGCATTTCTGGCACATACCAAACTCCCGTCACTACATGACGATTGCTTAAGGAGAGATGAACTTTCCTTGTGCGAAATCTACGCCCTAATAATGCATCTTGAATGGATTGGATAAGCTCTTCACGTTCATCCAATTCCCTCTTCCCCGACCAAACTGGTAATAGAGGATGCGCAACATACTGTGTTAAATGCGTTCGTCGGAAACCTTGGCGAATCTCCACTAATTTAAATAGGGAATCGGATAACTCTATCCCCATCGAATACTTTGGAATCAAAGACATAGATGTTCTCCCCCGCCTCGAATCATTTTCTCCTTCGAGAACCGTACCATATAATGTTGGACTTTAAAGATCTAATCTCCTGGTTGTGAACCAATTTCATTTTATCACTACAAAAATATACTAAATCACTTATCTCGAATATACAACTTAAGGCGTAATATCTATCCTCCTAATAAATGGGTGGTGACTAGTTAAATTCAAAAAGGGAAAAGTAGTTGAGTCACAGGATCTTTATTCACTCACTTTTATCTTGCATTCCTTATTTTGATTGTGTACAATTAAATTGCAAGAAATTAATTATGGCTGGAGGTGACCTGATGAATGTCTACGATTTCGATGCAGTTACAATTACGGGAGGGAAAAAACCCCTAGCCGAATATGAGGGACGCGTGCTCTTAATTGTGAATACAGCAAGCAAGTGTGGATTTACACCCCAGTATGAAGAGCTTCAGAAACTATATGGACAGTACCGAGATCAAGGCTTTGAAATCCTTGGCTTTCCAAGTAATCAATTTATGAAACAAGAACCTGGAACGAATGAGGACATTCAATCCTTCTGCAAAGTGAACTACGGTGTCACCTTCCCCATGTTCGCAAAGACAGATGTCCGAGGAGAAACCGCACACCCCTTGTTTCGTTACTTATGCAAACAAGCACCTAGTCTGATCAGAGAAGGGATAAAGTGGAATTTTACGAAATTCCTTGTCGGTCGAGACGGTAAAGTAATCAAACGATTTGCTCCAACGACTAAACCTTCTACGTTAGGGAAGGATATTAAAAAAGCGCTTTCTAATTGAATCTAAAACCAAGGACTATGAGGAGGAACTGTTATGAAACCCCTTTTTACAACTGCTGCAACTTCACAAGGTGGTCGCGATGGTAGAGTTGTTTCTGAAGATGGTGTGATTGATCTCGATGTACGCGCTCCGAAGGAAATGGGCGGACCAGGTGGACATGCTACGAATCCAGAACAACTATTTGCAGCAGGCTATTCCACTTGCTTTAATAGTGCCCTGAACTTAGTTATCCGTAAAGAGCGAGTAAGTACAGGCAATCCTGAGGTTACTGCCAATGTCTCCATCGGTAAAGACAGTGATGGTGGATATGGTCTCGCCGCTAAGTTACAAATCAAGATCCCTGATGTTGATCGTGAAACGGCGCAAAAACTGGTTAAAGAAGCCAGTAAAGTATGCCCATACGCTAAAGCTACGCGCGGAAACATAGAAGTAGAGTATGAGGTATTGTGAGCTTACGTTGAAAAACCTCTTTCATAACAAAAGAAGGGCTAAAAACCGATTGTCCTCTCAGGACAGCTACTCGGTTTTTAGCCCTTCTTCTCTGTTATTTTTAGGCGATAGAGAGCATGCGGTCTAGGGCGATGCGAGACCATTTTGCTGTTTCAGCATCGACGGATACCTGATTGATCACACGACCTTCTACAAGACCTTCAATGGTCCATAATAGATGGGGGCGATCAATTCGATTCATGGTCAGACAAGGACACATTGTTTGACTCAACAATTGAATGTGTTGCTCTGGATGCGTATCTGCTAGACGTTGGACTAGGTTGACCTCTGTTCCTACAGCCCACTTGCTACCAGCAGGAGCTTGTTCGATTTGTTGAATAATATAGCTTGTAGAGCCAGCTAAATCAGCGGCTTGAACCACATCAAAGGTACACTCTGGATGAACGATCACTTTTATCTCTGGGTCACGTTCCCGCAAACGATTAATTTGGTCAACAGAAAATTTTGTATGGACTGAACAATGACCTTTCCACAAAAGAACACGCCAATCTTCCATCGGACCTGTTTGCTCTTCCCACTCGTTCGTCAATTGATTCCAGACGGCCATTTGGGAGAGGGGAATCCCCATCTCATAGGCTGTGTTCCGACCTAAATGTTGGTCAGGTAAGAACAGGACACGCTTTTTCTGTTTGAAAGCCCACTCGAGCACACCCTTTGCATTGGTCGAGGTACATGTAGTACCTCCATGGCGTCCCACAAAGGCTTTAATTGCCGCAGTAGAGTTTACATAGGTTACCGGGATGACGGTATCTCCTAAGTCGTTTTGGATGATCTCCCAGGCTTCCTCTAGTTCATCGATATCCGCCATATCTGCCATGGAGCAACCTGCACGCATATCGGGCAGAATGACCACTTGCCCGTCATGGGACAATATATCCGCAGATTCAGCCATGAAATGAACACCACAGAAGATAATTGATTTTGCCTGTTTTTCACGAGCAGCAATCCGAGCTAATTCAAGGGAGTCTCCAGTAAAGTCAGCAAAACGAATCACATCATTCCGTTGATAGTGATGACCCATGATGACAAGATCATCTCCCAATCTTTCCTTAGCACGTAAAATTCGTTCATCATATTCTTGATCGGATAGATTGCGGTAAGCATCGGGCAGTAGTTGAGGACGGGTAATTAATAGGCTTTCACTCATGATAGTACCTCCTTCTTCACAATTAAATCTAAGCTAATATCCAAAGCGGTTGGGGAGTGGGTAAGCCATCCCAGCGAAATCCCATTGACACCGGTCTGTGCTATCTCACGTGCAGTAGTGGGAGTAATCCCACCAGAAGCTTCAGTCCACACACGCCCATCAATACAATGGACAGCCTCCCGTAACTGATCGAGGTTCATATTGTCTAACAAAATAGCATCGACATCGAGGGAAAGTGCTTCCTTCACCTGTTCTAGGGTGTCGGCTTCTACCTCTACTTGAACCATATGTCCCAAACGACTGCGTACCTGCTTCACTGCCTGTGAAAGGCTCCCAGCCGCAGCAATATGATTATCCTTAATCATCACACCATGCCCGAGTCCAAAACGGTGGTTTACACCTCCACCTGCATAAACTGCCGCTTTTTCCAATAAGCGAAGGCCCGGTGTGGTCTTCCTTGTATCTAATACACGACAGGTGAGCCCTTCCAATTGATCCACAACGCCACGAGTCATCGACGCAATACCCGAAAGTCGTTGTAAGAAGTTGAGAGCTACGCGCTCACCAATCAATAGGCTACGAATACTCCCCTCCGCCCGAGCAATTACCATTCCAGGTTCCACTCGATCCCCGTTTTCTCGTTCCAGGTGCAAACGCACCTGTGGATCCAATTGCCGATAAACCTCTTTTACGGTTTCATGGCCTGCGACCACACCCGCTCCCTTTGCGAGGAAAATCGCCTCGCCCATCATTTCAGCTGGGATGAGCGCTTCTGTGGTCAAATCCCCTTGACCAATATCTTCGTTCAAAGCATCATGTACAATCTCCTGCAACCACAACGGATTCATCCTGACGCCCCCTTTGCATCAAACTTCTAGTTGTCGCCCACCTAGGAATAGATTCTGGATAATCCTTTCGGTAATGACCACCCCTACTCTCCTCACGCCAGAGTGCAGACTCCATCACCAATCGTGAAATCGTGATCATATCTCGACATTCAAGGAAGCTTACAGGAACTTTCCTCTCTAAACGAGCCAGTTTTTCTAAACCACACTGTAAGGTGTAACCGTCACGGATAATTCCTGCATGTTCCCACATCAACTGACGAAGCTCTTCTTTCCACGCCGCCTCTTTGCCCTCATCTCGAGAGCAGATCGGCATGGAAACGGTGCGGGGAAATCTCGAAGGATTCGAGAGTGTCATCGCTTCGCGCGCTGCTCGTTGCGCGAAAACCGCTCCTTCCAATAGTGAATTGCTCGCCAGACGATTGGCTCCATGCACACCTGTACAAGCAGTCTCACCAACGGCAAACAAATGAGGGATTGTAGTGCGCCCAACCGTATCCGTCGCCACGCCACCCATCAAAAAATGAGTGGCAGGTGTGACAGGAATCCAATCCAGCGCTGGATTGATCCCTGCTTTAAGGCAACGTTCATAAATAGTAGGGAAGCGACTAGCAAAGGTGTCGCCTAGACATGTTGCATCGAGATATACCCTTCGCCCTGCTCGCATCTCACTATCAATCGCCCGTGATACGACATCGCGTGGGGCAAGATCCTTCCATTCATGCACGCGGGACATAAAGGCATCCCCTCGATCATTAACCAGGACAGCTCCCTCGCCACGTACAGCTTCAGAAATCAAGAACATCGGATTAGCATCGATGGCGAGCGCAGTTGGATGAAATTGCACAAACTCCATATCCCGCACTTCCGCCCCAGCTCGCCATGCCATTGCCAATCCATCACCTGTCACAGCAGGAGAATTGGTCGTGTAGCGATAGATCTGTCCACAACCACCGGTGGCCAATATTACGGCACGCGCCAAATAAAGGACTGCCTTACCAGCGTGAAAAGCACTCACGCCGATACATACTCTCTCCTCCACCACCAAATCCACTGCTCGTGTGTTCCCAAGGAGACGGATTCTTGGATTTTCCACTGCCTTGCTAAGCAGTGCTTTCATAATCGCCGCACCCGTCGCATCTCCGGACACATGGAGAATACGATGAACACTATGGGAACCTTCTCGCCCTAGGTTCCACCCATCCGAGCCACTGTCAAAGGGTGTTCCCCATTTATCCAGCTGTTTGACCGCGTCGGCTCCACCCTCTACTAACACATTGACGGCATCGGGCTCACATAATCCAACGCCCGTACGTAAAGTATCGTCTCGATGCAAGGAAGGGGAATCACCCTTCCCAACCGCAGCGGCAATCCCACCTTGTGCACGAGCGGAGTTGCCGTCATCGGTACGAGTTTTGCTCAACACGGTTACCCGGCCTTTTTCCGCCAAGGTGAGAGCTGCAGTTAACCCTGCTATTCCACTTCCTACAACTAGATAGTCGGTTGTGATCCGGTCCATAATGTGATTCCTTTCACATAGTCGTCACTAGTGTTTCTCCTTAATTGTCTATATTCTAGGCTATTTGTCAATGAGAAATTTTTCTATATGGGATACGTTTCACAAAGTGATGCGCAAACCCCCGCCCTTACGCTATAATGGGTTGTGAGAGCGGCTATAAAAGGAGGGCTTAATATGAAACGTCTATATTTTGACCATGGTGCCACTACACCCATTCGCCCAGAGGTACGAGAAGCAATGATCCACTCCTTCGATCATTTCGGCAATCCCAGCAGTCTACACGATGAAGGAACCCTTGCGTATCAAATGGTGGAGTTAGCTCGGAGCCAGCTTGCCCGCGCCATCGGTGCATCGCCTCGTGAGATTATTTTCACAGGTAGCGGCACGGAAGCGAATAACATGGCCATCATTGGTACTGCACGAAGACTCCGCAAACAAGGAAATCATATAATTACTACACAAGTGGAACATCCCGCTGTCCTTGCAACATGCCGTTCATTGGAAGAAGAAGGATTTCGCATCACTCTACTTCCTGTGGATGATAAGGGGGCCGTTCATCCAGATGAAGTGATAAAAGCCCTTACTCCGGAAACCATCCTCGTCAGTATTATGGCTGCTAATAACGAAGTGGGTACCCTGATGCCCATTCAAACCATTGCATCTGTTCTTAAGGAACGCAACATTCGCTTCCACACCGATGCGATTCAATTCTTTGGGAAGAAAGGCCTGGATGTAAAGCAATTAGGGGGAGATTTTCTCTCGATCAGTGGACATAAAGTGAATGGCCCGAAGGGAATAGGAGCCCTATATATTCGCAAAGGGGTACGTATCGATCCCATCTCATTTGGTGGTGGGCAGGAACGGGGACTTCGTCCAGCTACACACAACGTGACTGGAATTATTGGTTTAGGTGTTGCAGCGGAATTAGCAGCAAAGGAAGTAAGCGAACGAGAGCACACCTTAACGCAACTTCGCAATCACTTATGGAAGAAAATCCACGAGACGATCCCTGATGTTTCTCTCAATGGCCATCCTGAAAACCGCTTACCCAATAACCTCAACCTTCGCTTCGATAGGGTGGAAGGGCAAGCCATCTTGTTAGAGTTAAATCGGGTGGGTATTGCTGTGTCCAGCGGTTCAGCTTGTAGCTCTGGGAAAGGTGCTCCCTCCCATGTACTAGTCGCCATGGGCCAACCCGATGAAGTCGCTCATCAGAGCCTGAGAATCACCCTTGGAAAAGAAACAACCATGGAGATGACGGATGAACTTGCCAACCACCTGCAAGTCATTCTTAAAGAGCTCCGGGCGCGAATTCAATCCTGATAACAGAAATTCTGCAGAATTCTTTCATAATTACAGACAAGCGTTCTCATCTTTGTTACACTAACAACGATGTAGAACCTTGTCGACAACTCGGATGAAAGGAGGTTTATGGTATGAAAATCACCCGAAACCCCTTCCGTCGTCGGATGACACTAAGGAACAACTTGGCCGTTTTCGGATTAGTGGGAGGACTTGTCTTGACTAGCTTTGCATCTCCACCAGTAGCTCAAGCACCTCGTAGTAGTTTATTTTCTTCCCCGTCCCTTTCCGCTGCTGAAATCAACTCCAGCATGATAAAAACAAAACTCCGGCTATCTGCGAACCAGACACAGGAGAAAAGGGGAGAGAAGGAAAAAGATCCTGCTGTAGCTTCATCTACCTCCACACCCGATACCCAGCAGAAACGGGCGAATTCCGCCCCCGTCCACTCTCTTAATTCCACTTCATCTTCAAGTGAGCAGAAACAGAGCTCCGAAAAGAAAGATGGAGATCCTCGTTCTCGGAATGGTGCCCCCAACTCTCCAAATGATAGCCAGCGCAGAGAACATACAGAGAGCCCTAAAGAAAGACCACATAACGAGAAACCAGAGCAACCTTATCCCCCAGATTCAGACGATCCTGGAGCAGAGACTCCTATTCAACCACCTGGGGATGAGACTGATGGCGGGGATCTTCCCTATTCTCCACATAATTTCAATTTTTCTCCCACGAGCTATTAACAGTTAGCGGGATTTTTTTTTGTTCTTTGTGTAAACTGGTAATAGTTGATTAATCTAAGGACGAGAGGAGATCATCTATTCGTGCCACAATCTAAACCTTTTCGTTATGGTTATGCAATTCTGTTAACCTTTTTGATCATTTATATGGGCACCAAAATTGATTTCGTTTTCCGTCCCTTTGTCATCCTGGTTCAAACGCTCTTTTTTCCATTTTTAGTTGCTGGTGTTCTTTACTATCTCTTTCGTCCCGTTGTGCGTGCGTTGGAACGAAAAAAAATCCCTCCAGTTGCTTCCATTCTTTTAATCTATGGAATGGCCGCGGGACTCATCACCTTAGCCATCGTTCTAGGCGGTCCCCCGCTTACAAAACAGATTACCGAATTAGTGAGTAATATTCCTGCCCTGATGAAAAACTTACAAGCTTACTTAATAGATCAGCAAAAGATGTTACAAAATAATCCTTATCTAAAGGGTTATATCACTCAAGAGAATCCACTCCAAGGAGAGAATTTAAATCAATACATCTCTCAATTTACCGATTATCTAAACACAAGTTATACTTCTATCGTCACGAATATTGCTAACTTTATCGGGATCATCACCGGAATCGTCGTTGTATTTGTCACTGTTCCCTTTATTCTTTTTTACATGCTTAAAGAAGGGGAATCGGCGCCAAAACAAGTGCTCCGTTTTCTCCCTCCCTCCCAACGCGTAGAAGGTCGTAAAATTCTCAACGATATGGATAATGCCGTCAGCTCCTATATCCAAGGCCAGGTACTTGTCAGTTTTTGTATCGGTGTTTTAGTCTATATCGGTTACTTGATCATCGGACTAGAGTACTCTCTGCTGCTGGCGCTGGTCACCATGTGTACCAACATCATCCCTTTTATTGGTCCCTTAATCGGCACAATTCCCGCTGTCATCGTCGCCTTAACTACGGACCCCCCTATGGTATGGCTGGTTTTGATCGTCGTTATTATTGTCCAACAAATCGAAGGGAATTTTATTTCGCCCCAAGTGATGGGACGCACATTAAACATTCATCCCCTCACGATCATTCTTCTGTTATTGGTCGCAGGAAGTTTGGGCGGTTTCCTCGGCCTTTTGCTCGCAGTACCTACCTACGCCATCTTAAAAGTAATTGTAAGCCATACCTACCGGCTCTTACGCCTGCGTAATCGCAATAAACGGCAGGCAGCCATTAAAAAAGAAGGAAGCGACAACGATTAATCCCCCCACCTCCTCACCCGAAAAAGCCTTCTCCGCATACAGTGGAGTAGGCTTTTTTGAAGGAGGACCCCATCATGGTAAAAAAACGGTCAAAAAGCAGGCAGAATCAACCCAGGATGCAAGCGCCTATTCGAAAAAAAAGGATAAAAGAAGCCGATCTCTATTACAGTCAAACCATTGCACCCTTACGGCGCCATTTAAAAAGTGCCCAACTTGCTGGCAACAGTGAAGTCATCGATGAAATATGGGAACCTTTGCAGAAAGCATTAAAACATCATCGCCTATTAATTGACCGGGCCCATTATGTAGAGCGGCCATAATATTCTTCCATACTGAAAACCCGCAATACCCTTTCGCTGTTAATAAGGAAAGTCCTATTGCGGGTTTTTCGGTATGAAATCATCCTGCCCTAATTATCCAACCCTCTTGGCAAGAATGTTGCGCAACGATACAGCCAAGGGAGGACAAGCCATTAATTCCTTTACAATTTCTTTCGGTGTTTGTTTATCGTGAAGGATTGTATTTACCTTTGCGATGGTCCAGTTATCGTAAGTTCGTTCTAACAAAGCGATCTCCTGTTTTTCTTCAACGAACCCCTCCTCCAGCACCCTTAAATACCAGCCACTTCTTCCTGTCTCCTTCACCTGTGTAGACAGCCCTTCATAATTCCATAAGGCGTCCAACTTCCAACAAGGCATTCGAGTTTGCGCCACCTGGAGAACTGCTTCCCCAATTTGAAGGATATCTCCAATACAGACATCGACCTCTGTCTGACCGTGAATGGTAAAGTTCTCTCCAAATCCTCCCCGACGGAGATCTAGACCTTCTAGCTCTTCCTGCCATCGAGGATAATGGGCGATCCCGTAGGCTAGCACTGCCTTATCGGGGCCACCGTGATTCTTCATATCTCCCTGTCCATCTCCAGCTAAATTCGTCTTCCCCAGGTAAACCGGTCCTGATACTGGTTTTTTACTGATTCCACTCGTCCATTTCCGCTTTGGCGTCTCGTATGTTTTTGGTTTTCCTACCTGAATCGAGTAAATATACGGCTTGGTCATTATTTAACTCACTCTCCTGCAAGCGTGTTAACTAATCATCGCAATTGACACTCCCACAGCTGAAGCAGTGGGATTCTTGGGAACTCCCGTCTACTGACAGGATATACTCCAAGCTTAAACGGTCTGCCCAACCGCAAAAATCTTTAGTCCTTCTTGCAAGATGTTCTTGGATGCATTGATGTCTCGGTCATGGTGAGAGTGGCACGTAGGGCATATCCATGTGCGAAGATTCAGGTTCTTCAC
>NZ_FNNQ01000021.1 GCF_900106775.1 Marininema mesophilum
AAACAATTTCCTTCTAGTCAGCTATGCTCCGCCTGTGGCTACCGCAATAAGGATGTGAAGAATCTTAACCTGCGAGCATGGACATGCCCTACGTGCCACTCTCACCATGACCGAGACATCAATGCAGCCAAGAACATCTTGCAAGAAGGACTTCGTGTACTTGCGGTTGGGCAGACCGTCTAAGCTTGGAATCGATCCTGTCGGTAGATGGGAGCTCCCAAGAATCCCACCGCTTTAGCTGTGGGAGTGTCAAGAATTCAGCGATAGGCATTGGTGGTGCAATAGGAGCGCTAGTATTTTCGTTATGGATAATAAAATATCCTACGCCCCAGATGAATTTGACTGCTTCATTTATTGAAGGATTGGCACTATTTTTTATTGCTCTTACTCCCAACCATTGGGTGGCTGCTTCGTTATTGGTGATAATTGGGGGCACAACCACAGCGATTAATGTTATTGCGCCAAGTGTTAATCAATCTATCATACCAAAAAAGTTATTTGGACGTGTGGTTAGTGTCATGATGTTGGTTATGACGGGCTTGGTACCTATAACCCAAGCATTGGCAGGTTATGTAATTGATAATACTTCTTCTAATCAAGTGTTTTTTTATGGAGGAGCACTCGAGCTACTTACCGCAGGATTTGCTTTCTTTATTCCTGCAGTACGAAATTATAGTGTTCAATATTTTAAGAGACAAGGTAATTTACAGTGAGTTAAATCCATTTGAAACAATCGGAAATTAGCATTATCCTCCAACCCCGATTGACTACCTTAGATGGCTGATTCTTTTGGTTACGAAAGAACAACGGAATTATTTCCTTCTGCCACAGAATAAGCAACATCCATATGCTACAGACTATTATACCTTACCTCATCCAAACCAATTATATAGATAGTCCGTATCAACGATATATCTCTACTTTCCGAATCTTCGATCCTGTGGTATGTAGAGAACCTTCCCTGTATAATGAGAAAGGATAATATGTCATGAGGTGATTATATTGAGCGAGAAGAATACCATCGTGGTCCTTGAAGGGGACCAAACTGGTCAAGATCTACTTGAGGAAGCCCTTCGAGTTCTGTCTCCCGATGTGATCGGGTTTGATATCGAATTTAAACATTTCGACTTAAGCCTGGAGAACCGTCGGCAAACGAAAAACGAAGTTGTGCACGAAGCTGCACGTGCCATGAAAGAATCAGGGTTTGGTTTGAAAGCAGCTACCGTCACTCCTGAGGTGCAGGGAGATGTAGGTAGTCCTAACGCTATTTTAAGGAAAGAGATTGATGGTAAAGTAATTATCCGCTCCGGGCGTCGTATCCCCGGTATCGTTCCAATCGGTGGTACCTTTGCCCCCATCTCTGTGATCCGGATGGCAGTCGGTGACGCTTATGGGGCAAAAGAATGGCGTGAAGGCGAGGGCGTTAATGAGGTTTCCTATCGGACTGAATCCATTGACCGGAAAACGTGCCGTGCTGTAGCAGAATATACCTTCCGCCATGCCAAACGTACCCGGGCAAAAGTATTCGGTGGACCAAAATACACCGTCAGCCCAATTTATGAAGGCATGTTGAAAGAAGAGATGGACGAAGCTAGTAAACGATACCCTGATGTGGCTTATGAACCACAATTGATCGATGCTACCTACGCTCTTCTCCTTAACAACCATGGAGATCCTTTGGTAATTCCTGCTCTTAACCGAGACGGTGATTGCCTCAGTGATATGGTACTTCAACTCTTTGGCTCCATCGCAGGTTCTGAGTCCATCCTCATGAGTTTTGACGATGACTTTAACCCGCAAACCATTATGGCGGAAGCACCCCATGGTACAGCTCCTGCCCTCTACGGGAAAAATGTAGCCAACCCAATGGCTATGATTCTAGCCAGCGCTTCCCTGCTTTCTCACTTCGATCACCCGCAAGCCCCTTCCGCTTCCCGGGCAATCTATGAGGCTACCATCGAAACCGTAAAAGAAGGTATCCGCACCGCTGACTTGGGCGGTAGTTCCACCACCACCCAATTCACTGATGAAGTTATCGACAAAATCCAAACGAAGCTTGAAGTATGGACGAGCTTACAAATGTAAGGTGACTTCTCACCTCTGCACAAGGATTGTGCAGGGGTTTTTTTATTTTCCATCACAGCATTGCTAGCAATAATGAAAGGAAAGAAAGAATTAAGGAGCCTCCCACTAAAGCGATCAAGGGACGGAAAATCTGCCTACCAAGCGTTCCTAGGCGAATGTGAAATCCAAGCCCTGCCATCGCCGCGGCCAATAAAAATGTCCCCAGCCCAGTCGCCCCTGCTAACCAGTCTTCTGGAATCGGAACAATGGCTCCAATCATACTAGCTCCCATAAATCCAAGGAGAAACCAAGGGATCTTCACCTGCTGATGTATGTGACTTCCTTGTTTCCGATGAATACACCATAAGAGCACAAAACAAACGGGTATTAGCAAAAACACACGTCCAAGCTTAGCCAATAGCGCAATAGACAGCGCATCGGGGCCCGCAAGTGAGGAAGCTGCCGCTACATGAGCCAGTTCATGAAGACTAAGGCCTGACCATACGGCATATTGTTCTGCACTGAGGGGTAACAAAGGATGTACAGCTGTATAGAGCAAGGTCACCAGCGTACCCATCAATGCAATCATTCCAACCCCTGTGGCAATTTTTTCTTTTTTAGCCCCTAAAATGGGGGAGACTGCCGCTATCGCTGCCGCTCCGCAAATCCCTGTACCAATAGCCAGTAATAAACTGAGTTCACCATCGGCCTTCACTCGCTTTGCGATCAGTAACACCGCTCCGATACCCACTCCTACAACCACTACATCGCGTAGCATCAGTCCCAAACCTTGATCCCACACCTGGTTAATATTTAAACGAAAACCATATAAAACAATCGCCACTCGTAACAACGTAGCAGATGAAAATTTAATCCCAACTTCCAGAGAAGTAGGAAAACCCACCCATTGTCGCCAGAGAACCGCTAACAGCAACGCCACCATCAAAGGACCTATCTTATCTACACCAGGTAACTTTGCTAATGAAAACGATCCCCCTGCTAAGAGAAAGGTAAGCAAGACCCCTTGCACGCCTTGGGATATTTCCTTCCCTTCTCTCCTTCTTCTGGTTGTCTGTATCTGGATTGCGGATCGCTTCATCACGTGTACACCCCTTTTTATCAGCGTACACGCGAGTGTTACATAAGTAAAATTGATTTATTTTATATACACTATAAGATATTATTATTTATAAGGGAGGTCTACACATGGACCAAGGTTTACGGATCTTTATCACGGTAGCTAAAACACGTAGCTTTTCCCGTGCAGCAGAGGAACTTCACTTAACCCAACCCGCTGTCAGCCAACAGATTCGCTCTCTGGAGTCTCGTTATGACACCCGTCTATTTGAACGAAACAATAAATCAGTTGAGTTAACACCCGCTGGAAAAATCCTTTTTCGAGAAGGAACAGAAATCCTCAACCAATATGCCAGAACCAAACGTCTCATCGAAGATTTAACCCAATCAGCTAACGGGCCACTTTCCCTTGGAGCCAGCTACACTTTTGGAGAATACGTACTTCCACCAGTGCTCGCCAAATTTTGTGCTCACTATCCTCAGATTCGTCCCAAGGTAACGATTCATAATACACAACGAATCGCAGAAGAGGTGCGCCGCAGGATGTTAGATATCGGCCTCGTTGAGGGGAAAATCGACCATCCTGAACTAGAGATCCTCCCCGTTTCTGAGGATGAACTCTTCGTCACCCTGTCTGCAAATCACCCCCTTGCCTCAGCAGGTAAAGTCCATGTAAAGGATCTGGCGGATGAACGATGGATTTTACGTGAAAATGGCTCTGGCACTCGAGATGTGGCCAATCAGTTCTTTAAGGATACTGGCCTTTCACCAAAAAACATTCTAGAGTTCGGGAGTACCCAGGTGATCAAAGAATCCGTAGAGACTGGACTGGGCCTGTCTATTCTCTCGCCTTGGTCCTTCCGCAAGGAACTTCTCCTCGGTACTCTCCACACGTTATCTGTACAAGGAATCTCTATGCGACGTCACTTCTACGCCCTAACTCGAGCCACTTCTTTTCACACCAAAGCAATGGATCTTTTTCTCGATTTCCTAACACCTGAATTGCATAACCACCCCTTTCCAACCACTCACGCCCATCTATCCCTAGAACCTCCTCAGAATGAAGGACTGTAGAAAAATAGGGAGAGGCCTGGGTACACAAAAAAGGCCAGGATTCCTCCTAGCCTCTCCACTATCATTTAGATTAACTTGAAATTGTAGCTTCTTTCATTGGCTCTTTTAATCCATCTTCAATCCCGATCATAATCTCCTGCAAGGTCATCTCATCTTCTAAATATACTTGAATCAACTCATAGACAAGCGTCACCTTCGTCGGGGGGTATTCAATCGCATTCAACATCTCATTGAGTGGATCAAAGGAACGAGAGAGGATTTGCACACTCCCAGAGTTAAGTACTTCCTCCAATTGAATCGTTCTTTGATAAACTTCCTTGATCATTTGCAGAATAATCGCCATCAAATCTTTATACTTATCGTCCATGACACCCATCCTTCCATGTAAAAAAATAGGATTTTTAAACATTATGGCAGTATACGATCGCGACAAAATCAAAATATGTTTAAAGACAAGGTATATCTATTTTAACGTTTCCATTGAAAAAGTAAAATTTTTTTCTATAAAAAAGCGTCCCCAAAAGGAGGACGCTTTTTACCCTAGGAGAATGAGTGGGGATACTCACTACATCGGGTCTTGGTTACATTCTTCTGGCCAGCAACTCTTTAATCAATTGGAGGGGGCTTCTACCTCATCATTCCCACTTCTCTGGTTCTGCTGAGCCTCTGGAATAAGCATCCCTTCATGTTGGCCAACATCATTGCCCAATTTAAGCAACGGCTTTTTCGCTGGTCCCTCAATCACATTCCCCGTAAAAGAAAATCGGGAACCATGGCAAGGACAATCCCAGGTTCGATCACCATCATTCCATTCTACTTCGCAGCCCATATGCGTACACGTCGTATCCACTAAATAAAGTTTACCTTCTAGGTCCCGATACGCACCTGTGCGATCTCCCCCAAGAATGACCACTGCCGCTTCATCTTTACCGATATTGGTCAATGAAGCCGTAGGGATTTCAAACTTTCCTTTAATAAGATGAGCCGCCACATCTATTCCTTGCAACGTAAATTGTTTAACACCAGGATTCACATGAAAACGAGAGGGAGAGTACAGCTCCGCATACGGATTGTCACGCCCCACTATCTGATCACTTAAAACCTTTGCCGCCACAATGCTCTGGGTCATTCCCCATTTCCGGTAACCTGTTGCTACATAGATTCTCTCTTTCCTTGAGGATAACGGACCGATGTATGGCACTCGATCCAAGGAAGTGAGATCCTGCGCAGACCAGCGATATACAATCTCTTTGGCCCCAAGGGATTCTCCAGCAAATTGGCGTAGTGCTTCATAATGATTCAACGTATCGATCCCTTGCCCAGTTTGATGATTTTCTCCCCCTACCAAAACGAGGGAATCCTTTTCCCATTGGACAGAACGAATAGAGCGAACAGGATCATCCACACTGAGATACATCCCACCGCTAAATTTCTCTGGCCTCCGAAGAGCCAATACATACGAGCGTTCTGCTTTCAACCGCGTAAAATAAAATCCACTATCGTAAAAGGGGAAATGAGAAGCGATAACCACTTTGTCACTGGTAATCCGCTTTCCATTTTCTAATACCACTTGCTGTGAATCCCCCTCAACAAGATCTACCGCTTTCGTATTTTCGTATATTTGCACACCCTTCTTCTCCATGACTGCAACCAATTCCGTAAGATAAGCAAGCGGGTGAAATTGTGCCTGTCCATTCATCACCACAGACCCATGACTTAGAATATCGATAGGAAGGTTCTCTATGGATCCACCATCAATACCAAGTCGTCGATATGCCTCGATTTCTTGTTCAATCTTTATCACATTCGCTTTATTCATCGTAAATAAATAAGCCTTCTCCTCACGAAAATCACAGGTAATATCTCGATCAAACACCTGCTCTTTAATAAACTGTATGGCTTCCATATTCGCCTGATAATACTGCTTTGCTTTTTCTAGCCCTAAATATCTCACCAGATCATGGTAAATAAATCCATGCTGCGCTGTTACCTTAGCAGTCGTGTGACCTGTCGTCCCATTAAACAATCGATCAGCATCCACCAATACTACTTTACAACCTGACTCAGCAAGCAGATACGCCGTCGTAACTCCTGTAATACCCCCACCAATGATCACGACATCTGTGTGAATATCCTCATTTAATTTAGGAAATCGATTTAGATCCATCGATTCTCTCCAGTAGGATTCCGGGAAATCTGGTAATGAACTTATTTCATCTATATTCTTCTGCATGATTATCCCTCCTTCAGTTCTCATCAGTAATTTTCACGCCCTTCCCTTTCGTTATACAGGTGAATAAGAAAGACCGACGGGTTTCCCCATCGGTCTTTCGTCTTACTAGTTATTACTATTTGGTATTCCTCTCTTTCCTTTTAGTAAATCCATCCCCATATCAGGGTTATTTCTAACAGAATCAGCAAAATCAGTTAGCTCTTTCTTATCTACATCAGCTTGGGTCACTTTCATTAAATAATCGAGAACAGAACTCATCCCACCTCGTTCGTTTGCCCGCCTTGCTCCTTCTAAAATCTGACCTAATTGCTTTTCTGTCAACACGTCTTTCCCCATCATCGTGTTGATCAGTTGTGTCATCTCCTTATGGTTTGGACCTTTCCCCTTCATGTGCATCCCCCCGGCTCTTAGCTTCGCTCCCTCCACCATATGTCAGTGTTCAAGTGAGGGGGCGGGCCACCGTCCAGGATGCCTGTAATTTGGGCCAATCCCTTAACCCACTATTTCAAAAGTCGAATAAACTATTGGAGAGCATCACATACGATCCATACCTAATCCACCGAAAGGATGAGAACTGTGTGGGATAACTGTGGTTATGATGGTTATGGATGTAGTGGAGGAGGATATATTGTTTCAGATCGTCCTCTCGGATTAGACCGACTCCTTCTTTTTCTTCTACTCATCCCCACAATCTTCTGGTTTGTGGGTGCACTCGATTAAAAATAGGTGGCATAGACGAACATCCATTTTCCCGGGCAGGGATATCCGCCTGTACACATCAAACGCCTGCCGCATAATTTGTACCATCCAGTGAGAAAGGAAGACGTCGTACCGATTCTGCCACCACTGCCTGCTAACACGCAAAAGCTCTCTCCCTCCAGCTTCTGCTGCGTAGTGGTTCGTCTTGCACGAAACACTTCCCACAATCCTGCTCACTTAGGAGTCTCCCTAGATTCTTAATTATGATCGCTCTACAACTCTATTAGAGAAATCTAGGCCGGGGGCGGAGAGACCCAACCCTCTCCCAATCACCACTTATGAAAGGGGGTGGAACCATGAGCTACGGCTACGGTTATGGTGGTTACGGTGGATTCGGTCTGCGCCGTCTTCTCATCTTCCTGCTCGTTGTCGCCACCATCTTTGCACTAATTTGCTAGTATAGGCTAAAAACAATAAACCAGGGAATTTATGAGACAAAGAGGTCACCCACTCGTTTTCCTATCTACAGACCTTAAATACGGGTGGGCACGCCTCCTTACCATGACAGATCCCCCAAAGGAGGAACAATCTATGAGCTACGGTTACGGTTATGGTGGTTACGGTGGATTCGGTCTACGCCGCCTCCTGCTCTTCTTGCTCGTTATCGCTACCATTTTCGCTTTGATTTGCTAGCAAAAACCCCCGAAATGGGGGTTTTTTGTTTAAGATCCTGTTAAAGCTTCCTCCAGGGAATCCTGCGTGATATGCCAATGGGAAGTGTTCCATACAGCCTCATTATTCTTGACTAGGATCGTTTGGGGAGATTTGTGTTGCACATTAAGATCTTCAGCAACTTTGTTGGAAACATCTCGGGATTCGATCACTTTCACTAGGACATAATCCACATCTTTATGAGAGGTCGTTGTGATGTATGTTTCACACTCTTTCCATGCATTCGCGCTCACCGGGCAACGGGTACTGTGCTTCATAACAAGCAACGGCCGTTCTTGTGAACGATTCAGCATTTCTTGCCATTCATCCTGTGTCGAAATCTCTTTCCATTGCATTATTTAACCCACTCCTTCTAACAGTCGAGCTCTATTCTTCCTCGCTCTTCAACTCTTATATTCCCCCAATGGTCAGTCTCAAAGCAGAATAAAAAATCCCACTAGGGGATTTTTAGCAAGATGGAATTGCTCATTTAGAAACCATGTATTTTAGCCTTTGGTTTCTTCCTATCTAATAGCTTGACTAACAATTGGTACTCTTCCAAAAGTAACATTTCAAAAAACTTCATCTCTTCCCGAAGTTTTCGATTTTCTTTGAGAAGTTGCTCAATATGCACCTGACTCGCCTGTATTCTATCTTCCAAACGTTGCACCCTCTCTAACATCGAAAGGGGCTCACTATTTAACCCCGCCCATTTATTTAGATAAGAAGATGGGTTGGTCTCACCCACAGAAAAGTCCTTCCACCTTAGAAAACACTCTTCTTCATCACGCCCCATCTTTTGGGCAACCGTCGTAAAAGTTCGGTTCCTAGACATTCCCGAACGTCTACAAGCTGAAACCCAGTAACATAACATCTGATCATCCTCTTCGTTCCAGGAACGGGACAAGCCATGCACCTTCCTCCTGTACCGACTCTAAGGTATCTTATGAATGGGTTTCCCGTTCCGTATCCACCGTTGTCCCTTCTTCCATAACATCCGCTCTTTCGGAGGACTCCAACTCATCCTCCACTTCTCCATCTTCCCCATAATCCGCTACACGAGCCGTCTCCAATAACTTTAACAAGCGTGTATAACGATCCTTGATCTCCTCTTGAAACTGCTGAAAAGAGTTCCAATGCTCCTGTAAGCGTCGATTCTCCAGAACTGCCTCCCGAAGGATACGATCCTTATCCTTTTTAAATTTCTCCAGATTACGGAGACGCTCCCTTTGATCTCGATATTCTCCTTCGAAATCCTTTAATTGGCCCACTACATCCCGCATCGAGAAATAATTTTCCCGCTTTCTCTTCAATTGACTAGCTACACGTTCCTGCTTTGCTCTACGAAAGGCTTCATTTTCCTGTTTGCGGACTACAGCATTCCAGCGAAATCCACAGGCTCCTGCAGTCCGGTTGATGATGCGCCCTACCTCTGCGAAGGCATCTAGCTGGTTGCCTCCCTCTCGGACCCATTGGAGAACTGTTTCCGCCAACAGCCGATCCTCTTCCTGTGTCCAACAGCGCCCTTTCATACCGAAGCCTCCTTTGTATCCTTTCTATCGTTATATTTTATGGGCACAGGATAAAAAGGTGCCTTCTGGACATAGAAAAAAAGATCAGTGTATATCACAGATCCCTTTCACGATTTGCAGATTTTGAAAGTAGGCAACGCTCAAGCTTCTCCACATCAGAGATGCCCCTTTTACTTTTGCTCGATTCAATTGATGCATGATCGCCACAATTTGAATCACTCACCCGTTTGATTCGACAGGTTCCCGGGAAAAGTGTCAATAAACCTCTAGAAAACAAAAAAGACCAGGGTTCGCCTGGCCACATGAAAGAGGGTCAAGATTAAGGAGTTAAGAAGCGTGGTAGCAAGCAAGGAGGTCAGCCTTGCTTACAAAACGATTATAACATAATGTTCGAAATTTGTCGATATAAGCACTTCATTTTTTTGAACATTTCATTTATCTTGGAATTTCATATGGATTACTCAGCTACACGGTTTTTAAACCATACTCGACGAAGCATGCGTGAAATGGCTAGCTTATCACGATACCCTTTTTGCTGAGCACGCACAGCCCGCTTAAATCGAGTACGCCCTCGATTCCCTATATTGGATACGAAAGTTAAACGAACAGCAGAAGTATCCGTACCTGCTTCATGGATTCGGTTCAGTAAACGAACAACCAAATTGTGATAGCAATCATCTTCAAGTGGATAGCGAACAGCAATTTCTAAATGGAGAAATGCCTGACGAACTCGCCCTGTACGACTATATACATCGGCCAGCAATACATGGGCAAAACCATCCTGTGGTTGGTTTGCTAAGCTGTTTAGGAGTTGATTTTCTGCTTGAGTAGGAACTTCCTCCATCAATAATAGAAAATGACCAAATTCTTGATATGCAACACTGCGATCTGGATGACTCTCAAGGACTTTAAAGTAAGCAGTCTGAATTCCCTCGGGATTTCCAAGGACACTTTGGATACGTACATTTAAAACCAAACCTTCACTATGGCAGGGCTCCATGGTAAATAGTTCTTCGATAACTAGTTGTGCTTCAGCAAATCGTTTTTCATCATAATGCCGTTTCGCTAATTCATAACATTCCAACGCTGTGGGAGATGTTACCATTGCGCTTGCCTGATTCAACCCCTGTTCATCTACTTGATTGATTACCGTTTCCGTTCCGTTCATATCGATTCCTCCTCCTCTTTCTCCCTGCTATGCATGAAGATCTATGAGGTACCGACCCATCAACGATTCGATTTTACCCTATTCGACATATTTTGTCACGTTTTTTCGACAAGATTTCACAACAAAAAAGCGGTAACTTCCCGCTCTCTTTTGTTGCACTATCGCTTTTTATTGATGGTTCTCCCTCATATAAAAAATTAAGAAGTCCCTACCTTCATCCGAGCTCGCGTGATATAGTCCATCTCATAATACTCCAACTCATCACGAAGCACCTCAAAGAGCTTGGATAAATTTAATGTAATCGCCTTTAATGATGGCGGGGGTTCTTCACGAAACTGGATCGTATCACGATTGGTATAAGAGTAGCGCCCATCTTCTTCATACACTTCATTCTTAGGATAGTAGAAATTGTAGATACAGGTTCTCACGATTTCATTGAGCACTTTCTCGGCAAAATCTTCATTAAACTTGACTCTCCGTAAGACAAGACTTACCTTTTCATAACCTTGTTCACAAGTCACGGACAATCGACGTAAATCGGACAGGAATTCCTTCAGAAAACGTTCCTGATTTTCCCCCTGTTCACTTTCCTCAATCAGTTTTGGTAGGTGGATATGATCAAGAAAATCCACTAACAATTGACTCGCCTCTGACAGTTTATCCCGGGTCAGTTTGCACAGATCTTTCGTCTGCTCTTGAGGCATAACCTTCGAGTACCCCCTTGAGTTTACAACCTAGCTCCCAAAATTCACTGACAGTATAGCATGATTAAGGAAAAGTCGTCGATACCAACCAAACAATTTCACACTCTTCTTTTATGCTTTCACAGCTGAAATATACCGACTAAACAACAGACCTACCGTTATTGACGGTAGGTCTGTCTTCACTTTATCAATGATAAGGAGGGCAATGGTGATGCTCAATCGCCTGACTAATAATTTCACTTAAATCGTCTCGATTGATCGACTGGATATTTGTAACGATCACTTCCGAATCTAACTCAACATCTCGCAATAATTCATACAGATCAGGAGAGACGGTCAGGATTAAGGTGGATAGCTTCATCGTTTCCACTGCCATCACCCCTCACAGAAATATAAGCTGTTGTATCATATATTATGTTTCCACCATTACCCAAATTGTCAAGCCATCTAACCCAAATTTAAAAAGGGCAGTTTCCTCAGCGACCTCCACGGAACAAAATCGCATGATCCACCTTGATACAACGGTCCATAATCACCGTCAATCCTGCATCTTTAGCGAGTCTAGCTGCTTCCTCATTGATAATTCCTTGTTGCAACCATAGCACCTTCGCTCCTGCGGCAACGGCATCTTCTGCCACTGATAAACAATGTTCACTTCTGCGAAAAACGTCCACAATATCGACACGTTCAGGGATATCCTTTACCGAAGCATAAGGCACTTCCCCCAATACAGGTTCACTCAGGCCAGGATTCACTGGAAATATCCGATATCCAGCATCCTGTATGGCTTTTGCAATCATATGACTTGTCCTCTCCGGATTAGCCGACAAACCGACAACAGCAATATGCTTTGCCTCTTTCAATAGGTTACGAATCTCATCATTTCCTGGATTATCGTGCATGGAATCTCTCCCCTTCTATTTGTTAATAAATATCCTTAACCTTTTTCACTTCCTCTATAGCAAACATCAACCTATGATAAGCGAGTCAATATCCACTCACCTTTTCTCTCTATTCCTTTTTATTAAAATAGATATCTTTTTCTAACGCAACAAAACCTGCGTCACATATACGCAAGTTTTATTAGATAAACGGTTTCTCTGCGATTATCAAAATGCTCGATCATACTGCTGAGGTAAAATCGAGTCATGCCCTAGTGTTCGCACTGCCTCATTTGCCCAATAGGGATTCCTGAGCATCCCTCTCCCTATTGCTACCATATCAGCTGATTCATTTTGTACTACCATATCGGCTACATGCGGATCATCCAGATGACCTACAGCAATTACAGGTATATCTACAGCCATGCGAACAGCCTCAGCAAAGGGAACTTGATAACCGGCAGATGCCACACGAACAGGTGCTGGACCTCCGGGGGCTTCGCCACCAGAACTAAGATCAAACATATCCACACCCATTTCTCGGAAAAGACGCGCTCGATCAATCGTTTCTTCTAAATCATAACCACCCTCCACATATTCTATAGCGGATAGACGCATTATCAGAGGCATTTCCTCTGGAATGTGTGCCCGCACCATGCGGATGACCTCACTAGCAAAACGATTGGGCTCCCGATATTCATCCGTACGATGATTAGTCACCCTGGAGATAAATTGATGAATCAAATAACCGTGGGCACCATGTATTTCAACGGTGTCTGCACCAGCTTTGACGGCTCGTTCAGCAGCCTTTGCAAAATCCTTTACCAAGGCCTTGATTTCTGTCACATCCAGCTCATGAGGAACACGGAAGCGATCACTAAAAGGTATCGCTGAAGGTGCCACCGGAGACAAGCTATCCGACTCTGCCTTTCTCCCAGCATGTGCTAGTTGAATACCTACCTTCGCACCATATCCTTGACATGCTTGAATGATGCGTTGAAAAGCTGGGATCTGCTCATCGCTCCACAATCCTAAGTCTAGGTCGGTGATTCGTCCGTCGGGATGAACATCCGTCATCTCCATCATGATTAACCCAGTACCACCTACCGCTCGGGAGACATAGTGTATGTAGTGCCATTCCTCAGGCTTCCCATCTCGGCCCTCCACACTATATTGGCACATCGGTGACATCATAATCCGATTCTTTATCGTTAAACCTCTCAATTTCATTGCATCCAGTAATCCAGGCATCTTCTTCTCTCCTCTACATTAGCAACCCCATTTCGTACCTATTCCATCCTAACATCAAAAACAAACCTTTTTATTCTGCCTAAAAATAAAAAAACCCCATCCCACAGCAACACCCCAAGGGTACTTCCTTCGGGCGCACCCCAAGGGTACTTCCTTCGGGCGCTGTGGGATTTTCAGGAGTTTCCATCAACTGACAGGATCATTTCAAATCTTAAACGATCTGCCCAACCACAAGTAATCGTAGTTCCACTTGCAAAATGTTTCTCAATACATTGATATCTCAGTCTTTTTCTACAAGTTCAGTTGTGCGCAAACACAGTTTGTCTATCATGTCTATGGACCTTCCATACCAAGGGCTTCTCTACACGCTAGATCCTCTCCTAGGGGACATGATCGATATCACCGCTTTACTAGTTTCATATACTTATCCCAATTCCACTTTTTACCTGGATCAGTATGAGTTGTTCCAGGAACTTCACTGTGGGCAATGATATGTTTTCTATCCATTGGAATCTTGTATTTTTTACAGAGCCAACGAGTAAGTTTTGCGGAAGAACGATACATTTTATCCGTGTACCAACCAGACTTACCTACATAGCCCTCGTGTTCAATCCCAATGCTGGGTGAATTATAATTCCTCGCATGCCAAGCGATGCTTCGATTACGAACCAACTGTGTCACTTGACCATCCTTTGAACGAAGAACAAAATGCGAACTTACATCAGCTTTCGGATTTTGAAACCAGTTGATAGCAGAAGAATACGACCCTTGAGTCGTATGAATCACAATATATTTGATCTTCTTGTGATTCCGGTTGGATGGGGTGAAGTTATCATCCGCTACAGGCTCCCATTTAGCCGTTTTATAATCAGGATGGCCCGGTGAAGACGTAATATTAGATAAACTACCCCGATTTGGCTTTACCTCTTGCTGGGAGATCGTTAAACGCTCTTTACCCACTTTCTTGGAAACGCCTTTTTGTAAAACATCATACACACCATCTGCATAGAGCTTGGCTACTGATTGATCCTTGAAACCCACATATTTAGCAACGATGGGATACCATTCTCCAAGGGAATCAGGACGAGCTTTTCTGTTTTTCTCTGCTAAGTAGTCGATAACTGCCGCAGCGCCTCGGATATTTTCCGTCGGATTTTTCTTCAATGCATCTTTTTCCACACCCGTTAAACGAGAAGCCAATCCAAGTGTATCTTGTTCTCCGTTACCGACTAGTTGCATCAATCCATAGCCCTTCATCTGACTAGGCTTTCCATCATTGTTTTCCCAATGGGTCTCTACATAACCCATTGCCATCAGAAGAGAGATCGGCACATTGTACTCATCTGCCGCATCTTGAAAGGACTCCTTCATCCCTTTCTTCTCCTCGGTCATCGTAGCAGCAAATACTGCTGGCGTAACAACCGTTAAGACTAGTAGTAGGGCAACCACCATCCATCCCTTGCGAAATTTCCTCAATCCAATTTCCTCCTTTTTGTTTGTGAAATCTTTCCCATAGAATAGTGAAATGAGGATATAAATATCCAATATTCCAATCCTTTAATACCTCTTTCGATGGAATAATGAATATTCCTTTTTGAATTTTATGTAAATAAATAGTCGGATTACTCCTTGTGAATAAATCTAAATAATATGCAACAAGCCTCTTGGGGTATTTCCTCCCAAGAGGCTCATTTTGAATCATTCTTCCTGGTTAACCTAGACAAACCCCTACTGGATCTACTTTAGCCATCGATTCATTGGTCATCGCAACCGATTTTAATATCGGCTTGGTATTTTCTACTAAGGTAAGAGCTAGTTGGACTTGAAAGCCTAGGGATCGATAAAAACTCTCCATCTCTTCTACTTTTTCGGTCCAGTAATGATAATGGAAAAGTTGCATATACCTACTCCCCCTCTGACCTCAACTCTGGTTATTTCATGCACCTGAACTTGAGTATTTTCCAAGACGAACGAGACGCTAACGACTCAAACGCCCGGAGGAAGTGCCCTTGGGGTGCGCCCGCAGGATGTACCCTTGGGATGCGCCCCAAAGAAAGTACCCTCGGGTCACCCCAAGGGTACTACAAAATGATCTCTATCGCTTACCCGAGCTGAAAAACTGTAAAAAAGAACGACCAAAATCGGCCAGGGAAAACTCCCCATCCACTTGATCCATATAAGCTCTCTTCACACGTTCAATCAACCACACCGGAACTCGTCTTCCTTCTAGAAACGGATAAAACATTTCGTATCCCTGTACAAGATGCTCCCAACGACCATCATCACCCGGTTTATTGTATTCGGACACATCGATGATTTTAGCGTGACCATCTTGAAGAAGGACGTTTTTTAAGTGCATATCTCGCGGATTGAGATCCACACTCCTTACATAACGACGGGCCTCCGTTACTTCTTCTATGATATTCTCAGGGATTACCACTCCCTGAATCAGACAGTCATAAAGAGTTAAGCCAGATTCGTAGCTCATCACTAGAAAACGGTCATCCATGCCATAACATGTCGGGAAATAAAAAGATTTACCCAATCTCTGATATACATCGTATTCCTCTTTACAGGCAGAGATCCGCTCCTCTGTAAACACTTTAAATACGATGGTTGGTAAGGATGCATGACGTACAACCACTGCATCACTACCTGTACCCATCACTTCCAACCCATCTGGGATGGTTTGTACATCTACCGGTTGATTTCCCGGCTTTGCAGTAATTTCTACCTGTGCAATCAATGGTTTGATTGGTTCCCAATCCATCGGGTTCCCCCTTGTGATAGAAACAGCCATTCACTCCTAAACAAGAGCCGATACCCATCCACACTTATCCTTGAAAGAATGGTGTTTGAATGCCTTCACTATACTGAATTCGTTATTGCCTTGTCAATCAATGGATATCCCATTCCCTGAATGTTGCTCAATCAAACAACGATCAGCTTACACTCTTAAATAGAAAGAGACGATTAGTGAATAATCAACGATCGTCTCTTTAGTTATTAATGTAGCGTTGAAACCACTGCAAAATTTCACGATCACGAATGCTAGTCTTATTGGTCAAATAATGATTACCACCTGGCACTAATACCAGCCGGTTTTCATATCCCAATTTCTTCAGCTTGGCTACTAATTGCTGTGACTGCTCGACTGGAACAACCGGATCCTTTAACCCATGTAAGATTAATACCGGAACCTTCAATTTATCTGGCCAATTAAGCGCAGAACGTATCTGATATGCCTTAGGATCCAGGAGAGGGTCCCCCACTAAACGGGAAAGGGGGTTACGAAAAATATCCCCACTTCGTTCGTATATCTGACTTAGATCAGTAACTCCTCCTACAACTGCTATGGCATCTACATCGGCCCCTGATTTTGCAGCCATATACGTCATCATTCCACCACGGGAGAAACCGAGCATCACCTTCCGTTTTGAATCCGCATAGGGCAACTTTTCGGCTAAGGGAATCAGATTAAGTACATCACGCACATCCTTCCCAGCCAGTTCAGGTTTCCCTTCACCACCTGCAACACCACGATATTCAGATGCTAACACCACATATTGGTTAGAGGCTAATTTACTTAAGTATCGAAGAGTGTTTTTATTAATATGGGAAGAATACGCAATTCCACCACGGTTAAATATAAGGACAGGAAGTTTTTTAGCTTCGATCCTTTTAGGCTTACAAAGATAGCCAACTACCCGAACACCATCACTCATATAAGTAATCCGATATAAGGTTGTCTTATCTTCATAACCAGTTACAGGACGAATCCTCTCTTTAGAGACAATTTTTCCATTAGTAGCTTCAAAGGAGCCTTGGCTTTTATTTGGATCTCCCTGTCGCTTATAAACCTGTACAGGACTATCCTTTCCTTCGATCTCTGACCAAGTCACCCAAAATGAAATTCCTGCTAATAGTAGAAAGAGTAAGGCTCCAACTCCTAACCGTTTCAATCTATGGCCCCCCTTCTCGGAAATTTTCCCACCTAAAATAATTTACGTTTTACTCGTACTTCATTACTTTGATAGCTTCCATAAATTGAACATTTCCGCAGAAAACTTATGTGCTGAACCTTTTTAGCCACACGCACCGTTTAACTATAGATAGACTACCAGATTCACCACACTATCCCAGGATAAATTTCCTTTTCATTTTGTCAATTTTTAAGTTAACCTAGGGAAAGCTTGACTGGTCTTAAAGGATTTTTGCTCTACTTTTTTTAGTGTACTTAACCAACCAGCAAGGTCAAGCATTTAATCTCTAGTCTAAAAAAAGAAATTCTTCCTACCATGAACAATATGGGATATGTCATCGGTGAAAGGAATGAACCATCCTGAAATCGCTCCGAAAAATGACTAAATTGCTAGTGCTATGTTTGTTCGTTATTATTTTGTCTGGCTGTGTAAATGCGAATATGCACGTAAAGATCAACCTAGATGGCTCCGGGACCTATAATCTAAAAGTATTGACAAATCCACTCTTAGTCGATCAACTGAATTCCTTTCGTCAAACTACTGAAAATGAAGGATACTCAGTAAAAACAGTTGAAGAAGATGGGCAAAAGGGCTGGATTGCTACCAAAAAGGTAAAAAACGTCGCCAAAGAACCACCAGGACAAGAATGGATGAAAGAATTTTCAACTGATGGAAAAACAGCGGGTCTTAGCCAGTACATGAATTACTTGACGAAGGATCAAAAACAAGGTCCTATAACCATTAAGAACAGTTTTTTAAACACCCGTGTTTCCTTCCGCAAAAATGTGAACCTAAAAAAAATGAATATCAGCAATCCAATAGCAAAAAGTCTGATCGACCAAGTAAAACTTAACCTCCGTATCACGCTACCCTTTAAATCCGATCGCAACAACGCAGATTCTGTCTCTCCTGACGGTAAGACCTTATCATGGAAGTTGGAACCAGGAAAGAATAATCTTATCTATGCAGACGTTAAGTTTCCCAACCCCATTGGCTGGCTAAAACTTGCTGGCATGATACTTGTTGGAATCATATTGTTGGTTCTTTTGATATTTCTCATCAAAAGATTAACCAGAAAAAAGCTTAAGTAAAGTATCGTATATAATTCTTCCGAACAGAAAGAGATAACAACATGCTGTGACTACAACAACCCGGCGGAAGATTTTGGTTGGAAAATATATACCAAAAGCGGGGTATGACTTATCGATCAGTCACGAGTCAATCGATTCAAAAAAAAGAGTCGAAAGAAAATCTGGATGTGGATTCTCCTGTCCATTCTTCTTATTATAATCATTGGGGTCTCTTATTTCTTCTATAAGGTTTCAGGAGCTGTAAATGATTCTTTTGACCCGCTCAATCGTAAATCCTCTAAAGGGCAGAAAGATTTAACCAAACAAGGAAGCTTTACAGTACTATTAGTAGGTACGGATGTTAAGGACTCCTCAAATCAAAATTGGCGCTCTGATACCATGATACTCGCGGCGATCAATCCAAAGAAAAAAACGATGAAAATGGTAAGTATACCGCGGGATACCTATGCTGAAATTGCAAATGCCAACGCTACTAAAACGAAAATCAATGCCGCTCCTTATTATGGGATTAAATCTGGCGTAGGACCGATGACTAATACGGTATATACTCTTGAAAATTTCTTGAACACTCCGATCAAATATTACGTTAAAATCAACTTTAATGGATTTATGGACATAACGGATACCCTTGGTGGCGTAGATGTCAATGTGCCCTTTAATTTCAATATGCGTCTTTTCTGGAAGAACTACACCTTTAAAAAAGGGCCTGCCCACCTTAACGGTCATGAAGCTCTCGCCTATGTAAGATTCCGTAAATATGATCCTCGAGGCGATGCCGGACGGAATGATCGCCAAAGGGAAGTTGTACAAAATCTAATGAAACAAGCCATCAGCTTAAATTCAATTGGCAAAATTGATGATATTCTCAATGCAGTCGGTGACAATGTCAATCACAACATGAGAATGAGCGATATGCTTGAGTTACAGTCCATTTATCGAAGCATACCCAAGGAAAAAATAGAAACACTCAAATTTAATGGTCAAAATTCCAGAGATAACCCTCAAAACCTATGGTATTACAATATTTCTGATAGCGAACGTCTACGGGTAAGCCTCGAACTACGTAAGGCACTCAGCCTCCCTTTACAAACGTTAGACGGCAAAATCTATAAAGGCAAAATACCAAAGGAGCCAGCATCTTCTACTCCAGGACAATCAAGCAGTACCACACCACAACAGCCGAATTCTTCGGCCCCTACTAAGGGAGGTACTACGACTTCACCATAACCAAGTACTTTACCTGTATTCAAAAGAGCACCTGTACCTTAAGAGGCCTAGATGAGTGGTCTTTCTTTTTAGCCCGCAAATGAGAGAAAAGTGTAATCCTTCCTTTATCAATGAAAGAAAGGATTACACTTTTATGAGTTAAAAATGAATTGCATGTTATTCGTACAAGAATCTTAATGTCACACTGATCGTCAAACTAATGTAACAAACACAAATTATTATTTAAGGAGACTAACCGCTCCCAAGTTGATAGCCGTTATGAATGATTATATGTTGATGCTTATTATGGAGGAGAAAATAATCTAAATGTAACATACTCGAAATCCCGTATCACTTCGTACGTTTCAAGTGTAAACGAACAAAATAAATCTATATAAGAGGAGCACTCTTAACGTTTTGGAACTTATAAACTGAATGTGATGACAAAATCTATATCATGAATATAGAATAACCTCAATTAAAAAAATAGTATACTTCTTTGACAACAATCCAGCTGAAGGTTATGATTTGAAAAAAATGAAATTATGGATACTAAAAGCGGGGTATAATGAATGGACCAGTTACGAACGAACCGAGTCAAAAAAAAGAGACGACGAAAGAAAATTTGGATGTGGACTCTCCTTTCCATTCTTCTTATTGCAATCATTGGAACCTCTTATTTCTTCTATACAGCTCAGGGAGCCTATAACAAGTCCTTTGATCCCCTCAAACGTGGAGACAAATCCTCCAAAAGGGAAAAAGCAGTTACTATGCAAGATCCCTTTACCGTGTTGTTGGTTGGTACGGATGTAAAGGACTCTTCTGATCAAAACTGGCGCTCCGATACAGCGATCGTCGCGGCAATCAATCCAAAGAAAAAATCGATCAAAATGGTAAGCATTCCACGGGATACTTATGCTGAGATCGCCAATACAAATGGATTTAAAAACAAAATCAACTCAGCCCCTTATTATGGAACAATTAAAGGGGTAGGTCCTATGACAAACACGGTACAAACGATCGAAAATTACCTAAACACTCCTATTGATTACTATGTGAAACTAAACTTTAAAGGCTTTATCGACGTAACAGATGCCCTTGGTGGCGTGAATGTCAATGTGCCTTTTGATTTCAATATGCGCCTGTTCTGGAAGAATTACACCTATAAAAAAGGACCCGCTCATCTCAATGGTCATGAAGCTCTAGGCTATGTACGCATGCGTAAAGAGGACCCCCGTGGTGATTTTGGACGTAATGATCGTCAAAGAGAAGTTGTCCAGAATCTAATGAAACAAGCCATGAGCTTAAATTCCATCAGTAAAATTGATGATGTCATCAAAGCAGTCGGTGATAATGTCAACCACAACTTGAAAGTAAATGAGATGTTAGATTTACAATCCACTTATCGAGGTATCCCTAAAAAGAATACAAACACTCTCAAGATGAGTGGTTATGATTCTAATAAGAATCCAAAAGGCATTTGGTATCACTATATTCCTGAGCAGGAACGGCTACGTATCAGTCTCGAATTACGTAAGCAGCTCAACCTTCCCTTACAAACCCCGGATGGAAAACCTTATAATGGAAAAATACCAGAACCAGCCTCCACTACACCGTCATCAAGATAAATGGTAGTATGACTAGACCATATGGCATCGATTGAAAAGAACCCCTCACTATTTGTGATAAGGGTTCTTTTATTTGTGAAATCATTAATGCTTCACAAGATCTAGGTCTTTAGTCCATCAATATCTTTCCATCTAGGTAAAAAGGGCCTAAAAAATTTGAACCCTAGGGTTGATTGCACAAAACTTGCCAACAAACTAAACTAAAGATAAACTTTAATCGACTTATTTTTCTGACTTTCCCTATAAATCAACACTACTCTCCACTAATAGAAGGAGTGACAGGCATGCGATTCAAAGTTCGTGTCTGGCGGATGTTAAAGGCCCATCAGCGAATTCAAGTTCTACAATATCGGGTGAATTCCGCACGGCGTTCAGGAAAGGAGGTAGACAATGAACTCCCATGATTATCACTGGGTCAAGCAGATTCGTGGAAACCTTCTTAATTTTTGTAGTGAACTAGAGCCACAGGACTTCACTCGTCAATTAGACAACTTCGCTTCCCAGAGCATACAAGAGATACTCCTTCATATAGCCGATTGTTACCATGGTTGGCTTGGTTCGTTTGTCTTATTAAAAACACAGGAACCCTTCATCCCTAAGGAAAATAGGCACTCCTTTGGTATCGAAGAAATCAAGCAACATTTTGAGCATGGGGATACCTTTGTGGATGAAGTGCTGAAGGGGCCATTGGATGAGCCGCTTAAAAGGCCCATTCCTTGGAGAGCAGGAAGTGAACTTATAACAAGGACTCCTGGCCAATTATTGATGCATGCGGTCACTCATGAATTTCATCATAAGGGACAGATTGCAACGATAGCTCGCCAAATGGGTTATGGGCCACCCAATACAGACGTACTGGGAATTGAGGATTAAAGGTGTATTTTATTAAAATAAACTTAACTGCACAGGAGCCTCCATAGTAGGTTCCTCACTTCCCTTCACACCCTTTACCCATCTGCGATTCCTTAGCTTTGTAGATAAACCAACCTCTTTAGCGAAATAGAACACCTTCATCTGTATCTCTTGTATAACCTCCTCAGGTGCATAGGCACCTTCATACATCCGAACGAGGCGAGGATAGACTCGAGGAAAGGAACGATGCATTTGACGCAGAAACCAGTCCTTCACATCAGGCTTTAATCGTAAAACAGAAGGAATGAGAAACTGTGCATCATGTTCTGCGGCCTTTTGGATCACCTCTTCTAATTGCTCATCTGAATCTGTGATAAAAGGCATGATCGGTGCCAGGAAGATTCCTGCCATCACACCTGCCTGACTTAGTTTCTTCACTGTACGAAGACGTTGACGAGGATGGGGGGATGAGGGTTCAGTCTTTTTCCACACCTCTTCGGATAAGGTGCTTATGCTGATATTGATGGAATCAATCTTCATATCTTTTAATAGATCCACATCCCTGAGAATAAGTGGCGAGCGAGTTGTAATGCTTACAGGTACTCCATAATCACGAAGCACCTGTAAAATCTCTCGCGTGATTCTAAGCTTCCCTTCCAATTGCTGATAGGGATCTGTGACTGTACCGATAGCTATCCCTCCCCCCTTCCACCTTCCTCTTTTCAACTCCCCTCTTAAGACTTCCGCCGCATCCCGCTTAACAAAGATATTGTTACGAAAGCTATCATCGGTATGAAAGCCCAGCCAGGTATGCGTCTGACGCGCATAACAAAAGTGACAGCCATGACCACATCCCCGATAGGGATTAATCGACCAGGAAAAGGGCATCCTCTCTTCCGTCACTGGGGTCAGAACGGAACGCGGACGAACAGGAAACCAACGCTCTGGTCCCACGCCATTGTTCATCTTTCCACCTCCAACAAAAGCAAACGTTTGTTCTCGTTATTATATACCAACTAAGTATCATTGCCAACTATCATCAAGAAGCTTCTTCCCCTCTCCCTCTTTTCCGCTTCATCAACTGATAACAAAGCGTAATTACCGCAATCAATGCCAGGCTAAAAATGAGACTAATCAAATGCTTTTTATCAAGAAAAATCCCTATGAGGACTAAGAGGATCAATAGACAGGAGAGGAGCGTTCGCAATGGATAGCCCCACATTGGATGACTCTTTTCTTGAGGTGGCCCGTTTTTTTTACGGTACTGATGATGGGTAAGCAAGATCCCCATCCAGAGAAGAACAAGATTGATTCCCGCAGAAGTGGACAAGAGCTCATAAACCACTTTCGGGAGAAAAAAAGAGATCCCAATTGCCAAGATAAGCCCTCCTGAACTTGCTAAAAGCGCACGAGTCGGTACCTCTCGTCTATTTTTCAATAGAAGCCCGCGAGGGGCATCTCCATCCTCTGCGAGGGATAAAAGTACACGAGTATCTGCAAACATCGCAGCTACCATTGTAGAGAAGGCAGCAGCTATCATGATCCCGTTTAATATCTCATCGGCATATGGGACGGATAACCGTGACAACACCGTAATCAGAGGACTCTGCTGTGGAGAGAGACTCCCTGTTGAGCCTGTCAAAATGACTAAAGTAAGGGGGACAAAGTATAGAATAAAAAGCAGAATGACCACCCCACGGAATGCCCCTGGAATTTTTCCAGGTTCCTTCATTTCTCCCGAAGCCAACCCTGTCGCTATAATTCCACCAAAGGTAAAGTAAATTAAGATTAATGCTGACCAAAGTCCCCTTACGCCATGGGGAAACCACTCGTCCTTCGTACGAGGGAGAAACTCCCCTCCCATTACCATCCCACCAGCTACTATCATCACAACTAAAACAAAACCAACGATCGCCGCAATTTTAACAACAGCAAACAAGGATTCCGCTTGGCCAAACTTTTCTGAGCCAAGCCAATTTAGTCCGAGAGCCAAGAGGGAGAAGACCGCCGATAGTAACCATAAGGGTATAGAAGGAAACCAACGTTGCGTAAACAGACCGAGGGCAGTTACTTCACTGGACATGATCAGCACTCCAGCTGTCCAATACAACCACCCTCCAACAAAGGCCACCCTTCTCCCTAGATACTCACCAGCATAAGCACGAAAAGACCCTCCCTTTCCTGCTTCATCTGCCGCCATTTCTCCTAAAGCGGCAAAGATCGTACTTACTGAAAACCAGGCCAACGCATAACCAAGTAACGTAGATGGTCCTGCCATATTAAATATGGTACCCGTAGCTAGGAAAAACCCTGCTCCTACTATTGAAGCAATCCCAATAAAGGTAAGCCTAGCTTGGGTCATCCCAGGTTCCTTCTCCGTCTGATGCTGTACATGGGGATGAACCGCTTTTTTCTTTTTATCAACTGTGTATCGCAAACCAATCCACTCCTGCTTTTTCTTCCTATCCTCCGCAGAAGGTAACTTTCCTATCCTATATAACTTGAAACTCTATTTGAAAATATTCGTTTTACAAACTATAATGATCTGAACAAAGGAAGTGGTTTCATGCTGATTTTAAAAGAAAAAGAGATCCGCACTCATTTTCAAATGAGTGAAGGCATAGCTGATGTTGAAAAAGCGATAGAGTATCTCGCCCAAGGAACCCTTACTGATACACCACGCACCGTATTTTCAGTCGAAGAAAAAGAGGCGGGGTTCCTTTATATGCCCGCCTATGTCGCTCCATCCCATTTTGCAGCGGTAAAGATCATTAGCGTTTTCCCCCATCGCACCAAAGAGAAAAAATCAGCCATCCAAGGCCTTACACTTCTCTCTGATGGTGAAACTGGAGAACATCTTGCATTGATGGATGCGACTTGGCTTACCGTGATGAGAACCGGAGCACTTAGTGGTGTTGCAGCCAAACATCTAGCACGAGAAGATAGTCGCACCCTTGGAGTGATCGGGTGTGGTGCTCAGGCGCGGGGGCAAATCGAGGCAATGCTTAATGTTCGCCCCATTGAGAAGCTTTTGTTGTTTAATCGGAGAGCAGAAAAAGCTCACCAGTTAGCAAGTGAGATAGAGGTTCGACACAAGGGACGACTTGCCATTCACGTTGTGGAGGATCCCAATCAAGTCGCATCTCACGTAGATATTCTGGTAACGAGTACAAACTCCCATAAACCTGTATATGATGATAGCTACATAAAACCAGGTACCCATGTAAGTGCTATCGGTTCATATCGACCCGTTATGCAAGAAATTGACGAAGAAACCTTGAAACGAAGCAGTCGAATCGTTGTGGACACATTGGAAGGCGTATTAGAAGAAGCTGGCGATTTTCTCATTCCTATCAAAAAAGGTAGCTTTTCACGTAATCAAATTGATGGAGAATTAACCGATATTGTTGCGGGTCGCATTTCTGGAAGGAAGACACCCTCAGAGATTACCTTCTTTAAGTCAGTTGGCTTTTCTCTACTCGATGCTGTCATCTCCTATCCCGTCTGGAAACGGGCGCAAGCGGCTGGTGATGGCTTGCAAATAGACTGGTGAATTTCTTAACCTTTTCACTGATTTTTGGTTTTGAACTCGAGAAAAAGTGGTAATTTACGAACGTGGCTATTATTACTCGATAGGAGGAAGGGTCTTGAAAAGAAAATTAGTTGCTTTATTTGCTGTGGTAGCGGTGTTCGCCTGGGTTCCGCTTTCCCCCTTGTTTAACTCAACGGCTCATGCTGAAAGCACCGCCAAGACCGATGTGTTGAAACAAACCATGGAATTGGCTAAACAAGGAAAAGCGGTGAATAGTGGATCCTTCGGACTTCAGTCTAAAAAAAGTAGCATCCTAAAAAAATGGGGCAAGCCTGAATACCAGGACCAGTTCACACTCAATTACGACAAACACCAAGTCTCCTTTTACCTCGATAACCAAGGAATCGTAAAAAGCCTTGAAACCACGGATGCTAAACTCGTACCCGTCAGCCATGATCAGGTTGCGAAGACACTTGGGAAACCCTTTGAGTCGGATGCAGGTGCTGGACAATATTACGAATCCTATCATGCTGGTAAAAACGATGTCACCTTCCATTGGACCAGTATGAAAAAACCAAATGGTGAACTGTCATTAACCTCAGTAAAAATTGAAAAAGCACCTAAGCACAAAAAATAAAGGCAAAAAAACCCGCTATCGAGCGGGTTTTTTGCAACGAAGTTAACTAGCCTTTTGAACAACCTACTGTTCGTCTTTCATAACTTCATGTATATGCATCAACGCCCTGGCCGCTAGACTTAGGTAACGATCCCTCAAATAGACAAATACCAACGTTCTTGTAGCATATGGACGGATCGGTAAATAAATCGGAGTGAGATCCTCGCTCCCCCTGCGTACAACCATCGCAGGGATGATAGTAACACCCAAGCCATGGGCAACAAGGGATTGTGCAGTCTCAATACTGCTAGTTTCAAAGGAAATTTTTGGTTGAAAACCACTTTCCGCACATAATTCCATGACTACACGGCGAAAACCGTATCCTTTTTTCAGCAAAATAAAAGGAGCCTCCGCAAACAAAGAGAGAGGGACTGCCTCTAAGTCCGTCCTATATTCCTTCCGTTTTGCAACCAGGGCACGGAAACCCTCTGACATCCATTTTTGCTCCGTCGGAGGGATTGCCAATAGCAAAGGTTCTGTCGCCAATGGTTGAGAGGCTAAACATGGATCTTCAATAGGTAAGGAAAGAATAGATATATCTACCATTCCCTTTGCTGTTAGATCCTCTAATTTTTCTGGTGATTCCTCAATCAGACGGACACGCACATGTGGGTAAACCTCCGCAAATTTCCGTAAGAGAGGCGGCAATACATGCCCTCCTGTAATCGCAGGTGCACCGATGATTAATTCTCTCCCTATTCCCTCACTACGCTCACTCATCTCTTGTTCTAGATCATCCCGCATCCGCAAGATATTCTTTGCATGTTCTAAAAAACGCATCCCGTCAGGAGTAGGTACGATCCCGCCCTGCTCACGGTGAAACAGCAGTACCCCCAATCTTTCCTCCAGCTTCTTAACCTGTTGACTCAAGGATGGCTGTGAAATATGTAAGTGCGCAGCGGCACGTGTAAAGCTTTTTTGTCGATACACCTCAATTGCATACTCCAACAAACGCATTTCTAACATAAAATCATCTCCATAGTTTAAACCTATCGATTCCATTCATTATATATCTTCGACAAATAGCCTGCCATCCAGTAGGATGGTGATACATAGTAAACCTGGAGGTGAAGACAAGTGAAACCACGCACATTATTTGAGAAAGTGTGGGATCGGCACGTCATCGAGCAGGAGGAGGGGAAACCTGCTATTCTTTATATCGATTTACACTTGGTTCATGAGGTAACCTCCCCCCAAGCCTTTGATGGCCTAAGACTCCATGGACGAGCCCTTCGCCGCCCAGACCTGACCGTCGCTACCATGGATCATAACGTCCCCACTACCAACCGCTCTCTTCCAATAGCTGATGCGACCTCGGCCGCACAGATAGATGCCCTAGTTAAAAACTGCAAGGAGTTTGGGGTTCAACTATACGATCTTCACAGTCCCCAACAGGGAATCGTTCATGTGATTGGACCTGAATTGGGACTTACTCTCCCTGGAAAAACCATTGTGTGTGGAGATAGTCACACCTCTACCCACGGTGCCTTTGGAGCTCTCGCCTTTGGGATTGGTACCTCAGAAGTGGAACATGTCCTGGCCACCCAGTGTCTCCAACAACAAAAGCCCCGGACGATGGAAGTACGCATCGAAGGAAAGCTCTTGCCTGGGTTAACGGCAAAGGATATCATCCTTGCTGTAATCGCCAAGATCGGTACAGCGGGGGCAACGGGTACTGTCATCGAGTACACAGGAGAAGCCATTCGCAACCTATCGATGGAGGAACGAATGACGATTTGTAACATGTCCATCGAAGCAGGTGCTCGGGCTGGCATGATCGCTCCCGATGAAACTACTTTTGCTTATCTTGAGGGAAAGCCGGAAGCCCCAACAGGAAAGCACTTTGCAGAAGCAAAGGAAGACTGGCGGAAGTTGGCAACGGATGATGGAGCCAGTTACGATCAGCAAGTAATCCTAAATACTGCGGACATTGCCCCCCAAGTAACCTGGGGAACCAGTCCAGGTATGGGTACAGAAATCACAAGCCGCGTTCCGGGCCCTGAAGAATTCTCCACTGAGAGCGAGCAGAAGTCGACCCGTCGTGCTCTAGAATATATGGGGCTAATCCCTGGTACACCCATCACTGATATTGAAGTGGATCGTGTGTTTATCGGCTCTTGTACAAACTCCCGTCTGGAGGATCTGCGCGCCGCAGCCCGGGTGATTAAAAATCGTCAGGTCTCTTCTCATGTAAAAGCCATGGTTGTACCCGGTTCCCAGCAAGTAAAACTAGCTGCAGAGGAAGAGGGGCTCCATCAAATCTTCTTAGATGCTGGCTTTGAGTGGAGAGAGTCAGGATGTAGTATGTGCCTTGCTATGAACGCAGACACTCTAGCGGATAAAGAGCGTTGTGCTTCCACTTCTAACCGCAATTTTGAAGGACGTCAAGGACGTGGCGGACGCACCCATTTGGTCAGCCCTATGATGGCTGCAGCAGCCGCTATCGAAGGTCATTTCGTAGATATCCGACAATGGGAATTTATCGACTAAGGAGGACAACCCAGTGGAACCGATTCGTCAACACACAGGAAAGGTGGCTCCTCTTGACCGAGCCAATGTAGATACTGATCAGATCATCCCCAAGCAGTTTTTAAAACGAATCGAACGAACGGGGTTCGGCCAATTTCTTTTTTATAACTGGCGCTTTGATAAAGACGGAAACCCCGACCCTACTTTTGAATTGAATCAACCCCAGTATCAAGATGCATCCATCCTTGTGACAGGTCCTAACTTTGGGTGTGGTTCCTCCAGAGAACATGCTCCTTGGGCGTTACTCGATGATGGTTATCGTGTCATCATCGCATCCAGCTATGCGGATATTTTTTACAACAATTGTTTTAAGAATGGCATTCTTCCCGTCATTCTCCCTGAGGAAACCGTGAATAACCTTCTCTCACGCATGGAAGCAGGTTACACACATAACCTCACTGTCGATTTAGAACAATGTGTCATTACCGATCAAGCAGGCTTTAAGGCTGGATTTGAAGTAGATCCTTATCGCCGCCACTGCTTACTCAATGGCCTAGATGACATTGCTATAACACTGCAAAAAGAAGAACAGATCGAAATGTATGAACGGGATCGTCCTGATTGGTACAAAACAGCAGTAGAAAAGAAATACTGATCCTCTCGTCTTCCTAATAAATGTTTCTTGACCCTTGGTAATTCCTATCGTAATCTTTGTAAGAGAAAGCATTTCAGAAGGCGAAAATCATGGTATCTCTCTCCATAGAAAACTCCTTTGTGGCAGTTGGACTTCAAAAAATCCATTGTACACCTAGGAGTTTTCCTAATTTCTTAACGTTGGCTCCTTCACTCCTGTGCCTCCTCACGTATTATTGAGAATAGAGATGGTAACATCCCCGCATGTTAACAAAGAGACAATTATAAAGGAAGGAAAGAACCCAATGGTCACAGATATTCAATCCTCATCAGCTATGTGCTGGAGCGAGTATGCCCCCTTAAAACGAGTGATTCTCTGTCCACCTCAATACCTACGTATCGATGCACCGATCAATCATGTCCAAACAAGGTACTTCGAAGACGGGATTGACAATCAACTAGCTATGGCACAGCACCAGGAATTAGTGAACACATTAAGGGGATTCGGCATTGATGTTATCTTACTGAAGCCGGAGGAAAACTACCCCGATCAAGTTTTCACCCGTGATATCGGCTTTACCCTAGGCCACCACCTGTTTGTCTCTCAAATGGAAGAAAACATTCGTAAAGGTGAGGAAAAGATCCTTACCAATTGGCTTGTAAATCATTACACCCCCTTCCAACCGATCCGCTCTGGAAGCATTGAAGGTGGAGATGTCATGATTGATCGTGACACGATATGGATCGGGAATAGTGGACGTACTTCTCATCAAGCAATGGCAGAACTTCAACAAGAGCTTCCCCAAATGGAAATCCTCCCACTCTCTGTACCCGTCAAATATCTCCATCTCGACTGTATTTTAAACATCCTCTCCCCCAATGAGGCCCTTATATTCCCCCCTGCTTTCGAGGAGGAAAGCCTTGCCCTACTTGCTAAACGCTATGAATTAATTGAAGTGGATGAAACAGAACAATTTACCCTTGGCACCAATATTCTCTCGATTGGTAATCGCACGGTATTAAGCTTACCCGTTAATCCTCGTGTCAATAAAGCGTTACGTCACCGTGGATTTACGGTAGTAGAAGTGGATCTATCTGAGATCATCAAATCTGGAGGTTCCTTTCGCTGCTCCACTTTACCCCTCTTACGAGAATAATCCAACAACCTCAACTTCCAATATAAGTAAATGAACGATCCTTTTCATGGTTGATAATTAATTGGCTGGATTACCGATCAGCTGATCCATTTATGTTCCCAATAGAAAAGGCCTCAGCGATAAGTTATCACTGAGGCCTTTTCTTTTTTTGTCCGATTGTATCGTTATTGCTCCTGAGCAAGTTTGCTTTTTCTCCTACCATAGATAAGATAGATAAGCACCCCAACCAGTAGCCAAATTCCAAATCGCACCCAGGTAATCCCTGGGAGGCTCATCATCAACCAGACCGAGAAACCAATCCCGATTAAAGGAATCAAGGGAACTAGAGGTGTTCGGAAGGATCGCTCTAAGTCCGGACGACGCTTCCGCAGCAGAATCACCGAGCTACATATCACCACAAAGGCAAACAACGTCCCAATATTCGCCAGCTCCGCTACTTTTTTAATCGGAGTAAACCCAGCAATCATTGCCGTCACAATCCCGATAATCCATGTAGGGCGTGCAGGTGTTTTATACTTCGGATGCACATGGGAGAACCATCCTGGGAGAAGGCCATCTCGGCTCATCGAGAACCATATACGAGACCCGGCTAGCATAAAGGAGAAAAGTACACTTGTGATCCCTGTCACAGCTGCCACCGAGATGATAAGTGTCGCCCAGCCAAGTCCAATATCTGAAAATGCTTTAGCCGCAGGAGCCGCATTATCCAAGGTAGGATACTCAACGATCCCTGTGAGCACTAAGGACATCCCTACATATAGAATTAAAGCAACCGCTAGTGACACCACAACCGCACGAGGCAAATCTCGTTGAGGATTCTTCGCTTCCTCTGCGGCAGTTGTCAACGTATCGTATCCGAATACGGCGAAGAACACCAGAGCCGCCCCACTCATCACCCCACTAAATCCAAAGGGCATAAAGGGATGCCAATTACCAGGGTCTACATAAAAACTACCCACCCCGATGATCAACAGGATGATCCCCAACTTAATTGAAACCATCAGGCTGTTAAACCGTGATCCCCACTCCATCCCAATACTTAATAGGCCAGCAATCCCCAAGCTAATCAAACTAGCGAATAGATCAAAAACATGACCCTTTCCAGTACCTGAAGCACCTTTCGCCCAGGTAGGAAGATGAACACCAATCTGCTCCAAAATGGATTGCAAATACCCTGACCAACCAATGGCTACTACCCCCACAACAAGGGCATATTCCAAAAGCAGGTCCCATCCGATAATCCAAGCAGCAAACTCACCCAATACTGCGTAACTATATGTATACGCACTTCCAGCAACCGGAATCATCCCAGAAAACTCAGCATAACAAAGGGCTGCCGCCGCACTTGCCAACCCTGCAATTAGAAAAGAGAGCAAAACCGCAGGACCTGCCTTCGTCGCAGCAGCCGTCCCAGTTAATACAAAAATACCGACTCCCACAATCCCACCTAGGCCAATCGCTGACAAGTTCCACAACCCTAACACACGCTTTAATCCTGTCTGCTCAAGCCCCTCTTGCTGTAATCGTTCAATAGACTTTCTACGCAAAAAAGGATTTGCCATCCTCGTCTCACCCTTCTATGAGATTTGTTTTATGAGTTATAAATTCAGGGTTATGTACTATCAGTTGTTCATAAAATATTCACAACTTCATTTATCGTACCACATCTATCCTTTCTGAGAAACAAGGAAGCGCACTTTGTCAACGTGAGGAGGATTGCGCAAGGATTTTTCTCGCCATGAGCCAACACTCTCGATCAATAATCCCCATTTGCTGAAGTTCATCCAGCTCGTCCTTCATCAAGTCTCGGTCTGCCTCTTTATCGCCTGTATATATAACGATTCCCATCTGTTTCAACAGATTACGTACATCACCAATGGTCTGCATTCGATCCATTCTTCTTTTCACCCCTTAAGGATAATCAACGCCTGACTGCCTCACCTATGTTAAAATTAAAGCATATTTATTTAAGCAGAGGGAGGGGGGTTAACTATGCCTAACACCAATTTTATCAAGGTGAAACCGATGCACGGCGAGCTCCTTATCTATCAAAAACAAAACCAGCTTGGGTACACGTTGACCACCCAGGAACTTATCTTTCAAAATCCTCACGCCTCTTACCAGATTCTACTCTCTGATATCCTTGGTATTGTACCCTTTCGATTACAGCGTGATCCAGCTATGTTAGAGCTTTTAACAGAGACTGGAGCTCGTCCTTCATTTCCCAAGCAATATTATCGCATTTCAGCTCGACGTGTGGTTGTGATCAACCGTAGAGGTCATTATGAACGAGGAACCACCGATATTCTCATTCCTCTCAATGATCGTTTTATTCAACATATTGAGGCCCATGCCGACTTTGCCTCAATCCCTATCTCATAGATTATTACGATAAAAAGCTCACCAGCGTGAACAGGTGAGCTTTTTATTTATGAATTGTATGTGCTTGAATGAGTGGATAAGCTCGGTATAATACAGGCACTAAGAAAGAAGCAACTAACAACTTTGCTAGATCCCCTGGAATAAATGGTAATAGTCCTACCGCAATCGCCTGGTTCCACCCAAGCCCTGTAGAGAAATGAAGCCAACTAACACCAAAAGCAAAAATGATCACACTACCTGCAAAAAAATGAACCACTACCATCTTCCAAAAGCGAAGCTTTGGCGCCATTCGCTCTGTTAACCAACCGATTAAAAAAGCCACTATTGGCCAACTCCAAATATAGCCGGCAGTAGGTCCTACCAACGCAGGCAGACCACTTTTACCTTCGGAAAGCACAGGAGCACCCACAACGACAAGTAAGATTAAAACAACCATACTCATCGCTCCTCTACGTGCTCCCAATATAGACCCTGCAAGCAATACAATCATCGTTTGGAGGTTGATGGGTACCATCGTTAACGGAATATAAATCTGTCCAGCTATGGCTGTCAAAGCTGTAAACAGGGCAATCAGCATCATATCTCGTATGGGCTGTTTCCTTGTGGACATTTAAAGCCACCTCTTCTCTCTATTTTTTTAGCATAAAAAAACCGATTGACCATTGTCAACCGGATGATATTGGCTTGTTAACATTTTTCCCTAAGGGTTTCATTCACATATTTAGGCAGGTGAAAACAACTCGCCCATACATTCTCATCGACATATCTGGTATCCGTTACCTGTAATCGACTCCGCCCTGCGACATCCTCTGGGTCAAAATGTTTTGAAGCGATTGTAAAGCTCCAGATGCCCCCAGGATAAGTGGGAACCGATGCCAAGTATGTCTTAACAATCGGAAAAATCTCTTTTAACTGCTGATGCACTCGCCTAAAAATATCTGGATGAAAAACAGGGGACTGGCTCTGACACACCATCAGCCCATCATTCGCCAACCTTCGATGAACCCCTTGATAAAAAGAAGAAACAAATAATTGAGAGGCTGGGCCCACCGGATCAGAAGAGTCCACAATGAGGATGTCATACTCTCCATCTCCATCCTGAACCAAGCGAACACCATCTTCAAAATGAAACACAATACGGGAATCCGGCTCACCTTTCCCAGCGATCTCAGGTAAATATTTCCGACTTGCTTCTACTACCTTTGGATCAATCTCCACCATGTCCACTTTCTCAACTGCGGGATATTTCACGATTTCCTGTACAGCCCCACAATCCCCACCACCGATCAAGCACACCTTCTTTGGGCTAGGATGAGTTGCTAATCCAATATGAGTAATCATTTCATTATAGATAAATGCATCCTTCTCCGTCGTCTGTAGAATGCCATCCAATACCAATGCTTTTCCAAATCCTTCAGTCTCAACCACCATCACCTCCTGAAAAGCAGAGGTTTCCCGATAAAGAATACGATTTACTTGCCAATCTGCCCGGAAACCAAATTCTTCTTCCACATCTGTCAACCAGAGGGTCCCTTCCCTCTCCAAGATGCCAGCGTTAGTAGAAACCATCACTGTCCTCCCCAATTTTTTTTCATTGTAGCACATTCATTTTCCTTAATAGAATAGGGAGAAAAGCCCGAACATGCTACGTTGCTGACCATACAATGGTACGAACCGCATGACGAGAACCTCCAGAGGAGGAAAGGTGTATGGATCCCAACAACCAAGAAGTGGCGAGCCTACACCGCCACCCATGAAAAGGCCACAACGAAAACGCAATGATGTCTACTCCCTCGCTTCACTTCATCCAGCCAACACCTTTGTCCCCATCATACGACGTGTCAGGAATAGTGTCGTCTCCATCTCTGCTCTAGAACAACCCCAACGAATAGAAACCCACGGATTTTGGCAACGTTTTATGTCTGACATTCACCCTCCTCCAGTATCCCAAAACCCTAACCAACAATTTGGGTCTGGATTTGTCATCTCACCTAGAGGCTACATCCTCACCAACCAACACGTCATCCGACGTGCAGAAAAAATCCAAATCACCCTCTATAATAACAAGCACTCCCTTCCCGCTACCGTCGTTTGGGAAGATGCAGAGCGGGATATCGCAGTTCTTCAAGTAAAAACCTCTACTCCTCTTCGTCCCCTCTCCCTCGGCTCTTCACGTTCAACTGAAGTCGGTGAATGGGCGGTCGCAATCGGCAATCCCCTCGGACTTAATCATACGGTTACCCTCGGTGTAATCAGTGGCAAAGATCGTCCTCTCAGTATGGCGGATCGATTCTTTAGCCGAGTAATTCAAACGGATGCTGCTATCAATCCAGGCAATAGTGGGGGGCCTCTGCTCAATATTCTAGGGCAAGCAATTGGTATCAATACATTAGTTGTCTACCCCTCCCAGAGCATCAGCTTCGCCATCCCCATCGACGAGATAAAACCCATGATTCGATCCTATATTGAGAAGGTATCGAAAGGAACTTATTAAACAGAACCTTCTACCAGAGGCTGCTGAGTGATCTCGGCAGTCTTTTTATTAGGTGTTTCATTTGCCTTGTTTCTTCTGATACCAGAATTCCATGTATCCGTTCATGATAACAGATTGAATCTATCGGATAATCTATACGGCATAGCATATCCATGTCTTCTTTGGATAGAAACAATAAAGGCAGGGAGACACCCTACCGCTCCACCCATAGGAAATCTCTTTTTATTCGGTTTGGTAGCTGCTAGTTTTCAGGGGTGACCGGTTGATACTATGTTTGTGGTACAATAACAATATCCTTTCTTCTAGAACTGTAATTTTCTAGAGATAGGTTATCCATCGAGGAGCCTACCCTTGTACGTACATATATTTGGAGTAGAATCAAAAATATATAAAGAAGAGGTACGACCCACCCGGTAGTCAAACTTCCCCAAGGATGACTACCCAGGGGTGGCTTTTGGAGATGATAGTAAGCATAGATCGGGTTGACCGTTTGAAACAATCCTTTCACTACCGTCCATTTCTTCACTATCCTTAAGAGAAACTCCACTATTACGCACCTCCCCTCTGCATGAATCATCAGAGGGTACCTCCTCTGGGTAATGCTGGGATTCCCCCCTCCCCTACCTCTTCGTCATCAGCATGACAGCGGAGGAACAGGTGGTGATGGACGATGGTTACCGGGTTATTCTATCAAAGTGTTCGTCAAAGAGATCAGTGTATCAACAAAGATTAAGAAAAACAAAAAGAGAAGAAAGTTGGAATCATATGGCTATACACAATGGTGTTTCAACAAGAAACCAGCTGTTAACAGCTGCATCTAATATAGTAAGTGAAAAAGGGGTATCAAAGCTTACCCTTGAGGCGGTAGCAAACCAAGCAGGTGTTAGTAAAGGTGGATTGTTCTATCATTTCCCTAGTAAAGAAGATCTAGTTCAAGCAATGATTGATGAGTTATCAATTGATTTTATGAATGATATAAAAAATAATCTTCAGGCCTTTCATGGAAAAGGTCAATGGACCCAAGCTTATGTGGAAACGATGTTCATGAAGGTTGAAGATGGTTTGAAGATGAGTTCAGCGCTATTCGCATCGATGTTTACCAACCCAAAATTAATGGAAAAAGCCCAACTTCAGTATAAAGAGCTTCAAGATCAGATACAGAATGATCAAGTAGACCCCGTCCATTCGATTATAGTAAGGCTTGCCTCTGATGGTTTATGGTTTGCAGAAATGTTTGGGTTATCACCATTGGATAAAGAAATGAGAGATAAAGTACACAGTGAGTTGACGAAATTAATAACAAAGGGTAGTGAATAATGCATGATAGATACCTACCCTTCTTATAACATTTTAGGAAATAAGTGATTGATATATTGAGCTAGTAGGGAGAAAAATCTACCTTTGTCGGGTAGGTTTTTTCTTTTTGGAAATGGACGGTACCTTAAATCCAACTACCTTGTTTTACCTGTACAAATAGCCTTGAAATAATACCGGTTAGCTGGTACATTTAATTTGTGCATGACTACTTAGTATAGAAAGAAAAAAGGGGTAACCACAAAGAGGAGGATGAAAAGCATGAGAAAGAAGATTGTTGGGAAAAGTGTGAAAAGGATGACTGTCTTCGCTTTGGCTTTAGTTTTTGTCTTCAGTGGTGGATTCATTGGTCCGGTGAACTCAAAGGCCTCGGCTGCTCAAGACAATGAGAAAAAGCTCCCCGAAAAGTATGTTCAAGGATATAAAGTCGATAAAGATGGTAAAAAAACACCGGTCTATAATACGGATAACACATCCAAAGGTAAAGCTGCACCAAAAGCAGATGAACCCACTAGTCCGTATGCGGCCAACTATCCTAAATTATCTGAAGATCCCTATGCGCCTGCACCGGGAAGCGGAACGACAACAACCGAATCGGCTGATGTAGATATCATCTACTTTAAAGGGACTATTAGTAAAAGCCCTACCGAGAATGATAGTAAAGAAGAGGGACCGGCATATTTACAAAAACTCCCTGATGGTAAGATTGAACTTGGAACCTATAATCCTGAGACCTTGGAATTAAGTCCTGCTACTGATATTAATAACGAAAGGGAAACAATTGGCGAAGAAGAGATGGTAAAAAAATATGGACCCCAGTATGCTTGGAGTAAAGCTTTTGATGGAACAACCAAGTTAAAAAGAGAGACCAAATTTAACTTACTATCAACAAGCACCGTTGACAATTCAGCAGAGTG
>NZ_FNNQ01000010.1 GCF_900106775.1 Marininema mesophilum
ACCCGTTCCCATCCCGAACACGGAAGTTAAGCCCTCCTGCGCCGATGGTACTTGGGGCTCGCGCCCCTGGGAGAGTAGGACGTTGCCGGGCAACATAATAGTAAAGCAAAAAAACCTGTTCCGCATATGGAGCAGGTTTTTTGCATGGGTTTCCAATCACTGATGATATATTCACGGTTAAATAGCGCGATGCTTATTTGAATGGGCGGAGGAAATAGTGGATCATTCTAATGGTTATAGAGCTGGACTGATTAGTCCCGGCTTGGCCATCGTTGTTTATAAGGAAACAATGTTTCTCATTGCGTTTGTCAATTGACTGTTTCAGATGTACTTGTAAGGATACGTTAACAAAAAAGAACGCGCTTTTTGGGCGCGTTCTTAATATATCAGGATTCTATTCATACTTTAGTGATTCATATAATGAAATCCTTGTTGCTCTTCGAGCGGGTAATACAGCAGCAAAAATACTCGTAAATAATCCTAAAGCGCTGATAAAAGCAATTGCAAACCATGGGATGATGGGTTCGATGTCGATGTTGATCATATTTGTGGATAAGTAGATCGTGATCATTCCTAATACGATTCCACTTATGACTCCTGCGATGCCAATCATTAGTCCTTCTGAAAGAATCATCTTGATGGTTTGACCATGAGTAAGGCCAATGGATCGCATGACACCGATTTCCCGTGTTCGCTCCATAATGTTCATCATCAAAGTATTGACAATGCCGATACCTGAGATGAAAATAACGAGTACAAGTAGTGCGTAAAATGGAGTCATTACCCCAGACTGTTTCACACGTTCCAGATTGGAAGCGGGAGTCGTCAGTTCGTATAATTCTCCTCCAAAATATTTCAGAACTTCTTCCTTGATTTTGTTTTCGTTGCCCGCATTCTCAAAAGTAAGCGACATATTTTTTGCATCCTTCATACCGAACTCACCTTGAAAATTTGTATCTAACGAAAAGGCTAGATACCCTTTGTATTTTAACACAAACGAACTATCTACAACCCCAACGACTTTAAATGCTTTTTTTCCCCTAGGTGTCTGCATTTGAATGGGCTCGCCTACTTTTCCACCCCATTCTTCAAAAGCAGCTCGACCTAAGAGAACGGTATAAGGTTTGGACAACTTTTTAAGTAATTGCGCTGTTGTTTGTTCTTGTGATTGAAAAGGAGGATGTTTTTTTGCCCAACTCTCTTCGATCCCAACAACTGAAAATTGACGGGGTTGTTGGTCTGTTGTTTCCCACGGGACTTTCTCTTCCTTATAGGTTGTAACATCCCCTACACCATTTAACTTTTTCATTGCTTCTATATCTATATTCGTTACGGTTCTTTGGAGTCTTACATTCATATCGCCACCAGCAGTTGTTCGAATGACCTCTTCCATATAATCGTTTGAAGTCTGAATGAAAGACGTAACAAATAAGGTGCACACAATCCCGATCGCTAAAATAAACGATGTATTTGCTGTTCGGTTGATGTGGCGAGTCATACTTTTAGCAGCGACACGCCCGCCAAATCCCCAAATCCGATGATTGATCGATGTGAAAGCTTTTGAAAAGGCTAGCAAAATAGCAGGGAATACGAGTAAAAGCCCGATTAATAGGAAGATAGCAAAATATTGCTTTGTGAAAAAGCTGATCAGAATAAGCAAAATTCCACAGTAGCTTCGCCACTTCCGCTTAGAACTTACCTGAGGTCCCATCGAACTTTTAATGACCGTCATGACATGAACGCGACTAGCTTGGATCATGGGGAATAATGCAGCTAATACAGGAACTACGATTCCTGTAAGAATAGCCATTGCAATCGCAAACGATAGCTCGGACTGAACCGTAAAGGATGCATTAAAGGATGCGAACAGTAAATTTTTTAATAGGTCTGCTAACTGGATCCCAAGTGGAACGCCCAGCAATAGTCCAATCGATGAAAGAAGGAAAACTTCATACATAACAGATTTCCCAATCTGGTAGGGGAGATATCCGATCGCTTTCATAATGGCAAATTCCTTCTTTCGTTCCCCAATACTCATATAGAAAGTATTGAATAGGATGAAGCCAGTTATGAAAATGATCAGACCACCGATCAAGTATAGGATCTGATAGATACCATCGACTTGATTCGTCTGTTTCTCATCTAGAACGACAGGTCTTAATAGGGCGCTTTTATCCTGGATCGCGTTTTGGAGAGCATGTTCTGCTTGTTCATTGGATCGCGTTGTTTTGATACGGATTTCACTTACGCGATGATCCTGTTTATACCATGTTTGCAGGGTGGTTAATGGGATCACAATTCTCCAACTTTTTCCTTGAGCAGCTTCCCAATTGGAAGGGCTTTCAAAAAAACCTCCATTGGCTACAATCGCAGCTATCTGAATTTCTTTTTTACCGGTAGGGGTAGTAAAAGAGATTTTATCACCAATCTTTACTTTCCATAAACGGGCTGCGCCTTCAGGGATGATGGCACCTGGCTGGTTCACATCTCCTTCTTTGGCTACTATTTTTCGCATGCTATTGTTGATGCTACTCAGACCGGTGATTCTTACTCGGTTATTCGTCTTATTTAATTCAGTTAGACTGGGTATGTTAAATTGCGTGTAAATGTATAGAGAAGCAAAAGCATCGGTAACTTCGTCAACTTGCTTGACTTTCGATAGGTGATCGATTGGAAGGGTATTATTTTTGCTTTCGATTACATAATTAGCATTTCCTTCACTTTCTTGCATTTGTTTGTCAAGTAATTTTTTAGTTGAATCCACAGAGCTAAAAACAGTTAGTACCATAGCGACACAGGCCACTATAGCAAAAAGCGTAAAGAATGTCCGCAGCTTTTTACGCATTAAGTTTCGCCAGCAAATTTTCCATGACATGATCTTCTACTCCTTCCGCTAATCTACTATCCGATTGGATTTCACCATCTTTTAAGAGTAGAATTCGTTCTGCGAATCTTGCTGCATAAGGGTCATGGGTTACCATCACAATCGTAAGTCCAATTTCACGATGCAGACGATCCAGAAGATTAAGGATTTCCGTTCCACGCTTCCGATCCAAGTTTCCTGTGGGTTCATCGGCTAGGACTAATGGAGGATTCATGGCTAAAGCGCGTGCGATGGAAACACGTTGTTGTTGTCCACCACTTAACTGGGAAGGGAAAAAATTAATCTTGTCTTCTAAGTCAACTGCTTGAACAAGTTCGGCCGTTCTTCGCTTTTGTTTACTTTTTGAAATGCCCTCAGCCTCCATTGGAAAGGCGATATTTTCGGCAACAGTCATAGTTGGTAATAGTTGATAATTTTGAAATATAAACCCTATATTTCTGCGTCTGAAATATGTCAACTCCTTTTCAGAAAGAGAGGGAATATTTGTTTTTTCAATAAATATTTCTCCATTTGTTGGTGAATCTAATCCGCCTAGCAATTGCAACAGCGTACTTTTTCCAGACCCACTGGGTCCCATGATGGCGACAAATTCACCTTTGGGGATTTTTAAATTCATTCCTTTAATAACTGTAAAAGGGTGTTTGCCAATTTCATATGTTTTTTGTATATCATTCAGATGAATCACATTAACTCCTCCTTAAACTAAAAGCTGATAGATAGATATTCCTGATTCTAGTTAAAAATATGGCTTTTTCACTTATTTTTTCAGTGAGATGTCGCCGTTGTCGGTTTGAATCATTAAAGTCGGACCTTGTCCATTTGGTTTTTCTTTTCCGATGAACCCCTTAACTTGTTTCTCTACGAGATCATCGTTCTCTTTATTTTCGCTAGAGATAGGAAAGTCTGTCTTAATATCGCCAAGTTGGGTATGAAGATCGACCCTTAGAGAAATCGGCTCCTTTGAAGTACGTATGATAACATCGCTGATATCCGCTTTAATCCGGTTATTCCCCTTGAAACCGTCAGCGGCAGCCAACTCAACATTGCCAGTGTTCGTTTTCACGTCTACCGGAGAATCGATTCCCTTAAGGGTTATGTCGCCTACATCTGTCTTCCCATTCAACCGGTTGCCCTCATATCCGTTCAGTTTGATTTCTCCAGTATCCGTTTGCACCGTTAATTTTTTCGCCGACAGCTTTTGATCGACTTCTATAACTGCCACTTTCGTTTTAACGGTCAGGGATTTATATTGTTTTTTCGGGAGATACACATGCAGTTGCAGAGGGTGCATCCTATCAGAAATAAAGTCGAGTAGCTGGTTCTTCTGTTTCTGTATTGCATCTAGTCTAACTATTCCGTTGTTTTCTGAAGTTTGAAGATCCACATTCACCCCTTTGTTTTTTTGTCCCACCAGTTTTGTCTTAATTTGCTCACTAGTACCGGGATGGATTTTTACATCGGCCAAATTGCTCTCCACCGACAGTTGATCTACATTTTTTTCTTTAAATGTTTTCTCGATATTTACATCTTGACTTCCGTATCCCGTCCCTGCGAACAGCAGGCCCAACACCCCGACCAAACCAACCACGATCAAAGCCAGAGCAAGTTTCACAATCTTACGCATGTTTGTTCACCCCTTTGATGATGTTCAGATTGGATTTCAAATAACGGATAAACCATCCGAAAAACGTACGGGAGAAGCGAACCGTTCCCATGCCTAGCAATAAGCCCACACCGGCACCGATTAAACTAGTGAGCAGTCTGAGCAAAAACTCCAGTAGACTGGACTCCATCAGCAGTGCCTCGATGGCGAACAAGGGGGTGATCAACAGAATCAAGGACGTGACATACATAGAAAAAATTACGGAGAGAACAATGATCAGTGGCCCCAGCATAAACACTAGATTAAAAAATCCAAGCCCCAGGAAGGTGAAAGTCGCACGAAACAGACTGACAAAAGATTGATTTTCCTGCGCCCGCTCTAGATGGTAGTCCGCAATCAGTTCCCTAGCGATTTTCCTGGGGTCGCCCAGTGTCCTGACCATCTCCTCCTCTGTTCTTCCCTTATGAAAACCGTGTTGGAAGTGTTCTACATAGTCGGACAGGATCTCTTGTTTTTCCTTTTCTGGAATTTTTACCAAGTGTGAGCGGAGTTTCTTCAGAAACTCATCCTTCATCATGATCCAGTCCCTCCTTGATCAATTGATCGACCCCTTTGTTAAATGTCTCCCACTCCCCAATCAACTCCTCCGCGTACAGCTTCCCCGCTTCTGTCAGCTGATAATACTTTCGCGGTGGCCCTTCCTTGGATTCAGATAGGTAAGTGGTGAAATAACCGTCTTTGGTCAAGCGCCGCAAAATAGGATAGATCGTTCCTTCGGCAATCAGGAATTTCTCTGAGATATGATCGACCAACTCATACCCGTACCGATCCTTTTTCAGCGTCAGAACCAACACACACAATGTGAGAACGCCTTTTTTAAATTGGACATTCACAGAGGATCACCCGGCCTCCTGCAGGTAATTAAATATTGGGAGGTAAAGAACATACTCTCGAAGTATAATACATGGTACTAAACAATGCAATGTACTAACGATTGCATAATAACATACCGTTTGTAATGTTACAACCCCCTTAATAAAATGGCATGAATTCAGTTATAATGAAGCAATTCATAATTCCATTTCTTTTTTTATGCAAAAAAGGACGCATTCATTTGATACATAAGGGTTTGCGGCCTTTTTTCGTAGGCAAATCGGAAATGATCAGTTTCCATCAGTTTGCATAGAAAATAATCGTCAGAGTCATTTTCTATTTTATGGAGGATTGACCCCGAAATCCGTTGCTCCCTTTTCCCCTTCAATAGATCCACTGGGTCCTATGAGGTGACAAATTCATCTTTGGGAATTTCTGAATTCATTCCTTTAATAACTGTAAAATGTTATTGTAAAATTTAATATTTTTTTGTATATTATTAAGATATATAACATAAAATTACCCTTAAATAAAAGCTGATAAATAGATATGTATAAGAATAGCATGTGTAAACTCAGGAAGAAATTGCGGTAAATACTTATATTAATATGATTGATATAAACATATAATATAAAAAACAATTTAAATGAATGCACATTTTATGTTTATTAAATAAAGAAATCGATTGATGAAATAATGGATTGCTTTTAATATTTAATTGGTTATTAATCTAAAAGGAGTTTAAACGATGAGTTACTTATTTAATAATTTACAAAAAAAAGTAAAAAATATATCTATTTTGACCGATGAAGAATATAGACAGATTTTATTGGAGTGGAATGATACAGCGGTTGAATATCCTAGTGGAAAAGGATTGCATCATTTAATTGAGGAGCAGGTTTTGCGAACGTCAGCTAATATTGCTGTCACGTTCAAAGATGAACAAATAAATTATGATCAATTAAACGGTCGTTCCAATCAATTGGCGCATTATCTAAGGGAAATGGGGGTGAAAAAGGATACAGTAGTAGGGGTGTTAATGGAACGATCTGTGGATTTAGTGGTCACTTTGTTAGGGATATTAAAAGCTGGAGGGGCGTACTTGCCATTAGATGTAGAAAGTCCGTCCGCGCGGTTGGGGAATATACTGGAAGATGCACAAGCCCCTATTTGCATAACACAACCTCATCTAGAGAATAAACTCTCAGATGTTAACAGAGTACAGCCATTTGTTCTAGAAAAGCAGCGTGATCTCTTACAATCCTTTTCTCAAGAGAATTTAGATATTGATTTTGATCCCGACCAATCGATATCCATTTATTATACTTCGGGGTCTACTGGAAAACCAAAGGGTGTAGTTAGTACACACCGTGGATGGGTTAATCGCATGTGTTGGATGCAGAGAGAACATCGGTTAACAGCTGAAGAAACTGTCTTACAGAAAACAACACTCACGTTTGATGATGCGGCGGTTGAATTTTTTTGGCCTTTAATGGTAGGTGCAAAAATTGCTTTAATGGAACCCGGCCTTCATCGGGACCCTAGAGCGATATTAGATACAGCTATTCAGTATCAAGTTGCTGTGATTCAGTTCGTACCTAGTATGTTACGAATGATATTGAATGCGATTACACAGGAGGACAAGGAGCGATTATCTACTGTACGAGTCGTTGTATCGAGTGGCGAAGCTCTTCCGGCAAGTTTAGTAGGCAGTTTTTTGGATAAAATGCCCGGGGATCTATTTAACTCTTGGGGGGCTACGGAAGTATCGATTGACTCAACGGTTCATAAATGTACAGAAGAAGATGTTTTACTAGGGGGGATTATTTCTGTTGGTCGCCCTTTTGATAACAATCACGTATATATTTTAGATTCGTTACTAAGACCAGTCCCTGTTGGTGTGGCAGGAGATCTTTTTTTGGGTGGAGTAGGACTTGCTCGAGAATATTTGAATCAGCCCGATAAAACAAATGAAGCGTTTATCTCAAATCCTTTTGTTCCAGGTACAAGGATGTATAAGACAGGTGATAGAGGGTTCTATCGACCTGATGGATCCATCATGTTCTTAGGTAGAAAAGATAATCAGATTAAAATTCGTGGGATGAGAGTCGAATTAGGTGAAATTGAAAGTGTTTTAAGAAATTATATCGGTATAAAAGATGTTATTGTAGAAGTTTCGGGAAAAGGCGACCAAATTAAACGTTTAATTGCTTATGTTGTTAGTCATGGAGTAGAAGTGTCTCAAAGAGAGTTGCAATCCTATTTAAGGAGTCAACTACCCGACTATATGGTTCCGAGTTATTACATGTTCTTAGAGGAAATGCCTCTAAATGCAAATGGAAAAATTGATAGAGGGGCTTTGCCACAACCGAATGAGGCGCAGATTGTTTCAGATAGTGAATTTGTCGAAGCTCGAACGGACACTGAAAAGGCAATAGCAGAGATATTTAATCAAATTCTAGGGCTAAGTCGGATAGGAATTCATGATAATTTCTTTTCTTTAGGAGGGCACTCCTTATTAGCTATTAAGTTGGTTTCTCGTATCCAAGAGACATTTGGGGTAAGAATACCCTTGCGAACCGTTTTTGAATCGCCAACTGTCGAAAAGTTATCGTCCACCCTTGACCGAGATGTAAATGTCAAAGGACATATAAAAAAAATAATGTTAAGTGATCGAACTCAACCGATCCCACTTTCATATGCTCAACAAAGACTATGGTTCTTAAACCAATTAGACCCAGAGAATACGGCTTATAATATGCCGATGATTATTAATTTGAAAGGTCGACTCAACAAAGTAGCTCTCAATCAAAGTTTGCAACATATCATTGAACGGCATGAGTCGCTTCGTACAAGTATTCAAAATACAGATGATGGTCCAGTTCAAGTAATAAATCCCTCGTGCATGATGGAACTACCGCTGATTGATTTTACTAGTTATGCTGGAGATCAACGGATAGACAGAGCAAAAGAATGGTATCACGATGAGGCAAGACGTCCCTTTGATCTTAGCCAAGCCCCTTTAATTCGAGCTTATCTGCTTCGTTTAGATTTGGAAGAGCATGCATTAGTCATTAATATTCATCACATTTTTTCAGATGGTTGGTCATTAGACATCTTAAAGCAGGAACTTACCCAATGTTATGAAGCATTTGTAAAAAATAGCGAGCCTTCGTTTCCGGATTTAACTTACCAGTATGCAGATTATGCTTATTCACAACAGCAGTGGATGAAAAACGATGACTTTCAAACACAACTTGCTTATTGGAAGAAGAGATTAGATGGGGATATTCCTGTGCTTTCACTACCAAAGGATCAGGTGCCTGAACCAACTTCAAAACTGTACACTCATAAGCTACCGATTCAGTTGACTGATCAATTAAAAAAGTGGAGTGAAAAACAAGGGGCAACTTTATTTATGACGATGTTGGCTGGCTTTAAAGTACTGCTTCATCGTCTAACGGGACAAGAAGATATTCTGGTTGGAACCCCAGTGATCAATCGAGATAATCAGCATCTAGAGTCTTTGATTGGGATGTTTTTAAATACAGTCGTTATGCGAACGCAATTGTCAAGTAAGATGAGCTTTAAAAAAATCGTTCATCAGGTGCGTAATCATGTGATTAACGATTTTTCTCATCAAGATATCCCATTTGAAACGATAGTTGAGGAGATACAGCCGAATCGTAGTTTAAGTAGAAGTCCGTTATTCGATGTTTTTGTAAACTATGTAAATTTCGAGAACACCAAAAATCCCACATGGAATTTGCCTGATTTAAGAGTCGAACCGCTAGAGTGGTTAGAACCTGAATCCAAATTCTTACTCACTTTGTATATTGTTGAGACCGATCAGGAATTGGTATTAAATCTTGTTCATCAACCTGATGCATTTTCTACTCAACGTATTGAAGTGTGGTTAGAACAATATCAACTTTTACTGGAACAGATGATGGAAGAATCCGATGAACCAATCTATGGATATTCATTGGTAGGAAAAAATACGGATGGTTTACTTCCAGATCCAACGATAGAGTTAGATCGGCCGAAAGTAGAAAAGGTCTATCATCAGATTATCGATCACGCACAGCAGCAACCTCAGAAAGTAGCCATTCAACAAGGAGTTCAATATTACACCTATAGTCAGTTGGTTGAAGAGGCGAATAAAGTAGCCGAGTTACTCCGTACACGTGGAGTTCAGCCAAAACAAGTCATAGCGGTACGCGGCAAACGTGGTCATTCTCTCATACCAATCATGTTAGGAATTTGGCAAGTAGATGGGGTTCTCTTGCTAGTCGATTCTATGTTACCTGCGTCACGCCAACAATTATTCATTGAGGAAGCTACTGCTTCATGGTTGATTGATATTCCAAAGGATTTACAATCAGTAAATAGTAAAAGAAACTTAGTCATTCATTCATTGGAAAATAAAAAATCAGTCAGGATCAATGAATTTGCCGATCAAATGGATGGAGATCCCGCTTATATCTTCTTCACCTCAGGTACTACAGGAAAACCCAAAGGAGTATTGGGCAGTCATCAAGGGCTTAGTCATTTTCTCATGTGGCAACAGAAAGAGTTTGATATTCATTCCGGGGATCGGGCTGCTCAACTCACGAATTTGTCTTTTGATGTCTATTTGAGAGATACCCTATTGGTATTAATCAGTGGTGGTACCTTATGCATACCAGAAGATCCATATGATTTAAATGGGGAAACTATATTTTCTTGGGTAGAAAGAGAGAAGATCTCTCTAATCCATACGGTGCCTTCTATCCTGCAATCCTGGGTAATCGATCAACGATCAGATTCGTCATTAGCTTCGTTAAGGTGGATCTTTATTGCTGGGGAGCCCCTCACAGGAGCACTAGTAGAAAAATGGAGAAGTAAATTCAAGGAAGCGGGCTCACTTGTTAATCTATATGGCCCTACAGAGACATCACTTGCAAAATGTTTCTATATTGTACCTGAGTCTCCCCCACAAGGAATATTATCCATCGGTCAGCCTATTCCTCAAACTCAAATTCTAATTTTAAATGAGAATAGAAATTTATGTGGAGTCGGGGAAGTTGGGGAGATCGTGATCCGGACACCTTTCCGTAGCTTGGGCTATCATAATTCTCCAGATGAGACGAAACGTGTATTTCGATTGAATCATTTTAGAAAAGATACAAATGATTCCCTCTACTACACTGGAGATATTGGAAGGTATAGGTTTGATGGTACCTTGGAGATTTTGGGGAGAACAGATGATGTGGTTAAAATTCGTGGTGTCAAGGTTCAACCAAATGAAATTGCAGCGGTTATTTCTAAACATCCAGCAGTTAATCAGTGTGTCGTGATCCCATATAAAGATCAAGCCGGTGAATATAAGTTATGTGCTTATATCGTGCCTCTATCCAGTGATGCGATCAAAGATGAGGAATTAAGGGCATATATTGCACAAGAACTACCGGTTTCGATGCAACCCTCTGGTTATATGTTTCTTCCACGCTTGCCCCTTACCCCCAATGGGAAGGTAGATCGAAAAGCATTGCCAGATCCAGTAATCGACATGCCAAAAACGGTGTATGTTCCACCGAACGATGAAGTAGAAAAACAGATCTGCGAGATTTGGTCATCACTGCTAAAAGTTGAGGAAGTAGGAATAACGGATAACTTCTTTTCTCTAGGTGGGCATTCATTAATAGCCGTACAGGTGGTTGCTCGCATTCGTAAGAGTTTCGCTGTCGACTTACCTGTTGCGCACCTTTTTGAATTTCCGACCGTGGAAAAGTTGGCTGAGTTGGTCAGAAATCGTCAAAATAGCTCGCTCTTTGTTGAACCGATCAGTGCAATTGAACCGCAATTGAAAAGTGAATCGATCGATAATCTTTCAAATGAAGAGATAGAAGCAATGCTCCAAGGTATGTTAAATCAGGACAGTTTGAAATGACAAAGGTACATTCGAATGATGATATCTATTACAAATGTGGATATAGGTTAAATAAGGTTATATTCGCATGATTGGAAACGGAGATGCTATGTACAATGACAAATATTACATTTAATGACTTTGTAGATGATAAGCGAGTCGTTATTGAACCCATAGAAACAGGAAGAACTCTTCCTGTTCTCGTTCAGGCGCTAGGGAGTGATGTAGAACTAGAGGAATGGGTTGAAAATAATAAAAAATCAATCGACGATTTACTTTTTCAATACGGTGGTTTATTATTCAGAGGTTTTTCGATTGAAAATGAAAGAGATTTTCACCATTTTCTCGCTCAAACTGGTAATGAGCTCTTACAGTATAACGAGCCTACTTCCCCGCGAACTAATATCCAGGACAAAGTATATACTTCAACCGAACATCCAAATGACCAAGAAATATTGTTACATAATGAGATGTCTTATTCCTCATCTTGGCCTCGTAAGATCTGGTTTTGTTCAGTACAAGTAGCCGAGGTGGGCGGCGAAACACCAGTAGCGGACATGAGAAATGTATTTAATCGGATTCCGGAGGATATTAGAAAACGATTTATCGAAAAAGGATGGATGTTAATTCGGAATTTTGGTAACGGATTTGGCTTATCTTTGCAGCAAGTAGTGGGTTCAACACAGAAAGAGGATGTAGAAAAGTATTGCGCTAGCAATGATCTTGAATTTGAGTGGATCAATGACAATTGTCTACGCACTAGGCAGGTACGTAAAGCAGTACGCCAACATCCTATTACAGATGAAAACCTTTGGTTTAATCATATTTCTTTCTATCATGAGTCTAGTCTCCAACCTCAAAATCGTAAGATGTTTTTAGATTGGTTCGGCTCGGAGGGGATGCCATACAACACATTTTATGGTGATGGCACACCGATTGAAGATGAAGTGATTGAAATCATTCGTCGTGCATACGAACAGGAGAAAGTGGTCTTTCCATGGCAAAAGGGGGACGTGCTTATGTTAGACAACATGCTAGTGGCACATGGTAGGAATCCTTTCAAAGGAGAACGGAAAACCCTTGTTGCGATGGGTGAGTTATTTAAAGGGTGAAGGAGTGATTCAATTTTGAACATCAATGAACTAACCATTGAACAGAAAAAAGATTTGCTGAAGCGGCTATTGAAAGAGGAAATTAAAAAATACCCGGCTTCCTTTGCACAACAGAGTATGTGGATGGCTCATCAGATGGCTCCAGATAGTGATGCATATCATGTAACGATTCCTTTACGTTTAAAAGGAAAACTAGACATTGTTGCATTAGAAGCAAGCATCAATGAGATCATTCGGCGTCACGCGTTGTTAAGAACGACTTTTGAGAATAGTGACAACGGTGTTTTACAGGTTGTCCATCCACATTCAAATTGGGTACTTCCGATTGAAGAATCGAAAGGAAATGCACTTTATCGTGAGTATATTACAAAACCTTTTGATTTAGAGAAGGGTCCGTTGTTCCGTGCCTCCATGATTAGGCATAGTAACGAAGTACACGATTTGATTATTGTTAAACATCACATCATTACAGATAGTTGGTCAAATGGGATCTTACTTCAAGAAATGGTTGCTTTATATAGAGATTTTGTTCGAGATAAACCATCTTCATTGAAGGATTTGTCTATACAATACGTTGATTACTCCCAATGGCAACGAAATGTGCTAAATGATAGCGTCATCGAGAAACAATTAAAATATTGGAAGGAACAACTTGATGGCGATTTACCTGTTTTAGAACTTCCCACAGATTATAAACGTGAAATCAGTAAAAATAACCAATCCACATATTGCTTTCGAATTTCCTCCCACTTAAGTAACCAAATCAAAGAGTTCTCAAAAAAAGAAGAAAGTACAATTTTTGTTACCATGTTAACTGTATTTAAAATGATGTTACATCGTTATACCGGACAAAAGGATATTTTAGTGGGAACCCCCTCTTCACAACGGTATCAAGAAGAATTGGAGGGACTAATTGGGCCTTTCATTAATATGCTTGTCTTACGCACAAATTTATCTGAGAACCTAACATTTAGAGAGCTATTGCTTCGAGTTCGTAAGGTTGTTATGGGTGCTTATTCACATCAAGACATTCGCTTCGAAAAGCTTATAGAAGAGTTACAACCGAATCGAAACCATTCTCCTTTCTTTCAAGTCATGTTTCAGATTCAAAACGCCCCACTTGAAGAAGCAGTAGAACTTGAAGAGTTAAAAATAGAGAGCCTGAATCTACATCGTTCCACGTCAAAATTTGATATGAATCTCATGTTTACAGAAGTCGAACATACATTACAGGGGTATTTGGATTATAATTCGGATCTTTTCTCGGAAGAGACGATCATTCGCATGATGAGGCATTATCAAATACTTCTTGAGCATGCATTGGAAAATGTGGATCATCCTATTGCGACACTGCCACTCTTGGGAGAAGAAGAAAGAAAACAAGTCCTTGTTGATTGGAACAAAACAGATGGGAAAGCATCACATGATCTGTTCATGCATCAAATCATCGAAGAGCAAGCAGAGAGTAATCCTGATAACGTAGCGCTTGAATTTAAGAACAAGCATTTAACGTACCTGGATCTAAATCGACGTGCGAATCAGCTGGCACACTTTCTACAAAATCGTGGAGTGGGTCCTGATACACTCATCGGGATTTCAATGGAGCCGTCTTTAGAGATCATTGTAGCGCTCTTAGGTATATTGAAAGCAGGAGGAGCCTATGTTCCGATAGATCCTAGTTATCCGCAGAGTCGTATCGAATACATGTTAAATGACTCAAAAGTATCCATTGTATTAACAGATAGCAATCATGTAGATTCCCTTCCAACAACACAAGCTGAATGTATTTCTTTAGATAAAGAGTGGGATAAAGTATCACAAGAAAGCTCAGAAAAACCCGTTTGTGAGGTTACTGGAGAGAATCTTGCTTATGTTATTTATACCTCAGGCTCGACAGGCAATCCTAAAGGAGTAATGGTAAAACATAAAGGTTTAATGAATTATGTCTCATGGGCTACAGATACACTGCGTGTAAAAGATGGACACGGATCTATTTTGCACTCTACATTGTCTTTTGACTTAACGATCACGAGTTTATTTCCTTCATTAATGGCGGGTAAACGTTTATTAATCCTTGAAAAAGAGCAGGGAATTGAGGGGCTAAAACAAGCACTTCTGCAGAATAAGGGGTTTAGCCTTATCAAGATCACTCCGGCGCACCTTCAATTATTATCCAAGACAATAAAGCCAGACGAGATGAATGGCTTAGCTAACGTGTTTGTCATAGGGGGGGCAGCACTATCCTATGAATATATTGCACCATGGTTAAAATATGCTCCTGATACATTAATCATTAACCATTATGGGCCTACGGAAACAGTTTGTGGTTGCTGTACGTTCGAAGTGGTGTCTGAACGGATAGAAGGAAACATTCCTATTGGTAAGCCAATTGCGAATACACAGCTTTACGTATTGGATGAACATCTTGAACCTTCACCCTTGAATGTACCAGGTGAATTGTATATCGGTGGCCAGGGTGTTGCTCGTGGCTACTTAAATCGCCCTGATTTAACAGAGGAACGATTCATTGCAAATCCGTTCAGTGATGATTCATCACTCCGTTTATATAAAACAGGGGATCGAGTACGACGCTTACCCGATGGAAACCTTGAATTTATTGGAAGAATGGACGATCAAATAGAAATCCGTGGTTTTCGAATTGAACAAGGGGAAATTGAAGCGAACCTTTGCAGGCATCCTCTGATTGAAGCTGCTGCAGTGATTACACTAGATGACTCCTCAAATGAAAAGAGTCTTGCCGTATACTATGTACCCTCAGAAGGACAAGAAGTAAACACAAAGGAATTACGTAAGCATCTAAATGATTTCTTACCTGAATATATGATTCCTTCACTGTACGTTCCATTAAAAAGTTTACCATTAACTTTAAATGGAAAAATAGATCGCAAAAAGTTAGCTAGTTTAGAGCTACCCTCTACTTCGACCAATAGCACTTATGTTGGGCCTCGTGACCAGTATGAACTAGAAGTCGTACGCATTTGGGAGGAAGTTCTTGAGCGACAAAATATTTCGATTCATGATAATTTCTTTGAAGTTGGCGGCCATTCACTCAAGGTACTCGATATCATGATTGCCATTCAAAAGCAATATCAGGTTACGATTCCAATTCATATATTCCTAGGGACACCTACTATTGTGCATATTTGTAATTACTTACGAAATGGGCATGATGAAACGAAACCTTCCTGCTTGGTCCAACTAAATAAAGAAGTCGGCACAAAGCGTCCCTTATTTTTGATTCACCCTGGCGGCGGGAGTGTACTTCCATATTATAAGTTTGTGAAAGCCCTTGGGTTCGAACAACAGGTTTACGGATTGCAATCGGTTGGTTTTGAATCAGACGAACAACCACTCAACACGATCAGTCAAATGGCAGATCGGTATGTTTCTGAAATCCGTCAAGCTTTTCCACAAGGGCCTTACCGTATTGCGGGTTGGTCACTAGGAGGATATATTGCTCTAGAAATCACGCGCCGCTTTGAATCGATAGGTGAGCAAATTGAGTTCCTTGGACTGATTGATGTAGTAGCTCCTGATATTGTCGTTAATCACAATCCCCCTATTATTCGCGTGTTTGATCGAATGGCGGAGATTTTAGGAATAAAAGAATCAACACTTCAAGCTATGAAACAAGAGGAGGCAATCGAGTTCATTTATATGCAATCCAAGAACAGAGATGAATTTCCTGAATGGTGGACATTGGAAAATTTTTCTCGTCATATGGATTTACGGATTGCGAACTCAATTGCTCGGGATCATTACAGGGATTCGAAAGAATATCTACAGCCTATTCAAAGTAACTTGCACTTGTTTGGTGTGTCAGAAGTGGAGGCGGTAAACAATCCACATCCACTGGTTGATGCAAATGGATGGAATAAATGTACGGATGGGCAAATCTGTCATCATTCTATTTCAGGAACCCATAATACATTAATGGATGATCCGCATTTCTATAGTCTTGCTGAAAAGTTTAAACAACTGCTGATCTAGTCAGACAAGTGATATCCACTGGACTTAACCTAGGGGTCCAGTAGTTCTACTAATTTAAAGTACTAGGTTTTTTAAACCTAGTACTTTTTACACACTGCTGATCAGAGAGGATATAAATCATGACGATTCAATTTTCAGGGAGAGTAACGGAAAACCCTAACAATATTATGATCGAAGAAGTCTTGTTCCCACAATTAAATTATGAAGTGAAACATTTGTTACCTTATTATATACAAATTGAAAAAGAACTTCTCATTGAGTATAAACGCATGGGGTTAATGGAAGAAAAAGAAATTCAAGACGTCCTTAAGGCATTAAATCAAATAAATGAGAAGATGATTTCACAAATCGCAAAAACGAGTATGACAGATATAGCCTTTTCAATTGAAAAAAGTGTTGAACAAATGGTGGAACGCCCTGTAGCAACTTGGCATGTAGACCGTAGTCGTAATGATTATCAAGCCTGTGCACAAAAAATGCTTGGTCGACAACAGCTATTACAAGTTGCTAAAACTAGTATGAAACTGGCAAGCAAAGTCATAGAATTAGCAAAAAAAAATGCACATAATCCGATGCCTGGCTATACTCATTATCAATCTGCTCAAGTGATTAGTTTAGGATTTTATCTATCCGCTATATCAGACCAACTTATCCAAGAAATTAAAAGTTGGATTCAAATTTGGGACAGAAATAATTATAGTCCTTTAGGTGCTGGTGCGATGGCAGGACAAGAATTGAATTGGGATCGAGAAGAGATGGCTGTGCGATTAGGCTTCGATGGAATAGAGGACCATTCGTTGGTTGCTGTAGCTTCTCGTAAGTGGTCACTAGATATTGGAGCAGCTTTTGCAAATTGGGGTGTAATGATCAGTCGGTTTGTTACGGATTTTATTCAATGGGGGAGTAGTGAATTTCATTGGATTGATTTACCGGATGGACTGTCGGGGATTTCGTCAGCCATGCCTCAAAAAAAGAATTTTCCAATTTTAGAAAGAGTAAGAGGGCGTACAGCGCATCTAACCACGTATTACATGGATATGCACATGGGACAAAGAAATACGGTTTATAGCAATTTAGTCGAAGTATCCAAAGAAGCTAATAAGCATGTTTTAACCATGTTTGAGACGGTGCAATCCATTATTTTACTGATGCAAGTCTTTTTTGATCATCTCCAATTTAACCATGAGTCTATGAACAAACCATGTAAAGAAGAGTTTTTAGGTGGCTTCAGTTTGGCGAATTATCTCACCTTAAACTTAAAGATTCCATATAGAAAATCCCAAGTCATTGCAGGACAATATATTGTTCACGCAATGAAAAAGAAGCTAAAACCAGCAGAAAGTGACTCAAATTACCTAGAGGACTTATGTCGTGACTATGGTTTTCCCGTTTCGATTGAATCTGAGGTTATTTCGAATATTTTTATTAATGAAGCCGATTTACAGAATAAAAAAACAGTTGGTTCGACACAACCAGACCGAGTCCTTCAGATGCTCAGCACTCAAGAACAATCATTGAATGATCTTCAAATAGAAATAGAGAAGCGTGATCAGAGGATAGGTTTAGTAAATAAAAAGTTAGATAAATCGCTCAACGTATAGAGAGAGAGGAGAAAAAGATTGTCTACTTTACTTCCATCCTATTCAGAAATATCGGAGCATAAATCGTTTGGTGTAGGGTATTCATTTGGGACATTTGGTGAATTACTGCAGGGTGTGTTAGAGGACGGCTCAGACTTTCTGGTTACATTTCCGATTTCTAGATATTCAAAGGCGACTTTTACGACCACAGAAGACAAAGAGGATATTGAAGTATTTCCTCCCTATAAGACAAAATCACTGTTACTAACAAAACGTCTATTTGCCTATTTCAACATTAGTGCGGGAGGAGTTCTGAGGATAGAGAGTGAGCTTCCGGAAGGAAAAGGACTAGCTAGCTCCTCAGCGGATTTAGTAGCCACAGCGCGCGCAATCGAACAATGTATGAATATCAAAATCAGTAATCCTTTACTTGAACAGTTTATGGCTGAAATAGAGCCGTCTGATGGTGTGATGTATTCAGGCATTGTCTCTTTCTATCATCGTAAAGTTCAATTACACCGCTTTTTGGGAGGTATTCCTACGGTTACTATTTTGGGGATAGATGAAGGTGGGGAAATAGATACTGTCAAATATAATCAACTCCCTAAGGTTTATCCATTGGAAGTGAAAAAAGAGTATACACGCCTCTATTACCAGGTTGAAGATGCGATTGAAAAGAATGATTTAAATATGATTGGAAGAGTTGCGACGCAAAGTGCAATTTTAAATCAATGTATTAATCCTAAGAGAAATTTGGAGTATATAATTGAATTGTCTAGGGTTCACAATTGTCTAGGCGTTGTTGTAGCACATAGTGGCACTTGTATGGGGCTGCTTCTATCTCAAAAGGATCCTTTTTATCAAGAAAAATACGACCAGGTTTATAATGCACTATCGAAATGTAGTAAAGAAATTATCGTTTCCCATTCATTAAGTTTTGAATCGGATGTGTAATTATCCCTAAATAGATAACGAAATTATGATCAGTTAGATGGGGAAATCGTGCAAATAGACACTATTGGTTTGAATAGGGGATAGCTTATGTTAAACGATAGAATTATTGATAGCATTGGTAACACCCCATTAATCCACCTGGCCTTGAATAAACATTCTAAGGCCAATGGATTCGCTAAGCTAGAAATGATGAACCCGTTTGGTATGAAGGACCGGGTGGCAAAGCGTACGATCTTACGGGCGAAAGAATCAGGTGTCTTAAAAGATGGAATGCCAATCGTAGAAAGTTCCTCTGGGACATTGGCTTTAGGTGTAACATTAGTAGGAACGTATTTGGGGCACGAGGTTCATATTGTAACAGATCCAAGAATTGATTTATTAACTTTAACCAAACTACAAGCTTTAGGGGCTCATGTCCATATCGTCGAACACATGTCAAAGGGCGGATGGCAGAGTGCACGACTCGAATATTTATTTCAATTCTTAAAGGAGAACCCCGATGCTTTTTGGTTAAGACAATATGAAAATCCAGAAAATCCAGCCTCGTACATAGAGTTGGCACAGGAGCTCATCACAGATCTTGAAAGAGTAGATGTCTTAGTAGGGGCTGTTGGTAGCGGGGGCTCACTGGGGGGAACCGCCAGAGAGTTGAAGAAATACTTCCCTAACCTGAAAGTGTTAGCAGTGGACGCTGTAGGGAGTGCTATTTTTAATCAAGAAGATTATCCGAAACGTTTACAAGGGGGGTTAGGAAATAGCCTGATTCCCTCTAATGTGGACTTTGAAGTAATTGATGAGGTTCATTGGCTAAATGATTCTGAGGCCTTTGGTTGGACATTAGAGTTAGCTCGTAATGAAAAGTTATTTACTGGAAACAGCTCTGGTTCTGTATACGCTGTTATGCGTTGGCTTGGGGATCAATTACCAAACGGAACGAATGTCGTGGGGATATTTCCAGATCGAGGAGATCGATATATTCAGACCCTTTTCAATGGAGACTATCGTGAAAAGCAAGGTTTAGTACCAGTAGATGTATCAGCTAAACCTATAAAAGTACAATATAGAACCCATGTAAAGAGCTGGTCCTATTCAACTCTTGAAAAAGATCAGGTTTTATCTGGAGTTTATCAAGAAGAGGGTTGTGAATTTGGGGAATAATATGATTCTTTTTATTGAGTCGAATACTACCGGTTCAGGAATGAAAGCATTAAAGAGGACCAAAGAAATGGGATTTTATCCAGTATTCTTAACAAATGATCCAACCCGGTACCAAGGGCTTAGTCATATAGACTGTTTGGTTGTAGAATGTGATACCAATTCCGTAAGGCGAGTACAAAAAAAGATAGATCGATTTTTTCAGACAGACCACATCATTGGGATCACGACCACCAGCGATTTTTACTTAGAAATTGTAGCTGAGCTTCAACAAGTTTATCAACTACAGGGAAATTCACCTAAGACTATTCGTACTTGTCGACATAAAGGTTTATCTCGAATGGCATTGGACCAACATCAAGTTTTGCAACCTAAGTTCTGGATTGTTAATTCTAAAATTGAATTACAAAAGATATCCACTTTGATTTCTTATCCTGTTGTAGTAAAACCGGTTGATGATAGTGGATCCAATGGTGTTAAACTGTGTCATGACATAGTTGAGGTAATCACACACACACAAGAACTCTTAGGTGTTCACATAAATGTACGAGGCCAATCCACTGAGCAATCTGTATTAATTGAAGAATATGTAGATGCTCCTGAATTTAGTGTAGAAATGTTTTCTGATAAAGGCGATATCCATTTTATAGGAATCACTCAAAAAGAAATTATCGGCAATCCATACTTTGTGGAAGCAGGACACATCTTTCCTGCACCATTGTCCGGGGAACAAATACTAAATATAAAAAACACAGTGATCAAAGCATTACAAGCGGTCCAGCATAGGTTTGGTCCCAGTCATACTGAAGTGAAATGGACTCCCCAAGGGGCATCCGTTATAGAGATTAATGCACGATTAGCTGGTGGGATGATTCCTGAGCTGATTCGTATTTCTACTGGAGTCGATTTATTGGATCAACAAATCCGGATGGTATCTGGAAGTTCTTTTCATATATCGGAGTCCAAAAGGAAAGTATCAGGAATACGGTTTTTAACCACTAATACTTCCGGTGTTTTTAATGGCTTTGATGGAGTGGAGAAAGCTAGGGAAATATCAGGTATCGAACAGATTGTTATAACTGCACAAAAAGGAAAAAAAATTCGTCCTCCACAAAATGCCTATGATCGTCTAGGGTATATTGTTGCCAAAGGAAGTTCTAGTATAGAAGTTAAGAAAAAGATGGATGAGGCTCTTTCGAAAATTAGGACAAAAATATAGTAGGAGGTAAAGTGGTTTATGATTGAATTAAGAAGTGATACGTTTACACTTCCGACGGAAAAAATGCTACAAGCTATGGTGAAAACTCCACTTGGGGATGATGTGTATGGAGAAGATCCAACGATTAACCAATTAGAAGAACAGGTAGCTGAAATGTTTAATAAAGAAGCTGCTTGCTTTTTACCTAGTGGAACCATGGCGAACTTAACATCTATCTTGGCTCATTGCCCTAGAGGTTCTAAGGTTTTAGTTGGAAATGAATCAGATATATTTATATATGAAGCGGGTGGAGCTTCGGTATGTGGTGGAGTTATCTATGAACCGATCCCCACACAGTCTGATGGCAGACTATTGCTGGAGGATTTGGAGAAAGTTTTTGATTTTGACCCAGAAGACCCGCAATTTGCACTTCCATCCTTAATTTGTTTGGAGAATACGCACAATCGTTGTGGGGGGAGAGTATTACCTTTTGAATATCTTAATTCCGTAAGGCGATTTGCGAATGAAAGATCTCTTCCCATCCATATGGATGGAGCAAGAATTTTCAATGCCTCCGTTGCATTGAAATGTCCTGTATCAGAGATTGCGAAGTATGCGGATTCCATTCAATTTTGCCTATCAAAGGGGTTATCTGCTCCAATTGGTTCTATGGTGGTAGGGAGTCGCAAATTTATCAAAGATGTTCGGCGGTGGCGCAAATTGTTGGGAGGAGGAATGAGACAAGCAGGTGTATTAGCAGCTGCTGGAATTATTTCAGTGAACAATATGGTTGATCGGTTAGAAGAAGATCATAAGCGTGCGCGTCAATTTGCAGAAGGATTGTTACTTATTACTGGGATTGAATTGGATTTGAAACAAGTGGAGACAAACATTGTGTTTTTTCGGGTGACTGATCCTCAATTTACACCGGAAAAATTTATAGAAAAGTTAAAAGCGAATGGAATTGCAATAGAGACCTTAGGCCATGGTAGAATTCGCGCTGTTTTTCATCGTGGGGTGACTGGGAAAGAGGTAGACGAGGTACTCGATGTGATACAAAAAATAATGGACAAGTAGGTAGAGTATTATGATCTATAATCAGGAGCAGACACATCTGAAAGGAGAATAACTAAGATGCGAATCTAGAATTGCTGTCATCTGATGGACAGATTACAATCTCTACGGATGAAACGAAGGAAGTGTTGAGCTATACGCACGGCTGCAAATCCCCCTATTTATAGAAATAGAAGGGGATTTTTAGTCGTGTTTATATATCGATATAATATTTTTATGATTTATATAAATTTAAGCAATATAGGACTTTATGATTATTGCCCAGAATAAAACAATATGATATACTCATTTTGCAAAATACTTTCATAATATGTATACATTAATGTCATTTTTTTACTTAAATTAATAATAATAAAATAATCTGCCTGAAGCGATCAAGGGGGATAATGAGTATGGGTAAATTAGATTTCAAATTAATTGAAAACAATGAATTACATTTATGTAAGATTTGTAAAAAGGATTCTACTTCATTTCAATCCTTGAAATCTAGTACTTGCCTATGTTTTACCCTCACAAATATGGAAAAAAAAGTAGCGAGAGAGCTTATTAAAGACAAAAGCAATCAGGAGATTGCTGATACGCTCTATATTAGTAAACGTACAGTAGAGTCACATATTACTTCAGCAATTCAAAAACTAAGAGTCAAATCACGAGTAGGATTAGCTGTTAAAACGACAGAATTACTTATGTTAAATAATGAATATAAAACAAGTTAAACAGGGTAGCGCAATGAAAAGTACAATTGAAAATATGAATAAAATATTCCTTTTCAACAGGGTTTTAATAGTATTATTTTAGATGATTATAGATACACCCTAGTTTAGGGCAGTCTCTCGTTAATTGGGGGAGTGCTACATCCGATTTAGTGTGTAGGGACTTTGATCGAAGCCTCATCCTTTGCGGGAATCACTGATGTGTATTTGATAAGTTTGTTTTAATATTTATCTGCGACATATAATTAGCCACAGATGTGTTGATTATCCAAAAAGCAGAAGTGCATTTCTGACATATTAGCTTGAAAGGAAGAAGTGGGAAGCCATATTTGCTGAATAGAGAATTCTTTCTATCGTATCTAACTACACAAAAACAAACTATGTTACTAGGAATAATTTATTGAAATCTATAATTCATTCATTTCATATATACTCCAGGGAGGGTTGACTTTGCCTGAAAAAACTTTTGTGAAGGCAAATCCGTTGTCGGAAGGGCAAAAAGCCATATTTTCTCATCATTATTTGTATCCTGAAAGTTCTCTCTATTGTGAGCGGTTTGCATGGCGTCTTCGTAGTCCAATTGAAGTTTCAAAGTTTAAGCAGGCCTTAATTGAAGTAACAAAAAGGCATGATATTTATCGATCTATTTTTATTATGGAGAAAGAGCCTGTACAGAAGGTTTACAGTGAACCTATCTTAGATTTTGAACTGGTTAATATGGAAAATAGTAATGATTCTTATATAAAACAATATATTCATGAGGAAACACATAGACCTTTTCAATTAGAGGAAGGACCTGTCTTCAGAACTAGATTACTTCAGCTATCTAATGATGAATATATATTACTTTATATTATTCATCATATATCTACAGATGGCTGGACCTTTTCCATTACATTAGATGAATTGGGGTTATTTTATAAATATTTATGTGAAGAAAAAACGGTTGATCTAGATCCAATACAACTTGAATATTCGGACTTCGTAGATCAACAAAAGGAAATGTTTTCAGGTAAAGAAGGAGAGAAATCTAGGCTTTTTTGGAAAGATAAGCTCTTAGGTGAACTTCCAGTTTTAGATATACCGGCAGATCATGGTCGACCTCATACCCCTTCATATAAAGGGAGTTTACTTCCTTTTAAAATTAATAGGAAAATAATTGATAGAGTAAAAGAATTTTCCGAAAAAGAAGATTCCACACTTTATATCAGTTTATTTTCTCTGTATGCTGCTTTTCTACATCGCTATTCTGGACAGAATGAGTTTATTATAGGTACTCCCGTTTCTGGTAGGAGTAATAAAAAATTCTCTTCTACTGCAGGTTATTTTGTCAACCTTCTTCCTATCGGTGTTCAAGTTTCAAAAGAGGATACTTTTATAGATGTTTATCAGGCTGTGCGAGAAGAGGTATATAGTTGTATTAAACATCGTGACTATCCTTTTCCATTGATGATTCAAGATCTAGAGGCAAATTTGCATTCTAGTTATTCACCTGTTTTTCAAACTTCCTTTGTTTTTCAAAGAGCTGTTAGGCAAAAAGAAGCTATTTTACTTGGAAGTGCAACAAATACATTGGATCTCCATGGACTAATAATGGAACCATTATATATAGAAAAAAATATATCGAAGTTTGATTTGACTTTGTTTGCTGAAGAAGAAATAGATGGTAGCATGTGTTTAAATTTTGAATATAATACTGATATTTTTGAATCGAGTACAATCTCTAGGTTTGCGAGTCACTTTGTGAATTTTATTACTTCGGCTATTGATAATCCAAACGTTCAACTTTCCGAAGTTTGTTTACTAGATAAATCTGAACAAAAACAACTGTTGGTGGATTGGAATGACACGACAGTAGCATATCCTCAAGCCCTGACGATTCATGAGCTATTTGAAGGACAAGCCATGAATTGTCCAGAAGCCACTGCTGTGGTATATGAAGATCAACAGCTTACCTACCGCAAATTAAACGAACGTGCCAACCAGCTGGCGCACTACCTTCAGAAGCAAGGTGTAGGAGCCGAATCACTGGTGGGAATTTGTATGGATCGATCACCAGATATGATTGTGGGGTTACTCGGAATCTTAAAAGCCGGGGGAGCCTATGTACCGCTTGATCCGAATTACCCAGAGAAAAGGCTGCAATATATCTTAGAGGATGCTGGTATCCAGATACTTGTCACCCAAGCACACTTACAAGAGCAAGAAGAGTTACGGAAGACAGTTAATACCATTTATTTGGATCAGGATCAAGAGTGTATTGCACGAGAAAGTATTCTTTCTCCTAAGGTGGAAGTGACTGCTCAGAATTTAGCTTATGTCATCTACACCTCAGGTTCCACGGGAATTCCGAAGGGTAATTTGACTACCCATCAGAATGTCGTAAAGACTATCTGTAATAACGGTTATCTAGAAGTGGATGATCAGGATCGTGTACTACAGCTCTCTAATTACGCTTTTGATGGTTCGATATTTGATATCTATACAGCTTTATTCAACGGAGCTACCTTGGTTCTTGTGTCGCATGACGTTGTGCTGAATACAAAAGAGCTATTAAATACCATTCGAAATGAAAAAATTACGATTTCGTTTATGACAACGGCTTTATTTAATACATTAGTAGATCTAGATCTCTCTGGTTTGCAAGGAATTAGAAAAATCTTATTTGGTGGAGAAAGAGTATCGAATAAACATGTAGAGCAAGCTTTAGACTTTTTAGGAGAACATCGGATTATCCATGTATATGGACCTACAGAAACAACTGTATTTGCTACACGGTACTCTATTGATCATCGTGTTAAAGATATGGGTGTTGTGCCAATTGGAAAGCCGATAAACAATACGGAAGTATATATACTCGATCAAAATCGTCAACCTGTTCCGATTGGCGTACCTGGGGAGTTATATATTGGTGGAGATGGGGTTGCACGTGGTTATCTAAATCGCCCAGATTTAACAGCAGATCGTTTCATTGCCCATCCGTTTATGCCGGGAGAGCGGTTGTATCAAACGGGGGATTTGGTCAAATACTTGCCTGATGGAAATATAGATTTCTTAGATAGAATAGACAATCAGGTCAAGATTCGTGGTTTTCGGATTGAACTCGGAGAAATCGAAGGGGCTTTAAATGAGATTCCTTCGATCAAAGAAGCGGTTGTGTTGGTACAGGAATATGATCGCGGGGATAAACGGTTAGTCGCTTATGTCGTGGGAGAAGGAAGCGTTGCGGAATGGAAAGCCCATCTCAAAGAGCAACTGCCCAGTTACATGATGCCGGCTTCCTTTGTCGTGATGAAAGCGTTCCCACTCACCCCGAATGGAAAAATTGACCGAAAAGCCTTGCCGACTCCAGACACCAGGCAAGGGGGGGATCAGTATATCGCCCCACGGACTCCCCTAGAAGAACTGGTGGTTTCGGTATGGGAACAGGTGCTAGGGCTAGAGAACATCGGGGCGAAAGACTCATTCTTTGAATTAGGTGGGCACTCGTTATTAGCGACCCAAGTGGCTTCTCGCTTACAAGAAGCGTTTCAGATTGAACTATCGATCCGGGAGCTATTTGCCTATCCCACGGTTGAGGCGTTAGCGACACGATTGGACGAGTTGCGTCAAGGGGAGAAGGCAACGTTACCGCCATTGAAGCCGATGGAACGGACGGAACCGGTTCCACTCTCATATGCGCAGCAACGCCTGTGGTTCATCGATCGGTTTACGCCCAATAGCGCCCTTTACAACATTCCAGGGGTATGGCGATTAAAAGGGGATTGGTCTATAGAAAGCCTGGAAAAGGGGCTCAACGCACTGATTGAGCGGCACGAAGTGTTGCGTACAGTCATTGGTGAAGTGGATGGTCAGCCGGTGCAACAGATCCAACCTTTTATGCCAAGGAAGCTGCCGGTGATCCACTTGATAGATCTGCCTATCGAAGAAAGAGAAGCCGAGATGAACCGTCTCATTCAAGAAGAAGCGGAATCCCCCTTTGACTTGGCTCAGGGTCCCTTGATGCGGACCCAATGCATTCAAATGGAAGAAGAAGAGTGGATATTCCTTTGCACCATGCATCACATCATCTCAGACGGCTGGTCCATGGGGATTTTCCTCGAGGAATTGCTCACCCTGTATCAAAACGTACTGGATGAATCCCCTGCAGAGCTTCCTCCATTGCCAATCCAATATGCAGACTTTGCCCAGTGGCAACGAAAGTGGATGGAGGAAGAGGGGCTGGATACACAGCTTCAATATTGGCAAGAAGAACTATCTGGCGAACTACCAGTCTTGCAATGGCCCACAAATCGGGTGCGTCCGGTAGCCCAAACATACCAAGGGGCCGTGCATCAAGTCATGTTCCCGCTCGACTTAGTAGAGAAGTTAAAAGAGGTAAGTCGTGAGGAAGGGTCCACGTTATTTATGACCTTGCTGGCGGCCTATCAAGGATTCTTGTCTCGATATACCGGACAAGACGACATCTTGGTGGGGAGCCCAATTGCGAACCGCAATCATCAAGAAATCGAGGGGCTGATTGGATTTTTCGTCAACACTCTCGTGTATCGAGCGGATGTAAGCGGCAACCCGACCTTTCGAGACCTCTTAGCGCAAGTGCGTCAAAAGGCACTAAAGGCGTACGAGCACCAAGATATCCCCTTCGAAAAAATAGTGGAAGCGGTGCAGCCAGAGCGTAGCACCAGTTATTCTCCGATTTTCCAGACGCTCTTTACCTTACAAGATATGGCGTCATGGAAGGTACCCGACTTACCCGAACTAAGTATGGAGTTGGCAGAACACCACGTATCGACAGCGAAATTTGATCTGACCGTGGTGATGGAGGAGAAAGCGGAGGGGCTTTGGGCTGCCTTTGAGTACAACACGGATTTATTTGATCGGGCAACCATTGAAAGAATGGCGAGGCACTTTGAAAACTGGTTGCATGAAGTCGCCCACCATTCGGAAAAAGCACTGGGAAGTTTGGACCTGATGGCAGAAGAAGAGAAGCAGCAGCTGTTGGTGGAATGGAATGATACGACAGTAGCCTATCCTCAAGCTCTGACGATTCATGAGCTATTTGAAGAACAAGCCATGAGCCGTCCAGAAGCCATCGCCGTGGTCTATGAAGATCAACAGCTGACCTACCGTGAATTAAATGAACGAGCCAACCAACTGGCGCATTACCTCCAGAAGCAGGGAGTAGGAACCGAATCGCTAGTGGGGTTGTGTGTGGATCGGTCCCCAGACATGGTTGTGGGGTTACTCGGCATCTTAAAAGCCGGGGGAGCGTATGTACCACTGGATCCGACTTATCCAGAGAAACGGCTACAATATATCGTCGAGGATGCTGGTATCCAGATACTCGTTACCCAAGCACACATACAAGAGCAAGAAGAGTTACGGAAGACGGTTAAAACCATTTATCTGGATCAGGATCAAGAGAGTATTGCCCGAGAAAGTGTTCTTTCCCCTAAGGTGGAAGTCACGGCTCAGAATTTGGCGTATGTCATTTACACCTCGGGTTCAACGGGAAATCCGAAGGGTGTGATGGTGGAGCACCGTAATGTGACCCGGCTCTTTCAAGCCACAAGGCCTTGGTATCAGTTTAATGAACAGGATACATGGACGCTTTTCCATTCGTATGCGTTTGACTTTTCCGTTTGGGAATTATGGGGGGCCTTGCTGTATGGCGGTCGTTTGGTTGTCGTACCGTACTGGATTAGCCGCTCTCCGAAAGACTTCTATCAGCTGTTAATCGAGGAAAAGGTGACCGTCTTGAACCAGACCCCAACGGCTTTCCGACAGTTGATACAGGTCAGTGAACAAATCGAAGGTGAAAACGGACACTTGGCGTTACGATATGTGATTTTTGGTGGAGAAGCATTAGAGCCATCGAGCTTATTGCCGTGGTTTAAGCGATATGGTGATGAACAGCCGCAGTTAATCAATATGTATGGCATCACCGAGACGACCGTCCATGTCACGTATTATCCACTGACGTATGAAGAGGCGTCCCAGGTACTGGGAAGCAACATTGGGAAGCAGATCCCAGATCTCCAAGTGTATGTGTTAGATACGAATCAGCAGCCGGTGCCGATAGGAGTAGCTGGAGAGCTTTATATTGGCGGAGAAGGATTGGCGCGTGGCTATCTCAATCGTCCAGAGTTAACGGCAGAACGTTTCGTCTCCCATCGTTTTGGAGAGCAGGTGAAGCGATTATACCGGACAGGGGATTTGGCAAGGTACCTTGCCAATGGGGATTTAGAGTATCTAGGGAGAATTGACCATCAAGTAAAAGTGCGTGGTTTCCGGATTGAACTCGGAGAAATCGAAGCGGCCCTCCTTACACATACTTCCGTCACTGAAGCCATCGTCATTGTGCGGGAAGATGAGCCAGGGGATAAACGACTGGTGGCCTATGTAAGAGGCGATGGAAGTGCTGCAATGTGGCGGGAGCATCTGAAAGGACAATTACCGAGCTACATGGTTCCTGCACACTTTGTTGCTATAGATACCTTCCCACTGACTCCCAATGGAAAAGTGGACCACAAGGCGCTACCTGTTCCAGATGGGAAGCAGGAGATCAAAGAAGAGTATGTGGCTCCTCGGAATCAACGTGAACAAATATTGGCCTCGATTTGGAAACAAATACTGGGTAAAAACCAGGTAGGCATACATGATAACTTTTTTGAAATCGGTGGAGATTCCATTCTTAGTATTCAGATCGTATCGCGAGCAAGTCAAACGGGATTGAAATTAACACCGAAACAGTTATTTGAATATCAAACGATTGCAGAATTAGCTCAGGTAGCAGGAGAAATCGAGGGAGTACAAGCGGAACAAGGAGAAGTGACAGGGGAGGTTCAATTAACTCCCATTCAGCATTGGTTCTTTGAACATCAGCATCCAAATCCTCATCATTGGAATCAGTCGATGTTTTTTAGAACAAAGGAGCGAATGGATGCCCAGTTACTTGAGGAAACACTTCAATGTATCCTGAATCATCATGATGCCTTGCGTTTACGATATGACCTTTTACCAAATGAAAAATGGAAGCAGAGAAACGAAGGAGTAGCAAAACAAACGATCGTAACTCATATAGAATTAGATCGATTACCACAAGAAGAGTGGAATCGAGTGATTCAAAGAGAGATTGACAATGCTCAGGCGAGCTTGAATTTACATGAGGGTCCTATCATGAGGGTGGTTTACTTCGATGAAGGAGCGAATGATTCCGGTCGTTTATTTTGGGCGATTCATCACTTAGCAGTAGATGGGGTTTCTTGGCGGATTCTACTGGAAGATATACAAACGATTTATAGTCAAAAAATAGAGGGTCAGCCGTTATCCTTACCTGCGAAGAGTACATCCTTTCAAGCGTGGTCTGAACAGTTAAACGCTTACGCCCAGGATGGTATCCCGCAAGAGATTCAAGATTACTGGAAGCAACAGCTAGAAAAAGAAGTGACGGTTCTTCCGAGCGATTATTTAGTTGGGCAAACTTCAGAAATATTTGCCGAACAGATTACGGTAGTATTGGGCGAGAAAGAAACTGATGCGCTACTCCATGAGATTCCTACTACCCATAAGGCTCAAATCAATGAAGTGTTGTTAACAGCATTGGTGCAGGCTACTGCCAATTGGACCGGTCATCCTACACTTTCGGCACACCTAGAAGGGCATGGTAGGGAAGAAATTTTAGATGGAGTTGATCTGTCTAGAACGGTGGGGTGGTTTACAAGTATTTATCCTGTTCATTTAGATATTAAAGGGGCAAATACTCCGATTGAAGCGTTAAAAGCCGTAAAAGAGCAAATCCGTCAAATCCCGAATAAGGGAATTGATTATGGAATCCTACGTTACTTGAATCATGATATGGCAGCTATCTTCTGTTCCCAACAGAAACCATCGATTAGCTTTAACTACTTAGGGCAATTTGATCAAGGGACTTCTCAAGAGGCGATGTTTACCCAAGAGAAAGGGTTTGTTCAATTAGACCATGCCCCTGAATCCAAGCAGACCCATCTGATTGATGTGGCGGGGATTATAACGGATGGAAAGCTACAGATCACCTGGATGTATAGTCGGGAACAATTTGATAAGTCTACCATTCAAGATGTAGCAGAAAGTATGCTAAGACAGCTAGACATACTCATTCATTCTTCTGCTACCGAGGCGGCCTTTACAGTCTCAGACTTTGCAGCTGCCGAATTGACCGAAAAAGACTTGAGTAAATTACTATCTAAAATGTCGAAAATGACAAATAAACGAGGTAAATAATGAGTAATATTATAGATATTTATCCGCTGTCTCCGCTTCAGGAAGGGATGTTATTTCACTCGATATATGACCAAGAGGATGAAAACTCGGCATCTTATATTGTACAAATAAGTATCCTGCTTGGTGGAAAACTGGACACCGCTATTTTTAAAAAGGCATGGGAACATGTGATTAACCGGAATGAGATCTTTCGTTCAGCCTTTATGTGGGAAGAAATCGATCATCCATTGCAAGTGGTTTTTGGAGAAGCATCGTTTGAAATGGATAATGAAGATTGGAGTACATGCTCACATGACGAAAGAGAGAAGCGGTTAAAACTTCTCTTGGAATCTGATCGAAAAAAGGGATTTCAGTTAGATGAAGCACAACTGATGCGGGTGAAAGTCATTAAAGAAGCTGAAGCGGAATACAGGATTGTTTGGACACATCATCACATTTTATTAGATGGATGGAGCGTATCTCTTGTCTTTAAGGAATTGTTTACGATTTATCTAAGCATGATGAAAGGGGAGGCTTGGGATTTACCCAAGTCTCCACCCTACAAGAAATATATCCAATGGATTAAAAAACAGGATAAGCTTAAAGCTGAGCAATATTGGAAAGAGGAACTACAGGGGTTTACTGCTCCGACTCCGTACACCTTAGAACGACAGAATCGATCAGCAGATAAGGGATACGGAGAGAGCGTTCAATCGTTGTCAGTAGAAGAAACGCAAGCGTTACAAGTGTGGGTACGAAAAAATAAGGTTACCCTAAATACCCTAACTCAAGGGGTTTGGTCCTATTTATTGAGCAAGTATAGCGGAGAGCAGGATGTCGTATTTGGTGTAACAAGCTCTGGTCGACCGACGGAAATAGTGGGTGTAGAGAATATGGTTGGTCCCTTTATTAACACGCTACCCACCCGTATTCAAGTTTCCGAGGATAGCAAGATAGTGGACTGGTTACTGAATATCCAAGAGAAAGAGATCGAGCGAAGACAATACGAATATACCGCCTTGACTGAAATTCAAGGGTGGAGCGAAGTTTCAAGGGAAGTTCCTTTATTCCATACGTTATATGTCTTTGAGAATTACCCTGCACAGAAAGGTAATCTTGACTCGGATTTAGAAATTCTGAATGTGCACGGTGTAGAACAAACGAATTATCCACTAAACCTTGTCGTGATACCAGGAGAGCAATTGTCCTTTAAGCTGATGTATGATCGAAGTCAGTTTGATGAAATGACGATTGACCGGATTCAAGGTCATCTATATCATGTGCTAAAACAAATGACAGAATAAGGAAATCAGCAGATAGGTTTGATTAATTTTGAACAATGGTGCCGGGTGTTCTAACATAGAGTTGCATAGATTTGAAAGCATAGGAAAAAACAACCGATCGATTGCTTGCCATACTGAGCAATCGATCGGTTGTTGATGTATAATGAAGGGAAGCGTTTGTAGAGAAGTCTTCCGAATTGGTGGGGACTTCTTTTTTTTTGACAAAGGTGAACGGTATGTGCAATTTTATCTGGATGATTTATCATTTGTTAGTTGTAAAAATTATTTAAATAAACAAAACATTTGTCCACAATCGTGGTATATTTTAAGTTGATGTACAACACATCTCTCAGGGGGAGTATCATGCGACGTGTATATACATGGTTAATGATGGTTGCTTTATTGCTTCCATTTGTACCCGTTTCAAACCATGTTTTTGCGGAGGGTCCTAGTGACCCAGCACCAGAAATTAAGCCGAAGGTAGTCAATGATAACGCGGGTAAAAAGATCTTGTTTGACAATACTCATGGTCAAACAGCTGGTGCCGCAGATTGGGTCATTGATGGTGGATTTTCGGATTTTGCTAATGGGTTAGCAGAAGATGGATTTTATGTGAAAGAGTTACGTAAGAATTCGGAAATGAATTACGATGACTTGAAATCTTACGATGCTTTCGTAATTGGAGAAGCAAATATTCCTTACAAATCATCTGAGCAAGCGGCAATGGTACAGTACGTAAAGGAAGGCGGAAGTATTTTTTTCATCGGGGATCACTACAATGCTGACCGAAACAAAAATCGTTGGGATGCAAGTGAAGTATTCAACGGCTATCGCCGGGGTGCCTTCGATGATCCGACAAAGGGCATGGGTGATGCAGAGAAGAATTCCAATACGATGAAGGGTGTCGAGAGTTCTGATTGGCTTAAAGATAACTTCGGAGTTCGTTTTCGTTATAACGCTCTTGGGGATGTCAATGCGGATCAGATCGTTTCTGCTGAGCAATCCCTTGGGATCACAGAGGGAGTTAAAAGTGTAGCCATGCACGCAGGGTCTACCCTTGCCATTGCCGATCCTGAGAAGGCAAAGGGGATTGTTTATCTTCCAAAAACCGATGCGAAATGGCCTAATGCGGTGGACCAAGGGGTATACGAAGGTGGTGGAATGGAAGAAGGACCTTATGCTGCTATTGCGAAGGTCGGGAAAGGAAAAGCCGCTTTCATCGGGGACTCTTCCCCTGTAGAAGATGCATCACCAAAGTATCTACGTGAAGAGACTGGAACAGCGAAAAAAACCTATGATGGTTATAAAGAAGTAGATGATGGAAAACTCCTTATCAATACGATGAACTGGTTGACTAAACAGGAAAACTACACACGCTTGAGTGATATAGAGAAGTTAGAATTGGATAAGCCTACGTCTCTATTGGATATTGAGAACCCAGCTACTTCGACAGAACCAAAGCCTGAACCATGGGCACCTCCTAGTGAAGGCTATCACTGGTGGGACCCATCCACATTTAAACCGGGTTCTTATGGCTCTCCAAAGGAAGCACCTACTACAGCAGTGTATGGAATGGTTCGTCAAGAAACCCTGCCGAATAAAAAAGAGTTTAAAATCCGCGCTGTTGCAGACAACATGGCTGCTGGTTCCACTGTTTCCGGCTTACAAATAGGAATTTACCTAGCAGGTGGTCAACAAGTAGCAAAGATCAAAAATGAAGACGGAACATGGCCACCAAGCTATGGATACAGCGAGAAGTTTTCGCTGACGGCCAATGAAAAGGGCCATGCTGCTAAAGAGCTGACGGTTTCCATCAATCCTGCTGTAACGGGTCAGGCAAGTCTACGCCTTCGGCTAAACGGTAGTAATCTTAATACAGAAAGCGTTTCCATAGCTGATGTAGATGTACAGCCCCTGCCAGATGATGGTCCTCGTGTACCTGAGAAGATTTCAGTTGCAGAAGCAAGAGGAAAGAAGACAGATGATATCGTTACGGTTGAAGGGACCATAACTTCAAAGCCTGGACTATTTGGCGGACTAGCATTTTATCTACAGGATGAAACAGCAGGAATCTATGTTTATCAGTCTGAAGCTGGATTTGAACCTGGGGATAAGGTAACGGTGAGCGGTAAATTTACTGTGTACAACGGGGAAAAAGAGCTAACTGATATCCTCCAAATAAAAAAAGTTGGCACTAGTAAGGTGCCAGAACCTAAAACCGTTACCGCCATTTCAGAAGAGAACCAAGGCCAACTCGTTCGCATGGAAAACGTGACAGTACGAGGGATCGAGAAGAAGGGAACCTCCTTTGAATTCAACGCAGTAGCAGATGACAAAACGACTCGTGTTAGGGTAGATGGACGTTCTGGTTACACGATGGAAGCATTTAATGCGGATTATCCAGAAGGTACGAAGATTCACCTCCTTGGTCTTTCTTCAATCTTTAATGATCAATTTCAGTTAAAGCCACGCTCCTCCACGGATTTTGCGAAGGTAAATGTGGACAATCAAGCCCCTGTGACCGAAATGAAGGTCATAGGTAACAAATTGTCCCGGGGTGAGTATTTACAACAAGCAGAAGTGACTCTCCAGGCAACTGATGATAAAAGTAGTGTAGAGAAGATCGAGTACCGCTTGAATGATAACGAGCCATGGACAACTTATGAAAAGTCCATTCGCTTGGCTCAAGCAAAAGTGTATCCCTTGGAGTATCGGGCAACCGACCAAGCAGGTAATACAGAAGAGAGTAAGAAAGAATCGATTAGGGTCATAAAGGCTACGATGGATCAGCTAAAAAGTTCTATCCAAGTGGCGGATATTAAGCTTGCTAGTGCAGAAAAACTGTTGCTTCAACAAGTGAAAATCGCAGATCTTTTTTTGAAAAAGGCTGAAAAAGCAGAACGAGATGGACATGATAAATTGTCCGCTGCTTATCGATTCGCTGGGAGGACACAGCTAGATGTTTTCTTGTTAACTTTAAAATACCTACCGTCTTCGGCAATTGGTGATCATGACAAAAGTGATCTCACTAAAATTGCTAAACTCATTCGCGAATCGATCAAGTAAGTTCCAGTTTCAGAGCAGGGTTGGATTTTTGACTTAACGTGTCTCCCCAAGGCCCTTTTATGAGATGTCCAAAACGACCATCTCATAAAAGGGCCTTGGTGTGTTTTCGGAAAAAGCGAACGATAAATTGACTATAAAAAATAATGTTCGCCTTTTCGTTGACGGTTTGGGTTGATGCTGTTAAACTGAGGTTGAATAAAGGCAAAAACAACGTAAAAAATTGAAGAGAATGCTTTCTCATATATGCTTGGGAATATGGCCTAAGCGTCTCTACCTGGATACCTTAAATCTCCGGACTATGGGAAACTCGTTCAGCACGGGGAAATTATCTCAAGCCCGGGCGGCGGATTTCCTATCTTGCCGTCTGGGTTATTTCTGTCGATAGGGGATGAGAGGATGGAGCAACCGTGGGTAAGTGTCATCATGGGGAGTACATCGGATTGGCCCACTATGCAAAAAACTTGTGAAGTGTTAGCGGAATTGGAGATCCCTTATGAGAAAAAAGTTGTCTCTGCCCACCGTACTCCTGATGAGATGTTTCGTTTTGCTGAGGGGGCGGAGGAGCGAGGGATCAGGGTAGTTGTTGCTGGGGCAGGGGGAGCGGCCCATTTACCCGGTATGGTAGCATCCAAAACCACCCTGCCGGTGATCGGAGTACCTATCAAATCGGCTACATTAAATGGTGTCGATTCTCTCCTATCGATTGTGCAAATGCCAGGCGGGGTGCCTGTGGCTACTGTCTCGATTGGAAAGGCTGGAGCGATTAATGCGGGTCTCCTGGCGGCGGAGATGCTTGGAATACAGGACCCCGAAGTTAGGGAGCGTCTTCGGACACGCAGGGAAGCCATCCGGCAAAGTGTGATGGAGAATGGGGAGTTAGATGAGTGATGAGCTTAAGTATAGAACATACCAATCGGAACAAAAGTCGTCACTATTTACCACCTGGAAGTACTGTGGGAATACTGGGTGGTGGGCAATTGGGCCGCATGATGATTCTCGAGGGGAAGAAGATGGGTCTGCGTTTTGTAACGTTAGATCCTGCAAGTGATTGCCCGGGCTCCCATGTGGCGGATGATCACCTGATTGCATCCTTTGGGAATCAGGAAATGGCTAGGCGACTAGCTACTCTCTGTGATGTGATCACCTACGAGTTTGAAAATGTAGATGGTTCTGTCGCTCGCCTGCTTGAAGAGAAGGCATGGCTTCCCCAAGGGGCATCCCTTTTAGAAACGACACGCCATCGTCTACGGGAGAAACAAGCCCTGATGAATGCAGGCATTCCTGTGGCCCCCTATCGAGGAGTAACAAAGGCGGCAGATTTAGCCGGAGCAGTAGCGGAGGTCGGTTTACCCTGTGTCTTAAAAACGGTGACAGGTGGGTATGACGGTAAAGGGCAACGAATCATCCGCCACCACGGGGAAATTTCACAGGTAGCTGCAGAGATCCGCGTGGGGGAAACCTGTATTGTTGAAGGATTTATCCCCTTTGTAAAGGAACTATCGGTGATCGCTTCTAGAGGACAAGATGGTGAGATACGCTGTTTCCCACCTGTCGAAAATATTCACCGGGATCATATTCTTCACATGACCATAGCTCCCGCCCCTGTGCAGGATGCGATAACAGAAGCCGCAGAGGATTTGGCAACCAAAGTAGCAGAAGAGCTGGGCGTAGTGGGGGTCATTGGGGTGGAAATGTTTTTGCAGGAGGATGGATCTCTACTTGTCAATGAATTGGCGCCGCGGCCGCATAATTCTGGACATTTTACTCTGGATGCCTGTAACGTTTCTCAATTTGAACAACACCTACGAGCGATATGTGGTTGGCCGTTAGCTACTCCCCGTTTGTTGTCACCAGCAGTGATGATCAATATTCTCGGGCAACATACCGAAAAGCTGATGGCACAACTGCCAACCATGTCGCCAGAGATAAAAGTACACTGGTATGGTAAAGAGGAGAACCGAGTCGGCCGGAAAATGGGACATCTCACGGCACTAGGTTCTTCCGTGGAGGAAGCACAGCGACACCTAACATCCTGTGAACTACTGTCATAAAGTTGCCAAGAGAGGTGGACCTAACGTGATTCAGCGGTATACACGACCTGAAATGGGTGCGATTTGGACGGATGAAAATCGGTATCGTGCCTGGTTAGAAGTAGAAATTCTCGCTTGTGAAGCCTGGGCAGAATTAGGGGTCATTCCTCGGGAAGATGTTAAGCAGATTCGTGAGAACGCGCGGATTGATGTAGCAAGAATCCTGGAGATTGAAGAGGAAACGCGCCACGATGTAGTTGCCTTTACCCGAGCGGTAGCAGAGACCCTAGGACCCGAGTCTAAATGGGTTCATTATGGACTCACATCCACAGATGTCGTGGATACAGCTCTTTCCTATTTGATGAAACAAGCAAATGCGATTTTATTGCAGGATGTGGATCGTTTCCTCGAGGTGCTAAAGGCGAAGGCGCTGGAACATAAAGATACAGTGATGATGGGGCGTACCCATGGCGTTCATGCAGAACCCACTACCTTCGGCTTAAAAATGGGACTCTGGTACGCAGAGATGCAACGAAACCGAGATCGATTGGTTCACGCGATAGAAACGGTAGCTGTTGGGAAATTGTCCGGTGCGGTAGGAACCTATGCCAATATTGATCCCTTTGTAGAAGAGTATGTTTGCCGCGAGCTTGGCCTTACACCAGCACCGATCTCCACACAGACACTGCAAAGGGATCGACATGCTGAGTATCTTTCTTCACTAGCCCTGATTGCTACCTCCCTAGAAAAATTTGCAGTGGAGATTCGTGGTTTGCAAAAAAGTGAAACAAGGGAAGTAGAGGAAGCCTTTGCTAAGGGACAGAAGGGCTCATCTGCCATGCCTCATAAACGAAATCCGATTGGTTCTGAAAATATTACGGGTCTTGCGCGGATCATTCGTGGGCATATGGTGACGGCTTATGAAAATGTTCCTCTCTGGCATGAACGAGATATCTCCCACTCCTCTGCAGAGCGCGTCATTTTGCCAGATGCAACGATCCTTCTCAATTATATGTTAAATCGTTTTGCAACCATCGTAGCGAACCTTACCGTTTTCCCTGAGAATATGAAACGGAACATGTCTCGTACCTATGGTTTGATTTATTCCCAGCGGGTGCTGCTCTCTCTAATCGATAAAGGGTTAAAGCGAGAAGAAGCCTACGACCGCGTGCAAAAGCTTGCCATGCAGGCCTGGGAAGAGGGAATCCAATTCCGCGAGTTGGTGGAGGGGGATGAGGTGATCCCGACAATTCTCAATGAACATGAGATTGCCGATTGCTTTGATTATCATTACCACCTACAACGGGTGGATGAGCTATTTCGCCGGTTGAAGTTACTTTGAAATCGAGGGGCTAGTTTTAACTAATTGACCATAGGGAAGGGGAAGGTCAGCATGAAGCGGGGGGAACTCCTCTACGAGGGGAAAGCGAAAAAGATCTACCTCACAGATAATCCGCAGCAGGTTTGGGTGGCGTACAAGGATGATGCAACGGCTTATAATGCCCAAAAGCGAGGAAGCATCCAGGATAAAGGAAAGTGGAATAATCGCATCAGTGCGCGTCTGTTTCAGTTTCTTGGTGAAAAAGGAGTAGAGCATCATTTCTTAAAAGAGATATCTGCGACAGAGCAATTGGTGAGAAGGGTAACGATTATCCCACTAGAGGTACTCGTGCGCAATATCTCCGCAGGAACGTTGGCCAACCGGCTGGGGATTGAGGAAGGGAGACGCTTTGCAAGACCCGTAGTGGAGATCTGTTACAAAAATGATGAGCTAGGGGACCCCCTGATCACGGAGGATCATATTGCAGCTATCGAATTGGCTACCGATGAGCAAGTGACCCAGATGAAGGAGATTGCTCTCAAGGTCAACGAACTTCTCAGTGAACAGATGGATCGATGTGGTATCACCCTGGTTGATTTTAAATTGGAGTTTGGCATCGATGGGGATGGGCGACTATTGCTGGCGGATGAGATCTCCCCAGACACCTGTCGTTTTTGGGATAAAGAGAGTGGAAAACGACTAGATAAAGACCGTTTTCGTCGCGATTTAGGCGATGTTGAGGAAGCCTATCATGAAATATGGAGCCGCCTAGGAGGAGAAACCCATGTATAAAGCGACCATCACTGTACGTCTAAAAACGAGTGTGCTAGATCCCCAGGGAAGTGCTGTCAAAGGATCCCTTCATTCCCTCGGATTTGCCGCTGTGACGGATGTCCGAATCGGAAAAACGATGGAAGTATGGATCAGTGCACCAGGGTCGACAGAGGCTGGAGAGAAGGTTGAAGAAATGTGCCAGAAGCTTCTCGCTAACCCTGTGATCGAAACCTATGATTACGAGCTGGAGGGGGCGTAATCATGCGTTTTGCGGTTCCTGTCTTTCCAGGGTCAAACTGTGATATCGATTGTGAAAAGGCGATAACTACCGTTTTAGGGGAACCGGTAGATTTTGTCTGGCATACTCAGCGGGATTTGGATCAGTATGATGCGATCATTGTGCCAGGGGGTTTCTCCTATGGAGATTATCTTCGGGCAGGTGCACTGGCTCGTTTTTCTCCAGTGATGGAGGGTGTGGTTAAAGCGGCCTCCGAGGGGAAATTGGTGCTTGGTATCTGTAACGGGTTTCAAATTCTCCAGGAAGCTGGGCTGTTACCTGGAGCCATGAGAGTGAATGATCATCTGAAATTTCGGTGTGATATTCAACCGTTGACGGTGGTCAACAATTCCCTGGCCTTTACCCAGGACTACCGAAGGGATGAAGGGATACAACTGCCAATTGCACACGGTGAAGGGAACTTTTACTGTGATGAAGTTACCCTCAAGGAATTGGAGCAGAATGGACAGATTGTTTTCCGGTACGTAGGGAGCAATCCAAATGGTTCAGTCGAGGATATTGCAGGTGTTTCAAATAGAGAAGGCAACGTTCTTGGCTTGATGCCCCATCCGGAACGAGCGATTGTTGAGTGGATGGGAAGTCAAGATGGAGCAAAAATGTTTACTTCGATGCTTCGTTACTGGGAGGAGAAAATCGGTGCAGCCTAATCAGAATGTGATGGGAACGTCAACCGTGATGGAACCAACTCCAGAGGAAATCCGTGATCGCAAGCTGTATAGCGAATTAGGCCTTACCCCAGCTGAATTCGAGCAGGTTGAAAAGCATCTGGGGCGCTTGCCCAACTGGACGGAACTTGGGATTTACAGTGTGATGTGGTCGGAGCATTGTAGCTACAAAAATTCCAAACCCCTCTTAAAACGTCTCCCGGTTGATGGGCCGCGGGTACTTCAAGGTCCTGGAGAAGGGGCTGGGGTGATCGATATTGGTGATGGCCAGGCAGTTGTGTTTAAAATCGAGAGTCATAATCACCCGACTGCTGTAGAACCCTTTCAAGGGGCGGCTACAGGGGTAGGAGGAATTATTCGGGATGTTTTCTCCATGGGAGCTCGCCCGGTCGCTCTTTTAAACTCCCTGCGTTTTGGACCACTGGAAAGCCCGCGTGTCCGCTATCTCTTAGAACAAGCCGTCGCAGGTATCGCTCATTATGGCAATGTTGTTGGTATCCCCACAGTAGGCGGTGAAGTGGAGTTTGACGCTACCTACGAGGGTAATCCCCTGGTGAATGCCATGTGCGTGGGGATCATTAACCATGAGGACATCCAGCAGGGTGTGGCCAAGGGAGTAGACAATCCTGTGATCTATGTAGGGGCTAGCACAGGTAGGGATGGAATCCATGGAGCTATCTTTGCATCGGAGGAGCTTTCCGAGGCGTCAGAGGAGAAGCGTCCTTCAGTACAAGCGGGCGATCCCTTTATGGAAAAACTGCTTCTGGAAGCTTGTCTTGAACTGGTACAAAAGGGTATCCTGTTGGGCATTCAGGATATGGGTGCCGCTGGATTGACCTGCTCCAGTGCAGAAATGACGGCCAAAGGCGGAGTTGGCCTCGATCTCTACCTGGACGATGTTCCCCAACGAGAAGAGGGAATGTCTCCCTATGAGATCATGCTTTCAGAATCCCAGGAACGAATGCTTCTTGTCGTGGAAGAGGGACGGGAAGCCGAGGTAAAAGAAGTGCTGGATAAATGGGAGCTTCCTTCAGCCGTCGTTGGACGGGTAACAGAGGGAGATCGCTACCGGATTTTCCACCAACGAGAATGTGTCGCCGATATTCCTGTCAAAACCCTGGTAGATGATGCACCGATCAATTACCGCCAGGGTGAGGAGCCTCTATCCTTCCGGGAGGAGACCGCTGCTTCGTATATGGAGGAGCTCACTGGAGTAGATCCTACCGAGGCTCTACAAAGGGTACTTGCGGCACCTAGTCTGGCCAGCAAGCGTTGGGTCTATCAACAATATGATTCCATGGTGCGTACCTCTACCGCTGTCCGCCCAGGTTCAGATGCTGCGGTCATCGTTCTTGATGGGTTGGATAAGGGTCTCGCCATGTCTGTAGATGGAAACAGTCGCTATGTGAAGCTTGACCCTCATGTTGGCGGTGCAACAGCAGTTGCTGAGGCGGCGCGCAATGTCGTTTGTGCAGGGGCTCGCCCCTTAGCGATTACCGATTGCCTTAACTTTGGCAATCCAGAAAAGCCTGATGTTTTTTGGCAGTTGGAAAATGCTATCGATGGGATGGGTGAAGCCTGTCGGCAACTAGGCACACCGGTTGTCGGGGGAAATGTCAGCCTTTATAACGAAACGAAGGGCTCTGCGATTCATCCAACACCAGTAGTCGGGATGGTTGGGCTCGTGGAGAGTCGAGATCATATCACTACGCAGTCCTTCCAACAGGAAGGGGACGTCCTTCTCCTGCTAGGTGCAAACTTCGGAGAGCTAGGGGGAAGTGAGCTCCAACAGCAGGTGTTAGGAATGATTTCCGGTCGTCCACCACAACTAGACCTTGCAGCGGAAAAAGCCCTTCAGTCAGCGGTATTACACCTGATTCAGGCAGGGAACGTTTCATCCGCCCACGATCTTTCCACAGGAGGCCTTGCAGTTGCAATAGCCGAATCTGCTTTTGCTAAGGGATTAGGGGCTCGGATTGATGTGGAAACAGACCTTACGGTGATCCCTTACCTATTTGGTGAGTCCCAGTCCAGAGTGCTTCTATCTGTGCCAAAAGAATTTGCAAAGGAAGCGATGGCGATGGTGGAGAAGCAGGGTGTGACCTGTAGTCGGATCGGGGAAGTTAGCGGTGAACAACTCTCCATTTGGATCAATGGAGTAGAGGTGGTTTCTGAGCAAGTGAGTAGCCTGCAAACCATCTGGGAGGAGGCAATCCCATGCGCGATGAATGCGTCTTTGACGAATTAAAAGAAGAGTGTGGGGTTTTTGGTATCCTAGAACACCCTGATGCGGTTCAACTCACTTATTATGGACTTCACGCCCTTCAACACCGCGGGCAAGAAAGTGCCGGCATCGTAGCGACCAATGGAGATGGATTTCTCTATCACCGGAGTATGGGCCTTGTAAATGAGGTATTTACACCAGATATCATGGAAAGCCTTGCGGGAAATCGCTCGATTGGTCATGTACGCTACTCTACAACGGGTGAGAGCATGCTGACCAATGCACAACCACTGGTCTTTCATCATTCAGTAGTGGGTCAGATGGCTTTAGCTACCAATGGAAACTTGGTAAACGCCAAACGGTTGCGTGGGGAGCTGGAAAAAGAGGGGGCGGTATTTCACACCACCTCCGATACAGAAGTGATCTTCCATTTGATCGTTCGTTCCGATGCACGAGATCTGGAAGGGGCGATTAAGGAAGCGTTGAATCAGCTAACAGGGGCGTATGCACTACTCATTCTTACCAATGATCGCTTGTTTGCCGCTCAGGATCCCCATGGGTTGCGTCCCCTCTCTATGGGGATGTTAGGCAATTCAACGGTATTCTCCTCAGAGACTTGTGCCTTTGATGTGATCGGAGCCGAATTTGTACGAGCGGTACAACCTGGAGAACTCCTTGTATTGGATCAGGATGGGATGCGAAGCACCCGCTTTTCCGCCGCCGCACCGAAGGCTGTTTGCTCCTTTGAATATATCTATTTTGCTCGTCCAGATAGTGATATTGATGGAATCAATGTACACTCCGCTCGAAAGCGATTAGGTCAAAAACTGTACGAAGAGGCACCTGTGGAAGCGGATGTAGTGACCGGCGTTCCTGATTCTAGTATCTCTGCGGCGATTGGCTTTGCTGAGGCGGCAGGCATCCCATATGAGTTAGGGTTGATTAAAAACCGTTATGTTGGACGGACATTTATTCAACCAAGTCAGGAATTGCGCGAACAAGGAGTAAAAATGAAGCTCTCTGCGGTGCGTAAAGTGGTGGAAGGAAAACGAGTTGTGATGATTGACGACTCCATCGTGCGTGGTACTACCTGTCGCCGCATCGTTAATATGCTTCGGGATGCTGGAGCAACAGAGGTTCATGTGCGGATCAGCTCTCCACCTGTTAAATATTCCTGCTTTTATGGGATCGATACGGCAAATCGCCAACAACTGATTGCTGCTACCCATACAGTAGAGGAGATTTGTCAGGAGATTGGTGCAGATAGCTTAACTTTCCTCAGCCCAGAGGGAATGATCGCGGCAGTGGATCGCCCTGTTGAAAATGGCCACCATGGCCATTGTCTTGCCTGCTTTAGCGGTCGCTATCCAACGAGGATTGATGAGGAAGAATCCCTGGCTGTGGAGGGAAGACGATGAGCGAAGCGTATCGGCAGGCGGGTGTAGATATCGATGCAGGGAATGAGGCAGTGGAACGGATAAAGGGGCATGTTACTCGTACGCATCGTCCCGAGGTATTGGGTGGTATTGGCGGATTTGGTGGCATGTTTGCACTCCAGGGATATAAAGAGCCCATTCTGGTAGCGGCTACGGACGGCGTGGGCACCAAGTTAAAGCTAGCCTTTGCTTTGGAACGACATGATAGCATTGGCATTGATTGTGTGGCCATGTGTGTCAATGATCTGATCGTCCAGGGTGCGGAGCCGCTATTCTTCTTGGATTATGTAGGTACAGGGAAGCTTTCTCCACAGCAAATTGAGCAAATCGTCCAAGGGATCGCAGATGGGTGTGAGCAAGCGGGCTGTGCGCTTATTGGTGGTGAAACAGCGGAGCTGCCGGGCATGTACGCAAAAGGGGAATATGATGTAGCTGGTTTTAGTGTAGGGGCGGTAGAACGCCATATGCTCCTTGATGGTAAGGGTATCCAAGCAGGGGATGCGTTAGTTGGCTTGGCTTCCAATGGACTACACTCCAATGGCTATTCCCTCGTTAGACGGATACTCTTTGGGGAGAAGGAAGAGAATCAGCATCGTCTTACAGAGTTGGTTCCCTGGGGAGAGCATACCTGGGGCGAAGAGCTTTTAAGGCCTACCCGGATCTATGTCAAGGCATTTCAAGAGTTGTGCAAACAATTTACTGTGAAGGGTGCGGCACATATCACCGGCGGAGGATTGGTTGAAAACATTCCTCGGATGATACCAACGGGCCTTTGCGCAGAGGTGAATATGGGCTCTTGGGAGATTCCAGTCATTTTTCGTGAACTGCAGAAAGAAGGTTCATTGACGGATGGGGATCTTTATCGCACCTTCAATATGGGCATCGGTTTTGTTCTTTGTCTCCCATGGGATGAGGCACAAGCCGCTTGTGAGGTTGCGGAGAAATTGGGGGAGAAAGCTTATCTGATCGGACGTGTGTCCGAAGGGTCAGAATCTTTCTCCTGGTCAGGAGGGAAGATGTGATGAGTATCGCCATCTTTGCTTCGGGAAGTGGTAGTAACTTTGAAGTCCTCGCTGACCAGTCGCGGCGGCAATGGCCTAAGGAAGTATCCCTACTCATTTGTGATCGACCTGGGGCAGGTGTACTGGAGCGAGCGGAGCGTCTCGGGATACCTACGGTCACCCTGGTGCCCAAGAACTATGAGAATAAAGCCAAGTATGAAGAAGCCATCCTCTCTACTTTGCAAGAGTATGGGATTGAGTGGATCCTGCTAGCCGGCTATATGCGTCTAATCGGCCCTACTTTATTGCAAGCGTACCCCTGGCGAATCCTTAATATCCATCCCTCCCTTTTGCCAGCGTTTCAAGGGAAGGATGCGATTCAAAAGGCATTGGAGTATGGTGTGCGTTGGACAGGCGTCACTGTGCATTGGATCGATGAAGGGGTGGATACGGGTCCGATCGTGGATCAAAAGCCGGTACTAGTAGAGCCGGATGATACCCTTGAGACATTGACAAAAAAGGTGCAATTCGTCGAGCATAATCTCTACCCCAATACCGTGTACAAGCTACTCACAGGAAGAATTCCTGATCATCCATCGGTAAGTAGGTCATCCGGCTAATCAACCATTTATCAACAAGAGAATGAGTGCTCACTTCAAAGGAGGATATACCCTTGCAACCGATTCGTCGTGCACTGATCAGCGTTTCCGATAAAACGGGTGTGATTGAACTGGCTCGCACCCTAGCTTCACAAGGTGTAGAAATCGTTTCTACTGGTGGTACCAAACGTCAGCTTGCAGAAGCAGGGATCCCCGTCATCGGTGTTTCTGAGGTAACGGGATTTCCTGAAATTCTCGATGGTCGGGTAAAGACCCTTCACCCTCGCATCCATGCGGGTCTTTTGGCTGTCCGTGATGAGGAGAGCCATCGTCGTCAATTGAAGGATTGGAAAATTTCCGTGTTTGATCTAGTCGTTGTCAATTTGTATCCTTTTCGACAAACCATTTCCAAGCCAGAGGTTTCATTTGCAGAGGCAGTGGAAAATATTGATATCGGTGGCCCTTCGATGGTACGTGCAGCGGCGAAGAATCATCGCTATGCGACCGTGCTAGTCGATCCTGCGGATTATGCTGATGTGCTGGAAAAGGTATCTATAGGGGTGGATTCGGCAACTCGACGTCGACTTGCTGCGAAGGCCTTTCGTCATACGGCGGCTTATGATGCAGTGATCGCAGGCTATTTGACCGAAGAAGTAGCAGAGGAGTCTCCTGAAGCGTTGACGGTTACCTTTGAAAAAATTCAGCCCCTTCGCTACGGAGAAAACCCACAACAGGCGGCTTCTTTCTATCGAGAACCTCTCGCCGCAGGACCTTCCATGGCCACCGCCGAACAACTCCACGGCAAAGAGCTCTCCTATAACAACATCAACGATGCGAATGCAGCATTGGAGATTATTATGGAGTTTACCGAGCCGACTGCAGTTGGCGTAAAACATATGAATCCATGTGGTGTCGGTACAAGTGAAACCCTAAGCCAGGCATGGCAGAAGGTACTTGATGCGGACCCTGTTTCTATTTTTGGTGGCATTGTTGCGGTCAATCGGGAAGTGGATAAGAATGTTGCGTTACAACTGAAGGAAATCTTCCTGGAAATCGTACTTGCACCTAGCTTTACAGAAGAAGCACTTACCATTCTCCGTGAAAAGAAAAATTTACGTCTTCTGCGTTGGCACCAGGATGAATCTCGGTACTCTCGTTCTCCTTTGCAATTGCAATCCGTTCGCGGTGGCTTACTCGTTCAGGGTGCAGATGTAAAAATGGTGTCGCAGGCAGAATGCCAAGTCGTAACGGAACGTCAACCTACTGTGTCTGAGTGGGAGGAGCTCCTGTTTGCATGGAAAGTAGTTAAGCATGTGAAGTCCAATGCCATTGTTCTTACAAAAGAAGGAAAAACCCTCGGTGTAGGTGCCGGTCAAATGAATCGGGTAGGTGCGGCGGCGATCGCTATTAAGCAGGCGAAGGACGAAGCGGCGGGTGCTGTTCTTGCCTCTGATGCATTTTTCCCTATGGGTGACACGGTAGCGATGGCTGCGAAGGCTGGAATTACTGCGATTATTCAACCGGGTGGTTCCATTCGCGATCAAGAGTCCATCGATGAAGCGAATAAGCATGGGATTGCGATGATTTTTACAGCAACCCGCCACTTCAAACATTAACGCCTAACCCCTCTCCGGCGTATATATAAAAGCACGGAATGCCGAGGGAGGGTCTTGTCATGCATGTAATCCGATGGTCGGTCGCCCTCATACTCGTCACGGGAGCCCTCATGGTGTTGGCGGCAGTAATGGGTTTTTATGTTCCAGATTCGTGGCAATATAGCCTACGAATAGCTGGTGGCGTCTTTTTCCTATTAGCATTGATCACCAGCGGAGTAATGTCCATTCCTAGTGTTCATCGTCAGTCGAAAAGTGAGATCACGCGGGAGGATTGGGCATTTATTTTCATTATTTGTACAATCGCTTTGTTTGGAATCAGTTTGTGTTTTAATTAGTAGGTGGTAGGCCAATGGTTAGTACGTGAGGGCTTCGTACCACGTAGCTATTGTCATCTCTCACCAAAGCAAAAGAGCTCATAATGGAAAAAATGAGGCTTTTTCCTGTATTCATCAGCAGGCTTGCTACTGGCAGAGCAAGGGGCGTTTCCCGCCCATTGCTTTGTAGGACAGGCTCTATATTGCAGAGGATTGCTTGATCGATGTAGAACAATGTGCCAGAAGAGATAGTTAAGAGAGAGTTGTCAGTAGGAGGGGAACCATCTTGCGTGTATTGGTGATTGGTAGTGGAGGCAGGGAACATGCGCTTGTATGGAAGTTAAAGCAAAGTCCACAAGTTACCGAGCTCTATTGTGCACCAGGTAATAGTGGGATTGGACAGATCGCAGAATGCATACCTCAGTTGTCTGCAACGGATGTAGAGGGTCTGCAAGCCTTTGCGGAGGAAAAAAGCATTGACCTTACCGTTGTCGGGCCAGAGGATTCTCTGTTAGCCGGGGTTGTAGATGCATTTACAAGTCGAGGGCTTGCCATCTTTGGCCCTAACCAAGCGGCGGCGCAGGTGGAGGGGAGCAAGAAATTCGCCAAGGAACTGATGGAAAAGTATGAGATCCCTACAGGGGCATATCGTGCATTTACCCAGGCTGAGGAGGCTCTTAAGTATGTAAGGGAGCAAGGGGCCCCCATTGTGATCAAAGCGGATGGCTTGGCGGCAGGAAAAGGGGTGACCGTTGCCCATTCCATTAATGAAGCGGAAAAAGCCATTCATGAAATCATGGATCAGCGTGCATTTGGCGAGGCGGGCGCACAAATCGTCGTGGAGGAGTATTTGACTGGACAGGAAATCTCCCTGATGGCCTTTGTTGATGGTGAGACGGTTCGTCCAATGGTGATTGCCCAGGACCATAAGCCTGTCTTTGCAGGGGATCAGGGGCCCAACACAGGCGGGATGGGGGCATACTCCCCTGTGCCGCAAATCTCTGATCATGTGGTAACAGAAGCGATTGAGAAAATCTTGATACCTATGGCACGGGGGATAGCAACCGAGGGGATCTATTATATTGGGGTGTTATATGCAGGGCTGATGGTTACCGAAGAGGGACCAAAGGTGATTGAATTTAATGCCCGTTTTGGTGATCCTGAGACCCAAGTCGTTCTCCCTCGTCTGGAAAATGATTTATTAGATGTACTGATCGCTACGATTCATGGAGAACTACATTCCACCAAGCTATCTTGGAAAGATGAATCCGCGGTCTGTGTTGTACAAGCATCTAGCGGATATCCAGGCCCCTATCGGAAAGGGGATGTCATTACTGGGCTTGAGCAGGAAGCGAAGGACAGCATCATCTTCCATAGCGGGACTGCCTTAAAGGACGATGAGTGGAAAACCGCAGGAGGGCGAGTGCTCGGTATCACTGCCCTTGGTGCAGATTTAGCCCATGCACGGGATGCCGCTTATCAACGAGCGATGAATATCCGCTTTGAAGGCGTCCACTATCGACGAGACATCGGTGCGAAGGCGGCAGAACAGTAAAAAAGAGGATATATGGTATAAAAATCAATGGGACATGGCGACTTCTTCTTGATAGGTAGATCGAGATGAGGGCGTCTTTTTTATTCAGAAAGGTTGGATGACTTTTTGATTTAGTTTTACATGCTTGCTTGATGAGCATAGCTAACTTTCAATGATTTAATTAAATCGGTGCTGGTATAATACCTGGATGCAATATTTCATGACGCGTCATATTTTTAGAGTTTATATTATTTTATATTAAAAGTTTAAATTTAAAAAAACTAATCTTTAATCTCTAATATTGATTAAAAATGATTTAAGCCTTATTATATAGGTGTATGGTTTTATTTTTGAGATTTAAAATATATCCATACACAATAAATAGGATAAATGGGAGGAGAGGTTTTTTTGAAGCCACCATTAATTGCGGGCCTAATTATAGCCAGTATATGGGGCTATTTTGACGATTTGAAAAATGGAGATACAAATATGTTTATATAAGTGTCCATTGATTACTTAAAAATTAACTTTCAATTAGGAAAGAGGTTCATAGGACAGATGATAAAGGAACCAAAACAGCAGATATCAAATGATGCAATTAAGGTGTGGCGTATAGCAGAAACAATCGCATTTATCAGCATACTGAGCATATTGCTAATCCTTTTATGCTTGGGCCATTATTATGAATGGAATAGGTGGATAGGCTATATCCTTTATTTCTTTTTAGTTACATCCCCCATTTATTCTATTATTTCAATAGTCTTTGTTCCTATTTATCGACAAAAGACCTGGCGCTACGATGTTGACGAGAAGTATATTCAATTAAGATATGGAGGAGTATGGGAGAAAACCCACTTAATCATACCGATGGTTAAAGTGCAATTTGTAAATACAAATCAGGGGCCCTTATTGCGGAAATTTGGTTTATCAACAATAACAATTGGTACAATGGCTTCTGAGCATGAAATCCCCGCCCTTCCTGAAAAGATAGCTATTGAATTAAGAGATCATATTGCTTTTTTGGCAGGCGTTGAATCAGATGAGAGTAATAAAAGAGAGGCGGGAATTGAATATGGGGAGGGATAAAACAATAAATCATGCCCGTCGGCTCCATCCACTATGGATTGTTTTTTCAATGGGGAAGTATTTTAAAGAGTTAGCTTTTTTTGTGATTGCTTTCGCCGTTTATATAAATTCAAAGTCTACATTATTTAAAGAAATTGTGGTTATAGGTATTATCGTATCTTTAATATATATTTTATTATCTGTTCTTTTAGAGTGGTTTCATTTTAAATACCTTATTACAGAAAAAGAAATATGTATTCATGAAGGACGTTTTATTCAAGAAAAGCGTTATATTCCATTAGAACGAATCCAGGGCATTAGTCAGGACACACCTTTTTTCCATCGTTTGTTCAAGCTTACCTCTCTCTTGCTAGATACAGGTTCAACTGAAAAGAAAGCATCCGCTAAACTAGAGATGATCACATATAATGAAGCTGAGAGAATTCAAAAACAATTGAGTGATATTGATTTAATAAATAAAGAAGAAAATAAACTAAATCAGAAAAAATCAATTGAAAAAGTAAAAAATAAAGGTCAGTCTCCTAAAAACCAACAATATAAAGTAACATCCAAAGAAATATTTATCTCTGCAGTTACTTCACTAAGCCTGTTTGTTTTCGCTTCATTTCTCTATGCTTGTTATTCTCATTTAAAGGACTACGCTTCTTATTTAAAGGGTTTTTTTTCAGTAGATTCATATATCAACACCGTCTACTCATTCTTTCAACAATCTTGGCTGCTAACATCGCTTGGTATTATTGCCTTTTTTCTGTTATCGATGCTATTTGGCTGGGTTGAAGCTTATGTCAAATATAAGAATTTTGAAGTGACAAGTGATCATAAAAGAATATATATTAAAAAAGGTTTATTTGATAAGACTAAATTTTCAATTCCAAAGGATAAAGTTGAAGCGATCATTTTGAATGCAAAATTTCTAAAAAAATTATTAGGTATTGTAGAGGTGAAAATTGTATGCACAGGTGACGAGGATGATCAGCATACCCTCTTTCCATTTATAAACAAGAAAAGAGCTTTACAACTAATCCCCGACATATTACCATCATTTACTATTATGTCAGATATGACGAATCTTCCTCGGTCTGCAATTTTTATCAAATTGGTTCGGTCAAGTTTGATTTGTATAGTAGGTGCGGTGATCATGTTATATTTTTGGCCGAAACTATGGTATATTGCATTGGCTTTGGGTACCCTTGTCACTATTTCGCAAATCCTAAGTGGTTTATTTAGTTGTTACATGCTTAAAGATTCCTTTATTCAATATCAAACAGGATCTTTTTCAACACGGTTGTTTGTTACAACCCAAATCAAAATTGAAGAATTAAAAATAACACAATCAATATTACAACGTAATTTTGGTCTTGCTACTCTAAAAATTTCAACTCGTACTAAATCATTTGATCTTTTTGATGCCTTGGAAATATCAGATATACCGATGGATATGGCTGACCGCTATTATCAATGGTATGCAACAAGGAATATACTTCATCGCAGTGATAAGAATATAGGATAATTAACCGATTTGGGGCAGAGGGATATCAGTTCTTTTGTACGATTTGACAAGAAGAGATATCTTGTGCAATTTGCACCTACTTATAGAGAAAAAATAATTTATTTAAAGATAAAAAACGGCCATCTGGCCGTTTTTTATCTTTAAATAAATTATTTTTTCTCCCTATTACACTAAGTAAAAACCAGTTCCCAAAATCGCATAAACAATTAGCAGTAGGACCCCTTCAAACCAGTTCGTCGAGCCATCTCTGGAAATCGAAGTTGCGATAAAGGCAGCGATGGCGATAGCGGCGAGTTCAATGGAGGTGAAGGTGAGATCCATAGTCTTGTCAAAGAATAGGCTGATAAATACCAAAGCGGGAGCTACAAAGAGAGAGATTTGCAGGCTGCTGCCCACGGCGATCTCTACAGCCGCTCCCATCCGATTTTTCATCGCAAGGAAAATCGCTGCACTGTGTTCTGCGGCATTACCAATAATGGCAATCAAGAAGGCACCTACGAAAAGCTCCGACCAGCCCAAAGCGCTAGCAACAGCTTCTACGCTACCTACAAGCCATTCACTTTGAATCGCTACAAAGACAGCAGCGATGAAGAGAAGAAGGATAGAATTACGTTTTGTCCACTCGGGTTCCTCGAAATGATTAGAGGTTTGTGAAACACCGCTAGTGGGTGCTTCCATAACGGGGCTCTCGCCTAATTCTTTTTTGTGGGTGATCATAGAGAATATGAGCCATAAGAAATAGCTGACGATTAAAAGGCCGGCAATAATCAGGCTGAAGGATTGCATGCCTGATTGATCAAGGCGATTGTCAAAGGCCGCAGGGCTGAAGAGAGCAATGACTGCTAAAAGCATTAATGAAGCATTATGTCCAGCGAGCATCGTATTAAAGGACTGGGTCTTGTATTTTAGTCCTCCACAAAAGATGCTCAATCCAAGTACAAGTAAAAGGTTTCCGATGATTGAACCAGTAATGCTGGCCTTAACCATATCAAACAATCCCTTTTGTACGAGGAAAATAGCGATAATCAATTCAGCCGCGTTTCCGAAGGTGGCATTCAGAAAGCCCCCTAGGCGTTCCCCGGCATAGTGCGCTACACTTTCCGTCGCTTTACCGAGTAAAGCAGCCCACAAAAGCAGGGATAGCGAGGCTAATGTAAAGCGTATCGGTTCATTGGTACTCAAAAAATGAGCGGCGGCGCTTGCTAGGGTGGTTAGGATAAGTAGTGGGGTAAACCAGCGGGATCTCACGTTGCAATTCCTCCATGTCGGTTGGGTGTGAAACGGTGATCATCCGTTCCCTTCCACAATGTTATTTGACCCCAGATGAGCTGGGATCATACCTAGATAAGCCAAAAAATGCATTGGCCTCTTAAAAATAAAAAGGATGTAGTCTAATCATCCCTTCCCTTCGTTTATATATAAAGCAAGAATAATTCGATGATGAAGGGAAATTCATGTAAGTGCCACAATCAAAATGGTATGATAAATGATATGTTCTCGTCAAAACTTTCAGAGCCTTCAGGTGTGGAGAATGTGTAACAGTCTGTGTTGTTCAATTGTCGAGAACCCTGTACCATGTTATGATGTCTGTATGGTCATTTGCCTGCGTATGTCTGCGCGAGAGGAGTGATCGATAATGAAACCTGAACTTATCTTCTCTTTTTTATTGGTCGTACGCAATGAAGAAGCTTATATTGAGAATCTTCTGGACTCGATCCTTAATCAAAATTTTCCTGCTGACAAGTACGAGATTATTGTTGTGGACGGCGACTCCACTGACCGGACGCCGGAAATCATCGAAGAAACAAACCAACATCATCCAGGACGAATTCGCGTTCTTTCCAACCCAAGAAAGACATTACCCACTGGCTGGAACATCGGTATCCAACATTCTAGTGGACGATATGTAATTCGGGTGGATGGTCATAGCCAAATTCCAGAAAACTTCCTGTCTAGAACCTTTGAAACTGCACAGAAGGTGCCAGAAGCCTCCTGTGTGGGTGGTGTGGTTAAGACGGTAGGTAATGGTTTTTGGGGAGAAGTAAATGCCCATGTATACTCCCATCCCTTTGGTGTAGGGAACTCGAAGTTCCGTACGGCCAAAAATGACTGGGAAGGCTATGTGGACACAGTTCCTTATGCCGCATATAAACGCGAAGTTTTTGAGGAAGTTGGCTACTTTGATGAGCAATTGAAGCGAAACGAAGATTTGGAGATGCACGCCCGTGTCCGTAAAAACGGCGGATCCTTCTTCTTATCTACCCGTGTACAATCCACGTATTACGTTCGCAATACGTTATCTTCGTTCCTGAAAAAATCTTTTGGGGATGGTAAGTGGACGATGATGGCCAGCAAGCGTGGCGGTGGTGTTTTACGCTGGCGACATCTGATTCCCTTTGGGGTTGTGATTACCAGTTTGGTATTGGGCATCACTTCATTCTTCAGTACGATTGCTCTGGGTACATTACTAACATTAGGCAGTCTGTACTTTGCCTTGTTGTTCGCTTCATCTTGGGGCATGCTGAAAATGAAAGGTCCTAAACATTTCTTTTCATGTATGCTGTCCTTTTTCCTACTACACTTTAGCCGTGGGATTGGATCAGCGGCAAGTTTCTTAAGCCCTGACTATTGGAGGAATGACCGGGCCTATGAAGAACGTTACGGCAAAAAAGTTACCAACGTTGCCCGTTGATTCCGAGCGAATTCTTGAATACCGATCGATTTGCCAGAAACCTCGTCAATCTGAGGAAATCTGGTCTTGGTATGTATTACGAAGGATTTCCATCTATGTGACAGTGGCGCTAAGCCGCACCCGAATCACGCCTAACGGGGTTAGCTGGCTTAGCCTCTTCTTTTTCATCTTATGTGGTTGGATGTTGGCTACAGGCGAAGTTAGCTGGCTCTTAGGTGCTGTGGTAGCCTATAACCTAGGTTATCTCGGGGATTGTCTAGATGGGGAATTAGCAAGGCTCACCAAGGTAACCAGTCGATTGGGAGTATTCTTGGATACATTGATCCGGGCGATCAGTATCCCAATGACCGTAGGAATGGCATTGGGTGTTTATCGATTGTGGAGTGCGGAGTTATCCTTAATTACTGTGACACTCATCTATCTCGCTGCCCTGATGGGTACCTTAGCACTTTTGGTACCTCTCGCTTACAACTATATCAATTTGAAGAGTGACGAGAACGATCCGGTTAGCGACATGCGAACGACATCCACCCGGCTAGAGTGGATCGCTTTTTTTACCGGGATGCCTGGTTTTTTCGCGCTATTACCCCTCGCGATCGTGGTGGAATGGATCGTAGATGTCCCCTTCATTAGTGGTTGGGTGCTTCTGTATTTGACTGTAATGGCGATGAAAACTATGATACGGTTGTATCTTACCACATTAAAGTTGGATTAGATTTCAACGGTATTAAATTTGTGTAAAGTAATAGTGACACCACCCCATAAAAGGAGTGAGCATGGTGAAAGTTGTAATTCTTGCAGCAGGAGTAGGAAGTCGTCTACGTCCTGAAACTGAAGATAAACCAAAGGCAATGATCCGAGTAGGAGATAAACCCCTCGTCCAATATCAGGTGGAGAGCGTATTAAAAGCAGGATTCAAAGAAGAAGATATCTACATCCTGGGTGGTTATAAAGTGGAACGCATCCAGGAACATTTTGAGGGTTCAAGTGTTAAATTTATCTATAATCCTGAATATGACACCATGAACAATATTTATTCGTTTCTCTTAACGAAAGAAATCGGTGATGATATCCTTCTCATTAACTCAGATGACTTCTTCGATGACAAGATGATTTCCGTAATCTTAGAAGATGGTAACCGGACATCCGTATTGGTTGACAAACAGAAACAAGTGACGGAAGAGTCCATGCGTGTGAAATTAACGGATAACCGCCTCTTTGAAGTGAACAAGCGGATGGGTCTTGCTGAAGCGGACGGGGAGTATATCGGCATTTCCAAATTGGCAAAAGAAGATCTAGCGGTTCTATATCGGGTAAGCGAAGAAATGATCGCTGCTGGTGACACCGATGCCTGGTATGAAAACGTATATGAAGCATGTGCTGGCGATATCGTTATTAAGGGTACGGATACCAAAGGATTACCTTGGGTAGAGATTGACGACTTTAATGACTTGGAGACGGCTCGTAAGTTAGCCGCTACAGTCCTGTCCTGATCGACGGGGAGGAGATTTGGCATGGCAAAAAAAGTGCATATCCCACTCCAGTTGATAATTGAACATGGAGCAATTGCTCATCTACACAAAAGCTCCATTGGAGAATGGCTTCAAGGTGCTCGCGTTCTATTGATTAGTGGAAGCGGTAGCACCCGGAAAGTGACAGAGCAAATTAAAGATGCCATTAAGGAACTTGCTGAGGAAGTCTCTATCCTTACTTGCCAGGATGTTAAGTTAGATACCATCAATGAAATTGAACGTCAGGTGTTAGAAGATACCCCTGATCTCATCATGGGTGTCGGTGGAGGAAAGGCTCTTGACATGTCTAAAGTGGTAGGTACACGGAGTAATGTGCCTGTCATTCTCTTTCCGACAGCGATTTCTTCAGATGTGATTTGTTCACCCGTTGCATCGATTAAGATGATGAATCACTCGACAAGCATTGGGGTAAAAATGCCCCAGGCAGTGGTCATCGACTTGGATGTATTGGCCTCCTGCCCCCCTCGCTTAATGTCGGCGGGAATTGGTGATCTTTTATCGAACAAAACCGCTCTTTTTGATTGGAAGTTAGCTCATCAAGCGGGTAAAGAAGAGATGAACACCTTTGCTAATTTGATGGCAAACAATGCAGTGGAATCCTTTATGAATCTGTTAAATCAGCCTGAGCTTAACCAATCTCAACTGATGAAGGTAGCTGCTGAAGCGCTGATCATGAGTGGTATTGCCATGTCCATCGCAGGTTCCAGTAGACCGTGTAGTGGGTCGGAGCATTTAATTAGCCATGCATTGGATTACCATTGTGGCTCCAAGGCGTTACATGGTGAGCAAGTGGCGATTGGGGTTCTCTTTTCCCAATATCTCCAGGGTCAACGAGAGAAGATAGAGAAGCTGACTCCCTATTTTGAAAAACTGGGCTTGCCTACCCACTATGAGGATCTCGGCTATACCCGGGAAGAAATGCTCCGGGCAATTGTTAAGGCCCCATCAATGCGGGATCGATACACGATCTTTAACGAATTTAATTTGTTAGAGGATCAGATCGACCGAATTTTGGACGAAGTGTATCCCGACCAGGCAAAAAATCGTTACCGCCTGACCGGTTTATCCGTCGGATAAGGAGTAAAGGCTCTATGTTTGCAGATATTATGAAATACAAGGAGTTACTATACTTCCTTGTGCATAAGGAAGTGCGTATTCGCTATCGTAACTCCATATTTGGATTTCTTTGGACGCTTTTAGAACCGCTAGGGCTGATGGCGATCTATGCTTTGGTTTTTGGGGAGATTCTTAATAAAAATCTGGTTAAAGCGTATCCGCTCTTTATCCTCATGGGTTTGATCCCCTGGACCTTTTTTAATAACACGTTACGTAGAGGAACAAAGGCACTATCGGGAAATGTATCATTAATTAAAAAGGTTTATTTTCCGCGGGAGATCTTTCCCATTACCATCTTGTTAGCGAACCTAGTGAACTTTGTACCTGCTTTTATATTAGTATTTGTCATCGCGATGTTTACACCAGGGCTACATTTGCAATGGTATCAACTGATCTATTTGCCGGGTGCACTGTTGTTACAGTGTCTCTTTACCCTAGCCTGTACCTTTTTGGTATCCGTGCTAAACGTGTACTATCGTGATGTTGAGTTTATTGTTAATTTGATGTTGCGGGCTTGGATGTACTTATGCCCCATCATTTATCCAGTTTCATTGTTGGGTGCAAGTAAAAGCGATTTAGTCAGAGAGTTCGCCTGGTTATATTTCTTAAACCCGATGGCGGTTATTATCTCGATGTATCATGGGATTTTCTATCCGAAAGAGGCGGTAACAAAAATCCCACCTAGTATGATCATCTTTGTCATCATCTTGTCTTTACTTTTGTTAGTGTTTTCTTGGTGGATTTTTAAGCGGCTCAATCGCCGCGTGGGGGAAGTGATCTGACGATGGATGCGATTGTCGTCGAAAACCTGACGAAGCATTTCCGCAAAGCATACGATAAGACCTTAAAGGGGTTCTTTATCTCCGTGGCAAAGCGGGAAAGTCGGTATGAGGAATTCGTCGCTTTGAACAACGTTTCCTTCTCTGTGAAGAAGGGGGAATCCTACGCCATTATTGGAAAAAATGGAGCGGGGAAATCGACGTTGTTCAAGGTGTTGTCGGGGATTATTTCTCCGGATTCTGGAGAAGTGCAGATGAATGGTAAAGTAGCTCCTTTGATCGAACTGGGGGCAGGTCTTTCTCGGGATCTGACTGGAGCGGAGAACATCCGTTTAAATTGTGCCATTTTCGGTTTATCGAAGGCACGGATTCGTGATGTCTACGATTCGATTGTGGAATTCTCGGAGCTTGAGGATTTTATCGATACCCCCGTTAAGTTTTACTCCTCGGGGATGAAGTCTCGCCTTGGTTTCGCGATAGCCATCCATGTCGATGCTGAGATCATCTTGATTGATGAAGTCTTGGCAGTAGGGGATAAGGATTTTAAAAAGAAATGTTATACGAAGATGGAGGAACTGCGGAACGAAGGGAAGACCTTGGTAGTCGTTTCGCACAGCCTAAAACCTCTACGGAGAATCTGTGACCGGGCGCTTCTTTTGGAAAAAGGAGAAGTGAAGGATATCGGTAGTATTGATGAAATCCTCGACAAATACGAATCGGAAAAGCCAAAAAAGAAAAAAACGAAGGGGGCGTGAGTGTACATTGAGCGTAGAACGGCAGAAATATACTTTAGAAGACGTAAAAAGCACTTATAAAAATAAAGATGCATGGTGGACGGTATTTCTTGTGGATCCGGTAGCTTCTCGTCTGGTAGTACCGACCGCTAACAAGACAAATATCACACCCAATCAACTCTCTATCTTTTCCTTTATTTTGGGATTAACAGCAGTCTATTGCTTTTATGTAGGGAGCTATGCGGCGTTAGTGACTGGGGCGATCCTTTATCACATCAGTTTTATTATTGACTGTATGGATGGTAAAGTCGCTCGACTTAAGGGAACAGGATCAAGCTTCGGTGTTCTCCTCGATATTAGTCTGGATCACATCCGAGTTGTGTTGTGTGGTGCGGCGCTATGCTATAGCCAGTACCGCATTACTGGAGATGTCACCATCCTGTATCTTGCTTTTCTCTTCTTAGCAACCTATTGTGCTCGCCATATTAATGCCTTGAACCTATTTAAAGTGCGGCGCGATATGCGCGGGAAACTATTCAAGGCACGGAAGAAGCTGAGAAAAACTGCTATTGCTGCAGGGGTCATCATTGATGAGCCGGAAGAAAAACCGGAAGAAGATGAAACAAACCAGCAAGGCGAAGATGAAGCCCTAGATTCAGTCGTAGCAAATAAAAATCAAAATCAAGAGCAAGTGGCAGACATCAAGGAAGTGGCAGGCATCAAGGAAGTGGCAGGCATCAAGGAAGAAGAGCCTGTGGATGAATTGCTACAAAAAAAGAAGAAAATTGATCTTCAGCAAGGCTTCAAACAAAGGTTCGCCAATTATCTTAAGATACGTGAATTCTTCTTAAATCGGCGGATTCGAATGCATCTGTTTAGTGGGATTGAGTTTCAAATGTTCATTTTTGTCCTTGCTCCCATTTTTAATCTCGTCAAGGAAACCATCATTTTCAGTTGCGCTGGCTTGCTGATTTTTGAAGTAGCGATTCTCTACAAAATCTGGTTATCTACAAAAGATTTTGAGCGGCAATTTGATAAAATTAAAGAAAAGCAGGCGGAAATGGAAGCGCTACTTCCTGATGAAGAAGAGGAAGAGATTGATTCAGTTAATATGATTCCTGCAAAATAAGAAAATTTAACAGTTTTTTCGCGGTTCATGGATTTTTATTCTTTGATTGCGCTCTTTATTGTAAATATATACCTTTTTTGACGCTTCTTTCGATCCAATCATGATCAAAAAAACTTCTCCTGGAACGCAACTGGAATTTTTCTGTTATGCAGAATGACTCCAGTTGCGTTCTTCGTTTTTGTAAAGCTTGTATAACGGATTAAAGGTTAAAAAAGTATAGCCATTCCCGCGCAAGTTGTATAAAAGTATCATCATCTGTGCCCCTATATATTCATCGTGATCGAGAAGGCCATATTCCCTCTAAAAAACGACCCATTCATCCATTCCCGATTTTCCTGCGATTACTTTCTTCACCTTAAAGTAATGCACCCCCTAAAGTAGGTTGGATCTACCCAGGGGGTTTTTCCACTGTCTACTTTAAGGGGTGCACATCGGGTGATCCTATAGATTGTCCATGAATTAAGCAAGTTGAAGGGTTTGCTTTTTTCCTTCGATGCGAAGAGCGCCAATAGGAATTTGGAACCACCATGCTCCTTCCGCTTTTTTGACAGGGGTATATCCTGCTCGTTTGAGACTGCGGGCAATGTCCCAACTAGCTGTATAGATGAGGGCTTCATCTCCAGTTTGATCAAACTGAATGACGGTTTCTTTTTCAGCTTCTGAGAGTGTCATGTCGACATGCCTCCTTGCAGCAACCTTAGAGGGTTCTTCTCGAACATCTGTTCTTAAGATGGCTATATAATATCACGAACTTTTTTATTTGTCACCTCCCATTCAGTTTTTGCTTGGCAATATTAGCTGGAGGAACAGAAAAAGACGCCAGCAGGCAGAATTGCTGGCGTCTAGCTGATAAACAGAATTTACGGGGTGTCTACACGGATGTCGCCAGTGGTTGTAGTGAGGTCGACCTGATGTTTGCCAGAACCGAGGACAATCTGATCATTTTTCCACTTGGTAGTTCCGTTTAACTTTCCATGAGTAGTTTTTCCTTTTATGGTCGCATCAGCGGTGTCTGAGAGAGCAAACACTATATCGCCATTTTGGGTGGAAGTATTCCAGTCCCCCTTCACCTTAGGAGCATCGATACGAATATCTCCGTCTGTATTTTCTAGAGTAAGTGGACCAATGGAGTTATCGACGCTAATTTCCCCAGAAATGTTTGCGACCTTCACAGATCCCTTTACTTCTTTTAAACGAACGTTACCAGAATCATGATCCACCGATAAGTCCCCCTTTACTTCTTCTACGGTGAGATCTCCGCTACTGTGCTGGATGTTTGCCTTCGTCTTCAATCCTTCCACTTCTACATTGCCGGATTGTGCGTCCAGATCCAATGCGAGTGAGCGTGGGATATCGACCGATAGTTCGGTGTATTTATTGGCAAATATGGAGTGAACACCATTTCGCTGGGCATTCACTTTTAAGGTAGCTTCATCCCCATTGACTGACCATTCCAATGGTTTCAGGTTATCGTTATTTTTTTGAGTGGGGACAGAGAAGTTGCCATCGAGCTGGACTTTATTTGAAGAGCTTCCCCTGAGGCGGATATCTCCCTCAGGGATATCGATTCGGATCTTTTTTACACCTTTAGGAAGGGAATATTGTTTAGAGATCGATGTTGTTTTAGGTGGGTTAAAGGCATCCGTCAATTGAAAGGCATGAACAGGTATTAATGAAACGGAGACCAATACGATGAGAATGACAATCAGTATACTAATGCCATCATACTGAATTTTCCCCTCCTTTTTGAGAAATTGAAAGGCCACTACTTCAATTCCCAGCAGGATAAGAATGATGGGCCAATATTTGATGATCGTGGCTAAAAAGGGAACCACCCCAAAAGAGCTTGCCAACAGCAAAGCACCTAACAAGATTAATAACAGACCGGATGATAGGGAACCTACTCGCCACTTTCTCATGGACGTCGCTCCTCTTCTTGTTGAGCATCTTTTTTGGGAAGAATCGATTTGCCAGAGATAATTCGATAACCAATCCAGACCATCAAGAGGGCAATGAACACGGTGCGCAACATCTCATATTGTCCGAAATCCATCACTATCGGTAGAATGCGATCAATGATCAATAATACGCCACATGCGATAAGTACCCAGCCGATCCAACGACCGATGGAAGGCTTCGTTTTATTTAGAGACCAGGGAATGAATGGTTTATCCTCGATGTTCCCTTCTTCACGCAGGCGTTGGTGTTGTTGTAGTGCATCAAACAGGCCATAGAACCAAAGGATGGGGAGAAAGAAGCTAAAGGATGATTCGAGAAAATTAAACAGAAAAGCTAGCCCAAAAAAAGCGGTCATCAGTTGTAGTCCTCTGTTCATCAATCCTAGGTGGAAGTGACCCAATCCTGGGATGAAGGAGAGGAAAAAGGTGGAGACTTTTGATTTATCCATGCTGATCCTCCTCGAAATATAAATTAAGAAAAGAATTTGCTGACTTGATGTTGGAGTATGGGAAAGAAACCATGATTATCTTGTCCTAATGACCCGAACATGTTGGAATAGTGGAACCAGGTAGCATTGATCCAGTAGAAGCTATTGCTGAAGAAGAGAGCCACGGTTGCGGCGAAGGCAGATAGCCCGTGGATAATCCCTACCTTTCTTCGCCATAAGGGAGGACGCAGCAACTCAGAGGGTGCCTTGTTGGTGGGTAAAGAGGACATGACTTGATGAGTAAATTCTTCACCGTTTTCCATATCTGTATCAGGAAAGTCCCAGGAACTCTTCCAGCTCTTCATTTCCACAAGAAGTTGCTGACACGAGGGACAGGTAGAAAGATGATGGAGAATATTTTTTTCGTCCTCTGGCGCAAGATCGCCTACATGCAAAGCTAGTAATTGATCGGTATTACAGTTGTGATCCATCATCCCTTCCTCGCTTTCCCTTTGATTTTAAGCATTTTTCGTGCGCGATGAAGGCGTGTTTCTACCGTCTTAGTTGCGATACCAAGCTCCGTGGCGATTTGTTCACAGGAATGATGCTCTAGATAATAGCTCGTTACGACGGATCGGTATTTATCAGGGAGCTCTCGCACCCAGGTTCGGACTTCTTCACGTTCCTCCCTAGCAAGCAAGGAGGATTCTGGAAGGCCAACTACAGTGGGTAGATTTTGTATTACTGCGGACTCTGGGGGAATGGGGTGGCTTTGCTTTTTTCGCTTTCGATCCAGCCCCAGATTGACAGTGATCCGGTAGATCCATGTAGAAAAGGATGATTCGAATCGATAGGTGGGGAGTGAGCGGTAAGCCCGGATAAATGCCTCCTGTGCAAGATCTTCGGCATCAGTTGGGTTGCCCGTCATTTTAAGTGCAGTGGAGTAGACCCGGGGGCGATAGCGATCAACCAATGTGCTATACAACTCCTGATTGCCAGCTAAAATTTCACGTATGAGTCCGTGTTCTTCATCTTTCATAGCTACCTCCTCGTGGCTCCTTCCGCTTCTTAGACGCTTAACCCTTCCCATTCCCTTCAATCTTTTTTGGAGTATCCCCGAGGAAGCACCAGACCCTTCGTTGAATAAGATTTTAAAAGGAAAGGGGGCTACTATGGGTAAAAAAGTGTGGCTCACTGTGGTGTTGGCTCTAGTATTGATAGGTGGAACAGCTTGTGCAAAGGTGCCATCTCCAGATAAGGGAATAGGGAGTGAGGATACTAGGAAAGAACAAGGGGAGAAGAGAGAACCATTTACAGGAGTGCCATTGGTAGAAAAGCATCGACCTGCAGTTATGGTGATGATTAACAACCATCATGCAGCTCGACCCCAGACAGGTTTGTCTATGGCAGATATGGTAATTGAAGCGTTAGCAGAGGGGGAAATTACTCGCTTTGCCGCTTTTTATCACAGTGAAATGAAAGGGACGGTAGGGCCTGTCCGAAGTGTTCGTCCCTATTTCCTTGATCTATCTCGTGGAAGTCGTGCGGTGGTTGCCCATGCAGGAGGCTCCAAAGCTGCCTTGCGAGAGATCAAGGAAGAGAATATTCAAAGCCTTGATGGTATTCATGGGGGTGCCCGTCTATTTCAGAGAGTGAGCTTTCGTAAAGCACCCCATAATCTGTATACCAACTTAGAGAAACTCCTTGTTGGAGCGAAGGAGAAAGCGAGCAAACAAACGAATGAAATCGTCAGTCCTTATCATTTTAACAATAATGGATCAACTGGGAAGGGTAAACCAGCAAATAAGGTCCATTTGTCCTACCATAAATTGTATGATGCAGGTTACCAATATGATGAAGAGAGTGGCCGTTATGTCCGATTCACCCAAGGAATCAAGCAGGTGGATCGGGAGACAGAGGCTCCACTTACGATGGATAATGTATGGGTGATCAAGGCTTCTCAACGGGTGATCGACTCAGCGGGTCATCGATCAGTTGATTGGGACAAAGGAGGAAAAGGGATGCTATTTCAAAAGGGAAAAGGCATTCCAATCACATGGAAAGAGAAGGGCGGATGGATCATCCCTCTCATTGATGGTAAAGTAGCTTCGCTATTGCCAGGGAAGTCCTGGGTCAATGTTTTACCAGAGGAAGGGAAGCTAACTTGGAAATAGAAAATAGGACTAGACGAACCCAATCAAATGCTATACTTTAAAGAATGAAAGTAAGATACCGAAAAATGTCGCTGGAAGGGAGGGATACGATGCAATTGGATAAGTTGCGCAAAAAAGAAGTGGACAATCTATTCACTGCGATTTTAAGCATGGAGACCTTAGAGGAATGCTATCAGTTCTTCGATGATCTCTGTACCGTAGGCGAAATCAAATCCCTAGCCCAGCGTTTGGAAGTCGCTCGTATGTTGCGTGCTGGATCTACCTACAATCAAATTGAGGCAGATACTGGCGCGAGCACCGCAACGATCTCTCGAGTGAAGCGATGCTTTCAATATGGTACCGAAGGTTACTTAATGGCATTGGAACGCTTGGAAGCGGATAAGGAAGCAGAGTAATGTGGGCCAACCGAAAATAAAACCCTCATCTACCCGATTGTTGGTCGGCTGGGTGAGGGTTTTATTTTATAAATATAAAAACCTAAAAATTAAGAAAGATACCATATGAAATGGTTCCTTTGCAGATCCTCTACGGATCTCTTCGCTTTCTCCACCTTCGCTAGTACGTTATAATGGGTCTGGTGCTTTTGAAGGGAGGACGCGCGATGATGTTACGTGAACGGATGAAACGATGGCGCCATGTCTTTAAGTTGGACCCCAATCGCTCGCTTTCCGACCTTGCTTTAGAAAAGATCCTCACCTCGGGTACTGATGCGGTAATCATAGGCGGAACGGATGGGATCACCTATCGAAACACACGGGAATTAATCGACCGCGTCCTCGATTATGCTGTGGATTGTGTGCAGGAGGTAACCAATCAGGAGGCTGTGATCCCAGGATTGGATGGTTACCTTCTACCTGTGGTGCTGAATACCAGGGATATTCAATGGATGATTGGCGCTCAACATCAAGCGGCGAAAAAGTTTGGTGATTGGATCCCCTGGGAGGATACCGCGGCTCTTGGATATGTGGTACTGAATGCTAGATCTAGAGTAGGGAGGCTAACGGATAGCCAAGCAGACCTTACGACTAGGGATGTCGCAGCGTATGCTCAGTTGGCTGAGCATCTGTATGGATTGCCCGCTTTATATTTGGAGTACAGTGGGACTTTTGGAGATCCCAAGATGGTAGAAGCGGTAAGAGAGTCGGTGAGTGATATCCAGCTCATATACGGTGGAGGTATTAGCCGAGGGGATGAGGCGAAGGAGATGGCCCGCTGGGCGGATACCACCGTTGTGGGGAATCTGGTCTATCGGAATGTAGATGCGGCGCTTGGGACAGTTAGTGCGATAAAAGAGGAGATCGAGGAACAAGTGCGTTAGGTTACGAGTGTTGACTATTCTTAAAGAGAAAACGACTACATACCTAACGTTAGGCGATTATATATAGTTTTTGACTTGGATTAGGGAAGGTGTGTTGACTGTTGGCACAGGCTTGGGGAAAAGAGTCGATGTTGGATGGATTAAATCCAGACCAACGACGAGCAGTGGAAACGACAGAGGGACCGCTTTTAATTGTAGCCGGAGCGGGAAGTGGAAAGACACGGGTGCTGACCAATCGTGTAGCATGGTTGTTATCAGAAAAACAGATTCATCCATGGAACATTCTTGCGATTACCTTTACGAATAAAGCGGCTCGTGAGATGAAGGAGCGTATTCACCACTTGGTAGGTGGAGTAGCAGAGGATATTTGGATCTCTACCTTCCACTCGATGTGTGTACGAATTTTGCGCCGGGATATTGATCGGATTGGTTTTAATCGCAACTTTACTATATTAGATACCTCGGATCAGTTGACGGTAATCAAGCAGGTACTCAAGGAGAAGAATCTTGACCCAAAGAAATTCTCTCCGCGTAGTTTCTTGCATCAGATTTCCAATGCGAAAAACCAGCTATGGGGCCCTGAGGAACTAAAAAAGCATGCTAGTAACTACAATCAAGAGCTGGCGGCGGATGTCTATGAGGCCTATCAGCAAAAGCTCCGCATGAACCAATCCCTCGACTTCGATGACTTGCTCCTGGAGACGGTGCGCCTATTTCAACAGGTGCCTGAGGTATTGGATTTTTACCAAAAGAAATTTCAATATATCCATGTGGATGAGTATCAGGATACCAACCATGTACAGTATGTGTTGGTAAAGATGATGGCGAAAAAGCATCGCAACCTGTGTGTTGTAGGGGATTCGGACCAATCCATTTACCGCTTTCGGGGGGCGGATATTACCAATATCCTTTCCTTTGAAAGGGACTGGCCCGAGGCTACAACGGTCAAACTGGAACAGAACTATCGCTCCACCCAGGCGATCCTCAACGCTGCTAATGGGGTAATTAGCAACAATGTTGGCCGCAAAGCGAAAGACCTCTGGACGGAAAACCCTACCGGAGAGCCGCTGTCTCTCTTTGAAGCCGGAAATGAACATGACGAAGCCTACTTTGTTGCCGATACGATTGTGAAACAGCGGCAAGAAGGTAAACCTTATAGTAACTTTGCTGTCCTCTATCGGACAAATGCCCAGTCACGGGTGGTTGAAGAAGTATTTCTCAAGTCCAATATCCCTTACAAAATGGTAGGCGGGATGAAGTTCTATGAACGAAAAGAGATTAAAGATCTCCTCGCCTACCTCCGCCTTGTGGTAAATCCGGACGATGACCTCTCCCTTACCCGGGTGATCAATGTGCCCAAACGGGGGGTGGGACAAGCTACCCTGGATAAAATTGCGGCTTATGCTGAGAGTCACCAATTATCCTTGGCTCGTGCCTTGCTTGAAGTGGAGAATATCGGGCTTGCCCAACGATTTATTAATCCACTCACTTCCTTTATCTCACTGATCCGTGAGATGTCGGCAATGATGGAGTACCTTACGGCGAGCGAATTAACCGAGGAAGTGCTGAACCGTTCCGGTTATCGAGAGGAACTCCGTAAGGAAGAAACCGTAGAGGCCGCGACCAGACTAGAAAATATCGAGGAATTCCTCTCCGTTACCCATGAGTTTGAAGAGAAAAATGAAGATAAAACCCTTGTTGCTTTCTTGACTGACCTGGCGCTGGTCTCGGATGTCGACTCCCTTGGTGAAGGGGATGAAAAGGAAGCCGAAGGTGGAGTCACCATGATGACCCTTCACTCGGCTAAGGGCTTAGAATTCCCTCAGGTGTTCCTGGTGGGGATGGAAGAAGGGATTTTCCCCCATAGTCGAACCTTGGATGATGCGGATGAACTTGAGGAAGAGCGGCGACTCGCCTATGTAGGAATTACGCGGGCAGAGGAGAAGTTATATCTTTCTAGGGCGCGTTCACGGATGCTCTTTGGTAGGCAAAGTGCGAATCCCCCCTCCCTTTTCTTAAAAGAGATTCCTGATCATCTCTTAGAGTCGGTCGGGAAATCCTCTGCGGTATTAAAGAAACCTGTCCTAAGGCAAGGAACGGCCCGACCTGCGACCAATAGTGACCTGGACTGGAGCGTAGGGGATAAAGTTCAACACGGAAAATGGGGAGTCGGTACGGTAGTCAAAGTACAAGGAAGTGGTGAGAATACAGAGCTGACCATCGCCTTCCCTGCACCGATAGGAGTGAAAAGACTACTTGCTAAGTTTGCGCCTATCAGCCGGGCTTGACCCGTTGATTAAAGGAGAGAAATCATGGATCGGCAACAAGCTGAAGAGCGGCTTGCCCAGCTAAAGGATGAGCTGAACGAACATAATCATCGCTATCATGTAATGGATGCGCCAACGGTGAGCGATGCGGAGTATGATCGTTTGATGCGGGAGTTAAAGGAATTAGAAGCTCAGTTTCCAGACATGGTGACGCCGGACTCACCTTCTCAGCGAGTTGGAGGTGTACCTCTTCCCTTTTTTGAAAAAGTAGAGCATTCATCGCTGATGCTTTCCCTTGGTAATGCTTTTTCCTTTGAAAATCTTCAGGATTTTGATCAACGGATCAGAAAAGCGTCAGGAAGAGAGTCCATCGATTATGTCTGTGAGCTAAAAATTGATGGATTAGCCATCTCGGTCCGCTATGAGGATGGCCTCATGGTACGAGGCGCAACGCGGGGCGATGGACAGACAGGGGAGAACATTACCTCCAATTTAAAAACCATTCGTTCACTGCCGCTACGTCTCACTGAGCCGATCACCCTAGAAGTACGCGGAGAGGCTTTTCTACCGAAGCGAGAGTTTGAGCGAATTAATGAAGGGAAGGCCGAAAAGGGTGAGGCTTTATTTGCCAACCCTCGTAATGCGGCGGCAGGTTCTTTACGGCAACTCGATCCGCGATTGGCAGCAGAAAGAGCCCTGGACCTTTTCTTATATGGGATTGGAGAGATCGAGGGCAGGGAAATCCCAGAAACACACACGAAATCCCTTGAAATGCTTACCCGCCTGGGTTTAAAAGTGAATCCAGATCGGGTGACAGTAAAAGGGATCGATGATGTGATGGATTATGTGGACTACTGGCGTGAGCATCGCCTTGACCTTGGTTATGAGATTGATGGGATCGTCATCAAGGTAGACGACCTCGCTTTACGGGAGCAACTGGGCACCACGGCAAAAAGCCCACGCTGGGCTATCGCATATAAGTTCCCGGCGGAAGAGGGAGTCACGATTCTGCGGGATATTGCGATCAATGTAGGACGTACTGGAGCGATCACCCCGACAGCTATCCTAGACCCTGTGACATTGGCTGGGACCACTGTTCAGCGAGCCAGTCTTCATAATGAGGACTTCATCCGGGAAAAGGGGATCAAACTGGGGGATTCTGTTATTGTGCGGAAGGCCGGAGACATCATCCCCGAGGTAGTCGAAGTACTCGAGCAGCAACGGACAGGGGACGAGCGTGAGTATGAGATGCCCACAGAGTGTCCCGAGTGTGACAGTGAGCTTGTCCGATTAGCTGAGGAAGTCGCCTTACGATGCATCAACCCACAATGCCCAGCGCAAACACGGGAAGGAATCATTCACTTCGTTTCCCGTGGAGCGATGAATATTGAGGGGCTCGGAGAAAAAGTAGTCTCTCAACTCTTCCGCGAAGGACTTGTACGAGGGCCTGCGGATTTGTATGACTTAACGGAGGAACATCTCCTTCCTCTAGAGCGGATGGGTAAAAAATCGGTGGAGAACCTCTTAGCTGCCATCGAAGCAAGTAAAGAGAACTCCATCGAGAGAGTACTCTTTGGGTTAGGAATCCGTTTTGTAGGTTCAAAGGGGGCGCTTGTACTCGCTCGCCACTTTGGCGATCTGTACAAGATCATGGAGGCAGATCAAGCTACATTAGAGGAAGTGAACGAGGTAGGTCCGAAGATGGCAGAGAGTGTCGTGACTACCTTCGATAACCCCGAAGTGAAGGAGACCATCCGCCGTCTGGAAGAGGCTGGACTCAATCTAACCTATAAAGGGCCGGTGGCGAAGCCAGTGGAGGAGATGGATACTCCTTTCGCTGGGAAGACCGTAGTACTTACGGGTACCTTGGAAGCCATGTCCCGTAAAGATGCAGGTGCACAGGTAGAAGATTTAGGTGGGAAAGTGACAGGAAGTGTCAGTGCCAACACGGATATGCTCATCGCAGGAGAAAAAGCAGGCTCCAAGTTGAAAAAGGCTCAGGAGTTAGGCGTGCGAGTAGTCGAGGAAGCAGAGTTTTTAACGATGTTAGAAGGTTAGGATCTTAGAATAAGGAAGACGTGAGAAGCCCCTTTATGGGGCTTTTATGATTTGCACTTCTTCTGCCGCCGACTGCAGAGAAGCCTTTCGACTCTATATTTTATGATACGTTTTGCTTACTTTTTGATGGGTTCCGTCCCCAAATCGTCCCCTTGTGGAAAATCAATCCTTTTTAGAGCTTCTCGTTTACTCAGTGGCGCTAATGTATGGGATTCAACAAATTCAACAATGGCTTTTGAGTTGATTTTTGAGTATTCTCTTAAAGCCCATCCAATTGCTTTTTGAATAAAGAATTCCTTTGAATCTTTACAAGCTAGAATTGCTTGATAGAGTAATCTCAAATCAGTTTTTTCTTTGTATTTTAATTGAAATAGTATGACGGTTCTTTGGAGCCAGATGTTCTGAGAGCCAAGCCATTTTTCAGTATACATAGGGATGAGATCAGGGTGTTTTTGAAATAAAAATCCTACTAGGTCACTTGCAATATGATCCACTGTATCCCACCAAGACTTAGTGATAATCAAGGTTTCTAAAAGGGAGACCGTAGAAGGTTCAAATTTTCTTCGGTATTTTCTTAGTAGCTCCAAAGCGTTGTACTGAAACTCTCTCTCTGGTTGAGCCCATAGTTCTAAACAAATTTTCTCGTATTCATGAAAAGTGGGCTTGCCATGAACACGTAAAAACTCTTGAAGTAATTTTTTTCGTTCTGGAGATCTAATGCCTAAAAACTCGAAATGGTCTTTCATATACTTCTTCATAGGTAGTGATACCTCAGTATTACCATGTTCATGAAAAAAGGAAACGAGTTGTTGGGTGTAGTCTCTCATACAGATATCCTTTCTTAAGTGGGTTTGAGCTGCTGATCTCTACACTGTTTGTCTTTTCTGTCTCTTAACCATCAGAAAGTCCTAAGTTCTGGAGTAGGATTCTACCCATTCAAATCGGATTCCTCCTGAAAACAAAAAAGCACCCAGTAGTCAACTGAATGCTCTTTCCCCGTGTTTCGCCTAGGGGGTTAAATTCTCAAGAGTGTTTTGGGTTGCCGGGGTAGGTAGTTTTACACGAAGATTGATCGATGGAACGATTTCATGATACTGCTGGGTTGCCTCAACTAAGTAATGGATCGCTTTTTCCCTATTCCCATTTTCCAGATGGAAGTTTCCGAGAGTGTGACAAGCATGGGCTAATTGCTCTGTCGCCTTTACTGTGCGAAAGAGTTGGATAGCTTCCTCATATTGTTGTAGGAACTCAGGAACCTGTCCAGCGTGATAATGGATTTGACCGGAGTAAATCATACATTCGGCAAGGCGTTTCTTACGGGATTGTAGATTGCGAATCCCTTGATCTACATGGAGACGTGCCATTTCCATGTTGCCGCTATGAAGGTAGGTTTGACACAGAGCTTGGTGAATACGACCAATTTCCCAGTCTTTCACTTGGTATGGTTCTATCATTTCGAGTGAGCGCTGAAAATAGTAGATCGCTTGGTTTGTTTCTTCAAGGCGCATGTAACAACAGCCCATCTCATGGTAGGTATAGGAGAAGAGAAGTTCTGACATGGAGAATTGCTCCGCCAAGCGCAATACACGCTCAAAGCATTTGATTGCCTCATTAAAATCGCCTGATCTGCTGTGACATGTTCCCAAAACATTAAGTTGGTGACACATTTCCAACCATCTATCATTCTTCACCATGAGTTCTATCGATCGTTCTGCATATAGAATGCAGAAGGGATAGTTCGATAAATGCTGATAGACCTTGCTCATCTCTCCATATAAATAGGCTTTTTCCACTTCATTGGTCACATTTTGAATATGTGTCTCGGCTTCTTTGTAACAAGCGAGTGCTTCAGGATAACGATCTCTAAAAAGGTGTGTATTCCCTTTGAGTCGAATGTATCGAACAAGGAGATTTGGATCAATTTCAGATAGTTCCCAGCGGCTTTCAAACTCCTTCATTTTTTTGCAAAACTGTTGGTCATTCATTTGGTGAATGTAGCAATTGATTTCCAGTAGATCGATCTGGATCAACAGGTTTGTATCGTTGACTTGTTGTGCCAGATCTTTAAGCGCATCCAATTCTTTCAAGGCATGATCCGCGCCTTGGGCTAGCAATGAACGGTGAATCCGGTTAAGAAGATACTCTGCTTCACGGACAGTTTCCCTGTCAGTCACCCCTAAGAGGTGTTGAACAGTAGATTGAAGTCGTTTTGCCAAAGGTTGTATAATGTCCGGGCGGGGATGAGCCTTTTCATTTTCGATCAGGCTAAGGTAAGGAACGGATATGATCCCTTCAGCCAACTCGGATTGTGTCATACCCAGTCCTTTGCGTTGGCGCCTAATGTTAGCTCCTAAACCGATAAGAGATCCCCCCAGTGAATCTATCACGAGAGAAAATAAGTGATAGACCGATTTTGATAAATTTACGAATAATTATGACAAACGCTCTACACATCTTTCAAAAAAGATGCACCTCCTCATTATGTTACTGGTTGCAAACTATCTGTCAATAAGAGAATCGGAGTAGATTTTAAAACTTTTGCTTAGTCACCCGGAAAAAGGGCCGTTACATGGGGTTTAATATGTCGAATCTTGTCGAATTTTTAAAAACACGAAGCCTCTTTTCTGATGTATTATAAAGCTGTACGTAGGAACCACCCTCTGAGGTAAGGGCCTCACAACAGTGTTGCGACACTAGGTTACTTCTTCAGAATCATCGTTTGCGAACGTGACTGACAAGAAGAAATCTCCTCTTGAACAGTTTTAACGGTCTTGGTCTTATAATAAAGGACATCGAACCCTCGGAAGGGAGATGTCCTTCTTTTCTGTGTAGACAGTAATAAATTCCTAACTTAGAGCGTCTTTTATGGAAAGGGCTCTGTTTTCTGTATATAATGAGGAAGGATATTTTGGAATCGGAGGCGACTATGAACATACGAACCGGTCGTTGGAGACTCTTGATAGTAACCCTCCTGCTGGTTTTTAGCTCAGGATGTAGCTTATTCGCGGCAATCGACTCGGGTGCAAAGAAGAATCTCAGTAAATATGACGCATTGGCACAAGAAATGAATGATCGCATGAATTTAGAGGATCTGCGGTTAGAACCTTATGCGGTGGAGGTTGGCGGAAAAGTAAGTACTCCTCAATATCGTAAATTCGCAGTAAACTCCAGCTTAATAGTAAAGGGAACTGCTACAAAACATGCGGGCTTTCGCTCGGATGTAGCTTGGATCGAGGTAGAGAAAAAAGGGAAGCAAGGTGCTGTGGATGGACGGCAATTTTCCTATTACACACCCCTTAAGAAAGGGCGTTTTACCCAGAAGATTCAATTGTTTGCTGGTAAGGGAAGCTATCAGGTAACGGTGCGTTTGCCAGCAAAAGAGAAGAAAGATCGCTTTTACGACCTCGCCCAATTTGAAGTGATCAATGTAAATTCTGAACGGAAGCGGGATTTAGCCTATACTCGGATTGGGAAGAAGGTTGGTATAACGATTGAAAAGCCGCTCTCAGGGTTAGTTAAAGCAGATGAAAAGTTTAAGTTAATGGGACATCTACCCCAGTCGAGTGGCAATCGAGTCATGGTTCGGATAGAAAAGGACGGCAATCGTTGGGAGCACCTGATTCCACTGAGAGATGGAAAGTTTAATAACCAGATCCCTCTTTTTTATGGTAGAGGGGTTCATAAACTGACGGTACTAACTCAAGATAAGGTGAAGTCAACGTACTATAACGAAGCCGTCAATATACTGGTGAACAACCAAGCGAAGGGTTCCCAAAAGCCAATCCAATATTTTAAACATTATGATGAACGTGGTGTGAAACTGGATACTCCTTTAGTTAGTGGAGAATCCGGGAAAATGAAGTATCGAATTAAGGGACAAATCGATCCCAGTGCTCCTTATGCGAAGGAGACTAAGCATTTGATCGTACAGACGAAGAAGGATGGTCAAGAGGCGACCTATTTTGTCCCAGTAATAAACGGGCGTTTCGACGATACATTCTGGCTCCGCTTTGGCCAAGGAGACTATGAAGTGACGGTCAATGTACCTGAGATCACAAGGGTGCAGCGGGATTACTTTCGTTTCTTTGGAGTGGCGCGTTTTCATGTCACCAATACAGAAAAGCGGGACTTGCGTAATTTACTACCCTCCAGGGGTATTCAATCCGATAGTGGAACGATTCGTTCTTTAGCGGAGGAGCTCACCCGGAATAAACAAGGGAATCGAGCCAAAGCATTGGCTATTTATAAATATGTCTCCCAAAATATCCGTTATGATGTTTCTAAGTTTAAGACAGATGCTTTTGAATACGATGATAGTGCCCTAAAAACCTTGAAAGAAAAGGAAGGGGTCTGTCAAGATTACTCCTTCCTAGCCATCGCTCTCCTTCGTTCCATTGATATAGAATCACGGTTTGTCCAGGGAATGGCTGAGGGGAATAGGCACGCCTGGGTAGAAGTGAAGGTAAATGGCCGCTGGATGACCATGGATCCTACGTGGGGAGCAGGATATATTAATGGTTCAGATCAGTTTGTAAAACGGTATACCACGAAGTATTTTGATCCTAACCTTAGGGATTTTGCTTCAACCCATACACGTAAAGGTGTCATGTACTAAAAACATAATGAGGATATACATCAGAGAACGATGGTTTTATCATTGCCCGTAATGTGCGGGCCTTTTTTTTGTCGAGGGAAGTCATGATATACTGATGTGCGGATGAAGTGGGTAAGGAACGAGGAGGCAAGGTGGATAGTGGGGAATGGACATATTGCTTTTCGACATCAAGTGATTAAAGAAGAAGATGGGAGGAAGGTCCGTCAGATATTGAGTAACCGGTTTCGATTTTCTCGGCGGATGTTTCGCCGTCTTCGTAATGAGAATGGGATGGTCAAAGTCAATGGGGAGAATGTATTTCTTACCTCCCGAATCATGGCTGGAGATGTGATTGAAGTGGCGATGCCAACGGATGAAGGTGAAGGTGAAGGAACGCCACCCCAACCAATTCCACTGGATGTAAAGTACGAAGATGATGATTTAATTATCTTGAATAAACCACCAGGGATCGTAGTTCATCCAACTAGGAGACACCCCGAGGGGACATTGGCAAATGGACTTGCTTATCATTGGCAGGAGCGAGGAGAATTTCATCTCATCCGTCCAGTGACTCGACTAGATCGAGATACATCAGGGTTAATTCTCTTTGCTAAGCATGCCTATGGTCATGCTTTCCTTGCGAAACAGATGGAGAAGCGTCGTTACCAACGAGAATATCTAGCCTTTGTTCATGGGAGGGTAGAACAAGAGAAAGGGATTTTGGATGGTCCGATTCGTCGCGTAGAAGAGGGGTCGATCATACGAAAGGTGTCTTTCGATGGTGTACGAGCGGTAACCCATTTTATCCGGGTACGGCAATGGAAGAATGCCAGCCTCCTTCGCCTCTCCTTAGAAACTGGTCGGACCCATCAGATTCGAGTCCATCTTTCTCATATGGGGCATCCCATTATCGGTGATGAAATGTATGGTGGCTCAGGAGAGGAATTGGGAATGAATCGCCAAGCGCTACACGCTGGTTTCCTTTCTCTTATTCACCCACTAAGTGAGGAAAGGTTCTCCTTGGAATCATCCCTACCTGAAGATATGGCTACTTTACAAGAGAAATTAGATAAGGAATAAAAACGGACGAGCAGAGCACCTTTTTATTGGTGAACATCAAGGGGGGAGGGAATGGGATGACGGGGAGTGTAGCCTGGGTAACAGGTGGAGCAACGGGTCTTGGTGTGCAGGTAGCTAAGCACCTGGCTACAGCTGGATATCATATCGCTATTAACTATCGAACCAGTCAAAAACAAGCAGAAGAGCTTGTACAGGTGATTCAGGAAATGGGTCAGCAAGCTATAGCACTACAAGGAGATGTATCCAATCCGACGGCGGTAAAGCGGATGGTAAAGGAGATTCACCAGCGCTGGGGTCGGCTTGATGTGCTGGTATGTGCGGCGGGTCCATTTCTATTTCAACACATTTCCACTATCGAATTTACGGACGATCAGTGGCGGGAGATGGTCGATGGCAATCTATCTAGTGTATTTTACTGTGCACAAGCAGTCCTACCGATGATGAGAGAGCAAGGTTGGGGGCGGATTATCACCTTTGGTTTTCCAGAGGTAGAGACTGCACCTGCTTGGCCTGGGTTTTCTGCTTATGCCGCGGCGAAGGCCGGGGTCGTATCGCTAACCCGAAGCTTGGCCCAGGAGGAAGCCTCCCATGGAGTCACCGTCAATATGGTATACCCAGGGGATATACGGCACCCCTTTAAGGAAGCGATGATAAACGAAGCTCGTGGAAAAAAAGATCCCCAAAATCCCATTGGCCGCTCGGGTACAGGGGAGGATCTTGCACGGGTGATTCAATTTCTAGTCCATCGGGATTCAGATTTTATCACCGGTGCGGTGGTGCCAGTTACAGGAGGATTCGACAATCGCAGAGGTCACTAAAAACACCGTCTTCACTAACTGGAAGACGGTGTTTTTACATTTGAAACTAAGTAACAAAAATTGTCGAATTTACGTTATAATATAAGGTGCCTATTAATTTGCTTGCGGATCTCCACCTTGGCGTCGGATCCATACACCGAGGATAAACCAGAATGTCGACAAGACCAATCCCAGGATAAAGCCAGTTGGACCATATATTTTCCACATTAGACAGGATGCGAGAATGCCGAGTACTCCAGTAAAATGGCAGGCGAATACAGCCGCTTTTTCGTTCATGACAATCACCTCGCCCCCCACTATACCATATCCAGAAGTGGGGGATAGGGAATCACAGTCAAAGGGTAATTAACTATGATTTCCAATTTTTGATATAGAGAGAATGGTTTAAGTATGCTATATTGCGTGGAAGAGTCGTGAGTGATGTTCATTTTATTCGTTTCGTGATAGCAAAAAAGCTTAGAAAAATTAGACAAGAGCTCTATTCCAAGATGAATATAGGAATCCCAGGGGGTTTTATACATGGAGAGTAACCGGATGGAACGAGGGTCGCTTCCTTCTCGTTCTCGTGGGAATGGGCGTTCTACCGCTCGCTCTGTCGGCTCACGTAGTGATGACCGAGGAGGATTTGGCGGGGGAAGATCAAGACGTTCAACATCTGGCGGCGGAAACGGCGGTAATCAGAAGCGGTTCCGCTTTTTCAATAAAAAATGGATTTTATTGGTGTTGTTAACCAGCCTCCTACTCGTAATAGGTGGATGTTCTGCGATATTTTTTACTGGTAAGACCTATTCGATCGATGAAGCGGTAGATGCAATGGCATCTTCCTCATCCATCTATGACAAAAATGGTAAACCGGTTATCCAATTGGGTGGTTCGAATCGGGAATATGTGAAACTGAAGGATATTAAGTCTCCCGAATTGGCAAAAGCCTTTGTTGCTGTGGAAGATGAGCGGTTTAGAGAGCACAATGGTGTGGATTTTCGCGGCTTAGGACGTGCGGTTGTACGAAATATCATATCCTTCGGTAAAGCAGAAGGGGCGAGTACGATTACCATGCAGGTAGCGCGTAATATCGTACTTAAAAATTCAGAGAAAACCTATTCACGTAAGCTCAGTGAGATGGCTGTCGCCATGACGTTGGAACGCAATGCCTCCAAGGATACGATCCTTGAAAAATACCTCAACTATATCGAATTAGGCAATGATGTCCGTGGGATCAAGATGGCTGCTAAGATTTATTTTGGTAAGGATATCACGAAACAGAAGCTGAAGCCCCAGGAAATTGCGTTGTTAGCAGGGCTACCAAAAGCGCCTTACGGCTATAATCCTTATGTTAATAAAGAGGAAGCCTTGAATCGACGTAACACGATCTTAAATAAGATGGCCGAAGATACGCCAGGCGGACAAATCATTACTGAAGCCGAAGCTGAAAAAGCGAAGAAGACAGGCTTAGGCGTTAATAAGAAGTACCTCAAAAAATATCTCAAACGTGGGCAATATGCGGCCTATCGTGATTATGTGCTGAGTGAAATCAAAGAACGTTATTTCGCAAATGATCCTGATAAACTGAAAGATCTCGTTGATGGTGGATACAAGATTAAAACATCATTGAATCCTAAAGTTCAACTAGCTGCTGAGAGGGCTCTAAAAAATGATAGTCACTTCAGGAACAAAGCGGGTCAGGTAGATAAAAATCTAGATTCGGGTCTCACCCTGATGAATCGGGGAAATGGAAGAGTAGTGGCGGTTGGCGGGGGACGTAACTATATTACTGGGAACTTGTCCCGTGCTACTCAGAAGATCCAACCGGGTTCCGCAATCAAACCGATTACAGTCTTTGCTCCAGCAGTGAAAGATCATAACTTCAATGAATATTCGACAGTGAAAGACGAAAAGATCTCCATTGGTAACTGGACACCAAAAAACCAGACGAGGAGATATTATGGTCAGGTTCCGATGCAAGAGATGGTCTCCAAGTCTCTCAATGCATCAACGATTTGGCTGTTAAATAATTATGTGAAAAGGAGTGCTGCTGCTAGCTATGCAGAAAAAGCCGGAATCGAACTCGATCCGAAGGATAAGGGAAGTTATGCAGCCCTTGGCTTGGGTGGTTTCACTCAGGGGACGAGTACGGTGAAGATGGCCCAGGCATACTCGGCTTTGGCTAACAATGGGAGCAACACGGAAGCGCATGCTGTGCTTAAGCTTATCGACCGAAATGGGGAAGAAGTCAAACCGGACAAGCCAATCGTCGAGGATAAACAAGTCTATGATCCGAAGACGGCTTATTATATGACACGCATGCTGAGAAAAGCTGTACAGACCGGTACAGGTGTTAATGCACAGTTGGCTGATGGGCGACCCGTTGCAGGGAAGACAGGTACGACCCAAAATAGTAAGGAATCATGGTTTGTTGGCTATACTACCGATTATGTTGCTGCGGTAAACGTCTTTAAGGATAATGATACACCCACGGATCTTAGTGGTGGTGGTTTTGCAGCTCCGATTTGGAAAGATGTAATGACCGTTGCAGAGGCAGGAAAACCGATTAGAGATTTCAAACGACCACCAGGGGTTAAGGAGCCGTCACCTCCATTTGAACTGAAGCAGGTGAGTGATCTCTCCGGTTCCTTTGATGCCAATGCCAAAGCGATCAATTTGAAATGGACGGACTATGATCAAGAGGGCCGTGTCAAATATCGTATTGAGCGGTCGGAAGATGGTAGTAGCTGGAGCCCGGTCGGAGAGAGTCAAGATGGCGGCTACAGTGATAGTAGTATCGAAGTACCCGAGGAGAAAAGTGGATGGGATAAATTCTGGGGCGGTGATGACCCTGCGGAGAAGGAGTATTACTACCGGGTTATTGCTATTGATACCAAGGACCAATCTGAGGCCGATCCATCCTCACCACTGAAGATCACTGCAAAGTCAGGGGAGGATGGAGAGAAACCTCCGCCAGAAGATGAACAACCCCAAGGAGGAGATCAACAAGGGAACCCACAAGCTGGAGATCAACAGGGGAACCCACAAGGTGGAGCTCAACAGGGAGGCTCACAGGGAGGTCAAGGCGATGATACGACTCCCCCTCCTGGTGGAGATACTCAACCCCAGGATCCAACGGGGGGTACTCCTCCTCCTGGGCAACAACAAGGAACTCAGGGTAATCCAAATCGGCCTAGATAGCTAATCGCGTACAAGAAGGCTGACATTGGTTTAAATACTGGAATAAAGGAGGATTTGTGCCCGATATGAGGGCATAAATCCTCTTTTTTGTGTATCAAAAAGGGACTACTTGGATTTTATAGAGAATTGAAGTAGGATAAGATTAATTGAATTGAATGACAAATCTTGCTTCAAGATCAATATATAGGTAGTAGGAGGTTGCTAAGGGTGCAAGTGTAGAGTCAGTTATCAAGGGGGCTGAGAAGATGGATGAGTGGAAGAGGGGAGAGTCCGATTCATCTGAATCTCAAGAAAGGTCACCAAGACGAAGAAGGCGTCTGTTTAATAGGAAATGGTTCATGCTTGTTTTGATGACGACAGTCTTATTGGTGGCTGGTGGATGCACAGCTGTGATGCTTACAGCAAAGTCACTGCCCTTAGATAAAATGAAGGATATCCAATTTGCCTCGACACTTTATGATAAGAAGGGAAAAGAAGTAACGAAGCTGGGTCCTACGCAACGAGAGTATGTACATATGAAAGATGTAGTATCCCGTAAATTATTAGAAAATACCTTCGTTGCTGTAGAAGATCGCCGTTTTTATAGCCATAATGGAGTTGATTTTAGGGCGATTGCTAGGGCTGTTGTCGATAATATCAAAAAAGGGCATCGGGCTGAGGGTGGCGGTACGATTACGATGCAAGTAGCACGCAACGTTGTTTTGGAAAATATCGAAAAAACCTATACACGAAAATTGAAGGAAGTGGCGGTTGCCTGGAATTTGGAGCGAGATTACACTAAAGAGCAAATTTTACAGGCTTATTTGAATTTTATCTATTTGGGTAATGATGTACAGGGGATTAAAATGGCGGCAAAGATTTACTTCGGTAAAGATCTGACAAAGGATGAATTGAAACCCCAGGAAGCAGCATTGCTCGCTTCACTCCCCAAGGCACCTTCCACTTATGATCCTTATCGTAATCCCAAATTGGCAAAGGAACGAAGGAACCTGGTCCTATCGCTGATGGCCCGAGAAGGGGTTATTACCGAGGCAGAGAAGTCAAAGTATCAACAGACTGACTTAGGGGTGAATCCTAAATACCTGCGCAAATACTTGAAGGCGGATCGCTTTCAAGCCTATAAACATTTCATCATGATCGAGGCGTCAAGGCGGTTTGGCATTCCCGAAAAAGAGTTAGCCACCGGAGGTTATCAAGTATACTCTTATTTGGACTCCAAAGCACAAACAGCGATGGAGGATGCCTTTAAAAGGGATAGCCTCTTTAAGAATCGGAAAGATTTGGATGGAGGAGCTACCATGGTCGATCCGAAAACCGGTGGGGTAGCAGCGATTGCAGGAGGTAGGGAGTACCTAGGTCGTGGGTATCTCTTACGCTCTACAGAAAAGGGTCAACCTGGGTCTGCAATCAAGCCGATCACGGTTTACGCTCCTGCAGTAGAAGAAAAAGGATACAATGAGTATTCCACAGTACAGGATCCTGCTGGCTTTCAAGTGGGTTCATGGAGGCCACAAAACCTGCAAAAGCGATATTATGGTAGCCTTCCTCTAAAGGATGTGGTGGCTAAGTCACTTAACGTTGCTACAGCGTGGTTGTTAACAGAAAAAGTAGGGATGGATACTGCTGCTGAGTATGGGGAGAAGATGGGCCTTCCTTTGAATCAACAGGATAAGGAATCACCTGCTGCACTAGCATTGGGAGGATTAAATGAAGGAGTAAGCACAGTTGAAATGGCCCAAGCCTATACAGCCTTCGATAATAAAGGAACGATGATGAAGGCCCATGCCGTCAAAAAAATCACGACTCGTAATCAAGAATGGGAGACGGAGTCGGATATAACCAGGGGCAACCAAGTATTTTCTCCAAAAACTGCTTACTATCTCACACGGATGTTGCGGTACAATGTGCAACAAGGAACGGGTCGAAACGCACAATTATCCGATGGTCGCGATGTAGCTGGGAAGACAGGCACCACACAGAATAGTAAGCGGGCGTGGTTTGTTGGATATACACGGGAATATGTAATGGCGGCAATGGTCTACAACAAAGAAAATGGAAAAGTAGAGCTGACTGGGGGTGAGTATCCAGCGAGGATTTTCAGGGCAGTGATGGCTGATGCTTTAGCTGGAACACCGATCAGTCGATTTGAAAATCCAGGTGTGAAAGAGCCAGAACCACCTTTTACTCTTAAAGCAGTCGATTTAAAAGGGCGCTATCTAAAAGGGGACCCTTCCGTTCAACTGAATTGGAACGATTACTCTGATCGTTTGCAATATCGGGTAGAGAGGACAGAGGATGGTTCCAATTGGAGTACGATTGGTCAAACAGAGGATGGAAGTTGGACCGATTACGATATCCGTGTTGGAGGAAACCCCCTGGATGATTTTTTCCGAGGAGGAAAAGGAAGCTATACCTACCGGGTCATTGCCGTTGATACGAAAACCAATGAGGTCTCAGATCCCTCGAATACTGTGACGGTGAAGATAGAACCAGAGCAAAAGCCTCCCAATGAACCAGGGGAGCAACAAGGGGATATCCAGGGGGATCAACAGGGAGAACAACAAGGCGGTGAACCTGGAACCCAACAGGGTGATCAACAAGGAAACCAACAAGGGGATCAAGGAGAGCAAATTGGAATTCCTGGAGGGGACCAAGATCAAGCACCCCTTCGAAGGCGACGTCGGGGATAGAACCATCGTTCGTTCTAACTAGAACCTGCCTCCCATAGACTGTCTTACGGGACGAGTTGAGGGGAGGCGGGTTGTAGGTGGCTGTTCACGAGCGGTGGATTACAGCCTCCCGTGTCGGATTTGCCTATATCGGCACGGTAGTGGGAGCGGGTTTTGCCTCAGGACAGGAGATCATGCATTTCTTTACGCGCTTTGGAGTGGGTGGTATTTGGTCGATTTTACTGGTAACCCTTCTATTCTCTTGGTTAGGGATTCGTATGATGGTGATGGGCGCGCGCTTACGAGCAAACTCCTATGAGGAGTTTAATAATTATTTATTTGGTGATCGTTTCGGCCGTTGGATGAATATCTTTGTGGGTGTTGTCTTATTTGGGGTAACGACGGCGATGATGTCGGGAACAGGGGCATTGTTTGAAGAACAATTAGGTCTTTCCTTCCACGTTGGCGTCATTGGTACGTCGCTTATCGCTTATTTCATCATCATGCGAGGGATGGATGGGATCCTATCAGTCAATGCCTTGGTGGTTCCGCTGATGTTTTTATTTACCGTTCTGGTTGGAGTCCAGGGGTTTCAAAGTGGAGGACTGGATGGATTTCTTAGTACGGCATCCATTGCTGAAAAGGGGCATTGGAGTTCCTCCGCTTTAACCTATGTAGCCTTTAATCTGGCGATGTCCCAAGCGGTACTCGTCCCGATGGGAAATGAGATTCAAGATGAGAAAACCTTGCAGATGGGTGGAATCCTTGGGGGAGTGGGGCTTGGGTTAATGTTGTTGTCCAGCAACTTTGCTCTTGCCCTTGAGTCTCCAGAGGTATTTGGTATGGAAATTCCTATGGCACTGGTGATTGAGACGCTGGGTCAAGGGATGAAATGGTTCTTTCTTGCAGTGATGTGGGGAGAGATCTTTACAACGTTGATCGGGAACGTGTATGGATTGGCTGCTAATTTAGAGCAACAGCTCCCCCTTCGTCTTCATAGTTTGATGGTCAGTATTTTTACCTTGGGCTATCTTTGTTCCTTGGTGGGTTTTCATGTGTTTGTAGGGAAGATCTATCCGTTTTTTGGGTACTGTGGGATTTTAGTTCTCCTGTTACTCGTGATTCGTCGCTATCCACGTTTCTAAAAAAACACCCCAGAGGGGTGTTCAAGGATTATGGGACGTTCCCCTGAGAAAGAGCGAGACCATTCTTCAAGAACCAGTACCCTTCCGATAAGGTTGATTCCAATTTTCCTACTTTGATTAAAAAGATTCCTGGAGGGGATAGCGATGGATGTGAGCGAAGCGATTCGAACACGACGGAGTGTAGGGAAAGTAAGCGAGGAAATACCAGATAAACGATTGATTGATAAATTGTTGGAAGCAGCACGTTGGGCACCCAATCATCATCTCACACAACCTTGGTTGTACTATGTGCTAAGCGGGGATGCTCGTCTTCGATTGGGTGAGGTTTTAAAGGAGATCAAAGCGGAGGGGTTGAGTGAGGAGGAGCGGGAACAAGCGGCTGACCAACTGGCTAGGGAGAAAAAGAAACCGCTTCGTGCTCCTGTAGTTATCGCGGTAGGTGTTACTCCTTCTGAGGATCCTAGAGTGGAGGAGATCGAAGAGATCTGTGCCGTAGCAGCGGGTGTTCAAAATGTACTACTTACCGCTCACTCTTTGGGACTGGGGGCTATATGGCGTACAGGTAAGCCCACCTATCATCCAAAAATGAAAGAGTTTTTTGGACTTAGGAAGATGGATACATTACTTGGTTTTATCTATATTGGGTATCCATCGGTTTTGTCACGTGAGCGTGAACGTTTACCGATAGAAGAGCGTGTAGAGTGGTGGGATTGCTGAGGGCTCACAATGAAACGGTAGAGGGGCGATAGGGATGACCACGTATTTGCTGATTATCGTGACTGCCTATCTAGTCGGATCACTTCCTCTTGTTAGCTTATGGAAAGGAAAGGGTTTTCGGGCATGGCCTCCTCATGATGGAGTGTACCAACCACGTAATTTGTCAGAGTCGATGTGGATATTGTTTCTGGAAGTAGGCAAAGGAGCGATTGCTACTCTTCTTGGCTTAATGTTTCTTGGCTGGTCAGGGGCTGCGTTTGCGGCATTGATGGTAGTGACGGGGCACCTTTTCCCTATCTTTACAGGTTTTCGTGGTGGGAAGGGAATGGCGGTTTCCGCTGGGTCTTTGCTAATTCTTAGTCCATTTCTCTTTATCATCGGCATTGGGATCTACGTGACAGTTCTACTCCTTACCCGATATCTTTCCATTTCTGCAGTGGTTGCGACAGGAGGGGTTCTTCTCTTATCCTTGGTTCTTTTCCCTAGCTTTTACGTGATCATAGTGGTCTTTATTTTAGGTACGTTAATCTTGTTTCGTTATCGGGAACCGATTGCACGATGGCGACGTGGATCAGAGCGACCGTTTCATTTTCGGGGGTTCCGGCGCTGGGGATAATCCCTATGTTCCTCTTTCCTCTTCCCGAATTCCTTCTGATACAATATAAATAGAAAGAGAAATTGGATGAGGGGGAACCACTGTTGGAACTGGTGGGTAATTTACGACCTTTGCAACATGACAATACGAGCCCTGTCTCCTATTTTTTTCGGACAGGACAAGATAGGGCTCAATTAAATGATTTGGTAGGGGAAACCATTTGGATTAAGTTTAAGGGCGAGATTAATTGCATTCACTGTGGCCGAAGGGTTAAGAAAACCTATAACTCAGGGTCTTGTTTCCCATGTTTTCGGGATTTAGCTGAAAATGATCTTTGTATCGTGAAGCCTGAGCTTTGTCATTTTGACAAAGGGACATGTCGAGATGAGGCTTTCGGTGCAGCCCACTGTATGCAACCGCATATCGTATATTTGGCATTGTCTAGTGAGGTGAAAGTAGGGATCACCTGGAAAGCCAATATGCTAAAACGATGGGTGGATCAAGGGGCAATCCAGGGATTACCCATCGCTGAGGTGCCAAGTAGGAAGTTGGCAGGGCAGATAGAAGTTGAACTAGCTCAGCATATCTCAGATAAAACCAATTGGCGCCGGATGTTGAAGAGTGAAATTGCGAAGCGAGATTTGAGAAAGGTCAGGGAAGAGTTGTTTGATACCGTCCCAGATCAATTTCGCCAATACTTATTAGTCGATGGGGAAATCCACTCGATTTCCTACCCACAAGTATCCATTCCAGAAAAAATTACTGCTTGGAATTTGGACAAGCATCAAGAAGTGAGTGGAAAACTGATTGGGATTAAAGGCCAGTATCTGATATTGGATACAGGAGTTTTGAATGTAAGGAAGTTTTCAGGGTACAAAGTGGCCCTTGTTGTGTAAAGAGGATTGGTTAAACGAAGCTTCTTGAAAAACTTACGTTCCCGTTTTTTGATAGTTAGTCTCTTTGACGGCGTAGAAGCTATGCAGTCTCTCATATCGCTATATTGCAACTGGGAGTCAAAGGGATATCGTGCACCGTACATAAAACGGCTTGATTCAATGCTAGCTGATGGAGATCTTACAGTTCTCGAATCCTCAACTTAGGAAACGCCGCAAACCTTTATATAATGGTTTGCGGCGTTTTTTTGCATAGAGGGTAGTACTCTTCACGGCGCCTCATGACCTGGGGGGCTATACCGGGTCTTCATTCAAAGAAAAATCGGGCTATATGTTTTTACTATAAAAGACCATTAACTAAGCATACACACAATCTTCTTCTCTTGTTGAGCATAGAATACCATCATTAAAACTATAAATACGATTGATAAATGGGAAGGAAGATTGTATGACAAAGGTAAGCCGTCAATTTAAAAGGCTTTGCAGCCAGTTTACAAGGATTTTAGGTGGAGAATCAGAAATCGAAGAAGGGCCCGTTTGTTTTGTAAGTCGTCCAGTGGAATTGGATGTAAAAATCTTAGGCAGACGTACAAATTCCCCTCTAGTTAACCATCAACTCTTTTCATTTGAATCTCTTGATTGTCAAGGACGCGCGCTCTGCTTAGGTGAAACGGCAGTATTCCAAAATCAAGCGAACCGATTAATTAGGAATCTCCAAAAAAATGGGATTATAGTAACAGCGCTTCATAATCACTGGCTAAATGAAAGCCCCCGTTTGATGTACATTCACTGGGAATCTATAGATAAACCCATCGCATTTGCGACTAAAACTAAACAATCTATTGCTTTCTTAGGTTAAATTCCATTGAGGCGGAGAAAGTCAACGTATCTTACCGTGTGTTTAAATTAAAAATGACTACATCCGGTGATCCGGCTCCCTAATGTACAGGGAGCCGGATTTTTTTGGGGCCGAAAAAGCATCAATACATCACAATATTCTGAATATTTTTCTAAATTGGTCTATAACAGAAAGTTTGTTTTTCCATCTTGTAAAATTTATATCATATATTGTATAATGAAGTTGTATCAAAATTTGTAAAAATAAGAATTAATTCCCCTTTTCCGCGGGGTATTAACCGGGATGGGGAAATGAGAAGGGAGGCAAATATCTAGCTAAAAAATTGGCTTAGAGTAGCGTCCAACTAAAAAATATTTGTACTACAGCCAGTAAAATTCGATCTAATGATGCTAAATGATTGATATCGGTGTATAAGCTCCTATACATATAAATATATTAATCTATCTTTCATATGGGCGCCCAGGGTAATTGCGCTCCACCGAACCTGGAAAGATAGATAATAGAGCCTCAGTTTTCAGTTTATCATCTTCCCATCGATGGAGCGAATACGGGGTTGTTATAGGGAACTTTGGTGAATTGGCTGATCTGACATATAATCGACGGAAAATCGACACGGAGTAGTGCGAATAAAAATAATGGGGTGAATCATGTGAAGAAAAAGATTTTAATAACGGTAATGGCGTTGATGGTAGTTTTGGGAGGTATGGCTCCAGCGTCCGTTGCAGCTGATAAAGATAATACAATAAAATCTTTTTACTACCTCAAAGTGGATGGCAAAAATGTAACGGCAAAGAATCAAGCCAATACCGCTTCGGAAGGTAATGGGATTCAGGTAACCATGGTACTTCCTAAGCAGAATAAAGATGGTGAATGGTTAGCCTATGGTTTTACAAGCAGAGAGAAAGCCAACCAATTTGCAGAAAAGGATAAAAAAAGCCAACAAAGTAAATTCTCCACCCTGGGTAGTGGTCCCTGTTGCACAGATTTTTATGAGAACAAAAATCAAGGGGGCCAATACATCTATTGGAGAAGCGGGTTTACTAATCTAAGCTCTGCTTGGAACGATCGAATCTCCTCCTTGAGCACAGCATCTCCGTACTACAGCTATGCCACCACTCTATGGGAGCACACTTCTGCTCAAGGGTATGGAAGAGGCGTTTATTTTAGACATTCCGATTGGTATGGCAAAACAGCAAATATGGCTTCAGATTGGGATAACGTAGCGTCGGCAATCAGTATAAAATAAAAAAATGAACCCCCCTGTGTTCCGCTAATTGAAATGGGAGCATAGGGGTTTTTGATATCGACTACAACATCATTTTTGAAAATCATATCTTTTGAAACTTCTACTAGGTTTCCACCGTTCTACAAAGAGAAGAGAGTCTATTGAAAATAAATCCCAATTTATATATGAGTAACAATATAGCGAAAAATCCAACTTTAATGATTTTAATGATTGACATGTATTTTTAGATGAATTATGATTAGAGTACCCAATGAATACAGGATATCATTGACACTTCCTCCATCATAAGGATGAGGGGGAGGGCGGATCTTATGAGTGTTATAAACCCTTTCTTTTTTCGATATACGAGTTTGACCCCCTTGAGACAAAAAGACCGACCATGTGGTCGGTCTTTTTGTCTCTAAAATTTTAGCTAAAAATTTTGCGGAAGAAATCGATGGTACTTTCCAATGCTTCTCTTAAATAAAAAGTCTCCCCCTGGAAGGGATGAACGGCTCCAAAGGTATGATCAGCTCCAGGGATGGCATGTAGGGTGGAATGAGAAGATGCTTCATTCAGATGATGAGCCGCGTCAATAGGAACGGAAGTGTCATTCTCCCCGTGGATGATTAACAAAGGGCGATCATATTGGGTAAGACGCGTAAGGATATCGTAATGTTCTGGGTTGGCATCCAGGTCTTCGAGGAGAGTTGCATTGATTGGCATTTGTTGTTTGGTACGTGCATTAGGTATATAGGCGCGTCCCTTTTCGCGCAACTCTTGTTTAAATGCTGGGGATAAAAAGTCGGGATGAGCGACGCTATTCCAAAGGGCGACGGCTTGGATTCGAGGTTCGTCTAGAGCGAAGAGGAGGCTACTCGCTCCGCCGCGACTATGGCCGATTATTCCAATCTGATTGGTATTCATATTAGCGGAGAAGGGCAATTTCCCTAAGAGGATGCCCTTCATTACATGGGCCAGATCCTCTTGTTCATGACTGAAGGTATTTTGAGCAAACTTCTCTAGTTCACCAAAGGTAGAGGGGTCCTCTCCCACTCCGTTCATCGAAAAATTGAAAGATATGACAGCAAATCCTGCTTTCGCTAAGGTTTCCGCAGCGTAGGGAAACAACCCCCAATCTTTAAATCCTTTAAATCCATGGCAGAGAATAAGGATCGGGTGGAGGCCTTCAGTCGATTGCACGCGAATATCTCCACGAATCACACGGTCTTCCTTTTTAAGGTCAATTAGAAAACTACGATGTTCCATTGATATCCTCCTTTGAGTGAATAGGTTCTTAAACGATGAATAGGGATCTCGCTTCTATTTTAACATCGGTTGTGTGAATTTTTCCTGATTGAACCTTTTCTGACAATCCGATATAATAAGACAGCAAGTGAATAGAGTGGAAAGGTCTTCGCTGAAGGCGAATGAAAAAGGGAAACCGGTGAAAGTCCGGTGCGGTCCCGCCACTGTAAATGGGGAGCGATACCACGAAAGCCACTGTCTATGGACGGGAAGGTGTGGTGGAGCGATGATCCATGAGCCAGGAGACCTGCCTTTCCATACGAATTCTTGCCAACCCTTCGAGGAGAGGGAGGTCAGGAGAGGACTGCTTTCAATTTATAAGCGTCTTACCCCTGCTCTTACCTTTATGGGTAAGTTTTTTTTGTTGGATTTATAGATGAGAGAGGATGAACTCATGATGATGCAACGACGTTGGTGGGTAGGATTATTTGCTTTAATGATGGTGTTCGCAGCAGGTTGTGGGGCTACTAAGGATGCTAGTAAAGGTCATGAAGGGCATCAGGCGAAGCAGGAGCAGACAGGCTATCCTGTTAAACTGACAGATGATACAGGAAAAACAGTCACCATTAAAAAACAACCCAAACGGATTGTTTCTCTGGTTCCTAGCATGACCGAAACGATCTATGCAGTAGGTAAAGGAGATAAGGTAGTTGGTGTAACGGCGAACGATGATTATCCTGCTAAAGTGAAGAAGCTTCCGAAAGTTGGAGATATGAATATCAATGCGGAAAAGGTTCTCTCTTTGAAACCAGATCTCGTACTTGCTTCTCCGATGGTAAAAAAGGAGACCCTCGATAAACTACGTAAGTTTGGTCTTACTGTCATCGCATATGAACCAACAAACCTCAAAGGTATTTACAAACAGATTGAAGGTGTGGGAAAGGCTGCCGGCGTAGAAGCAAAGGCTGAGGATGTTGTGGCGAAGATGAAGAAAGATGAAGCATTGGCTAAAAAAGTGGCTGCCCAAGTTCCCAAGAAGAAACGCGTAAAAGTATGGATTGAAGTTTCCCCAGACCTGTATACAACAGGTCAAGGAACCTATATGGATGAGATGGTCACCCTTGCTGGTGGAGAAAACGTAGCTCATGATCAAAAAAGCTGGGTAAAACTCTCTGCAGAAAAAGTAGTGAAATACAACCCGGATGTGATTCTCTACACCTATGGAGGGAAATCCTCTCAGATTGCTAAACGCGGTAGTTGGAAAAGTGTTTCGGCGGTGAAGGAAAACCGAATTAAGGGATTGGATAGCAATACCACGACTCGGCCTGGCCCACGCGTGACAGAGGCACTCCTTGATATCTCTGAAGCGTTGTATCCTGATATCTATGCGAAAGTTGCAAAATGAATAGAGGAAATTGGGCGGGTCGGCTAATGGGCTGGTCCGCCCTTTGGCTACTATTGCTGATCGTGTCAATGGCCACCTCCGTCTCCGTCGGAAGTGCGGAGGTTCGCTTCGGAGATGTGTGGCAGGTGATTGCGGCTCATTTTTTGGGCAGAAGTGGCGCTCTAGATCCGGCGACGGATGCGATCATTTGGCAACTACGATTACCCCGTGTATTATTAGGGGCTTTGGTGGGAGCGGCTTTAGCCGGAGCAGGAGCGGTGTTTCAAGGGCTCTTAAAAAACCCCCTCGCTGACCCATTTATCCTCGGTGTCTCGTCTGGCTCGGCCCTGGGGGCGGCGATTGCGGTATTTACCGGATGGGGAGTAATATGGCTTGGAGGTTGGACGGTTCCTGTATGGGCGTTTCTCTTTGGGTGCTTGGCGTTGTTATTTGTATTACAGCTTTCTCGCTTAGGTGGACAGCTGCGGACGGATACTTTGATCCTTTCCGGTGTGGTGGTGCAGGCCTTCTTTGGAGCCATGCTCACCTTTGTGATTGCGATGGCATCTCCCGTGGAAATTCAGCGCATTCAGTATTGGTTGATGGGAAGTATTGCCCTTCGTGAGTGGTCAGAGGCGATAGTAATAGCCCCTTTTCTAATCCTTGGCATGATCACGGTATGGCTTATGAGCCGGTCCCTTAACCTCTTCGCTCTCGGAGAGCGCTCAGCAGGGCATTTAGGCATCTCTGTGCAACGTACACGTCTCACCTTACTTGTGGTGGCTACCCTGATGACAGCGGCGGCGGTCTCCGTATCAGGAACGATAGGTTTTGTGGGTTTCATCATTCCTCATATTATCAGGATGTTGACAGGGCCGGATCACCGTGTACTGCTACCGGTTTCCGCGCTAGCAGGAGCTGTTTTTCTAGTATGGGCAGACACGCTGGCCCGCACAGTGTTGGATCCGCGTGAGTTACCCATCGGGGTAATTACTGCACTGATCGGAGGGCCATTCTTTGCTTGGCAATTACGACGGTACACCCAGGGTCGCCAAGGGTAAGGAGGGAAAGCCCATGTTAAAAGCGAAAGCATTGAAAAAGGCATACCAAGGCCAAGCCGTTCTCCATGGTGTGGACCTTGAGATCAAGCGAGGAGAGATTCTCGGTCTGCTGGGGCCAAATGGGAGCGGTAAGACGACGCTAGTACGGCTACTTTGTGGAGAAGAACCTCCTGATGAGGGGGTAGTATCAGTAGAGGGACGAGCCCTTGATGAATGCTCTCCCCGATCACGGGCAAAGAAAATGGCGGTTCTCCCCCAGGAGGGTCTCCCCAATGTCCCCTTCACAGTAGAAGAAGTCGTCATGATGGGGAGACACCCCCATCAGGGGATATGGCCATGGACAGGGTATGGTGATCGGAGAACCGTAGAGCGGGTGTTAACGGATACCCACCTGCTAGAAGATCGAAGGCGTCCGGTTGGACTTCTCTCGGGTGGAGAACGGCAACGGGTAGCTATCGCCAAAGCGATGGCCCAGGAGCCTGAACTGTTGTTTCTGGATGAACCTACGACCTACCTGGATATCGCTCATCAGATAGCCGTACTCGATCATATAAAAAGGTGGCAACGGGAATGTGGATTGGCTGTTCTCGTGGTTTTTCATGATCTAAACCTAGCTGCTCAATACTGTGATCGGTTGGCCATCATGAAGGAGGGGGCAATTCTTCATACAGGTACACCGAAGGAGGTCATCAAGGGATCGATCATCCATGAGGTGTACGGTGTGGAGCCACTGATTATCCATCATCCAGTTAGTCATGTGCCTCAAGTCATTCTACAATCGGGAGAATCACCACAAGGGGAGTTATCAGCCACAGTGATGTCAATGTAGAAAACTACCGATATATTGAGATCAGAGGGGGAAATGCGGGATGAAGATCTACACACGTACAGGGGATGCAGGGCAGACAGGAGTTATCGGTGGCCGCGTAGATAAGGATGATATTCGCGTCACCGCTTATGGGACGACGGATGAGGTAAACGCCTTTGTCAGTGAAGCCATCGTTCGGATGGATTCTGAGAAACATGCGGATATGATTCAGGATCTGACGGAAATTCAGCACGAGTTATTTGATGCCGGGGGAGATTTAGCTCAAGCAGGGAAAAAGCGTCAGTATAAGGTGACAGCAGAGATGGTTAGCCGTTTAGAGGAATGGATCGACCGTTATGACGCGGAGGCACCTGCGATCCAGCGCTTTATCTTGCCTGGCGGGAGCCCCATTTCCTCTGCTCTCCATGTCTGTCGTGTTGTCACCCGCAGAGCGGAGCGACTTACAGTAACCTTGTCCAGAGAACAAGAGACGAATGATGAAGTACGGCGATATCTCAACCGTCTCTCCGATTTTTTCTTCGCAATTGCTCGTGCGGCGAACGCTCGTGATGGGGTCTCGGATACCGAGTACAAACGAGGTGGCCAAGTCTTCCGCTGATCCTGATGCACTTTCGTCCACCCCGAGAGTTTAGGTATACTGAGTGTGACCAATGAGGGGAGGATGTAGCTGATCATGCTTACAATGTATCATTATCCAGCCTGTGGCACCTGTAAAAATGCACAAAAGTACCTAAAGGAGAAGGGTGTCTCCTTTGAGGAAAAACATATCGTCAACGAACCTCCTGCAAAGGACGAATTGAAGAGCTTGGTGGAGAAGAGCGGTCTACCACTGCAAAAGTTTTTCAACACAAGCGGTAAAAAGTATCGCGAACTCAATTTGAAGGAGAAGTTGAAGGATATGGACGATGATGAGAAGCTAAGTCTTCTCGCCTCCGACGGCATGCTGATTAAGCGGCCGATTGTATCCGATGGTAGCAAAGTGACCGTAGGTTTTAAGGAAGATTCCTTTGCCGAGACCTGGGTGAAGTGAAGGTTAGGTAACTAATAAGGGTTAGCTAAAGTAGGGATTAACCTGCGAGAGCTAACCCTTTAATTTGATCACACATGATTTCGTACTAATAATTTATAGTGTTCTTTTAAATATGAGGTGTCTCCTTATATCTTTTTTCATATCGAATTTCAAAGCCACGTGATAACAAAAAGAGAGCAAACATAACAATAGCAAAGGCGAGGATGGGAAAAAAAGGTACCCAGGGTTGAAAACTGATCTGTTCTCTATACGCACTAATCAGCCCTCCCCATTCTGGGATTCTAGGGATCTGGACGACTTGTGAGTCTAGAGAGATGCTCTTTGTTCCACCAAAGAAAATATTAAAAACTCCTAATTGTCCGATAAGATTAAGAAGCACAATCATTTCCTGTAATGTTAGAATAACAAGGTTTTCTTTTAAAGCAGGGGCAATATGCTTTCTGATGATCCAAAGAGGATTCGCACCTAGGACGCGAGATGCAACAACCGATGGATTCTTATTGATTAGGCTGGTTTTTTTCGCAGTTACAGTAGCAATTGCAGGGATCCCAAACAAAGCGATTAGCCCACCTTGTAGGAGAAGTAACTGCCAAATGGGGATAGAGGGAATTCGGCTAATACTAATAAGTAAACAATAGAGAATAACGATAGCAGGCATACTACTAAGCAGTTCTAAGGGCTCTATGAACCTTTTTCCCCAGCGAGAAGTACCTAGCCAAAACCCAAGAGCAACTCCACTTATCATTCGGGTTAGTACGATTACGAACACAAGAAAAATGGTAATTCGTCCGCCATAAAGGATTAATGTGAAAAGGTCATGCCCATGGGGTGTTGTCCCAAGCCAATGATCCTCTGTAGGTGGCGTTAAGGGTTCGGTAATTTTTGCACCCTTATCTGTAACCTCCATATCAAATTTTCGTAGAGAATCAGGGGTGTAAGACGTTAACAGCGGAGCAAAAAGAGTAGCTAGTATAACAACTAGGATGATTGAGAATCCAAGCCTCAAGCGCCAATTATATTGTGCATTAATCAACGGCATATCTCCTTTTGAGCACATAATTTAGAAGGTGCAAAATCAGATACGTAACTAAATAAAGAAGCAAAAAGCCAAACAATGTATTGGCTAGAATAGAGTAGTCTCTATTCCCTGAGTTAGCTAGAAAGTAAGTAAATCCAGGGGAGCGAAATAAATATTCTATGACCATTAGATTCCCTAACATGATTGAGGCAATTTTCCCTAAATCAGCGCGGAGAAAAGGAAGTACATTCCGAACGACATGGTTGGAGTATATCTCTTTTTTTGTTAACCCTTTTGCTTTGGCTAATAGAATGTAGTCCTCAGATAAAACTTGTGTGACCTGTAAAGAGACTGTACGGATGACATACATTAGCGGTACCCATATTATACTGATTGCAGGAAGGAGCAGAGCTTCTTCTCCGTTTACTGAGGCAGTTTCAGCAAACAGAATCTGCGTCTGGGTGTATAACCAAACAATCAGTAGTTGCAATAACAATGCAATTGTAAAATCAGAAAAAACGGACATAAACCCTACCGTGTCTTTAAGCCACCCAGGTGCTCGGGCTACAATTACTCCCAAAAAAAGACCTAGAAGAAGAGCAACAGCGCATTAAATATCCTCCTCTTTTTAATGTAATAGTTCCTATTCATCATCACCTCTCAGGAGACTCCATATCTAAACTTTAATGGTCTTATATTACTAATATATATTTTATTAAATAGATTGAATAGAGTTTTTTATTTGATAACCATGTAAAAAAGCGAATCACAAATAGGATGCCTCTTTGTGATTCGCTTTTTTACTGTGCCTATTATGGGTCTTTTTTATAGAGTCAGTAAATCATCAAGAAAAAAATAATGAAAATAATTCCTATATAAATCATGGTGGTATTTAACAATGGATTGATAAAAACAATGGAAGAATGAGTCTCGCGCAGAAGGTGATATTTTAATAATTAGTCAGATTGAATATATTTACAGTGCAATTGAATAGAAATTATCCTTATCATGATGATCTATAATAAAAATTTTTAATAATAAATTTTGATGGAAAAAGAACTATATTATGGTATAATTGCAAAGAAGTTAAATTTAAATTAAAGGAGATGATTTGATTGTTAAAGAAAACTGTTGTTGGAGTAGTAGCGTCTACCTTAATGTTTGTCGGTTTCTCTTATCAAGCAAGTGCTTATGACAAAGTTATTAATGCATATAACACAAAGGGAGGGCATGATCAAGATAGTGATTATTTTAAAAAGGGAAAAATTGATGTCTTTTACAAAAATAAAGGTGGACATGGTAAGATGAGGCATGAATTTACCCGGCAAATTAACCGCTGGCCTGATGACCTAATTTGGGCTAAGAATAGTAAGAGCAAGTCTAAAGGTGGAGCGAAACGTACTGCAACTCATAATAGTTATTACTATGTAGAAGTGGATGGTGGTAACGGGTATACAAAAGCTTATCGTTAGTATTAAACAAAAAGGGTGTTGACATAGTCAACGCCCTTTTTGTTTAATAAAAGTAAATATAAAGATTGGATGGATAAAAATATGAAAAAAGTAATTGAATCTTGGCGAATTGAACTGACATTGCTAGCGCGGAACTACTGGTTTTGGGTTGTGCTTGTTGCTATAGGGGCCTATATCTCTTTCGGATTTCCTGGATTTTTATTGGTATATGATCCTGGGCGTGCGTTTATGGGCTCTTCCTATTTAGTTGTTGGAGGGATTTTGGTCAGTCTTCTCTATGGATGGAATTTGACCAAAGAGGAAGTTACTAATCACATGGAAGAAATCGTGTTATGCCTTTCAAAGGGTTATTCTTCAAAGGTGATTGGAAAAGTACTGGTTTTGCTAACTGTCGTTCTATTCTTTTTGGCTTTTTCTATTTCCATCCTCTACACTCGACTTTATCAAGCAAATGTTCCAGATATCTTCTTTATTAAAGGTATTTACTACATAGTTTTATATTGGGGAATGCCATTTTTCGTAATGGGGATTTTAGGTATGGTAGTAGGATCTTTAAACCAATCTAAAAAAGCTTATTTTATTATTTTAGGAACTTGGGTACTATTTAGCCCCCTCCTAAGTGAGATTAGTGAAACGTTCATAGCGTATATCAAAGATGAGTACGTGTCGTGGTTATCTGTATTGCAGATTTTTAACCTAGGTGAATCTAGTATGGCAACTCCTTATGATCCTGTATATGGATTACCTATGGAAATACATCGTTGGATGAAAGTATTCTTTTGGCTTCTGACGGGTCTATTCTTCTTGTCGATTCGTTCCTTACAAATCTCCTTGCAAGAAGTTGTTCCAAAGCATGTTTGGAAGGTAGGTAGCGTCTACATAATTGTAATCGTATCACTAGTATATTATTGGAATCAGCCTGATCAGCCTCGACTTGAAGAAGGCATGTCGGTAAATAGTTATGAGTCTGATTATTACGAGAAGAATATACAGAATAAGAGTGAAAAGTCTGCTTCTTTTGATGTGCAGACATACAATTTAGATGTAACCAGTTTTCGTGATTTGTCAGTGGTAGTGGATATGAAAATCAGACTCAAAGAAAAAAGTAATCAATTGACTTTCACCCTCTATCATGGATTAAAAGTAAAAAAAGTAGTTTCCAGGAATAAGAAACTTCCTTTCCGACAAATGGGTGATCATCTGAAGGTCTCTTTAACTGACTCTCGGTTAGATAATAAAATACGCATTGAATATGAAGGGGTAAGTTCCCCCGACTACCCCGCCAATGAACAAGGCGTTTTGCTACCCTCTTACTTCCCTTGGTATCCCATTCCAGGGTATAAGAAAGTGTATTCGGATCAAGGTACGTACTATCCTCTTCAACCTGAGCAAAGGGCTCACTTTGAACTACGTTATTCAGGACCGGAAAAGCTCTATACTAATTTATCTCATAAGGGGGGGCGAGAATGGCAAGGAGAAGCTACCAATGGAATTACGATTGTCGCGGGGATGATGAAAGAAAAGAAAATTGATGATACAACCATTATTTATCCAGTATCTACGCCTTATATGCTGAAGTCGGTGAATCAATTTATAGCTCAAGCTAAACCGATGCAGCATCGCTTAGAAAAAGATCTAAAGATAGACGGACGACCAATAGCGCAAAAGGTATTCTTTGTTACAGATAGATTGAATGAACTTCCAATGTGGAATTTTGAAGATCATACTCTGATTGGAATCGATCAATTAAGTAACTCTATTTCTGCGTTAGCTGATAAAAGTAGTATATTTGATAGGATTTTTAGTTCATTACATCAGGAGAAGAATTATGCAAATCAATCTGATGACATAAAGGGTTGGTATGAAGCTGTTGTGAGGTATATCTACGGCCAGAAGTATAAACAGCAGGGATTCGCTAGTGAAGCAGAAGAGAGTTTAAGTCGATCATATGAAGTATATTTTGATCCTGAGGAGGAAGCAACACAACAAGAGAAAAAAGATGCTCAGTATGCCAAAAAATTACTTAACTATTTTAAAAGGCATCGAAACAATACAGACGATATCGAAGGTATAGCTGTCAAATGGAGAGAAAAATTACTACAACCAAAACCGATGAAGTGGGAAGATCTAGAGTCGATCATACTCAAACGAAAACACTGAGGAGGTATTAGAGGATGTTGCAAATAAATGAGATTTGTAAAGTATATGGGGGTTCACAGGTATTAAATCTGATCTCCCTCGATATTCGACCAGGAATGTTTGGCCTATTGGGACCAAATGGAGCTGGTAAAACAACATTGATGCGAATCCTCACTACAGTGATTCCATCAACCAGTGGAAACATCCACTATGGAGATATTAGCTGGTCAAATAAAAATGAAGTGAGAAAAATGATTGGCTACTTGCCACAAAAATTCTCCCTTTATAAGCAGTTGCGTGTAAATGAAGCCCTTTACCATCTAGCAGTTCTTAAAGGGGTTTCTGCTCGCTTGCAAAAGAAGATGGTAGCAGAAGTTTTGGATAAAGTTAACTTAAATGAACATCAGGATAAAAAGGTAGGTCATCTGTCCGGAGGAATGGTAAGGAGGCTCGGAATTGCTCAAGCCATTCTGGGTGACCCCAAGATTATTATCGTCGATGAACCTACAGCTGGATTGGATCCAGAGGAACGTATTCGTTTTCGTAAGTTGTTACGGATGCTTGGAGAGAAGTCGATTGTGATTATTTCAACTCATATTGTAGAAGATATTGAATCAAGTTGTGATCAGATAGCTGTCCTGCATAAAGGGCAGCTAAAGAAACATGGAAACATAGATAAAATAAGGGCATCTGCCAAGGGTAAAGTGTGGGAATTAACAGTTTCCAATGAGGATTTTTATAAAATTTCGGATGAATGGAATGTGATCTCTAACCACAAGGAATCGGATGGATATCGACTTCACATTTTGTCGGATGAAAAGCCTGAAGGAGCGCTTTCCATTGACCCAACATTGGAGGATAGCTACTTGTATCTAATGGGGGGAAGTGGCCAAAATGAAGTATATTGATCTTCGCTACGATTGGAGATCAATGGGGGTTTTTGCTTATGTTCCGCTAGGAATCTCTATTTTTGTATTTTTGATATTACTTTTGATGGGAAGTGACTTGTCGAGAGTGATTCAATTTTCAGAGATGTCTTTGCCACTGTTTGCAAGTTGGTGGAGCATCTTGTTAATGCAAGAATTTTTAGAGCAAGAAGGAAATGAAACCTTGTTTAGTTATCCCTTAAGCCGTTATAAAATGGGGATTCTGCGCGTGTTTCTCTTCTGGGGGCTGTATATTCTGGTAATTGCCTGGGTTATAGGAGCTAAACAGTGGGTGGATAGCCCAGCTCCTCATTTTTTCTCGTCTCTCTTTTTACAATTAGGCTATGAATCTTTATTCTATGCCATGGTAGGATTTTTGTTGATCGTTTTGACAAAAAACACCGTTTGGGCAATGGGTATAATGTTTGTCTATACGAGTACACAGTTTTTGACCCATGGAAACTTAATCCCATGGTTAAACATCTATCAATTAAATACAGAACTACTTACTGTGAACCAATTGTTAAAACCGATGGTGAAGGTTGTGATTGCAGGTGTGATCTGTGGAGGCTTAGCACAGTGGCTATTGGGTAGAGTAAGGACGTTTAACTAGAAAGTTCACTCCCTATCTAATATCGATGAGATGGGGAGTGAACTTTCTTTTATTCATATTCTAGTTACATTGACCAAGGGTTATCGCCATTGGTTGCAAAAGGAATCCGATTTGGCAGCAACGAGTTTACTTGTGGGGATGTTTGCCCTTGTTTTATTTCTAGCTCGGAGTGCGACAGGTGGATTTGATATAACAGCAAAAGCGGATCGCTTTCTCTCAACCAAGTCTCTAGAGAAAGCGATTAAAGAAGCAGGACCACAAAAAAATAAGGTAACTGTTTCTTCAGCCGTTACCCAGATCGATGGGTTAATGGAAAAAGATATGTATACAAAGCTAAATGGAGTGGATGCCGCTTTTACTAAGTCCACCAACCTTCCGCTTAGAGAACGAGATTCGCGTTATGTTTCTGACCGGAAAGCATGGCAAGCTGTTTCGTCTGATCCTGATGTCGTCATTATTAGTGAACGAGATATAGGAGGAAGCGAAGAGAAGATTAAACTTGGGAGTAGAGTGAAAGTGGCCCCTGGTGTGAAGAAAAAGGTGATTGGGATTGCAAAGTATCGGACGGAAAATTATGAGTATTATACAGCCTCAGGTATATGGATTCAAAAAAAGGATAAACAAGGGCTTTCCGAGAAGAGATCTTGATAGACATAAGACATGATTGGTCAGAATCATGGAATGAGGGAAAGTGGGGAATACACATGTGTGGTCGTTTCACCTTGACGGCGAATCTTAAGGAGATCGTGGAGCGCTTTCAGGTGGAGGAACATGGGATAGAGGCGCACCTCCCCCGTTACAACATTGCACCCAGCCAAGAGGTTCCTGTGATTCTCATGGAAGAGGAACAAAGGAAGCTGGTCTCGATGCGATGGGGGTTGATACCCCGGTGGGCAAAGGATCCTTCGATTGGAAATCGGTTGATTAATGCCAGAAGTGAATCTTTAACACAAAAACCAGCTTTTCGCCGCTCCTTTCAACGCTATCGATGTCTGGTACCTGCGGATAGTTTTTATGAATGGAAGAAAGTAGATGGCACAAAGCAACCGATGCGGATCATGTTCACAAGTGGAGAACTGTTTGCTTTTGCTGGGCTGTGGGATTGTTGGACAGAGGAAAGTGGTGAGAGCTATCAATCCTTTACTATAATTACCACACAGGCCAATGAAATGGTGCAGGAGATCCATGAACGCATGCCTGTGATCCTTCATTTAGCAGAGGAGGCAGCATGGCTCGATCCTGACTGGGGAGATCCAGATTTACTCAGTCCATTTCTAGAACCCTATGAACCAGAAGCGATGACGATGTATCCCGTATCAAAGGCGGTCAATACGCCTAAAAATGATCAAGCTGAAGTAATTCGTTCCTTGAATGATATACAGGCAGGTTAAAAAGAAATTTGAACACAACAAAGCCGAGTGGATGATCCACTCGGCTTTGTGCTGGAAAATTATTTTCCTTTCCCCACTTTTTGAATACGGCCGTCGATTTTAGCAGTGAAAGGTTGTGGAAGTTGCTTGATATAGTCTACTAAGGCATCTAGATCCACAGGGCCTACCACCTTGTCTTTAGCGTCTTTAAAGACGGTGAATCCGTCGCCACCAGCTGAGAGGAAGGCATTCGCCGACGCGGTTAGCGTTTGATCGTCAGTGATCGGGGTACCATCTGCTTTTTTAAGATCCGTTACACGATCTTTAGCAGGACGGGAAGGATCGTATTTATAGGTGAAGCCGGAGATTTGTAGTATTCTTGGTTCGTTAGAGCCCTCAGGCCATTGTTGGTTGAGGAGTTGCTTCAATTGCTTACCCGTCAATTTCATCGAGACCATGTTGTTGTTGAAGGGTTGAATGGTGTAGAGGTCGCCCCAGGTTACTTTGCCCTTATTCAGATCGGAACGAATCCCACCAGGATTCATCAGGGAGATATCCGTTTTCATTTTCCAGCGCTGGGCATCGGCAACGAGATTCCCTAGCTGGGATTCACCAGCGGCGCTCCCTGTCCGTGTCAGTTCATTGGCGGACTCTCCTACTTTTTTGTTAATAATGGGTGCTACTTTATCTTGATACTTTTTAATGAGAGCAGCTATCTTAGGATCAGGAGTTACTCCCTTATGGTAAGTGTTCACGACGTTTGCCTTTTTCTTCACGATGTCGCCAGTCCGGCGATCAATAGTGAGATCAACATCGGAGAAGGCGGTGCCATAGCAGTTTGCTTGTACGATCAATTTATTATTGACCGTGGTGTTCAAGTTACTGTGACTATGACCGGCCATGATGACATCGACATCCTTATTGACTTTTTTAGCAATGTCATTGATTCGACCGTTGATTGCGCCTGTCTTTTCATCTTGGAAACCACCCTCATGGGCGAGAACGACGATGGAGCGAACACCTTCACGCTTCAATTTTTTCACTTCGCGGTTAATTACTTTTGTCTCATCCAAGAATTTGACACCTTTTACTGCTGTAGGAGTGGCTGCTTTAGGTGCATCCTTGGTTACAACACCGATGAAACCGATGGGAACTCCTTTGACCTTTTTGGTAACGTGACCACGAAGGAGACGTTTACCGGTTTTCTTTTTGACGACGTTCGCAGCAAGGTAAGGGAAATCAGCACCTGCAAAATCCCCCGTTGCATCATGGCGGCCTCCCTTAATGAGGCGAAGCATTTCTTTGTATCCTTCATCAAATTCATGGTTACCAAGAGTACCTACGTCAAACCCGACGGTATTGAGGAACTCGATGGTGGGCTCATCCTGCATCAAAGCGGATACAGGGGGGCTCGCCCCAACCATGTCTCCCGAGTGTACCATCAGGGTGTTGGGGTTTTGTTTCTGTCGTTCTTTTAAATAGGTAGCTAGGTAATCAGCACGCCCAGCTTCCTTCCCGTTAACCTTCCGCGTAATATCAAGCTGGCCATGGAAATCGTTTAAACCGAGTAATTGTACATCCACTTGCCGCTGAGGCTTCCCTGGTTCACTATTCGCATAGGCTATAGGTACGACCAATGCGCCACACAAAAGGGCACCAACGGTGATTCGCAACCACTTTCCCCGCATCTTGTTCAATTCGTCTGTCTCCTTCCCATATTTCTCTGAATGAACGAATGCCAATTCCTTAGCATTAATAACCCTTAATCATTTGACAAAGTGAGTGGATTTTCCTTTTACAAAGGGAAAAAAGTTTTCTGAGAACCGTTACTTTTTATGTGTTTAGACAGGATGAATGATTCAATAGAGTAAGGAAATAATTAACAAGTGAATAGTTGATTACATTTATAGATGGGTGAACAGTCGAGAACGATTCCTAGTTTGTAAACAGTCCAATCTTGTATTGACTTTGATCTGAAAAGTGTTATTTTAGTAAGTGCGTAGAAAAACAAATCTCGCTTGTGGTTTGGCGTTTTAAGCTAGATTTGACCGGGAAACTACATAAGCGGAGATCTGTATTCCGCGATATCTAAGGAGGAAATAAATCATATGGCATCCCGTCTAGTAGGGCTTCCAGCCCCTCATTTTGAGATGAAAAGCACAAAGGACCTGGAGACTCTTGAAGAGAAAGTGTCTCTTTCTGATTACGAAGGAGAATGGTTGGTACTTTTCTTCTATCCAAAAGACTTCACCTTTGTTTGCCCCACTGAAATTACTGCGTTGTCTGATCGTTACGCAGATTTCGCAGACAATGGTTGTGAAATCGTAGGTGTGAGCACCGACACGGAATTTGTACACCGTGCATGGATTAACACCCCTCGGGATGAAAACGGCCTTGGTGATCTAAACTACCCATTAGCCGCTGATCCAACTCATCGTGTTAGCCGTAACTATGGCGTACTAAATGAAGATGAAGGTGTTGCTCTGCGTGGCCTCTTTATTATCGATCCAGAAGGGATCGTTCGTTACCAAGTAGTTACCGATGATAATGTGGGCCGCAGTGTAGACGAGACCCTGCGCGTACTACAAGCTCTACAAACAGGTGGTCTATGTGCAGCTGACTGGAAACCAGGTCAAAGTACTCTGTAAACATCGATGAAGAGAAAGAGCCTAACGATGTCGTTAGGCTCTTTCCGTAGAAGTGAACGAAGGGTTTACTTCAATGGATTGTAACTTGTCTTGTTGTATAGAGGAGGTTATCAACAATGGCTTTGCGTTTACGTACCGACATGCCTGAACTCAAGGGAGCTACTGAGTGGATCAACGGTGAAATCGACCAAGAGAGTCTTGATGGTAAGCCGGTTCTGATTCACTTTTGGTCTGTCAGCTGCGGGTTATGTAAGGCAAGTATGCCGGATGTATTAAAGATTCGTGATGATTATCGCGAGAAGGGGTTACAAGTGATTGGAATTCACATGCCCCGTTCGGAGAAAGATACCAATATCGACCTCGTTAAGGAAACCATTGAAAAACATGAGATGACTCATCCGCAAGCCGTTGACAATAAGCATGCGATTGTAGACGCCTTTGAAAATGAGTTTGTCCCTGCCTTTTTCCTGTATGATGAGGAAGGAAAGTTGCGTCATCGCTCTGCCGGAGAAAAAGCACTATCCATGATGAAAAAGCCCCTGGAGCGTGTCCTGGGGACTATCGATTAGCGGAGGGAATGCCCATGAATCTACCTAAAGAATTTCGTTACAGTGACGAACACGAGTGGGTAAAACAAGAAGGAGACAATAAGGTGCGGATCGGTATCACGGATTTTGCCCAGTCTGAACTTGGCGATATCGTTTTCGTTGAGCTCCCTGAAGTCGGGGATACTCTTGAAGCAAATTCTCCTTTTGGTAGTGTCGAATCTGTAAAAACTGTTTCTGAGTTGTATGCTCCTGTAAGTGGAAAAGTGGTTGAGGTAAATGGTGATCTGGAAGACTCCCCAGAAAACGTAAACTCTGCTCCCTATGAAGGTGGCTGGATGGTTGTTGTGGAGATCGAAGGCACTTCCGATCTGGAAAAGCTGATGGATGCAGACAAGTATCAGGCGATGGTTTCCGAAGACTGAGTTACCAGGGGAATCGATAAGCATAGGTAATATTGTCTCTATAAGTGGAAGATCGATTAAGCGGCGACCGATTGAAGGTCGTCGTTTTTATTTGTAGGCGTTTTCCTTAAGCGCGATGCTGGTTAGATTTTTTTGGATAAATAGGTAGAGAGATTGGAAAAATATTTGCGATGAGCTGATATGTCGAATTACGTCTTATTTTCTCGGTTGAAGTCGCGGATTCGTCAATTTTCGTAGATGGGAATCGGTTTTCGATTGTGAGGAATGTGGTAAAATATCGTTATCAAACGGTGGAGAAGCCCTTTATTCACTGAACATTTCGACCCAAGGAGGCGGGGGGACATGGGTTTTTGTTGCGGAGCTACGATGGTCGGTGCAGTGGGTACATTACGACAAGGTTCGACATTGGTGCATAATGCTCCCCTGCTATACTGTCCTGTTTGTCATCATGTAGAAGTACATCATACCGTACAGGAAGAGTTTGACTTGTTGTTGGAAATTGCCCAGGGCGATGATACCCAGCATGTGAACTTAAAGGAACATGTGGATGAGTACATGATTGCTGAGTGGAAAGAATCGTGTACGAGCTTTCAGCAAGGTCAACCCGAATCGATTCTTCGTGAACAGATTGATATGGCCCTTGATTTGATGGGAGTGGCTAAGCAGCTACAGGATGAGGAATGGAAGAAAGCTCTAAAGGGTCGATTGCAAGTATTGGGAGAACGTTTTAATCAATTGCAAAAAACATGCTAACGAATGGTTAGCGAGTAGATAAGAGGTTAGTGGTTAAGTCCAGGACACCACTAACCTTATTTGTTTTTCTGTTGTTATTCTACAAAATGTTCCTATCTCAGGGGATAGGGAACTAACAGGCAGGGGAACATCAAATTAAAGGATAGCGCCTCCATTCTATGATTTATATATTTAAACGGATTCGTTTAGGAGAGCATATATTTCTTCTTCGACAAGAATCGATCAATCATGATAGACTGTTAAAAAATTAGGCTTCTTACAAAAAAGAGAGGGAAGAGGAGGGATTGGCTTGCGCATTTTAGTTTTGGGAGCTGGAGCCGTCGGAGGCTACTTTGGTGGTCGGCTCCATGAAGCAGGCGAAGATGTTACGTTTCTCGTCCGTTCTCAGCGCAAACAACAATTGGATGAGGCGGGTCTTGTGATCCGAAGCACCCATGGGGATTATCAGGCGCGGGTAAAGACGATCGTCACTGGGGAAGCAGCAGATCCATTTGATGTGGTGCTCTTCAGTGTGAAGGCCTATCATTTAGAGCAATCCTTTATTGACTTAGAACCCTATGTGAGTGAAAAAACGATGGTGATTCCATTGTTAAATGGAATTACTCATTTAGCTAGATTGGATGAGGTTTTCGGAAAAGAAAGGGTGCTGGGAGGACTCTGTTTTATCGAGACAACTTTAAATGAAGCGGGTGAGATCGAACAGTTTAGTGATCAGCATGATTTGGTGTTTGGGGAGCGAGATGGAAGTACTTCTAAGCGGGTAGAACGGTTCCAGAGTGCGATCCATAAGACGAAAGTAAATGGATCCAAAAGCGATAAGATCAAGGTGGCGATGTGGCAAAAGTATCTCTTTCTTTCCGTCTTTAGTGGGATCACCTCTCTAATGGGAGAAAGTATAGGCCCGATTCGCGAGGTGCCTGGTGGGAGAGAGACAATACAAGAGCTAGTCTCAGAGGTAGCAATTGTCGCTCATAGCCAAGAGCCTGAGCTAAATGAAGGCGTGGCGGATATCACCTTTTCCATCCTGGACAATTTGAGCGGATCGATGAAATCGTCGATGTTGCGAGACATCGAGAAGAAGGGAGAAGTGGAGGCGGATCATTTACATGGAGCCCTTCTCAAAATGGCTCCTGAGGGAGCAGAACTTCCTCGATTGACAGCGGTGTATGCTTTTTTGAAGGTATACGAAGGAAAGCGACAGCAGGGACGGTTATAAGGAAAGCTTGTTTTGAAGAGGGAGTATGAATTACCTAATGATTAATAAGGGCGCCGGAATGTTATAACGTTCCGGCGCCCTTATTGAAGAAGAATCGATTCGATTTTTCAATACGATAATGTAGCGTTCATGTTACCAGTAGTATCAAGACGCATATCCCGATGTTGCCGATAAATATTCTAGCTCTAGACTTACTGCGGAGGAACAAAGTCTTTGAAGGTATCCCCCACAGCACCCAACCCAGTGGCAAGAGCGACTCCCAATATGAAGAGAGTAAGTGCCACAGTCCAGCCCTTGGCGGTGCTTACTTTCCCAATAATTGATAAGCCTAGGGCGGTCAAAATAAGATGCCAAATAGCAAAAATTTCGATGTTACCCAACAAGGCCTTCACCATGAGGCTATCAGAGGAGATGAAGGCAGCGAGGCTAGTGGGGGTAACGGAGTTTTGCAACTCTTGGATATTCGCCCCTGTGGCTACTACAATGATGGCTTGCAAAATTAATCCAAGCAGGCTGATGACAGAGGTGTACACATTAAGAGAGAAAACTTGTCGGTAAGTAGCTTTACCGCTTAATACACGGAGAAAAATCCATTGAAGCAGGGCAGATATCAATAGACTGATGGGGGCACCCAGTAAAACGCCTAGTACAGACATGGTGATGACAAAGCCAGGTGGAGAGGCAGGGGTCAGCATGACAGCTGTTGTGAGCGCGGTCAGCCCTAGAATGGTTAAAAATGCAGACCAAAAATCGGGTCTTTCGGCAATACGTTGGAATTGAAGAGTGGGACTTGTCATCATACCCAGAAGAGATGGTTTGACGGCAGCTGTAGGGTTTCCCTCTGGTTCGTGAGCTTGTTGCACATCAATACCTCCTTGATGGGGCTCATTTATTTAGCATTAACATGATTTGAGAAGATCTCCTTTCTGAATATTATATAACGATTCAGAGATTAGATGTACAATGTGCTGAATCGTTATGTTGAGGTCTGAATAAATTGTCGCCGAAGTCCTATTTTTTATGGCGATACTTATAGGTATGGTGCCTCCTTTTTGGATAGAAGGAGGAAATGGAAGGAGATGGGAAGAGATAAAAGTAACCCCCTGTTCAAAGTACAGGGGGTTACATGAATCTATTAGCTTATAACGCTGCTTTCAAAATCGAGTACACATCTTCCTTTGCCAGCTTCTTAAAATGTCCAAACTCTTTAGCTGTGAGCAGAGTCCTCTCTACCATTAGTTCCAGCTTGGAGTCATCGATGTTGTAATCAGCGAGGCGGGAAGGTGCTCCGATAGAAGTCCAGAATTCTCGAAGGCGATCCACTCCTTCAAGACCAACTTCTCGCTCACTCTTGCCAGTAGGATCTACTCCAAAGACATGGACGGCCAATTTTGCGGCACGGGAAGGATCTGCGTCAATGGTATGTCTAATCCAATGAGGGAAAAGGATGGCTAGCCCACCGCCATGGGGAATGTCATAAACAGCGGAGACAGCATGCTCAATATGATGGGTACTCCAATCCCCCACTACTCCCATGGATAGGGTTCCGTTAAGGGCCATGGTACCAGCATAGAGAAGTGTTTCCCGTAATTCATAGTTCTCCAGGTCTTTTATCATCTTCGGCGCTGTTTCGATGACAGTGTTTAAGATTGACTCACCAAAGCGATCCAATAGAGGTGTGTTCGGAGAATGATTAAAGTATTGTTCCAACACATGGGACATCATGTCAACGATGCCATAGATTGTTTGATCCAGTGGGACGGAAAAGGTATTGGAGGGATCTAAGATAGAGAAGCGAGGGTAGGAAACAGGTGAGCTCCAAGGCGCCTTCTGTTGAGTATCCCAGTTGGTGATTACCGAACCGGAATTCATTTCTGAGCCAGTAGCGGCCAAGGTGAGCACGGTGCCAAAGGGCAGCGCTTTATCTGCGGTTGCTTTTTTAGTAATAATATCCCAGACATCACCATCGTAGAGGGCGCCAACTGCGATAGCTTTTGTGCAGTCGATGACACTTCCCCCACCTACTGCAAGGATTAAATCAATCTCCTCTTGGCGACATAGATCAACGCCGCGTTTGACTGTGGTCAAGCGAGGATTGGGTTCAACTCCCGCAAGTTCAAATACATCGCGATCCATCTCCTTTAGAATAGAGAGGATTTGATCGTAAAGGCCACTACGCTTAATACTGCCGCCGCCATATACAAGAAGAATTCTTTTGGCGTCTGATGGTATCTCCTCTTTTAGCTTAGAGAGGGTTCCTTTTCCGAATACGAGCCGGGTAGGATTATGGTAAGTAAAAGTATCCAATCGTATCACCTTCTTGTATGTATTTGTAATAGGATAACGCAAGGGTGTTAATCTGGCGAGGAGGATTTAGGGCAGAAATCGGCGATGAGGAGCGATATTCCCTAAATACACCTAGGATTTACAGGGAATGCGCCCTATTTATTTCGATTTCAGTAATTTACGTGTATCGTGATTTTCGAGGTACTTAGACTAGCGTGTTAATATGGAGAGTAGCAAGCAGATACCTCAAATGGGGTTGTCCTATTTTTAGTCTAACACTCAATTTGTTAACTTATTCATGATGGGATTACGTCAAGGGTTTAGAAGCCATACATATGATCTGAAATCTGAGTTTAATAGGCACGCACCGGAATCGAATTCCTTATTTTAGACATATAATAAATAGTCGTAAAAAAGGGGGATTTTAGGAATGCAAAGATTCTATGAAAAGATTATATTACCTATTTTTTTAGTGTTTAAACCGAAAAATATAGTAGAAATTGGGGCTGATGTGGGGTATAATACATCAAAGATTTTAGAATACTGCAAAGATTCAGGTGCACAATTGACAGTAATAGATCCTTATCCCCGATTTAATGAAGAAGAAATGAAAAAAATGCATCCCTATTTGTCAGTGGAAAAAATATTAAGTTTGAAGGCTTTAAATAATTTAGAAGATTATGACGCTATTTTAATTGATGGAGATCATAATTGGTATACAGTTTATCATGAACTCAAGTTAGTTGAACAAAAATCTTTAAAAGAAGGTAAGTTTCCGCTTATCTTTTTACATGACACTGATTGGCCTTATGCTAGACGTGATATGTACTATTTACCTGAGAGTATTCCGCCAGAATATCGACATTCTTATGCAAAGAAAGGGTTAGTACCAGGTTCATCAGAATTATCGGATGATAGTATATTAAATCACTGGTTTAATCACGCATTATATGAAGGAGGAGAGCGAAATGGAGTTCTAACAGCTATAGAGGATTTTTTGAAAGAAACTCCTCTTCCATACTTTTTTCATAAAGCGTATTCTAATAACGGTTTAGGTATTATTATCCCAGATGATCTAGCGCTAAATAATACGGTTACACGCATAGTAGAGGAATCTGGACTTTAAATAACTCATTGCATTTCTCCGTGTTTTTTGTAGATGAGGTACCTTCATCTTACACGGAGAATGCAACGAGTTAACTTTTTTCGGCTTGTTGCTATTAAGAGATTTGAGATGGCTCACAAGGAGTGCCATGTTTTTGTTGCAATGAAGATCGATTACGAAGAGCACGCCTATTGGCATATAAGGTGAGGGTGAGCATTATCCCCCATACCCATAGAGGTGTAAAGGTGAGTAATGCTAAAAAGGCTATAGAGAGTAGCAGACAGATGACACGGGTCCCCCATTCAGAAAATAATCGATAGGCGGCCAAAATTCCACATAGAGCGTTCCCGATAAAGAAGGCATTGGCGATGGCTACAACATGATCGAGAGTGATCCACCCCATATTCGTTATGATAAAAATGATGAATTGAACGGTAGCAAGGGTAAGGATTGCTGGAAAAGGTACCCCTTGCTTTGTCCGACGAGTAAGTAGATGGAAAGGTGTCTCAGCGGCTTGAGCACTAATTAGGCGGGCGGTACCGCCAACTACGAGCAAAAAGGTACTAATACATAATCCTACCGTGATTAGAGTGATGATGGGTACTGTCCATGTGCCAAGGAGTGAATAAAGAACGATTACCAAACGAGGAGAGTTAGGGTCTACACCGACAATTTGTGTGGGATCGATCCATTGAACCGAAGCGGCGGTGGCTAGGGAAACAAGTGCCACTACGATCAGGCTATATCGAACAGCCCTGGGGATGGTCCTTTCCCGGTCCTTTACTTCTAAGCTATAGTTGCCGACGATCTCCCATCCGACGATCGCCCAAAATAATAGCAATAATCCATAACCAAAGTCCCCGCCGTGGAAAGGAGAATCAAGGTATGATCCTTCTCTAAAAGAAGGGATTGCACGGAAACTACCTAATAACAAGACGACCGAGGCAGAGGTGGACAAAACTAAGGCTAAACGACCAACATAGGAAAGGCGAGTTGACAGTATCCATAGGGATAGAATGAGTAAAAGCATGCCATATTCTTCTCGCCAAGAAATATTTCCATGAAACCAAGTACTTATGAACTCTCCTGCAGTGGAGAAGAGGGCTATTGGACCGACACAGGCTGCTAATATTTGAAACCAAGCTGCTAACTTTTCGATGTCCGATCCAAAGGCGCGTTTTACGGCGATAGACAAGCCTCCATCGCCAGGCCAAGCGATACTCATCCGAGCAAAAAGGCGTGCAAACAACCCACTAAAAATAAGCATCAAAGTCCATGCAATAATAGCGTAATCCCCTATCTGTTGATAAAGGAGGGGAGGAAGTAAAATAATCCCTGAACCAAGCACTGGGCCGACCATTAGTCCACTTAGTGTAAAGGTTCCAATAGAGTCACGTTTCATTTATTTAACCTCCTGTTTGGTTTAACCGTAATTATACGGATGAGTGATTGATTTGTTAAATGAATGGTTTTAATTAAAATGATCGGATTTTATAATAGATGAAAGGAGGTATCGATATGGAGCTTCGTTATCTAAAAACCTTTCGTACAGTGGCAGAGACGGGGGGATTTACTAGAGCAGGTGAGGTACTGGGGTATGCACAATCGACGGTGACTGCTCATATCAGGACATTGGAGGAAGAGATGGGGACTCTGCTTTTCGACCGTTTAGGAAAGCGGTCGGTCCTTACTGAGGCAGGGGAGAAACTACTTCCCTTTGCTGAGAAAATGGATCGCTTATATAATGAGGCCATCGAAGTCGTAAATATGGATGAGACTCCTACCGGTCGATTGCGGATTGGAGCACCTGAGTCCCTTCTTGTATACCGCTTGCCAGCTCTGCTTCACGAGTACAGAGAGCGTTATCCTAAGGTGCGGTTAGAATTAACACCTGGGCAGTGTAAAGAAATGCCAGGGAAGTTGAAGGAGGGGGATATGGATCTAGCATTTCTATTGGATGAAGAGTGTTCAGAAAAAGAATTTAATATGAAAACCCTCATCCAGGAGGAACTAGTGATGGTGTGTGCTCCTGATCATGAGTTAGCTAAAGAGAACGTGGTTACTACTAAGGAGTTAACAGGTCAGACGATTTTGCAGACGGAAAGGGGCTGTACCTATCGTTTGTTACTAGAACAGCGATTGAAGGAAGGCAGTATAGGCCAATATCATCGGATTGATTTTTGGAGTGTCGAGGCGATAAAACAGTGTACGATAAGTGGCTTAGGCATTTCATACTTGCCTTATATATCAGTGATGCGAGAGATAGATGAGGGGAGGCTTATCAACCTGCCCTGGATGTATAGAGATGATCGTGTTTATACGCAATTAATATGGCATAAAGATAAACAGCTTTCGCCTGCGATGCAGCGGTTTATAGAGCTGAGTATGCATAGAACCCCTCACCTAAAGTAGATGAAGGGTTCTGAGTGCCGAGTTTTAGCCAAGGATGGTCTGGATTTGGTTGATAAGAAGATTGACAGCGACTTGATTGTAGCCTCCCTCAGGGATAATGAGATCCGCATAACGTTTGCTTGGTTCGATAAATTGAAGATGCATCGGACGGACCACCGTTAGGTATTGCTCAATGACAGAATCCAGGCTCCTGCCGCGGGCCTTAGTGTCCCGTTCGATGCGGCGAAGAATACGAACATCTGCGTCCGTGTCCACAAAAACTTTAATGTCCATCAGATCTCGAAGTCGCTCATCCTCAAGGATAAGGATTCCTTCCAAGATGATTACATCCTTGGGAGTGATAGTCATTTTCTCGGGAGCTCGTGTGTGCAGAGCAAAATCGTAGATCGGTTTTTCAATAGTCTCCTGTTGCTGGAGCTTGTGCAAATGATCGATAAGTAAATCATTATCGAAGGCGAGAGGGTGATCGTAATTCGTTTTAACCCGCTCTTCCATGGGGAGGTGGCTTTGATCCTTATAATAGGCGTCTTGTTCGATTAAAGCCACGGAATCGGAGAAACGTTCACAGATATTGCGGGCTACAGTCGTCTTTCCTGAGCCGCTACCGCCGGCCACGCCGATGATGATAGGTGCTTTCATAAAATTATGATTCCTTTCAGTCTCTCCACTAGGATAAGAGGTTTCTGGTATTCCTTTATTAGGGGAATATTAGTCCATTCTGCTAGACGTTTCATTAAAGACAGACCTTCGCTGATGATAGCAAGTTCGGGAACTTTTTTCAAGGCGTGGGTATAGAACATACTGGTAAAGGGACTGATCATAGGGTGCCTCGCTCATATGAGTTAATGGGATATGTAAAGGGGTGGGCGGGAATTAACAAGGGGTGACATACTGGGGTGAACAGAACAGAAGGAGGTACTCGATGAGTAAGGTTCTTACTGTGACACTAAATCCGGCGATGGATAAAACATTGATGCTCTCCAGTTTTCATCCAGGTGGAGTGAACCGAGTACAGGAAGTAATGATGACTGCAGCAGGTAAAGGGATCAATGTTGCCCGAGCGTTGACGAAATGGAGAGAAAGAGATTTCGTGCGAGCATTTGGTTGGATAGGCGGGGGGTGGCAAGGGGAGGCTCTTCTTGCTCAATTAGATGAATGGGGAATATCACAGGAGTTTATCAAAGTGCCTGGAGAGGTTCGTACCAATACTAAATTGGTCGATCAGAACTCAGGGGAAGTTACCGATATAAATGAGCCTGGTTTCACAGTAGAAACAAAGGACGTAGATCGGTTGTTAGCGGAGTTTGATCACTGTCTGATAGGAAGTGAGCTTGTTGTTCTCTCAGGTAGCTTACCCCAAGGTGCACCAAGTGATTTATATCGGACAATGATCAAGCAGGCAAAAAAAAGGGAGGTAACCGTCATACTGGATGCGGATGGAGAAGCTTTCAGAGAAGGCATCCAAGCGGTGCCCCATGTGGTCAAGCCTAATCGGGAGGAATTGCAGGGCCTTTTACAGCGTGAACTTATCACCGATTCAGATTATCTCCTAGCGGGTCAGGAGATCCTGAGATTTGGTGTCACATGTGCAGTGATCTCTATGGGAGCAGCAGGTGCGTGGTTTTTTAAGGACCAACAACAATTTCATGTACAACCACCCATCTTCCAAGCAATAAATCCTGTGGGTGCCGGAGACGGAATGGTCGCAGGGATTATCATGGGGATGGCTTATCATTGGCCCTTAGAGCAAACAGCTCGCTTTGCAACAGCGGCAGGAGCTAAAGCGTCGACGATTCCAGGAACAGGCTATGGGAAACGAGATGAAGTGCATCGATTGATGAAGGGTGTTGTGATTCGCAATCATTAAGCTATTTTTCTCCTTCATATACATAAGGGGCTGGTTCACGGTGAAGTTGAAAAACTTTTTCTGAAAGGTAGGGCATCCGCTGAATGGCTATGTCTACATCGATCCATTCAATGGCGAGGATTTCACTGGGACGAGAGAGGGTTTTTTGCCCATCGATGATGGAACCTTTGAACGTAAAGAAGAGGACCTGTTCGTCCTTTTTCGGGAAAAAGACCTCGTTTACAGCTAGCATGCCAGTTGGTTTAATGATATAACCAGTCTCCTCCTCCACTTCACGTATAGCACCTTGTTCCAATGTTTCAAAGGGCTCCACCGCTCCACCGGGAAGACTGTAATCAAAGGAGGAGCCTCTTCTATTTTGAACCATCAGAATTTTCCCTGTCTCTGGATCTTGAATGAGCGTGTATACAACAGAAACTCTTTTCATATAAAATCCTCCCTATGATGATTCACGAACTAATGAGTATATAAGATGAATATAACACAAATAACCATTTATTCATGCAATATATCTCTAGATAATTCAACAAAAACCTCATGTTGCTAGTCATGAGGTTTTTGTTGATGATGATGTATTTCCCCATTGGGGATCTGTTTAGCATTGAACATGAAGCCGCTGGCGAACCAGCGGCTTCGAGAAATTACCTGTACAAGTTACACTTGTGGGCCAGCTTGAATAACAGCGCGATCCACGCTTATAAACTTCGCAAAGTTTTCTTGGAAGCGACGCGCCAATTCCTTCGCTTGGGTTACAAATGCGACAGGATCCTGCCATGTGTTGCGAGGGAAGAGGAGTTTGGATGGAATTCCTGGGCATTGATCAGGAATATGGATGCCGAAAATCGGATCAGGTGTGAAGGTGGCTTGATCCAGGGAACCATCCAACGCTGCTTTGACCATGGTCCGGGTGTAGGATAATTGCATCCGTTTTCCAACCCCATAGGGTCCACCAGTCCATCCTGTATTGACAAGATAGACGCGGGCATTATACTCTTCGATCCGCTTACCCAGCATCTGTGCATATACATGGGCAGGGCGAGGGAGAAAAGGTGCGCCGAAACAAGTAGAGAAAGTTGCTTCAGGTTCTGTAACACCCCGTTCGGTTCCTGCTAATTTGCTTGTGTAACCAGAAAGGAAGTGATATATGGCTTGCTCAGGGGTAAGGCGAGCAATCGGAGGTAGGACACCAAAGGCATCAGCTGTCAAAAAGAGAATGACATCAGGGTGCTGGCCAATTCCAGGGATACGTGCTCCTGGAATATGCTCGATAGGGTAAGCAGCACGTGTATTTTCCGTTAAGCTACCATCTTCATATAAAGGGTTACGCTTTTCATCAAGTACAACATTCTCGAGGACCGCACCAAAGCGGATGGCGTTCCAAATTTGTGGTTCCTTCTCCTCCGATAAGCCGATGCATTTGGCATAACATCCGCCTTCAAAATTAAAAATCCCATCCTTTGACCAGCCATGCTCGTCGTCCCCGATGAGATTCCGTTCAGGATCAGCGGAGAGGGTGGTTTTCCCTGTTCCAGAGAGTCCAAAGAAAAGGGCTGTTCGTTCGTTACTACCTATATTGGCAGAACAGTGCATAGGGAATACATCGCGGTCTGGAAGGAGGTAGTTCATAATGCCGAAGATGGATTTTTTCATCTCACCAGCGTATTGAGTTCCTCCGATGAGGATGAGCCGGCGTTCGAAACTGACAGCGATAAAGGCTTCTGAGTTGGTTCCATCCATCTGTGGATCTGCTATTAAATCAGGAGCACTGATGATGGTAAACTCTGGGGTGAAATTTTCTAAATCTGATGAAATAGGTCGGACAAAGAGTTGTTGGACAAAGAGGTTATGCCAAGCGTACTCATTTATCGTACGAATAGGGAGCCGATGATTTTTGTCTGTTCCAACAAAACCATCAAAAACGAAAACTTCCTTTTTCTGCAAGTAATCCAACATTTTCATGTACAGACGATCAAAAATATCTGGGCTCATCGGTTGATTTACCGGTCCCCAGTCGATGGTATCGGTAATTGAGGGATCATTTACTATAAATTTATCCTTAGGGGAGCGTCCTGTGTAAGCGCCTGTGACAGCAGAAAAAGCCCCAGAGGACGTAAGGGTACCTTCTTTACGTTCTAATGCTTTTTCGATTAGAAGCGGGACGGATAAGTTCCGATGGGTCTGACCTTTGAGTGTGTATTTCATCCAATGAGAAATATCAGCTTGAGTCTTCATAGGTCCATCCTTTCTTTTTGCCATCACATTAAGAAATGAAATCGCTTTCAATAAGCGTAGTGAATGCAAAAAGTATAACACATTTATGCTTTTTATGGGAATGGTGTACTTCATAATGGCGAAGGCTGAAATTGGATAATAGGCGTTCCCCCATTGACTTCGCCCGGATTTAATGGTATCTTCAAGCAGAATGAATAACATTTCGGGAGTGTTTGAATGAGTCAGCTAGCGGAAGGATCCGTAGTGAGCGGAGAAGTGGTCGCCATCAAACCCTTCGGGGCCTTCGTCAAACTGGAAACCGGAGAGACGGGTCTTGTCCACATCTCTCAAATTTCTTCCAAGTTCGTCGAAAAGGTGGAAGATGAGCTTTCTGTTGGAAGTGCCATCAAAGCGAAGGTGCTCTCCATCGATCCATCAGGAAAAATTTCATTGTCTATCAAAGCACTGACAGATGATCGTCCACAACGTAGTGGTGGTGGTGGTGGAGGTCGTGGAGGTCGTCGTGGTGGCGGGGATCGTCGTGGAGGTCCTGGCGACTTCGAAGATATGATGAAAAAATGGATGAAGAGTAGTGAAGAACGACTTAGCGCGTTAGCGGCTAAGCAGAAGAAAGGCCGCTGAGAATAGATTCAATAGCATCCTCTGTTTCTGCGGAGGATGTTTTTTTGTTATTTCCAAATTTTTCATCCATCAAGCTGCTGGGTAGCAAAACTAGCGGCATGCATGTTTCGCTCCTTTGCGAGTATATAAAGGAGAGGCCCCTCCGCAATTGGTAGAACCCTGAAAAGTAGAGATTCATTTGATTATAGGGTATAATTGGGTTTAATCAAGTACCATTGGCCAGTTATTGATACTAGAGTTGTTTTCATGGAAAACGTATATCTACTATCATAGTAATGATAACATAGGGTTATTGAAAGTACTCATTCGTCATAGGGTGAGATAAGAGAAGGTGATGCTTGTGGAAGGGAAGAGCCTGGGAGGACGATACGAGATTCTCCGCCGTCTTGGTGGCGGTGGTATGGCTGTCGTTTATTTAGCCCGGGATCAGCTTCTGGAACGACAAGTTGCCATAAAAGTGATGAATGAGTCCCTGAGCCATGACGAAGATTTTATCCGTCGTTTTGCGCGAGAGGCAAAGGCTGCTGCAATTATGTCCCATCCCCATGTGATTGATGTGTATGATGTGGGGCGGGAAGGTAATATTCATTACATGGTGATGGAAAATATGGAGGCTTCGTTGATGGATGTAATCCATCAACGAGGACCTCTCTCTCCACAAGAAGCGGTTTCCATTATCTCGCAAGTTTGTGGGGGATTGGCCCACGCTCATGAACAGGGAATTATTCATCGAGATATTAAGCCCCATAACATCATGTTTAAAAATGATCAACACAAAATAGGGGATTTTGGTATCTCACGCTTAAATGGGGCAACTTCGATTACCCAGACAGGATTTGTCATGGGTTCTGTACACTATTTTTCACCTGAACAGGCCCGTGGTCGAGATATAGGTTACCAGAGTGATGTCTACTCATTGGGTGTGGTACTCTTTTATCTAGTGACAGGAGTATTGCCTTTTGATGGAGAAGAGGCGGTAGCGATTGCATTGAATCACTTGCAGGAGCCCGTTCCTGATCCTAGACAGTGGAATCCTAATATTCCTCAAGGAGTATGTGAAGTAATCTATCGGGCGATGGAGAAGGAACCCCATCTTCGCTATACGACTGCCGATGAAATGAAGAAAGACCTGGACCAAGCACTTAACAAATCCTTTATTATATCAAAGCCGAGCACAGCACCTCCTATGATGATAAGCGCAAAGGGAGATAATCATTCGGACGTCAACAGACAAGTGTTTGGAGGGCAAGTGCCTACGGTTAAGAAATCGGGCGGTAAAAGAATGGGTTGTCTCTTTGCTGCCGGCGCTTTAGCCATAATTGCGCTAACCATATTTGTGCTATTATTTTCGTATGTATGGTATAACAGGTACAGTTTAGGCGGTCTCGGAATGTCTAAAGTGGAAATGCCAACAGGGAGTCAGCAAGAATTTAGAGCAAAAAAGTATCAAGATGTGAAACCTTACTATGATCGCGGTAAAACCAAAGATGAGCCATTTACCTCAGGACGTGCTGCTAAGCCAATTGCTCCGCAAAATCCAAAGAATGGTATGGGGAAAAACGCTACTTTTAGTGGGTTTACTCGTACAGGTTCTGGCGGTAATTATAAGGTGTCCGTTGATATAAAGGCTCCAGCGGGTCAAGAAGTGTTCTACGATGTCAGAGTTACTGATAATGAGGGCACAAAACTGGTAACTAACCGTCAGCCGATTAAGCCTAAGAGCAAGGGCCCTACTCGCTTCTCCGTATCTACGCCCAGTCCAACCGGATCAGGGTTTGTAAAAATTAGAATGTATCGGGTGGACCCGGTTACCAATGAAACCTTCGATACAGTGGAATACTTGCTAGAAAAAGTAGATCAGTAAGGGCGTAGCGAAGGGATCTCCTTCGTATGCCCTTTTTATATATCAAGGGAAAGGGCTAGTCGGTTATCGTATAGAACCTCCTTATGGTATAACTAAATGGAAGAAAAATTGACATGGCGAGGAGGAAGATTATGAAGTCATTGCAACAAGAAATCATTGCTGAATTAGGGGTAGCATCCTCGATCTCTCCTGAGACAGAAGTGAAGAAACGGGTCGACTTTATCAAAGGCTACCTGACTCATACAGGGTCAAAGGGGCTTGTCCTCGGTATTTCTGGAGGTCAGGACTCCTCTCTAGCAGGCCGCTTGTGTCAATTGGCAGTAGAAGAGTTACGCCAAGTGACAGGCGAGGACTACGCATTTATCGCCATGCGCCTCCCCTATGGAGTACAGCGAGATGAAGAGGATGCCCAGCGCGCCCTTCGTTTCATCCGGCCGGATAAAAGCTTGGTAGTGAATATCAAAGAAGCTGTGGACGAAAGCGTCCGTTCATTTCTAGATGGAGCGGGAGTTGGACTTTCTGATTATGTCAAAGGGAATTGTAAAGCGCGGGAGCGGATGATTTCCCAGTACAATGTAGCGGGTCATTATGGTTTTCTTGTTGTAGGGACAGACCATGCGGCCGAAGCGGTAACAGGATTTTTCACCAAGTATGGTGATGGCGGGGCAGACCTGGTTCCACTCTTTGGATTAAGTAAGCGTCAGGGCAAAGAGCTTCTGAAATACCTAGGGGCAGAACCAGTAGTCTATGAGAAAGTTCCTACAGCAGATCTCCTTGACGATAACCCAGGTCAAGCCGATGAAACGGAGCTGGCTCTCACCTACGAGATCATCGATGATTATCTGGAAGGAAAAGAAATAGCAGAAGAAGATGCTACGAAGCTGGAACAACGTTTTCTAGCAACTAGGCATAAACGGACGATTCCTGTATCCGTACTGGATACGTGGTGGAAGGATTGAATAGATAAAAGGGGCCCCTTCGTGTAGAGAAGGTGTGCCCCTTTTTTTATATTACATCTAGCAATGTTCTTTTTTCCTCACAATAGCAAGGGAAGGCGCTTGGTTTCGATTGAGCAATTGATAGTGAGCCGTATCAAAACAGCGTGCATCCAATGATTCAAGTTGATGGAGCACAGCTGTCGCCTCTTCATTTCCTCCAGGATGCCCAGTATAGAGAACGAGGGTGAGAGTGCCACCGGGTGCCAGAAGGTCTAAAGATTGTTGGATAGCAGATAAGGTAGTCACCGGCAATGTGGTTACCCCTGGGTCTCCCTTTGGTAGGTACCCGAGATTAAACATAATCGCGTGAACTTGGGTAACATTGACCTCGGTTAGAGACTCTGCCATATGATGATGACCTCGATGGATCAAGGAGACACGGTCAGCAAGATTGACTTCTTGTAGACGACGATGCGTAATCTCAAGTGCCTGAGCTTGGATATCATAGGTGAACACATGACCTTCAGCACCGACGGTTTGGGCGAGAAAGAGGGTGTCATGTCCATTTCCCGCCGTTGCATCTATGGCGATAGCACCAGGAAATAAGGAATCCTTCACCAGGGTATGGGTGAAGGACAAGATGGAAGCTACATTCATAGGATGGAGGTCACCCCCGCAGGACGTGTGCGCACAGGGAGTGACATGGTCATGGATGGTTTCCAGTGCTTTCCTTGCCAGGAGTCCCGTCGTTTTAGCTCATCATCGATGGCGGTGAGTGCTTCCCACTTTTTCGTACTCCACATAGGTCCGATCATCAGGTCGGGGGGGCCATCTCCCGTAACTCGGTGGATGATCATCTCAGGAGGAAGCATTTCTAGGGTGTCTACGACAAGGTTGACATAGGTATCCCGGTCGAGAAACTCAAGTAAACCTTCTTTATATTGTTTGACCATCAATGTCTTCTTGAGGAGGTGAAGGGAATGGATCTTGATCCCTTGCAGGTCCATGGCGGCACAAGCACGGGCAGTATCTAACATCATTTCAGGTGTTTCTTGCGGTAAACCAAAGATAATATGAGCACAGACCCGTATCCCCCGTGCACGCAACTTTGTCACCGCATCAAGGAAACAAGCATAGTCATGGGCACGGTTAATCAGGTCAGAGGTGGATTCATGAACGGTTTGTAAACCGAGCTCCACCCAGAGATAGGTTCGCTGGTTAATCTCTTCGAGAAGATCGAGAACATCATCAGGTAGGCAATCCGGCCGGGTGGCGATGGAAAGCCCCACTACACCCGGTTGTTTCATGATGACCTCATACATCGGACGAAGTTCTTCTACAGGAGCATAGGTGTTGCTAAAGGCTTGGAAATAGCCGAGGTATTTGGCCTCTGGCCATTTTTGGTGCATCCGATTTTTTACCTTCTCAAACTGCTCCTCTAGGTCATCTCGTCGACGTCCAGCGAAATCCCCTGATCCCAAGGGACTACAAAAAGTGCATCCCCCAGGCTTTCCCACAGTGAGATCACGATTGGGACAAGAGAATCCACCGTCAAGGGGGACCTTAAAAACCTTTCCCCCAAAATGATTCCGAAGGTAATAATTAAATGTATGGTATCGCTTCTCTCCCCAGGTAAGGGGGCTAAGTTGTTCTGTCGTCATGGTAAAACCGCCTTTTATCTGCCGAATTCGTTCCCATTATACTACAATTTTCGCGATTCCCAAGTTTGATTCTCCGCTTCTCGGGAAAACATAATCTAAGAAGTAATGGTAAGAACTAAAAAGGGGACGATGTTGCCATGGATAACAACCAAATTAAAACCCTAATCGAGGGATTAAACGAAGATCTATCATATGAGTATGCTGCGGTGATTACATACACATATAATGCTGCTACTATATCTGGGCTTTCTCGCCCGATTTTAAAGGATTTCTTTGAGGCGGAGGCACAGGACGAACTCAAACACGCTCGCTTCCTCTCAGAAAAGATTTCTGCTCTGGGGGGTAATCCCTTAGTAAATCCAGCTACAGTAAAACAGGCCAGGGGTGTTCGAGAAATGCTGGAGAATGCGATTGCTGACGAGTCAGCGACGATTGAGCGTTATGTTAAGCGGATCAATCAAGCAGAAACCACTGGTCAATACGGCCTCAAATTAGAGCTTGAAGATATGCTCGCCGAAGAGTCCAATCACAAAGAAGAGATGGAGCGGTTGTTGGAAGATCCACGCCTTTCTTAAAGTGAAATTTTGATAAAAGGAGCCGATGTATTGCGTCGACTTCTTTTTTTTGTCTACAAAACCTATTATAAATCGATATAATAACATCGACTGAACATTTATATTCAAGGAGGATTATATGTGAACAAGATTATGATCGTAGAAGATGATCCCAAAATAAGTTCGTTGCTTCAATCTCATTTAGAAAAATATGGGTATCAAGGAATCGTCGCAGAGGATTTCGATCTCATTCTCCATTTATTCGAGAAGGAAGAACCGCAGCTTGTCTTGTTAGATGTGAACCTTCCAAAATATGATGGCTTTTATTGGTGTAGAAAAATCCGGTTGATATCTACTTGCCCTATACTATTTATCTCTGCTCGGGAAGGAATGATGGATCAGGTAATTGCTCTACAAAATGGAGCCGATGACTATATTACGAAGCCCTTTTATCCCGAGGTGGTAGTAGCCAAGATTGAAAGCCATCTCCGTCGTGCATATGGAAAGTATGCGGGAGTGAAACCCCAGAGAATGATCAAGGTCTCGAATCTTATCTTGTATCCGGATATCCTTGAGCTGGAATTAGAGGGTAAAAAGACAGAATTAAGTCACAAAGAGACTGCATTGCTGGAACTATTGCTGGAGCATGCGAATCAAGTAGTGGGACGAGAATATTTGTTGGATGTATTGTGGGATGATCATCAATTTGTGGATGGCAACACGCTGACCGTCTATGTAACAAGAACACGCAAAAAATTAAAGGATGTAGGAGTAGTAGGTGCGATTGAAACCATTCGAGGGGCAGGGTATCGGTTCAAAGAAACATGGGGGGATGAATGATGAGGCTTTTTTGGCGAGAGCATATTTCTTTACTCTTATTTAATATGTTGCAACTTGTTTCAGTAATGCTGATCTATTGGCTGGATGGCTTTCGGAATCTTCCTACAGCATTCTATTCCATCTTTTTTGGTTTCTTTTTACTATCGATCTATCTTATGATCCGCTACCTAACTCATCGATCCTTCTATTTACAATTATCCATTTTTGAGGAGGGGATTGATTCCCGTGGATCTTCTTCCTTGTCTCAAACCTTACAAGAGTACCTCCAAGTACAATATCGCTTTTATCAGGAGAAGATCCATCGATATGAAAATAAACAACAACAGCATCTCACCTTCATCACTCAATGGGTTCATCAGATGAAAACCCCCTTATCCGTGATTCAGCTTACGATGAAAGGAAAAGTAGATCCTATTTTCCAAAATATTCAAGAGGAAATCAGCCGAATTAGTGCGGGTTTAGAAACCATATTACATACTGCTCGACTTGAAGTGTTTGAGCACGATTTTCATGTACAAAGAGTATCCTTGCAGTCACTGGTGAATGAAGTTGTATCTGAGCATAAAGGTTCCTTCATTCGTCACAAGGTATATCCGGAAAATACCATTGATTCGTCTATACATGTAGAAACAGATCCGAAATGGCTATCCTTTTTGATCACTCAGCTCATTGTGAATGCCATTCGTTATTCTGCGGGAATTAGTGAAACCGTTACGATTTCAGCATATCTGCGAGGGCGAGAGTGGGTATTAGAGATTCGAGACAGAGGCATCGGTATACCAATACAGGACATTTATCGTGTCTGCGAACCGTATTTTACCGGGGAGAATGGGCGGAAATACAGGGAGTCTACAGGGATGGGTTTATACTTAGTTCAAGAAGTGTGTAAGAAGCTTCATCATGAATTTGAAATTGAGTCTGAAGAGGGGAAGGGGACTGTGGTGCGAATTCTTTTTTTCAATGCTCACTAACCTTACAACTGATTTAAGGTTTTTGTAAGCTAATTCAATAGAGAAAGGAAAATGACTTTGCTACACTCGAGCTATCTCATCCAGAAGGAGTTGGATTCATGGAGATTTGTAAAGTAAGTCACTTAAATAAGATATACGGTGGCAAAGTGTTAAATAAAGCACTCTCGGATATTAACCTCACCATACGAAAAGGTGAATTTATCGGTATCATGGGTCCATCCGGAAGCGGGAAAACGACGCTTCTCAATATGATCTCTACCATTGATAAGCCATCCTCTGGAGAAGTGATCATCAACGGAAAAGATCCCCACAGTCTAAAGAGAAGCGAACTAGCACTTTTTCGCCGGCGGGCATTAGGCTTTGTCTTCCAAGATTTTAATCTTCTTGACACCTTGACCATCGAAGAGAATATCGTCCTTCCCTTCGTCCTCGACAAAAAAAGACTTGAGGTCATGGTACGGAACCTGATGGCAGTAGCTAAGCAGCTCGATATCGTGGATATTCTCAAAAAGCGAACCTATGAGGTATCCGGTGGCCAAATACAACGGGCCGCTATCGCCAGAGCGATTATCCACTCACCATCTTTGTTGTTAGCTGATGAACCTACAGGAAACTTAGATTCCAAATCTGCTCGCACAGTGATGGAGATGTTAGAATCAATCAACAAAACCGATGACACGACGATGATGTTAGTTACCCATGACCCTTTAGCCGCTAGTTACTGTCACCGCGTAGTCTTTATAAAAGATGGAAAATTGGAGAGTCAAATTTACCGTGGACATAATCGCCAACAATTTTTCCAAGAAATCATCGATATGCTGTCCCTACTAGGAGGGAATGCTCATGAACTTTCGTCAGTTCGCGCTAAATAATGTCAAGCGCGATGCGAGGGTATATGCTGGGCATTTTCTTAGCTGCTCTTTTTCGGTGATGATTTTCTTTATCTATGCGATGGTCATGTTTCACCCGCAATTATCGCAATTAAACCTTGGAGAAGGTACTTATGAAGGTGTGTTTGCGGTCGAGTGTGTAATTTATGGATTTTCTATTTTGTTTCTGCTTTATTCAATGAGCGTTTTCTTAAAGGCTAGAAACAAGGAGTTTGGGATTCTCAGGATGCTTGGAGCTACGAGATCACAAGTGATCTATCTAATTTTATTAGAAAATATGGTTATCGGGATTGGCTCTATTCTGATCGGGGTCGTGTGTGGGTTAGCCACTTCTAAGCTATTTCTTATGATCGGTGCGGTAGTTTTGGAAGAGAAAGAACTCCCCTTTTACCTCCCAATGAAAGCAATTGCATTTACTTTCATCTTATTTACTAGTTTATTTAGTGCCCTTTCCTTCGTTACTGTATGGTTTATTCGAAAAAATAAGATCATTCAGTTGTTACTAGGGACAAAGAAACCAAAATCTGAACTAAGGGCCAATGGATGGCTGGTGCTTTTATCAGCGTGTTGCTTTGTAGCGTCTATCGGTTGTATGCAGTTGAATAAATTAGAACCTCAAGTGATTATTCTCATATTGTTGTTAGGGTGTACTGGAACCTACTTTTTTTATACTCAGTTAAGTATGTGGATGATTCAGAAGCTCAAGAAGAAGAAGTCCTTCCTCTGGAGAGGAACAAGGCTCCTATGGGTATCGGACATGGCATACAAGTTAAAGGACAATTCACGCATGCTCTTTATCATTACGATCGTTTCAGCAATGGCCTTCTCAACAATAGGTGTTATTCTTGCTACGGAGTACAAGGCAAGAATAATATACCAAAAGACTCCCTTATCAATTGAAGTGAAAGATTATGATAATGAAAAAGAAAAGGCGATAAAAAGAACAAAAAAGATTGATAAGATACTTATTGGGGAAAATGTTAAATATAAAAAATCGATTATAGACTCTATTTCGTGTAATTTTAAAGGAGCTACCTTTGGACTGGAAATAATCCCTCTATCGGACTATCGATCACTAAGAGGAGAATTGCATTTGAAGGATTTTTTAGTAAGAAATGATGAAGTTATCTTAATTAACTCTACATTGATAAGACCTATTCAAAATATTGAAAATGGTGTAACCTTATCGCGAGGAAAATTAAAGCTGCGTGTAAAGAGACAAATGAATCAACATGTATTTACTAGTAATAACCGGCTGGCTATTGTTTCCGATCAAACTTATGCTCAGGTGAAAAGTTCCAAATCAAAAGATGATTATCAAGAAACATATATTTCTTATTTGATACCAATGTGGAAAAACAACGAAAGACCAAGCAACCTTGAGAAGAAAGTAAGTAAAAAAATCGAAAAATTGAATGGTTTTACCGAATCTTTTAGTATAAATAATCTCAGGGCTGTGCAATATTTATATAAAGAAAAAGATAATCGAATTATTATTTTTATAGGGATATTCATGTCACTTATTTTATCATTATCAATTGTTGGTTTTCTGTACTTTAAACTATTTACTGATTTTTATCAGGAGAGACAGTCCTACAGGAAACTATCCAAGATAGGGATACGTGTAGGTGAGATGAATCGGATCTCCTCCTTGAAAATAGCTGTCATGCTTTTCTTTCCATACATTTTTGCTGCATTGGAATCATTAATCAGTTTGTTGATAATGAAAAAACATTTTGGTTTTATAGATATTGCACTTCCAACATTGTATGGAATTACCGCGTTTTTTATCTTACAAGTTGCATATTTCTTTATCATTCGTCGCCAGTATATTAATAAGATGAATAAAGCATTTTTATAGCTGCTGTCTGCTATTTAGATTCAAATGAATAACCTATTTATCAAATAAATACAAGCGATGATTTTAAACAAAAGACCAAAAATAAAAGTTCTATTTATAAGAAAAGCGTGATCTACCTGCCCCCTGCAGAAGGTAGATCACGCTTTTATGGGCTGTGCAAATTTATTTATTCAGGATGCTCTCTTCTAATACAGCAAATTTATCGCCGTGCACTTTAATAATATGGTGTTCTCCCCACGCGCATAATGATTCCAATATGCTCTTCAAACTCCAGCCGTATTCGCTCATTTCATACTCTACTTTGGGCGGTACCTGGTTGTAAGTGATGCGGTTGATGATCCCGTCGTACTCTAGTTCTCGTAGCTGCTGAGTCAGCATTTTCTGTGTAATTCCAGGCATGAGACGCTTCAATTCGCTCGTGCGTTTTTTGCTGTGTGTCAGGTGGCAGAGGATAACGCACTTCCATTTCCCCCCAATCACTTCCAGCGTCGCTTCTACAGAAGTATTGTATTTCTTTTTATTCATGGCGATGCTCCTTCCTCCTGATGATGTTATTAGGAACAAAAAAGTTCCTAAAGAACTTTTAAGTACCTACAGCACAAAAAAGTACGTACTTTCCCATTACTTTTGTATCTACCATACTAGCATTTGTCGGTCTATGGATTCAATACTAGTATCGCTATCGGAGCCTGTTGGGAGGAATCATCCAAAATCCATCGGATTGATACGCGTGGCTTGGCGTATTGATGGTTGAGGGTGGTGCCGTGATCCTTGCAGGCTGATGGCGCTAGAATGAAAAGAACAAAATAGTACAGGATAAAAACCTAGGAGGAGCTTACAATGGCAAACCATCTGCAAGATACAACAACCCTGCACAATGGTGTAAAGATGCCCTGGTTTGGTTTAGGTGTATTTAAAGTAGAAGAAGGTCCGGAGCTGGAGAATGCGGTGAAAATGGCAATCAAGCACGGATATCGCAGCATAGATACGGCCGCGATCTATGAAAATGAAGAGGGAGTCGGGCGAGGAATCCGCGAAGGATTGAAAGAAGCAGGTATCCCCCGCGAAGAGTTGTTTGTAACATCAAAAGTATGGAATACCGAGCTTGGATACGAATCAACCTTGGCTGCATATGAAACGAGCCTGCAAAAACTGGGGTTGGAGTATCTCGATTTATTCCTCGTTCATTGGCCGGTGGAAGGGAAGTATAAAGACTCTTGGCGAGCACTGGAGACTCTCTATAAAGAAGGCCGAGTGCGGGCAATCGGTGTAAGCAATTTCCACACGCATCATCTGGACGAGCTGTTAAAAGACGCAGAATTAAAACCGATGGTGAATCAAGTGGAATTCCATCCGCGCCTGACTCAAAAGGAGTTACGTGATTATTGCAAGGAGCAAGGAATTCAATTTGAAGCCTGGTCTCCGCTCATGCAAGGAGAATTGCTGGATAACCCATCTTTGCAAGAGATCGCCCAGAAGCATCACAAATCCATTGCTCAGGTCATTTTGCGCTGGGATTTGCAAAATGGCGTCGTGACGATCCCCAAATCTACAAAAGAACATCGAATCGTAGAAAATACGGCGGTATTTGATTTTGAATTGACCACAGAAGAGATGGCACAGATTGAGGGTTTGAATGAGAATCATCGAGTCGGCCCAGACCCAGATAACTTTGATTTTTAATTAATGAAGACTGGATAATGGCCTTTCACAGTATAAAAGCAGTGTCCCTCGACAAAAATAAAAAAACACCTCAATCTGCTTTAGGACCTGAGTATTTGGGTATGGATTATCAGCGTGGCTATCATTTCAAAGCGGCAGGAAAGTTTTGTATTCACCTGCCTTGGTTATTCTCATGGTTTTGTTGACAACTATTCGGGGAACGAAAAAATAGTATCTCAAGGACAATGGTTTTCTGGTGTTTATCATGTACTTGGGATGCCTTTTCCATCTTGGTTATAGTTTCGGGGATGCTTCTGTTCCTGCTACGTTCAAGATCGTATCGAAAATCGGTTTATAGAGTATATTGGCGGATTATTTCGGGTCCAAACATTACACGGCCATTTCCTCTGTGGAACACGAATTAGGCTTCCGTAGTTACTTTTAAGTTCCTATGTTACTTTGCGGTTCGTATATCACTTTTAAGTTCGTATATTACTTTGAAGTGCGTTCTATACTTTATTGTTGATATATCTCATAATGAACCTCAAGATGATCGTTGCGACTTTGAAGAGTTCGTAGTAAAACAGCATCTAATTCAATCACTTCTCTAGGAGGGAATATTAAATGAAAAAAATCCTGGAAGGAAAAGAACTTGGTTTTGGTACTGCTCCGCTGGGTAATATGTTCCGCAGTATCACAGATGAAGAAGCATTGGCAACTGTGGATGCCGCTTGGGAACAGGGTATTCGTCACTTCGACACTGCCCCGGTCTACGGCGCTGGTTTGGCCGAGATTCGCCTAGGTGAAATACTGTCAAAACGCCCGCGTGATGAGTATGTATTGGCTACAAAAGTAGGTCGTGTCATTTTGGATGAACTGGAAGATCCAGCCTCACGTGACATGGGCGAAAAGGGCGATCTATTCAAATACGGTCGCGAGAATAAGATCGAAATCGACTATAGTGAAGATGGAACTCTTCGTGCGATCGAGCGGAGCCTAAAGTATTTGCAGACCGATCGTTTGGACATCGTTTACGTTCATGATATCGCCCAGGACATCTATGGCGACGAATGGGTTTCAAAATTTGAAACTTCCCGAACGGGTGCATTTCGTGTGCTGGATCGTTTGCGTGACGAAGGCGTCATTAAGGCTTGGGGCATCGGCGTAAACCGTGTAGAGCCAATCGAGATCGCTATGGATCTGGATGAAGTAAGGCCCGACGCATTCTTGCTGGCTGGTCGCTACTCCCTGCTGGATCATGACCGTGCCTTGCAACGGTTGATGCCAAAGGCTGCAAAAGAGAATATCGACATCATTGTTGGTGGACCGTACAGCTCCGGTGTCCTGGTTGGAGGTGCTCACTTTGAATACCAGAAAGCATCGCCGGAAATCGTTGCGAAAGTCGATCGCATCAAAGCCATTGCTGATCGCCACAATATCAGCGTCAAGGCGGCTGCGCTGCAATTTGCCCTTGCCAATCCAGCAGTGGCTTCCGTCATCCCTGGTGCTAGCCGTCCTGCTCGAATCGCAGAAGACGTGGCTGCCCTGAACGAAAAGATTCCGTCTGCATTCTGGCAGGAAATTCGTGAACAGAAACTGGTGGCGCCAGACGCACCATTACCAGAGTAAAGCAAAATGGCAAACACAGTAGCAACAATTGAAATCCCCACTTCTCCTGATCAAGTATGGAAAGTGATCGGCGGTTTTAACTCACTACCGGATTGGCTACCTCAAATAATACGGAGCAGCGAACTGGGGGAAGGTGGACGAGTTCGTCGGTTGGAAAATATCGATGGCGATGTGGTTGTAGAGCGCCTAGAAACATTCAACGAAAAAGAACGCTATTACACCTACTCGATTGACCAAGCACCATTTCCTGCCACCCATTATGAAGCCACGCTCCGTGTTCGTGAGAATGGCGGCAAAGGATCGCTGGTGGAATGGTCTGGAAAGTTCACGCCTGTAGGGGTTAGCGATGATGAGGTTATAAATCTGTTCCACGGAATCTATACAGATGGTCTGGACGCATTGAAAAAAGTATTTCAGGCTTAATCAATTGGAACTGAAATAGAGAGAAAGGTTATATGACCTTTCATGGCAGCCGCAGTTTAGGACATATTTACATTTACGTGTTCTAAGCTGCAGCTGCCTTTTTGTTGGTTCAAATCGGAGAGGTTATTCAAGGTCGCCTATACCCCGATGGCTGACAAGAAGCTTTTCAGAATGCTTCCAATGAAATAGTAGCTTAAGACCAAGGGGTGCTAATCGTTAACTTGGGCTGCCTTAGTGTATGGTCAGTTTCTCTGATGAATCACGAAGTTCATAGTTACTTATTAGTTTGTATATTACTTTGAAGTTCGTATGTTACTTTAAAGTGCGTTCTATACTTTATCGTCGATATACTTCATAATGAGTCTCAAGATATTCATTGTCTTTGAAGAGTTTAAAGTACATATCATTCAACCACTTCTTTAGGAGGAATTTTAAATGAAAAATATCCTGCAAGGGAAAGAACTTGGTTTTGGTGCTGCTCCGCTGGGCAATATGTTCCGCAGCATCACGGATGAAGAAGCATTGGCAACTGTGGATGCCGCTTGGGAGCAGGGTATTCGTCACTTCGATACTGCCCCAATCTATGGCGCCGGTTTGGCCGAGATTCGCCTGGGTGAAATACTGTCGAAACGCCCGCGTGACGAGTATGTATTGGCTACAAAAGTGGGTCGTGTCATTTTGGACGAACTGGAAGACCCAGCCTCGCGTGACTTGGGCGAAAGGAGCGGTCTTTTCAAATACGGTCGCAAGAATAAGATCGAAATTGACTATAGTGAAGACGGCACCCTTCGTTCGATCGAGCAGAGCCTAAAACGTCTGCAGACCGATCGTCTGGACATCGTTTACGTTCATGATATTGCCCAGGACATCTATGGCGACGAATGGGTTTCAAAATTTGAAAGTGCCCGAACGGGTGCATTTCGTGCGCTGGACCGTTTGCGTGACGAAGGCGTCATTAAGGCTTGGGGCCTCGGCGTGAACCTTGTAGAGCCAATCGAGATTGCTTTGGATCTGGATGATGCGAAGCCGGATGCATTCTTGCTGGCTGGTCGCTACTCCCTGCTGGATCATGACCGTGCCCTGCAACGTTTGATGCCAAAGGCTGCAAAAGAGAATGTCGACATTATTGTTGGTGCTCCGTACAGCTCGGGTGTCCTGGTTGGAGGTGCTCACTTTGAGTACCAGAAAGCATCGCCGGAAATCGTTGCGAAAGTCGATCGCATCAAAACCATTGCTGATCGCCACAATATCAGCGTCAAGGCCGCTGCCCTGCAATTTGTCCTTGCCAATCCGGCAGTGGCTTCCGTCATCCCTGGTGCTAGCCGTCCTGCTCGAATCGCAGAGGACGTGGCTGCCATGAACGAAGTTATTCCGCCTGCATTCTGGCAGGAAATTCGTGAACAGAATCTGGTAGCACAAAACGCACCACTGCCCAAGTAAACCACAATGGCAACAATTGAAATCCCTGCTTCTCCTGATCAAGTATAGAAAGTGGTCGGCGGCTTTAACTTACTGTCGGGCTGGCTACCGCATATACGAAGCAGCGAACTGAGCGAAGGTGGACAAGTTCCGTCGGTTGGAAAGTACGGTTGGCGAGCTTAATCAATAGGACTGAATTAGAGAGAAAGGTTATATGACCTTTCACGGCAGCCGCAGTTTAGGACATATTTACAACATGTTCTACACTGTAGCTGCCTTTTTGTTGGTTCAAATCGGAGTGGTTTCTGTTTTCATCTGTTATATTGTCGATTATAATACTGTACCATAACTGTACCACCGTTTTTTCTTGGTATTGACGGGTTTTTTGCTGAGGTGTATTATTCGTTTTATAGGCCTGTTTATAAGTTCGATGATCAATAGATGCATTTAATACATGATCCTATGGGTGAGACATCGGTCATACGGCAGGTTTTTGCCATGGGGTGTCGGGAAAAATTCTATTGATGGTTTTTTTTGCGGCTTTGTAAGGGGTTTCTCTTCTATGCCGCATGTCTTGGGGTAGAAAAGAGAAGCCTAACAGAATGGAAAGCCCTGCCTGATACTCCATCCCCGAAAGGGAACCACCAAACAGATTGTGAGGTGTATCCATCGTGCCAAATGTGATGGAACTCAAAGAAAAAACCGAGATGTTCCAAATCTTGAATGAAAACGGCAAAGTTATTAAAGGGCAGAAAGTCCCGGATCTTACTGATGAGGAACTGAAAGATCTTTATCGCTGGATGCTACGGATCCGCACTTTTGATGGACGTGCTATCAAACTAAACCGTCAAGGTCGCCTCGGCTTCTATGCCCCGATGGCTGGACAAGAAGCTTCTCAGATTGCTTCCATGATCGCTTTGAAAAAGAGCGACATGCTTTATCCAAGCTACCGTGATGTAGGTGCAGCGATGTACCATGGTCTGCCGATGGAAAACGTTTTCCTTAACTCCCGTGGTCAGATTCACGGAATGAAGACACCAGACGATGTGAATGCATATCCTCCGCAGATCATTATCGCTGCGCAGGTGCTTCATTGTGCTGGCTCCGGATGGGCTTTCCGTTTGAAGAAACAGGATGATGTAGCGATTTGCTTCTTTGGTGATGGAGCTACTTCCGAAGGGGATTTCCATGAAGGTCTTAACTTTGCCGCAGTAAATGATGCGAACTCTATCTTCTTCTGTCAGAACAACCAATATGCGATTAGTGTACCGATCCATAAACAGATGAAATCGGAAACCATTGCTCAAAAAGCGATTGGGTATGGCATTGCTGGTATTCGTGTGGATGGTAACGATGCTTTGGCAGTCTACCAAGCTACCAAAGAAGCGGCAGAGCGTGCTCGTAAGGGTGAAGGTCCTACCTTGATCGAAGCAGTTACATATCGGGTAGGTCCTCACACCATGGCTGGGGATGATCCAGGTCGTTATCGGACGAAGGATGAAGAAGAAACCTGGACCTCCAAGCGTGATCCACTGAAACGTCTGCGTAATTACCTCGATTCCAAAGGTCTCTGGTCTGATGAAGAGGAAGAGAAAGTACAAACAGAAGTTCTCGATGAGATAAACGAAACGATTAAGAAGGTAGAAAAAGCACCAAAGGGTACGGTAGCAGAGCTCATGGATGGTCTCTATAAAGAAACGCCTCCGATGGTGACAAAGCAAAAGGATGAATACCTAGCCTGGAAGGAGGGCAAATAAATATGGCAACCATGACATTGATTAACGCCATCAATGATGGGCTTCGTGCTGAGATGGAACAGGATGAAAACGTCATCGTATTCGGAGAAGACGTTGGGGTAAACGGTGGTGTCTTTCGGGCAACCGCAGACCTGCACCAAAATTTTGGTGAAAACCGCTCTTTTGATACTCCGCTAGCGGAGTCTGCTATTATCGGTACAGCCATCGGTCTTGCGAATCATGGATTCCGTCCTGTGCCAGAGATCCAGTTTGCTGGGTTTATCTATGAATGTATGGATCAGATCTCTACCCAAGCAGCACGCATTCGTATGCGTTCAGGTGGTCGTTTTACCGCTCCAATTACGGTACGTGTTCCTTTTGGCGGCGGTGTGAAGACCCCGGAGATGCACTCGGATAGCTTGGAAGCTCTATTCCTCCACAGCCCTGGGGTGAAGGTGGTTATCCCTTCTAATCCTTACGATGCAAAAGGCCTCTTGATCGCGGCCATCCGTGATGATGACCCGGTTATCTTCTATGAGCCGATGAAGCTGTACCGTTCCATTAAGGGTGAGGTACCGGAAGAAGCTTACACTGTAGAGATCGGGAAGGCGAATATCGTCCGTGAGGGAAGCGATGTAACTGTACTTGCCTACGGTAATATGGTTCACACGGCAGAAAAAGCAGCGGACCTTGTCGAAAAAGAACGTGGCGTTAAAGCGGAAGTGATTGATCTACGAACCATCTCTCCCTTTGACTTAGAAACGATCATTACTTCCGTCAAAAAGACCCACCGTGCTGTGGTAGTTCATGAAGCAGCCAAAACGGGTGGTGTTGGGGCAGAATTGTCCGCTCGGATCAATGAAGAAGCGATATTATCCTTAGAAGCTCCTGTGGTACGCGTAACAGGTTTTGATACTCCATATCCGCTAACTTCGATTGAGGACGAATATCTACCTACTCCAGAACGGATCGCAGCCGGGATTTATAAAACGCTAGACTTTTAAGACAACGTTTCGGAAAGGAGGAAATACCATGGCATTTGAATTTAAACTACCTGATGTGGGGGAAGGAATCCACGAAGGGGAGATCGTTAAGTTCCATGTTGCTGAAGGCGACTCGATCTCCGAAGATGACGTGCTTGCTGAGATCCAAACGGACAAGGCTGTTGTTGAAATCCCGTCTCCAGTGACAGGTACAGTGAAGAAACTGAACGGTGCTGAAGGAGAAGTGATCGAGGTCGGTTCGGTTCTTGCTGTTTTCGATTCGGAGGGTGATGATTCGGCTTCCTCTGATGAAGGGGAGAAGGATGAGCCCAAAGAGGAAGAAAAAGCTGAAAGCAAGGATGAAGAAGAGACCGAAAAACCCGCTAAAAAAGAGAGTGGTACTCCTAAAGCGGCTGGTCAAGATGTCTTGGCAATGCCATCTGTGCGTAAAAAAGCACGCGAACTCGATATTGATATCAATGAAGTATCTGGAAGTGGCAAAAATGGCCGCGTAACGCTAGAAGACGTAGAGAGCTTCAAAGATGGTGGGGCTAAAAAAGCAGACACCTCAGGGAAAGAGGCTTCCAAAGAAGAAGCTCCACAGGCGGATGAGAAAGAAAAGAAAGCCGCTGCTCCTGCCGCTCAAGACGAGGAAGAGCGGATTCCATTGCGTGGCATACGTCGTACCATAGCGAAGCGGATGGCACAGAGCGCATTTACCGCTCCACATGTTACCATTATGGAAGAAATCGATGCCAGTGAGTTGATCGAAGTACGCAGCTGGGCGAAGCCAATCGCCGAAAAGAAAGGGATTAAGTTAACCTATCTGCCCTTTGTTGTCAAAGCGTTGACGGCAACCTTGCATCAATTTCCAACATTGAATGCGTCGATTGATGACGAAAATGAAGAAATTGTGCTGAAAAAGGTTTATAATATGGGCATTGCCACCGCGACAGAGGATGGCCTCGTGGTACCTGTCGTAAAGAATGTGGACAGAAAGTCCATTTTCACGTTGGCTGAGGAGATTCGCGATGTCGTGGATCGCACCCGCAACAAAAAGGCTAGTGTAGAAGATCTGAAGGGGAGCACTTTCTCGATCACTAACATTGGATCCTTTGGTGGCCAGTACTTTACCCCGATCATCAATTATCCGGAAGTGGCCATCTTCGGTATGGGTAAGATGGCGGATCGTCCGGTGGCAGTTGATGGCGAAGTCGTCATTCGTCCGATGATGAATGTCTCTTTGTCCATCGACCACCGTCTCATTGACGGCGACGTGGCTGCTCGTTTCCTAAACCACGTCAAAGAGTTACTGGAAAACCCGAAACTCTTGATGATGGAGATGAATTAATATGGTAGTAGGAGATTTTGCAAACGAAGTGGATGTACTTGTAGTCGGAGGTGGCCCGGGTGGGTATGTTGCCGCAATCCGTGCTGCACAGCTGGGGAAAAAAGTTACCTTGGTGGATAAAGCAGAGCTAGGCGGTGTGTGCCTCAACCGTGGTTGCATTCCTTCCAAAGCGTTGATCCATGCGGGTGATGAAGTTCATAAGATGAAAAACTCGGGCCACATGGGTATCGAAGTTGACGGGTTAAAGATTAACTTTGCTGAGATGATCAAGTGGAAGGATAGCGTTGTGAATAAGCTGACCAGTGGCGTTGGCTCTCTCTTGAAAAACAATAAAGTAGAAGTAGTTCAAGGGGAAGTCTACTTCACAGGTGAAAATACTTGTAAAGTAGCAACGGAAAGCAACAGCACGACCTATCAATTCAACCACTGCATTCTCGCAACAGGATCCCGTCCTACGGAAATTAAGGCTCTCCCATTTGATGGAGATAAAATCATCTCCTCTACAGAGGCACTTAACTTGTCTGAAGTCCCTGCTAAACTGATCGTAGTTGGTGGTGGCTATATCGGCCTTGAGCTTGGTACTGCCTATGCAAAATTAGGCGCTGAAGTAACCGTCCTCGAGGGAATGGATTCCATCCTACCTGGTGTAGATCCTTCCATGACACGGATGGTAAAGCGTAGCCTGAAGAAGCTAGGCGTTGAAGTAGTGACAGGTGCCATGGTCCAGTCATCGGACAAGTCCAAGAAAGGCGTTACGGTAACGGCGAAGGTGAAGGACGAAGAGAAGACCTGGACAGCAGATAAAGTACTCGTCTCTGTCGGCCGTACTCCGAACACTGATGAAATGGGATTGGATCAAGCTGGCCTTGAAGTGGATGAAAAAGGGTTTATTGCTCATGATGAGCAAATGAAGACCAAGAATGAGAAGGTCTTTGTCATCGGAGATATTGCAGGTCAACCGATGCTAGCACACAAAGCGAGCTACGAAGGGAAAGTAGCAGCTGAAGTGATCGCTGGTGAGCCAAGTGTGGTCGATTACCGTGCGATGCCTTATGTTATTTTCACTGATCCGGAGTTAGCTTACACCGGCTTAACCGAGAAAGAGGCAAAAGAAGCAGGTCACGAAGTTGCCGTAAGCCGCTTCTCCTTCGCTGCTAACGGTCGTGCTCTCTCCCTCGATGCTGCAGATGGATTCTTCCAAGTAGTAGCGGATAAGGATACGAAGCAGGTTCTGGGTGCACAGATCGTTGGTCCTGAAGCTTCTAGCCTGATCGCAGAAGTAGTACTCGCTATCGAGATGGGTGCGAATGCGGAAGATATCGCATTGACCATCCATGCTCACCCGTCCCTACCAGAAACCTTTATGGAAGCTGCAGAGGGAATCATGGGTAATGCGATCCATATGGTCAATAAGTAAAAGAGATCGTTCTTAGGCAAAAAAACCACGCATCCACCTTAAGTGGTTCAAGGATGCGTGGTTTTTTTGGTTTTTTGTCTTCAACAGCCCCCAATTTGATAAAGGGCCTGTGATACAATGTTGAATGATGTGAGTAGCATTAGATAGGAGAGAAGCCATATGCGGACATCGATCACAATTGAAGTACGTCCTACGGAAATCGATGGTATGGGCCATGTAAACAATGCTAAATACTTAGAGTATATGGAGTGGAGCCGAGAAGATTGGTACAACAAAATGGGGCTTCCCTTTGATACATTTACAAAGATGAATGTAGGCACAGTAACAGTGAATATCAATATTAACTATCGAAAAGAAGCTCGTCAGGGTGAGAAGCTGACGATCTCTACGGACACCGTTCGTAAAGGGAAAAGTAGCTATGTCCTGCGGCATGAAATTCGTAATGAGCAAGGGGAATTGGTAGCTGAGGCGGATGTGACAAGTGTTACGATCGACTTAAAGCTACGCAAGAGTGTTGTTGTACCACCTGCTCTCACCAAGGTATTTTCCTGATGAATGAAAAAAACTGCCACTAGGTATTCCGGGCAGTTTTTTAAAAAGGGAAAGTTTACTCTTCAGCTGGTTTGCGAAGAGAGCGCAGCTCTTCAAGGATTCCTTCGATTTCCATCATCGTCAGTTTCCCTTTCCGTTTCCCAACCATCGTATATAGATCATGTACTTCCTCATAATCATCGAGACGGTAATCCTCGGGTGAAATCAGTGCGGCGTTGACTAGTTTTAGATGCCCTTTGATTTCATTAATCATATAGGCAAGATTTTCTTGATTGGGTTGTTCTAGATTCATAGTTTCGCTCCTTTCCGCTCATTCCTATTGTAAAGGAATATGCTTCAAATTCCCACCGCTCCAGAGAGCTATTAGTTGGAGGTGTTAGTTTATGAAGAAAAGTGAGAATGAAAACAAGGGGTATTCTCCCTTGTATGTTCAGTTCCTTTATCATTTTAATTATGATCGAGATTATTTTGAGTGCCATGAAGTGCTAGAGGAACTATGGCTGGAGGAGGGGAGAGATCCTTTATATCAAGGGCTTCTCCAAGTAGCAGTCGCCCTCTACCATCATCGTAACGAGAATGAGAATGGTGCCCGTAAACTTTTTCGTGGAGCATTAGAGAAAATCACTCATTATCCAGGGGATGCATTGGGCATCGATCTCGAGAAATTAAAGCATGAAGCGGCGGTTTACTTAGAGAAACTAGAGGGAAGCTCCTCTACCACTCCATACCCCTTTCGAGATTTGAACATTGTAATTAAGGATTCCTACCTGCAATCATTGGTAGAGGAGATGGAAAGAAAACTCGAAGAGAAACAAATGGAGGATGGAGAAATCAAATAAACCCCATGGAGATGATATAGGGGAATGACGCGTGAGCTAGTTCTGTGCTGAAGGATGATGGATTCGGCTCACGGGGGCTTATGTTTAGCGATTAAAGAAAAGCTTGATGAGCGCTAGGCATTCTCTAGCTTTATGATAGGGCATAAGCATATGCTTGGAAGCAAAAGGAGCTGGGTGGGCATGAACACCGGCTCTTTCTGCGCTGATGAGTGCCCGAAACATATGATAATTATGGGTAATGAGGTAAATCTGTGAATCGTTGTTTCGCTTTTTCAATAGGTTACTGGTGTGACGAAGGTTCTCTAATGTGTTAATGGAGTCTGTTTCCGTGACTATAGCTTCTGCTGGCACACCATGTTCTTTAAGATAATCCCTCATCACTTCAGCTTCACTTACTTTATTATGATAGCCTCCGCCAGAACAAATGAATTCGGACACCCATCCTTGTTCAAAAAGGCGAAGGGCATGATGGAGTCGTTCTCGGAGAGCGGTGCTTGGCTCACTTCCACGCAAAGCGGCACCGAGAATCAGTCCGGGGCGGGGTTCATCGGGTTGAAAATCAAATGTATCAAAGTAAGAAACTTTTCGCCATAAGAGATAACCCCCGCTTAATAGAACAGCGATGAGGATGTAGGCGCCGATGATCATGAGAGGTTTTCCCCTTCATTCGGCAAAGTGCAGTTGGATGAATGAGGAGGATTTGGATGAAAAACAGAAAATTTATCCCGCGAAGCATCCCAATTGATCACGATCCCAGTTAACCACGCTACTTCTGATAAAGGTGCTGTAAAGGAGACTCCGTGCGCTTTGGTTACGATATATTCTGGGAGAATGTCGGTTAATTCTAATGCAAAAGAGGGGGTGTTACATCCCGAAGTGAGAGGAACGACACGGACAGCTAATTGGTCTCCGTCGGTTTCAGCGGCGAGGAGGGCGTGTAGCCTTGCTGCTGCGTGTGTACTAATATGAATATCCATGGATCATCCTTCTTTCCGTAAAATAAACCTTCAGCTACTATAGCATACAGGTACAAGTTGTTGGTATGAGGATATCGATTAATAAATTAAAAGTGATGTTTCATTAAGGGGATGACCATTTGGAGAGAAATTTATCCATTTTATTAGAGCATTTTCCGAAAGTCGAGACAGGTAAGCGGTTCATCCTCGGGATAGATGGGCTAAGTCGCTCGGGAAAAACTACCTTGGGGAAGAAACTTCACCAAGTATTGCGAGAGAAGGGTATTCCCGTAAGTGTTTTTCACATCGATGATTACATTGTTGAGCGTAAAAAACGTTATCATACAGGGCATGAGCAATGGTTTGAATACTATCATCTACAATGGAATGTTCCATGGCTAAGAGAGCATTTTTTTAGGAAGTTACATGAGTCTTCTTCTTTTACCCTTCCACTGTATGACAAATCATCAGATAGTCATAGCCAGCAAAATATCAACCTTCCTTATCATGGGATAGTTATCATCGAAGGTGTATTTTTGCAACGTAGTGAGTGGAGAGGCTTCTATGATTTTGTAGTTTACCTGGATTGTCCCAGAGAGAAGAGGTTTGCAAGAGAAAGTGGTTCCGCTCAAAGCAGAATTGGAAAGTTTAAGGAAAGGTATTGGAAGGCAGAGGAACATTATATAGAGGCTGGAAAGCCAAAAAATATAGCGGATCTAGTGTTAAATAATTAGATGAGGTTGTTATCGGTGCATAGTTAAGAAGCCTGGGGTAGCAAATTTATAACAAAGCGCCTTCAGCGATTCGCTGTAGGCGCTTTGTTATAAGCTGTATTAACCAATCCATTTTTTCAATGCGGGTATACGTCGGATAACTAACCAGTCCAGGAGTAATACGACGATGAGAGAAAGTCCAGCGAGGGGGAACAGGATGCCTAACAAAATGATCAGGATGCCAACACCTTTAGCCAGTCTAAAATTCTTAGGTAGGGTGGGTGCCCCCAGCTGTTTATCCGGTTTTCGTTTCCACCACATGATGAGGCCAGTTATGGAGATGAGGATAATTCCGAGGCATATGGCAAGGCAAAGGAGCTGATTCAGAAATCCAAAGTAGGTGCCCTGGTGCAAGGAGATCCCCATTGAGATGGCTTTAGCCATTGGGCCATAGTCTTTAAATCGATAGTCATCGAGTACTTTACCGCTATATTGGTCGAGATGAAGAGTAGCTTCATCGGTAGCTTTGTCAGGGAAAACAGAGATTGTATAAACACCTTTTTTCCCTTCTGGGAAGTTGACATTATACCCAGGATATACGTTACGCTTATTGGCGATGGCTACTGCTTTGTCGATGGAGATAGGCGTCACTTTGTGGCTCTTCGATTTGGGAACAGGTCGTTGTTCTGCCGCCCATGGAACTTTAGCGACATCTTTAGAAGGAACTTTTGACTCAGGTGCCTCACCCTTCATTCCGGCTGGATAGCCAATCCCAGCGGTCATGCCTATTTTTTGTACTTGTTCACCCCAAAATCCTGACCAGGGTAAACCGGTTAGGATGAGAAAAGCGATTCCGAGGGATAGCCAAAAGGCAGGAACAGCATGTAGGTCTCGCCAAAAGTTGCGCTTCCCTGCTTTTAGACGAGGGAGTAAGACACCAAAAACACCCGATTTGTTCCTTGGCCACCAAAGATAGATTCCGGAGATAACGAGTATAAGTCCCCAACATGCGGCCAATTCAACGAGCCGATCACCTGTTGTGCCTGCCATCAATTCACCGTGAATTGCTCGTAATTTTTCCATCAGCCGATCCTCATCATTCAGGTCGCCGAGGACCTTCCCATTGTAAGGGTTCACAAAGACAGTTAGAGACTTTTCCCCATCGAGGATACCCACTTCCGAAGAGCGGGTTGCTTTTGGATGAGGTTGATAGCGGACAATTTGAGCATAGGGATACTCTTTTTTTACCTGACTAATCTGTTCTGACGGTTTTAGTTCTGACTTTTCTGCTTGTACTTGAAACTTGTCCTTGTACATGATCTCTTCAATTTGTGGCTTAAAAAGATAGACGCCTCCGGTTAGCGCCAACATGACAAGGAAAGGTGCAAAGAACATTCCAGCATAGAAATGCCAACGCCATATCGCTCGGAAGAGTTTTTGTGAACGGCTTTGTTGGCTGATCTCATCTGATTGATTAGATTGTAGTTGAGGCTCTACCATTGACGGGACCCTCCTCGATCCGATTATTTTTTCTGCTGTTGGTGATTCTGATGATTAGAGCCTGAGGAACATGCGGTTCCAGTGAGAAGTAAGCCAATGATTAGTAAAGAGATGCCGACGCGTTTTTTCATCATGGGGTGATCTTCCTTTCCAAGTTTGTGTGAAGGTGAGTGAGGGTAGATTGGTATCAGATGTTTATTCGTAACAGGACAAGTACACGTTATAGTGTATTAAATCCAATGGACGTTGAGAAGTAGATGGAGGACGGTTTTTGTTAATAATTGATGTCAAATAACAAAATATCACACTCATCCCATATTCATCATTGGGGAAATGAGGTTTCTTCAACAATCTGTTATGGGTATAGTTATATGGCAACGTCTGCTGAACAATGGGAGGAAATAGAATGTCACTCAGAGGACAAAAGGTTATTGTTTTTGGAGGTAGTTCTGGTATTGGCTTAAGTGTTGCGGAGCTAGTAGCGAAGGAAGGGGCTCACGTAATTATTGCTAGCCGTTCTCGTGAAAAGCTAGAGCGGGCAGCGAGATCGATAGAAGGAGAAGTTTCACTACATACGGTGGATATGACAGAGGAGAAATCCGTACGTGACTTTTTTGCTGAAGTTGGCGCCTTTGATCATCTTGTAAATACTGCTGCTGATGGACCGAAAGGTAAATTCCTGGAGTTGGAGACGACCCAGGCAAAGGTGATGATGGAAAGCAAGTACTGGGGACAGTATCATACAGCAAAATTTGGGGCCCCGCTACTTAATAAAGGAGGTTCTATTACCTTTACAACAGGGGTTCTCTCACGTAAACCGATGGTAGGGACTTCTATTCTTTCAGCTGTTAACGGTGGACTAGAGGGGCTTACCAGAGCATTAGCCTTTGAATTACAACCCATTCGGGTCAATGCTGTTTCCCCAGGGATTGTTAAAACACCGTTGTATGATGGGATGAGTGAGGCGGATCGAGAACGTTACTTCTCTGAAACTGCTGAAGCGCTACCAGTAGGAAAAGTAGCTGAGGCGAGGGATATCGCAGAGGCCTATCTATATCTCATGAAAAATTCATTTAGTACAGGCACGGTTTTACACGTGGATGGTGGGCATCCACTGATGTGATCGTGCGCTTATCATGAAGTCTCTAAACCTCCATTATTCAGGAGGTTTTTTTATGCTTATTTCCAATGAAAGTGCTTCGATTCCACATCATACCTAAGTTGTGTCAGATCCGTGGAAGATTCCTGACAGAACGGTGTATTTACCGTGACATCTTATTAACATTGCTTCGTAGAGGGGAGTCGCGAGACGATTCGGGTGATACGATAATAGCGGTATTTATGGTTCCCGGTAACAAGGTAGAAGTGATCCCCCGAATAGGGAGCTCGACATTAAGAAATTAGGGCATTTATGGTTGAGACTGTAGACACCATTGCGTAAGGCAGGTGGATAAATAGTCTACCCTATCGATTGAGGAGAAAGGAAGGAAAAAATGATGTTGCCATTTCGTAAAGGTGCATGGAAGTGGCTGGCAGTGGCAGGGATGATGATGGCCATCTTGTCAGGTTGTGAACCGATTAAGACGGGTGTTCTCAATCCAAAAGGCCCTGTTGCTCAACAACAGTACGATCTGATCGTTTGGTCAGCAGTACTAATGTCGATCATTTTGATCGTGGTCTTTGTACTCTTCGTGGTTATTATGGTCAGATTCCGTGCTTCAAAGTTGAGTAAAGATTATGAGCCGCCAGATGAGAAAGGTAATACATTTCTTGAGATCGTTTGGACAGCGATTCCGGTACTTATTGTAATTGCTATAGGGATTCCTACGGTGACGACTACTTTTGATCTAGAGAAATCACCTAGCCCAAACAAAAAACCGATCACCATTGAGGCGACTTCGGCACAATGGAAATGGATTTTTAAGTATCCTGAGCAAGGAATTGAAACGGTTAACTACGTTAAAATCCCTGCTAATGTACCTGTTCGTTTTAAGTTAAGTTCCCATGACGCAATGAACTCCTTTTGGGTTCCTGAGCTAGGTGGTCAGGAATATACGATGGCAGATATGCCTATGACCCTTTGGTTGGAGGCTGATAAGCCTGGTAAATTCCAGGGCCGTGGGAATAACTTTACTGGTCGTGATTTTGCCAAAATGGTTTTTACAGTGGAAGCGAAGAAACAAAGCGACTTTGATAGCTGGGTAGCACAAATCAAGAAAACAGCCCCAAAACAGTCGGAAAAAGAGTATAAGAAATTGTTGAAGCCAGGTACTGTAGGACTTCAATCCTACTCTTCCTATCCTAAATCCGCCGAAGTGAAAAACCCCAATATGCCTGGTATGAATCATGGTGGGATGGATAAAGACGAGATGAAAGATATGCCTGGTATGGATCATAGTAAGAAGAAAAAAGACGATAAGAAAAAAGACGATATGGAAGATATGCCTGGCATGGATCACTCGAAAATGAAAGACGATGACATGGACTCTGAAAAGGATTAGAGTCATCACTTAAGTAAAGGAGGTTAGAACCGTGGATCTTTTTAACTTTAAGATGCCTGAACAATTCATTATCATGAATAACCCCTTGATCATCGGAGCATGGATCTCTATTATCTTGGCTTCAGTTGGCATCGTGTTTTTTGTTACGAAGTACAAGAAGTGGGGTTACTTATGGAGAGAGTGGTTTACCACTGTTGATCATAAGAAAATCGGTGTGATGTATATCCTAGCAGCTCTGTTGATGTTATTTCGCGGAGGATTTGATGCGATCCTGATGCGGACACAACTAGCACTACCTGATATGAAAGTTCTTGATGCACAGCACTACAACGAAATCTTTACCACCCATGGTACAATCATGATCTTGTTCATGGCGATGCCGTTCATCATTGGGTTGATGAACGTGGGTGTACCGCTACAAATTGGAGCGCGGGATGTAGCTTTCCCCGTTTTGAATGCAGTTAGCTTCTGGCTCTTCTTCGTCGGGGCGATGGTCTTCAACCTCTCCTTCGTCATAGGGGGCTCACCTGATGCAGGTTGGACTAACTATGTTCCCTTGTCCGGATCAGAGTTAACGCCAGGTGTTGGGATTAACTACTATCTATGGGGCCTACAGATCGCAGGGATCGGAACCCTGGCTACGGGGATTAATTTCTTTGTAACGATCTTGAAGATGCGCGCTCCAGGCATGACTCTCTTGCGGATGCCGATGTTTACGTGGTCGACCTTAGTCACATCAGTTATCATTATCTTCGCCTTCCCAGTACTGACCATCACCCTGGCATTGCTTACCTTTGATCGCCTCTTTGGTGCTCATTTCTTCACCATCGATGCAGGCGGGATGCCGATGATGTGGGCTAACTTGTTCTGGATCTGGGGTCACCCCGAAGTGTATATCGTTATTTTGCCTGCCTTTGGGATTTTCTCTGATGTTATTAGCACCTTTGCGCGTAAACGCCTCTTTGGTTACCACGCGATGGTGATCTCGATGGTTGCTATTTCTGGACTCAGCTTTGTTGTGTGGGTTCACCACTTCTTTACGATGGGAAATGGCCCTTGGATTAACTCGATCTTCTCTATTACTACGATGTTGATTGCGGTCCCCACCGGGGTGAAGGTGTTCAACTGGCTGTTCACGATGTATAAAGGGCGCATCGAAACGCCAGCACCGATGTTATGGTCCTTGGCCTTTATTCCAAACTTCTTGATTGGTGGAGTAACTGGGGTTATGCTTGCCTCCGCACCTGCGGATTATCAGTATCACAACAGTTATTTCCTGGTCAGTCACTTCCACTACGTATTGATCGGTGGAACTGTGTTTGGGTGCATGGCAGGGTTGTACTACTGGTGGCCAAAAATCTTTGATTTTAAGCTCAATGAACGAATTTCTAAGTGGGCTTTCTGGATCTTTATAGTTGGGTTTAACGTCTGCTTTCTTCCTATGTATCTGGTTGGGTTACAGGGTATGCCACGCCGGATTTACACTTATAAAGCCGAGATGGGTTGGACGATGTGGAACTTCGTTCAAACTATCGGGGCGTATTTGATGGGTATCGGCTTTATCTTGATTGTATGGGCGATTATCTACAGCATTCGTCATGAAAAACGGGATCGTAGCGGCGACCCCTGGCACGGTCGCACATTGGAGTGGGCAATCCCCTCACCACCTCCACATTACAACTTCTCTCGTATGCCAAGTCGCATTACCTCCGCGGATCCGTATTGGGACGCGAAGAAACGTGGAGAGAGCATGTTCGACGAGAATGAGCCCCTCAAGCCGATTCATATGCCAAACAATGATGGTATGCCAATTGTCATGTCTGGTTTCATGTTTATCGCTGGATTCGGATTTGTTTTTGAATGGTTGTTGATTGCATTTATCGGTCTCCTCGGTGTGATTGGAACAATGGTTTGGCGTTCCTTTAAGGACTACGATGCTGATCATTATGTTCAAGTGGAAGAGATCGAACGTGATCAAGCTGAATTACAAGCTTCACTAGAAGGGAGGTCCTGATCATGGCATCAAGTAGTGTACCAAAGGGTACTCCTAATTTTCCTGAGTACCAAACAGAAGAAGGACGCCTTAAAATCTTTGGTTTCTGGGTATTCCTTGCCGCAGAGGTTGTATTGTTCTCAACCTTGTTTGCTACCTATTTGGTTCTAGCAGATCGGACCGCAGGGGGACCTACAGGGAAAGATCTATTTGAGGTCAAAGATTTTATGATCGAGACCATGCTCCTTCTGACTTCTAGTTTCACTTGTGGTTTGGCCACTTTGGAGATGCGGAAAGGGAATAAAAAGGGCGTTTTTATCTGGATGATTACGACTCTACTCCTGGGAGCTGGCTTCCTTGGAATGGAGATCAGTGAGTTTGTAGCATATGTCAATGAAGGTGCAACGCTACAGACGAGTGCCTTCCTTTCTGGCTTCTTTGTCCTCGTGGGTACTCACGGACTTCACGTAACCGTAGGGATCATATGGATCTCATTGGTTCTAATCCAAGTGGCACAACGAGGCCTGACACCAACGACTTGTCGAAAGTTATTTATCGGGGGTCTTTACTGGCACTTCCTCGATGTGGTTTGGATCTTTATCTTCACGGCAGTCTATCTAACGGGGTTGATCTAATATGAGTGAACAACAACATGCATCCGCGAAGCATCATGTTATCGGGTTTGCGCTCTCTTTGGTCCTTACCTTCGTTGCGTTGTTTCTTGTTATAAATACGCCGTTGAGTGCAGGGCTCAAATTGACTGCCATTATCATTCTGGCAATCTTCCAGATGCTTGTGCAGCTAGTTTACTTTATGCACGTCACAGAAGGAAGCAAAGTGTATCAAATTATTTCAATCAGCTATGGTTTGTTTGTCGCTGTTTGTATAGTAGCGGGCTCGATCTGGTTAATGTTGCTCAATGGAATGGAAGGCTGATCCAACTCGACGAAATAAAGAGAACAACTTTCAGTTAAAATCCCCTTCAGGGTGATAGTGGAAAAACCTTAGTGAACAAACTTAGGAGATTACCACTCTACCCTGGGGGGATTTTTCGTAGAAATGAGATGAGTGGTTGAAATCGTTCACCCGAAGTCGAATCTCTTCATAGGGGAAGGAACACAGAGGAATGCTTTTGGGCTAGTATGTTATAGACTCTGTTCAACTCCAATCTGCAGTGATGCAATATTTTATCCACCGAAAGTGTTTTGTTGTAGTAGATTTTATGATATTTTTTATAATACAATAGCTAGTGAGTTATAGGAGATTACGAATATCCGGGGATAATTCTTTCGATATCCACTTATAGAAAGCGCCGTAAAACCCCTGGCTTCAGCCATGGGATATAAGGCGCGTCGAACGAGGGAGGGGGAGTTTTTCCCTCTCGCAAGTTCGACTATCCCCGTATATAATTAAGTATAGGGGAGGTGAACTAATGCACAAAGCGTTTAAATTTCGTTTGTGTCCAACGAAGGAACAAACCAATCTCATCAATAAATCTATCGGCTGTAGTCGCTTCACGTTTAATCACTTTCTAGCCAGATGGAACGAATCCTATGACAGCACAGGAAAAGGTCTGACCTATGGAACCTGTTCTGCCCAACTGACTTCATTGAA
>NZ_FNNQ01000005.1 GCF_900106775.1 Marininema mesophilum
GATTCCACATGCCACGTGATGGGGATCGCAAGATACCATTTCTTTTTCTTTTTATATAGTTTTCCTGCTCCTTGTTTTACGGTTCCATCGATGATTTTGTTAAGCCACGCGACTTGGAACGGTTTTGTTACCACTGGAACGCCTATACGTTTTTCAAGTGTAGGGAAAGAGACAGTGTAGAGTTCTTTCTTTTCTACTTTCAAGTTTTGATTGTTGAAGCAACACCCTATTTTGCGAAAAGCTTTCGCATGCTGATTCTTCTTTTGAGACTTTACTTCACGAATGGTTTGATTGACAACAGCCGATGGGAATGATTGATCCGAAAATTCCTTAAAGATCGTGCTGGTTGCCTTATTAACCTCTGGGTGCAAAAGAAGCCAGTTAGCAAACGCCGTGTTCATCTCTGTCATTCGTTGATACATCTGCTGTTTCGGTTGAGTGGGTTTATGTAGTTCTAAACGCAGTGTGATCGTAGGCATATGTTCACCCCCTTGTTTTCTGGGCTTCGACATAACGGTTAATCGTATCACTCGATACAGTTCCTGCTGTGCTAACAAAGAAAGAACGTGTCCAAAGGCTTTGCAGATGCACCAAATGGTTAAATTCTTGTCTTAACCGTCTTGAAGTCACTCCTTTAACTCTTGCCATAATATCGGATGGAGAATCAGTGGGTAGACCGTTCAAAAACAAGTGACAGTGATCGGGTATTACTTCCATCGCTACAATAATCCAATCATTTTCTTGGCAAATCTCTGCCACTAATTGCTTGAATCGTTCTTCTACTTTGTTCACCAGTACTTTTCTCCGATAGCGTGGGCAAAAAACAAAATGATAATGGATAAGAGATACAGTCGTACGAGTTCTTCTATATTCTTGTTCCATAGTTAAATTATATCAGTTCATCATCGCACAGCTACATTCAAACAAAAAATATAAAGGCAAAAGATTGTTGCTCTAAGCATCCCCATAAAGGGATAACGAGCAACGCCGCCTTTCATCCCACTATTGAAACCGTGGGCTTTCAGTCGGCAAACATCTGTAATACCATCAACAATTCACCCAGTTCATATCATCCATCAAGAGACTATCAACCTCAGCCTAATCTAAAGCTTAGAGACTTTATTAACCCCTTATTCCGTACAATCAACATCCAGGTGGCCTTACTAATCTTTCTTCATTTATTAATAACAAAAGGAGCCTTAACCAAGGCCCCTTTTGTTGAGAAACTATTTACAACCACGTTACTTTTTAACGGGAACGGAATAGGATTTTTTTGCCCCATCTACTGACTTTGGCGCTCCGGTATCTAGATCAAAGAACTCCAAACCAACACTAAATCCCGTACTATACTCTGCGGAATATTCTCCACTTCCGTTGAAATTTAGTTTCCCTTGATCAAGTTTCAAACGTCCATCCAATACATAATTTGAACTAGCATTTGCGAAATAGTCTACTACACCCACAGTAGTTAAATATCCAGCTGGTTTGTTTGGATATTGGAGCGTAAAGCTACTATTATTATCGAATGCCGCATTTAGCTCTACTTTCCCCGTATCTTTCACTCGTTCTAACAGCACTTTTACTTTCGCTTCTGTCCGGGCTGGAACCTCGATTTTCTGGGAATCAAGATTATACGGTACCTGCGATGTTTTGGTATTCGCTTCAGCCTGGCTGAAGTTAAACTCGCCGTTCGCTGAAGATAGACTGATCGGTGCGCTTAATGAGACTCCTTCAGAGTTAAACCCACTAGTGACTTGCGTGGTCACGGTATCTGTAACATTTTTTTCAAATGCACCTGTGTCAAATGTTTTAGCAGTATTGGTTTCGTTTCTAAATGTAAGTTCTCCTACAATAACGGGGTCCAGATTCTCTATCTGAGCTCTCCAACTGGCTTGGCGCTTACATCAATCGCTTGCAGCTTCGTCTTATTCCAGTCAATATAAAATCCGTCACAATTGGCTTCAGAACAATAGACATCTTTTACCTCTTTGTCAAAATTGAGAAAATTCGCCTCTGCTGCAAAGACCCTTGAGTTCAAATTTACAGTGAGTCCAACAATAACGAGTACAAAAGCAATCACGAAAATAATCCATTTTCTGTTAGCTTTAAGCATGTTTGCTCTTCCTCTCTCGTTGTTATTATTTTTTTTATTATAAGCACCTTCTTCATCCCGTTAAATAATTAATAGTTGGTATGATTTAAAAAATATAACTGATTCACTGGATATTTGAATTATCGCATGCGCTTAGGTGTCTCCAGCTTCGATATGTTTACGATATATCTGGACATTGCTAGATCATCGTCAGGGGGAGCAGGCCCACTGGTGGCCTGCTCCCCCTTTGACAACTTATTTCATAGCATATAAACTTATTGTAGATATTCATTATATATAATAGTTATAGATAGGTGGTGTCTAGCGATGCGGATAAAGTCCAGTATGGAACAAGCCGTATATACCCTCCTCCTGCTTGCCCGCCTTCCCGGGCATACCAGCTTAACAGCGGAAGCGATCAGCGAACGGATGGGTACATCCCCCTCCTATTTTAAAAAAGGCATGCGACAACTTGTACAGGCGGGTCTTGTTCGATCCAGTACAGGAATACGGGGTGGCTTTTCACTCTCCCGCCCTCCTTCTGCGATTACCCTGCTTGATATTTTCCTCGCTGTAGAGGGACATGGCTCTTTATACCAAGATGGCGGTGTTCATGACCGTGTCCTCCATAGCGACTCATCCACTCGATGCATACTATCTACGGTGATGTACCGCGCAGAATCCGCTTGGAAACAGGAATTAGCCAAGGAAACACTATCCTCAATGCTGGAGGAATTACAACACAAGTACCCATCTGATTGTCTGAAAACGATGGATGAATGGATCCACTTGCAAATTGAACGGGTAGAATGAACGATAGTCTAAAACATGCTTGGTGCTAAAGTTGATAATTAGATCAGGATCATCACTATCTATTACAGAGGGCCCAATATCATCAGCACGGTCCTCTGTTTTTTCAAACTTTGTCCTATTTGCCCATCCCATTCCTTCTGTAAGGAATACAATGAAAGGGAATATTATCCCTGGAGGTGCCGCGACTGTGTGGATCGCTCGTATAGCCCAAATGTTCACTCGAATAAAGGGAATTGGACGACTTCGTTCCATTTGGGCTTGGTGGAAACCCCTGCGTTCAATGCATCGGATTTGGAAACAGGTGCGACCCTTAATGGGAATTTTCTCTAGGGCCTTTGCTTAAACCCAAGAAAAGGGATGACTCAAAGCGATGTTTCACTTTGAGTCATCCCTTTTCGATTCCATCAGACTACGGTACAAAAAGAGAAAATTTTTTTATAAAAAATGAATACTTTTCCCCCATTCATTCGTCATAACAAATAGATAGGAAGCTTTATCCACTTATTATCCATATGCAACCATTCCTACAACGGAGTGCCATACTAAAGAAAGGATGATTATTTTGTTTAATTGGATCATTTTGTCGGGTCTCGCCATTTTAAGTATTATGGTGATTACGCTTAAGGTTGCTGGCAAAGGCTCTGAACACGAAGTTAGCGAAGATATTTGGAGCTCGGAAAATTAAAGTTGGAAAAGCCTTTCCCCTGATATAGCCAGAGGGAAGGCTTTTTTAGTGGAAAGTAGTCTCTATCAAACCTGTCACCTACACACCTGGCCATTAATAAGGGCCGGGTTCATTTCTCCTATGTACAGGCACGCGCCCTCCCCTTCGCTCATATGCTGGTAACACCTGATTTTCGGCAAACATGTGCGGAGGTGACGGCAACTGTGCCTGGTTTGATCACGACGCTTGCCATCCTGTTCCGTGAAGTCTGGACCTTTGTCGCCTACATCAAGAACAATGCTTTTCCTCAGCCATTAAACGAGAAAGATGAGGAACAATGTCTAAAACAGATGGCCGAAGGAGACCGTCATGCAAGGAACAAACTGATCGAACATAATCTCCGCCTTGTCGCCCATATAACCAAAAAATTCGAAAATACCAATGAAGATACGGAAGATCTCATCTCCATCGGTACCATTGGCCTGATCAAAGCCATCGAATCCTACCAACCCAACAAAGGCACCAAACTAGCCACCTATGCCGCCCGTTGTATAGAGAATGAGATTTTAATGCACCTTCGCTCGTTAAAAAAGGCACGAAAGGATGTATCTCTGCACGATCCGATAGGAACGGATAAAGAAGGAAATGAAATAACCTTGATCGACGTCCTTGGTACCGAACGAGATGAAATCGTCGAATTGGTTCAAATGAAAATCGAAAAACGAAAAATATATAACCACCTCCACATCCTCGATGAGCGGGAACAAGAGGTGATTCGCAATCGCTTCGGTCTCTCAGGAGGTAAAGAAAAGACACAACGAGAAATTGCGAAGGAACTGGGTATCTCTCGTTCTTATGTGTCTCGGATTGAGAAAAGGGCGTTGATTAAGTTGTTTCATGAGTTTTATCGGGTCGGATCGTAAATGGTTACATGTACGATTGCTTGACATGAAATAAATAATAGTTCGCTATCAAAATTGATAGTGGTCTATTATTTATTTCTATTATTTATTTCAATTTCTGGCTTTCGCTAAAAAAACGTAAATGGAAACTGCTTAACAATGCCACCACCACACGCTCTCTACATCCCAACTTCTGGCTATCAACACGCCTGGTGAAGGCAATACAACGTAGCTGGGCAGTTAATGGCATTTTCGATGTAAAAAAGGAAAATGTCAACGATCCCGAGTTCAAGAAGATTGGTTGCCGATGGAATAGTTGAATATGGGGAGTTTTGTTCGGTTAAGAAACCTATGACTCAGTCCCAATAGATAAGATTAAGACAGTAGAGAAATGCTCTACTGTCTTAAATTCAAAAAAAGCGGGCAGAGGAGGGTCTCCGCGGCAGGATTCATTTCATATTACGGTCTGATGAGTGTTCGCAACTCTTTCGAGTCACTTTGTCACGGAGCTTCAGCCTTAGGATTTCTCCACCAGCTTTCCGTCAGCTACAAGGCCATTTGGCTGTTACCTTGACTGAACTTCCACCAGCTAGTTCTCTGTAGCTTCGCTGGGCACGCGGTTAATCAACACACCTAATCTTTATTTATTATTTTAAACAATCACCACCCGTTAAAGTATAGAGTTACCAAAGTTAATCCTAGGGTTAAAAAAATACCTGTTGCAGAGATAACATATTTAACATTAATATATTCAACTAACACCCCTAGAAAAAGGTTAGTTATCACTGCACTTGATTTTTTCAAATAATTGACAAGGGAGTATACTCTTCCACGTATTTCTACTTCAGTCCATTCAGCATAATAAGTACTTAGTGGAGTTAAGGCTCCACTTGATCCTATTCCAGCAAGAAAAAAGGACGCAAATAACTAAAGTGTGACTTGGAACAAAATATAATAACAAATAAATTGCTCCTTCCAAAAAAGGCCTCGCTAATTTTAAAAGAATGCGAAGATATTTTTGGACCAGAAGCTAAAAATTGCTCGTGATATTATACTGGCAGAAAGGATCACGGTCAGGATTATGGGACGATTATCAAAAAGGAAGCCTCAGGACATTCAGTGGCCTCTGCTTCAATAGCCTCAAATATTTCATCTCTCATGGTTCTATCTTATCCATCGGACACTTTATCTTTCAACTTATCGAGCCAGCTACCCCCATCATCTGCGGCAGACTTGGGTTTCTTACCTTTTTCCGGATTATCAGGATTCTCTTTTGAAGGTGCGTCACCAACGGCATACTGGGTACACTTTTTTTGCTCTTTTGCATCCCCTGACATGGGCACCGTTTTTTCAATCGCCTGAACCTTACACACTGAACAGGTTCGCTCTTGATTGCCCCAATAGCCGCAGCACCCATGGCAACTGCGACACACATGATAATGACATACTCAACCGTCTCTGCACCTTTTTTGTTGCTCAATACATTCCAAAGGGACTTTAAAAACTGAAGAGCTGTTGCGGTCAGTGGGGCGCTTTATTATTTGAATTCTTTCGCATATGTTCCTCACAACAGGTTTCAAATTTTACTCCTTGCATGGTGCGCACTGTAAATGGTATCTTTGCACTTGTCGGTTTTTATCCCTTTATTTTATTTTTGTACTCCAACTTTATTGGGGCCTTACCAAGGCCTTCTTTTTTTGTTATAAAAGGTATATATATCCTTTTATGGTATATAACGAATAAAATTACTAGTATACCAATAATTACAGATTGAAAATTATGCCGTAATCAATTAAATTTATTTTAAATAGAGAAGGAAGACACAATAAAATAAAGGGAGAGATGACCGTGCAAAATGTAAAAAGAAAAGTGTTTACTGGCGCGATGGCATTACTACTTGCTGCCAGTGTGAGTGCAGGAGTGAGCTCAAAAGCCTTTGCTGCACAAAAAAGTAAGGAGAAGTTACCCGAAAAATATATTCAAGGGTACTTAGTAAAAGACGGTAAGAAAACACCGGTATATAATAATACACCGAAATCTAAAACTCAGTATGCTACTAGTCCATATGAGGGAAATTACCCTAAATTAGCAGAAGATCCCTATGCGCCTGCACCGGGAAGCGGATCGACTACAACTAAATCGGCGGATATGAAAAATATCATATATTTTAAATATGAGGGATTTAAAGCCGCCTTTAAAGAGGGTGAGGAGAAAAGAGATGCTGCACCTTATTTAGAAAAAAAATCGGATGGCACCATTGAAATGGGAGTCTATGATCCGAAGACAGGTGAATTATCCAATCTCCCATTTACGCTGGAAAATCAAGAGAGAGCGAAGAATGGCGAAGAATGGATGGTAAATCAATATGGACCGTCCATGGCTTGGAGTAAAGCTTTTGATGGAACCTCCAAGTTAAAAAGAGACTCTAAATATAAATTACTTGGAACAAGCGTCGTTAACAATTCAGCAGAGTGGTGGTCTGGGCTAGATATTAAACATGGTGTAAACACGACAGAGTCATATAGTTTGGCATGGACTGTTGGATTCAAGATAAGTGTCGAAGCAGGTGGCGGTGTTGTTCCAGGGAAAACAACAACAGAATTTAGTACGGAATTAACGAATCAATTTGGCTCCGAAATTACAATTTCGGATGAAGTAACGTATAAAGATCAGACTAGAGTGCCAAAAGCTGATAATCCAGATTATCAATATAACGTCTATCGAGGAGCACTGTATCAATTAGAATCCACGTATACCCTTGAACCTGGAACCGGTTTAAAAGAACTGATGAGCGCTGGGGGTATGAACAATCTCTTTACTCAAGGATTGGCTAATCCGAAATTTGCATATAATGAAAAAGAACTGTATTATCCCGTAACACCAGGCTCCCATCTTGAATAATTTCGAAAAACAGGTAGTATGACTTTCACGGAAAGACCTCTATTCCAGAGGCTTTCTCAGACCATCAACACCCCCCTTTTCTTTAGTAATTGAAAAGGGGGGTGTTCTTTAAAATACGCGCCCTTCTGTGCGCCTAATTAATTGGATGATTTTTGTACTCGGGAGTTACTCTCTTAATTTGAATAACATTGCCCTTTCCATTACCTCAATAGAATTGGGGCTTACCCCTTTAAGCTTTTTTACATCCATAAAAATAGAGTAGCGGGATCTAACCTCGCTACTCTTTCAATATCGACGATAAATATAAGGTTGAGAGAGCACCGCCATGGGACTCCTATACGAAGTATAAACGTCAAGATAACTGATCGCAAAAAGTGTAACATCTGTAACATTTGTAACATCTGTATTCTCAGTTTCACTCACTTATATTGTGTCAAACTTTGTTCTATTCCAACTGGGGCACTAAACACTTAAATATTTTTACTGTTCCTATTTCTTGATCAAGATCGGAGGCTAACCGCCGAAGGGAGTCGGCTAATTTTTAGCTGACTCAATATCACCTGTTTCTAATAAGATGGTACACGGCTGTCTAGGGTCTTCAATAGTAATCTGAGGGCAATGGATCATTCCATACCTTAGCCGTTACATATCCAGTATAGTAGTAACTGGCGTATTTATCTCTAATGTCTATATAATAGGTTCCGGCTTTCATATTCCAAAAATACGCATCTATACTTAAATTTTTCCAAGAAGTGCAATTACCGCTGGAGGAGCTGCATAGTCTTACATCCAAAGAAGATGGGCTACCGTCGCTTTTCTCTCCTGTACTTTTATTTACTTTCTTTACATCAAATGTATCCACTGTTACATCATCGTTATTAATGGTTTGAATCGTTTGTTCGTATTTTCCGTCTTCTGTTTTGAAATATTTCGGGTCGTAGTCTTTATCCGCATAGGCTGGTACTGCATTCACAACTATGAAAGTAAACAGAGCCATAAATAGAATTGCTATTTTTCTTACATTCATAAAAATCCCACCTTTTCTTAATTTCAGTTCTCACTACTAAACTTTTTTCCAATTAATTTTAAAACAAGGCAGCTTTACGAACTTTATTAGCCCGATCGATATACTCTTTATGTGCAAAAACACCCACTATATGGTCATAATTTTTAGATTCTTGGTCAGATAACATACATCTATTCGAAATCGGCTAGGTGGGCATCCTTGAAGTCTCCACCTAGCAATACCCTTTAATCTAGTATACAAAAACATTTACATAACCATAGTAGTAGTAACTGGCGTATTTATCTCTGATGTCTGCATAATAGGTTCCGGCTTTCATATCAGTAAAATCCACTGCCATACTTAAATTTTTCCAAGAAGTGCAATTACCGCTGGAGGAGCTGCATAGTCTTACATTCAAAGAAGATGAGCTACCGTTGCTTTTCTCTCCTGTGCTTTTCTTTACTTTCTTTATATCAAATGCATACACTCGTACATTTTTATCGGAACTAGTGGTTTTAAACGTATGATCGTATTTTCCGTCTTCTGTTTTGAAATAATTATTGCCGTAGTCTGTATCCGCATAGGCTGGTACTGCACTCACAACCATGAAAGTAAACAGAGCCACAAATAGAATTGCCATTTTTCTTACATTCATCAAAAATCCCACCTTTTCTTAATTTTGGTTCTTACTACTTTACAGGTATCTGCATATTATTTCAATATTTGAATATAGTCAATTTACTGAACTTGTCGAATTAACTTATATTAACAAGAAATACGTCTAATAGCTCCCAATTACTTCTTTATCCAAGTTTTTTAAGGGTAATGAAACTTGTTATCCTTTAAAAAGGACGCAAGAAAATACTTAACATGAACAATCAAGTATGAAATCACCCCCGGCCGAAATATGTCTTAGCGTACAATTTTCCCGAAATGGTCCGGTGACCCCAGAGACAAGAACAGGCATTGAAGGATGTATATCGTCTAAACTTTTGTCCCTTTTTAGCCATCAGAAAAATCCCCTTCCGATAAACAATGATTTTTGTCCATCTGTTAAGATAGACTTTTTTTCACTGTCTACCTTCTGGGGATTTTTCTAATGGAAACTGCACTATATGGTCATAATTTTTAGATTCTTGGTCAGATAACATACATCTACTCGATATCGGCTAGGTGGGCATCCTTGAAGTCTCCACCTAGTGATACCCTCTAATCTAGAATAAAAAACCCGATACATAACCAGAGTAGTAGTAACTGGCGTATTTATCTCTGATGTCTACATAATAGGTTCCGACTTTCATATCAGTAAAATCCACTGCTCCAGTGCTTAAATTTTTCCAAGAAGTGCAATTACCGCTGGAGGAGCTGCATAGTCTTACATTCAAAGAAGATGGGCTACCGTTGCTTTTCGTTCCTGTGCTTTTCTTTACTTTCTTTATCTCAGATACATCTACTCCTACATTTTTATAGGAATTAGTGGTTTTAAACGTATGTTCGTATTTTCCGTCTTCTGTTTTGAAATATTTCCAGCCGAAAAAGTTATCCGCATAGGCTGGTACTGCACTCACAACCATGAAAGTAAACAGAGCCACAAATAGAATTGCCATTTTTCTTACATTCATCAAAAATCCCACCTTTTCTTAATTTTGGTTCTCAATACACATGAATTATAATAGCATTGTTAATAAAAGTCAAATAATTCTAATATTTTAAATAGCAAGTGCCCTGTCACTAACCCTGCCGATTTCCTTCGTGACTTTGCCTGGCAATCAAAACAGGAGTAGCAGGATTCAATCCCGCTACTCCTGTTTTACTCATCTACATTGTGTAAAACTCGTGTGTCGAGCAAGGATACCATAGACATTGTTACATCAAGTACGTTGGCAAGGTTTCTGTAGTTGTTCTTATCCCAAAATAGGCCAGTGTTACCAAAAATACCCTCCCTCTTCGTACTTATGTATCATCTTTAACACTTCATCTCTGCTCACTTATACCCACTCCTCAATCGCCAATTTCTTTAGCTCTACGTTTCCAATATTGTTTTCTAAAGTTATTATACTGTTTATCTAATATGGGGTTGGTTCTAAAACTTCTTCCATCCTCTACTAGTCCATGCAGTGCCTTCTGATAATTATCATGTACGTTATAATAAATTTCCACCATAGGTCCTGGCTCTTTTTGTATTACATGGTGTAATTCAACTGTTAGACAACCCCAGTGATAGCAAGGGGGGCGGGTGGAAGGCGAATGTAGCTAAATCTGTTTGAACAACATTCACTATTAATCGGATGATATCCCCATCCATCCTCCTTTCTACAGAAAAAGGGCCTTATTTAAGGCCCTTTCTGTTGAGAAAATATTGAATCACTTTTTACCCTCTTCTGCTGGAACGCTATATTTTTTCGTTTCTACTTTGCCAGTATCTAGATCCTCAAGTTTTGTATCCACTAAATATTTCGTACCATAATCTGCTTCCCAGGTTCCTTTTCCCTTGAAAAGTAGTTTCTTATTTTGATCATCGAATGACAATTGTGGGGGCATTTGATACCCTTTACTCACAGCATCTTTAAATAAATCATATACGGGCATTTCGTCAAAACCAGCTTCAATAGTATTACCGTATTGTACGTTACCGCCTATCGTCGCATCTAGGCTTGCTTCCCCAGTTCCTTTTACACGTTGTAAATTCACTTTCACAATCGCTTTTTTACGAGGTGGGACCTTGATGTTTTGGGCTGGAGAATTATAAGTTGTCCACTTTGCATAGGTTTGCGTTTCAGATTTGCTGAAGCTATACTCGCCGTTCGCATTGAAGCCTAGTCCTAAAGCTTTCGAAAGTTGCGCGGTAATGTCCAATCCCCCTCCAACTTTCCATCCCTCAGTAACTGTCGAGGAAAAGGTGTCCTGATATTGTTGTGAAAACGCATCCGAGTTTAAATTCTGCGTAACTTTAGAGTCGGAGTTGCTCAATTCAGCATCTCCCATAAACAGGAGGTCCTGATTCGTTTCCTTAGGTTCCCCAATAAACTTTACATTGGAAGTTTCCACTTTCAATGAATCAGTCTTAGTATAGTACGTACTTTCGCATTTGTCAGTAGCTTTACAGAAGGCCTCCTTCACTGCAGCATCAAAATCGAAAAACGTAGGCTCTGCTGCAAAGGCTTTTGAGCTCATCGATCCAGTAAGCCCACCGCTAACAATGAGTATAAAGGCAATCAAAACCTTAAACAATCTCGTTCTAGAATGCTTCATGAATTGACCTCTCCCTTTTTTGTTAATGGTTAAATCTCCTACAACTTATATTTATACACCATTATTACTACTGGTCAAGTATAAATATATTTTAATGTATATATAAATATATTTATACTGCATTTATTTAATTGTTTTTTATGTAAAATTAAATAAATGCAGTATAATAACACATTTTAAATTTTTATCGAGTGTATACTTTGTTTATTCAATGGGTAAGTAGCTTAATTTTTATGTATTATTGAACAGTACTGCGATTAGTAAGTATTTGGTAAGAATAGGATTATTTATTATTCTTTATCTGGAAGGGTCCATATTGCTTGTAAATTTACTTCTCATGCTATTTTATAGCGCGACAGAAGGAGTTTAAGGGATTATTTACCTTTCATCCCTTCTATCTGCCAATTGCACGATTGCCAACATAGGTACTTAGCACCATTTTAACCTCTTAGCAAAAAAAGCCACCCGAAGGCAGCAATGAATCTTCGATAAAATAAGGGCACGGGAGAGAGCGCACCCAAGGGAGAGGTAATAGATTCCCTCACTATTAGTTGGCATTCGGGAGACAAAATAAGCTCGTTTGAGATCGATGCGCTACTTTTTCATCCGCACGAGTCAACATTTTATTAATAGTCCCCTTGCTGACCCCTAGAAACGAAGCAATTTGTTCACGAGAAAGGCATCTACCCCGCGCCATCAGATACACATCCCTCTCCAGATCGGTCAGTCCAGATAGCCCCTCCTTAATCCGCTCTTTATCCGACCACGTGAGGCGGCTACTACTTAGTCGATCCGCTTCATCTAAACTAGCCACCAAGGAAATCAAGCCCGCCCACTCCCTTTTCATCTGGTTCCATTGGTAATGGTGAATATTTCTCAATTGGTTAAGGGATAGCGGAATATCGGGTATTTCAAGCTGGATCACGGCGATCCCCCTCTCTGTGAATTTCTGCAATGGCTTCTACCACTCGCCACTTCTCATTCATCCATCCCCCTCCTTCGCAGTATTTGCTCACAAATCGCATCATAGAGTTTCATGCCTTTTCTCTGTCTTCCGGCTTTATTAGCGGGTTGTCCAAGTAAACCGCGCCCTTCACTGCCCGCGCCAATAGTTGGTTGTACTCACCGTCCGTCATCGCCAGCCCTCCTCATATTATTGAGAAGAGGGCGTTGATTAAGTTGTTTCATGAGTTTTATCGGGTAGGGTCTTAAATGTTCGTCAGTCTATTCCTGGAGTACCACTCCTGCTCATATAGACCATTAACCCGCCCTCGATGAGAGCGGGTTTTACACGATAATACTTCTACGCCAGAGGCCGTTGGAGTTGAAATGTAGTCATGGATTTACCAGTTGCACAGTTGGCGCGGCTAGCCCTTGATGTAACAGTTACAAGGGCGACGGCAAATACTTAACTAAGTATCGGAAATAGCAGTTGAATACACCAGGAGACATCATAATGTCTGGTTACGTTATAAGGCCTAAAAACTAGTGCCCTTGTTTGAGGTTACGAATTATTTTTAATATGAAGAAAACATCGATGGGAACTGCTTTACAATGCCGTCAGCAAACGCATCTGCCATCTCTAAAGCTTGTTCTTCAATCGTTTCATAATTTGCGATGTCGGATGTGTAATCTTTTCTCAACCTAAAAACCGCTTCAGATTTTGTCAGTCTCAGGTGGGTATAAAGCATATGTCTTAAGTCTTCTTTTGGCCAATAAGGGTTAATGCTATTAAGGAAGATAGCAATCTCATCTGCATTTGCATACCAACGTTTTTCTTCACTTTCAGCCGTTTTTGTATCTCCGGCCTTAGCTGCTTTGACTAATTGTGCTGCTATCACTAAATGTTCAGTAAACAAATCAACGAACTTATGGTAAATTGCACTTCCATAGTAGGCATTGAAAACAGTACCTAGATCTGAAGGGTTACGAAGCAGACGTTTTGTTACAAGGTCTACATCTTTAAGATTATCTACCATACTAATAATCGTCATCCGTGTCCATTCAACGTGTTGTACCCATAATTTACGAAGCAGGTTTCTCAAATCAACTTCTGCTTTAGTTATGCATGGATGATGATATGAATAAGGGTAGTAAGAAGTAGGGTGATTACCCGAAACAGTCATCTGTTGTCTACTAAGGGGGATATTAATAATCTGACCCACAAAAAGATTGTACAGATTTACTCCTGGATTAACCTGCATAATAGCGTCATAGGTTGTGTTGAATCTTTCCGCTAACATCAAGTAATTATCACCTGATTGTATCCTATAAGAAAATACCTTCAGTGGATATTGGTACATAGTTGCAACTCCTTTTCAGATTGTTTATTCCCATCATATGTATAGGCAGTAAGATGGTATTACTGATCCGTCCTAAGCACCAAAGGTATCATTTTACGATAACAAACAAAGACCACCCAATGAGATGGGTGGTCTTTGTTTTATGCTCCTACAAAGTGTCGGATAAAAAATGACTCAGACCATTCTGATTTAAGAAAGTTGTTTATTATTCATTCACTTTTCTCTTTGATAAAAGCTACTGTATGACACAAAAACTAAAACCCTTGCTAATAAAACCTTGAATTAATTTCCTATAAACAAAATATTTTTTAATTAGACATATTTTTTATTATATCTACTTAACTTATCTACCATCTAATGAATACCTCCCCACAAAAGCCACGTAAATGGAAATAGAATACTACTACAGCAAAATAAGTTTGAATCTAAATTTGAAATAATAAGAAATCAACTATTCCCAAAATCAGTAATTCTAGTGTAGAATAAGGTCGAATAACTACTATTTGTGGAGGGGTGTCGTTGTGGAGCCTTCAAAAATTAAAGATGTAGGTGAAGCTATAAGAAGAGTACGGAAATCCAAAGGTCTTCGCCTGGAAGATTTGGCAGATGAAAATATCTCTCCAGCTACTATCAGTAACATCGAGCGAGGTATAACCCATGTTAATACATCGAAGGTCTATTACTTAGTTGAAAAATTGGGATTGAGTATGAGTGAGGTACCTGGCATCCTATTGGATCATGAGAAAGAACTAGAAGATTTGAAATTTAATTTATCCTTAATTGAGATGATGATTGATTTGGAAAAGCCCAAAGAAGTGTTAGCAAAAATGGATGATATTGCTTTTGATGATAGTCATCCATATGCGTCGCTAGTTCAATATCTACGAGGTAAAGCTTATTTACGCATGAAGAATTGGAAGAGAGCTGAGAGATACTATGCAGCAGCAATAAGCATAAGTAGTCAGAATGGTAACAAAGACAACATTGAAGCCTCTTCCTTTCTAGATTTGAGCATGTGTTGTTATGCACAGAATGAAATGGAGAAAGCTTTAGAGTTCGCTAATAGCGGTTTAGATACATTTAACGAAAATGCAGGACGTAATTACGTAAAATATATCCTTATAAGAAATAAAGCTGTATTCCTCGAACGTCTAGGAAAATTTGTCGAAGGCTTAAAGGTTCTTCAAGATGTTTGGGGAGATATGAATCAATGTAGTGATATAGAAACGACATTAACGTTTTATTCAACACGTGCAGACCTCTTACGAAAAACGGGGATGATAGAAGAAGCCATCCAGTATGCCAAAGAAGGATTAGAACTAGCAAGGATCAACAAACACTACCGATGCCTATTTGACATGTTAACTATATTAGGTAGCCTAAATACTTCACTAGGACAATGGGATAAGGCTGAAATTTGCTTTAATACCGCTCTAGCATCCCAAGATCTCGTTAAGAATGATGTAGTTTTAACTGATACTTACATTTGGCTTGGGATCCTTCATACTCAACAGGAAAAACAAAGCGAAGCACAAGATTTATTTTTACAGGCTATAACTAATGCAGAAAAACATGATGATGCTCCAAAACTTACATATGCTCTGCGAGTTATGGGTGATTTTTTGAAAGATAGTCAAAATAGCAAAGAAGCAATTCCCTACTATCAACGGGCTTTGCAACTAGCTCAAAAATTCAATTACAAAAAAGCTGAAAACAAACTACACTTCCGTCTCTCACAATGTTATAAAAATACTGACCAGAAGGAATTCGAGAAGTCTCTGCTGAATATATATAAAACACAAATTGACTTAAAAAATGGGGAGGCTGACATTTTTGAAGAAGAGTAGATTCCTTATCATCATTGCCATCATTGTATTTGCCTGTACTCCAGTAGCCTTTGGCCCAGATAAGCTAGAAACAAAAGTTGTTGCAAATGGAAGTAACGATACCTCACTACCTGGGAGTAGTTAAAAAAATCAAAACTAACCCCGTAGCCTTACTGGCTACGGGGTTAGTTCTTTCTTACTTAACTTACTTCTTACTAATGTTGATTACAGCTTTCTTACCATCATTACTTTCACTCTTCACCTTGATTTGCAGACCTAATTTCGGCAAGATTTTACCGACGGAACCTGCACCTGGTTCGGAGTAGTTTTTGGTGTCTTTGAAGGTGGAGACGCCTGCATAGCTAGGTGCCTTCAGATCTCCAAGTTCACCGAAGTCTTTGATGTTGACTGGTGTGGTGCGGTTTAGACCAAATGCTGCGTCGTTCAAGAGGTAACGATCAGAGGCTACTTTGGTATAGTCGTTGTTCCAATATTTCAACTGCTGGTGAGCATCCACTACACCAATTTGACCAAAACCTGGATGCTGGCTGGTGTTGTTTTCGTTGTAGCGACCATCATAGTACCAGATAACTGCACCTGGATCGTATTTTATGAAGCTGTTACCACGGCGAAGATATTTCAGACCCTTATCTACGCTGTTTAGGGTGCGCCATTCTACGAGATAGTAGTTTGGGTGCATTGTACCAGAGCCGTCAAATACTTTGAAACCAGACAGTTTAAACTGAGACTTTCCTTCAGCACCATCTTCGAGAACTTTTTTACCATCCGCGTTTACAACAATGTTGTCCACATAGAAACCATCGAGGGAAAGGCCACCATCGGTTACATAGTTGAACTCCAATTTGATCTTCTTACCAGCGAAAGCAGAGAGGTCGATAGTCTCGCTTTTCCACTGGCCTTCGGTATCATCATCGTATGTTTTAACTTCCTTTTTATCACCCTTCTCATCGATTGCATTGATTGTAAGGGAATCATAACCTGTTTCGATTTTACGCCAAGAATCAAAGGAAAGTTCTGCTTTCTTAGCACCAGAGAGATCAATGGTGTTCGAGGTCATCTTGGTATTCCAGTTGTCACCCGTTGTGGAGTAGTAAGACTTCTTCCCAGTTTTAGGCTTAGTCGGAGCTTTTTTCTCCACATCAGGCAGATTGATCTTCAAGGTTTTACCGAAAAGGTCTTTGCTGACTGCTTCGTTTAATTTCACATCTTTACCGCGACTACCAATATCTTTGACGTTGATTTCATTTGGATGAGACCAGCTACCACCATAGGTAGTTTGTAAGTACAACTTGGACCACGGATCAAAACCTACAGGCTCAGTACCCGCCACTTTACCATTCCAGCTACCACCGGACATGACAGACCAAGAACCTACAGGAGAACCTTGTCCACCATAAGTGGTGTCATACAGATCCGGCAAGCCCAGATTGTGGCCATACTCGTGAGAGAATACACCCGATGCCCCATCTTCCGGTTGAATCATGTAGTCGTATGCTTTCAGCTTTGTACCGGGAATTGCTGTAGGCGTTTTCAATGTCCAACGATGAGACCAGATTGCGTCCGCACCTTGCTTGCCGCCACCTGCTTCTTCACCGATACCAGCGTGAACAACCATCAGGTTATCGAGCATACCATCCGGTTCCATGACATTTTTGTCGCCATCTTTGTCATACGGATCGCGTTGATCGTATTTAGCTTCATTACCTTTGATCGCATTCCCGATGTTATCCAGGGTTTCAGCGACAAGTTCACGAGGAGCTTTGTCGTTGTCACCATTGTTGCCACCATAGAAGGAAGCATTCTCTTTGGCTTTCAACCAAGGGGTTACTGTACCACTGACGTTCCAGCTTCCATTTGATTGTTCATTGTAATACTTCTTCATCGTGAGGAGTTTGAGGCCCTCAGGAGTTTCATATTTGGAAGAAAAGAGCATTTTTTCGTAATGGGACTGACTAAAGTCTTTGGTATACAAAGAGCCTTTTTCTTCTTTAATTGAATTATGAGTATTATCGGGGAATTCAACCAGTGCCATAGCGATATTATCTGTATGAACGCCTGATGTCTTCTTGATCTTACCTTCGCCAGCCTTCTCAGCATTGGCCGCACGTACTCCAGTTAGACCTTTTTTCGCTTTTTTCCCAAAAGAGCTCGAAGTATCGATCCCTTGTGGTATGGAACGCGCTTGTACATACTGACGTACTGCCTGCTCTACTTGAGCACGGGTCATTCCCTTTTTTATTTTACCCTGTTTGATAAGAGCTTTGCCCAGACGCTCGATGTCGACGTTCGCCATATCGACTTTACCAGCTGCCTGATTAATCTTATTACTGATGGTGGATGTCTTTTTCTCCGCCAACGCCATAGGAGTTAGTGTCACAGCACTCACTACGAGAGCTGCTGACAGTAACCCTACCGTCACTTTGCCCATCTTGAACAAGTCCATCATCCTTTCCCGTTCAAATATATTGAGTTATCCTACAATTAGGATTTTGGGGATCAACCGATTGGATGAACCTCTCGCTCACTCTCCCTATTCCTGCGATGTATTAGATTCGACAAATAAGAATGAGATTCCTTTAGGCCAAAAGGTCTATATTTTTCGCTTAACTATCCTTTCGAAACTTATATAACTACTGCACCAGCAACCAGACGGCTCTCTTTTTTTATGAAAAACCAATATAGACAACCTTTCTTAAATACGACTCGAACAAAGAGTTTTATCTGGGTGAATAGTACTTTTGTCCCATAGATAAACATTTGTTTTTATGTTAAAAATAATAGATGAGCGCCAATGACCGGTGAATTCTGGTCATTGGCGCCCATCTTGTTGTCTGTTGCTTAAGCTTGTTTCAGTGCTTCACCTGTTATTTGTTTCTTCGTGTGAATTACTTCACCACGATCCAACCGACGGAAGAGGATATGGTATACCCATGCACCCACACAGGTAATTCCTGCAAGGATAATAAACATCCATGTATACCCTACCCAAGCTGCCAAAGGGATGGCTGCTGGAGCAAAAGTACGGCCAAGGGTATAGCGTAAACTGGCTGCAGCGAAGTACTGGCCTCGCATATGTTCAGGTGCCAGTTCCGACACAAAGCTCTCCTGCAACCCAACAGTCAACAGCTCTGCAAAGCTTAATACGACAATCGCACCGATTGCCACCCAAAGACCGGTGGAACTTCCAAACATCATCATCGAAACGGCATATAAGAGTGCCGAAGCGATAAATACATGCCCTGGCCGAAAGCGGATCACCCAACGATTGATCCAGACAGTAAATAATACAACCAGAAAACCATTGAATGCGACCAACCATCCAAAGAAGGTGGCTCCCCCTGCTTGAACATTCCATATTCCTAATGAAAAGAGCTGTTGAACCGGGATTGCCTCGGTTACATACACAGCGACAGCCAAGTCTAACTGCATAAAGGTTTGGGCAATTAGTATGCCTCCCACGATAAATAGCAAAAAGTTTATATCACGTGCAATCACACGATAATCCTTTAGTTGATCGATCATAAACCCTTTCCAGCCCAACTCCTTAATTGCCACTTTTTCCTCTTCTTCATGATGTGGAACTGTCTCACGAATAAAGTTGGCAATTAAGTAGACCAGCAACAATGAAGACCCTGCGGCAAACAAAAGCAATCCAAACCGATATTTAAAGAAGAACATTCCTCCTAATATCGGGCCAATCACAACGGACAGATTCATCGCCGTATAAAAAACAGCAAACACTTCATTGCGATGCTTCGGTTCTACTAAATCAGCGATCATCGCATGACAAGCTGGCAAATACAGTGAACCGAATATCCCTAAAGCGGAGAAAGCTATAAAGCTGGTGATCGGTGATTCCAACCATGGGGAGTTAGCAAAGGCAAATACTAAGAAACAAACCCCTTCTCCTATCGCGGCAATAAGCATCATACGCCTACGCCCAAAGCGATCCGCACACCAGCCTCCGATTAGGTTAGTCACCACACCAAACACTTGCGATAAAACAAGTAAAAAACCTGCCATTCCCTTACCGAATGCATCTGAAAAGTAAACAGCCATGAAGGGAAAGAACATCCAAAAGAGAACGTTAAACAAACCTTCACCGAATAAACGGACCTTTAAATTACGATCCCAATCACGCAAACGCATAATTTTCTCTCCATTTCTACCACGAATATCTAAGTAAATCTTTTTTAAAGAAGAACAACAAAAAGGGCCCTAGGCAGGATACCTGCCCAAGGCCCTTTTTCCGGCTTCGCGAAAAACCAGATTGGTTTATCACGGCGATGCCGATGATGGGTCGGGAAAGGGATCCAGCCATGAAAAAATGGACGCAGGAATGCCGAATCGAGACATACGTACTCCATGGAATGCCAGGTTGATGCAACCTTTGGTAACAGCAACTACGATAACTGCCGCTACTTGCGAGAGCAATACAACAGCAGAGAACGTCCATGCAGATAAACGTGCCCCTTGGAGGTTGCATGCAATGGTGGTAATGATGTTTTTGCCCATGGCGATAGCGTTCATTTCCGTATCCTTAATCCACGTTTTCATAGTCCCTTTCACCTCCGTTCATGTTATTAGTTAACCATCATTCTATCGGAAAGCTATTTTACCGTCAATCCCATATTGATTTTTTTCTTCACTACCCCGGCCAAGAATAAAAAAACATCGGTCTCAAATTATATAAAATATCAATCGTTATACTAGATTACTAACCACCATAAAAAGAGTGGGAACTAACTCTCTAGCCGCAATAGCTCCCATAGTTTTATTTACACGGCAATAATCAATTCCGTCACTTCTTCTTTAGAATCAGCGGCCAATAGATTGGTACGAAAATCATCATCGATTAACATGCGTGAAAGTGCCTGGAGAATACGCAGATGATCATCTCCTGCTTTCTCTTTAGGAACAGCAATCATAAATATCAGATTAGCCGGCTCTCCATCAAGGCTATCCCAATTTACACCGGATTTCTTACGGCCAAAGGCGACCCGTGGTTCCTTCACCCCATCTGACTTACCATGGGGAATAGCAATACCGGAACCGATCCCTGTGCTACCATGTTTCTCCCGATCATAGAGATCTTTTTTAAACGTTTCGCGATCACTCAGAGCCTGAGTAGCGTCCAATCGATTAAGTAGTTCTTCCATTACCTCTTCCCGATTGGCACCTTCAAGCTCCAGCACCATCAGATCCTCCGTCAACAAATCAGAGAGTTTCACTTCTTAACACCTCTTTTTCTCTACCTACTTTTCTCTAGATAACATTATTCATTCACCACGGGCTTTTTTAGTGCGTTGACCATGAAAGCTGTCACAAGTGAACCCACAAGGATAGCAACAAAAAACATGGGAACATTACCCACAGCTTGCACTAATGCAACGATTGGCCCACCATGTGGAACATGATCGGTAACACCCGATAGCATCGCGATCATAGAGCCTGTCATCGATCCCACCATGATACTGGGAATGACACGCAAGGGGTCCCCTGCTGCAAAGGGAATCGCCCCTTCAGTAATACCGACCAAGCTCATAGCGAGAGCCGCTTTACCTGCTTCCTGTTCTGATTCACCATATTTACGCTTCGCCAATAAGGTGGCAAGACCCATCCCTAATGGTGGGATACAGATGGAGACGGCAAGTGCTCCCATGATAAACGTTTGTCCTTCACCAATCATTGCTGCGCCGAATAGGAATGCCACTTTATTGACCGGTCCACCCATATCAAAGGCGATCATCGCCCCTAAGATTAAGGCGAGGAGAATCTTACTCGTTCCTTGCATACTCTCCAAAAATCCAGTCAATCCATTCATCAAGGATGCTATAGGAGCTCCTAGTACAAAGATAAATAGAATAGCTACAACGACAGAGGTAATCAACGGAATCACTAGGATAGGCATAATAGGCTGAATCATCTTAGGAACTCTGATCGATTTAATCCATTTTGCAATATATCCGGCGAGGAAACCCGCTATAATCCCACCAATAAAACCGGCACCTGCTTCCGATCCGTAAAAGCTACCCGTCGCTGCAATATAACCACCAATTATCCCCGGGGCCAGTCCCGGACGATCGGCTATACTAACCGCGATATACCCGGCCAGGATCGGAACCATAAAGGTAAAAGAAGCCTTTCCTACAAGAAATATGGAATTCCAGATTGAATCTTTCGGTACAACCATTCCTTTAGCTGTCGGCTCTCCTCCAATCCCTAGCGAGAGGGCGATGAGAAGACCGCCTATCACAACAAAGGGAATCATAAAGGAAACACCATTCATCAATGAGCGGTAAAAAACATTTTGCCCCGTATTCTTTTTTCCTTCATCTTGGTGGCGCTCTTTTTGCGTCTCATAAACGGGTACATTTCCTTCGACAAATCGTTGGAAAAGCTCTTCTGGTTTACGGATCGCATCCGCAACAGAACATTGTAATACTTTTTTGCCGTGGAAACGATCCATATCTACAACTTTATCTACTGCAAGGATGATTCCATCTGCACTCTGAATCTCCTCAAGGGTTAATTCATTCTCCACTCCAATAGAGCCTTGGGTTTCAACCTGGACCTCAATCCCCATATCACTCTCTTCCGCTGTTTTAACGAGCTTTTGAGCCGCCATATACGTATGGGCAATCCCATTGGGACAGGAAGTCACTGCTAGTAATTTCACGAGTCGTTCACCTCTCATCGTTTTTTCTTTTCAGTTGTTCAAGCCATACATAGGAATCTCGCAAGCCCCGCAATTTTTCTAATAGGACGGGGTCCCCGGTTAGATCGACTAATTCACGAAAGATCCTTTGTGTACGTTCACCTTCCTCTGGGTGCAAGGCAAGGAGGAAGATGATATCGACAGGCTCTCCGCCCCAATCCAGCGGATTTTTCAATGTAGCAACTGCAATCCCTGAACGTTGAATGTGGCGTAGAGCACCGTGGGGGATGGCAATCCCTACTCCGATAGTAGTAGAGGAGAGTTGCTCCCGTTTTAGGACACTGTCCACATACTCCTTGTCCACTATTCCTGCGTGGTCTAAGGAATCCGCCAATACACGAAGCAATTCGTCTCGTTCGGTCATTTCAATCTGCAAAAATATTCGTTCTTCCGAAAGTAGCTCTCCCAAGGGTGAAGGTAATCCACCTGAATTTATTAAAGGGTACCCATCCAAAAATCCACGTAAGCGTTCGTGCTCCTCCCGTGTTAAAAAGGGGCTTACTTGGATTATTGGGCGTCCCTCTACCTGATTCAAGGGTACTGTACTGATCACAAAATCAGCACAACCACGAGACCATACGCAATTTAGTTCGTGGGAAGCAATTGTATCCACCACTTCGATCTCAGGAAAGAGTCGTTCCAGTTTCGCCTGTATCAACTGTGACGTCCCCATACCTGAAGCACAGATTATCAAGACACGCCAGCGCTTGGTCATCCGTAAGATTCGCTCCAAGGCAGCTTGAAAATGAAGGGTGAGAAACCCTGCCTCTGCTGCGCTAAACCTGACACCTCTCTCTTGCTCCCACTCTAGAAGCAAAGAGAGAATCATTTCATAGAGAAAACGATAATTTTGTTCAATTTCCGCCAAAAGCGGATTATCCAATCCAAGACCGTAACGTAGTCGATAGAGCGCAGATTGAAGATGAAGGGCAAGCCCTGTTAATAAGGATTCATCCAGCTTTAGTGGTTGATCTAATACCTCACTAAGCCGGTTTACCATGGTCGTCGCAAGCTCCCATGCATCCGCATCGACTCGCTCTTGTACAGTACTAAAGTCACGTTCTTTACTTGATTGCCGAAGCTTTGCACTCAGGAGGTGAATCGTGATATACCCTACCTCAGATTCAGGTAAATGGAGCGCATACCGTTTCTCTATACGGCGGGCAAGGTATTCTCCATAGCGATACTCCTTTTGCTCCTGTAGGAAGGCCAATTCATCTTTCATCATATCCACCTGCTGATATTGGCGTACACGACGCATTGCAACGGACAAATGGATAGCCAAATTGGCTACTCCCTCTTCGGTATAAGTGAGGGTAAATTTTCGCTCAAGGTGATAAATCTCATCCTTCATATGACCCAATTCTTCCCTTGTCGGAAGACCTTCCTCCATTACCACCTCTTCTCTCATCAAATGAGACATGGCCAATCTGCGCGCTTTTTCTTCCCCTTCTACCCTGATCCCCACGTTGGGTTTACGCACAATGGTCAATCCATGTTTCAAAAACCATGGCTCTATCCGATTAAGATCCGCATGTACAGACCCTTTACTGATATAGAGCTTCTTTGCCAGAAATGCGAGAGTAAGCGGATTATCTTCGTCAAGAAGCAAGTGAGTCAAGCGAAGTTTTCGTCCCCTTCGATCACATTTCTCCAGATCATGTGAATCCGCACCCTTCAACTCAAGCAATACGCGCTCTTTATCCATCGTGCTTCCGGTAAGATACACCCCCACACCGGGGCGCATCGTAAGGGTGAGACCTTTACCCTGCAAATACTGCCGCACCATGTGGAGGTCATTTCGCACGGTCTTCTCTGAACAGCCGATTTCCTCGGCGATGAAACGAACTGAAACAGGCTCATTCGCATGGTTCAGGTGCTGGATCAGTTGAATCCTACGTGAATTCATACCATCGATCACCACCTGTGTGAATGAAAACGTTTTCGTTTTCTTATTTGATCATAGCATAGACCATTGTAGCGAATATTTTAATTCATTACCGTAACTTCTGGCACCTCTTGAATATCTTAATTTTTCCAGCAAAAAAGGCCGCCAATTAGGCGACCCCACTGAGTCCTTACTCCCTCACCCCATCCTATGTAAAAAACGAGAGGTTGTCACGAAATCAAGAAATGGAAAATTTTCTTATCCATTCACTTTGGAAAACAGAAGCTGAGCCACTTTCTTCACCGCGACTTTCAACGGCTCTGGGCTCGCATTTGTATAGGTATCAGATGAAAGTGGTTTATTTTTTTGATTGGATGGAGCTGCATTAACATGGTTTTGAATCGCAAATAATATTACTGCGATTCCCACAGCGACAAACTTCGCCCGTAGTTTCGTTATCATCTGCACCTTCTTTCCTGCCGCGAAATACTTCTTATTCTATTATTCGCAGCAGGAATGACCTTTGTGTCCACATTTGGCTAAAACAATTTAAAAACAAATGCTTCTCTCTATCTCCTTAGGTCGCCCGAACCTTTCATATTGTATTTTCATAGATTAATAGTAGAGGTGATCTATCTGACGAAGCTGATTTTAGACCCTGGGCATGGGGGAGCAGACTCGGGTGCCGTCAACGGTAGTTACAAGGAAAAGGATTTCACCCTTACCATCAGTTTAAAGGTACGGGATTATCTTCAGGATCATTATGAGGTGACGATCCTCATGACACGAACCACAGATAAAACCGTCAGCCTTTCAGAACGCACCAACTATGCCAATGCGAATAACGGGGATTACTTTTGCTCCATCCACATCAATTCAGGCGGAGGAAGCGGCTGGGAAAGTTACATCTACAATGGAAGCGTTTCCAATTTCACTATCAATGCACAAAAAACGATTCATTCCACGGTGATCGAGGCGATCCATTCTAAATATAACGTCAAGGATCGTGGTAAAAAAGAAGCCAATTTTCACGTTCTAAGGGAAGCTGATATGCCAGCCATTTTGTTGGAAAATCTGTTTATCGACACCTCAGCAGATCTCGCTCTCCTCCGTAGCAGTACTTTCACGGATGATCTCGCAAAATCGATTGCAATTGGAATAGCTAAGGCTCTATCCCTTCGTGAAAAAAACCATATGGTTACCCTTTATCGAGTAATCGCTGGCTCCTTCTCCTACGTGACCGGAGCCAAAAGTCGTCAAGCGTTTCTTGAAGAGAAGGGTATCGAAGCTTTCATTATCAGGGCAAACGTAGATGGAAACACCCGTTACCGTGTACAAGCAGGTGCCTTCTCCCATCGTGAAAATGCTGAAGCAAGACTTGCTGAAGTCAAAGCCATCGGTATCGATGATGCTTATATTCTCACTGATTGATCCAAGCTCAACAAAAAGGCCTTCGATGGAAGACCTTTTTTTCACATGGAAGGTGGACAACCTTTCCTGCTCTTGTTGGTACCAAGCACCAAGCCCTAACTACATACATCCCCCGTTAGTTCCAAAGCCTGAGTTAAGTCTTGCAATAAATCCTCTGTCTCCTCGATCCCAACGGAGTAACGAATCAGCCCTTCCGGAATCCCCATCTCCCTTCTCTCTTCCTCTGTACACTCCACGTGACTTGTTGTACGGGGAGGCCCTGCTACCGTCTCTACTGCTCCTAAATTAGCGGCACAATGCGCATGGGTCAGTTGTGGGAGGAACCGACGAATCGCGGTAATCCCACCTTTAAGAGCAAAACTCATGACCCCACCAAATCCACTCATCTGTTTCACCGCGATATCATGATGGGGATGATCGGGTAACCCTGGGTAATACACTGCATCGATCAGTGGATGTTGAGAAAGGATGTGAGCGATTCTAAGTGCACTTTGATTTTGCTGACGGATGCGCAGATGAAGGGTTTTCATCCCCCGCAGAAGCAGATAAGCTGCCATGGGGTCCAGTGTTGCTCCATTTATTTCTCGGTAGTGGTAGATCTTCTTTACTAGCTCTTCCGATCCACACACTACTCCGCCCAGAGCATCCGCATGTCCGCCAAGGAATTTAGTTGCACTATGGATCACTAAGTCGGCACCTAGTCCAAGAGGATGTTGATTAATCGGTGTTGCAAAGGTATTATCAACAACCACTGTCGCCCCTACCTTCTTCGCCGCTCGACTAAGTCGCGCGATGTCCAATACTTTCAAGGTAGGATTTGTAGGGGTTTCTAAGTAGAGAACCTGACATCCCTTTGCGATTTCTTCTTCCAACGCTTCATGATCATGTGTTTCAGTTAATTTCACATCAATGTGAAAACGCGGCAAAAACTCACGAAAGATTTGGTGAGTACCCCCATAGGTATCTTTGATCGAAACTACGCGGTCTCCTGGGGACAATAGGGTAAACAACGTTCCACTAATCGCAGCCATTCCTGTCGCAAAACTGGTCGCTGCCTCTGCCTTTTCTAATAAGCGTACCTTCTCTTCAAATACATGCACCGTGGGATTGGTATTGCGACCATAGATATGTCCCTCTCTCTTTCCCAAAGCGACCTCATGCCACTCATCGATATCCTTATATCCGAAGGAGACACTATGAACAACCGGCACTTGTGTTGATCCTTGAAGAAGATACTCCTCCTCGCCTCCCCAGACCGTTTGGGTCCCTATCATTCTCTCCCACCCACGTAACTCTTTCATTAGACCCCTCCTCCTGTTTCACTACCCCATCCCCGAATTTACCGATCCGCTTACTACGCACCATCCTCAAATGGAGACACGATATTGGGAATAGCCGGTCGTTGAATCAACTCTCGTGAAAAATGGGAAAAGAGTTCACATCCCGCCTCTGTCACCCGAAAGGTTTCAGAAAGTTCCACGCCGTATTCCTCTAACCACATCCCTGGGATGAGATGAAAGGTCATGTTCGGTTGGAGAATGGTGTGATCCTCTGCGCGGATACTCGCTGTATGTTCACCCCAGTCTGGCGGGTAACTCAGTCCGACAGAGTAGCCCAACCGGGATTCCTTTTCATATCCCCTTCGCTGTATTGTTCGTTGCCAAGCCTCCGCCACCTCGGCACAGGTAACTCCAGGTGCCACAACATTTAACGCCGCATTGAGCCCTTCAGCCACCACTTCTCCTAATTCTCTAATCGGAGGGGAGGGTGGACCAATCACCGCCGTTCGTGCAAAGGGGGTATGATAACGACGATAACACCCTGCCAATTCGACGATCACTGCTTCTTCTGAGCAATAACGACGCTCTGTCCAGGTGAGGTGAGGGGTACAGCTTTTCTCACCTGCAGGCAATAAGGGAACGATTGCTGGGTAATCACCTCCACAATCCGCTAATCCACTGATCTGCGCATGACTAATCGCCGCTGCTGCATCACACTCCCTGACCCCTGCTGCAATCGTTTCCATCGCTGTCAACATCGCTCGCTCCGCAATTCTCCCTGCCTGTTTCATATATTCGATCTCCTGGCTCGACTTGATCATCCGCAAACGATTCACAAGTAACCCCGCATCGATAAAGGTGGCATTAGGCAGATTCTTCTGTAGAGATGCAAAGGAGCGAGCCGTAAAATAGTAGGCATCCATCTCTACCCCGATTCGCCGTGATCCCTGACCAATCATTTTAAGAATGTACGCAATATAATCCATCGGATGACGTTCATCCGCATGGATATAACATTCTGGATATGAAAGGATCCGATCTGGATGGAACCATACCGTTAATTTTGCTCCATTGACATCTTGTTTGCGTCCGATCCAAATGGGTTGTTCTTCATCTAAAATAATCACCAAAAGCTGGGGAACATAAAAGGACCAACCGTCATATCCAGACAGATAATACATATTGGCAGGGTCAGCGAGCAAAAGTACCTCCACCCCCTGCTCAATCATCTGCTCCTTCGTCTTCCGAATCCGATCCCCATATTCTATGAGGGAAAAAGGTAAATCCTTTAGCATCTTCCCATCCCCCTTTCCCCTTGATTCCTAGGGTTGCTTTCATCTTATCGACGAGAAGGGTGGGTTCACAACTGACATTCTGTATAAAGATACGAAGGAACTTTTCATCATTTTATTGAAGTATAATCCGTTAACAAGCATCCTCTCTTCCGAAGCGCTCCATCTAAAGGGGAGGTGATTCGATGCCACTCTCCATTCGTGAGATACTACAATGGGATATCATGAAGGAAGCAAGGGTATTAACCCCCGATACTTCCATGGATAATGTAGTCGAATGGGTTTCCGTCATCGAAATTCCTGTAGAAAATTTTGTCCGTCCAGGGGAATTGGTGCTCAGTACGGCTGTTGGATGTGGGAAGGATCCCTCCCTATTCACAGGATTTTTGCGGGACCTCATACAAACGGGGGCAACTGCCCTCGCTGTTGCAACTGGTCGTCATTTGATGAGCATCCCTGAGGAGGCGATCCAGTTAGCCCGTGAACAGCATATCCCCCTCATTGAATTGCCCTGGGGGATCCGTTTTTCTTATATCATCCATAAGGTTCTCCGAGCCCTCGATCATCAACAAGACCAATGGACCATCTACTCCAAGGAGACCCAAGAGGAATTGTTACAGTTGATCCTGCAAGGAGCCAACTTGACTTCGCTAGCTTCGGTTATCTATCGAAAACTCTCATATCCTGCTCTTTTCGCGAATCAACAAGGGGAAGTATGCGGGAGTAGTCCACAAACCAACCGCCTCGCAGAGCATTGTACAAGTTTACCTAAAACCAAACTCCATACACGAAGTCAGGGAGACTGGGCACAGTATCACACCGATAAAAATTGCTTAGTTGAGATACCGATTTATTCTGCACGAAAACGCCAAGGTTCCCTCTGGCTCCAACTCCCCCATACACAAGCTTCAAAGCCCTTCTTGCAAAAAAAAGATCATATATTTCTTGAACATGCGGCTACCGCAGCTGCCCTCTGTTTTTTACAAGCATCCGTTGCTTTTGAAACTGAATTACGCTTACGTAGCGACTTTCTCTGGAATCTAGCAAAGGGAGAAATTCCTTCGATGGAGATCGCCGCACCTCAGGCAGAGGCCCTTGGCTATGATTTATCCCTCCCCTATGTTTGTATCCTTGGTTCCCCTGAAATCTCAGCATGTACAGCATCATCCTCTACTCACCCCGAACTTTCCCATGTAACAGAAGAAATTCACATCACAGCCCGAATGCTAAGTGTACAGATACTGACTACCTTACAGTTGGATCAATTCGTTATCTATCTCCATACTGAACCCACTCAAGTCATACTACGTGTCCAAAGCTTCCTCGATCTCTTAGAAAGCCGTCTTCATGAGCGTTTCCCAAATCTTCCTATCTCTTGGGGAATTGGTGAAAATCGAGCAGGCGTTTTCTCCTTTCGTGAAGGATATCTCGCCGCTCACTCTGCCCTTACCATGGGACGTCGCCAAAAGGGAATAGGACGGCGTAGCTTTTACATGGATACCGGCTTATATCGCGCCCTTGATCAGCTTGCTGAACACCCTGAAATACAAGAAATAACGAATTCCACCATGCATCACCTACTTGATTATAGTCGAAAACGAGGCATTAACTTAATCACTACCTTTAACGCCTATCTCCGCAATCAAATGAATGTAAGTCAAACCGCCCGCGAGATGAACCTGCATCGTCAATCTCTCCTTTACCGTCTACGTAAAATTGAATCGCTTACAGGTCGATCTCTATTTAACCCCGACGATCTTTTTTTGCTCCAACTCTCTATTAAACTGTGGCAAAGCAGAGGAGAAGTAGAGTGATCAAAAGACCTCGTCAAATAAAAAGAAGGAGAGGCTACTAAGCCCCATCCTTCTTTTAAAAGTGATCATAGAACACTTAACAACGATCTATGCACGATCCATATTTTTCTTAACCATGATTCCCATCGATCCCAAAACGATTTAAAAACTCACCGAGACGTTCTGTTTCTGGGTTATTTAGAAGCTTCGCAGGAGGACCTTGTTCTTGTATCTTTCCCTCATCGAAGAAAGCGATCCGATCAGCAATATCCCGAGCGAAACTCATTTCATGGGTGATCAGCATCATTGCCATTTCCCGGTCCTTGGCAATCTCTTTGATCACCTCGAGCACTTCACCTACTGTTTCTGGATCCAACGCAGAGGTGGGTTCGTCAAAGAGCATTACCTTAGGATGCATCACCAATGCTCGGGCAATGGCTACCCGTTGCTGTTGACCACCAGAGAGGCGAGCAGGGTATTGATCAGCAAAATCGACCATTCCCACCTTTTCCAGCATAGCAAGAGCCTCTTCTCGGGCTTTTGCTTTTGTTTGACCCTTTACTTTAATTGGCGCTTCCATCAGGTTTTTCAGTACTGTCATATGGGGGAAGAGATGAAAGTGCTGAAAGACCATGCCGATATCTCCCCGCACCTCATGTAAGTGCTTTTCATTTGCCTTGACTAATTCTCCATTGACTTCCTTGTGCCATAACTGTCGCCCATCTACCTCAATATATCCATCCGTAGGTTCCTCCAAGGTCATCAACAGGCGGGCCATGGTAGTTTTCCCTGAACCACTGGGTCCAATGATAGCTACGCGTTCCCCTGGATAAAGATCAAGATCGACCTCCTTTAGGACATCCAGTTCACCAAAGGACTTGCTGATTTTTTCAAAACGGACAATCGGCTCTTTCCCCTCGATTGGAGCCTCTGTATCAGGCCGCTCAATCACTTCTGAACCACTCACGTAATCACTCCTCCTGTATACTCCCTGATTGGTTTTATCAACGATGGACGTTCAAGCGAATCTCCAGCCGCTTTACGAGGAGCGAAGCTCCATAGCTTAAGACGAGGAAGAAGATCCCTACGAGCGTAACTGGTTCTGTATAGCGAAAGCTCTGGGAACCAATAATCTGAGCTTGACTCAACATCTCCACTACGGTAATCCCGAGTAACATCGGTGTTTCTTTAAATAAGGTGATCAAGTAATTGCCCATTACCGGAATGATCGGGCGGATAGCCTGAGGTAGGATGATCCGCATCCATTTTTGCCGGGGGGTAAAATTAAGAGCCGTAGCAGCCTCCCACTGACCCTTTTCCACTGAATCAATCCCCGCTCGATACACCTCAGATAGGAACGTGCTGTAATGAATTCCAAGTCCTAAAATCCCTGTCATCAATGCACTCATCGTCACCCCAAATTGAGGCATGACAAAGAAGAGAAAAAAGAGTTGAACAAAGGGGGGGGTTGAACGGATAAATTCAACGACAGCATGGGTCACCCCTGACAGTAAACGATTGGTTGAGCGACGGGCAAAAGCCAAACCTAACCCTAAAATCAGAGCTACAGCAAAAGCACCTAGGGTGGCTAATATCGTAACAGGGGCAACTTCTAAGAGCCCAGGTAATATATCGAGGGCATATTTCCAATCCCAGACCACTGTTTATAACCTCCCTAGTGAAAATCGACGTTCAGTCCAGCGCATCAGCATGGTTAGTGGATAAGAAATGGCAAAATAAATCACGAGTAACCATCCGAAAATCTCTAAGGTATACTGCGCATCATTGGTTCGCATCGCCAATGCTTCAAAGGTCATCTCTGGGATGGTAACCAAGGATACTAAAGCGGTTCCCTTTAACAATTCGATCAACAGATTGCCGAAGGAAGGGATCATCGTACGAAATGCCTGGGGGAGGATGATATAGCGCATCCGTTGAAGTGACGTCATATTTAGTGAAATCCCAGCCTCATGTTGTCCTTGGGGCACTGAAAGGATAGCACTGCGTACCACCTCGGAACCATACGCACCATAATTGAACCCAAGGGCTAAGAGTCCTACCATCCCTGACTCTAGGCGAATCCCCATAAAGGGAAGTACATAAAACAACCAAAATAGTTGAACTAATAGGGACGTTCCCCGAAAAAATTCAACGATGAATCCTGACACTCCACGGACAGCAGTAAAACGGGACAAACGACCAAACCCCCCCAGAAAAGAAAGCAGAAATGCTAAAGCCGCTCCCAACAGGGTGAGTTGTATCGTAGGAACTGCTCCTGAAAGTAGATTTTTCAATATTTCAAGATGGATCTCGATCCCAATCCCATCCTCTCCACGGGTATATTGTTATTTCGGTTGAGGTTGCTTACAAATCTCTGTTGCCTTTTCGTCCCCTGGTAGATCTGCTTTGGTAAATCCAAAGGGGTGAATCGTCTCATACAGCTCATTGGATTTTTTCAGTTCAGCAAGACCTTTGTTATAGATTTTCACAAAATCTTTATCCTCTGGGCGGAATGCGGCAGCACCAATCCCCCGCACTTCTTTCCCATCGATGATCGGTTGCTTGAAATCCTTTACCACGGAGACATTTTTCGCATTGGCTGACTTAAGTATGGCAAGCAATGAAGGGCCAGTCATCGTCACTCCATCAACACGTCCAGAATCCAGAAGAGATACTGCCGTAGGTTGATCTGGCACAATCGTAATCTGACTCTTCTTCACGCCTACATCTTTCATATAGGACTCCTCAATCGCTCCTTTCATTACTGCGATTGTGGAATCTGGTTTTTTCGCTATATCTTCATAGCTGTGTATGTTTTTGGGATTCCCTTTCTGTACTGCCAACCCTTCTCCAATGTTGTATTCTGGATTTGCAAACGTTACTTGCTTACAACGTTCAGGCGTAATATACATCCCTGCTGTAATCACATCAAAGCGACCTGCTTTCAAACCAGGAATCAGGGAGCCAAAGTCAGCTAGCACAGGCTTAATGTTGGTAATACCCTGTTTCTTAAAAATTTTCTTCGCAATCTCCACCGCTTCTCCTGTCACCTTGCCATTTTCCTGATAGGCATAGGGTTTTTCATTGGCAAATCCAATGACCACACTCTTCTTATCCTTCGCCTGCTGAAGAGCCGATTCACCTGATGAGAAAAACTGAAGTCTCCCACAACCTGTTACAAGGAAAATAAGTGCTACCAATGAAAAAGCCACTTTCTTAAACTTTAAAATGAACTTTCGCCTCCTTTAAAATGATTCAATTTTCGATAGTAATCATTGGATTTTTTTATTTTATCATATGCCTCCCCCCATACCTAGATAATACCTGAAATAAACTTGAAAAAATCCCCTATCCTTTCTTTTCTTTCACAAAAACCCTAGAATGAAACCTATTTTCCCCTATAAAATATAGACTAATGAAAAGGAGCCCTTGTCCTTCCATCAATCAATATTAAGGGAAATAGAAGATTATACTGGGTATTATACCCTGAATTCTCCTTTTGTCTGATTATGATCAGATTCGTATCTATCCACAGAATATGTTCGAATATCAGCCCTAAGTTGTTCAGATCCAGTCTTGTCATGTTTAAGAGTATCCTGAGCCGGTACAGTACTTTCGACGGATGTCTTCATTCACGTTACGATAAAAGACGTATAGTTTTGTTGATATTTTTATTATATAAGGACGGTGATCTAGCCATCAACGATCGACGGGGTCCATCTCCAATAAAAACAGATGATTCACTGAGATCGAAAGCTACAGTCAAAAAATATCGTCACCCAGGTAATCAAGCAGTCACCTTTCGTAAACCAACCGAAGAAGACGGAACAGCAATCTGGCAATTGATCAAAGAAACTGGTGTATTAGATTTAAACTCCAGCTACAGCTATCTCATGTTGTGTAAGTATTTTGCTGACACCTGTGTCATAGCAGAAGAACAGGGGGATCGCGGCGTCGTTGGTTTTGTATCGGCTTTTATACAACCAGAGTCTCCAGATGTGATCTTCGTATGGCAAGTAGCTGTCGATCACTCCCAGCGTGGGAAAGGACTTGCCAAATCTCTTCTAAGGGACCTTCTCGCCCGGGATGCGTGTGCGAATGTACGCTATTTGGAAGCGACCATCTCCCCTTCTAATAACGCATCGCAATCTTTGTTTGAAGGATTGGCCAGAGACATTCGTACCAACTGTGATACTTCTGTCTGTTTTCCAGAAGAATTATTTCCGGATGAGGGGCATGAATCGGAATGGACTTACCGGATCGGCCCTATTGAAACCACCGAGGAGGTTTATTGAAACTTGACTACTATCACCGAAGTGACAACAGATATGAGCACATTTGAAACCCTGGAATCGGAAGTACGGAGTTACTGCCGTAGCTTTCCAACCATTTTTGATAAAGCCCGCGGGTATAAGCTCTGGGATGTACAAGGTCGTGAATTTATCGACTTCTTCGCCGGTGCAGGGGCTTTAAATTATGGTCACAACAACCCGCGCATCAAACGAAAACTGATCGACTATCTTACCGACGACCATGTGGTTCATAGCCTGGATATGGCCACAGTTGCAAAGGAAAATTTCTTAAAAAAATTTCAAGACGTTATCCTCGCTCCACGCGAAATGGAATATAAAGTGATGTTCCCAGGGCCAACAGGTGCCAACTCCGTAGAGAGCGCATTGAAGTTGGCTCGAAAGGTAACTGGCCGCCAAACCGTGGTTAGCTTCACCAAAGGCTTTCATGGAATGACACTGGGAGCACTCTCTGTCACAGGGAATTCATTTAAACGGCATGGCGCTGGCGTTCCTCTTCACCATGCCGTTTCCATGCCCTATGACAATTATCATGAGGATGTAGATTCCCTTAGCCTCCTTGAACACTATCTGGATGATGAAGGTAGTGGACTCGATATGCCTGCTGCCATCATCCTAGAGACATTGCAAGGGGAAGGTGGCATTAATGTAGCCAGTAATCATTGGCTTCAAAGGGTAGAAGCAATCTGTCGTCAGAGGGACATCCTATTGATTGTCGACGACGTACAGGTGGGATGCGGTCGCACAGGACCCTTCTTCAGCTTTGAAGAAGCGGGCATCCAACCAGATATTATCTGTCTCTCCAAATCCATTGGGGGGTATGGTCTTCCCTTCGCCCTCACATTGATTAAGCCCAAACTGGATCAATGGGCTCCTGGTGAGCATAATGGTACTTTCCGTGGTCATAACTTGGCTTTTGTCGCTTCCACAGAAGCTTTATCCTACTGGGAAACCGATGAACTCACCTGTGAAACTCTTCGTAAAGGAGAGATCATCCAACGCTCGTTATCCTCGATGACAGCCAAGCACCCTGACACCGAACCGGAAGTACGGGGACGTGGATTGATGCAAGGAATTGCATTTGGACGCAAAGGTTTCGCAGAAAAGGTATGTGCCATCGCCTTTGAACGAGGCTTGATTATGGAAACCTCAGGTTCTGACAGTGAAGTAATCAAGGTGATGCCACCTCTCATCATTGATGATGAAGGTCTTAATAAAGGACTCGCCATCTTAGATGAATCGATCCAAATAGCAAAAGAAACCCGCTAAAAAATAATGTAACGAAGAAAGGATGAACACATCATGATCGTCAAACATCTAGCAGACCTGATCGGAACAGAAAACGTAGTCAAGGGGGAAACCTGGGAAAGCCGTCGCTTTCTCCTGAAGAAGGATAATGTCGGATTCTCGATGCATGAAACGATTATTAAAGCGGGTACCACCACAAACATGTGGTATAAGAACCATATCGAGGCAGTCTATTGCGTCCAAGGTGAAGGAGAAATCGAAACCCTTGATGATGAAACGGTATATCCCATCAAGGATGGTACGATTTACACGTTAAATGGCCATGAGCGTCATCAATTGCGCGCAAAGACTGAGCTACGTCTCATTTGTGTCTTTAATCCGCCTTGTACAGGGCGTGAAACTCATGACGAAGATGGTGCATACCCTCTACTCGACTAAGGAAGGTATTCATTGGAGATATACAGACCATTCAAATGAATGATCAAGCAAATTTTCAATATGGAACTACTAAGAACAAGAAGTGCTCTGGCAACATTTCACTCTTTTCCATGGCCACATCTGCTATAGCACGTTAAGCTTGCAAGCAAAACCGCACCTAAAAATTAAGGTGCGGTTTTTTGCAAGCTTTGTTCTATCTCATACGTCTTAACTATTATGAACACTTCCATAGGAAAGAGGTGAAAATACTTGCATCGCATCCCCCTCGTGCTTCCCGTTATTGGCTATATCATGCTGATCGCTGGGATTATCTTCACCTTTTATTAAGAAGGGACAAAAAACCGACCACTAGTGTACGGTCGGTGATGATCATGGCGCCACTTTAGGGAGACTGAGTCTTCCCTTTATCCGTTCATAAAGGGGAATAAACACCAAAGCAGTTAAAACACCCTTTACCAGGTTAAAAGGACCGATACCATAAAGTACTAACGATGATTTTCCATGTCCCTGTATCGGCATATTCAGCAGAATCGTGTAAGCAGGTAGGATGACCCAGTAGTTGGCCACACTCATGATCACAGCCATCAGAAGAGAGGCTGCTGTAAAACCAACGATCAACCCTTTGATCCCTTGGATTCTCCTTGTAATGAGAACCGTTGTAACCACAAAGATACTTCCTGCTAGAAAGTTAGCCATTTGACCAATAGGAATCCCTGTCTCACTACCGCTAAACAAATAGTGCAACAGATTTTTGAGAAATTCCACCAGTATTCCTGTCAGAGGACCAAACACCAACCCCGCCGCTAAGGCAGGTAATTCGCTAAAGTCTACTTTTAAAAAGGGAGGGAACATCGGTAGCGGAAAATTTAAATACTGCATGAGAAACGCAATGCCAGCCAAAATAGAAACGGTGGTTAACTTCATTGTTGAACCTTGTTTCGTCATCAGAGAACACTCCTTTGTCCTTATGTGTTCTGATGACGCCGTACAGCGAAAAACCCGAAAAAAGGCAAAGATGCCTTCCTTCGGGTTTTTTCTAATTGGACACTTGCAAATAAAGGTCAGCCTTTGTACACAGACCCCTTGCATCCACACGCGTACGTGTCATCCTTCTCCCATCCAGACTATACTGTCGGTCCCAGAGTTTCACCAGGTCAACCGCATAAGCGGGTCACGGACTGAGGTAATCAAGGTACCATCACCGCCGGTCGGGAATTACACCCTGCCCCGAAGGATTGAAAACATTATTCATTTAAATCCATTGTACTGGGCAATCAACCGTTTGGCAAGATAATGATTGACCGTTCATTCATTTTTCTTCTTTTCTGCTGTGGTCTTTTTTGCTTTTTTCTTCGCCCCTTCTTTTTCCAAACGTTCTATGCCTTCCATTACTTGACGAAAAACCAATTGACCTCGCATCTCCTTAGGATCTCGAGAGGAACGTACCACCACCGATACGGACCAACGGGGGCGATCATAGGGAGCATAGCCAATCATCCATTTATTATAGTGATCTCCTTTTACACCGATCTGAGCTGTACCTGTTTTCCCTGCTAAGGGTATCAAGGCTGTTTTCATCGATTGGGCCGTCCCCTCCGTCACAACCTTACGCATCATCTCCCGAACCTCTGCAAGGGCACGTGTCCCAATCGGTTTTTTTATCTTCAATACATGATCCGGAAACGTGTATTTTAATGATCCATCATATCTTTGAATTTCTTTTACAATACGCGGATTGGGGGTACGTCCCTGATGAAAGAGGGACGTTACCATATTAACTGCTTGCAGTGGAGTAACACGAACATCCCGTTGACCAATTCCCGTTTGGGCAATAGCTCCTTTATCCTTACGTGATGTCCCCGTCGCAAAGATTAGCCCCTTTTCTTCCCCACGAAGTTGATGAAATCCCTTTTCTTGAAACAATTCTCCGGTCCACATGATGGGTTGACCGAGCCCTAAACGATGAGCATAGGATTCAATCGTTTTTGCACCCACTTTTTCAGCGATTTGAGCAAAGGCAATATTACATGAGTTGGCATACGCCTGTGTGAGAGTTTGTTTCCCATGGGCGTGGGTGTCTGTCAATCCATAACGACCTAGGCTTCCATCACAATGAAACACATCCGTCATCCTAGCCTTTCCAGTGTCCAAAGCGGCAAGCGTCACTACGGTCTTAAAAATTGAGCCCGGTGTGGTTTCCATCAATGCACGGTTATCCCAGGGACTTTGATTGGGGTTTGCCGTCTCTTCGTCTGGTTGACTTGCCATTGCCAGAACATCGCCACTTGCGATATCTTGAACCACCACCGACCCATCCTTCACCTTTTGTTGCCGCAAAACCCGCTCCGCCAACTGTTGAATGTCCGCATCTAGCGTAGTAACTACTCGATAAGGGAAGATTGATCCATTTCCCCCATCCTTCACTACCGTCGTTCCATTCAGAGGTCGACCGCGACCGTCTTTCCCAAAGAGCAAGAATTCTCCTCCACTGCCTCGCAGAAAGGGCTCAAAGGTTTCCTCCAGTCCCGTCGCCCCAACCCGCGACCGAGAATCATAAATACCCTGGCTCCATTCTTCAGGATAGCGATCTTGGATTAAAAATGGATTTCTCTCTAATCGTCCAATGATCGTGCGCGCAAGGGAGGTACCACTACGATTATCTGACCGAAGAGCATAGATGCCTGGTAGTGAAAGTTTACGAATCTTCTCTGCCTGGGATTTCGATAAAATTAAGTCATGCCCCGCTTCTGAAATTAAAGCCACCGGTCGTTGTATGGAGGTTAATTGTGTACTTAATGAGCGATAGGATATATGTAAAATACTAGCTACTTGAGATAACTTCTTCTGATTTGCCCTCAATTGTTGATCTGTTAGTGGAAATGCGATGAGCCTCCAATCCTTGTCGTATGTTAGAAATCGGCCATTGCGATCCACGATAGCTCCCCGACCACTATCCACTATAAAGTCCCGACTTTGTTGTTCCTGGGCGCGGGAAATCAAATCCGCCTTCTCACGAGAAAACGAATGAACTGCAAAGACTTGAATCCAATACAAACGAAATAAAACTCCTACAAAAGCGAAAAGCAATACCACCGCCACCAAGCTACTACGCCAGTGCTTTCTGACCATACCCATCGTCACTCCTCTTCTCCTATCATTCTCGTCAGGAAAAGAGGGGGATAAACCGTTCTTTTATTTTCCGTTAGAATGTGGCTCTGGGATGATTCATCCTAGGATTATCCATGTTTTGCATTTCATTTTGATGGGAATATTAGTGTTCGATCTTATAGATCGAAATTTCTTAGACTTGAAGGTGAATTCATGGTCAAGTTGAGTGTACTGGATCAATCTCCTATTCCAAAAGGAAAAACGGCTATCGAAGCCTTAGCAGATACCCGTCGATTAGCACAGGAAACCGAGAAGATGGGATACCATCGCTTCTGGGTTTCCGAGCATCATTATTCAAAAAGTTTAGCGGGATCAAGTCCAGAGATTCTGATTAGCCACTTAGCAACAATAACAAAGCGGATGCGCATTGGCTCGGGAGGCGTGATGCTTCCCCATTACAGCCCTTATAAAGTGGCAGAGAACTTCAAAGTCCTTGAGGGCCTCTATCCTAAACGGATCGATGTAGGCTTAGGAAGAGCTCCTGGTGGCCTACCCCTATCCACACGCGCTCTACAGGAAGGAAAGCACAATAGTCGAGATCCTTATCCAGAACAGCTCGATGATCTAATTACATACCTTGATGATCGAGCAGATGAGCAACACCGTTTTCCACGGTTACTCGCAACCCCTATCGTTGAGAGCAAGCCTGAAGTATGGTTACTTGGTTCTAGCGGTGGCAGTGCACATCTAGCCGCCCGACAAGGGGCAGGTTATGCCTTTGCTCAATTTATTAACGGTGAGGGAGGAGAAGAGGTCGTCCAATACTATCGTGATCATTTTCAGCCTTCCTCAATCAACTCAACTCCCCAAACCCTGCTGGCGATCTTTGTGATTTGTGCAGAGTCGGAGGAAGAAGCAGAGCGGCAAGCCTCAGTGTTAGACCTAACCCTTCTCCTACAGCAAAAGAGTTCGAGTGACTCCCGAGGAATCCCCACTATCGAAGATGCAGAACGTTACCCTTATTCCGAGTGGGACCGGATGGTGATCCGTCAAAATCGCCAACGGATGATCGTTGGAAACAGTGAACAGGTGAAGGAACGTATTCTTCAGTTAGGAAGGGCTTATAGCACCAATGAATTTATGCTTGTCAGCATCATCCACGATATAGAAGCTAAACTTCGCTCATATCAATTGATCGCCGCTGCCTTTCAAAATGACCTACAACAAGAGGGAATAGAGAGCTTGACAAAAAAAGAATAATGTTATTAAACAACCTGAGCCCGGTAGACTACCGGGTTCAGGTTGTTTATAAGACGCACTATCGAATGGTCGAAACTACTTATGAGTTACTTGCTGCTTACTCTTCTTAATATTTTTATTATGTCCTGCTTCTGTTCGTGAGAAATAATGTCGCCCACTACCATCATTGCGTGCTACATAGAAGAAATAGTTATTCTTTTCCGGAAACAAAGCTGCCTGGAGTGCCGCATCACTAGGATTGGAAATCGGACCTGGAGGAAGCCCTTTGGTAAGGTATGTATTGTACGGGCTTTTCACCTTGAGATCCTTATATAACAGACGTGATTTATGTTTACCGCGAGCATACTGTACTGTGGCATCCACTTGTAGTTTTTTACCTACTCGCAAACGGTTTTCAATCACTCCCGCGATACGGGGAAATTCTTTACGATCTTCACCTTCACGCTCTACAATGGAGGCAATCGTTACCCATTGGTCTACGGTCAGATTACGTTTGTCTAATTGTTGCTTTACTTGAGGATCTTGAAGTCGCTTGGCAAATTGACGGAGCATAGCATCCACTAATTCATCGGGTTTCTCTTTTTTAGGGAGATTGTAGGTGAACGGAAAGAGATACCCCTCTAGAAGATATTTACGCCCTTTATCTCTATGAATCTGTCGGACAAATTCATAGGGGTAATCTTGACGATTGACAGCACGTAGAAAGTCTGCTCGTTTTACTCCTTTGTTAGTTAAGAGATGGACAATTCCATTAACAGTGGTTCCCTCAGGAACCGTCAAGCGCATTACGTTATTCTCACCATGAGTCAAAATATCAAGAAGTTCTTTTGCATTAGTACCAGGGGGCACTTTATACATCCCCGCACGAACTCCCTTCGCTTCTCCTTTTAAATAAGCGTAAACTGCTAAGAAGAGATCGTCGCGAATCAGTCCTTCCTTTTCTAACAACTTCCCTACATCTAAGATGGAGGTTCCCATTGGCACTTCTACTTCCATAGCTCTCTTCGTTGGTGAAGAGAGGCTATGTTGAATATAGGCATACCCTCCTGCGGACAATACCGCAAATATCACTAGCGTCAAAAATAATCGTAGAATCCATTTCATGGACAGTTTGTCCCTCTCTCGCCTGAGTATCACTCATACCTTACCATACCACTTGGTCGATGTACACGTTTTGATAGACTATTATGTCTTTTCAGCCTAGAAAAACCAACTCCCAAAGGAAGTCGGTTTTATAGTTCCCTCTACTATTGCCTTATTTCGTATTCCCCTGAGGTCGGGAGGTTTTGCTCTTCTTAATATTGGATTCCTGTTGCTTATAGGTTCTCGCAAAGTAGTGTTCTCTTGTACCATCTTTCTTCGTGACATAATAGAGATATTGATTCTTTTCAGGGCGAATAGCCGCATTCATCGCACTTTTTCCTGGGCTAGCAATCGGTCCAGGTGGAAGGCCTTTTACTTTATACGTATTGTACGGGCTTTTCACCTTGAGATCCTTATAGAGCAGACGTGATGTATGTTTACCACGGGCATACTGAACTGAGGCATCCACTTGGAGTGGCATTTTGCGTTTCATTCGATTGTAAATCACCCCTGAGATTCGAGGTAACTCAGCCTTCACTTGTCCTTCCCGTTCAACGAGGGAAGCAATCGTAATCCACTCATCAAAGGTAATATCCTTTTCTTTCAGTTCGTCCATGATAGCTTTTGTATTCATTCGTGTCTGAAACTGACCCAACATCAAATTTACTATACTTCTTGCTGGAGCGTTTTTGGGTATGTTATAGGTCGTTGGGAACAAGTATCCCTCCAGACGATATTTCCGCTTGGGGTTTTCAGATATCTCTTTTAAAAACGGATATTTATAATTTCTTTGCTCCACTGCCTTCAGAAAATCTTCTTTACTCACATACCCTTTGTTATCGATTGTGGTAGCAATTTGTTCGACAGTAAACCCTTCAGGGATCGTAACTGTATAGACATTTTGTTTTCCCCGGGTAATCAGATCGAGAATACCATTAATATCGTAATTAGGTGGGATCTCATACACTCCAGCTTGTAAGCCCTTTGCCTTGCCTGTTAGATAAGCATAAGCACTGAATAACCAGTGATTACGGATCAATCCTTGCTTTTCTAGCATCTCACCGATTTTAGTCGATGAAACGCCTCTTTTTATTTCAATTGGTACGGGCTGATCCCGTTTAGGTGAACTCAATGAATGGTCCACGTAAAAATAAACTAAAACTGACCAGGCCGCAAACAGAACAAGAGTGTAGAGAATTCGCTTCAACCATTTCATCCAATAACTCCTTCATCTTGCGGTTTCGCTTTTATATCGTACCACAACTCTCATAAAAAATAACGGGGGAGTTTCCCCGTTATTCGTCAACCTTCATCAAAATGCAACATCTCTTCAATGGCATCCACTACAGTATTCCATTCTGTTTCATCTTCTACGTGATCCATCCGTCGATCTGTCTCCGACCCAGTCACTCGATACAGAGAGGCGTTGGACTGTTTCACATCAGAAGATCGGAGCACTGCGTAGTGGCGACCCCCTATATCTAATTCACGCAGAATGTGATGATGAGATTCAGGAACAGCCCCGTCCTCATCGCTTAATATGAGTTCTTGTCCGAATTCCGACTCTAGTTGATCCAGCTTTTTCGGTATTGAGTCCCTGTCCCAATCATCCATGGTGCGTTCCCTCAACTTTCGTGGTTATCCAGCTCCGTTTCGAGGGTGTGGAGGACTTCCTCCACCATGTCCCACTCCCCATCGTCTTCGATAGGAATGAGAGAGATTTCCTCTCCTTTGTCTTCATAACGGAATGCAAAAACCTCTTGTTCTTCGTCTTCTACGTCTGCATCTTCTTCCTGCATTGATATAAGTAGGATATACTTCTTTCCATTATCTTGCTCAAAACGATAGAGGACTTGGAAGATTTCATCTTCATTCTGCTCATTCTTGATGACTAGTGTTTCTACTACCTCTTGCTCTTGTTCGTGTTCATGATGTCCATTGTCAGTCATGGGTATTCCTCCTTTGAGAGTCCAAATAACCTTGTAAAATCCAAGATGCCGCCATTTTATCGACTACTTTACGCCTTTTTTTCCGACTCATATCCGCTTCAATCAGCGTACGTTGTACTGCCATCGTGGATAAGCGCTCGTCCCATAGCTTTACGGGTAAAGAGAATCGCTGTTTAAGATCCTCTGCGATCACTTCACAGGCTTTTCCTTTATCCCCGATGGACCCATCCATATTTCGTGGAAGTCCAACGACGATGGATTCCACCTCATACTCGCGAATCAGCTCACCAATACGGCGAAGCCAACCGTCGTCTTCCGTCCGAGAAACGGTCTCCAACCCCTGAGCGGTCCACCCCATCAAATCACTGACAGAAATTCCTACCCGCTTCTCTCCTACATCGATTCCCATGATACGCATCATTTCACTCCTGCATCCTAACTCTTTCAATTCTGTTGCTTGTCCATAAAGGACTTCACCAATTCTTCAAGGAGTTCATCCCGCTCCACCTTTCGAATCAAGGCTCGGGCATTGTTATGGCGAGGAATATAAGCTGGATCCCCAGAAAGGAGATATCCTACCAACTGATTGATCGGGTTATATCCTTTTTCTTTGAGAGCGTCGTATACGGTTAACAGCACCTCACTGGGATTCGTTTCCTGTTCTTCTCCACTAAAGTCGAATTTCATCGTATTGTCCATGGTCATGTTCACACCTCTCTCACGTCGGATGCATGCAGGTGCCGTCACATCGGCTTTTCCAAAGTAAATTCTCCTTGGGGGATTTAATTCCTCTTTTTCCTTGTTTGCACACGTCGTAAACGAGAATTGACCGCGTTTGCTCGGTCACCCCGATTTTATTTCTGTGCGTGGTGGTGATTTATAGCTGATTTTCAATAAAGGGACGTACAGCTTGTAGAGCGACGTTCAGTTTGTCAGGATTTTTTCCACCAGCCTGAGCGAGGTCTGGACGTCCACCGCCGCCGCCACCACAGTGACTTGCTACTTCCTTTACCAGCTTTCCTGCATGAAGACCGGCTACGATAAACTTCTTGGACACACTCGCAACCAATTGGACTTTTCCTTCGTTAGCAGCCCCCAACACGATGACACCCTCAGGAATGCGATTTTTCAAATCGTCTACCATTTTTCGGAGTGTTTCCATGTCAGATACGTCTACCTGAGTCGCCAATACAGGTACGCCGGAAATTTCCTCAACTTGTTCGATCAGATTAGCCCCTTCAAGGCGATTCAGTTTACTACGAAGGGATTCGTTCTCCCGTGATAGCTCTTTTGACCGGCCTTGCAAAGCTTCTACTCGCTCAACTACATCTAGGGGATTGGATTTTAAGCGATCTGCTACTTGGTTGAGCTGCTCCACTTGTTCTTCGAGATACCGGTATGCATTTTGACCTGTCACCGCTTCAATTCGACGGACACCTGAACCGATTCCTACCTCACTCACTAGCTTAAAGAGACCAATTTCAGCGGTCTGCTGAACGTGGGTCCCCCCACAAAGCTCCAGACTATAATCTCCTACTTTAACTACGCGCACCTCATCCCGGTATTTTTCACCAAAGAGGGCCATCGCACCCATAGCTTTTGCCTCAGCCAAGGGTTTTACCATCGTTTCTACAGGGATGTTTGCCCAGATTCGCGCATTAACCTTCTCTTCTACGGCTCGCTTTTGCTCCTCGGTGAGCGGTTCAATATGGGTGAAATCAAACCGGAGGCGATTGGAGGTAACAAGGGAGCCTGCCTGGTTCACATGCTCACCAGCCACTTCTTTCAATGCTTTGTGAAGAAGGTGGGTAGCCGTGTGGTTTTTCACCACATTATTGCGGAAGGAATCATCGAGTACGGCTGTCACTTCATCGCCTGTACGAATCGTTCCTTCTTCAACACGAACGGAATGAACATGTTCTCCCTTAGGTCCCTTTTGTACATCCGTAACAACAAGCCGAGCACGAGGGCTGAAAATCTCCCCCTTATCCGCCACTTGGCCACCACTTTCAGCATAGAAAGGAGTTTCATCAAGCACGACGAAGCATTCTTTTCCTTCCCCAGCCATATCTACCAATTGATCCCCGAAAATTAAAGCCCCAATCCGAGTTTTCACCGTCGGATTAGTATAACCGATAAAACGGCTCGTTACGCTCAGTTCAGAGAGAACGCCTCCCTGTACTTGCATACTACCTGCATCTTGCCGTGCTTCCCGGGCACGGGTTCGCTGGACTTCCATTTCCTTCTCAAAGCCCTCTGTATCCACCGTCAGGCCGTATTCCTTAGCATAATCCACCGTCAGATCTACTGGAAAACCATAGGTATCGTATAGAGTGAAGGCATCTTTCCCTGAGATCTCCTTGCGACCTTCCTTTTTAAGTCCTTCAGCCATCCCTGCTAAGATCGCCAAACCATCAGACAAGGTCTCCAAGAAACGTTCTTCTTCACCGCGAATCACCTTGGTAATAAATTCTTGTCGTTGGACTGGCTCTGGATAAAAGTCAGCCATTATCGAGGTAACCACAGGCGTTAGCTGATAGAGAAAAGCACGTTCAATTCCCAAGGAGCGAGCATAACGGACCGCCCGGCGAAGCAAACGTCGCAATACATACCCGCGACCTTCATTGGAAGGGAGCACACCATCACTAATCGCAAAGACCAACGTACGCAAATGATCCGCAATCACTTTTAGAGCGATGTCCGTCTCCTGATCTTCCCCATAGGTTACGCTAGCCTCTTTACAGGTGGCTTGTATGATCGGCTGAAAAAGATCCGTGTCAAAGTTAGTGCGGACATCTTGTAGCACGGAAGCCATCCGCTCCAGACCCATCCCTGTATCGATATTTTTCTTGGGTAGCGGGGTATAGGTCCCATCGGGATTATGGTTGAATTGTGAGAACACGAGATTCCAGATCTCTAAAAAGCGTTCGTTTTCCCCGCCTGGATAACATTCAGGGTCGGAAAGATCCCCATAACTCTCTCCCCGATCATAAAAAATCTCGCTATTTGGTCCACTAGGTCCTTCTCCGATATCCCAGAAGTTTTCTTTAAGGCGAACGATTCTTTCTTTGGGGAAACCAACATCCTCATTCCAGATGACAAACGCTTCATCGTCTTCAGGATGAATCGTCACAGAGAGTCGATGGGGGTCCATCCCCATCCAACGGGAGTCCGTCAAGAATTCCCATGCCCAAGGGATAGCGTCCTTCTTAAAATATTCGCCAATGGAGAAGTTCCCTAACATTTCAAAGAAGGTATGGTGACGAGCAGTATAGCCCACATTTTCGATATCATTGGTACGAATCGATTTTTGTGCATTAACGATTCGCGGATTATCTGGAGTAACTCGACCATCAAAATACTTTTTTAAGGTGGCTACCCCACTGTTGATCCACAACAGCGAAGGGTCCTCTACAGGAACTAGGGAAGCCGAAGGCTCAACCCGATGTCCCTTTTCTTTAAAAAAGTCGAGAAACTTCTGTCTGATTTCATTCCCTTTCATCTTTACCTCTCCTTTCGTTCCCGCCCAAACTTAGACGAAGAAAAACCTTTCCCGCCCCCAAACACAGGGACGGGAAAGGCTTTTCCCGCGGTACCACCCCGATTACCCTCTCTCCTAAATAAAGAACTAGGGAAAAGGATCAGCTCAAAAGCGGATAACGGCTACTGACGCCGGCGAGCTTCATCACTCGCACTCGGAAACTGGCTTTCAACTGTCCGTACCGGGGAGCCTTACAGCCAAGGGGCACCCTCTCTGCATCGGGGGACAATTTACTTCGGTTTCCTCATCGTATTAATGATTTGGTCGGAGAATTATTTGATTTTCATTATACAATGAACGGCTCTGGAATGAAACCTCTCCTCATCTTTAGTCTGTTTCTTTTTGTGCATTTTCATTCTCGATTCATATAGTGACGAAAGGTGTGATCAATAATCACTTTTCCCACCGCAAATAAGGGTACTGCAAGTATTAATCCAATGATACCGCCAAGCTCTCCACCCACTAACAAAGCGAAAATAATAAAGAGGGGGTGCATATGCAAACTTCTCCCTACGATTTGAGGAGAGAGGATATTTCCCTCGAGAACCTGCACAATCAGATTAACTATGATTACCCCAAAAACCATCTCCTTGGATACCGTGACAGCTACCAACAATGCAGGTACGGCACCAATAAAGGGACCAATATAGGGAATCACATTAAAAATGCTAACAATCCCTGCCATTAACAGTGGATAAGGCAGTCCAATGAATAAATAGCCGATATAAGCAAGCACCCCGACAACGACACAAACAATAAGTTGACCTCGAATATAGTTACCGAGAGCTTCGTGGATCTCGCGAAACATCTGAATCACCTCACGCCGACGTTTAGTTGGAAGGAGTTTAACAGCGGTATTTTCGATTACGTGAACATCCTTTAGCATGTAATAAACAAGAAATGGGATGACAAAGGCGATAAACAGTTGATTTAAGGTAGAGCCAAGATCCCCCATAATATTGCCAACCCCATCTGTCACGGTCCCCTCTAGTCGATCCAAGGATTTCTCAATGCCAAGGCGTACACTCTCAGGGAGAGCATCCTTACTATGATTCATTTGATCAATCCATAATTGAACACGCTGGTTCCACTCGGGGAAATGCTCCGCCAATTGATGTAGCTGATGATTAAATAGAGGGACAAGATTGGTTAAGATAATCGCAATTACACAGATGAATACGGTATAGATAAAGAGGACGGCTAAGTAGCGAGGTACTGCCTGATTGGAAAGCAACGTAACCACTGGATTGAGTAAATACGAAAAGATCACGGCGATAATAAATGGCCCCAGAATCGCTTTTAAAAAGATAAATATCGTATGAAACAATGGGCTGATCTTCACCAGAAGGAAGAGAATCCCAAGGAGTACGAAAACCAAGAGCGACCCGTTCAACAACCGACGTTGGCTAAATCGTTCCATGATCTCCCTCCTCTTGTCCCGATGATCATGAACAGTATATGTCCAACCCCTCTCCTTTACGCACAGAAAAGAAAGCCGCCCGTTTTCACGGACGACTTATTGTAGAAAAGTGACGGTCGGAACAATCAATCTCATTTAGCGGGCCATTTTACGAAACCATTTGCGTCCGATGACCATAGAAATGATACGGGCACCATTCGTTTTTATTGGCAGTTTACGTAACCAGCGAGGTATATCCATCCAGCTCATTCCACCCATTCGTCTATTCATCCATCCAGCTATCGAGGTTGGACGTCGAAAGCGACGGTACAAAAGGGTAATAATCGAACCAATCAACAGTGAAGAAATTAGTCGTCTCAAGTGGAGTCCCCCCTTTTGAGAGAAAATCACATGGATAGTGAATCTTGTCCCCCACTTAGGAACAAATCATCCAAGGAGCTTAAGCTCCCATCCTCTTCTACTTGATACACAGAAGAGATCTTACCCTCTGTTACGCATAATTCAATAAAACAACCCCAACAGTAAAACTGATTGGTCCCGACACGACCGAGATCATGGGTGTTGCAGTTGGGACAGCGAAGCATATGGGTACCCCCGTTTCATTGGACGCCATATACGGGTGGTTGAGCGGGGGCGATGAGAACATCTTCCCCCTCCCAGACAAGCGGTACTTGAGGACGATAAATCTTCCGTCCCTCACGCAAGTCGTTGAAAAACCCGTCGGACAATTCATATCCAGACAGGATTCCCATTTCTTCCCGGAAATAGACGCCCTCCACGGTGCCCAATGCCTGGCCACATTGGGATAGGATCGGGCGACCCTTCAATTTCCGTTCTCCCGTTAGCAGACTCATCCAGGCTTTCTGCCCCCGCGAGAGGGGAAATATATCCGCTTCACTGTCCAAGATAACCGCATCCACTCCAAATGCTCGAATCCGTTCCACCGGAATAAACCGGCCACTCCGGATCCACCCTCCACATTCTAACAACAAGCCACGGAGGCGTTGCTCTTCATCAAAGAGCAAATCCTTTACATCGCCCATTCGTTTGCCTGTTTTCACATGGACCACCGGCAAACCGATGACATCCTGTGATTTGCGCAAGGATAATCACTCCTCCCGCTTCCCTTAGTATGCCAAAGGGTCCCTCCTTTTCATCCGGGGAGATGTTACCATTCCATCTCGATCAATTCCGTCAGTTGACTGTTTCGCTCCTCTCTCTCCCGGCTCTTTACTCCTAAAGAGAGGGCTTCTTTTTCCCCACAAAGGATCAAATACGACTTCGCTCGGGTAATCCCTGTATAGATCAAATTGCGTTGCAACATCCGGCGGTAGGACATTAATACGGGAAAAATAACGATTTCAAATTCAGAACCCTGGGCCTTATGTACCGAACAAGCATAGGCAAGGGCGAGCTGGTTCAATTGACTCCGTTTATAAGGGATTTCCTGCCGATCAAACTGTACCCATAATACAGGGTCATCGTTACGAGCATCCGGCTCGAGAGCCGATACATGACCCATGTCCCCGTTATAAACAGGGTGCTCGGGATGATTGCTCAGCTGTAGTACTTTATCTCCATGGCGAAATACCGCTTCTCCCCACGCAGTTTCTCGCTTCCCTTCTTCAGGAGGATTTACCGCTTCTTGGATCGCTTCATTGATGCGATTTACCCCTGCGAGTCCCTTATACATCGGAGCCATTACCTGAACATCGAAGACAGTATATCCCCGCTCAAGGGCATTCATATAGGTTTGCAAAATAATATGTAGCGCTTGATTTCGTCGACATGAGAAAAAGCGCCGATCCGGTTTCGGCTCGGTTAGATCATGAGGCACCTCCCCCTTTTTAAGGGCATGGGCGAGATGGATAATGGATGATCCTCCCTCTTGCCGATAAATTTCCACCAGTTGCACCCGTGGAATCGCCTTCACCTGCAACAGATGTTGTAATACCTTTCCGGGACCTACTGAAGGAAGTTGATCATCATCCCCGACCAACACGACCTTCATCCCCTTCGGCACTGCTCGTAGCAACTGATTCGCCAGCCAGACATCTAGCATGGATACTTCATCCACGATCAATAACGAACCCTCGATCGGATGATCCGCGTCCCGCTCGAAAAAATCTCCTCGCCACCCGAGAAGTCGATGAATCGTCGTCGCAGGTATCCCTGTGGCTTCGGACATGCGTTTTGCTGCTCGTCCCGTAGGTGCAACCAGTCGAATCGGATACGGCTTCTCCGAGTTTTCATAATCTGCAGGATCGATAGAGCACTCCTCTAGCCTAGCAAATAGATGACAAATTCCCCGGATTACCGTCGTCTTCCCGGTTCCCGGTCCCCCTGTCAAGATCATGAAGGGAGCGTCAACAGCAGTCGTCATCGCTTCCCGTTGCCTCTCCGCATAAGCAACCTTCAATTCTTCTTCCACTTCCCCAACCGCTTTAAATAGTTCATGGGCAGGGGTAGGCTCTGTGGTTCCTTCCAACATACTCCGCACCCTCATCGCTAATCCATGCTCCGCCCAAAAGAGGGAAGGAAGATAATATTTCTCATGATCCTCGATCAACCGTTCCTCTTCAGCCATCTTTGCTATAAGGAGTTTCCGCTTCTCAGCTGGAAACCACTCTTCCCCTTGTGGAGCGAGGAGTTGATCAATTCCCTCCATCAACTCCTTTTCTGTAACAAATACATGGCCATGGGAAAGAGAGGCCTCTCGCAGAGCATAAATCGCCGCTGCCTGGAATCGTTCTGGAGCATCCAGGGCCATACCTGTCTGACGAGCGATTTCATCCGCCCGGCGAAAGCCTACACCCTCTACCTCATCGATCATCCGATAGGGATTCTTTTTTACCACTTCCAATGTAGCACCCTTGAACGCCTGCACTACTTTTAATGCCGTAGCAGGACCCATGCCAAATTGATAAAGATAAACCAATGCCTGTTCCAAGGAATGATGCTCTCGTAGACTGTCAGCAATCGTCTGCGCCCTCGCATCCGTCAAACCAGGTACCTCAGCTAAAAGACCCGGATCATCTGCTGCTCTGGTGAGAGCATCTGTACCAAGGTGATCCACGATCTTTTCGGCGGTTTTCTTTCCTACACCAGGAAAAAGGCCACTGGCTAAGTACTTCGCAACCGCCTCCCGTGAACGGGGTAGTTCCTTTTTCACCATCCGTGCTTGATACTGCTTCCCATAGCGCGGATGATCCTTCCACTCTCCATAGCAAATCACCGTTTCATCTGGATGGGGACGCATCATACTTCCTACCACCGTCACCTCATCCGTGTCTAATTCCTCAGTCGCCTCAATCACACGAAGCAAAAAGACACCATAGTGACTCTCTTCGTTATAATAAATCTCCTGGACAAATGACCCCTTTAAGTAACTTTCCTGAAAGAGATCCAGGCCGGGTTGTTCCATAGTTCACGCACCCTTTGCCGATCAAGTGTTCTTCAACCTTCAGTATAATGGTTGTAGAGCGCCAGTACCACATCAACAAAGCAATCTACTTTTTCCCCTTGAGAAAAAGAAAGAGTGGCACACGCATCCGGCGGCGGTACTCTTTCTCTGAAGAAAAATGCCTCTTCTCGGGACAGGACTCGCGCAAGGAATCCACCGTGAAGTTCGCCTTCTGCACCATCAAAAACCACTCTTCCACCGTATGATGAAAGATGCGCACATCGTTACCTAGCCAATGTTTTACGCGCTCTCCTGTGTAAAAGTAATCATCGACTCGCCAATCCTCGTGCCGTTGACTAATCTCTGTACCATATCCTTTAAAACAGGAGGTTACGATAGGGTGCTCTACCGAGAAGATCAGACGCCCCCCTGGCTTCAAAGTACGATAAACCTTTTTAAGTAGCTGGGGCATCTCTTCGATGTAGTGAAAAACGAGGCTAGATATCACAAGGTCAAATTGATCCTCGGGATAGTCCCACTCTGTAATATCCGTCTCCACCAATTGCCCCCTAGTACCAGCCAATCCCTCTCGCGCCTTTTCAGCCATGCGCGGGGCCCCTTCTAACCCTGTATAGGAACGACAGCCTTGTTGGATCATTTTCCGTCCAACACCAGCATCCCCACATCCCAAGTCCAGGATGTCTAATCCCTCTACCGCCCCAATTAGTTGACTCATCACTGGGCCTTCCAGCACCTTATTTGGATTATCGTCTCGTCCTCGGCGCTCCATATAATTACGTAAAGCTTTATGATCATTAAATAATTGCATTCCATCCATCTCCTACAAATCCTCCTAATGCAAATTTCTATAGGTATTCACCACGAGTAGATAAATCCCTTCCGCAAAATAAGAAATGCACTAAACTTCTAATCTAAAAAACCTCACCTATTCATCATCACTCTCTCAACTCTTGCCTCTCGCCTTCTTGAAGTAACGCTAAGAAAACAGCTTTCCCACGTTATTCAAGTCCATCGTCACAGTAATGTCTTTATCAGAGCCACAAATTAGCAAAAATACATACCTCCCTGTTGACTTTCTGTTCCTCTTCGTAATAAGATATTTTTACGAAAAACAAATATGTTCTGGAGTTGATTCTATGCAGCCTCTTCAAGAAACCTATCGCATCACATCCCCAGAGCAAGCTGCCGCTTTGCTTCACCCCTTACGTGGAGAGATCCTGGCTCACCTCATTCAACCCGCCTCCGCCACAGAGGTAGCCCGCCGTATCGGTGAAACTCCCCAACGGGTCAACTATCATCTCAAGACCCTTGAAAAAGTTGGCCTCGTCCAGCGAACAGGAAGCCGTCAGGTGAAAAATCTGGTGGAAGGTCTTTATCAAGGGGCAGCCCGTTCCTATCTTCTGGCCGATACCCTAGGCCTTTCTCCTCAAGATCTGCAACGTTTGGAGCAAGAGACATCTCTCTCTCACCTGATTCAAACCTCAGAAAGAATCAAAGAAGCCGCTGTTCGATTGATGGATCGTACAGATATTGGTGAGGAAATCCCCAGTGCCACCCTTACGAGCAATATTTTTCTACAAGATGAAGCGGAACGGCGTGCCTTTCTAGATGAATATGTCGCCCTTCTGCAAGAACTTGCGGCAAAGTATTCAGCAAAGAAAGAAGGGCATGGCTCCCCTTATCGGATGGTTATGGCTGTCTATCCAGAAAAGAATTGAAACCTGCTAAGAACCCTCACACTTTGTCAACCTGACCTGAACCCATTGAAGAGAAAAAGGAGGTTCACTTATGATCCTGTGTAAAGCAAATATGAAGACCGACAGTGACAAGACACCGATCTTCGGAGAAAGCTCCCAACAAACTGACTCAAAAATCATCCCTTTCCCTACCCAGAGGAATCACCCAGCCCCTCATACTGTCTCAGTACAGACTGTCACCTCCCCCGAATCAGCCCCCCTTGTAATCACGGAAGTCTCTTCTGGGTTTGGCTCCTCCTCCCCCCGGGCCATGCTCGTTGCATAGTTGCTTACGATTGCATGCAACACGTTCAGCCAGGACCATCTGCATCGGAATGGCCGCTTCCATGGGAGCTGTGCTATTAGCAGCAGGAGCTGAAGGGAAACGCCGAGCACTCGCCAATGCCGAGGTGATGATCCACCAACCCCATGGCGGTACCAAAGGACAGGCAACAGATATTGAAATCAGTGCCCGGCGCATTCTGCAAACAAGAGAAACGATCAATAAAATCCTTGCAAAACGAACAGGACAGTCCCTTTCTAAGATCAATCGTGATACAGATCGAGATTACTTCCTCAACGCCGAAGAGGCAAAGAAATACGGTTTAATTGACGAGGTTATCATCTGATCATCCCATCTAAAAATCGAATAAATCCATTCGAGAAAATAGGAGGTTACCATGAAACTACTGATCATCGGAGGCACGCAATTTATGGGCCGCCATCTAACAAGCGCCGCTCTTGCTCGTGGATGGGAAGTCACTCTTTTTAATAGAGGTCAAACTAATCCAGGACTTTTCCCAGATGTAGAGGAGGTTCATGGAGATCGTACCAAAGGGCTCTCGGCTCTACAGGGACGACACTGGGATGTGGTAATCGACCCCTCAGGTTTTCTTCCCCAGGTCATCCGGGATAATGTACGAACACTAGCAAGGCTCACGGATCACTATACCTTTATCTCAAGCGTCTCTGCATATGCCTCCTTTGCCCATCCTCATATTACAGAGACCTCGCCGCTAGCTCCCTTACCTAAAGATTCACCCTCTGACACCCTTACAGGAGAAAATTATGGTGCCCTTAAAGTGCTATGTGAACAGGCAGCGGAACAGGAGATGCCCAGCCGCGTCCTAACCATCCGTCCAGGATTAATCGTAGGCCCCTATGACCCGAGTAACCGCTTCACCTACTGGTGCCGTAGGCTCTCCCAAGGTGGGGAAATCCTCGCCCCTGGACAGCCTGGACTTCCTGTGCAATATATCGATGTCCGTGACTTAGCGGAGTGGATACTCGATATGGCACAAGCGCGTCACGTAGGGATTTACAACGCGATTGGCCCCGCTAAGCGATTAACCATCGGAGAGTTTCTAGAGGAAGGGCGTCAAACCTTGAATCCAGATGCCACCCTCTTCTGGGCAGATGATCAGTTTCTCGGTGCTCATCAAGTTCAACCCTGGACCGAAATGCCTCTTTATATCCCCGAAGGTGGCCCATGGATCGAACAACATGGCTCTATGCAAGGGTTTTTACAAATATCCAATGCAAAAGCATTGCAGTCTGGACTTACCTTCCGTCCCCTCAGTGAAACACTTAAAGATACATGGCATTGGGAAAAAAACCGTGTCCTATCCCTTCCAAAACCAGCCCGCGCCTATCAGAGTATTGCTGGCATGGATGCTGACCGAGAGGGTGAGCTACTCGAGCTACTCAAAAAGGAAAAAATGGCCCCCTAAACACAACAAATCCCCAGTTGCTAACAACCAGCTACCGGGGATTTCTCTTTACCCATCGATTTCTTGATAACGACGGTTAGCTACCTTAACTAACCATTTCCAACTAGCGACATTCAGCCCAATAAATAAGGCACTCCATATTAATTGCATCTGTATAAAGGGAAGGTCAACTTCCTCAACCAAAAACCCAGTAAGTGGACCCACAAAACCAACAAATCCAGCGAGAAGGAGATACATCCACAGCCTGCCTAATCCCTGTAACGCTTCTCTCGGTGTTTGCCAGGTGAGATTGGGCATCCGTAAGTCGATCAAAAGCCCAACTTGAACAAAGAGTGAACCTACGAGAGCCCCTGTGATAAATGTCCACAAGGAGATCATCCACGTGCCAAAAAACAACACCTGTAGTAACGAGATCGTTACGCATGCACATAGCAGGATCATCATCGCAAAGGTATACTTCGCTCCAATCTGTATTCTCCAGGGGACAGGGATTACTTTTGATAAGTAAAAAAATCGTCCCTCACGGGAGAGCGCCGACCTTGCTTCCCCGTCGTTCATCGCCCCCATCACAAGGATCATCACAACCCCACCCAAGTGAAGAAAAATGGGTGGGATCGAAAGATCATCTATGCCTCCCTCACTCAGGTTCCCCACTAAAAACACTAACGGTACTATGACAAACTGAAAAATGACATTTGTTACAAACACAGGGGTATCCATCAATAAATGATATTCTCGGCGGAGCAGCACCCGAAAGGGGGAGCGTTCTTTTAGATTGCTTTCTACTTTTCCTGGTTTGCCAGTTCTTTTTCCATCCATTGAAATTTTATGGAGTCCCTTTTGATATAAAGATCCACCTATAATAATAAAAAGGAGCGCCAAACAGAGGCTGAAACTATCAAAGAAGAGAGCATTTATCCATCCCGAAATCCCAGAAGAGCCAACTCCCAATGCCCAATGAAGCGGATAAAAGTAACTAGCAATTGTACCCGGTACATCCAGCATCCCCTGAGCCAAGAAGGTCCCTCGTCCTCCGTTTACCCACTGTATAAGAACAAACATAACTACATAAAGAAGAGCAATAAAGATCGGGCCTAATCTACGTAGCTGGTGGTGATATTTCCCCCAAGGAATCGCTCTCATCAATCCTAAAACGAGGCTTCCAGTGAACACTATAGGAAGAACTGGGAGAGCGAGTAATAAGTCGAGTACCAGGATGTAATAAGAAGGACCCATCCCTATATTTAACCCATAGAGATAGAAGCCCGGTAGGAAAAATATAACCATTCCAACAACCTGCCCTAACCATACACCGGCTAATCGCGCTCCTACTACTTGATTCGGTGTAAGGGGCAGCGGACTCACTACCTCCGCATCCTGTGTGAAATAAAGTTGTTGAATGAGGTGCGTAATACTCGTCACCAATACCCAAAGCACCCCACCGATTACTAGTAGTTGAAACACTTTTTCAGGTTGACCTATTTGATCAAAAAGATGGTACGCCCCTCCATAAAGATTTAAAATAAACCATTCCAATAAGACCAATCCTAACAAACCAACCCCTATCTCCCAGCGTCTACTTTTCTTTTGATAACGATCTCTAAAATAAGAAAGACGAAACTGCCCCCTGACAATTAACTCAAATAATGCCCATCCCTTTTTCATGTACCCGTCAACTCCAAAAAGAGCCTCTCCAGTGTCTCTTCATCTGCTACGACACCTGAACCTTGCTTGAGCTCATCCATTGTTCCCACTGCCATCAATTGACCCTTTTGCAGAATCGCTACCCGATCACATAAACGTTCTGCCACCTCCAACACATGGGTGGAAAAGAAAATAGTTTTGCCACGATCTCTCCACTTTTTCATCTCTTCTTTTACTACCATCGCGGCCTGTGGATCTAACCCTACCATCGGCTCATCGAGTATCCATACAGCGGGATCATGTATGAGAGACGCAATCACTGCCAGCTTCTGCTTCATCCCACGGGAGTAGCCGTTCATTAAATCATATACAGCCTCCTCCATCCCATAACGTTCAAGTAATTGTGGTAAACGCACCTTTCTCTCTTCTTCTGACACACCATAGACATCGGCAATGAAACGCAAATACTCCCACCCTGTAACACGCATGATTGCCTCTGGCTGATCCGGTACATAACCAATCCGCCCTTTTGCTTCCAGGGGGGAGTCGACCATAGAGACTCCGTCCACCTCGATCTCGCCCTCATCGGGGCGAAGGATTCCCGTCACCATTTTAATCGTGGTGGTCTTCCCTGCTCCATTGGGCCCAAGGAAGCCAAATATCTCACCCGGTTTCACTTGTAATTGCAACCTATCTACTGCTAACTCCCCCCCTTTCTCGTAGCTTTTACTAACGTTACCTAGCCATATCATTGGCAACAATCCTTTTTACGGTAGATTTTTAATTTTTAGTCTAATGCTATACAACATGATATTATCACACTTTTTCACCTACATGGATAGACAGCCTAGAATGATGCTAATGCAAAATAAAGAATGAACCCCATACACAAAAAGCACCCTGTTAAGGATGCTTGAAAGACTCTTAAATCTCTACTTGCAGGAACCCCGAAGTGTCACAGAGCTTAATAATTATAAAACGGACTTACATATGAAGCAGTCAGTGCGACAAGATCACTTCCATCACTTCCATAACCAATATAGAAAGCAAATGGATAGTTCCCTTTTAAAGAGGTATATTTATTAACCTGCTCGTTGTATCGGTCAATATAGGTACTATCAACAGATGGATATCTTAAATGCCAATCGCCTTCCATGTCTACTCCAATAACAGTGGAAGACGTTTTAGGCACAACTACAACGCCGTCTCGATAAGTCACTGCTTGTTTTTGAACACTATAGTAAACTCCATCTAAGTTGGATTTTACAGTTGAGTCAAAGTAGTAATGTGGTTGAATTAGGACCAAGTCAAATATATTGGTTTTATTTACAACATAGCCCATATTTTTAATTAATGTTGCAGCACTTGTACCATAACCATAGTATGGAGCCCACATGAATTTCTTTGCTAAAGAAGTATGGACACTGTATGAGAGATCATTCATCAGCTTTATCGAAGGATTAGTCATTAGATTTGAATAGTCAACGTTCCCCCAAATAGCTTCCATGTTCATGTATACTCCAACAACATTGTTTGACCACTTTGTTGATCCTAGTGAATTTTTCACTGTAGTCAGATAGTTGTTAATCGGTGTATAGCTGGTACTAGCAATACTAGCATCAACTCCGGGGGTACCAATCCAGATTTTTGCGTTGGAGTTTTTTGAAATTATTCTATTTGCCAAATCTACAACTTTAGGAGCAAGTACACTTTTATAATTATTTTCACTGTTATTATACTTAGTAGATCCATCGGGAACGAGTACAAAATCAGTTACATTGGAATTAGCAATCGATTGAATCTGTGAATCGCTTAGAGTAGCGTAGCTTGATCCTACAGCTACCAGTACGCTCTTTGTATTACTAAAAGTTGATGCTGCGCTAGCAACCGACACATTAAAAACTGTACCAAACAATACTACTAAGGTTGTCATCAATACGACAAGACGTTTCTTATTCATTCCGATCTACCTCTCCAATTAAGATACCAACGATTTCTCAGACTTGTAAATTATACAATATTTAATGGAGTTTGTTAATAATATAATTTATAATATTTTTTGTTTTGGTAAGGCAATCTGCCACCGTACTATATCTCTGATCCTTCATGCCCACAATTTGTAAATAAAAAAGCTACCCGTAGGCAGCTTTGATTAACAATAAAAGACGATCTGTCTGTACAGACAGATCGTCCCCTCTATGCAAAGAAAGATTATAACAAGAACATCCAAAACAGAATGGCCACTGCAAAACGATACAAGGCAAAGGGTGTTAACTTCACTTTAGAGATCAATTTCAAGAAGGTGACGATGGCAAACAATGCTACTAAGAATGCGGTAATAAAACCGGCTACAAACATCGGGATATCCGAAGTCGATAAAACACCCCAACTTTTATAGAGATCTAATCCACTTGCTGCAATCATCATCGGAACCGCCACAATAAAGGTAAACTCCGCCGCTACGCGATGGCTCATCCCAACGAGTAATCCTCCTGAGATCGTTGATCCTGAGCGGGAGAAACCAGGCCATAAGGCAAGACATTGAAAGAATCCGATACCAATTGCCTGCTTGTATGTCACTTGATCCAGTGTCTCTGTCACCGCTGGCCGAGAAAACTTTTCTGCAAAAATCATTAAAATACCGCCCGCTATTAGGGCAAGAATTACGGTTTGCATATTTTCACCAAAGAGATATTCCTTAATCCAGTCCCGAGCCAGTAAGCCCAATACCGTAGCGGGCAACATCGCTAAAAGTACATGGATGATATTTAGTTTGCCGGCACCAGTGTCTGGCCCTGGTGCCTTGGCAAGTCCCACTATGCTTAGTAACCGTCGCCAAAAGACGACTACGACTGCCAGAATCGACCCTAATTGGACCACTACTTCAAATGTCTTTACTCGCTCTCCTGTAAAGTTCATCAGATCCGCTGCCATAATCATGTGCCCCGTTGATGAAACCGGGAGAAACTCCGTCAGGCCTTCAACCAATCCAAGAATAATTGCCTTGATGATTTCCATGAACTCTGGTCAACTCCAATCTCCATTCTATAAAGCTTTCACTCTCCTCATCGATTGTAAACGGAAGTAACCTTTTTGACCATGCAAACCTTTGACGAATGAATTTTCTGTAATTCTTCATTTATCCTCTAAACATCTACTTATCTATACTTACCATCAGAATATAATCTCTCTCTACTACTCACTCTCATTTACGACCCACTTTACAGATGCTACATTAACAGATAAACCATTTCAATTAAAAAGGGAGGAAAATCATTGCAATCCTCACGGATCACAATCTCACTATTATCTGGATTACTTGCTTTAATGATTGCAATGGGAATTGGACGTTTCGCATATACTCCACTCCTGCCTCCTATGCAACAAGCTCTTCATTTCTCGGATAGCATTGCTGGTTACCTAGCAGCGAGTAACTATCTAGGCTATTTACTAGGAGCTATTTTTGCAGGGGCGATGGGTTGGCAACATCAGCGCCTTCTTCTTCTCCGTATCAGTTTAGTGATAAATATTGCAACCACTGGACTAATCGGATGCACAACGAGTATCAATCTATGGATTCTTCTTCGTTTTATATCGGGTGTTACTTGTGCCATGGTTTTTGTCTTTGTTTCTGGGATCGTACTCGACCATTTGGCTAAGCATCAGCGCATGAGCTTAGCTGGGTGGTTATATAGCGGCGTCGGTTTAGGAATCGCTATCAGCGGTTTAGCCGTCCCCTTCCTCGTCCAGAGATGGGATTGGGATGGGGCTTGGTTGGGGCTGATGATTTTGTGTGTTGTGCTAGTAGGTATCGTATGGTGGGGGCTACGAGAATCGACCGATCCGGATCCCAAAAACACGCCTGATCCTACTGGCATAGCTTCTCCTCCTCAATCGCCACCAACGAAGTCCTTCATCTGGGTAATGATAGCCTATGGATGCGAAGGACTTGGGTATATTGTAACGGGGACCTTCCTAGTCGCTTTAGCGGCAGAGACTCCTTCCCTTGCTCACAACCCGCCGTCCCTCAGCTGGGTGATTGCAGGCATAGCAGCCTTTCCATCGTGTATTATCTGGTCCTGGCTCGCAAAGCACTGGGGATACTTGCAAACCCTCATTGTCATTTTCCTTTTGCAAGCCTTCGGTATATTTTTACCCGTACTTCAACCCAATGCAGTGGGTATCTATGGTAGTTCCCTACTCTTTGGAGCCACTTTTATGGGAATTAGTACATTAACGACCGCTTGGGGACGACAACTCTCTCCCGTCCATAGCAGTCGAATCATCGGCTACTTTACTGCCGTATTCGGTGCTGGTCAGATGATAGGCCCTATTGGCGCAGGCCTTCTCACGGATTACACCCATAGCTACTCGTTATCCTTAGCGATTGCTAGTAGTGTGTTACTACTTGGAGCTTCGTGTTTATTCATCCAGTATATGTACCATAGAAAAAAACAACAAAAATCCGCTAAATTGATTGTACACGGTTGATTTTCATTAACAAAACAACCCTATTATCAGGTAAAACATCGAAAAAAATCAACTGATCTATAAAAAGGGAGAGGATTCTCATGAGTTGGAAACAAACCACTCTGACAGAAGCACTCAATCTCTCGATCCCGATCATTCAGGCAGGAATGGCTGGGGGGATAACATCACCTGAGCTGGTGGCTACCGTCTCCAATCTTGGTGGACTGGGTACTTTAGGAGCAGGCTATTTATCTCCAGAAAAGATACGTAAAAGTATCCACGCGATTCGGGAGAAAACTTCCCGCCCATTTTCTGTAAATCTTTTTATTCCCTCTCCGCATCACGTCGACACTGCTAGTATTGCTCGTATGAAAAAACATCTACAATCCTTTGAGGGTGCCCTTGGCGTTTCACAACTGGAAAAGACGCCTAATCAAGAGCTCTCTTTTTCCGATCAAGTAGCTGTGGTGCTTGAGGAAAAGGTACCTATTTTTAGTTTCACCTTCGGTATCCCCTCCGCTGACATTCTTCAAGAATTGAAAAAGAATCAGACCTTCCTTATCGGCACAGCCACAACCGTAGAAGAAGCCGTCGTTTTGGAAGAACGCGGGGTGGATGTGATTGTTGCACAAGGAAGTGAGGCAGGTGGACACCGAGGTACTTTCCAGCCCAGCGAAACACTCCCTCTCATCGGAACCGTTGCCCTGGTTCCACAAATAGTGGATCAGGTTTCCGTTCCTGTCATCGCTTCTGGTGGAATCATGGATAGCCGAGGGGTACTTGCCAGCCTCACATTAGGAGCAGCAGGTGTCCAATTGGGATCCGCCTTTCTGACAACCATAGAAAGCAATGCTCATTCGCAACACAAAAAAGCCCTCATGGAGAGTCGAGACAGTAGCACGATGATCACCACTGCTTTTTCTGGTCGACCCGCACGAGGGGTACATAATCAATTTATCGAGGAGATGAACTCCTATTCTGGAACCATCCCACCTTATCCCATCCAAAATAACCTGACTAAACCATTGCGCAACATTGCGGCTCAGCAAGACAATCCTGAATTTATGTCCCTCTTCGGTGGACAAGCTGCTTCTTTATCTCGCATAGAGTCCGCCAAAGAGCTGATTCAGCGTATAGAACAAGAAGTGACGGAACAATTACGGCGTCTCTCACGCTAATCCTCAGTTCCTTCGTAGCCGCTTCACCACATGAGCCACCGTTCGTGCGGCCTCTGCTACTTGCTCCGGCGTATTGCCTAATCCAAAGCTAAACCGAATCGCCGAGCGAATAATGGCTTCAGGGAGTTTCATCGCCTTTAATACATGAGAAATCTCCAACGTTCCCGATGTACAGGCTGAACCACTTGCACAAGCGATTCCTTCGATATCCAGGTTCATCAGTACCGTTTCTGTCTCTGTACCAGGAAAACTTACATTGAGGATATGGGGCAAGTACTCAGTGGGATGACCATTGATCTGAAACTCGATTCCAGCGTTTCTCCACTCAGCCAACATCGCATCACGACAACAGGTGACTGCATCGCGATGCTTCTGACGATGAGCCGTTGCGATTTGAGCCGCTTTACCAAAGCCAACAATGCCAGGAACATTTTCCGTCCCTGCTCGGCGACGTCTCTCTTGTTGTCCCCCATACATTTGGGGCCATGGATTGACACCCTCAGCGAGCCAGAGAGCACCTACTCCTTTAGGACCGTTGATCTTATGAGAAGAGATGGTCACAAGATCCACAGGGTACTCTCGCACATCGATATCAATTACCCCGTAGGCTTGTACCGCATCGATATGAAACCAAGCACCGCTTTCATGAGCAATAGCACCTAGTTCCTGAATCGGCTGGATAGTCCCTACTTCGTTGTTCCCCATCATGATGCTAACCAATGCCGTGCTCTCATCAACCACCTGACGTAGGTCCTCTGGGGCTACACGGCCTGTCTCATCTACAGGTAGGATGGTTACACGGAACCCCAACCGTTCTAGATACGAACAAGTATCCAACACCGCATGATGTTCCACAGCAGAGGTTATAACGTGATCTCGTCCCCTCTCTCTGCGTGCCAATGCGGAACCAACCAACGCTAGATTATCTGCCTCGGTACCCCCACTCGTGAACAATAATTGTCCTGGATTGGCAACCAACCCCTGTGCAACTTGATCCCGCGCCTGATCAATCGCATTCCGAATCTCACGCCCAAAACTGTGGATACTGGACGGATTGCCAAACCGTTCCTCTAAATAGGGAAGCATCGCTTCCTTCACTTCAGGGTGGATCGGTGTTGTTGCCGCATGATCCAAATAAATCGCCATAATTTCTCCCTGCCTTTAAATATAAAACATGTAAGAGTCATCACTATCTGAGGATTGATTGTTTAAGTCAGCCAATGTGGTGTTATCCAACACCTCGGCAATCGCATCACGGATTTTTTTCCATAATTGCCGCCGTCCAGGGTTATCTTCCTCTTCAAATTCTACTGGACTAATCGGCCCTTCCAATATTCGGATCACATCGCCCGCCGTGATTTCCTCAGGAGGACGCGACAAATTATATCCGCCATAGGCACCACGCACACTACGCACTAATCCAGCATTACGCAGAGGAGCAACTAATTGCTCCAAATAATGTTCGGATAGATCATGCCGCTCTGCCACACTTTTTAGTGAGGTAGGTTTATCCCCGTGCCTTGTCGCCAAATCCATCATGATAGTAAGTCCGTACCTTCCTTTGGTCGAAACTTTCATCAACTTCTCTCCTTCCCAGCCACTGTTCCATCATTTTCTCCCAAAATCGTATCGAAACCTGCATAAAAGGTCCAATAAATATTGAAAACAATACCGTTCCAATAAAAACAGGTCCGCCAAGCATCCATCCTAGGAGCAAGACACTGATTTCCATCGTCATCCGTACCCGACTGATAGAGTAATTCCAGCGTTTGTTTATCGCAATAACGATACCATCTCGAGGCCCTGCACCTAGACGGGGGGCGATATACACTCCATTGCCAATCGCGATTAACAGAAAACCGAGCCCCATCAGAAAGGCTTTTTCCCACCAGAGAGACGGTTCGATGAGCCAAGACTGCTCCAAATAACGATCAACCAACCAGCCAACCAAAATCATATTAAGAATAGCACCTGGACCTGGAATTTTTTTATCCAGTAATGCCGCTATCAAGATCGTTCCTAAACCCACTGCTTGTAGCCAAGTGCCCACTGATAAGGAAGTCTGGATAGCTAGGCCCATATGTAACACATCCCAAGGGGCCAGCCCCCAATCCGCTCGAACCATCATAGCGATGCCGAGTGCCATGATCGCTAATCCACAAAAAAATGCTCCCCAACGGATCATCCAAACACGCCCATGTGTGCTAATCCATCCCTGTCCCCATTTGCGCTTGTCCATCTCACTTGTTACTCGCAACGCAACAACCCTTCTTTTCCGATGATTTTCGACAACCTTTACGCTCCTTGTAGTGTATCATAACCAGGAACGAATGCCGAGAAAGCCCCTATCTCTTGCCAAGCAAGTCCCAGTGTGATAATCATGGAGAAACGAGACGATTGATGGTTATCTTATCTTGCTGGAAAGGAAGTGTACAGGCGGATTCTGCGCTATTGATATGAATCTTTTCGACTATGGACAGCAAAATGAACAAAAGGGACCCCTTGCAGCGCGTATGCGCCCACGTACCCTTGATGAAGTTGCAGGACAAACTCATATTTTAGGAAAAGGAAAGTTATTACGTCGATCCATTGAAGCCGACCAACTATCATCCATTATCCTCTACGGCCCTCCCGGCACAGGCAAAACCACCCTTGCGAAGTTGATTGCGGGGACAACTCAGGCGCTATTTGAACAGTTGAACGCTGTTACTTCTGGTATATCCGATATCCGCCGTGTCACCCAGGAGGCACGAGAGCGGCTTGGGATGTATGATTCCCGTACATTACTTTTTATCGATGAAATTCATCGTTTTAATAAAACCCAACAAGATGCCCTGCTTCCCTATGTAGAAGATGGAACGATCATCCTTATAGGGGCAACGACTGAAAACCCTTCCTTTGAGGTCAACTCGGCACTTCTTTCCCGCTCCCGAATCTTTCAACTCCACCCTCTCAGCGAAGAGGATCTCACTCAACTAGCCGAGCGAGCCCTCTCGGATGAACGTGGGTTGGGTCTCTATCGCCCATGTCTAGAGCCTGAAGCCCTGGAACATATCGTCCGCATCGCTGGAGGGGATGCGCGAAATATGTTGAATGCTCTTGAACTTGCAGTCACTACCACACCTCCAAAGGAGGATGGCCTTCGTCATATAACCCTCGAAATCGCCGAGGAATCCATCCAACGTAAGGTCATCCGCTATGATAAAAAAGGAGACAATCATTACGACACGATCTCCGCTTTTATTAAAAGCATGCGTGGCTCAGATCCTGACGCCTCCCTCTACTACTTGGCTAAAATGATTCACGCGGGAGAAGACCCACGCTTTATCGCTCGTCGCGTGTTCATCCATGCAGCAGAAGATGTGGGACTTGCTGATCCACGTGCCCTTTTGGTCGCCTCAGCCGCTGCCCAAGCAGTGGAACATATCGGTCTCCCTGAAGCTCAAATCCCCTTAGCTGAAGCTGTCCTTTATATTGCCACCGCTCCTAAATCCAATGCGGTTGTTCGTGGAATCAACGAAGCCCTCAGTGCAGTAAGAAACGAATCCCGTGCAGAAGTACCTCCTCACCTACGGGATTCTCATTTTCCTGGTGCAAAGGATCAAAGTCGTGGCAAGGGATATCTCTATCCTCACAACCACCCACGGGGATGGATTGACCAACAATACTTACCTGATGAACACTCGAGCAGTACCTTCTACCACCCAACAAACCAGGGGTATGAAGGAAAATTACAAGAATATATGGCCTGGGTAAAACAAAACCATAAAAAAACGTGATCGGATCCGGTCACGTCTTTTTATGGTTTCACATCGCCAGACCACCTGGCTTTAGGTTCGAGACCCTGCCTCTTTTTCAATCCATTGATAGGCTTGATCCCAATGTGTCATCCGGTATACCCCTTTGGACTCTGTGGTATATGCCATATTATAGATGGCATCCATCACTACCGTCGGTATCTTCGCTTGAATTAAATTATCTAGATGATGGGGATCATCTTCAAAAAAGAGTTCCACACCTAATTCCCGCGCAACCTTCCCTTTATTCTGGGAGTTCATGTATAAGTTCTCACCATCATAAGGAAACCCATGCTTCTCTAACCACTCCCGTGTCACACAGGCAACCTTCTCTATATTGGGGCGCGCGGTAATAAAATAAATCGTATGCCCTTTTTCCTTTAAATCGGTTAATACCTTTGCAGCATTTTCCAAAGGGATGCCTAGGGCGTAAATCTTAGCCTCTAGCTTTCGCCATAAACGGCGCCCTTCCTTACGAGTAATTCCATATGCCTTATCCATATAAAAATCCTTAACATCCTTGCAATTTACGCACTTCCCCAATTCCTCATTAAAAGAAGTAACCGCTGCATCCCGGGTATTCTTAATCGTTCCATCAATATCTACACCGATAATCATGGCAGACTTCCTCTCGTTGAAATCTCCTCTATTATCCCACACTCAACAAAGAACTTTCATTCTTTATCGTGTGAATCATCAAATTAAACAAAAAAAAGAGCCCCATATATGTCGTGGCCTCCTCAGTTTCGAACCTGCTCTCGCAGGTGGGTGCTCTGCACTAATGTTAACAGGTCCCATAGGGCATCTGCGCTCATCCGTGACGCAAGCTCCCGCTATAATGGTGTTGGCTCAAAACTTTCGGAAACCCACGTACATCTCAGGGCTCTCTTTTTGTGATTTTATTTTAACACAGCGATCTATTCAGAATCAAGTCACTGATTCCTTATCGAGATATGAAGTTCGCGCAGTTGACTCTCTTCCACAGACGATGGCGCCTGGGTCAAAAGGCAACTTGCACTCGCTGTTTTCGGGAAGGCAATCGTATCCCGTAGGTTGCTTCTACCCGTCAATAGCATCACCAGACGATCCAATCCAAAAGCTACACCACCATGGGGAGGTGCTCCATACTCAAAGGCATCTAAGAGGAAGCCGAACTCTTCTTTCGCCTGTTCCTTGGTAAACCCGAGTGTACGAAACATCGCTTCTTGTACTTCTCGGCGATGAATCCGCTGACTACCCCCACCCAATTCGTAACCGTTGAGTACCATATCATAAGCCTTTGCCCTTACTTTCCCTGGGTCTGTCTCAAGAAGTGGCAGATCCTCATCCATCGGACTGGTAAAGGGATGGTGCTCTGCAAACCACCGATCCGCTTGCTCATCATAAGAAACCAATGGGAACTCGGTCACCCAGGCAAACTTGAATACGTCTTTTGGAATCAAGCCGAGGCTATTAGCCAAGCGAACCCGAAGTTCTCCCAATACCTCAGCAGATTTTTTGGGTTGATCGGCGATGAAGAAGAGAACATCTCCCGTTTCCGCTTCAGTCGCCTTCATGATATCATGCCACTCGGTTTCATTGAGGAATTTGGCAACTGGGCCTTTTGCCCCTTCTTCTTTTACTGATAGCCAAGCTAACCCTTTAGCACCCAATTGCTGAGCCTCTGCCCCCCACTCATCGATCTGTTTCCGGCTCCAACCCGCCTGCCCCTTCACGTTAATCGCACGAACACGGCCTCCCCCCGCAACAGTGGAAGCAAAGACCCCAAAACCACTCTCCTTTACGATCTCGGAGAGATCCACGAGTTCCATTCCAAAACGCAGATCCGGACGGTCAGAACCAAAACGATTCATCGCCTCGCGATAAGTGAGACGTTCAAAGGGAGTGGAAACCTTTAATCCAATGGTCCTTTCACAAAGCTTGGCCACCATTTCCTCCATCATCGAAAGAAACGTCTCTGGTTCAATAAAGGATGCTTCAATGTCCACTTGCGTAAATTCTGGTTGCCGATCAGCACGCAGATCTTCATCCCGGAAGCAACGGACAATTTGGAAATAACGCTCCATTCCTGATACCATCAGGAGTTGTTTAAAGATCTGAGGAGATTGGGGTAGGGCGAAAAATTCACCTTCATGAACACGACTGGGTACAAGATAATCCCGCGCACCCTCGGGGGTACTCTTCGTCAACATCGGAGTTTCAACTTCGATGAAGTCATGATCCGAGAGAAAACCACGGATGATCTGCATCGCCTGATGACGAAGGGTCAAGGTCCGTTGCATCGTTGGACGGCGAAGGTCGATATAGCGATGTTTCAGGCGGATGGTTTCATCCACCTCAATATCATCCTCAACAGCAAAGGGAGGGGTCTTCGCTTCGTTGATTATCTCTAACTCCTCAGCAAAGATTTCGATCCTGCCCGTTTTCATCTTGGTGTTCACCGTAGTTTCTGCCCGGGAAACCACTTGTCCTCGCACAGCCAATACATACTCACTACGAACTTTTTCAGCAATTTCACTTGCCACTGGCGCATGCTCGGGGTTACATACCACTTGGACAATACCAGAGCGGTCACGTATATCGAGGAAGATCAGCCCTCCCAAATCCCTCCGCTTCTGAACCCAGCCATTGATCGTAATCGTTTCGCCTACATGATGTTTGTCCAATTCCCCACAGGTATGTGTTCGGTATCGCATCTATCGTCGCCCCTTCATCAGCTTTGACCTTTTCCACAAGCTTCACGGATATAGGTCGCCAGTTTATCCAATTGAATCGTGTTTTGCTCACCTGTGGCCATCTCTTTGACCACAACCTGATTTTTCTCCAATTCATTCTCACCTACAATGGCCACATAACGGGCAGAGGCGCGATCCGCCGCCTTCAATTGCCCTTTCATTTTACGATCCAGGTAATCTCGCTCAGCGGTCGACCCCATCTGGCGTAACTCCTTCAATAGCAGAACAGAACGTTTCTTCGCCGCATCACCTAAGGAGACGATAAAACAATCGACACCGCTCGCCAAGGGCAAGTCAACTCCACGGCTCTCCAATGCCAGCAGCACCCGTTCTAAGCCAAGAGCGAAACCAACCCCTGGCATTTCAGGACCTCCGACCTCTTGAACAAGGCCATTATACCGACCACCACCACCAAGCGATCCAGCATGGCCTCCTTGACCTTCTAAGATATACTCAAAGGCTGTTTGCGTATAGTAATCCAATCCACGGACTAAGCGTGTATCAAGATACCACTCCACACCTAGAAGGTCCAAACTCTCTTTTACTGTTTCAAAGTGAGGCGCACACTCTTCACATAGGAAGTTCACCATCCGCGGAGCATCTTCCGTTACCCGTTGACACCCTTCCTTTTTACAATCAAGGACTCGCATCGGATTTTGCTCCAAGCGGGTGTGACAATCTTTACAAAGCTCTTCTTTATAAGGAGTGAGGTATTCCACTAACTTTTCCCGATAGCGAGGACGGCACCTAGAACAACCTACACTGTTGAGTGCTACTTTCACCCCACTAACTCCTACCGAACGAATAAACTGCCACCCGAGATCGACCAATTCCGCGTCTAATACAGGATCCACGGCACCAAATGCTTCGATCCCAAACTGATGAAACTGTCGTTGACGGCCTGCTTGAGGACGTTCGTAACGATACATCTGACCGATGTAGTACCATTTGGTTGGTTGGGGCTCCCCGTATATTTTTTTCTCAACAAAGGAGCGCACAACGCCTGCCGTCCCTTCTGGACGAAGTGTAAGACTTCTCCCGCCTCGATCCATAAAGGTATACATCTCTTTACTTACGATATCCGTGGTTTCGCCTACGCCCCTCTGAAATAACTCCGTTTGTTCAAAAAGTGGGGTGCGAATCTCAGAAAAGTTATACCGACGACAAAGCTCACGTGCCTTCTCTTCGATGTATTGCCACTTTTCCACCTCACCTGGCATTAGATCAACTGTGCCCCGGGGTATCTGAAAGCTCACCTTACACGCCTCCTTTTTTCTCCAAAATATAAAAAATCCCCCGCCACTGACCGCAATGTCAGGGACGAGAGATTGGTTAACAATTCCCGTGGTACCACCCTTGTTGAAGGCTCATCGATATGCCTTCCACTCAACGCCAGGTAACGTCTGGCGAACCGTCCAGCTCTATTATCCCATCAGGGAGTTCGACCTGGAGCCTCTGGGTGTCTTTCCTTGAACTGGTACAGAGAGGCGCTTACAGCCAATGACGCCTCTTCTCTGACTGTCCTTCGATCAAGTACTTTTCCCTTCATCGGCGAAATGGTTAGAGAGTAAACTCTCTTGATTATATAAGTCAGTATTGTACGGGATATTCAATCATAAGTCAAGAGACGCTGAAAAATCCTCGCCCAAATTTCTGTTTTTGTACTATAACAGTATTTACATATTCCATCTGTTATATTATAATATCTGTATTAGTACAGATGAGGGGGAATGACAATTGTATACGCAAAAGGAAGTCTGTCCTGTCTGTGGCCAACCAATCGAGGAAAACCGCGATACTAAGTTAAATGAATGTTGTTCTGCTCAATGGATTAAGCAACAAATCGATAACTCTTATCTCTGATTAACAACTTGATCACTTCTCTTTGACTGTCCCGATTCGCTTCTATTTATATCCTTTGCACTTATCCCCGAAATGGGGTTTTTTTGTGTTGTATTACAGAGGATAATCATTACTACTCTACTCCTGAGGGGTTATCTGCTGTGCATTGGCAATCTTCGCAGCATATTCACGATAGTTGCTAATCACGGGGATAGAAGAAGGAAGAGGCCACTCTAAATACTTCAATGCATGAGCCGTATTATACAAAACGACCCGTTCTCCAGCCCGAATATCTCCCGTCTCACGCAAACGGAGCAAGCTAGCAAAGACAATAGCACCCTCTGGCGAAGCAGAAATCCCCTGATGTTCCATATAATTTTGTGCCTGTCTGATCTCTCTCTGGTCAACAGCGACTGCTGTTCCACCTGTCTTACGAAGAATCGATAAAATGAGACCCCCTGCTGGTGGATTCGGCACACGAACACCTGTAGGAGACGAGGTCGTATCCTCACTGTAGGGAACAAAATCCTTTGCTCCTGAGTGAAAGATATCAACGACAGGGGTACATCCAACTTCCTGTACACTGACAAATCGCGGAAGATCTCCATGGAGGAGTCCCATCTCTTTCAATTCACAAAGGGCTTTCCAAATTCCGATCAATCCCGACCCTCCACCAGTTGGATACAATAATACATCCGGCATTTCAAAGGAGAGCTGTTCTGCCAATTCGAGACCCATCGTCTTTTTGCCCTCAAGTCGACCTAATTCCTTCGCAGTCCCAGCATTGATCCAACCTTCTGACGATTTTCCATCTTCTATTATCTTTCCTGCATCATGGATAAGGCCATTCACACGATAGGTTTTAGCTCCATAACGCATAGACTCTTCTACAATAATTCCTGGACAATCCATCGGTACAAAAACAAAGGCTTCCAATTTCCCACGTGCCGCATATGCCGCTAACGCTGAGGCGGCATTTCCATTGGACGGGACCGCTACCTTATTGATCCCTCGTTCTTTTAGCAACGAGACTGCCACAGAAAATCCTCTTGCTTTAAAGCTTCCGGTTGGGTTTTGTTCATCTCTTTTCACCCACAAGCGGTTCAAGGAAAGCTTCTCTTCCCAATCTGGAATCCGGATCATCGGTGTCCAACCCTCACCTAGGGTAACTGCCTCTTCAGGATGCTCTACAGGCAGTAGCTCATGATAACGCCACATTGTGGAGGCTCGTTCCCTCAAAGGAGATGCTGCCCAACTCGCCTTCACCCGCTCCAGGTCATAACCAACAAAGAAGATACCTCCACACGTACACTGACCTATTCCAGCATCATAGGGAATCTTATAGGAACATCCCGAACAGACTAACCATCCATCCTTCATTCTCTTCCCTCCCGGATTCCTTCGCCTGGTTTGAGTTGTCCAGTAGCTTCTTATACCTATTTCCTCAGTGTATGCGACCTTTAGCAAAATGAGAAAATGAAAGCAATATGCCCAAATGAACCCATTTACAATGATGTTAATTTCCCTCAGAATAACCTTTTCGCTTTTGTGTACATTTTAAAACAAATTCTAAAAAATAACAAGGTTTTTCAACTAATGCTAATGTATTTCTTATTAAAATACAAACAATTTTTCTTATATTTTATTACTAACAACATCTTAAACTTCCCTTTATATAAACAAAAACTTCTACCAAAATCAGAAGGAACCTTTTCAAATTAATTTATTTTTTGTTCTATTCAATTTTTTGCTCGATTATTAATGAGCATGTTTCACGAAACGTGCTCATTAAATATTTCAATATAATTCCATTTTGAATGGTACTATTTGTTAAAGTGGTAAAATTATTCCCTTATTGAAATATGAAAACGCTTTTACTACAATGGGTTTATGTTTATACAACGAAAAATGTATTTTATACAAGGAGTGGTAGATACAGATGAAATTGACGTCTTTTGACTTTTGGCAAAAGTTTGGGAAAGCATTGTTAGTAGTTATTTCTGTGATGCCAGCTGCAGGTTTATTGATTTCTCTCGGAAAATTACTTGGTATGACAGCTGGCGATATCAGTTTCCTTAGCACAATTGCAAGAATCATGGAAGATATCGGTTGGTCCGTTATTACTAACTTGCACATTTTATTTGCAGTAGCAATTGGGGGTTCTTGGGCAAAGGAACGTGCTGGAGGAGCACTTGCAGGATTATTAGCATTTGTAGTAACCAATCGAATTACAGGTGCAATTTTTGACGTAGACAGTGCCATGTTAACGGATTCAAAAGCGAAGGTTTCTTCATTACTAGCTGGAGATTTACTTGTAAAAGATTATTTTACTTCTATTCTTGGTGCACCAGCATTAAATATGGGAGTATTTATTGGTATCATTTCGGGGTTTTTAGGAGCAACACTTTATAATAAATATTATAACTTCGACAAATTACCAAATGCGTTGGCTTTTTTTAATGGCAAACGATTTGTACCATTTATGGTAATCATCGGTTCGACAATTACAGCGATTGTATTATCGTTTGTATGGCCTCTCTTTCAAAGTGGTTTAAATGAATTTGGGCGTTGGATTGCAACTTCAAAGGATAGTGCACCCGTTCTTGCACCGTTTGTATTTGGAACGTTAGAACGCTTATTACTACCATTTGGGCTTCATCATATGTTAACGATTCCAATAAATTACACCGAGCTTGGTGGCACCTATACAATGCTGTCAGGGGCAAAAGCAGGACAAGCTGTAGTGGGACAAGATCCCCTATGGTTTGCTTGGATTACAGATTTAAATAACTTATTAGCTAAGGGTGATATGAAAGCATACAATGATTTATTAAACAATGTCGTTCCAGCACGTTTTAAAGTAGGACAACTTATTCTTTCATCTGGAGCATTACTTGGTATCGCATTGGCCATGTACCGTAATGTAGATAAAGAAAAGCGTCATAAATATAAACCCATGTTCCTCTCTGCGGCATTAGCAGTATTTCTAACAGGTGTAACCGAACCAATCGAATTCTTGTTTATGTTCATTGCACCCGTATTGTATATTGTATATGCTATTACAACTGGATTAGCATTCGCTGTAGCAGACCTTATTAACTTGCGTGTTCACGCGCTTGGGTTGATTGAGTTGTTAACTCGGACACCATTGCTTATAAAAGCAGGTTTAGCAAGAGATCTAATCAATTTTGTTGTTGTAACAGCTGTATTTTTCGGATTAAACTACGCAATAGCCAATTTCTTAATTAAAAAGCTCAATTTACCGACGCCGGGACGCGCTGGTAATTATACTGAAAGTGAAGAAGATGCTACTGCAGATGGAAAAGAAGACAACAATGTGGCTACAAATGGAACGGAAGGCTCATTAGCAACAAGTGTTATTGAAATGCTAGGCGGGAAAGATAATATTGTTGATGTAGATGCCTGTATGACACGTTTACGTGTCACAGTGAAGGAGACAGATGGTGTTGCAGAAGAAGCGAAGTGGAAACAAAAAGGGGCTTTAGGATTGATTGTGAAAGATAAAGGGGTCCAAGCAGTTTATGGACCGAAAGCGGACATAATAAAATCAGACATTCAAGATATCTTAGGAGTTTAATCACATGGACGTGTTAACTTTAAATTGCCATTCTTGGCAAGAAGAAAACCAGATAGAAAAAATAAAATACCTTGCAAAAACAATTCAAGAAAAAAAGTATGATGTCATTGCATTGCAAGAAGTAAGTCAATCTATGGAAGCAGAACATGTATATGGTGACAATAAACGAGATAATTATGGGATTGTATTACTTGATGAACTGAAGAAGCTTGGTGTAGTAGATTACCAGATGGTTTGGGGGTTCTCGCATCTTGGTTTTGCCACATTTGAAGAGGGGTTGGCAGTTCTAACGAAGTGTCCAATTATTAAAGAAAGATCTTTCTTTGTATCAGAAAGCGAGGACACAAATAATTGGAAAACACGCAAAATCGTTAGTGCAACCATCTCTTATAAAGATCAACCGATAACTATTTATTCATGCCATCTTGGTTGGTGGGATGATGAGGAAGAACCCTTTCAAAAACAAGTAGATCGATTAATGGGGCAAGTGAACAACCAAGAGCTTTCTTTCTTAATGGGTGATTTCAATAATAATGCCCATTTGAGAGGAGCAGGCTACGATTATCTCATGCAACAGGGTCTATATGACACTTACGAATTGGCGAAACAAAAAGATGATGGAACGACTGTAAAAGGAAAAATTGCTGGTTGGAAGGAGAATAAGCAAGACCTACGAATTGATTTCGTTTTAAGTAATCAAGCTATAGAGGTGATCTCCTCCCAAGTTATCTTCAACGATATTAATTATCGTGTTATATCAGATCACTTTGGGGTTGAAGCGAAACTAAATATATGAATATAGAAGAAACCCTCATGGCCTATAAGCTATGAGGGTTTCTTATGGGTACATTTGGGACACTCCTACTTGAACGCAGTTTTAGGTCGATATTGTACCCTCTGATAAATTAAGAAAAAGCAACTCTTTTTAACGAAGAGTTGCTTTTTCCACACTCTGATAGGATGCTATGTTGCATCCTTTTTTGTTTTAAACCTGATAAATCCTTGTTTCATAAGGCTTTAGAGTTATCGTAGTAACCTTATCATGTGCTTCGACTTCGTAGTTACTTAATAGCAGACGATCACTTTCTAACTTGAACTGATTCTCATCATATACAACTTGATCCTTTGATATATTGCTAATCACAACCACTTTTTCATTGTTTAGCGTACGCGTATACGCATAGATTTGCGGATGATCTTCTAAAAGTAAATCATAGACTCCGTAGGTGAATACCTCGTATTTCTTTTTCAACGCAATCATTTGTTTATAAAAATTTAAAATTGAATGCTCATCAGTTTGTTGTTTCTGAACATTAATGTCCGGATAGTTTGTGTTGATCCCCAGCCACGGAGTTCCTGTCGTAAAACCAGCATTTAAATCGTCATTCCACTGCATAGGTGTTCTGGAATTATCCCGAGCGCTTGCCCAAATAATTTCCATAATCTCATCGTGGGAAACGCCTTCCTCGCGTTTTTTACGATATAGATTTTTTGCCGCAACATCATTATAGTCTTCAATATTTGGAAACTGCACATTTGTCATACCAATCTCTTGTCCTTGGTAAATAAATGGAGTTCCCTGCATAAAGAAGTACATCGCACCTAAAGCTTTTGCACTTTCGCGCCAATATACTCCATCGTTGCCCCAGGTAGAGACAATCCGCGTTCTATCGTGATTTTCAATATAAAGTGCATTCCACCCTTTATTCTCTAAACCTTTTTGCCATCGCGTGAAAATACGCTTCAGTTCAACAACATCTAAATCTTTCTTTGTTTCAGCATCCCATAAGCTTACATGCTCAAACTGGAATATCATATTAAATTTCCCTTTTTGCTCTCCAACCCAAAGTTCAGCATCTTGGACATCTACACCGTTCGCTTCACCAACAGTCATGATGTCATACTTTGAGAACGTATTCTCTTTTAACTCTTCTAAAAGCGGTTGAATCCCCTCAACATTCATATGTTTGTCAAATGAAGAAACATACTTTAATCCATCTGGATTAGGCATATCTTTCAAGCCTTCTTCTTTTTTGATATGACTAATCGCATCCACTCGAAAACCATCTACGCCTTTATCAAGCCACCAATTAACAGTGTTGTATAATACTTCACGGACCTCTTTATTTTCCCAATTCAAATCCGGTTGCTTTCGTGAGAAAAGGTGTAAATAATATTGGTCTGTTTTCTCATCATACTCCCATGCCGATCCATTAAAAATACTTTCCCAATTATTCGGCTCTTTACCATTCTTTCCATCCCGCCAAATATACCAGTCACGTTTTGGATTATCTTTAGAAGAACGTGATTCGATAAACCATTGATGTTCATCACTTGTATGATTAATAACTAAATCAATGATCAACTTCATATCACGGCTATGAACTTCTTCTAATAGCTGATCAAAATCTTCCATCGTCCCAAATTCATCCATAATATCTTGGTAATCACTAATGTCGTAACCGTTATCATCATTTGGTGATTTGTACATCGGACAAATCCAAATTACATCGATCCCCAAATCCTTCATATAATCTAATTTTGAAATAACACCTTGTAAATCTCCAATACCATCACCATTTGAATCCATAAAGCTACGCGGATAAATTTGGTATGCTACCGCTTCTTTCCACCATGTTTTACTCATAACCCCTTCTCCCCCCTATGTATATAAATGCAAGCATTTTCATAATGCAATCATAACAAAATATGATGAGTTTGCAAGGGATGTCGAATAGCCAAAGTTAGGAGAAAAAAAGCCCCCTTGTGGTCATTTTTTGGAAATGCCTATCCCAAAATAACGCACAAAGAAGCCTTCTCATGAGATTTATCGTTCGGTATCACCTGGGATTTCACTTCACGATTAACCATTACTATTTTCACGGAGTGAAATGTAAAATTGTAAGGTTATTCTACCTTACTCCTCCTCAAATGGGATGACAGTAACCGTAAAAGTTCCGGTAGTGGAGTTGCCATTCGTATCCGTGGCCACACAGGTAACAATCGTCGCTCCCACTGGGAAAAAAGAGCCCGAGGTAGGAGTGCAGGTGGCCGTGATCACACCCGGGCAATTATCGGTGACCGTGGGATCGGGATAAGTCACGATCATTCCAATGGAGTTATTCGCCTCAACGTCAATATCTCTAAGGTTCGTAAAGACAGGCGGTTCGGTATCATTCACCGTGACCGTAAAGGTACACGCTTCTATATTCGCTGGGTTCAGGTTACTGGCTGCAGTACAAGTGACTGATGTTGGACTACCCACTGCTACGGTATCTGGATCGCAGGAAGTGGCAACATTGACGCACTGATCCGATGGGAAAGGAACGGTTGCTGCACAGATTCCAGGATCATTGGGTAGCACTTGATCCGAGCAGGTTAAAGGGCGGACACAGTCGTCGAGAAAGACGGAGACACTGTTAACATTTGCATCGGCGGTAGCTATGTCAGGGGCCCCATCATTATTAAAATCGGCGCTAGTGAGCACGTTTGGATTAGTTCCGGTGGCAAAGGTAGTTTGAGGACCAAAGGTACCATTTCCGTTTCCTAGCAAGATGGAGACGGTATTATCTACTTGATTGGTGACAGCGAGATCCGGAATGCCATCACAGTTAAAGTCTGGACTTGTCACAAAAGCTGGAATCGTTCCGGTGGCGAAGGTGGTTTGAGGACCAAAGGCTCCAGTACCGTTTCCTAGCAAGACGGAGACGGTGTTATCTACTGCATTAACGACAGCGAGATCGATAAACCCGTCATTATTAAAATCGGCGCTAACGATCCCGGCTGGGGCAGCACCGGTGGCAAAGGTGGTTTGAGGACCAAAGGCTCCAGTACCGTTTCCTAGCATGATGGAGACGGTGTTACTTCCTTGATTGGAGACAGCGAGATCCAGATTGCCGTCATTATTAAAATCGGCACTAGTAACCCCAAATGCAATATTTTCTGTGGCAAAGGTGGTTTGAGGACCAAAGGATCCGCTACCGTTTCCTAATAGGACGGAGACGGTGCCATCTGCTAGACTAGTGACAGCAAGATCCAGATTGCCGTCATTATTAAAATCCGCGCTAGTAATCCCGCTTGAATTACCTCCGGTAGCAAAGGTAGTTTGAGGACCGAAGGATCCAGTACCGTCACCTAGCAAAACGGAGATGGTAGCATCTCCTGCATTTACGACAGCGAGATCGAAATTACCATTATTACTAAAATCAGCGCTAGTAATCCCGGTTGGACTAGTTCCGGTGGCAAAGGTAGTTTGAGCACCAAAGGTTCCGCTACCGTCTCCTAAAAAAACGGAGACGGTGTTACTTCCGGCATTAGTGACAGCGAGGTCGATATTGCCGTCATTATTAAAATCAGCGCCAATAACCCCGATTGGAGTAGTATCGGTGGCAAAGGGGCCCGTAGTAACAAAGGCGGGACAAACCATAAATATTCCTCCTCATGAACCTCATTTCCAGTAGTAGCCTATGCTTCGATATGGTAAAGGGTTAATTAGCGGCCGGTATGCTTCATAATAGAGGCAACAAATACTGCGGATGTTACCCTCATTGGTCCCTAAAACATCCTGCGGCAGGGTTGTCGATTAGCCAACGTTTAACCTGAATGGTTCTGTAACTGATCGACAACTCTGATAAATTTACATAATTATCACACTCATTATCCTCTCCTTAATACACACTTCATATCTCGTAATTACACTATGTAGTGATCACACGATAAGGAGAGGTTGCCAAGTGTTTCGATTGGTAAAAAAGGTAGCGGTCTTCACCCTGATGCTCGCCCTAGTCGGTATTTCTCCCTTCAGTGAATGGTCTGCGAATAAGACACTGGCAGAATCCCAGAGTACCTTTGAAAATGTCGCTCATCGGGGGGCTTCCGGTTATGCTCCTGAAAACACCATCGCTTCTTTTGATAAAGCAGTTACGATGAAGGCAACCTCCTTTGAGCTGGATGTCCAGCGAACCAAAGACGGGCGTCTGGTGATTATGCATGATACAACGGTTGATCGTACCACCAACGGAAAAGGTTCTGTTAAAAACCTTACACTCAAGCAAATCCGTGAACTAGACGCAGGAAGCTGGTTCGATAAATCCTTTGCCGGTGAAAAAGTTCCTACCTTAGAAGAGACACTCAACCGCTATCGAAATAAACCCATCCGCATCCTTATCGAGCTGAAAAAACCCGAACTCTACCCTGGAATTGAAAAGGAAGTCGCCCAAATGGTTACTAAAACAGGGCTGACCCGTGATCCAAATAAAGTGGTGGTTCAATCCTTTAATGCTCCCTCGGTTAAAAAATATAACCAACTCCAACCCATAGTAAAAACAGGCGTACTTGTCAGCTTAACGGAATATGCATCGGGGGTCTCCGATAACAAGCTTACGGAATGGAAAGCTTTTGCAGACTACATAAACCCCAACTACAAACTTGTCAATAGTAGCCTTGTGAAACGCATCCACAACCTAAAAATGAAGACCCTCCCCTATACCCTCCCTGACAAAAAATCAGCAACAAAGATACGAAGCACAGGTGTTGATGGTATCATCTCCAACTATCCTGAGTTCGGTAAGTAAGGAACACGTTAACCTGGGACGAAAACGTCTCAGGTTTTTTCTATTCCAAACATTTTCCCATTCATATCATCCCTAAATGTGATATATTTGTTTTATACAAAGAAATCTAGTTTCATTAAATGAAACAGGAGGTTTCAATTAATGGAGGAAAACAAACAAGCCGTACAAAAACAATTTACCCAGACAGGAACCAGTTATCGAAAAAGCACGATTCACGCAAGCGGTTCTGACCTTACCTGGATCTCAGAACTTGCAGGTTCACCGATGCTTGCTCTGGATGTAGCTACAGGTGCAGGACATACCGCTTTTACCCTCAGTTCAATCGCTAACCGTGTCGTTGGTATGGACCTAACGGAAAGAATGTTACAAATTGCAGAGGAGGGGGCACGCCAACGTAAGCTGACCAATATCACCTGGTTTCAAGGTGATGCAGAAGCGATCCCCTTCCCAGACAAACTTTTTGACTTGGTCACCTGTCGGATTGCTGCACACCACTTTCCCCATCCCGAACGCGCTTTTTTTGAATTCCGCCGTGTACTCGTGCCTGGTGGTAAATGTATTTTCATTGACAACTATGCCCCCTCTGAACCTGGGGCGAACTTATTAATCAATGAAGTCGAACGTTTACGCGATCCATCCCACTTCTATGCCTGGACAAAAAATGAGTGGCAAGAATACATCGCAGCAGGAGGACTTACATCGATATCCCTTCAACACGAATGGACAAACACCGTTGAGTTAGAAGACTGGTTCCGTCGAGCAGATACCCCTCTCGCCTCTCGTTCAGAAGTACGCCGTTTACTATCGACTTCCTCTCCCACCTTGCAACGACTATTTGACTTTGATCTTGTTTCACCAGCTCCTTATCTTCTTTTGCACAAGGGACTCTGGACAGCTCAGCGCCCTTTGTAATTACCAAGGAGGGTACATCATTGCCTATCGATTTTTTTGCCGAGCATAATCGGTCTTCCTATGCTTCTCGTACTGCTGATCTCGACTGGTGTAGATGGTTAAAACAAAGAGTAAATCCTCAAGGTAAAGTCATTGTCGATCTAGGATGTGGTGGTGGGATATATAGCCGTGTCTTTCTTGGCATGGGCGCCCAGCAAGTAATCGGTATCGACTCCTCCCCAGTGATGCTAAAAGAAGCGGAAGCGACCACACCAAGTGATCGTGTACATTGGCAACTAGGCGACGTAACTGATACCGGTCTTGCTGATGAAACAGCGGATCTACTTTTCCTTCGAGCAGTCATTCATCACCTGACCGACCTTGCCCCCATTCTTGCTGAGTGTCGGCGCATTTTAAAGACGGGTGGCACATTATTGATCCAAGATCGAACACCAGAAGATTGTCTTCTCCCTGCGGAACCCCATCACTTGCGTGGCTACATCATGTCCTACTGTTCAGAGTTACAAAAAATCGAAATCGCTCGGCGCCATCACAGAGAAGATGTCTCCCATGCGATGAACATCGCAGGATGGAGTGAAATCAAATCCGAAACTCTCTGGGAGACGCGATGTACCTATAACACCCTGGATGAGTTGGAAAAGGAGATTCTCAATCGAACGGGCCGCTCTATTCTACATGATCTCTCCGATGTTGAACTTCTCTCTCTCACCCAGAAAATTCATCAGGAATATACCACCCAAGGAATCCTTACTAATATTCCTGACCGTGATCGCTGGACAGTATGGACTGGAACCAAGGTAGGTAGTTAAATAAACCTCCATTTTATTGATTTCCACATTTTCACGCGACCCTTTCTCTCACCACCTAGCTCGTCAGCAGTGAAAAAAAGCCTTTGCAAAGCTTTTTGACTGACATGTAGACCGGACACGTACGACGAGTAACACCCCGCTATGAGGCTTCTAGAAGCCATAGGCGGGGCGTTCTATATCAAAACATAGTTCACTAATTATAGCGCATTAATAATGCTAGATCACCTTTTCTCGGGAATATACCTACTCGAACAAAGCCAACTTTTTCATAGCACCTAATGGCCGCCTTATTTCTAGGATCGGGATCAAGGATAACGGTCATTTCATTATTTTCAGCTAACAGCTGGTCAATAAATTTCTTAATAAAACTTGTCCCATATCCTTTCCCAACAAAATCAATTTCCCCAATAAATTGATCGATACCAATAGTATTTTTAGGCAACTTTGGTAGCCAGGTTTCTTTTGAACGATCGACGGGATAGGCCTGTAAAAAACCAATGGGAATATTGCCGTACGAAACAAAATATAGAGAAATTTCAGTCGAATGGATTCGCTTCAAATAAGAGTCGAAAAAATCTTCTTTTTCTTTCGGAACAGGCCACCATTTCTTGACATGGGGCTCTTGAAACCATCGATGTAATAATGGTAAATCCTTTTCTTCTAGACAATTAAAAATAAAAAAATCTTGTATTGACATCTTCTCATTCTCCATTTAGGGTACCACCCTACTACTGTTATTTTTTCTAACCACAGAATAGCTTAGATGTCCTCTTTGGCTAGAACGCAATGGGGAAAATGCTTACGTTGTCTTTTGTCCAAACTCTATTATATCTTCTTACATAAAATAGAGTAATGGCAAACGCTCCTATAGGAAAGAAGTTTAAGCGGCAACGGTGAAGACGCCATTTAAGAGGAGAGCTATCCAGAAAAAAACGTCCTCTGACAAAGCTAGAGGACGTTAGCTATTTCTACTCATCACCAGGGTTTTGTCGATTCATCACTGTCAGCGCTTTGCGATCAATAACCACGTAAAAATTCTTTGTGAGAGAAGCTTTAGTACATATGGTGCTCTAAATATCTTTGAAGCGAAAATCGGATTATGTTCTCTGTTGAGGTGGGAAAAATCCTCTACGGGATCCGTATTCTATCAAATTAGATACAAACTTTGCATCAGGAAATTCGCATACCGTATCAACTGCTTGCAAAATGCGTTGCGTATATTGACACGTTGGGATTGCTAAAGAATTTTCAGCTGTTTCTTCTAGTAAAGGCACTATCAATTCCAATGCATATTTCTGTTCGTCAGATAATGTATCATCTTCAAACAAGTTGAAAAAAAGTTCATTGCTTACCATATCGATAGGATGGCCGTTCTGTCTCAAGTATTCAATAAACTGCTTCCATTCCAATTGAACAGGATTGCAAATATGAAAAGTTTCTCCTTCTGTACCCTTTGTACACGCCAATTGCACAATGGCTTTACTACCAAAATCGATGGGTACTAGATCAATGTACGTATGGATGTCCGGTGCCATTTTTAGGATTAAGATAGCTTTTATCAATCGATAAAAAGCACTACCTTCAATATTCTCTTGAAACCTTCCGCCAAGCGTATCCCCTACTAGGTTTCCTACACGATACACTGTTGCTGGTACACCCTTTTTCATTGCTTCTCTTACTAATTTTTCTGCCATAAATTTACTTTCTACATACACATTCTCTAACTGCTGTCCCCTGTCAAATTCTCGTTCAGAAAACAGAAATTCTTTAGCATCATGAGGAGCATGTCCAGAAATGCTAGTTGTTGAGATATAGTGAAAACGCGCTTGTGCGTCTTTACTCATTTGCAATAAGTATTTAGTAGATTCCACATTGACCTGTATAAAATACTCTCTGTCTCCGTAATGACGCACATCTCCACCACAATGGATGATCGAGTCTATATCCTGAATCAATTGTTCTCTAATATTTGGTGTTAAGTCCAAATATTCTTTGCTCAAATCTCCTTCAATGAAATGAACGCGATTTTCCATTTTTTCTATAATAGAACTCCCAAAGTAAAACTGCATTTTTTCTCGCACTTTTTGTTCTATTGAAGTTTGTTTTTGATTTCGAACTAGGCAATAAATCACTGTCTCAGGAAAACCTAGTAGCTGTTCTAAGATAGAGGAACCAAGGAAACCTGTTGCACCTGTTAATAATACACAACGAGGTGGTTGTTGTATTATTTCATCCCATTTCTTTCTGTTTTCTTGCTCAGAAAGATGAATTTGGTTTTCCTTAAACTCTTCCACAACTGGTGTTAACCTATTTCCTTGTTGAAGCGCATCTGCCTCTATTTTCCCCGCCATTTCTTCTATTGTAGGATAGCGAAAGAAATCCTGTATACGCAAGTTAGGAAAGTAAGGTTTTAGTCTCACCAAAACAGGCATAATTTTTAATGAGTGTCCTCCTAGAGCAAAGAAATCATCTTGTATGTTTAACTCTTTGATGTCTAATACTTCTTCCCAAACATTAGCTAGTATCTTTTGTGTTTCTGTAACAGGTGGTTGGAGTTTGCTACTTTTCCTGTACTGTATCTGATTCTGCTCTAGTAATTTTTGAACATCGATTTTGCCATTTTGGGTGACAGGAATCTCTGGTACACAAACATATCCTTTTGGTACCATATATTCCGGTAATATTGCGGAAACATGATTATATGCTTCTTCAGTACCTACTTTTGCTTGGTTATAAACAGTGAAATAGGCATGCAATTCATTTCCTTCCTTATCAGGTAGAACCACCGCTTGTTGAATACGAGGCTCTTGCACAAGTACATCCTCAATTTCACCTAGTTCAATACGATATCCCCTTATTTTCACTTGTCTATCACGTCTACCCATATACTCTATATTTCCATTTAGTGATAGTCGCGCTAGATCGCCTGTTCGGTATAAAATAGAATGCTTTTCTTTAGAAAACGGGTTAGGCAAAAATGATTGTTTGGTTCTTTCTGGCTGATTTACATACCCGACTGCTGTTCCAACACTTTCAATGTACAGTTCGCCTATTACTCCAATAGGACACAGCTGCATGTTTTCATTTAAAATATAAGCTTTTGTATTAGTAATAGGCTTTCCAATAGGAATATGAGTGACACTACTGCCTAATTCGGTAGGAATAGTGTAAAACAAAGAACTAACCGTTGTTTCCGTAGGACCATATTCATTAACGATTTTTACCGTACTGTCCACATTAGATTGCCATTGTCGAATAGCTTCTGCCGATGCAGCTTCTCCTCCAATAATTAACACACGTAAACTATCTAACGAAACGAGATGTTTTGAAGATAATCCATATGCTAATTGTTTAAAAAAGGCTGTTGCCACATCTGAAATCGTAATGTTATAAGTAGCAACTGCATCGAAAAATGCCTGTGGGGAATACCGTTGTTCCTCATTTAACAGGTGAAGTGTTGCTCCCGTTAATAAAGCCGAAAAAATTTCTGCTACAGACGAATCAAAACTGTGAGAAGCAAATTGGGAAACTACATCTTGCTCTGTTATATGAAATGCTCGTGAACGCCATTCCACTAAATTGAGTACGCCCGCATGGCGGAGTAATGTACCTTTTGGATTTCCCGTGGATCCAGATGTGTAAATCATATAAGCTGTATCTTCTGCTGTGTTTTTGTTTAAGATGTCTTGAGTCGCAGACGATGCTAACATATCTTCTATGACAACTACGTTTCCATCATGTGATAGTGATTCTTTTTTCAGAGACTTATTTGTTAGAATCAGCTTTGCCTTACTATCATTTAATATATAAGATACACGTTCCGATGGATATTTGACATCAATTGGCACATAGGTACCGCCAGATTTAAGTACCCCTAGCATACATAAGATACTTTCGACACTACGATCTAAGAAAATGGTAGCTACATCACTGTGTTGCATTCCTTTTTCAATCAAATAATGAGCAATTTGATTAGAATATTGATTCACCTCTTCATAGGTATACGAACCATCCTCTGTAGAAATTGCAATCGCGTGGGGTCTATTATGCACTTGCTGATAAAAACGTTCCTGTATAGACGATTGTAAGGGCATCGGCATATACGTATCGTTCAATTTTTCATACACCGTTTTATCTGTCTCACTCAACATATCCAATTGACAAAGAGGAGTCGTAAAATCGGTCTGTATGAGCTGAATCAGTTGAAACAGTTGTTCTGCAAAACGTGAAATCGTTTCTCTTTCAAATAGATCAGCATTGTATTCCAAGTCCATCACTAGGTCATCTTCTGTTTCCACAAATGTAAGAGATAACTCAAATTTACTAATCGCTTGATTTACTGGCTCTATGTTCAGTTGATGCGATTTACATTGTTCTACTAGATTCTGCTGATAACTAAACATCGTTTGGAAAATGGGATTTTCATTTATTCGGTCAGGGTTTACTACTTCAATTACTTTATCAAACGGATAATTTTGATGCTGGAATGCCAAAAGAGATTTCTCTTTTACGACTTCACACAATTCTTTCATTGTAGAAGTGCCTGTTGTATTTACTCGAATGGCAACCGTGTTTACAAAGAAGCCTTGTACATCTTCAAATGCTTCATGTTGCCTGCCTGTCACAGGCGTTCCTACAATGAGGTCATTCTGCCCGCATATCTGCTGTAAAAATTGTGTATACACAGCGAATAGCAAAATAAATAGGGAGACTCCCTCTTGTTCTGCAATCTTTTTTATATCTGACAAATACACAGAATCCATCTTCTTAGAAAGCACTCCACCGCGATTAGAAGGAGTACTAGGATGCATCCGATCATATGGCAGTGATAATTGAGGTAACTCGCCTTTAAACTCCTGTTCCCAATATTGCTTTTCTGTGTCCCATGTTCCTACGGCTAGATGTTCGTTTTGCCATGCAACATAATCTACATATCGGGCCGTTGGTTTAGTAGCATAAACAAGCGTATCTTGCAATATTGCATTATATATCTCCAACAATTCCTTTATAAATCGTTGTAAACTCCATTCATCCATAATAATATGATGGAAATTCAAATATAACCAAGAGCAATCTTCACTCTCTGAGAATAATATTGCTCGGAATAACGGACCTCGTTCAAACTCAAAGGCCTTAGAATCAATCTCTTCAATACTCTTCAGCCGATAGGCTGCTCGTTTTCTCTTGTCAATATGGGTTATATCCACGTGTGTAGATGTAGCATGTATCTCTTCGTGAATGTGTTGCACTGGCTCCCCTTGTTTTTCCATGAAAACCGTTCGGAAGATTTCATGCCTTTTTGCAATTTCATACAAAGATTTGTTCAATATATCTTCTTTTATACCAGGCCGTATTTTCACCTGAACAGGGATGTCATACGTTCTATCCTCTGGAAACCTTTTGTATAAAAACCAAAGTCTTTTTTGGGCATGTGATAACGGATAATACGTCCGTTCAGGAATTTGCGTGACGATGTTCTCGATACCTATAGGCTGTAATTGATCGATATAGTCAGCACATGCATGAATGGTTCGATATACATAAAGGTCTTTTAAACTGATCTGCACATGGAATCTAGATTGAATCCGATTAATGACTTGGACTGTGAGGAGAGAATGCCCACCTATTGTGAAAAAATCATCATCGATACTTATCTGATCAGCATTCATTCGTAAAACTTCTGCCCAGATACTTTGTAATTGCACTTCAGTATCTGTATTGGGCGGAATATACTTATGGGTACGGTTTTCTAACAAGGAGCCCACTTGCTTTTGTAGTGACTTATAATCTATCTTTCCATTCGGTGTGAAGGGAAGCTCACCTACACCTTGCATGTAATTCGGCAGCATATAATAAGGTAACTTTTTCGAAAGGTATCCTTGGATATCTTCAGCATTCACACTAGTCCCTTTTTGCAATATATAAAAAGCAATCAATTGCTGATCACCATTTTTATTCTGATGAACGATTACCGATGCATGCTGAATAGCTGGGTGTTGAAGTAGTTGCTCTTCAATCTCTTCTAACTCGATACGATATCCACGAATCTTCACCTGCTTATCTATACGCCCTAAAAATTCAATTTGTCCATCTTGTGTAATACGACCCTGATCACCACTTTTATATACTCTCTCCATGGAGGAATTTGGTGATTGTACAGTCACAAATGCCTCTTTCGTTTTATCGGGTTGATTAATATATTGTTGTGCAAGGCTACTTCCACCAATATAAATCTCTCCAGGAACATATGGCGGACAAATTTGCTGTTGTTCGTTCAAAATGTAAATTTGTGTATGTGATAATGATCTTCCAATCGGTATATTGGTCTGTGTTGCATTTATCTTGTCGATAATCGGATAGGTGGCAACACATACTGTCGATTCTGTTGGACCATATGCATTTACAACCGGAATTAACAATCCGACCTTATCTTGCCATTTGCGAACCGTTTCCGGTAGTAATGTCTCACCTCCAACAAATATATAGTTCAATGATTTCAATTTTTTTAATTCATCAACAGACGCTTGCGTTAAGATATGGAAAAACGCAGTAGGTAAAAGACAGAAATTGACTTGTTGTTTTTGAATCGCTTCCATGAAGTAACTGGAAGATTTCCTTTCCATTTCAGATAAAACATACAGTCTTCCTCCAGTAAGCAAGCAACTATAGATTTCCCAGACAGATGCATCAAAGTTAAGCGATGCAAATTGCAAGTGTACATGACTTTGCTGTAAATGATACGTACCTTTCAAGGATTGTATAAAGTGAATGACTCCCTGATGAGGAATTAATACACCTTTAGGATTTCCGGTAGAGCCAGATGTATAAATGATATAGGCAGCATCATCTATTGAATTTGTATGTTTTCTTTTTTCAGCAATGAATTGTGTAGGCATGTCTTCATATATAATCACTTGTTTGCCTACTTGAAAAGGTTGTAAACTAACCTTTTGACTTGTAATAATATGAGTAGATTCACTATCTTGTAAGATGAAAAGAACCCGATCTATCGGAAAATCTGGATCTACAGGTACATAAGTACCTCCTGCCTTTAGAACTCCAATCATAGACACAATGGCCTCTATACTACGATCCATAATAATGCTTACTCGATTTTGTTTTTGCAACCCTTGATGAAGTAAAGTTTGCGCCATTCGATCTGACAAGGTCCGTAATTCTTGATAAGTGATACTCTGCTGGCCCATCGTTATAGCAATACCATTTGGCTGTGTATCCGCTTGTACATCAATGAGTTGATCTAATGGTTTAGACAGTACATCGCTCTCAGCAAATGTGTAATTACGTTGATATACATCATAATCTTGCGGTAAAAGTAATTCCAAATGGCCTATAGGCATCTTACTATTTTCCAGCAATACCCGTAGTATATTTTGAAACCTATCTACAAAATTCTGAATGTCTTTTTCATCATACATGCCAGAATTAAAGTCAATTTCAAGATTTAAAGAATCTCCTTGATTTTGAACTAATCGCCATACCATATCAAAAACACTTACTCGCTTCTGATGAGTGATGACTTTCGTTTCAAAGTTTTCCATTTTCAATTTCGGGAGTTTTACCATGTTAAATACTGTTGAATATAAAGACAGTTTATTTCCTTTTCGATTCTTATCTAATTGCTGGATCAAATGGTTCATTGGAAAATGCCGATGCACGATAGCTTCTTGTACCGTTTTATTCACTTTTTGAACTAACTCTGTAAACGTTTCGTTTGGTGAAAATGCTATGCGCACCGGAACGATGTTCACAAAGTAACCAAATACCTCTCGCTCTCGTTCATCACGACTTCTGGTGTTTATTGGCATTCCAATTAACAGGTCTGTCTGATTTGTCATCTGATGTAACAATACAACGTAAATGCTAAGCCATACACGGTATGAGCTCACATGATTTTCCTTGGAAAATTGTTTTACAAAATTAGACAGAGTAGGCGTTATAGCAGATTGTAAAGCACCTCCTTGATATGTTGTTACAAGCGATCTTGCGGACCTTGTTGGAAATTCACTCCACGATAATGTGCCGTCTAATTTCGCACGCCAATACTCCCCAGAAGAAGCATACTCTTCCGATCCGATATAATTTTGATGTTTATTTAGAAGCTTTTTATATTCGTTTATTCCATCATCGTTTTTTTCCATTTCAATAGTTTGATTTGATGAATAAGCTCGTTCTAAATCTTTCAGGAATAATCCTAAACTCCAACCATCAAAAATAATATGATGGAACATCAGATGAAGGAAATATTCATTTGACTCCAATCGATACAGTTGAAACCGAAACAAGGCATCTGAGGTTAAATTAAATCTTGTGTGAAGGTTTGATATTAATGATTCTTCCAACATTTGATTTTTTTCAAACATAGAATAGGATGGCCAGTCATAAAATTCCAAATCTACATATAACTGTTCTTGTTTAATTTGTTTTAAACCTTCATTCGTGGATACAATATTCATTTGTAACGCTATATGTTTCTCTACAACATGTTGCAAGGCTCTTTGCAGTCTTTTACGATCTAAATTTCCTTTTATTTGTATAGAAACGGGTTCATTATAAATACCAGCTTCTAAGTCCATTTGACGAGCCAACCATAATACCTTCTGGTTTTCTGTTACATCGTATTGTTTTTCGGTTATCAACTTAGGGTTTTCTAATTTTGTATCCATAATACTATTCCTCCTTAGAATAGGGCATATCACTATTTACAATCCACTGCCTTAAGGCAAGGATTCTTGGGAGCCCCATCCTCTACTGATAGGATCTACTCCAACTCCAAGCTTAGACGGTCTACCCAACCATAAATACGCAAAGGCCCTTCTTACAAAATGTTCTTTGGATGCGAAAAGAATCCGCTCTTCTACTTCACTTGATTTTGCAACCTTCATCCAACCCGGTTTCGATTGGCTACCACCTGGTTTCATTCCATTCCGTTAAAAATTGGTTAAATACAAACTTACTACATCCGATGGATTAGTTAATGATAATGGTTTGCTACTTTATGGAATTCAAGTAATATTTAATAAATTTATACATTAGTAGACCTTATAATTTATTTTATTATATACGAATATGATCACACTTGGGAAGGGGTAAAAAACTCACGCTTCCTCGTCTGTCTCGTGTAAAATCCTATCGCTTTGTCAAAATGAGTTCTGATCTTTGGACCTCTCGGGCAAAAAAAAGAGCACCCGGCGAATACCGTATGCTCTTCAATTCCTCATTTTCCAATCACTTTTTTACTTAGATTAAATTTTGTTTCATCAATGGTTGTCTTTCTAGGATCGGAATCAAGGATAGCGGTCATTTCATCATTTTCAGCTGCATAGGGAAAATGCTTACCGTTGTCTTTTGTCCAAACTCTATTATATCTTCTTACATATAATAGAGTAATGGCAAACGCTCCTATAGGAAAGAAGGTTTCAACCATTGGTTTTGATGACAATTATAACTATGTTGGTTACACTATTGTTTATTCTTTGGAGACCTAGAGGAATTAATGAAGCAATTCCTGCGACGATAGGTGCGATTCTTGTCATACTCATTGGAAGTGTTTCATTATCGGACGTGGGTCAAATCGCAGAAACAATAAGCGGTGCAGCCATCACCATTATAGCCACAATTGTGATGGCTATTGTCTTAGAAAGCTTTGGATTCTTTCACTGGATGGCAGAGAGGATCGCCGTCAAAGCGAAAGGATCAGGCATTCGCTTATTCTGGTATGTCAACCTCCTATGTTTTTTGATGACACTTTTTTTCAATAACGATGGTAGCATTTTGATTGCGACACCGATTATAGTGTTCTTACTGAATAAAATGGACTTGGAAAACCATCAAAAAATACCGTATTTGCTGTCTGGAGCACTAATTGCCACTGCTTCCAGTGCCCCGATTGGGGTAAGCAATATCGTAAATTTAATAGCATTGAAAATTGTGCATATGGATTTATATATGCAAGCGGCGATGATGTTTTTTCCAGCCACTCTTGGTTTATTGCTCCTTTCTATGCTACTATTTCTTCGTTTTTATAAGAGTATTCCAAAAACAATTCCTAACACGGTATCCGGCCTTACAGCCGCTAAATACTATGTACTTACACCTGTGTCCCCTCCTTTATCGGAGAAGGAACGTTCTCGTTTTATGCGCCAAATCCTCATTTTTGTACTTGCTGTCCGTGTGAGCCTCTTTATCGCTTCGTATTTTGGGATTCCTGTCTCTGTTATGGCCGTCATTGGCTCTGTCGTATTGCTAGGATGGAGATGGATTTCTCTAAAAATATCGCCGATTGATATTCTGAAAAAAACTCCGTGGTATATATTTGTTTTCGCCTTTAGTATGTACGTGATTATTTACGGATTGCATAACATTGGTTTAACAATATGGCTTATTCAGTTTATGGATCCCATAGTTTCCGGAAATCTGCTGCATGCAAGTATAATAATGGGTATGCTCTTATCTGTTCTATCCAATCTCTTTAATAATCACCCAGCGTTAATGGTTGGAACACTCGCGCTAACGGAAATGCATCTCAATCCGCTCACTTTAAAAATCTCGTATCTGGCAAATGTTATCGGAAGCGACATGGGATCGTTACTTCTTCCAATAGGGACACTAGCTACATTAATGTGGATGCATATAATAAATCGTGAGAATGTAAAAATTACGTGGTGGCAGTATGTAAAAGTCACGTTTATCGTCATCCCTCCTGCAACGTTATTTACGTTAATTATCTTGTATTATTGGGTTTCTTGGTTGTTTTAGCCAGGAGGGAAACATCATACTGATAGTAGGTTTTATCATTTAGTCCCTCAGGTTAAACCTATAATAAATATTATGGCTATTTACCAATCCAGAAAGTACTAGGTAGCTAGTTTCCAATAATCGTAACACATAGGCGTATACTAATATTAAAGAGGTGCCAAGCTTTCTTGTTCCTAAAGCTGTATAGAAAACATGGAGTTATCGACCTTAAAAAAACTAATAGAAAAAATCAATAATTATCACCTGCTTATTTAAGGAGGGGCTTCATGTGGCAAATATACATGACGTAGCGAAATTGGCTGGGGTATCTGTAGCAACGGTTTCAAGGGTCTTAAATAATCACCCTTATGTAAAAGCAGATAAAGCTGCGGCTGTTAGAGAAGCAATAAAGAAAACTGGATACACACAGAACATTAACGCTATCCATTTAAAAAGAGGCAAAACTTGCTTAATAGGAATTGTTATTCCTTTTTTGGACCATCCATACTTCAGCCAGTTAGCTAATGGAATAGCTAAAGCAGTATCTAACACAGATTTTAAAATAGTCATTTTCCAGACAAACTATAACCAGGATAAAGAAATCGATGCCCTTAATATGCTAAAAAGCAAACAAATAGATAGTTTGATCTTTTGCTCACGTCGAGTGAGCTTAAATATAATAAAAGAGTATAACTCCAGCGGAAAAATAGTACTATTTGAAGATGTTGATATAGAGGGAATCAGTTGTTCGTATGTAAATCATTATGATTGTTTTAAGGACGCTCTAGAATTTCTTTTTGAATCTAACCATACTCGGATAGGAATATGTATTAGCAGAAGAAAAGGGACAAGCAGTATTCAGCGTGAAAAAGCATTCAGGGACTTTTACAAAAGTAAAAACCTAGACCTTCTTGAGAGGGACATATACACGGGTTGTTTATATTTAGAGGACGGTGCTAAATTAGCACAACGCCTTTATAAGAGTGGCGATTGTCCATCCGCCTTGCTCGTAACGAATGATCAAGTGGCGGCTGGCCTTTTGACTACATTTAACGATTTAGGATGGTCTGTGCCTGAAGACGTAGCAATCATAGGATTTGATAATCAACAAATTTCAAAAGCTCTGCATCTAACTACAATAGACATACCACTATATTCTATCGGGCAGTTACTGGTTGAACAAGCGCTGTTGTCAGAAACGACCAAACATGAAATTGACTTAGAAATTGTAAAAAGAAAAACGGTGTAGCCCTTTTAGCGAGCTACACCTACTTCATCAACCAATTGTTGCAAATGCTACTATGCATCTCCACTTATTCGACTTTAGTGTGTTGTCGCTTACTCCCAGCTTTTTAAACCTAATAATTTTTCCCCAAGTTCAGTTAGAATCGCACGTTCATGGTGCTTTTTTTCCCATTCACGTGGATCGCCAGGGAAGGCATCACCGACTGGAGATACTTTATCATGCCACGATGTGACACGAGTATTTCTTAGCTCAGTATTATCTTCTTGTGCTGGAAACATGGAAACGTATTGCGCTAGCCTTGCCTTATTTGAATGATTTGCTCGTATACCGTGGGGTTGCATACTGTTAAAAATCAGTAAATCCCCTGCTTCTGCCACGACTTTTGTAGGGGTATATCCCGTTAGGTCTGGATGGTATGGATCACGGTCTTTTGGTTGGCTCTTAGCCCATTCTGGAAAATCCCTGAATAATTCAGGGACGCACTGAAATCCCCCCATGTCTTCAGAGGCATCTACTAATGATAGGACACCTTGAACATTCACTGGTAATGGGTCTTTTGAAGTGTCGACATCCCAATGAATGAAACCATCGGATCCTTGACCATCCTTTTTCGGTAGGTTTAAGTTTACTCGATCAATACTGGTCCATAATTTTTCAGTTCCCCAGATATCAACAAAAGCGTTATAGATCTTTTCGCTAGTTCTATTGTTCCACATCAATTGATGATTGTAGAGTTCTACCATACCTGTACCATTCAGTTCCTTCATCTTCATTTCAGGAGAGGGACTCAAATACCAAGTTGTTGGATCGTTGGGATCCTTTTCGGCAAAATTCCATATTAGTTTGGTCAACCGCTCCAAATCCTCTTTATTTACTGCGTTCTTGATAACGACGTAACCATATTCTAACCAAAAAGCAAACTGTTCCTCGGTTAATACACGTAAAGGTTGTCCATTAGAACGATCATTTAATTTTAATTCTGCTTCCAAAATATTGTTCTTCCCCATGATAGAATCCCTCCTTTTATTTAAGCGAAGCGCTGTCTATTGTTAAAGAATGATTGGCCCGTTAAACCGGAGAGACTACTAGATAGCGCTTTCAAAAAGAGCTTAATTCATGATAACGATTTCATGTCAAGGGGTAATTACCAAAAAACAAGAACAAATTAAGGATTGCTGTGAAATGCATTTCATGGTTTATATTCTTCTCAATGAGAGGAAGGATGGAAGCCATGAATAGAAAAATTATTTTCTTCGACATTGATGGAACCTTGCTTACTAAGGAGAAGACCATATTAAACAGTACTAAGTATGCTATCAACGCCCTTCAAAAGAAGGGCGATATCGTTGCAATCGCAACAGGCCGTGCCCCTAGCATGTTTGTACACATCGCTAGGGAGTTAAACATAAACACGTATATTGCTTTAAATGGTCAGTTAGTTGTACATCAAGGAGAGATTATGCAGAACAATCTCCTTGATAAAGAGATGATTCAGGATATTACCGATTTAGCTTACGCAAATCAACATGTAGTAGGATTTGGGAACAAGGATAATTTTCTAATAAGCCATGCCAATCATATTTACGCAGAGAGAAGCTTCAAGCACTTAAAATTACCTTACCCCGATGTAGATCCCCGATGCTTTTATGATGTTGGTGTTAACCAGTTGAACCTTTTTTGTACTAGAGAAGAGGAAGGTCTATATAAAGCAACTTTTCCTAACTACCAATTTATTCGATGGGGGGATTTTGGGGCTGATGTACTTCCTAAAGACGTATCAAAAGTAGTCGGTATTAAATTACTAATAGAACGTCTGCAAATCCACTTAGATGATTGTTACGCATTTGGAGATGGAGAAAATGATATCCAAATGCTTACTTTCATTAAGAATAGCGTTGCTATGGCGAACGGTGTACCAGAGGTTAAAGTCGTATCAAATTATATTGCGCCTAGTTGTGATAATCATGGAATCTTTACTGGACTAAAAAGATTGCAACTGATAGGCTGATCCATTAATACCTTTGCGGTCACTTCCCTCAATTTACTTCTTCGTTTTCGGTGCTTGTTTTTTTCCTGCAACTACCCCATAATTTTTGGTGAGGGAAGGAGATTTTACACTGATGATTAACATAGAAAACACCCCTCTCACCCAAATTTCCACCGAGGCTGTCATCAATCCAATTAACTGCACCGGCTGGCTTGAAGCGGGTCCCATGCTCACCCTTCGCAACGCTTTTCCGATGAACTTTATCGCCTACCGCCGTGCCTGTCGCCTGCGCCGGATCAAAGTAGGAGAAATGTACGTTGTTCCGTTAATTCCAGAGGGCGATGGGCCACAATACATTATCAATTTTCCTTTAAAAAGAAATCGGCGTCCTACACGCCTTGATGACATCAAACACGGGCTGATCGATCTAGTTAAAACATGTGAAGAGTGGAACATCCGTTCCATCACCATTCCAGCATTAGGATATGAGCCTGGGGGACCTCCCTGGGAGGAGATAGAGCAGGCTATTATTAATGCATTTCTGCTTTCCCCAGAAATCGATGTTCACTTGATTCCACCAGAAAAAATATGATGGAAAAATATCATCATCAAAAAGCTTACTAAAAGCGGACAGGGTGTGCAGTCGCACCCCGTCCGCTTTTAGTATAAGTAAGCAAAACTCTACAAGAGCTAGTACATGGTCACTCTTATCGCCAATCAATCGTCTCTAAACTTGCCAAGTCTATACAGCTTTTATGCGACTTTCTTCATCATTTGTTTATCTTGTTACCAAACCATAAGCCTCATCAAGAGCGGCTAGCTTTTTTATCGTCTGTTCACGGTAGGTATCAATATACGCTTGGGGCTCTTTTGGGTTGGGCCATCGTGTGAGACGCCCTCCACCAGGTGGAATGATTTTGCTGACAGCCCCACAGCCTAATCCGATAATGGTCTGCCGTTCTTCCATGATACTGATATTGTACAAACTCTCTTCTCCTGGAAAAGCGTAGCCTACATTCTCTTGGTTACCCAGGATATTTTTCTGGCGGTAGAGATAATAGGGCGCATAGCCTTGGGACTGGGTCCATTGCCGAGCTTCTTGAACCATCTGACCGATCTCTTCCCCACCTGCCACCTTGTATTTATCGGGGTTGCGTGTCATATGGGACCCTCGTTTGAAGGATAGCGTGTGCACTGTTAATGATTCTGGCCGCAACTCTTCCATCACTTTAAGGGACTGACGAAAACGATCTAGCCCTTCATTAGGAAGGCCGATGATCAGATCCATATTGATATTGTTTAACCCCATTTCCCGTGCGAGATGGAACTTATCGAGCGTCTCTTTCACTGTATGGTGGCGGCCAATCAGCTTTAAGGTATTCTCCTCAAAGCTTTGGGGATTGATACTAATCCGATCCACCTGCCACCGCTTCAATAGGTCTAACTTCTCCACATCAAGGGTATCTGGACGCCCTGCCTCTACCGTCAATTCACGAACCTGATCATAATCCGGAATATACTTTTTCATCTGGATAAACAATGCTTCCAGTTGAGAGGCAGTAATCGATGTCGGCGTTCCCCCACCAAAGTATATCGTCGTCACCCGGCGACCTTGCCGTGCAAGCCACCCTCCTACGGCTTCAATCTCTTCATGCAGACCTGCTAAAAATTCCTCTACTGACCCATCACGGCCCTGGATCGCATAGGCAGGAAAGGTACAGTAGGCACATTTGGTTGGACAGAAGGGAATCCCGATATAGAGGCTCACCTCTTGATCCAATTGGTAAAGATCTGGCAACACCTTTGTCTGTCGCTGGACGATCTCTTCTAAGAGGTCAATCTTATAGGGCATCAGAGAGTAATTCTGCTCCAGGATTCTTTTTGTTTCTCCTGTGGAAATCCCCTCTAACATCATCCCATGATATAACTTGGTCGGACGAACTCCAGTCAGGATTCCCCAGGGTTGACGAGTGCCAGTAGCTTCTTCCAACACTTGCAACAAGGCGTGTTTCATCACCTGTTTGATCCGCCGCCGAACTTCCTTCGAAGGTCCATCCACTATCGCTTCCTGCTCATAAGTGGCATGCCATGTCCGATCTTCTACCTCAGAATCCCTAAGGGTTACCGACGCTTTTATGCGCTCCCCTTTTTCCTCCACACTAAAGTGAAGGCGTGTATCCATCTTCTCTTCCCCTACCGGATTCACCTTCGCCTTCGGGAAGAAGAGTCCAATAATCCGCTCCGTATCCAAATAGAAGGACGGGTCTACCCCTGTTACACTCCAATTTTTCACGTCAAAACCACGGCACCCTCTCTCGGGGCCCGTGTCCCCCCTCACTTGGCTTAACCGATTCTTTCATTTCAGTCTAGCTCAGCCATCGCTGGAAATCAACGAAGATTCCATGGGGGTAAGGGCACCACGGCCTATATTGTGTGGGCGTTCCACGTTTTCTAAGCTGGGCTCCTTTACTTCTTGGTTATCCTGTGGATCAGCAAAGCCAAATAGGGTCATATGGATCATAAATTCTCGCTCCCGTTGAGTCCTGCGCATGATTTTCTCCTTGAGGGTTCTTTTTTGTTATTCTGCCCAAAAAAGAGAACAGGACTACCCAGGTAATAAACTACCTTTGTTTTGTGGTGACATAAAAAACCCTCCTAAATGAGCGGGAGCTCTTTAGGAGGGTACTCTTAGTAGATGATTATCCCTTCAACACACGTTCTGCATGGGCTACCACATTATCCACATTAAATCCGTACTTATCCAGCACCAGATTACCAGGAGCAGAAGCACCAAAGGTGTTGATACCGATGATCTCACCAGCATCGCCAGTGATTTGTTCCCAGCCTACTGGATAGGCGGCCTCGATAGCGACCCGAGCGGTCACCGCGTGGGGGAGGACCGATTCACGGTACGCTTCTGGTTGTTCCAGGAAGAGCTCACGGCAAGGCATACTGACGACACGTACATTAACTCCTTGAGTTTTGAGCTTCTCTTTTGCTTCCATTGCTAAGCTTACTTCAGAACCTGTAGCAATCAAGATCACATCTGGGGTTCCCTCAGAATCGGCTAGCACATAACCGCCTTTCAAAGCATCTTTAGTCGACGCTTCTGCGGTGCCCTCAAGGATGGGCAGGTTTTGCCGGGAAAGTGCGAGGAGAACAGGACCGTCATGATGATTCAACGCATAGCGATAAGCGGATACTGTCTCATTGGCATCTCCTGGCCGGAAGACCTTTAGATTCGGGATAAGACGTAGTGCTGGGATCTGTTCGACAGGCTCGTGAGTAGGGCCATCCTCCCCAACGGAGATACTATCATGGGTAAATACATAGAGGACAGGCAGTTTGCTAATTGCCGCCAAACGGATCGATGGACGTAAGTAATCAGAGAAGACCAGGAATGTCGCGCCAAAAGGTCTTACACCACCATGGAGAGCCATCCCGTTCAATGCAGCTCCCATGCCATGTTCCCGTACTCCAAACCAGATGTTACGACCAGCATAATCCTCAGCATGGAAAACGCCTTGTTTTTTCAACTCGGTCTTATTGGAAGAGGCTAGATCCGCAGAACCACCAATAAAGTTAGGTACCCCCTGGGCCACAGCATTAAGGGCCTCACCAGATGCAGAACGGGTAGCAATTGCTTTATCAGTCGTTTGGTACGTTGGCAGGGCTTGATCCCAGTCAGCTGGTAGCTCACCGTTAATCGCTTTTTCTAACTCTTGAGCCAAGGATGGGTATGCTTCCTTGTAGCTTGCGAAGAGAGCATTCCACTTCTTCTCAGCTTCTTCTCCTGCGAATTTCAAGCTTTCGAAATGGCCAGCCACATCTTCTGGAATGTAGAAGTGCTCTTCCCACTCCCAGCCATAAGCCTTCCGTACTTCTTCCCGCTCTTCTGGTCCAAAGGGAGCACCGTGGATTTTATGGGTGCCTGCAAGGTTCGGGCTACCAAATCCAATAGTGGTCTTTACTTCGATAAGCGTAGGTTTGGAGGTCTCTTTTTGTGCTGTTTCAATCGCTTGACCAATCGCGTCAAGGTCATTTTCATTGTCCACGCGAAGCACTTGCCAACCATAAGCTTCAAAGCGTTTTTGTATATCTTCACTGAAGGATTCTGCGAGGTTTCCATCCAGAGAAATATCGTTGGAATCATAAAGGGCGATCAATTTCCCTAGTTTAAGATGACCAGCTAGTGAAGCCGACTCATGAGAGATCCCTTCCATCAAATCCCCGTCAGAACAGATCGTGTACGTAAAGTGATCGATGACAGAGAACCTATCTTGGTTGTAGCGAGCGGCTAAATGTGCCTCTGCCATCGCTATCCCAACGGCATTAGAGATCCCTTGTCCCAAAGGACCTGTAGTGGCTTCTACACCAGGAGTTCCATGATTGACCTCTGGGTGCCCAGGAGTGAGGCTACCCCATTGACGGAAGCTTTTTACCTCTTCCATTGGAAGGCCATAGCCAAATAAGTGGAGCAAGCTGTATAACAGCGCTGAGCCATGACCTGCAGAGAGAACGAAACGGTCACGATCAAACCACTTTGGATTCGCTGGGTTGTGCTTGAGATGACGAGCCCATAATGCATAGGCCATCGGAGCTGCTCCCATCGGCATACCTGGATGGCCAGAGTTTGCCTTCTCTACTGCATCGATAGATAACATACGAATCGTATTGACAGCGAGTGACTCAATGGACTGGTTAGTATTGCTGGACATGAATAAAATCCCCCTTGGGTTCTTATGAAATTCTCATTTTAATGGTATGGATCTGAGATCTTTTCTCGTTATTAGCATGCCCTAGAAACATCCCTATGCACCCAAGTATCATCCACTCGGCTACAATGATTCTTCCGTGGCCTACTCATTAAATGAAGACCCTTTCCAACCTAAGTACTATTCGCTAGGACTATCAAGAATTAACGTGACAGGGCCATCGTTGATAAGGGACACGTCCATCATCGCTCCAAAAACCCCTGTCTCCACTGAAATTCCTTTTCCCTGCAATGCTTCGTTAAAACCATTATAAAGCTCAGTAGCCAACTCTGGCTTAGCCGCAGACATAAAGTTAGGGCGACGTCCCTTACGACAATCACCATACAGAGTAAATTGTGAAACCGAGAGAATTGCTCCTCCGGTATCCAACAGGGAGAGATTCATCTTTCCTTCTTCATCCGCAAAGATGCGCAGGTGAATCAGCTTGTCCACCATCCAGCGCACTTCTTTCTCCCCATCTCCTTCAGTAAAACCGACTAAACAGACAAGACCGGGGCCAATCTTCCCCACAGTCTCCCCTGAAACGGTTACTTTAGCTTCCTTTGCTCGTTGCAAGACAATCCGCACAACCATCCTCCTTCAAGCCATCAGATACCCTTTACTGCATGATTCGCCGAACACTGTAAATATCTCGCACGCCCTTCACTTTATCGACAACCGATTGGAGATGGTTGATATTGCGAATGGAGATACTCATATCAATCTTGGCTAGCCCCCGGCGGTCTGCTCTTCCACTGACTGCTGATAGTTCCACACCGGTAGAGGAAACGACTTGCAATACTTCGTTGAGTAACCCTGCTCGATCCAGTCCCGAAATCTCAATATCCACATTGAAGGATTGATCAGGTACTCCTTCCCACTCTACCTCCACCATCCGCTCTTTACCCACACTGTTTAAGTTCGCACAGTCCGAGCGATGAACGGATACACCACGACCCTGAGTAACAAATCCTTTAATCTCATCCCCAGGCACTGGGTTACAACAGCGAGAAAGACGAACGAGAAGATTGTCTACTCCCTTTACCTTTACCCCACCGGTCCGGCGACGGGTAGGCATGGACTTGACATCAGGAAGAACTGGCGGCTTCACTTCCTCTGAACGAAGCCCTTCCGTGAGTCGGTTGAATACTTGGGTCGTAGATATTCCTCCATACCCAACCGCGGCATACATATCCGTCTCATCCTGGAAATTGAACTTCGCAGCTACTTCCTTCAACCGCTCCGTAGACAACACTTCAGAGGGGTCAAAATCGCGTTTTTTAAGAAGGGCTTCCACCATTTCTTGTCCCTTAGCAATGCTTTCCTCACGGCGCTCTTTCTTAAACCAGTTACGAATTTTATTGCGCGCTTGTGAGGATTGGACAATCTTCAGCCAATCACGGCTAGGGCCATAGGAGTGTTTGGAGGTTAACACTTCAACAATATCCCCTGTTTTTAACTGATAATCTAAAGGAACAATTTTATTGTTTACCTTTGCCCCGATACAGCGATGACCCACCTCGGTATGAATCCGGAAGGCAAAATCAAGGGGAACCGAACCCGCGGGAAGTTCCAATACATCGCCTTTTGGGGTAAAGACAAATACCGCATCAGAAAACCAGTCCATCTTTAAGTTTTCGACGAATTCTTGGGCATCATTGGTATCCTGCTGTAGCTCCAGAATCTCACGGAAGAATTTCAACTTTTCATTGAAGGAAACATTATCGTCTTGGTGATCTTCTTTGTATGCCCAGTGTGCCGCGATCCCGTACTCCGCAATACGATGCATTTCTTTGGTTCGGATCTGAACTTCAATGGGCTCACCTTTGGGTCCGATGACCGTCGTATGCAGGGATTGATACATATTGGTCTTTGGCATTGCGATATAATCTTTGAAGCGACCCGGCATTGGCTTCCAGATCGTATGGATGATACCAAGAACGGCATAGCAATCTCTGATCGATTCGACAACGACTCGTACAGCCAATAAGTCGTAGATTTCATTAAACTGCTTATGCTGTTTGACCATTTTACGATAAATGCTGTATATATGTTTTGGACGTCCAGAGATATCCGCGGTTAGGCTCATCGCTCCCAATTTCTCCCGCAAGGTAGCGATGACTTCATCCAAGTACTGTTCCCGTTCTGCCCGCTTCTTCTTCATCAGATTGACAATCCGGTAATATTGCTGGGGATTAATATTGCGAAGAGCACTATCCTCCAACTCCCATTTGATCGTCGAAATCCCGAGGCGGTGTGCTAGCGGTGCGAAAATCTCCAAGGTCTCTTTGGAAATCCGACGACGCTTTTCCTCGGGTAAGAAATTGAGTGTTCGCATATTATGAAGACGATCAGAGAGTTTAATCAAGATCACACGTATATCCTGCGCCATGGCGACAAACATCTTACGATGATTCTCCGCCTGATGCTCTGCGGTGGATTTATACTTCATTCGTTTCGACAATTTAGTCAAACCGTCTACGATTTGAGCCACTGTCTCACCGAACTCTGCCTCAAGCATCTCTAAGGTGACACCTGTATCTTCAACGACATCATAAAGAATCGCCGCCATCAATGTGGTGGCATCCATCTGCAAGTCAGCAAGAATCCCCGCAACAGCTACTGGATGATAGATATACTGTTCTCCAGATTTACGGATTTGTCCCTCATGAGCCTCCTCAGCAAAGAGATAGGCTCGCTCTACCAATTCAAGCTCTTCTTTTTTCAAATAACAGCCTGCTTTTTCAAGTAGTTCCTCTATCGGCATATCTCACTCACCTAGGAGAGATTTGAAAAACATTTTCCTTATATTATCTCGAAATGTTTCCACGAAGTAAAGGGGGGCCTTCTTTATTATCCTTCAGGATTTTCTGCATCGCGCTTCTTCTTGCGCAAACTTGAACGAATCCGTAGGCGGATAAAGAACCAAGATCCCAGAATCGCAAAGACCAGAATCAAACTATATAACAGTGGATCTGCTTCTTCTCCACCTTTGAAAAGGTAATACAAAGCGACAACGATCCCGCCATAGGACGTAAGTTCAAAAGAAAGTAACCACCTGCGCCAAACCCGATAAAGGTATTCTCGCACCCGAATATCCCCGGGAGTAAAAAGCTCTTTGAAAAAAATGATGATGACAAATGTCATCCAAACAATAAAACCAGCCGTCACCAACCGGGCAAATGCACCAACCAGTTGGGTAAAAAAATCACTGATCCAAGTCAATTCATTCCGCTCCTTTTTTCATTCGCGATGACGATTTATCCATTAAACCAGTTTTTCAATCCTTCTTTCAACTGTTCTTTCCCCTTTTGTATGCCCCAATCCAATAGATCATCTAAGGGATTATCCTTTTTCTCATCATCTTCCTCACCGATACGGGGAGGTTTTTTCCATTTCACTGTCGATAGATCAAATGAGGAAGCCTTTTTCCCTTTGAGTGCCTCACCCATCAATTCACGAAAGATCGGCGCTGTCGTCTGGCCACTGGCAGTGGAGAGGTAGCGTTTTTCATCCGTCTGGTCATACCCCATCCAGACCGCTCCCACCAGTTCTGGCGTATATCCGACGAACCAGTGATCCTTTGAGCCCTGTTGAGTCTTGTCAGGAAGTTGTGTTGTACCGGTCTTTCCCGCTGTTGGCCAGCCTGAAACAGCAGCTCGTTTCCCTGTCCCTTCTCGTACAGCTCCCTGAAGCATATAAGTAACTTGTTGAGCAACAGCAGGTTTCATCAAGCGCGTCGCTTTTTTATACCAGTGGGCAATCGTCTCTCCTTCTGGGTTCTCTATTTTACGAATCGCGTGGGTCTCTATCATGACACCATTATTGGGGAAGGCTGAATAAGCTTGTGCCATCGCGAGTGGACTAGTTCCTACATCGAGGCCGCCTAGTGCAAGGCTCAGGCGATTATCCTTTTCCGTCAAGGGTATTCCTGCTGCTTTCACAAAGCGGATTCCTTTTTCTATCCCTAATTGATCGAGCAACCAAACTGCAGGAATGTTTTTGGAATCAATCAAAGCCTCATACATAGTAACTTTCCCATTATAAGAACCACCATAATTTTTGGGGGCATAATTATTCGCAAAGGTCATCGGCTCATCCTTCAAAGGGGTGTCGATCTTATATCCTCCGGCAATCGCAGGCGCATAAACCGAGAGGGGCTTTAATGAAGAGCCTGGTTGACGTTTTAACTGCGTCGCATAGTTAAATCCACGAAACACATGCTTACCACGACCACCCACAAGAGACCGTAACCCGCCTGTGCGGGGATCCACAAGAACGGAACCACTTTGAACCATCTCACCATCGACTGAAGCAGGGAAGAGTTCTTCTCGTTTATAAACGGACTCCGCACCCTTTTGCATCTGGGGATCCAACTCCGTGTAAATACGCAACCCACCGTTTAACACTTCTTTTTCCGTCAAATTATAACGCTGGATTGCTTCTTGGATGATGGCATCCACATAGGATGGGTACCTACCTTTGTACTGATCTGTCTCCTGTCCATTAAGGACAACCTCCTGCTTTTGAGCTTTCTTTACCTGAGCAGCTGTAAGATAGGACTGTTCTTCCATTAGTCGTAGTACAGTGTCTCTTCTTTCCATGGCTTGATTAAAGTGTTTGACAGGCGAAAGACTGGACGGTGCTCTAATTAATCCCGCTAACGTCGCACACTCGCTCACCGTTAATCGGGAGGGTTCTTTGCCAAAGTAAGTACGGGCTGCCTTGGTTAGTCCCCAGGCCCCCTCACCAAAATAGATCGTATTTAAATATTTCTCCATGATCTTATTTTTCGAATAAGTCCGTTCGATCTTTTTTGCAAGGAGAATTTCCTTTAACTTTCGCTGATAAGTTCGTTCATGGGTCAGAAAAACATTTTTCGCTAATTGTTGAGTAAGGGTACTCCCCCCTTGGACGGTTCGTCCTGCCCCTAAATTGATTGTTGTTGCCCGGAGGGTACCTAAATAATCCACTCCCGAGTGACTTTTAAATCGTTGATCCTCAATGGATACTACAGCTTGGATCATCGCAGGAGGAACATCTTTCAACTTCACACCCTCAGCCTGTGAGGCTGATATTTTACTAGCAATTTTTCCATTCCGATCATAGATGATCGTAGGCTGTGGTGTCGCCTTGGCCAAGGCATTCACATCTTGGATCTGAATGAGGATATTAGTAACAATCAGAAAAGTTGCTATTAAAGCCCCTATACTCCAGACACTGCGGCGCACCCACTTCCGAGACCAATAATCATGAAGGAACTTCATTACTTTCTTTGACTCCACTCCCATGCGTAAACTTCCCTCCTTCTTTTTCCACACAGGGACATTAGGGGGATCAGTTCACAATATCATACCACAACCAAAATTCCTTCTTACTCAAATGCTCCTTCGCAGATCAACCGATAATCGCAGTAGGTACAACGCTTGCCTGGATAAGGAGTAAAATCCGTTAGATCTTTTCCCCTTTGCAAAAGTTGTGCCCACTCATCCAAGCGACCTCTCGCCTTTAGCATCCAATCCTCATTAATCTCGATCTCTACCTGCTCATCTGGTTTGAGGAAATACAGGATGCCACGAGCCAGTTGTATTCCCCACTCTTCTCGAGCGGCTAGCGCGTAGAGATACACCTGGGGAAGGTACTCCGCTGCCGCATCAGCCACTTCCTCCCCGGTCACATCATTGGTCTTATAATCGACCAGCTCCCATTCTCCCTCAGGGGTACACTGAATTCGATCCATGATTCCTTCGATCTCCAGCCCTTGCGTCTGTCCAATAAAACGGGCCTCCTGTTTTATTCCCGAGAGCTGGGAAAGGTCGCGGTAGAATCGGCTTCCGCGATAAGCCTTCACGAGAGGAGCAATTTCCGCCACGGATTGCAGATGATCTTCTTCACGAATTCCCCATTCTGCGAAAGTTTTATGATAGAGGAGATTCATTTCTTGTGAAGAGATCGGTCCCGGAGGCAGAATCTCCAATAATCGATGGACGATCTGCCCCTTTATTCGAGAATCTAGGCGAAATCGATCATAACTCCTCCGTGATTTTTCGCTGGGATCTCCTTCTCCTATCTCTGGGAGACCCAATAGTTTGGCATAATAAAATTTACGCGGACAATTGGCCAACATGGTCAGATCCGTCACACTGATCATTTGGGAGTCTGCATTCGTCCATCCTCTGGGTAGCACGTGTTCCGGTAAGTGGTCGTCCTCTAATTGACTCACCGACCCCTCATGGCTCAGCCATTCATCAAGCAGCGCAGGCTCTTCTCTTTCCAGCCTTCCATCCTCTTCATCCATAGAGAAAAGAAGGCGAAGTGGAGGACCATCCTCCTTAGGGAATCGCCACCAGCCAGCTTCCCTATCCAACCGATCAAATCCAAGTACCCCATCCAGCCATTTACTCCACGTATCTGCCGCTAATAGATCCCCACCCTTTTTCAAACCTCGGTGCTCTTCAGGTAACCCACTGAACACAATCCGCTCTTCTGCCCGGGTAATGGCTACATAAAAAAGTCGCAGGGATTCCTCTCGCGCTAACTGAGATTCCCGGTTTTTTACTCCCCGCCAGCGGTAGGTTTCTAGGCGCGATAGATCCGTTTCCGACAGACAAAACACCAACCCACATTCACGATCTGCTTTGACATCGATAGTTTCTGGAGGAAGTTTTCGGGAGAGGTCAGGGATAAACACAACAGGAAATTCGAGACCCTTTGACTGGTGAATAGTCATCAGCTTTACACTCGCTCCATCCTCCGTTTCCACCTTAGCCTCAGTCTCCCGTACACCCTCCTGTATCCATTGGTTGATCATTTTGCAGACCCTTTGCAGGGAATAAGGTGCCTCCCGCTGCCAAGTACGAAGGAGACGAAGGAATTTATCCACATTGGCCACGATCTGAGACCCTTGGGGAAATGCCCAGGAAACATAGCGATACCCGGATTCCTCCACTGCTTGTTCCAATAGTTCAGCGACGGTTACCCGACCATTCAACCTCCTCCACTGTGCGATAAGTTCTGCAAAGCAGGTCAATTTATTATGCTCCCTAGGGGAAAGGCTCTCCATGTTCAACCCCTTTACCCATTCCTTCTCCCAGGCTTCCCCACGACTGATAACCCATAACGTTTCATCAGAGATCCCACAAAAGGGAGAGCGAAGCAGACCTGTTAACGCTAGACGATCATTTGGGTCCGCAAGATATCGCAACAAATGGTAAACATCCAAAATCTCCTGACGCGTAAAAAAACCATCCCCTTTTACAACATAATAGGGAATTCCCGCTTGTAGTAACGCATTCTCTAGGATCTTTACATGGGTCATCGCTTGCAATAGGATAGCAATCTCCTGCGGAGAGGTTCCCTCTTCGATCAGCTCCCCAATCCGCTTCGCGATCGCTGTCGCTTCCCATTGGCGATGATCCCCAGCCTCCTTTGCTCGCTCGGGGATCGGAAGAAACTCCACCCGTCCCTCTTCTTCTCCGGGATCACGGTGGGCCCGAGTATCTCGATAATAGTTATCACACTCGGGATCCGATGACATCAAGCGGCCAAATAGAGCATTGACAAACTGTACTAAGGAAGCCTCTGACCGGAAATTATCCAGCAGCGCCACCTCTTTCCCTCCACTTTCCTCAATCTCCCTTCGAGTACGTCCAAATACGGATACATCTGCACCACGAAAGCGGTAAATGGATTGTTTAGCATCACCTACAACAAACCATTTACCCGGAATCCGCTCCCCACCAGGGCCTGGCAATAGAAGATCCGTCAATTTTTTCTGGAAATCATTCGTATCCTGATACTCATCCACCATTAAATAACGAATTTGTCCACGCACTTTCTGGGCAACCCCAGACGATTCTTGAAGCAATCTCACCGCCCGAGATTGCAAATCATCAAAGTCAAGCACTCCAGCCATTTCTTTCTCTTCATTATACTTCTGATGCATCCCCTTGATGGCAGAAAGAAGGAAGGGGACAACCTCATGCTCGCCCTTTATCCATGAAACGCCATCGGACACGGATTGAAGCTCCAGACACTCCTCTTTTAATCGATCCCGAGGCACTAAAATCTCTTCCTTCCGACCCCAGTTCCCCCCGAGAAGGCCTTTAATCTCTAGCAATAGTCCGACCCTCTCCATCCTATAGTCGGCTGATTGTAGCTCCTTCTTTAAGCGCGGCCAATCCTCTTGAAAACGCGAACACAACTTACCTCCCGCAAGTGTGAGCATACCATCCCCAGCTAGCAGTACCCTTTGCAGGAGCTTTTGTTCCGCCTTGATCAACCTTTTCTCCGTCTCTCGTAAATGTTTTCCTGTAAGGTTTCCAAGCTGCTCTGGAACCCAACCATGACCGGTCATCTCCTGATAAAGCTGTGCCAGTCGTTCTCTTGTACCTGCTACTCCCCAACGTAAAATCAACCGTTCCATCGCTACGGATGGATTCAGTTTGGCCATCCATTCCGGGAGGATACTGGTAATCGCTCGCTTAAGAAGGCTCTCTGCCTCCAACTCCTCTAACACGCGAAAGTCTGGGTCGATCATTGCTTCAACAGGGTGTTCACGCAGTAAGCTCGCACAAAAGGAATGGATCGTCGAAATCCGGGCCCTTTCCAAATCAGATAGGATGCGATACCATTGGTCGGCTTCCACTGATCGCCCTTCCTCCTGAGCCCCTCTCATCTCTTGTGCGATCCCTTCTCTTACCCGGTGCTTCATCTCGGTAGCCGCTTTTTCGGTAAAGGTCATCGCTACTACCATCGAAAGTGGATCTTTCTCTGATAGATGACGCTTTAATATGGACAGAAACCGTTCCACTAACACACGGGTTTTCCCAGACCCCGCTCCCGCGGCAACGATACAATCCTGATCTAAACAATTCACCGCCTCTTGTTGCTCTGCGGTCATCTGCCAACCCGTCATACCCCTTCTCCCTCCCTTCTAGGATGGATAGGCATTCACCCGACAAATACCTCGATGGGGACAATAGGTGGGACACTCCCAGGTAGGCTCCACTGCAAAATCCCCTTTTTCAACACGTTCCAATCGATCCCTTAGTTGTAGACGAATCCGGTTCATCACCTCTTCCCATTCATCTGCTGGGAATAATCCGGTGACTCGTCCACTAATCCCCGCTAATTTTGCCTCTTCCTTCCTCCAGAGCCCCTTGTTCCGATTATCCGTCGGAGGCTGGCCATCCTTTCCTTTCCCTCCGGTAAAAAAGGCAACACCAATCGCCAGTTTAGAATCTAAAGAAAAGACTTCCTGCACCGCCCATAGATAAAGAGGCAATTGAAGGTAAGCTCCCTCTTTAATCTGGGCAAGATCAGGAGCATTCCCTGACTTGTAATCGTACAGGATATATCGACCCAGCTCATCCTGATCAACCCGATCCACTTTTCCTTTCAGTCGAAGACGCTCACCATTGGCAAGGGGTAACTCCACTGGCTTCGCCATGGTAGCAGGATCGATCTCCCCTCGTCGAATCCGTTCCTCATCCTTTTCGATCCCAAAGCCGAACTCCAACAAGATGGGGCGAAAGTCGGAAACATCCTCCTTCTCTCTCCAGCTCCATTCATGCCGAATCATTCCGAGTACTTTACGTATTAATCGCGATTTCTCGATGTGAAGATAGAGGGGGTCTCTTTCTTGCGAATCCTTGCTGACAAACTCCTGCCATACGGCATTGGCCACCCCACGCAGATCCTCTTCTGCAAGCTCAAAATCAGGTAAGGATTTTCTGCGATAACGATCCCAAAATCGACATAGGATGCGGTGAAGTAACTCTCCCTTTTCCAGTGGAGAAAGTCCTTCTATTTCCTCTGAAATATGCCGAGCACCTACCATTCGACCTGCAAAGAAATGAAAGCGACACTGCATCAACTCATTCAATTGGGTGACACTCCATACCTGATCCTTCATGGCCTTAGCCACTTCCGGTCCCCATACATCCGTAGTAAGCGAGCCGCTATATTTGGAGGTTTTGCCTTCAGATTGGCGCTGACTTTCTACCTTTATTTTCTCCGCTACACTCGCTATAAAAGAGGGCCTCTCTTCCCTGACCCGCTCCACAATCCTACGGGCCATCTGTAGATCCTTCTCTTTTAGATCTTTTCCCCCTACTCTACCTAGGAGAGCAATCCCCCGCTCTAACCCTTTGTTAAGAGAAGTACTGACTTGCCATGATAGGGGGAGCAACTCCGAGATACCAGGTATCTCCTCAGAAAATGGTTCAGGCTTGTAAACTCGCTTCACCTCATCTAAATAGGGGGAAGGGAGGCGATTTCGCCCTTCCACATCACTGGCTGGATAGGATAATACCAGCTTCTCCTCCGCAGCACTTACACAATGGAAAAAGGGGATTAACTGATGGGTTCGCTGTTCATAAGCCAAAGCCAAATGAACCCCTTCCCGCCGCAATCGCTCCCGTTCCTCATCAGAGACGAGCCAATCCTCTGCAATAGGCCGCGGCCATTCTCCCTCTACACAACCGAGGAGAAATACACCCTGGTATCGATCCCCTCGCACCTGATTGGGTTCTAGTAGATGGATACCTCCTCTACGACCAGGTTTACCCTCGATCTGCTTTGCTTCAGCTGCCTGCTCCAAGGCAGAGAGGAACTCTCCTCGATCACACATTTGCTCCCCTAAGTTCCTCTGCGCAAAAATGCCTTGCCAGGTCGTGATGATCTCTCGTAATCCTGACCAGGCTTTCCATTCCTCAGCCATGACCGGTAACAACATCGGATTCCGGGCAAGGGTTTGCCTACGCTCACGGTCATCTAACGGCTTTACCCAACTTGTAAACCACGCTACCCACTCGTTCCAAGATAGCGGATGTTGAGGTACACCCTCCACCCAGCGAAAAAGATCGACCATCCCTACTAACTCTTCCTGTGAAATCTCCCACTTCTGCAGTTCATCCTCTGTGATTTGGTCAATTCGACGAGAGAGTAATTCGCCCCGTTCAGGTGAACCCAAGCCTTGCCATATTGCCGTCCAGGAAACTGCAGATGATTTATCCGCTAACCAGGGTAGTAAAGGGCTTTCTAAAAGAAGGGGGATCATCTCTTTTTTCATACTCTGCATAGACAAAGCAGTGTGAAGGGTCCATATCAACGGATGCTCTTTCAATGGACGTGAAAATGTACGCGTACAAGGGATTCCTGCCTCCTCCAAAGCAGACATGAGAAGGGGAAAGTAGGAATTCGCCTGATTGGTGACCAAGGCTACTTTGTTTAATGGAGATCCGCTCTCCCGTAACCATCTCTTTAACCGAGCGACTACCAACGTAACTTCCTTCTCCAATCCAGGAGCGGCGATCACCTCTACATCGGAAGAGACTTCCCTGCGCGGTTCAGTAGCAAAGATGGATCGTGCTAGATGATCAAGGGACTTCCTTCTTTTTTTAGTTTTATGACCCTGCCTTTGCTCGATTTCAAACCCTCGCCTTTTTAGCCGATCACAGAGACCTTTCGTCTCTTCAAATAGCCGAGGACGTTCCTCATCCCAAGCCAAATGCAACTCAACGGAAACACCCGCTGTAATTAATTGAATCAACAGCTGTTCTTGGAGGAAGGAAAGGTCCGGAAATTGCTCCGCCACTACATGAGTCGGAAGTGTAATCTCCTCCTTACGAATCGCATCCATCACTAAAAAATAAGGCTCCTCATGATCGAGGAGATCATGCTCCTTCAAAAGACGATCATAGGTGTAAAACACACGCGCCAGTTCAGGCAAGCCATCCCCTTGATGTTTCCACAGGGTGGTCAGCCGTTCAGGACGAACGCCCGCTCGCTTCAATTCCCCGATACGGGCCTCTACTTTTTTCAACCAACCCACTCGATCCGTCATTCCTTGGAAATAGCCTGGTTCTTCCCGAATCCCTTCTTCTACCGCACGTCGGGCCAACCATTCCTGTTCGATGCGTGTCATCAAGTGCTTTTTGGATTGTGGGTATAACTCCCTTACAAAAGCATCGAAGGTAGTTAGTTGGATCTGCTTCTCGGACAATCCCCTACTATGTACGATTCGCCGATATTCACCTACAGATTGAGCTCCTGGCACTAGGTAAACGATCTGCTGCTCCCCTCTAGGGGTAAGATGGAGAAGCCCCATTCCGCGATTAGCCTCGATGGCTGGATGGAGCACAAGGCGACCAGGCATTTTTTTCACCTCTTTATCAAGGAAAGTTGAGTGGGTCACAGTATAGCCCAATCATCCACTTAACAAAATAGCTTCTCTAGCCCACGGGAGTAAAAAACCGGTGCACCCCTATAGGTTGCATCGGCTTTCACTCCTCTCCTTCAGAGTATATCGAACTTCCATTTAGATTGCCTGTCGATTAAGGGAGATACCCAACTCTTCTAACAAGAGCCCTTCTCGTTTCTGGCAGGTACAGAGAATCACTTGATGGGTTTCAGACAATTCCCCTAGAATTTGAAGAGCTTCCTTGAGACGTTCATCATCAAAGTGAACCAAACTATCATCGAGAATGATCGGTAAGGGGGCCGTATTTTCGGAGAAAAAGCGGATCAGGGAGAGACGAAGGGCAAAGTACATTTGATCCACAGTTCCACGGGAGAGATGCTCTATAGGTTGTCTCTCCCCTGTCTCTGGCACAAACACACTTAATTCCAACCCCTTCGCAGGATCGATCAATAAATCCTCATAACGTCCAGTAATCTTCTGCAGCCATTGAGAAGCATAGGGACGCAAGCGGGGAGCGATATCCTCCTGCACCTCTTGCGCTGCCTCGAGTAGAACATCCCGAGCCGTTTCTAAAGCAGTCCGTTGTTCCGTTAGAACCTTTAGACGTTCCCTCATTTCATCCAACTGCGTCTCTCGATCCGCTAGTGAAGGGAGGCCATCAGCCCGTACTTGCAGGCGTTCGTCTAGCTTCAATACCTCGACTTCCTTCTGACGATGGAAATGGCTTACCCGATCCAGTACACCCTCGGCTTCCGTAAACGACGCCTTTAGCTCGGGAAGAGGCACCTCCTCTTCTCCTGTATCAAGAGAGGCTAACTCTTCCTCTATTTCCATCAGTCGTTTTTCCCATTCTTCCTCCTCCATGGCTTGGGTCAGTTCCTCTTTTTCCCGTAACGCTTCCCGGATCTGCTCATCCAATTGACGTACATGATCCCCAGCTTCAAGCCAACTTTTCCATAAAGAGAAGTCCCCTGTCCCGAGCCGCTCTGTCCAACGTGCTACCTCTTGTTCAGTTCGCTCAAGAGTAGCCTCCAGACTCTTTTGTTCTTGGGTTAGAGTCGTCGTCTCCAGTTTAATCCGTTGACCGGTTTCACGGGCAATACGCGCCTCATCTGCCACCTTAGTCAACTCTTCTAACCAATTCTTTACTTGGTAAGGCCCTAAACGATTGGTTAATTGGTTCTCTTCCCCCCAGGGAACCGCTTCCTGGTAGATCTCCTTCAAACGCTCACGGTATTGTTGATCCAGCTGACTCGCCGTCTCCCGATCTTGAATTCGCTTCCGTTGTTCGTCCGCTTTTTTATGGAGTTCCACTAGTGAAGCCACATTCCATCGACTAAAAATGGATTCTTGCTCCTTAATGACAATGGCTAGCTCATCATAAGCCGTTTGTAACAATTTCCGCTTCTCCGCTAAGCGTGTACGAAGCATTTCCTGGTTGAGTGACTCTCCTTCCGCTTCAGCCACTTCCCTCTCCCTACGCAATCGCTCTTGATCCCCCTGCATACTGGAACGTTGCGCTAACCAATCTTGGTGAATCTGCCGATCAACTCCCCAGAGACGATAGTATCGATACAGAGCAACTCCTCCACCAAAAAGGGTAAGACAACCAAAGAATACGGATTGTTGCATCAAAAGTACCCCAATCACCAGGCCCCCTCCACCCATGAAAAGCCACTTTGAGCTTGTTTTACCAGGAGGGATCTGGGAGTCCACCACTTGGGAGATAAACTGCTCCCTTTCAAAAAGGTCTAATCGTCTGGATAACGTTGCCGATGTATCTTCTAACTCTCTACGATTCCGTCGATAACTCTCTTCTCGTTCCTGGAGCTCCATCAGACGACTCGTATCCTTCTCCAATTGCATTCCCTTAACTCGATCATCCACCGTCCCTTTTGCATCAGGGGCCTTTAGCTTCTCTTCAAGTCGAGAAGCTTCATCTAATCGATGAATGTGCCGTTGCAGGAGGGATTCATCCAGGTTGAGGAGGTGGCTATTTTCTGCTGCGACTCGTTTTCCTTCCTCCTCCAAATCAATTAAACGTTTTTTAATCACTTCTAAACGAACGATTGGTGTGTTTCTCTCTTCCATCAATTGACGCAACTCATTGGTTTCCTCAGCACTAAGTAGGTGCTCTGGCATCACTTGGTGTCGTTTCGCTTCTAATTGGCGGAACTTTGAAGCCACCGCTTCCCAACGGGAGAGACGGTAGCGAAGGTTTTCCTCCTGATCACGGAGATGATGAAGGCGTTCACTCCGTTGAACCCGCCTTTTAATCTGCCCTACTTCTTCCTGGGATCGGTGTTGCTCTTCTGCTAAAGTCATTAACTCATTTTTAAGGGTAGCCAAGCGAGCCTGATCCCCGCGTAGATCCTCATACAGCCGGCGCAATTCCTTCACTTCCTCGGCCTGCTCTGCTACCTTGGCCACTGAAGCTCCATAGGGCTTACTTCGTGCCTGATCCGTCTTTCCAATCTGTTGAATATCGCGCTCTAATCGTTCTAATGCGGGCTTTAAATCAGTCTCTTCTCCCTGGGTAATGATCTGCCGAATTCGTTCAACCACATGTCGATCATCCCCACTCGTTTGTGGGCCTATATGTGCCACACGGGTAAATAGATCCACAGATAATCCAGTTAAACCCTCGATAAAACGACGATCCTTCCGTCGATCCATCTCAAACTCACCCGTTAATTCCCGTCCAGTACTCCTTAAGACAAGTTGTTCTCGGTCTTCGTCCCAACGCAGAGAACGAATAATTCGGTACTCTTGCCCTTCTAAGGTAAAGTCGACCTCTCCTCCATATCGGTCACTGTTCCACGGAAGATATATATCATACCAGTCTGCTTTTTGCCGGCGGGAAACCCCTTCTTTCTTCCCTCCATACAAAAGTGCATCCAACCCTTGGATCAGGGTCGATTTTCCTGCTTCGTTAGGAGCCTCAAGCAGATTGAGCCCCTCACTGAACTCAAAGGAACGATCCACCCATCGTCCAAAGCCGCGGAAAGCTAGGCGATCAATTTTCATCCTTTGCTCACCTCCGAACCGAGGAGAGCGTCTAACCCTTGATAAAGGGCTCGCTCCAGCATCCCTTGTTCTTCTTCCTTCGCCTCCGCCACTCGCTCCTGCATCCGCCGGAGGAAGACCCCTGTCAATCCCTCTTCCTGGGCCAATTTCTCCAAATCATAATCCGGTATCGTATGATCGATCAGCTCCACATAAAAGAACCCTGCTTCCTCAAGTTGGAGCAAAATCCAATCCTCCGACAGTTCAAAATCCACCCGACGACGTCCTTCTAATATCAGCCGACGGCAACTATCCCGGCCTTGACCAGGTGGTATCTGAACTAGAATCCGCTCACAGAGTTCTTCCTCTGTCTCACACCCCGTCAGATTAATCTCATCGATTTCATAACAACGACTCTCAATTGGAATCGACTCAATCGTAAACCCTTCAGGGGTCATCTTACCCAGAATCACCCTCCGTTCTCCGATTTCTGTCCAATTAAGTGCTTCTGGAGAGCCAGGGTAAGAAATCTTTGTTCTCCGCTGATTATTAAGCTCCATATCCCTTGCCTGATGAATATGACCCAGTGCAATATAGTCCATTTCCAGTGGAGTTAATCCCGTTTCAGACAAAGGATAATATGGCCCTGATTCCTCCTGCATCGGAAAAGTCCCATGTAGGATCATAAGGCGGCGTTCATCGGTTCTTCCATTCACAGTGGGATACCGGGTCACTTGCTCTTCAAATTGTGTAAATCCTCGACCCCATATCCGTAAGTTCATTTCGGGATACCACTTTTCTTCCCATTCTTCAGCAAAAAAATGAACGTTTTCTGGCCAAGATAAGGTGCGATAAAAAGAATCCTCCCGCAGTGGATCATGATTCCCTGGTGCGATAAGCACCTTTGTCTCCGCTATCCGTTCTAATTGGCTAATAACCCAGGCAACCGTTTGACGCCTTACCGTGGCATATTCTAAAAAATCACCTGCAATAAATAAAAAATCTACCTTTCGCTCTACACAAAGATCAACAATGCGCCCGAAGGTTCGGCGGTAATCATCATGGCGTGTTGCACGTTGTCGTTCATTACCCTTAAATCCTCGAACAGGAAGATCGATATGTAAATCCGCTGTATGTAAGAATGTCACATCATTCATCGATGTCCCACCTTGTGTAAAAAGTCTGGCTCGTCCCTTATCACTAGATAATGTCATACCGGCGCTGGGTCCTCTTTGTTGTATGAATAACCTCTTATTTTCCCAAAATAGGAAGGAAACCGATAAAAGGAGGTTTTACCATGCGTCGTATTTATGGTTTATCTCTCGTTTTCAGCACCCTTATTGTCCTCACACTACCCACTTACACCCAAGCCACATCCCAACCACCTGCTCGGATATCTGAGGTGAATGGAGTACGTGTCCATCATGGAGAGGGGAAATCCTTTACCGTTAATCGAATCAGTCAATCTGAGTTAGAACAAGTTCTAAAGGGTTTGGATCGAATGATGGGCATGCGTTCCTCCAATCTACCCGAAGAATACGTAAAATTTCGCTTCCCAAAACCAGTCATTCTGATCTCTTCCCCTGTTGGACATCCCATTCGAGAGATCATTATCACACGACCAACAAAGATCTGGGATCCTCCTCGCCTTCTCATCAAAAACCATCAACAACAATGGATAGAGTATCATAGTCGCCAATCTTTGATCCCTTTACTTGATTACGTAAAAGCCACTCAAAAGTCCGATTCTCTTCCGACATGGGCTTAATTCCCCAATTGCACCTACTTTATTCGCACCCCCTAAGAAGTCATCAGGGGATCTATAAAAATGGATTACGTTCAAGCATACCATACTGTTTAGACGTAAAAAATCCATCTTCCTCGCCATGTAAAAATCTCCCGTCTTGGACGGGAGATTTTCTGCTATTTTCTTAGTTAATCGATACAATCTTAAATTCAATCGTACCAGAAGGGGCTGGAACTTTGATCGTATTCCCTTCTCGTTTACCAATCAGTTCAGAGCCAATCGGAGATTCATTGGATATCTTCCCTGAAATTGGATCCGATTCGGCACTGCCCACAATGGTATAGGTTTCTTTATCTCCATCAGGAATCTCTTGAATCGTCACTTTTGAACCCACACCAACAAAGCTTTTATTTTCCGTATCCGTGTGTATAATCTTAGCATTGCGAATCATATTCTCCAGAGTAACAATCCGCGCTTCAACAAAAGCTTGCTCCTCTTTTGCTGCATCATACTCCGCATTCTCACTCAAGTCCCCCTGAGCAATCGCTTCTTTTAACCGTTGGGCTACTTCTGGGCGTCGTTTGGTACGATAAGCTTCTAGTTCGGCCTTTACTTTAGCAAGCCCTTCTTCTGTTAATAGCACTTCTTTTTTCTGTTGTGCCATACCGTTACCTCCTTGAAAAAAACATCTACCGTTTAATAAAATTGTTAGAATGTAAGCCTTTTCATGGTGGAATCCATCTGAAAAAATAGACCACTCACAAATACACAATCGCTTGTGATTGAATCATATTCAGCCATCTCGGACTCCATCCCATGTTTATCAACAGGATCCAGCAAATTCATCTTACATTGCACATGAGGAGCATCCAATCAGGTCCCATTCAACGAATTCTCCTAAGAAGATTCACGCCTTTAACAGGATGAGCAATCGGACTGAGTGATATATTATCACAAATACTTCCACCTTGAAAGAGAGAGCTCTCTATTTTAAATTTGCTCACCTCGGAAACACCTCCCCATAACCCTTATATTCCTAGTTAAGGTATGAGAAAGCACTCGCTTAAATTTTTTCAAAACCTCCAACCTCGATGATACCTTTGTCACGCCCATTTTCTGTCGAAGCAATACTAAAAAAGCACCGGAAGAAAATCGGCGACTTTTCGATTGTTCCACCAAACCACAATCCTTAAACCTATGGCGATACTTTTGAAAAAGAAAGTAAATACCAAGCAAGATTAAAAAATGCGATTTACAGATTGATGCCGCTGAAAGCCCACTTCTTTCAAGGGTGGGATGAAAGTCGGCGTTGCTCTGATCCCCTGCTTTTTTGGAGTGCTAGGCGCAACACCTTTTGATATAGTGAACGCATGAGCGGTGCTCATCCCGCTGGTAGCGGGTTTCGTTCCCACGTACGTCATGGGTGGGGTTCTAGTAGCGAACCGACCTCTCCTACTAGGTAAAACCATGAGAGTGAGGGCTGGGTCTAACTAGCGTACTGGTAACAGGTACGCCGCCCATGCGGGTACATTTCTAACTGCATGGGACGGGGTGATGGCACACCCCTGAACTTGGGAGTTCCACGAAGCAGAAATGAGTTGAGTGCGCTAACTACCCGAGAATCCCATCGGCGCCCGAAGGAAGTGGCCCTTGGGGTGCTTCAGCCGTGGGAGTGTCAACATATTCAAAAAGGGAATGACCCCACAAGGTAGTCAATGGATTTTTAAAAACCCGATGGATATCGCGGTTTTTAGCTATAGAAGGATCAATAGAAAACGTTCTTTGTTACTCCTGTTCTAATAACGGTACCTTGCGAATCATCAACCAGGTGAACATCTGGACGAAACTAAACGGTACCACTAACCAACGTAGCTGAACCATTGTAGGCATATAGATTACCCACCATAAAAAAACGAGCACTGCGAAGAGTCTTCCTGTGTTAAGGGCCAATTCACGCGCAACCACATACTCCACGCGGTATTTAGCCGTCTCCTGAGTTTCTCCAATCACATCAAATACAGCAGAAGTAAGGGGCACCATATATATCGGGTAAAAAAAAGCGGATCCTACCCCTAAGATAGCCAATGTCCATGCGTTAATATCCCAGAGAAGAGGCAGACTTACGATTCCTAACATCACGGTTCCAAACAAGATGCTCTCATCTCGCCACCGAATCCTCATATATCGCCCAACGATAAAGTATGAGAGTAACCCAAAAAAAGAAGAGACGGTTAAGTAACTACCTAAAGCCAACTCATCTCGGGTAGCAACATAAAAGAGAAGACTGGTCAAAAACCCAAATAGACCTTCCCGCATTCCTTGTCCAATCATTGATAAATTTACCCAAAACCAATGATTCTCGCGTTTCCGACACAGTTTTAGTACATCAAATAGTCGATATCGCCCACTGGCACTACGTCGTTGTAGCATAAAACTAACTGCCACAGCTGCAAGAAACACCAGTAACGACAGGGTAAAGATGATACGATAACCTGTGAAATGATTAATCCGAGTAATAATCCAACCGGACACCGATGGCGCAATAATCCCTGACAGGGAGGTAAACAACCCACTAAATCCATTAAAAATATCCCGATTGTACTTCTCCGTGATTTCAAAGTAAAGAACGTTAAAGGATAACCAAAAGAACCCAGACCCAATACCTAAAAAGCTACCTAAAAAGAACACATGATTGACCGCATCTTTTCCCATTAACAAGACGGATAAATAAAAAGCTGCCAATAGCACAACTCCGATGCGGATCGTTATGACCCGATCCACTTGCTTTGCCAATCGCCCTGCAAAGATAAATGTGATCGCCATCCACAAATAATTGGCCGTGTTAAATTGACCGATGATCCCAAAGTCGTTCTTTATTTTCCAAAAGTACACATTAACAAAGATGTTAGATAGCGCAGTAGACACAGCAAATAATCCGCTGATCATTAGGAGTAACCACGCTGAACGGTCTAATCGATTTGTGTTTCCAAATAAACGCATAGGCCTCACCACCCAATAGTGTACCCAACCCTTTTTCGAATAAAGAAAAACCGCCCAGGTAAAAAATTCACCTGAGCGGTTCACAAAGAATTTTCTTTTCCATGTATAACTCTGGCAAGTTTGAATCCATCCTACTTATCCAACTCGCCCTTGTTCTTTTCATGTCTTCCCCGCAATAGCGTACTTGCCAATAGCATTCCTGTAAAAAGCCCCCCCAAATGTGCAGTTAAATCTACATTAGGAACGATTACACTCAGAATAAGATTAGCACCTACTAAAGCGAGGATACTCTTGCCTGTTTCCTGATCCATTGACCCTCTTCGGAACAGAAATAAATAAAGATATACTCCAAACAATCCAAAAATCGCACCAGAGGCTCCCGCCTTAATTCCTATAGGTTCAATGGTAGTGGAAGCTAAGTTACCTGCAAATCCCGTCACCATATACAAAATGAAGAAACGCCATTTACCAAATAACCATTCCAATTGAGGACCTAAGAGATAAAGAGCAAAGCTGTTGAAAATAAAATGAGCCAAGCCAATGTGAATAAATATTGGAGTAATTAATCGCCACCATTCTCCTTGGATCAAGAAAGACTTCTCAAGGGCACCAAAACGGATGAGCGTATCTGCATCCGTTGAACCCCCATTGAACGTCATTAACAGGTAAACCACTGACTGAACCAATAAAATCCCGGTCACAATTGGAAAATACGAACGAAAGCGGCGCAATGGTAATTGTGTATGGTTAAACATTCCCATTCTCCTCCTCTAACTCTGCGCCTTGCGAGCAAGCGCCTCACCCATCCGAACGGGTACCCCCGCTTTTAAATCCTTTATCCATTTCACACGATTCTTTTGAAACAAAAGAATAACCGTAGAGCCAAACTCAAAGCGGCCCATCTCTTCTCCTTTATCTAACCACGCAGGGGTGGAATATTCTCTCCTTACTATTTTCTTTTGCTTCGGATGGTTTGTACAAACTTCTGGTTCATAATTCACTCGAATGCTCCCTACATTGGTAGCTCCCACTTTGATTACCGCTACTTTTCCACAAGGGCTATCCATCAGGGTGATCAACCGCTCATTCCGGGCAAAAAGGCCATGCACACGCTGTACTCCTAGCTCATTTACCGGAAACAACGTGCCAGGAACATAGGTCAGAGCGGTCACTTTACCCGAAACAGGAGCGTGAATACGATGATAATCCCGGGGACTGAGATAAAGGGTTAGAAAATCTCCCCCGGCAAATTGAGCTGCTAATAAAGAGTCTTCAGCGAGTAGTGCCTCCAACGAATATGTAACACCCTTCGCTTGAAGCATTGTACCTTCTGCGATACACCCTTTCTGGGAAACCGCTCCATCTACTGGACTTGTGATCACTTCTGGATCTGAGTCAATGGGACGAACTCCCTCTTTAAGATCTCGTACAAAAAAGTCCAACAGAGTAGGGTACGCTGTAACTGGATGCTCCGCCTCCGATATATCCACATTAAATCGTTTGATGTAAAAAGGAATGAAGCGACGACTGAAGGAAGTACGGGAAAAACTTCCCATCCAACGGGAGATGGTTTTTTTCGGTAATGCCTTCAAAACCGTGATAAGTAGCTGTTCCTTCATTGCCGTCCTCCTTAACCAATAAATAGATGACATTTATATGAGTGATTCCCTTGTTTCGGGACACAATACTAGCCACGGAGGTGATACCCATGGCTTACCAACCAAAAGGGGCATCCAAAACTAACGCCCAACAGGTTCGCCAGCAAAATCAGCAAGCAAATCAGCAAAATCAGCAGTACAAGAATGAATTTGCTTCTGCTTCCAATGCTGCATCGAACGCTCAATCTGCTACGAACGCGCAACAAGTTCGTCAGCAAAATCAGCAATCTGCTGCTCAAAGTTCGCAGCAGAACGCTCAACAGCAGTATAAGAATGAATTCGCTTCTGCTTCCAATGCTGCATCGAACGCTCAATCTGCTACGAACGCGCAACAAGTTCGTCAGCAAAATCAGCAATCTGCTGCTCAGAGTTCGCAGCAGAACGCTCAACAGCAGTATAAAAACGAATTCGCTTCTGCTGCTTCTGCTGCAAACGCTCAGCAAAAAGCTGCGCAAAAACAGTACAAGAATGAATTTGCTTCTGCTTCCAATGCTCAGCAAACAAATGCTCAGCAAGTTCGCCAGCAAAACCAACAATCTCAGGCGAACAAAGGACAGCAACAGAAGTAATCAGATGACCTTGGATCCCACCCTTTTTTGGGGTGGGATCTTTTATTAACTATCATAACACGCTAATTACTTACTGCTTTGTTTTCATAAATCGCTCGTAATAATTGGTAATCAAATTTTCAACGATCGGACCTGCTCCTTTACCACCGTATCCTCCTTCAGGAACGATAACAGCAACAGCGATTTTAGGATCATTAGCTGGCGCAAAGGCAAGAAACACAGAGTTTTCTACTCGTCCACGGCCAGGAATATCCTGCTCCGATGTTCCAGTTTTTGCCGCTACCTTAAATGGCAAATTTTTAAATAAGTGAGAGGCCGTTCCACCTGGTTGTGTAACAGCTACCATCCCATCCTTCACCGTTTGAAAGTGACTGGCGTCGATTCCAGAAGTATTCATCACTTTGGGCTTAATCACCCCGTCACTTCCTTTATTGCCGATCTTTTCTACCAGCTGTGGAGTCATGCGTTTTCCATTGTTAGCAACGGTAGCTGTAAATTGAGCCAGTTGCATCGCTGAATATCGTTGAGCTTGTCCAAAAGATGCGAGAACCATTCCACTCAAGCCAGAGTTTTTAGCGGCAATCGATACATAATCCTCTGTGCCATTCGATTCTCCTTTTAGTGGAACCCCCGTTGATGAGCCTAGTCCAAATTGATGGGTATACTTTTGAAACTCCTTGATGCTTTTTTTACCTTCCTTATGGTACCAACGACTACCTACCCAAGTGAAAAACGTGTTCGCCGACTTAGCTAAGGCACTTTTCACATTTAACATGCCATAATTATGGTTGCTAGAATTTCGGATCGGAGGAGTAGAAGATGCATAGTAAAAAGCACCTGGATCTTTAAAGGATGTATAGGGACTGATTAACCCCTTATCCAATGCCATCAATGCCATCATCGGTTTAAAGGTGGAGCCAAGCGGTAGCACTGATAGGGGGTGACGTCGATACTCCTTATCTGGGTTAACCGCATTTCGCGCATCATATGGAGCTTCTGTAATCGTTCCGTTACGTATACTGTAGGTTAATTTTTTATAGTCCTGGGCAGTGACTGCTCCATTCCAAATATCGGGATCATAATCCGGATAACTGATCATGCTACGAATCCGACCGGTTTTCACTTCCATCGCCACTGCATAGGCATTTCGGGCATAGGGAGAACGATCCCTTCCTGGTGCTTGATTCCGTAGATAGGAAAGGTGTTGCTGTACCTTTTTTTCTCCCTCTGACTGCATTTTTTCATCTAAGGTCGTGTACAGTTTATTGCCCGAACGAGGATTCACCTTTTTAATAACTTCCTGTACTTTACCCGAGGAATTAACTCGCACAATGCGGTACCCATTCTTTCCTCTTAGTTGGTCCTGATAACTATACTCTAAGCCATCCATCCCTACTTGTTCCCAATCGAGATAATCGCCGCTATTCGACTTTTTAGATGCTCGTTTATAATTTTCCAGGGCAGTCTTTGCCCCTTGAAAGGGCCGAACATACCCGATTGTCTGTACAGCAAATGAGTCCTTTCGATATTCCCTCAAGGGTTCTAATATGACGTTCACCCCTTTAAACTCCGAGGGATGTTCTGATAAACGAGCCACTTCCTTTTCCGTCAGTCGATCCTTAATTTTCTTGGGGTAGTATGGTGGCTGTTTGCGTGGGACTTGTTTTCCCTTTGTATCCAATCCCACATCCATGCTTTTCAAGACATCCTTGCGGGGCATCCCTAGTGACGTGGCCAACTTATTGGCCATCGCCAGTTTTTGCTCGGTCGTCTGATCGGTCTCCAAGTAAATCGCTGTATAAAGTGGTTGGTTTCCTACAAGAAGCTTGCCCCCACGGTCGTATATATTTCCTCTGGGAGCGACAATTGGGATTTGTTTGAAATTATTTTTCGCCGCTAAATCATGATATTTTTCTCCGCTACTCAATTGTACCCAGCTCAATCGTAGAAGTAGCGCCACAAACAGCAGGAATACAGTAAGCCATAAAGCATGGAGACGGTGGAGTGTTCGTTCTTTTTCTTTAGTACCGCGGCGTTGAGAATTCAGCATATAAAGTAGCTTCAACCTCTCTCATTCTCTGCAATTTACCCTATTAGTTTAACATAAAAATCAGTTGGAGCGCAGGAACGAATGTAGGCGGATGAGGTGACCATGATCGCGTTAAGAACATATCCTGCTATGAAACGAATTTCATAGATAGGAGCTCGATAGAAGATGGCCCTAGCTGAATTCCAATGGATCCGTCAACATGGCAAACAAATGGATTCTGATCTTCGCAGCTCATTGATTCGCCGTCTATCCATTCTCCGCTGGGTGCCCTGCATCATGCACCGCGCGTTTTTACCCGTTTTACAGCGCTTTCAGCGCATTCCCGTATTGGTTCAATTGAATGAGAAAACCATCACCAGCAGTACTCTTCAAAAAACCTTACAAAGCCCTCATTCATCGGAATCTAATTATTATTCAAGCATCCTAACCTATCGAGTACATCTTACACTTCACCAATTACGAGAAACTGTAACATGCCCTGAAGTGCGAAGAATCTATCTCGACCGAAAGGTATATACGTTACTCGATGTCGCCTCCAAAGCTACTCACGCCCCCCTTGCCTGGGAACACGACAACGAAGGAGAAGGAGCAACAATCGCTATCGTCGATACGGGCATTCATCCTCACCCTGATTTAACCTATCCTGAATCACGAATTCTTGCCTTCAAGGATTTTGTCAAAAATAAAACAAAACCCTATGATGATAATGGTCATGGCACGCATTGTGCAGGTGATGCCGTTGGAAACGGGCATTCTTCAAACAATCGATATCGCGGAACGGCTCCTGCTGCAAAATTGGTTGGGGTAAAAGTACTCGCCCGCAAGGGAACAGGTAATTTATCCGATGTAATCGCCGGAATTCAATGGTGTATTGATCACCGCGAAAAATATCAGATTCGAATCATTTCTCTCTCCCTTGGAAGTCGGAGTACAACCAGTTACCAGGAAGACCCCGTCTCACAAATTGTTGAAAAAGCCTGGGAAAAAGGAATCGTTGTCGTGGCCGCCGCTGGCAATGATGGTCCAGATTCCGGGACGATATCGAGTCCTGGCAACCATCCTCGCATTATCACTGTAGGTGCTACGGATGATCAGGGGGAACCTGATGGTTCAAAACAAATCATTGCCTCCTTTTCGAGTCGAGGACCTACTCTTGATGGAATTACCAAGCCAGATATCGTCGCTCCTGGAACCGATATCACCTCCTTACGCGTCAAACGATCCTATATCGACAAAATGTCCCCCGAAACGCGTGTAGGGGATCATTATTGCACGCTATCAGGAACCTCTATGGCCACACCCATTGTCGCTGGCCTCGTAGCCATCCTTCTCACTCGTCATCCAGACTGGACACCCGATAAAATTAAAGAAGCATTGACTAAACATTCACTGGATATCCATCGTCCTGCAAATGAACAAGGAGTCGGTTGTGTTCGTTTAGATTCATCACTCGTCGATTAAATTAAAATGAGGCCAGAGCGTCCCTATGGGTGCTCTGACCCCTCTTTTTTGTAACATCCCATTTTCATGGTACGTATCGCCCCATATAGCGAGCTAATAATTGTACGGAATGATGGGCTTGTAATAGACCCACATCGGTACCTGAGATAGCAACCGTCGAATTCATTAAAATTTTCCTTATTTGATCCGGTGTCAATTCTGGACGAAGATAAAAAAGCAGTGCTGCGGTACCCGCTACATGGGGAACTGCCATGGAAGTCCCACTCATTACCCGTGTACCTCCGTTAAGCCAGCACGAACTCACCTTATCTCCTGGGGCCGCTATATCCACACCCGGTCCTGTGTTACTAAAGCTGGCGATATCTCCAGTCCGATCCGTAGCCGTCACACCAATCGTCTCTGAAAAACGAGCAGGATAATCGATATCCCCCGACGTCCCCTGATTCCCTGCAGCAGCCACCATGACTAACCCTTTTTGATAAGCGGTTCGAATCGCCTGCTCTAATGTATCCGATACCCTTGCCATCCCAAAGCTCATATTAACTACTTGCATCTTATTTTCAATGCACCAGTTGATGGCAGATAGAAGATCGGATAGATTGGCACTTCCCTTACGATTAAATGCTTTTACTGCAAACAAATTAACTCGAGGAGCAACGCCGAGGAGATCCTCCGCCCGACCTGCAATCGTACCCGCAACATGTGTACCATGGCCGTTATAATCATAGGGGGTAAACATGGGGGAGAGGATATTGATGCCACCCTTATAGTTTTCACGCACAGCAGGATGATCACTGGCAATCCCTGTATCGATAACCGCTACATTTACATCGCGCCCTTTGGTATATCGCCATACTTTATGGGCCTCAATCCGCTGAACTCCCCATGGAAGCCGATCGGTATTCTCCGATACTTCACCAACAAAAGGATCAGTGATCGTCACTCGGGAATCCACTTCCCAATAGGCTACATCAGGATGCCCTTCAAGACTGTATAGCCCTTCTTCTCCATAAAATTCTCCGATCACCACCCCCAGTTGAGGAAGCACACGTAACGGACGCCCACCACAACGGTTCATCTCCCGGAGACAGTGATTCGGGCTCCGATAGCCTTTTAGATGGAAGATTTTTCTCACCCGTGGTTTACGGTTGAACATCGGTAACGTGCCCGGCAACCAATCGGGCTTCGTCATGTCGACTCATCTCCTTCACTCACTGATAAACCCTTGTTTGAATATATTGAGACCGATCCAGATTCTCACTTAGGAAGGTGGTACCGTTGAAACCACCAAAACTGTACACTTCACGTTCAACACGGAAAAGGACTCCCCGACCTCATCGTAAGACCGTCAATCGCCCCACACTATCAGCTACTCAGGAGAAGGTAACGCCTCCACTTCAGCTATCAAAGAAGATGGATGAGATGCGCACACTTTCCCGGCAGATTCGCTCCTATGCCTCCAAGATGGACCAATGGCTAAGTGCCGTCTCCAACCTAACAGAAGCGGTACACGACAAGGACGCCCTGCAAAATGTTCTAAAAGTTTTATCCGAGATCAAGATGGAGAAGAAAGCGTCTTCGTCTACGGGGGGAAAAGATTCAAGTCCTACAGTGATGGAGAAGTCACCTCCGCCACCCTACTCCAAAAACGGGGATAGTTTCTATGATCTTCTCAATTCTCCCAGTCTTCCTGCGCTAATCGACAAGGTCTTGACAAACAAAAAGAAGCGCAATTGAATCCGTAAACGGGCTGCCAAAACGCAGCCCGTTTTATTAGCCGCGAGTTCCTTTTCTCCCTTTTCTTCTTTCGCGGCGATTTGGACTAACAGCCTGTTTGCCCTCCTCTACCAATTGAACAGACTCTGCAGGCATTTGGGCATGATCTGAGAGTTGGCGAAAAGCTTCCGTAGCACTTCCTGCTCCGACCACGGTGTCCATCATTTGCTTCAGTTGCGTGTTCGATAGGGGTGCCTGAGTTAATTGACGGATATATTCAAAAAATCCATCTAAACCTTGACGAGAGTAACTTTCTTTTGCATCGAGTAATAGTTGTTCCATTATCTTTTCGTTGGCTACATTACTCCCAACGGTCTGATTGATCCAATCAGCGAAGTGTTTTTTTGTCAGTTCGGAATCGGACATGGGACCCCTCCTCCTTTGTGGGTCATCTCTGACCTTTACACCACTACTTGTATGTACACTTTGGGGTAATGCACACGTCAGACACCCACTAGGGGGACAAAAGAGGCGCTAACCTAGTCCAAAAGGATCTAACCCATTATAAACTGAATATTCAAATAAATTAAGTTATATAGTCTTTGCAGAAGTATCTTCCTGCACGAAATTAGATCATGAGAAAGCCTCCTAAGGGTATAAAAAACCCTTAGGAGGCTTTCATTAAATTTATATCGGAAGATTATCGAACAACAATACTCGTGCAGGAGCCGCTTCCGTCTCGATAAGTTTAATCGGAGCAGCCACCATGAAGTATATTCCTTCTGGAACCTCCCCTAATCGTAACCCCTCGACAATGATGACACCTGCATTAAATAGGATTTTATGAGTGGGATGCCCTTGTTGACTCCGTTCGATACCTAGGGCATCGATGCCAACCCCTCTTACTTTTCTTTCAGCGAGCCAACGCGCTCCATCCTCTGCAAGAAAAACAAATTCAAAATCAAAATCTTCACGCCCAGAATTTCTCGTCTTCAGCAGGATAAAATCTCCCTCTTCAATCTCGTAGCCCTTTAAATCATTAGCTCCTATTCCTTCAGATACTGCTGTTAGATCAATTACTTTTACTTGCCCCGTTAACGTTTCGATATTAAGGGTTTCCATGGTTCCACCCTCAGGTAGCATATGTAGCGGTGAATCCACATGAGTACCTGTGTGCACATCGAGTGTGATTCGGGATTCTCTTGCTGGACTGGTATCGAAATCCTGAACGCATTCAATCTTTGGTTTTTTCTCTGGCTTATTTTTATATACAGCCATGCCCTCATGAATCGGCATAGAGATATCATAAAGTTTCATCATCAGCAAACTCCTCTCTTCAAGCCTTTAATCACTAATTTCCTGTCCACGAACAACTGGTTTTTTTTCGGTTTCGGGGTGATAAGGAGAAACCCATTGAAATCCATCCTGATCAAGCAATGCATCGGCTTCCTTTGGACCATAAGAACCCGACTCATAAGGTGCAAGGGTCTCCTCCCCTTCCTGATCCCATGCTTGTCGAATGGGATCGATAAATCTCCACGCCAGGGAAACCTCTTCCCAGTTTGTAAAGAAGGTACGATCCCCTTCCAATGCGTCTCGAATCAAACTTTCATAAGCTTCTGGGGTGTCTACACCGCAATTATTACAAAAGTCCATCATGATCGGAACCACTTGGTTAGCTACGCCAGGTTTTTTGGCGTTCATCTGAAGGGCAAGCCCTTCTTCTGGGTTAATCTTGATTACAAGCAAATTCGAGCCTAAATTATTATCCTTGTTGAAATATAAATGTTTCGGTACATCCCTAAATTGTATTACCACTTCCGTTGATTTTTCAGCCATTCGTTTCCCTGTCCGTATATAGAAAGGAACGCCAGACCAGCGGAAATTATCAATATATAATTTACCCGCAACAAAAGTCTCATTGGTCGAACCCTCTGGTACATTTTCTTCATTTAGATAGGGAGGGACTTCCTTATCATCTATAAATCCGCCCGTATACTGTCCCCGCACCATATATTGACTCACATCATGTTCTTCGTAGCGCCTGAGAGAACGTAACACCTTCACTTTTTCATCATGAATAGCCTCAGGGTTTAAGTGACTAGGTGGTTCCATAGCAACCATCATCAACAATTGTAAAATATGGTTTTGCACCATATCCCGGAGTGCCCCTGCGCTATCATAGTACGACGCACGATTCTCCACTCCTACTATCTCCGCAGCAGTGATTTGGACATTACTGATGTAGCGATTATTCCATAGGTTTTCAAATAAGGAATTGGCAAAGCGGAGCACTTCGATATTTTGAACCATTTCTTTCCCAAGATAATGGTCGATCCGATAAACCTCTTCCTCTGGAAAAGAACGGTTGATTTGTTCTTGTAACGCTTCAGCAGACAGATAATCTCGTCCAAAGGGTTTTTCGATCACGAGTCGCTTCCAACCATTATTTTCTGTTAATCCGCCTGCTTTCAAGTTCTCAGCTACTACGCCAAAGAGCTTTGGTGCCACAGCTAGGTAAAAGAGTCGATTTCCTGGTAAAGAAAATTGCTTCTCCTGCTCTGCTACAGCTCTTTCCAATTCATCATAAGTTCCAGCATCAGTGACATCGATAGACAGGTAATCAAATCGTTCAGCAAAGGAGGACCACTCCTCCTCATTATCCACTTCGGTTCGAGCGAATTGGGTAATTGCATTCCGTAAAAACTGACGATAATCCTCTGTTTCCCGCGGAGAACGCCCCACACCCAACACCGAAAAGTTGTCAGGTAGAAAACCGCTTCGGTGCAAGGTGTATAGAGCCGGAAATAACTTGCGTTGTGCCAAGTCACCAGCACCACCAAAGATCACCATTGCAAAGGGTTCCTTGGAGTTAATTTGTTTTGACATGTGCCTTCACTCCTGTTCATGATCCTTGGTTCTCTTATCATACTTCCCGCTTATCCTAGAAAAATCACTCTCAGCTAAAAATTACACAAAAAAACTGTCGACAGGAAGTACGAGTCCACAGTTTTTGGAAAACCCCGAACAAAAGACCACCTAGGATTTAGCAGTTTTTAAGGCGACTACGGAAATCAGAGGGAAGGGAGCAGCCTCCTGTGTCAAATGTTGCATCTCGCCCCATCTCTCCCGCCTGCGCCCAAAATTCTGTCACATAGTGGAGAGGCTCATTTACCCCTTCTTTTTGGGCAAAAAAGAGCGTGATTTCTTCCCCTTCCTGTGCAAATGTAACATAATAGACCGGATACCGAATCGTCTCTTCTCCATCCACGATAATATCAAAATGCATCTCATGACTTAGGAGAAGGTCATCAAAAGAGAATCGTGCCTCATAAGGCTCATCTTCTGAGCGGGAAGTAACAATGACTTCCCCGCCTTCCTCGTCTACTCGAACCTGTTCAGCTTGGCCATATAAATAAACGGCTTCTGCCTTCATATCCAAATGACCTGTCACCACAGCAGATTGCTTTTCTATCTGAGTAGTAAGTAATTGCTCCAATTCCGAAGCGGTCATCTCCCGAACCGAATCGTTAAAGTTGACCACATTACCGTGAGGAAATATGCGCATGTCACCCGGCTCCTTCTGTGCAATTAGAAAAATTATACCCCAGCAAATCATGGTGTTCAAGCCAACCTCGTTCTTCATCTACTCAACTTTTATTTGCTTTTTTTATGTTTCAACCGTTCCCTTTCACGCAACTCTACACGTCGAATTTTACCACTACTTGTTTTTGGCAACTCCGCTACAAATTCAATGAGACGGGGATACTTATAAGGTGCCGTCAACCCCTTCACATGCTCCTGCAGTTCTTTAATTAAGGGTTCAGAACCTGGCTGATTGCCCTTCAACACAACAAAAGCTTTTACCACCGAGCCCCGCACAGCATCTGGACTAGCTACGACAGCACATTCCTGTACAGCAGGGTGTTTGACTAAAGCATCCTCTACTTCAAACGGACCAATAGTGTACCCTGCACTTATGATGATATCATCTCCGCGACCTTCAAACCAAAAGTAACCATCTTCATCCTCCCGTGCTCGATCTCCAGTTAAGTACCATTCTCCCCGGTAAGCTTTTGCTGTTCGCTCAGGATCCTTATAGTACCCTTTAAACATCGCCGGAGCCGTCTTATGGACAGCTATATCACCAACTTGTCCAACAGAAACAGGATTCCCCTTTTCGTCGATGATTGAAACTAAGTTGCCCGCTGTGGGCTTACCCATAGAACCTGCCTTGACAGCCATATCCTTCATTGTACCTACCAAAAGAGTATTTTCTGTTTGGCCGTATCCATCTCGTACATTGACATGGAAATAGTGGCGAAAGGTATCGATCACTTCACGATTAAGGGGTTCTCCTGCACTGACTGCACTTCGTAAGCAGGAAAGATCAAACTGCTCAAGACCATCTACCTTCGCCATCATACGATATTCCGTAGGAGTACAACAAAGGACATTGACCTGATACTTTTCGATAAGAGCCAGGGTTTTTTCTGGATTAAATCGCCCTTGATATACCAAGGCTGTCGCCCCAGCTCCCAATGTAGACATAAAGGGGCTCCAAATCCATTTTGCCCAGCCAGGCCCAGCAGTTGCCCAGACGGTATCTCCTTGCCTAATATCTAACCATTCCTTGGAAGCAACCCATTGATGAGGTACTGCCCAACCGTGTACGTGAAGAACTCCCTTTGGCCCACCCGTTGTTCCTGAGGTATACGAGATAAAAGCCATATCCTCACTCCGAATGGCAGGTAAGGGTTGTTCCGTAATTCCTTCACCTAATGTCTCTAAAGAATAGTAATCACTCCGTGTCGTTTCACCTAGTACAAAACCAACCTTGACAGAGGAAGTGCCCTCTAATCCACGAGCTACTTGGCGCTCTAGGGTTCTATCAAAGACGATAGCTTTCACTTCACCATGTTGGACCCGATATCGAATATCCTTAGGTTGTAGCATCTCTGATCCGGGTATAACCGTCAATCCTGCCTTTAATGCTCCTATATAGGCCAGGGTAGCCTCTGGAATACGGGGAAGAAGGATCATGATACGATCCCCCTTCTTCAAATCGTGAGCAAGAAATCCTTGTGCCCAACGATCCGACTGTTGCTTTAAGTTTTGGTAAGTTAATACTCGTTGCTCTCCTTGTTCATTTTCCCAGCGAAGAGCCACCGCATCCGGGTTTACAGCGTATCGATCAATATCCTGAGTCATGTTATACATGTTTGGAATCGTTATTTCCATTTTCAATACCCTCCTACCGCTTATGGATGATAGCATTAATTTCTTCGACGATATCTCCTGGCATTCCTGTAGCATAACAAAGACAGCGGGATAACCCGCTGCCTCGGCGAAACCAAATTATAAAATTGTGTTACCGAGCACCGCCACCTAGTTGTTGTTCAGCTAGAGCGACAAGACGCTTAGTAATTTCCCCACCTACAGAACCGTTCGCACGAGAAGTGGTGTCAGGACCAAGTTGAACACCAAATTCAGAAGCGATTTCGTATTTCAATTGATCAAGAGCCTGAGTAGCGCCAGGAACGAGCAGTTGATTGGAGTTACGGTCACGTGATTGTGGCATGTCGGTTTCACCTCCTTGTAGATGGTACCTATATCATGCGGAGCAAGTCTCTTCATAATGCGTGTGAATTTCTGGGAATTACCTTCCACCTACCAAAAACTACCTTAACAACAACTAAAAGGGAGGTGAATGATATCATCCACCTCCCTTTTATGATTCTTACCTATATTCGTTCTTACCCAGAGTCTTTAGTCAGCGCTTCCCACTGCGTGCGAAGCTCTGCGATTTCCTCCTGAATCACATGTAATTCCAGAAATTCGTGGCGTTCGATTGCTTGCTTGTACTCTTCCTTTTTCATCAACAGTTTGCTCTTGATTTCCTGCAATTGTTCTTGAATGAAAAACACCTCGCTTACTAAGAGATGAAACCATCATTCATTGCGTCATTCTCATGACATGATTTCCTCTTACCCTTGGCACAACTTACACAAACCCCCAGATTCCTCTCTATTTATCAATCAACCACCTAAAGATGCTAAAAAAGCCCCTAGATCAAGCTTTCCATTGAAAAAGTGACAAGTTCGCGAAAATTAATACTCTACTCGTCATTGACCCTCTCCTAAATTTTGATAAAATAGAACTCACTCATCAGGAATGTTGATTATCACTCATACCATAAGTACACGATTTGCTGTTGGGAAAGGAGGGTTCCCATGTCTGTGGAGACCCATATAAAGCCTTCCTTACTGGAAGAATTTCGTTCAATGAAGTTAAATTCCATGATCAGAGACTTGAACAAATTAAACACGGATGAATTAATCCGAATCCAACGGGAGGTCGACCATCTACTCGACTCCACAAAGGAGTAAATGGAACTGGGATGAATTCCCCCACTGAAAAATTACTAATCCAGAGTTACAAAGAACTCGATGAAGCACGGTCCCATCTCGAAGAAGCAATTAATCGCCTGGGCAAGCATAACAATCTTCAAGCAACTTCAAACTCTAATTTGCCTGAGGATATTCAACAATTGGTTCATATTGCCCTTCACCTTTCTCCTGAACAACGGAAGGCTCTGCGTCGCTTCCTTGAATCCATCCGCGATCTATAGCAAATCATTCAATCACAAATAACGGATAAGGTACCCCAGTGATCGGGGTACCTTATCCGTTATTGTCGTTGCTGCTCTTTTCTGTAGCCATCTTTCTAACGAGTACAGAGGTTCGAAAAAGATGATACATCCGCGAGGCATCTAATGCTGTCCACAAGCGTGCACCTGCATATACACATCCTTCAGAACATCGAATGTAATCATTTCGTGTCAATTTATTCAAAATCCGATTCCATTCTTCATCTGCTCCTAAATGTTCTGCAAACATCGAACGCACATGAGCTAAATGAACTTGGGGTTCACCATTTTTTTTCATATCAGGATCCAGCCGAGGGTAAACTAATAACCCCCATAGGATGACCAGGGAGGCTCTCGAAACCACATCCCAATCTCGGTGGACAGGTCCCTCCAACTCCCAAGGATTAGCATAGCTTCTCTCTAGTGATGTTTGTCGCGAGGTTAATAGTGAACTAATATCGTATGCGGCCCTATTCGTCATCCCTCATCCCTCCTTTTTCTTTACTGGAATCATGATGTCTAGTGGTTTCATGCTTCTATGTTTTATTTTAATAAAGAACCATTTTCCGGTTCTCTATTACCCTAACTGAGTATATTTCCTTTATCGCCATAGAAAGGTAGTTTTATACGAAGGGAGGGATAATTGGTATGAAAATTCAACTTATAAACCGCTTATTTTTTATCGTTTTATCCAGGATTCCACAGAACAACATAGTACTTAACCTATTATAATCAACTTCTTCTCACTTACATAAAGTTACTTTATCTAATATTTTAGTGGAAATGATGATTTCTTTTCTGTTATATTAAATAATATAACAAGACCAAATGGGGAGAGGGATGGCATGTTTGATACAAAAAAAGGGAAATATACAGATGAAGAAAATGAACAAATTATCGGAAAGATCAATAAAGGCTTAGCCGAAGGTGTTCGTGAGCGAGAAATCCTCCGTGAAATATCCAACGATCTGAATCGCGGATTTGCAGGTATCATGTCTCATGTTCGAAAACTCCGTAGTGAATATCCTGAACGTTTCTTATCGAATAAGCCATCCGCCGATGGAGAAAACCGTCTTAATAGTTGGTCTGATCAAGAAGAAGACGTCGTTATTGAATGGGTTAATCGCTATATGGACCAAGGACAGTCATTATCTTCTGCAATCGCTAAATTAGAAAAAGAGCTCAACCGAACGCAAGGTGCAATTTACCAACGGATTTACACCTTGCGTCGTAAATATCCCGAACGGTTTAACCGTATGCCTGAGCCACGTCCACGTCGTCGCCGTAAATTAGAAGGTTGGCAGATTCAACGTCCGATCATCCGCGATCTTGACGGTAGCGCTCCTGTCTTCCGTCCTTATTTAGAAGATGATACAGAAGCTGCAGCTGCCCTCGAAAGAGTCCACCAAAAATCTGAAAATCTCCTTGAAAACCTCGACGCCTCCAGCAACATCACAGAGGAAGACATGGTTATTAAAGCCTTCGAAAATCGCTATGGCCGACCCAATACTGCCATTCGCACCAAATTGATGGAACTTATGGAAGAATACGGACACACCCGGGTCTCCTTCTCCCTCTTCACATTACAAGACAATAAAGAATTTCCCGTTGTGATTACTCGCTTTTTAGAAGAATGTTTGAACCGCAACAAATCCATATAAATAAAAAAGAGAGCGCAGGGTCTTTAAAGACCTGCGCTCTCTTCATTTTCCCCTTTTTCTCTCAAGCGAACGGGTATGCTCGCCTTTAACACCGTCGTATTGTCCCTTTGCCGGGATTGCGGGCGTATTTCAACTTGCCCCACCACATCATAACCAAAGTCATCACATAAATCGATCAGCCTTGCCTGAAATTGCTTCAATTTCCGTTCATCGATATCTGATCGCTGATAACTGAGCACGAGGGAGAGGCGGTCATCCGCCGTCGCCGCTGTAGGGCGCTCTTTATCTTTGCCAAACATATTCAAAAAGGCCACGACATTCACCTCGTAACTTTAGTCAGGCGATATGAAAAATCCGCTTGATCCGATTGATGAGGCTGCTTTCCTCCAATTCTAAGTAAGGAACCTCTTCGCCATTGATCCGCCGCGCAATATTATTAAACGCACGTCCAGCTAAGGATCTATCATCCAATACTACCGGTTCACCCGTATTCGATGAACGAATAATCCGTCGGTCCTCAGGAACAATGCCCAGTAAATTGATCGCTAGATGATTTTGAACGCGCTCAACACTGAGCATGTCGCCATCTTTGATCATATTGGGTTGAACTCGGTTTACTACCAAATCAATTGTCTCCAAATCGGCAGATTCCAATAAACCAATCACCCGATCAGAATCCCTAACGGATGGAATCTCAGGATTTACAACTAAGATCGCCCGATCTGCTGGAGCAATCGCATTGCGAAACCCTCCCTCGATCCCTGCTGGAGAATCAATTAGGATAATTTCAAATTCTTTTTTCAACTCATCCACCAACTCTTTAACCTGAGCCGGTGTCACCTCTTCCTTATACCTCGTCTGGGCAGCTGGTAGAAGGCCTAGGGTAGGAAATTCCTTGTGTCTCACCAAGGATTGCCGTAACTTACTTGTCCCCTCGACCACATCCACTAAATCATAAACAATGCGGTTCTCCAAACCTAACATCAAATCCAACTTACGTAGACCAATATCCGTATCCATAACACAAACCTCACGTCCCAGTTTCGCCAACGCAAGGCCAACGGATGCGACGGTGGTTGATTTTCCTACACCACCTTTTCCGCTTGTCACGGTAATTGCTACGGACTTCTGCTTCATCACTCGTTGCCCCTTTCCCTTGTCCTTCTGTCTATCTTCGACCTTCGGGATCCATTGCCCTCTTCTACTACATCGTCTATTGATCCTTAGTCCCTATGTAACAACCCATTCCACTATACGATATATCGATTGATCCAAATCCGCTTTCAAGGGTTGACTTTTGTTAGAAAGAGTTGCCACGGATTGGTGATGTGCATATCAGTAAAAATTCCAATGATTTTGTTAAATTGACATGAACAAACAAGATTCCCTATTATTGTATCAAACTTGACCGCATAACAGAAGCAAAAGAAATAGTTTGCGTCCATTAATTTCTCATTGTTCATCGGATCCGCCTATCAAAGCGGTCCAGCTCTCTTGAAAGTAACTTCCATACGATTCCTAGAGCTACTGCATCGTCTACATACCCAGCAATCGGAATCAGATCAGGCAATACATCACTTGGGATAATAAAATAGAGTAACGCTGCCCCAGCTAATGCTTTTTTTGTGCGGCTCGTGGCCGGATGTCTGAAGTAGTCATATAAAATCTTTAATTTCCCTATAATCTTCTGGATTCCTCCAACTCGATTCACCTTCCCATTAAAATCGTCCAGAATTCTACGAGATCCCTTCGGAGTGTCCGCTTTTTTGATCAAGGAAGCTAGAACCTTTTTTACTTTTTGCTCCAGATCACTTGAAGTCATTCGGCACTCACACCCCTTCGCCTCTTATAGCTTTAGCTATATATCTCTCCATGACAGTATATACAATTCTTCTCTGTATCTCTTACCTCTTTACTACAGTGTGGACATAGAAAAATCCCTTGCCCTTCCCAAGCATCCCATGAGGATGAAGTTTTATGATCGGATACGGGGGTTTGATTAGAGGATGATTGAATCCTTTCTCCTGGCAAATCATCTCCACTAGGAAGGGCCTGGCGTTCCGTCTTGACTTCCCGGGAAGGCGGAGCTTGCATATTTTCTGGAGGATGCTTTCGTTCCTCTTCTTTTTTTAACTCTGTCAATTGGTCTTCCATCGATTGGATAACTTCACGTATTTCCTTGATATTGTAAAGGAGAGAGCGGGTACGGTCGGTCATTTCCATATCGCCATGTGCTTCCCAGCGCTCATAGAGTGAACGCCCCAATCTCATATGCAACTCACTCTCGTATTCCTTTTTCCCTCTAAGCTGTAATGTCAATCGGCTTATATCTAACACCTTTTTCGATTTTTGACTGGTCGTCTCCAATCCTTTTTCCAATTTACTCTTCAAACCATCAAAAATACCCACGGCGATTCCGCTCCTTTTTAGCAGCCCTTCTATTCATTGTAAGGGATTTAAGCCCGTTCTTCCAGCTATATAGGGCAAGAATCACCCTCCATAACCAAAAAGTTCACGAAAAACCCCCTATTTTCATGAAAAAAGCGACCAATAGGGTCGCAAACCAATAATTACCTTTAAGGAGGAGTTTTTCCTCCATTTACTTCCTATCTTTCTAGTGTACTTACCAGACCCCGTCGCCACCACAGCCACCACAGCCGCCGCCGCAACCACCAAAGCCACCGCCAAAGCCGCCAAAGCCACCGTCGCAACCGCCAAAGCCACCGTCGCAACCGCCAAAGCCACCGTCGCAACCGCCAAAGCCGCCGCCACCGCCAAAGCCACCGCCGCAACCGCCAAAGCCACCGCCGCAACCGCCAAAGCCACCGCCGCAACCGCCAAAGCCACCGCCGCAACCGCCAAAGCCACCGCCGCAACCGCCAAAGCCACCGCCGCCAAAGCCGCCAAAACCTTTGATACCTGCGCCAACTGCACGACGGCGGAAGCCAGCTCTTTTCATTCGCTTCACACGATACACTCCTTTAGCAATCTTTCCATTGTTGGGTCTACCCCCAACGCCCTTCTATATATTTCTATGTCGGTAATGAGAATAAGGTTGGACATCCCCCACCCGATAACTGCGGATTTTTGCTCTTAAAAAAAGACCTAACCGCTGATAGTAGCGATTAGGCTGAGGAAACTTTGCGTGACACACTTTGTTTTGACGTTTTCTTTCTATGATTTAATCCTAATTTTAACCACCATGCTCCTATTAGAAGCATCATCGATGTTATTAGAAATAGACCTCGAATACCGATAATCCCTGTTAGAAAACCTCCAGTGATCGGTCCAAGCATATTGCCAAGAAACGTAGCACTAGTACTGTATCCATATGCTGTACTCTCTTTCCCATCAGGAGCATGTTTACGAATCAAGGAATGAAGAGATGGCAAAAGTCCCCCTACACATAAGCCCAACAAAAAGCGAAGCCCCAACAACTGCCATACATTTCCTACCCATGCTTGCGGGATAAACAAAAGAGCCGTGCCGATCATGGAGTAAAAGAGAACACGTTCCGAACCATGCCGATCACCAAACCGACCTAAAAAGGGAGAAGCCAGCATATTGGCTAATCCCGTCACAGCTACGACTAAACCAGCAAAAAAAGCAATATATCCCCCTGGTGCACCCAACTGAGAGACAAATAAGGACATCTGCGGCATAGGAGCTACCATAGCAAATTGCAACATAAAGCCTACACTAAAAAGGAAAAGGAGTGGTTTTTGATGGAGAATAAAGGACCCCTCCGAGAAAAAACCTTTCCGAGCCACCTTTGGATCTGGTTTCACTTCTTCCTTTACAAATACAAGCACAACGACGGTTGCCAAGAAAATAACCGCACTGGTTAGAAAAAAGATGGATCGAAACCCAACCACCTCTGCTAATACCCCTCCGATAAAGGGACCCATGATACTACCTGCTACACCGCCCGACTGTAGCAACCCTAAAGCATATCCTGACTTCTCTTTCGGGGTATTTGTAGCAGTGAGGGATATGGAAGCTGGAATAAATCCAGACACCGTCCCATTTAACAACCGTAACAAGAGCAGTTGTAAAGGGCTTGCAGCAAGGCCTGTCAAAAAAATGACAATCGCCATTCCAAATCCGGATCGAAGCACCATAATCCTACGCCCAACTTTATCTGCTAAGCTTCCCCATACAGGAGCAAACAAAAAAGCAGAGAGAAAGTTGATGCCAAAAATTAGACCTGACCAAAGCTGTGTCTTATCAGGATCGGTCATCCCTAGTTCCCTTAGATATAGAGGAAGGAAGGGGATAATCATACTCATTGCACCCATCACAAGAAATTGTGAGACCATCAATATATACAAGTTTCGCTTCCAAGTTTCCATATATAAGATCCCTTTCCATTCATAAATTATCTGGTTACAAATATTACGATACACGAAACATATGGATGAAAAAAATAGCCTCTCACTCGTAAGAAGCCCACTTAAATAGAAATAATCAATCCCCGCCTAAACAGTCGGGGATTGATTCAGTTTATGAAATTCCGTCGACAACTCTCGGCGGAATGATCGCTGTACTCGATCAACAAAGTACAATCGTTCAATTCTGCGAATCGTCTGTTCGGCTTTCTGACCGTCGATATATAGAAAAACATATTTCAGCCGTTTCGATACATAGTGGATATTGCCCATACGTCCTAAAGAACGAGCAGCCTTGAGATCCTTCACCCATACGGCCAATCCAAGCCGTTCCGCGATGATCATCGACATGGGATCGTGTCTCCTTTTTTCACATCAGTCATCCGTAAACTACACACACTGAAGTGGTATAATGATAACACGGTTCACACTTGCAAGTAAACCTTTACTAGAATTAACCACAACTTTTCCGTCGCTTTTGGTTCGCTTCACGCATCGCTTGAATCTCATCGTTTACAGGCACTTTAATATCTTCTGAGACAGCATTAGCAATGCGTTGACTTACTCCATTTAGCAATTGATCCAATATTTCCTCAAGTTCTAGATACTCTTTAATGAGCGGATACTTACGGATCTCTGCCAAATATTCCTTCGCTTCATCCTTAGCACGATGATAATCTGGATGGAAATGGCCAAACCGTTGAGCCTCTGCAAAGAGTTCTTTTTTCGTTTGAAAACGGTTAATCAGTTTTCTTGCTTCCTCATCCTCTGCCAATGCACGTTTCAGCTCCAAATAGCGACTTACTTCCTTCGATTCATTGATTCGATCAGCTAAACTATATGCTTCAGACAGCAACTCTGTCATATCCAACGAATTCATAACGATCCCTCCACTTCCATGTTAACACAATTCGTTCTATGGAGTTATGCTCTCTTCCCATGGCAAGATAATTTGAACCTGCTCCATCTCTTCCAGAGAAACAGAAACCTTTTCCCTTTCTGCCGTTTCTTGCCCCTCAACCCTCCATATTCCCTCTTTACGAAACAGACGATGGATTACAAATTGGTGGGCACGATCCTCTTTGTCAAGCCACTTCACTGTCAGACCCATTTGTATCGACTTTTCTAGCAACTTCCTTAGCGTCGTGGAATGATATCCTCGTGGTGCAGAGGTCCACAAACGAGGGATCTGCGTTATCCCTGGAACGGCTTCCTCCCATTCAGGAATACGATCCTCTATTCTTTGATCGTTATGGATTTCGAGAAGAGGTTTATCCTCTATAAACTCCTTATCACCTTTCGTTATCTCCAAGGAAGGAGTCCCTCTAGCTTCCAATCGTTCCCGAACAGCAGGCAAATCATTGGTATCCAGTAAAAAATGAGTAGGACCTATTCGATCACCAAGAAGGGACGATAAAATTGGATCTATGAGTAATTCATCAGCTAATACCGAATCACTTACTTGAAGAAGAATCTCGTGGCCAATCCGTACCCGAGCGTGTTGCTCTCCCCAAAGGATCAGACTGTGCAGTACATTTTCGGGTAACGGAAAGGTAGACAAGGTTGTGAGCACCTTTTCCATATCTGCTACCAAGAGTCCCTTTTCCATCCCGCGACGTACTGATGAAACGGTAATTTCATAATGAACAAAGAATTGCTCACCACCCATGTAATCCGCAAACTGGGCTAATAATCTTCGCTCACTTCCAGGTGTAAAAACAGGGATCAACACTTCAAAGTCCGGTTTTACATAAGTGGGAAGCTGGGGAAGTTGCTCGCAAATGGGAGGTGCCCAAGATGACCACTTCCACCAGATTCCTTCATCAACCTCCCCCATCTCCACCCAACCAATTGCCTCCAAGGGGCGCAGCCATTTGACTTCCCACTCCTCTAGAGTGGATGAAGAATTTGCTATCGCTTTCCACTCGAGCCATGTACTCCGAAGGAGTGTTGGACCTTCTCCTTGGCGCTCCATCCATCGCCATAAACTATCCCATTCTGGATGAACTTGAAGGAATTGTTGCCGCACAAAAGAAAACATCCCTTGCAGGCGTTTTTCCCAAGAGAGTTGTAGCCATTTATTTGCCGATGTTTCATTTAATACAATTTGCTCCTCTGTTTTCTCTATCCATCCCTCCTGCTTTGCAAAGGAAAAGAGTAGAGATAAACGAGGCGATATATCTTCCTTATTCCACGGGGACTCCTCAAGCCCCTCATCCTCTAAATCCAATTCAGCCATCAACTTACGTAGAAAATGTTGTGGAATTTTCCCTTTTACAGTTAAGGGAAAATTCTCTCGATCCAGCATACACAAAAGATGGAAGGCATCATTCCACACTCCTGATACCGGATCAGTACCCTCCACAGAAACACCCTCTATTCCGCGAGGGGGGGTAGGTAACCAAACCATTAAACACGCATCACGAATCTCTTTCGGACACCATATCCCACTCTCTCCCCATGATCGACGAAAGGTATAAACAAACCCCTTTCTACGGAGAGCAATCCAACCCATACGAGCATGAAGCGGTGATAAGTCCTCCTTCACATGCTCATCCTCTACACCAATAAAACGATCCCCTCCAAGAAAGATGACTCGTCTAAGCAAAGTGGCTTCCATATGATGAGTCATGGCAAGCTCCGTTGCGGCATTGATTATAGTCTCTGCCAAACTCGCTAAATCGTCGCTATTTCCATCCCAGCTATGTTCCTTAGCAATACTTCCTCGAACATGAGGCGATAAGGAAGCTAAGCATGTATGTAAACTTTCCATCAGGCCCTCCCCCACTGTTCTTCCTCAACAATCTGATACGGGTAACCCTGTTCTACTAGAAACCGTTGTCGATGGAGCGCATATTCTTGATCGATGGTATCCCGACTGACCAGGTTATAAAAATACGCATGGTTCCCTCTGCTCTTTGGTCGCAAAATACGCCCCAACCGTTGGGCTTCTTCTTGTCTTGAGCCAAAGGCACCTGATATTTGAATGGCAACACTTGCATCAGGTAGGTCAATGGCAAAATTGGCGATTTTGGAGACGACAAGGATAGGGACCTCTCCGCGTCGAAACGCATCAAAGAGTGCCTCTCGCTTATCCTGATGGGTCTCTCCTGTTAATAAAGGTAATTGTAATCGCGTCGCCAACCCCTTCAACTGTCGCAAATACTGGCCGATAACCAAGATGCGATCCCCTTGGTGGCGATCAATGATCTTTTGTACAAGCTCCTCCTTCGCAGGGTTTTCTGCGGCAATGCGATATTTATGTTTTTTCGCTGCATCCGTGTAGATGATCCGATCCTCCCGAGAAAGTCCTGTCCTAATTTCTGTACAACTAGCCTCTGCCAGCCACCTTCTCTCCTCCAACTCCTTCCACGGTACTTCGATTCGTTTAGGTCCTATCAAACTAAAAACTTCCCGCTCCCTTCCATCCTCTCTTACCAAGGTGGCAGTTAAACCAAGGCGTCGTTTTGCTTGTAAATCCGCTGTAGCACGAAATACAGGAGCGGGTAATAGATGAACTTCATCGTAGACGATCAAACCCCAATCTCGCTGATTAAATAAATCCATATGGGTAAACTGCCCTGTTGAATCACGATGAGTAAGGATCTGATAAGTAGCTACCGTTATGGGCTTTACCGATTTCTGGTCTCCTGAGTATTCTCCAATCTCGCTCTCTGTCAGGTCCGTCTTGTCCAATAATTCACGGATCCACTGACGAACAGAGGTAGTATGAGGGGTAAGAATTAATGTGGCCCGCCCGATTCGTTCCATCACCCCTAACCCCACGATCGTTTTACCAGCTCCACAAGGGAGAACGACAACTCCATGGCTATTCTGTTCAGTTGTACAATAAGCTTCAATCGCTCTCTGCTGATAGTCCCTCAATTGGAAATCATATCCTGAACGGGTTCTTTTCCGAAAATGAAGAGCAAGCGGCTCCCCGTCATTAAATCCCACTTGATCCCAAACAGGCCACCCTAAACGAATCAATTCTTCTTTTATCCATCCACGTGTTTCCGCCGCAATATAAAACTGACCATTTTCTATCTGAATCATGTTTTTCAATTTCTCAGTGTGTATTAGTTCTGTAAAGAATTCCTGTTGATTACACTTCAACAGTAAGCGATCTTCATCTTGCAGCAAGACAATCCGGCCAAAACGAGAAAAGCTATCCTCTATTCTCTTGCAAAAAGCAACGGATAAAGGAAACTTCCCATTTTCCCGCAGGAAGTGAATCACTTCTTCTACTTTCAAACCCATCGCCGCCGCATTCCAAAGCGAGAGAGGCGTGATTTGATAAGTATGAATATGCTCTGGGCTTTTGACCAACTCTGCAAACGCAGCCAATCCTTCTCTTACCTTATGGTAGTCTGGATGATGAACCTCAAGAAGGACCGTCCAATCACTCTGCACGATCAGAGGTCGTTTTGTATCAAATTTCATTCGTCCCCAACTCCTTTTCGGTTAGTTTTCCTAAAAATGCGGGAAAACATAACGAAGAGAACCCTGTCGTAGGCAAATAATAACTTTCGAAAACTTTTTGCAACTTTTAGGTAGGATCCCCCGTCTGAAAGATAAAGACTCAGACAGGAGGCAATAAGGATGCGAAAACGGAAGGTGATTTCAATGATGTTAGGATGCACATTATTATTTGGTACAATGGGTTGTGGGGGTTCTTTCCTATCCCCAGATAATAAAGCGGGTGACTCACCATCAGCAAAAGATGAACGCACCCTTCCTTTTCAACAGGAATCCCTAGATAAATTACCTAGTAAAGTAAAAGAGCAGTGGGCAGAAGTGCGCTCCACTAAAGCCGAAGAAGGTATCCAAGCGAAGGTTGAGGATAATGGACGAATCTATCTCTTCCTAGCCTCAGGTGAGAAGAACACCGGTGGATGGTCAATCAAAGTGAAGGAAGTTACCCAACAAGGTAAAGAGGTCCATGTAAACGCTGAGGAAGTTCCACCGAAAAAAGATTCAATAAACACCCAAGCCGTCACTTCTCCGTTGACTGTCATTTCGATTAAAACGGATGACGATCTAAAGTACAAAACGCACATTGAAGAAGTTAAGAGCAAGGACTCTCAAGATGGCAAAGAATCAATGCCCCCCAAAGATGCAGATACACAAGGGAAAATCCTTTCTAAGCAAGTAGAATCGGGGAAAACCCTTCCAGAAAACGTGAAGGATAAGTTATCCGATATGCGTTCCTCTAAAAAGGGTGGCCATGTGATGGTCAATCACCGTGATCATACTTATTTGATTATTGGACTTGGGGAGCGCCGTACAAGCGGCTATCGCATCAATATAGAAAATGTGATTGAGAAAGACGGTAAAATTCATGTCTATGCCCAGGAGATCTCCCCAAATCCCGATGGAATGGTGGCTCAGATGATCACTCACCCTACCCAGGTAATCTCCATCCCTCGTGTAGAAAAGGACAAAGAAATTGAATACCACATAAAAAAACAGTCCACTAAGGACCAACCAAACCGTTAATCCGCTCACCTAGATCGGGTAATATAAAGTCCCCCGTAGCTTTAGCTATGGGGGATTATTCTTCACTTAAGATCCGTAGATCTCTATGCCAAGTGTCGTCGTTCATCGTCCTTCTCTCTTCGTCGACGCTCATCGGGATCTGTCCCCCGTTCCGGTTGTTCCGGAGCAGTGGTCAGGGGTTCACGGGGCGTCGTAATCTCAGGCTCACGTCGTGTTGCTCCGTCATCGATCCGCATCTATCTCACCCCTTCCAGTGCCTTTAGGCATGTTTAGTCTCCCCACCCCCCTTTATCTCATGCCGGATTTTTTTCGGAAACAACCCTGGATTATTTATGGGACTCGGATGTTTCTGGTACAAAAAACCAAGGAGATTCCGGTGACTCTGGTGACTCCCAGAGTGGGTACAATTTTTGAGCAGTGGATTGTTGCTCAGGGTAGTGTGGTGCTGAATCAGTAGGTTGTGAGTTGGGGCCATATCTGGGGAAAGGTGAGCCTGGCTTTGGATTCATTGGCCAGTAATGTGGAAAACTAGCTCCAGTAATCGGCACTTGTCCCGGATGCCGTATTGGATGTTGCCCCGTCCATGGACTCCAACCAGGGGTAGATTGCCCTGGTAAAAAGGAGTACGCTTCTGGAAGATAGGGTAACCCTGGCTTTCCTGGGCCAGGGAAAGGCCACTCGCTTCCTGATGTATCAGACCAACCACCTCCTGGTTGCCCTAGGTAGGGTGAGCCCATCACCCCAGGTTGACTCGGATAAGACCAATCACTTTCTGGCTGACCAGGATAAGGTGAGCCCATCCCTGGTGGCCCCGAGAAGAACCAACTACCTCCTGGGAAACTTGGATCATAATAAACCATAGATCATTCCCCCCATTCGCTATCCTCTTCTTAGTATATGGGTGTTAGATTCATACATTATCTATCCTTTAACATCTTGATGTATCCAATGTTTTTAGCCATGTCCTCAAAAGGACTCTCCCCGTGCTTTTTCGTTTCCAAAGCACCTTTGATCTGTTATGATGATGGAGATTTCGATTCCCTACAGAAAGGAGGACACGCGATGACGGATACAGAAGAACAACAACATAAAATCGATCTAGACGCTATCAAATTAGCAGTCCAAAAACGGGATCGGCGATATCTTCGCCCTCTGATCGAGGAACTACAGCCCTATGATCTTGGACAAATTTTTTTCCAGCTTCGAGGTATTTATCGCCATCATTTTATCCAATTGTTGGATCCAGAAGAGATCGCTGATTTGCTAGAGGAATTAGAAGCGGATGAGCAACAAGAGGTATTAGGCAACGTTGGTGCTGACAAAACATCCAAGGTACTCAATCGGATGTCTTCTGATGAAGTAGCTGACCTGATGGGCGAGATGGATGAAACCAACGTACAAACCCTTCTTCGTGGAATGGAACGGGATGAGGCAGATAAAGTTCGAGCACTGCTTCATTATCCAGATGATACTGCTGGCGGGAAGATGACGCTGGAGTATGTTAGTGTCTATGACTACTACACCGTCGAAGAAACAATTCTTTACTTACGCAGAGAAGCTCCTACAGCGGAAACGGTTTATTATATTTATGTCATCGATGCCGATGATCGGGTGATTGGTGTTGTCTCGCTCCGTGAACTACTCATCGCCCAACCAGAAACACCGATTCCCGACATCATGTACGAACGGATTATCTCTGTACCTGCTGATATGGACCAAGAAGAAGTCGCTAAAATCATGGAACGGTACGACTTCCTTGCTATTCCCGTAGTAGACGAAGAAGGACGGCTACTCGGGATTATCACCATCGATGATGTCGTTGACGTCTTAATCGAAGAAGCACAGGAAGATATCGCGAAACTATCCGCCGTCGGGCAGACGGAAATGGATGTGCTTACCCATCCTTTTTCTTCTGCGCGACGTCGTATCCCATGGTTGATCCTCCTCCTCTGTATCGGCATGTTAACCGCCTCCCTCCTCGGCTTTTTTCAAGGAACCATAAAAAAAGTCGCCATATTGGCTACCTTTATGCCCATGATCTCTGGTATGACAGGTAATACAGGTACACAATCCCTAGCTTTGGTCATCCGTGGACTCTCTACTGGTCAATTGACCCGGGATCGATACTTTCAGATCCTCCGCCAAGAAGGCTTTGTCGGAGTTATCATTGGGATGGTATGTAGCCTCTTTATTTTCGGTTTGGTCACTTTTTGGGAAGGGGATTGGGTTTTAGGATTGATTGTTGCTGGTTCCCTCCAGATTACCTTGATACTCGGAACCCTCGGCGGTACATTGATCCCGATCCTGTTACATCTACTAAAGGTGGATCCAACAATCGCCTCTGGTCCTCTCATCACGACGATTAACGACGTCATCGCACTCTCTATCTACTTAGGGCTGGCCACAACATTTATTGAGTACATACAATAGCCTCTTCTTTTTCCTGGAGAGGTTTTTTGTATTGAACGATGAGGGAATAGTAAAAAAGCGTAGGTTATTCTCCTCAGCACTTAACTATACAGTTCATAGGCTTTCTGATAAGCTTGTAAGTATCTGTAATAATTTTCGCCTAGTTTCGTGCAGGCTAAGGTGTACGAAGCAAACTGACTTCGGGAGGTCGTTGTTCGCTTGGGAAGTATTATCGAGATCGCTTGGAATCTATTCCTTGTGCTCTTCCTCGTTTTTCTTAATGGTTTTTTCGTAGCCTCGGAGTTTGCCATCGTCAAGGTGCGTGCGACTCGGATCGCGCAGTTGCGCGAAGAAGGACATCGTCGTGCCAAAGCGGCTGAAAAACTGATCAATAAAATGGACGTCTATCTCTCTGCTACCCAACTCGGAATTACCCTAGCCTCTCTTGGTTTAGGTTGGGTGGGGGAGCCAGCCATCGCCCATATGATCGTAGAACCTGCCCTTCAATTAATCTCACCCAAAGTACCTGATTTACTTGTCTCCACTCTTTCCCTAATCATTGCATTTTTAGTTATTACATTTCTCCATATTGTACTTGGTGAAATGGCTCCTAAATCCTTGGCGATTCGACAAGCTGAGAAAACTACTCTATGGATAGCGGCACCTTTAGATTGGTTTCACCGGTTTTTCTACCCATTCATTTATGTATTAAACGGTGCTGCTAATAAAGTATTAAAGTGGGCAGGAGTTGAGCTAAATCCTGAACACTTACAGGGACATACCGAAGAAGAAATCCGCATGTTAATGACCCAAAGTCAAAAAAGTGGACACATTGACGAAACCGAGCTTTCCTTGTTTGACAATATTTTTGAATTTGCGGATCGGGTTGCTCGTGAAGTTATGGTGCCTCGTGTGGATATGGTTTGCTTATACTTTAACGATTCTCTTGAAGAAAATCTGAAAACAATTCGGGAAGCACGCCATACCCGTTTTCCCCTTTGTCGTGAAGATAAAGATGACATTGTTGGAATCGTGCATATTCGCCATATCTATGAAAAGCTACTCAATGGAGAAACTCCTGTTCTCAAGGAGTTAACTCGCTCTTCCGTCATGGTGCCCGAAACGATGGAACTAAAGGATGTGTTGCGTATTTTACAACAAAACCGTTCGGAAGTCGCCATCGTCGTCGATGAATATGGCGGTACGGCAGGTCTTGTCACCACGGAAGATATCATCGAAGAAATATTTGGGGAGATCCAGGATGAATTTGATGATGAACGCCCCTTCTTCCAAAAGCAAGGCAATGAGACCTCTATCGATGCTCGCCTTTTGATCGAGGAAGTAAACGATTATTTTGGGTCAACTATTGAAGACCAAGATAATGATACCATCGGGGGTTGGATCTTCTCCCAGTTGAATGAAGTTCCTGAAGTAGGAAACGTCGTTCATTATGAGCAATTTATCTTTAAAGTACAAGAGATTGAGCAACGAAGCGTTAGCCGACTTTTGGTAAGTCAAGAGTCGACACCCGACTCAACAGAACAAGAAGAAGAGGCTAGAGAAGAAAGCAATAAAGAAGTGCGCAGGCACTTTCAAAATAACCGATAAAGAAAGCAAAACCGCCTTTTCATCACGGAAAGGCGGTTTTGCTTTGCTCTTAAAATGAAGCGGTATGTTCGCTCTAATTCCTTGATCTGTATAACCGCTTTAAGTGTGGTTAGGAAGACTCCTGTAGATAGTGAGCGACAAAACATTGCCGCGCCTCATTAAACCCATTTTGCACATTGACTACACCACAATCATGCATCGTCCAGGGTGTTTTTTGCTGGGGGACAGCGACATCATAACCTGCACGGATAAACTCCATCGATTGAGAAAGGTCATAAAAATGCCAACCATCAAAGAGATCCTCCCGCCAGGGTAGATCGTATTGGGTGGCAATCAATAATCCATCCACTGCTTCTACTTTAGTAATGTCCCCCTCCCGCCTGGCAAAGGAAAGGAGTTCCATGCGTCCAATATGGCTATCATACACCTGTCCAACCTTCTCTTCCCCGTCCCACCAAATCCCATTTTCCGGAATATGAGTAACACCTACCATACCGATCATCCCAACTTTGGGTTCCTTTTGAAAAAGAGAGAGGACATCAATCAAGAAATCGCGATGAAGGATGAGGACATCCTGATGTAAATAGATCTTATATTTAGCATCTGATTTCTTCATTCCCTCATTGTACCCCGCTGTCATCATCTTTGCTCCCTGGATACACCTTTTTTCCACCGTAAATCCCTTGGGAACGCGCAGAGAATCGACATATCGTTCCGATTCACTAAACCAGGCTTCGTCATTGACACACCAGATAAAACAAATCTTATGTGGATCCATCAGCGACCGCCTTTCGGATGTATGCCACCAATTTCAGCGTATTCTCATCCTTTTCTTTAATCCTCTTCAGATACGAGAGCGCTTTCTGTGGCTCTCTTCGACCTTGCCAAAGTAATGCCAAGTTGAGCAAGGTATCGCGATGGTCAGGCATTAACCCTTCAGCTGTTTCCATCAAAGCCAAGGCATGCGGCTCCTGTTCTTTTTCATAACACACCTGGGCAATTTTATGAATCGTCTCCATTTGGTTGACCACGTCATTATGAATGATCTCAATAACTTCCTCGATCGTGACAGTATGATTGACCAATTTCTCTAAAACCTCTTGTACACTCTCCTCCTCGTCAATCTCTTGTTCCACGCGACGAATGAGGAATTTTAGATTACGAAGAAAAGCCGACTCTCCACGTAAAGCTTTTACGGAAAACTGATAAATCAAATATTGTTCCCTCATCCCTGGTGAAGAAAGGGCAGTTAAGGAATCAATCCACTGCTTTGTTTCCTCTGAAGAGTCCGGGAGGATTAAGCCCTTCACCTTAATCCGTTGCAAGCCAGCCTTTTGAAGGAGGGACTGGATCGATAACCAGGTGAATCGATGAATCTCACCATCTAACAAACGACCTTCTAACAGATGATAAAGTGTCCCGTAGTGACAAAAGTTAGGCAATAGAGCATACAATGTCCCATCTTTTTTTAGATGAGTTTTTAAACGTTGCAAAAACACTGCTGGGTCTTTGACGTTGGCTAAACAATCACCAAGTAGAATGCTATCAAAAAAATCCTCTGGCCAGGGTAGGGGAGCATCTAATTCCTGTTCCACAACCTCTCCTGCTCCAGCGGAAGCTACCACAGCGGTTTTATTGGATTCCACTCCATACAAACGAATCATAGGGTATTGATTTCGTAACGCTAGCAACGTCGCACCTGCGCCACATCCGATTTCTAGCACGCGTTGTTCCCTTTGCCACCCTAAATCCATCCACTCCATTTGTTCATGCTGTACATGAAATGCCTTTGTCGGATCAAGTCCCCATTTATCATGAAAGACGATACGGTTACGTTCCAAAAGTTGGGTAAAGCGATTTCCTTCTTGAGCAAAGGAAGCACTCCCATGATGATGAATAAAGGTATCCCGACAAAGGAATAAGCGATATCCTTCCACACGCGCCCGAAAACACCAATCATCGTCTTCGTAATTACCAGGGGAGAAGCGCTCATCCAATCCACCTACCTTCTCCAGAACATCCCTTCGGATGAGAAGACAGAATCCAATGAGCTTAGCTCGTTCCTCCCATAGAGAAGGATCGCTTTTATTATGGTTGATAGCGAAGGACTGCATCTCCTCTAGGTGCTTATAAGGAACGGGTATCGCCGTTCCATAAGATGCATGATTGGTCACTGGACCAACCGCGCCAATATCCCTGTCACTTTCCAGACAGTCGATTAGATTTTCTAACCACCGAGGTGTGACGACGGTATCATTATTTAATAGAAGAATCCGTATTCCCTTAGCTACTTGGATACCCTGATTGCAAGCTTTAGGAAAACCGAGGTTTTCTGTATTACTGATTAAGTGAATATCCTCTTGCGCAGCAAGCCATGCTTTTATCCCATCATCGGAAGCATTATCGATAACGATCAATTCATAACTGCCCTTTGCTGTATACTCACGAATGCTTTCGATACATTGTTTTGTATAAGTCATCTGATTGCGGACGGGAATCACAATGCTTGTGATACTAGACAGTGTCAAGTCTTCTCCCCCCCCGCTTGGGTAGCTACAGTAATCCCCTTTGCTAGATAAGACTCCAGTTTCTTTTTATTGTTCAATGCCTGTGGATCATCTGGGTTATAGGATAGAACAATTTTATTCTGTTCATAAGCTTTCTCGATTTCACCAAGCGCTCCATAAATCACAGCCATTTGTAGATGAGGTATCCACGTACGTGCTGCTACATTGGTCATTCCCCAATCATGTAGCGGAGCGATCTGAGTAGCATGATTGTACCAACTCAATGCAGCATCAGGGTTGTTACTGCTTTGATACCACAAACCCAGTCGACAACAAAACTCAGCGCGAGGGGCATGGTATTCAAAGGATTTTAGTAAATACTTTAGCTCCTCTTCCCTTTTCCCCAACAAATGACAACAATGGGCTGCATACCCACAAGCAGAGATATTGTCCTCGATATAGGGGCTATTAGCAGCAAAGTACTTTTCGTATTGTTCAAGCCCTTCTTCTAATCTCCCGTTTTCAATGAGTTCATTCCCATAATTATATATATCTCGTGGAGAGAAGGTTTCCCCTCGTTCTAACCGTTTTTCATATATCGATAGATTGCGGGCTTTATTGTGATGAATTTTCCCATGATGAATAACAACGTTGCTATCCATGATCTTTCCATGGATCTCCAAGTATTCATGAACCGGATCATGCCACTGGTAGTTACGCGATCGCTTCACAAGACGTTCCCGGCGGATGCGGCTAAATACATTTCCTTTATCATCGTAATGAAGGTTGTATAGCATCGAAACCTGGTCGACCGTAGGATCGAGATCTCTCTTTAATTCACGAAACTTTTCCCGATCTTCTTCCTTCAAGAAATCATCCGCATCTAACCATAAAATATAATCCTTTGTCGCTTTACTAAAAGAAAAATTGCGCGCCTTTGCAAAGTCATCCACCCACTTAAAATCAAACATTCGCTCGGTGTAGCGACCAACCACTTCCTTTGTTTTATCCGTAGACCCTGTATCCACAATATTAATCTCATCTACCAAATCATGGATGGATGATAAGCATTTGTCCAAGGTTTTCTCTTCATTCTTTACAATCATGCATAAACTGATTGAAATCATTGTAAACCTCCTTGAAACCATACGTGGAGTATCTTTTTTTATTTCGAATCATCCATACGATATGTGTCTTTCTCATTTTTTGCTTGGACAAATCACATCGGCTTATCAACTATTTTCATAGTAAAAAAACACACAACCAAAATAGTCGTGTGTTTTACAGTTAGGTTCGTTACGGAGTCGTAGCAGTATTTGCAGCGATTCCCTGGAAGGACTCCGGTCCAGTACGGGTTGCATCGGTGCTAGCATAAGCAAGCATGGTGTAAACGGTCTCTGCTGCTGCCGGTGCCAGCAAATCAGCAGCACACACTGTGATGATTTGTGGACTCGTTATACCACCAACAGCAGCGGGAGGATTAGTAGGAACTCCTACCACCGCTGTATAGATGATCGTTCCACCCGTCGGGTTCGTTGTACCCCGTGCGAAGAGAACGGTAACGGTAGCAAAAGTATCGAAACTAGTTGCTACCCCTAATGTTCCCTCTAGTTTTACAATTGGGTTCGCTACATTTCTTGTTTGCAGTCCAATGACACCGATCAAGCTCGGATTCGTAGCGAAGGTGCTTAGGGTTGCTGTAAAGGGGTTACTAGCGTTTTGAGAGGTTCGCATATCCAAAAATGTGCCCATGTGTTCACCACCTTTCACTGGCGATTATATGGATGAGAGGCTTTATCTAAGGTTCGTAAGTTATGATGATTGCATGTACCCATACGATATGTGTTCTCTCATTCTTTGCTTGGACAAATCACATCGGCTTATCAACTATTTTCATAGTAAAAAAACACACAACTTCAATCGTCGTGTGCTTTTACAGTTAGCCTCGTGCAGCGATGCCCTGGAAGGACTCCGGTCCAGTACGGGTTGCATCGGTGCTAGCATAAGCGAGCATGGTGTATACGGTCTCAGCTGCTGCCGGTGCCAACAAATCAGCAGCACAAATTGTGATGATATCTGTGCCTGTTATATTAGTACCCTCCGGATCGAAAGGGAGAGTAGGAATTCCTACCACCGCTGTATAGACAATTGATCCACCCGTCGGGTTCGTTGTACCCCGTGCAAAGAGAACGGTAACGGTAGCAAAAGTGAGAAAACCCCTTTCTACTCCCAATGTTCCTTCTAGTTTTACAATCGGGTTCGCTACATTTCTTGTTTGCAGTCCAATGACACCGATCAAGCTCGGATTCGTCGCGAGCGTGCTTAGGGGTACTTTGAAAGGGTTGCTAGCGTTTTGAGAGGTTCGCATGTCCAAAAATATGCCCATGTGAAACTTCACCTCCTTTCACTAGCGATATTCGATGGATGAGAGACTTTGTCTAAGATTCGTGAAGTTATGATGAATGCATTTTATCCATATAATATATGTGTTCTATCATTTTTTGCTTGGACAAAATCATATAGACCTAATCAACTATTTTCATAGCAAAAAAACACACAACTAAAAAAGTCGTGTGTTTTTACGGTTAGGTTCGTGCAGCGATTCCCTGGAAGGACTCCGGTCCAACACGGGTTGCATCGGTGTTAGCATAAGCGAGCATAGTATAAACGGTCTCTGCTGCTGCCGGTGCCGCCAAGTCAGCAGCACACACTGAGATGACTTGTGTGCTTGCCTTAAGAACAGCAATAGTAGGAACTCCTACCACCGCCGTATAGATGATCGCTCCTCCCGTCGGGTTCGTTGTCCCCCGTGCGAAGAGAATCGTTAGGGTAGCAAAAGTGAGAGAAGAGGCTTCTATTCCAATAGTTCCCTCTAGTTTTACAATCGGGTTCGCTACATTTCTTGTTTGCAGTCCGATGACCCCGATCAAACTCGGGGACGTCGCAAAGGTGCTTAATGGTGTATTTGGAAAACCATTTGAGCTAGAGTTTTGGGAGGTTCTCATGTCCAAAAATGTGCCCATGTGACTTCACCTCCTTTCACTATGCCCAAACGGATTGAAATCATAAAAACCTCTTTGAAACCTACATGGGGAATCTTTTATTTCGAAATAGGTCATATCTATAATATATGTGTTCTATCATTTTTTGCTTGGACAAAATCACATCGGCCTAATCAACTATTTTCATAGCAAAAAAACACACAACTAAAAAAGTCGTGTGTTTTTACGGTTAGGTTGTTCGTGCAGCGATTCCCTGGAAGGACTCCGGTCCAATACGGGTTGCATCGGTGCTAGCATAAGCGAGCATGGTGTATACGGTCTCAGCTGCTGCCGGTGCCAACAAATCAGCACCACACACTGTGACGATTTGTGGGCTAGTTTCAATAACACCAGTTAATGTTGGAATTCCTACCACCGCTGTATAGACGATCGTTCCACCCGTGGGGTTCGTTGTACCCCGTGCAAAAAGAACGGTAAGGGTAGCAAACGTGACAGCGTCGGCTTGTATTCCAATGGTTCCCTCTAGTTTTACAATCGGGTTCGCTACACTTCTTGTTTGCAGTCCAATGACACCGATCAAGCTCGGGTTCGTTGCGAAGGTGCTTAGGGTTGCAGTGAAAGGGTTACTAGCGTTTTGAGAGGTTCTCATGTCCAAAAATGTGCCCATGTATGACTTCACCTCCTTTCACTAGCGATATTAGATGGATGAGAGACCTTGTCTAAGGTTTGTGAAGCTATGATGAATGCATCGTATCCATACAATATATGTTTCTCTCAATCTTTTGCTTGGACAAATCAGCTATTTCATAGTAAAAAAACACACAACTAAAAAAGTCGTGTGTTTTTACGGTTAGGTTGTTCGTGCAGCGATTCCCTGGAAGGATTCAGGTCCAGTACGGGTTGCATCGGTGCTAGCATAAGCGAGCATGGTGTATACGGTCTCAGTTGCTGCCGGTGCCAACAAATCAGCACCACACACTGTGACGAGTTGTGGGCTAGTTAGCAAACTCAAAGTAGGAATTCCTACCACCGCTGTATAAACGATCGTTCCACCCGTCGGGTTCGTTGTACCCCGTGCGAAGAGAACGGTAAGGGTAGCGAACGTGAGCGTGCTCGCTTGTATCCCAATGGTCCCCTCTAGTTTTACAATTGGGTTCGCTACACTTCTTGTTTGCAGTCCAATGACCCCGATCAAGCTCGGGTTCGTTGCGAAGGTGCTTAGGGTTGCAGTAAAAGGGTTGCTAGCGTTTTGAGAGGTTCGCATGTCCAAAAATGTGCCCATGTGTAACTTCACCTCCTTTCACTAGCGTTACTATATGGTATGAATTTCTTCTATTCTCGCTTGGACTGATTATCAATGGCAGGCGTGGAAAATAGTTTCATAGAAACTCTCTAATAGAGGCATTCCCCCACACCATTGCTCCTCTTTCCCATAGGATGGCTAAAAGTCACCCATCAAGATTTGAAAGGGGGTCTTCTCCTTATGAAGCAAATCTTTACCGATATCTACCGTAAAAACCGATGGGCAGATCCAGAATCTTCCTCTGGAACTGGTTCCAACCACAAGCAGACCCGAGTTCTTGTGCGGGCACTTCCTCGGTTGCTCCATCAATACAAGATCCGTTCTATCCTCGATGCACCCTGTGGTGATTTTCATTGGATGAAAGAGGTTGCCCCTCGGGTCCCGCATTATATCGGTGGTGATATCGTTCCAGACCTTATCCAACATAACCGCAAGCGTTTTGCAGCACCCAATCGTACCTTCCGTCTCCTTGATATCACTCGTAGCCGACTTCCTTGTGTAGATCTCATTTTTTGCCGTGACTGTTTTGTTCATTTCTCCTTTGCACATATCCAGCTTGCCCTGGCTAACTTTAAGCAAAGTGGATCTTCCTATCTCTTAACGACTACCTTTCCCCGCCGCAAACATCATACGGATAGTACAACCGGTCATAACTGGCGCCCTATTAATCTTCTGCTTCCTCCTTTTCGCTTCCCAACTCCCCTAGTCGTCATCAATGAAGGGTGTACAGAATTCCATGGTAAATTTGCTGACAAATCGCTTGCTCTATGGAAACTCTCTGATATACGAATAACCCCTCATCGTTAAAAGAACATAAAAGTAGAGGAAGATTCCCTTGCTAAAAGGGAATCTTCCTCTATGTCTTCAGTTATTGACACTTTCACAGCAAAAGCGCCCCACGGCATAATCCTTCGGGCACACTCCAAGAGTACTTGCTTCGGGCGTTTGAGCGTTAGTATCCGCAGTCCTTTTTCCGTTTTGGGTAACGCTCAAGATAAGATGTTTTCTATCACCTTTTTAATTGAGTGGCTAAACGTTCTAAAACGGTAACGATCCGTTGGCGAAAATGAGCATTCCTCAAAGTTGAGGCGGTTTTCAATCCTTCCCTCGCCAACTGATGCGCTTTTTGCGGGCGTGTCAGTACAGTCAACATCCCTGTAGCGAGTGTACGGACATTGCCAGGTTGAGTAACAATGGCGTTTACACCAGGACGACAAAACTGCATCACACCACCTGAATTAGTTGTTACCACAGGTGTACCACAAGCCATCGCTTCTAAGACAGGGAGCCCAAATCCCTCACTTCTTGAGCTGGACACGTATAAATCGGCTCCTCGATATAAATTAGCCATCTGGGCAGGTCCTTGGGGACCGATCACATGACAGTGAACACCCCTAATTTGAAGCGATCGCTCTGGACAAACAAGATCAATGATAAATTCCCCTTTATACATTCTATGAAGTAACTGAGCGGCCCGGTAAAAATCCCCAAAACCTTTCATATGGTATCCTCTCGGCTCTCGAGCAATATACAAAATCCGTTTGATGGGTCCACTTTTTTTACCGCCCGCACCTGGATGGAATACGGCGCGCTCGACACCAAGAGGAACCACAACACCTCGTCTACCCGTCGCCCGAAGAAGCTTCTTATCCAACCACCTTGAAATACTAATCGTGGGTACTCCTTGTCGATACGTCCACAGTGCAAAATTGCGATCCTTTACCCAATCTGGTTCAAACCCCTGACATAATCGAACACATCGACGAGGCCATGCCATAAAACAAGGTTTAAACGTTGTATAAAAATTAGTGAGAATCAAGTCACCCTTGGGGATAAATTCCTTCCGCAATTGGGGGATCACGGTTACCTTGCATCGATGCAAAGGATAGTGAACTGGCATCCTCTTAACCACCAACACCTCTACTTGATGCCCTCTAGCCACCAACGCATCAGCGATATTTACCAGGGACTTTGTCCCTCCTCCCAATGGTAAGGCAATTGCGGGGATGATCACTTTCATCTGCATTGTTCCTCTCCATCCAATTACTACATCATAGATAAAATCATAATAGTCGCTCTCCTCATATGCTCTATTTTTTCTAAAACCAACAAATAACCATCTTTCTCTTATTATCACAACATCCTGAACCCGTCTGTGATCACCTCCATACACTATAACAAGTGACTTTTCGATTACTAATGGCTTACGTATGAAATTCATTCACTTGAAAAAGAAAGGGGGATCCCCTTTGAAAGTGGTTACTTTCCTTGGTACTCGTCCTGAAATTATCCGCCTGAGTCGCATTATTCCTAAGCTAGACCAACTAGCTACCCACCACGTACTCGTCCATACCGGGCAAAATTATGTACCAACCCTCAGTGACGTTTTTTTCAAACAACTACAAGTTCGCTCACCAGATATCCACTTTGCCTCAGGTGGACAAACATTTGGAGCCCAGGTAGGGATGATGTTTCAGGAGGCCGATAAGATTTTAATGAGAGAAAAACCAGATTGCCTCCTTGTCTTAGGGGATACCAATAGCGCATTATGTGCAATCCCTGCAGCACGGATGGGAATCCCTGTCTACCATATGGAAGCAGGTAATCGATGCTTCGATACCCGTGTTCCAGAAGAGATCAACCGTCGTCTCATCGACTCGGTTTCCACATTTAATTTGCCCTATACCTCCCAAAGCCGCGATCATCTACTCAGAGAAGGATATCATCCGCAACGGGTATGGGTTACGGGAAACCCCATTTTCGAAGTCATCCAACATCACGAGAAGGAAATCGAGAAAAATCCCATCTTGCGTACCCTAGGATTAACATCAGGATCCTATATCCTCGTTACCGCCCATCGCGCGGAAAATGTCGATCAAAAGGATCGTCTCACAGATCTAATGGATGCTCTTCAACAGATTGCTCAGAATGAGGACATCCCTGTCATCGTCAGTGTTCATCCACGAACCCAGGATAAGATCGATCGGTTTGGGATTCATCCTTCCCATCCAGGTGTTAAACTTTTGCCACCCTTTGGATTTTTTGATTTTATTCAGCTGCAAAAACACGCCCGGTGTGTAATCACCGATAGTGGAACGGTCCAGGAAGAAAGTTGTATTCTCGGTGTACCAGCTATCATTATCCGTGATAGTACCGAACGTCCTGAGACAGTCACTTGTGGTGGAGCTGTCGTATCGGGACTATCCCCTGAACGCATTCATTCTAGTGTCACAATGATGACACAGGGCCACCGAAAATGGTCCCCCCCTGAAGAATACATGCAAGATTATGTGTCTGATGTGGTTGTTAATATGATTTTAGGTGGGTGTTCCCATGTATAACAACTTACCCCTTCCTTGGATACGGCCACCCCTCAACAATAAACCCTATTCGAGAATGAAGTTAAAACGCCAACCGTATATGAAGGCCACACTTCTACGGAAAATAGTTCTTCCTAAAAAAGACCTCTATCAAAAGGAACTCTCACTCCGTGCACCTTCCACCCGCCAAAAGATTCTCTTTTTCACTCACATGGCTAAACAAGGTCCATTATCCGGCGCAGAAAAAACTCTTCTCACCATGATCCAAGAACTATCTACCCGATATGATTGCTATTTAATTGCACCTGGAGCTTCCACTTTAACAATCACGGTACAATCATTAGGTTGTAAAGTGAAATTCCACCCTTTTCGTACCTTTAGCTTAGCTTTATCCAAACGTGGCTTTCCAGAGGGAGCCCTGGAACACTTCCATCAACGGCAACCGATTCCTAATCTGGTGCAGTTAATCCGTAGCATTAACCCACAATTAATTGTGGTCAGCACCGCTGTCAACACCGTACCTGTTGCCGCTGCTCATCGGACAGGAATACCTGTACTCTGGTGGATACAAGAAGTAATCCCTGTATCACAATCCCTCTCTAAGTTTCTCTCCTTCATGTCCACCCATGCGACAGCGATCCTAGGTATCTCAAAATCCACCCTTGCTTTCCAGCAACATATGACTCGCCGACTTCCCTCCTATCTCCTCTCCCCTGTGTCGAATGATGTTGCCCAGAAAACACCGGCTACATGGCCTCGCTTCCGAAGACACGTCCGTTCTAGTTTAGGACTTACAGAGAAGGACCTTGCAGTTGGTTTTGTTTCTATACGCGCCACACAAAACAAGGGCTATAACCATTTTATGCGCTTAGCCTCTCTTCTCCCAATGAATCAGCTACCGATTCACTTATTGGTTCGATCAGATATTCCTGATGGTACAGCTGGATTTCGAAAACGTTGTAGTCAACTTGTTAAACCCCATCTCCTTTCCCGCCTCCATCTTCTTCCTACCTCATCTGACTTACGACTCATCTATCCTGCTCTAGATCTCCTTATCGTACCTAGTCTTATCAACGAGGGCTTTGGGCTCACGACGCTAGAAGGGATGACTTTTGGAATACCTGTGGTCGCTTATCGTTCCGGAGGCCTTGAAGAAATCTTCCGTGCAACGAACAATGGCCGCTTCTTAGCTCCTAAAGGAAATGTATCCGCCCTTGCTACTAAAGCAACTATTCTCCTACAACGCCCCAACCTACGAGCCCAAGTTGGATTGCGAAATCGTCTAGCAATCCAAAGATCCTTTGGGATACAGTTATATCGTCAACGATTGTTTTCTATTTTTAATAATCTGCTTTCGCGAAGAAAGGGCTGAAACTGTGATCGACATCGGTGTTGTTATGCCTGTCTACAATCAGGTTCCTGCGTATCTACGTATCGCTCTCAACTCCATGCTCAAGCAAACCTATCGCCAATTTAAGCTAGTTATCGTACTAGATGGAGCCAATCTACCAACTCAGCAAATCGCACGTCGCTTTGCAGCTAGAGACCATCGTGTCACTATTTTGCATAAACCACGAAACCAAGGGCTGGCAAGTGCACTCAATGATGGATTTGCTCGCCTTTACAAAATACCTTCCATCCGCTACCTCACTTGGGTCTCTAGTGATAACGACTATTTCCCTCCCTTTCTGGCTACCTTGCGACGGAGAATGATTATGTCCCCTCCCAAAATCGGCCTTGTTTATAGTGCCTTTCGTTATATCGATGCCCAGGGAAAACCGATGTACACTCGTGCTTTCTATCAACAGCTTCGTCAACGGCAAAGGCTACCTAAAAGACACCTGCTTCACCATTGTTTCATCGGGGCATCCTTCCTCTATCGCAAATCTGTGGCACAAAAAGTTGGGAACTATCGTCTAGAGCCTGTGGAAGATTATGATTACTGGCTGCGCATGTCCGAAATTTGCGATATTCGCTTTATCCCTCCTATCCTCATGGCTTATCGCCATCGCTCTCCTAACAGTGTCTCCACAGAATTAGAAACCCCCGAAGGCAAAGATCGTTTTCGACAATCACTACAACAGGCCTTACGTGAAGCAAGGCAACGTCGTGGAATGATCTCTCAGGACATTAACGATGAAATGATACAAACTTTCATCCAGGAGAATCATCTAACGATATTTCGCCCTTGATCAACCACCACTAGCGCACACTCTCCCTTTTCGATAAGCTAGTATCAATGAACACCAGGAGGGAAAGTCGCGATGTCTATCTTAAATGATCTAATACCCGGTACCTTCGATCTTCATATCCATACCACCGCCTCTGATGGCACCTTAACCCCATCAGAGGTAGTCACACTGGCAAAGCAATCCGGTCTAACTACCATTGCCATTACCGATCACGATACCTTACTCGGTCTTGCCGAAGCATCTGATGCTGGTCAGAAGCACGGGATAAGGATTATTCCTGGTATCGAACTAAGCTCACGTTATGAAGGACATGCTGTTGATATCCTCGGGTACAATCTCTATCAATGTGATGAACTAGAAGTAACCTTAGTTCACTTCCGAAAAAGTCGTGAAAATCGGGCGCAAGCCATTCTTGATCGGCTCAACGAACTGGGTGTCAACCTTACTATGGATCAGGTTCTCACCTTTGCTGAGGGTGGAAGTATTGGTCGACCTCACATTGGTCGTGCCCTTGTCCAACATGGCTATGTCCCGGATCTTCGCGCTGCATTTGACCTCTACTTAGCAGATGATCGCCCAGCAGCCGTCCCTAAACGAACCCTCCATCCAGAAGAAGCGATCCAGCTCATTCATCAAGCGGGCGGTCAAGCTGTATTGGCGCACCCTGCTCTGATCAGAAATGACGCGATCGTTCAGACCTTACTGCAAACCTATCCCTTCGACGGCATAGAAATATGGCACCGATCTCACACCTTGGATGATGCGGGTCGTTATCGTGCACTTGCGAAGCAATTGGATCTTCTTATAACAGGGGGATCAGATTTTCATGCCCCTCCCCACCAGCTCGGAAAATTTCACGCCTAAATATGGTCATTTTAAAAATAGGAGGATCTGCATGATGCAGATCCTCCTATTTTTTCGAGAGGAGCTCAATTACTTCGTCCCCTTTCCATAGACTCTCTTTTCGTATCGGGTATCCAAACCTCCCCAAAGGAGGCTGTATGAACTTTACTCATATGGAGCCTTAATCTATGAAGAAATTCGCGAATTCTCACCCTATACGTATGATGTTGGAGCGTTTTCCGATAGGCTCGGATAGCCAACTGTTCCCGTTGACCAGGGTGATTAAGAAAATAGATTATCTTTCTTTTTAATTCCGCGATCCCCTTGTAGGAAACAATCTCATGACCTACCTTTAGAAAACGATTCAAATCCCGCCGATGGGTAGTCAATTGAAAGGAACGGCATGCTGCAATATCAAAGGTGCGGTTATTTGGTGTATAGACAGGTAATCCTTTGGGGTTCCCACGCACATCATTTTTTGTGCGATGAATGTTTAGGGTGATTTTTGCTCCATTGTAATACTTAGCTGTCTCTGACGGTGGGATCGTCTCATTGATAATGCTATGCTTTAAACGCTCATAACTTTGAAGGCGTTCCCACCATCGACCTACAAAGATAAATTTCTTATCGCGAAAAAATTCTGCTAACGCATCGATAGTTTGCACCCGCGCCGGAAGTGCACTTCCCACAAAACAAATATCTGAATGATAGCGAGGAGCCACCTCCATCGGTCGATAGGTATCTTCATTCACACCCAATGGAAGGTAGAAACACACTTTGTTTAGCTTCCGATAGAAGGGAACACAACTTGCCTCTTGGGTAACCATAAATTCATAGGGAACCACCTGCCGTTTATGCAAATTGAGGAGATAGGGATCATCCACAATCCATAACCCCATATAGATTCCTTGTCTTTTTAAATGGATAACCTCTTGCGGAGATAATGCCCCACGCAAGGAAAGGATAACCTCTGGTCGAAAAGTGCGAATCAAATGCTCTAAATGGGATCGACTTTCACGATCTGGTTGATACACTCGAAACCCGAACCAATGAAGTTCATTCTGTAATTGCCCAAATGCACGTATGAAGTTAGGGTCGAGGTCCGAATAGGAGTGCCCCCCTGAAGCGATATAAAGCAAACGCATGGTGGCTACTCTCCTTCACTTTCGTTTCTTCTCGATCAATTTTTTACGTCGTGATCTTCCGTGATTGATCAGATAGTTCTGTAGGATGACCAACAAGCGCCTCACCCGGACATCGTAGGTATGTTCTCGCATCGTTCGTTGATAAGCATTTTGCGCAATGGCTGTTCGTTCGTCAGGATGTCTCAGATAATAATCCATCTTTTTGAGTAAATCTAAGGGTTTATGATAAGAGACGATATCTACCCCATTTTTATAAAACTTTTCTAGATCTCTCCGATGCGTAATCAATTGAAAGGAGCGACAGGCTGCAATATCAAAGGTTCGATTATTGGGTGAATAGGCAGGCGTATTCCTAGGATTTTTTTGAATATCGTTACAAGAACGATGGATATTCAGAACAATTTTTGCTCCATTGTAATAACGAACAACCTCAGAAGGTGGAATTTCTTCCTCGAGAATATGACGTTGAAGTAACTTATAGTTTTTCAACCGATCCCACCACTTGCCGATCAGTACGAGTCGCTCATGTTTCAGATGCGGGGAAAGTGCATCGATTATCTCAAGGCGACCAGGAAATGCATTGCCAATAAAACAAACATCGCTCTCATACTTCTTATTTACCTCCATCGGCCGATAAATCGAAGGATTTACTCCTAACGGAAGAAAATAGCACGCCTTTCCCCGAGCTCTGTATATAGGAACACAACTTGCTTCTTGCGTTATGATGAAATGATAAGGGCGAGCGATTTTATGACTATCCATCAGATGATAGGGATCATCCGCAAGCCAAACTCCAACTGGAATTCCCTTCATCCGTAGATAATGGATCAACAATTTGGGGACTGCAAACCCTCGCATCACTAACGCGATATCGGGACGTTGACTACGAATCACCTTATCTAATCGCTTCAGGTCAAAGGTCGGAAGGGAAAGTAGCTGAAAGCTTCTATCTTCCCTTTCCAACCCACGTAGTGCAGTAATCATATTGGGGTTGAGGTTGGCCAAGGAACCAATGCCCTGTGAAATAAAAAGTAAACGCATAGGACCCCCCATTGAAGGATTCATTTTCCCCGTCAACATCGCAAGCTTGACTGATTTTCCTTCCATTCCCGAATAAACTCTGTGAGACGAACACGATAGGTATGATCCTTCGTCGTCCTCATGCGAGCACGGGCCGCAATTCCTTCACGGAGCTGATCCTGTTGTAGAAAGTAGCGTGTTTTTTTCTCCAATTCCGACCGTCCTTGAAAAGAAACCATTTCCTGATTTATGCGATAGTAACGCACAAGGTCTCTCCGATGAGAGACTAGTTGAAAGGAGCGACAGGCTGCAATTTCAAAGGTTTTGTTGTTGGGTGTGCAGGCTGGAATTTTACGTGGGTTGCGATTCACATCATCTGAGTCGCGATGAAAATTCCATACAATCTTTGCTCCGTTATAATAACGCGCCACTTCCCCTGCTGGGATCGGTTGATTGATAATCGCATGTTTCCATTTTTCATAATTGCGTAGTCGATCCCACCAACGACCAATGAGCAGGAAGCGGCGTTCTTGCAGGAGTCCTGCCATCTCATCAATCATCGCAATCCGCGCATCTGTTGCACTTCCGACAAAACAGATATCTGATTGATATCGTTTCCCTACGACTAATGGTCGATATTTGGTCGGATCGACCGCCAGCGGTAGATGGAGAGTAGGAATCCCTAGCCGTTGATAATGAGGAACACAGCCTGAATCCTGAGTAATCATGAAACTATATGGTTTTACCACCTTCACATGGTTCGTAAAGGAATACGGATCATCTACCATATAAAGACCCACAGGTACACCCATTTTTCGGATGCGAAGCACTACGGAAGCGGGTAATTGACCTCGTAAAGAGAGGAGACCATCCGGACGAAAAGATCTTATCATTTGCAACAAACCATAGATCCGCTGTTTTTCAGGGCGAAAGACTGCCAGGCTAAAATCGGGTCGTTCCTTTGCTAGCATCCGAAATCCCCGGATAAGATTAGGATCTAAATCAGCAAGGGATGGGATCCCTGAGGCGACATATAGTAAGCGCAATCCATACCACCTGCTTGTCAATCAGGATCTTGATTAATTCCGTCTCCGTAAGTAACCATGTAAAATCCCCACTAATCGCCGCATTCGAACATGATAAGAATGCTCCTGTAGAGTACGTTGATAGGCTCCTTCCGCGATCTTTTTCCGTTGTTGTTCGTGATTAAGGTAGTAAATCATTTTTCGTTTCAGATCCGTTATATCTGAATAATCTACCATCTCTTTACCCAATTGATAATAGCGACCGAGGTCATAGCGTTTAGAAGCAAGCTGGAAAGCGCCACATGCAGCGATATCAAAGGTGCGGTTATTTGGAGTTAAGGCAGGCACCTTTCTCGGATTCCGACCTAGATCGTCTGACGTACGATGGATGTTAAGAACAATTTTTGCTCCATTGTAATAGCGGGATACTTCATCTGGTGGGATCTTGTTCGTGCGAATTCCTCTTTTCAACTGATGATAATATTTCAGTTTCTCCCATCCTTCACCAATGATTAAGAATTTCTTTTTCATCAAGAGAACTCGCAATCGATCAAAGAACGGCAATCTCCCTGGCCACGCACTACCGACAAAACAAATATCAGACTGATACGTAGGTGAGACATTCATCGGACGATAAAGAACGGGATTAACCGCAAGTGGAACATGAAATGCGGGCCTCTTTTTAACGTTGCGGTAATAGGGGACACAGCCTGAATCCTGGGTGAGCATAAAGTCATAACTGGGGACCATCCATTCATAATCCGTTAAATGATAGGGGTCATTCACCACCCAGAGCCCGATCGGGATACCCGGTGCCCAATTTCTAATATAGCGAGTCATCGGATGCGCATCTTTGCAAAAGACAAGGGCAATCTGGGGACGAAAGCTTTTGATTTTCTCTGCAAGATTGGCTAAGGGGTCCGTAGTAGGAAAGTGCGTTTGGATGTGGAAATTGCCCATTTCTTTCTCCAGCATCTTGAAGGCACCCACTACATTTTCCCCTAAGTGGGACAACGTCTGTATACCGGAGTAAATGAATAACAGCCGCATTCCAACCACTTCCCACTTTCTCCATAAAGTCAGTAATCACCCTATGTTATTTCCAATGTGAATTTCCTGTTCGCCCGAAATCAAAAAGCATTAAAAAAATCAACTCCTGCATAAGCACTGACCTTTGTCCATTCATATTGTAAAAAAAGATATCGGAAGGAGGTCGGACTTATCCTTGGCACTACTACAAAACGCCCGAGCGATCTGTATACTTGGGATGCACCGAAGTGGTACATCCCTTATCACTCGTGCAGTTAACTTATTAGGCCCCAATGTGGGTACACCTAACTTACTCATGGCTCCCCACGAGACAAACCCTACTGGATTTTGGGAACACCTAGAGATTGTGCAAATTCATAAGCAGATCATGAAAAAGCTAAATAGCTCCTGGGATGCGACTAAGCCACTTCCTATACGTTGGTGGATTAGCAAGGAGATACAACCCTATAAAGAGAGCTTAAAAAAAATCATTATTCGTGATTTTGCTACAAAAAACCTTTGGATGTGGAAAGATCCACGAACCTGCCTCCTTCTTCCTCTTTGGAAATCGATTCTAAACGAACTCGCGATTGATTTACGCTGTGTCCTTGTGGTGCGCAATCCTATAGATGTTGCATCTTCCCTAAAAAGAAGAGATGGACTTGCTCAAGAGAAATCAATTCATATGTGGGCATTACACACACTTAGCTCATTACAATACTCCCAAGGAACCCGCCGTGTGCTTATCCACTATGATCAATTTCTAGCCAATTGGCAACCTTCTCTACGCCATATCGCTACTACTCTTGACCTTCCCTGGCCTCCCAATGAGTCTGCTCTACAAAAAACGATGAGTTATATGATCCAACCGGATTTACGCCACTCTCATTCCTCAGTGCAAGATCTAATCTGTCAAGGGAAAGCCTCTCCTCTACTGCTTACTCTTTATCGTCTCTGCTTAATCGTTGACCGCTTCCCGGAACGGATGACCTCTCCCTGGATGATACGAAATGTAAGACATCTATGTGATAGCTACTATAGCGGAAAGCCTTTGATCAAAGACCTCCCTTCACCCCTCCGTTCTAGAAAAAAAACAAACTGAAGACGCCGATTCATGAACAGCTAGTGTCACTTTGTTCTATCCACATTCAATAGAAGACAACTGCCTTTCTTTATCCTCTATCAGGTACCTACCTAAACTTTTTCCAGCTCTGAGAATATAGTATAGAAGCTTTAACACAACGATGAAAATCCAGAAGTAAGCTGTATGCGCTAGACCCTAGTCTGAATCATTAGTAACTTTATAGCGCCTACAGCCTGGGAACCCTCATCGAATAACCTTTAGTTTGGGAGGATTATCGATGTATAAAAATCAAGTTATCTTAATCACAGGAGGAACGGGTTCCTGGGGGGAAAACCTTGTCAAACGTCTTCTCCACACACCGGCCAAGGAGATTCGTGTATTTTCCCGGAATGAATTTTCCCAAGTGAAAATGCACCGTTCCTTCTTATCCGCTAACGAAAACCGAGTAAAATTTATCATAGGAGACGTAAGGGACGAGGATGCTGTATTTGAAGCATGTAAAGGTGTCGACATCCTATTTCATTTAGCGGCATTAAAGCATGTCCCAATCTGTGAAGATCAACCGGATGAAGCATTAAAAACGAATGTAGTGGGAACTGAAAATGTTATCCGGGCAGCCATTCGCCACAAAGTAAAGAAAGTGATCGATGTCTCAACAGATAAAGCTTGTGATCCTGTCAATTTCTATGGTATGACCAAGGCAATCGGTGAAAAATTGATCATTCGCGCCAACGATTGGAGCCCTCACACTCGCTTCGCATGTATTCGTGGAGGCAACGTTTTTGGCACAAATGGGAGTGTAGTCCCCTTATTTAAGGACTTACTGCAACGAAAACAGGAGATTCCCCTCACTTCTGCTGAGATGACTCGTTTTTTCCTCACTGTCAATGAGGCAATTGACCTCTTGATCCAAGCAGCCCAGGCAGCCAAAGGAGGAGAAATCTTCGTTATGCGAATGAAATCTTGTCGCATTCTCGATCTCATTCGTGTAATGGGTAAGCATTTTGGAGTACACAATCCTACAATCCGCGAAATTGGCATTCGTCCAGGAGAAAAAATTCATGAAGTCCTTGTTTCCGCTTATGAAAGCCAATCCACCTATCAGTATGATGAAAAATACTATGTTATTCTCTCCCCCCATTCTTCTCCTGCTGTCCGTCAGCAATATAGCCATCTCCCCGCTTGCAATTTTGACACCTACTCCTCTGACAAATACCTAATGGATGATGAGGAAATTAACAAACTGTTGAAGAAGGGCGGGTTGGTTTAAATGAAAAAAATCCTGGTGATCGGAGCAAACGGAATGGCTGGGCACATGATCCAGGATTATTTAATCCAACACACCCATCATGAAATATGGGCTACCACTCGTTCCGAAAAATCAAGCCACCGACGTCTTTATTTGGATGTGTTAGATACCAATCGACTTAGTGGATTGCTAATCACCCTCAAACCAGACCTTGTTATTAATGCCGTCGGCTTACTCAATCAAGATGCCGAAAACCACCCTGAACAAGCTGATAAAATCAATGGGGACCTCCCACAACTACTCTCTACCTATGGGATTACTCTCGGCTATCGACTTATTCATATCAGCACAGATTGTGTCTTCTCAGGCACAAAAGGAAACTATATCGAAGCCGACATTCGCGATGCAACTGGAGCCTATCCAGAAACTAAAAAACGTGGGGAAGACATCGATTCCAGGCACCTCGTTATCCGTACTTCCATCATCGGTCCCGAACTACGAACTGGGATCGGTCTCTTGCATTGGTACTTGGCACAACAAAATCCTGTACAAGGCTATCGTCAGGTATGGTGGAACGGTGTCACAACACTGGAATTAGCCAAATCTATTCTTTGGGCCATCCAGCAACCACTGACTGGCCTTGTTCATCTATGTGTCAAAAATAAAATTTCCAAACATGACCTACTGCGAATCATCCAAGATGTATTTCCAGGGAAGCGTGCTCCCATCAACCCTAGCGATACCCTTCACTCAGACAAAAGCCTCGTCAATACCCGGGCTGATTTCCCATACCACCCCCCACACTATCGCGATATGTTGCTTGAGCTAAAACAATGGATGGAAGCAGCTCCACAATCTCGTTACTCTCATTATCAATGGAAACGTTAAACAGCTCTTAAACACACTCATCTACTGAGCATTTATCTGAATATCTTAGACTTCCTATTCTATTTTCTCGATAATAATCAATTTAAAGGCTTTTACATTGTTGTAATCAATGTAAAAGCCTTTATTCTTCTTCTGAGTTGAGCAGATATTTGAACTTTATCCATTCGATTCCTCTCCTACACTAGGATCATCCTCCTACAAAAAAGCCATCTACCCGTTCGGTAAATGGCTACACAACTATCCCGTTCTTATATCAAGTAAGGTTTTCTACATCCACCCCACTATCCGTATCACTACTAATTCAATACCAATTATCGTAACTGTTCCAAATCCCACTAGAAGCATTCGTTTTAATAGGGCACTCTCCTGCTCTCGCACCCCCCCAATGCTCGCACCAAGGACTACTTTTGAGGGGTTCGCCATGATCAAATGAGAGGAACTGGCGTTTTGTGAGTAAGCCGCTAACTGTTCGGATAAGCCCAACTGATGGGCCGTTTGTACTTGCATTTTGATAAACATCGAATTGGATCCTGTATTGCTCCCTGCCAAAAAGCCACCCAATCCTCCGATTAATGGTGTGATATAGAGGAATGCAGAACCAAAGGTTTCCGCAGCCGTTTGTGATAGTACTTGAGTCATACCCGAGAGCGACATCATTTCAGACATAATCACAAACAAAAGGGTGGAAACGATAACCGGATACCAATGGATCCAGGTTTGTTTCATGCTCTTTGTGATTGTTTCTTGTTTAATACCAAAGATCCAGATCGTAAAGATACAGACCAAGATGAGGAAAAAACCAGGGGAATAAAGAAAAGGGAACGTAAATTGATACGTTGGTAATGATAAAACGGCGTGGGTTTTAAGTACTTCAGCTACCCCTGGTACTAACCGTGAAAAAAGAAGCATCCCAATCAAAAATAGGTATGGACTAAGTGATTTTAATTTTCCAAAGTTCTCTTCCTGTGCCAGCGCAGCCCCGATCTCCGATTCTGCTTGTTGATCCACCTCTCGACGGGTAACGAAGCGGATCACTGCTAGTTCAACCCCCAGTGTACTCAAGGCACCAAAGACACCTGCCAACTCCACTCCCACAAAGGCATTAAATGCCCACACCGATAATCCAAGGGTACCCGATGTAAGGAGAACTTCGAACCACCGTCGTTTTAACCCCTTCCACCCATCAGCAATAATCGTCATGATGATGGCGAAGTAGGCAAATATCGGAAGCGAAAGAAGTGCCGTTCCTGTTCCTAAATTTTGGGGATCCAAATGAGCTAAGTCGGAACCAATCACCGTCCCAGCAGCAAGAGAGCCCCAGGGGACGGCACTTAAACTAATCAAAGAAATGATAATCGCCTGAACAGGACGAAAGCCAAGGGCGATGAGAATGGGACAAATCACGATGGCAGCCAATCCAAAACCACTCGCTGATTCCACTAGTGGAGAAAACGCCACCGCTAAAATGAGCACTTGGCGCACCGGATCATGGGTGGATTTTGCAACGATAGCCGCAAAAGAGCGAATAACCCCGCGTTCATTCATCAGATGAAATAAAAATATACCAAAAAGCAAAAAGTAAGCAACCGATGAGGTCGTAAGTGTTCCTTTAATAAATGGGAATAACACCTCATCGGATTTTAACTTAAAATAAGAGATGGCTATGACCAACGCCAATAAACAACCCGCGATACCTGCACGTACAATGGATTGTCTCAAGACAAATAATATAATGAGGACAGCCACGATGGGAGAAATCGCAAGAAAAAAATCAACCATATCATTCGCTCCTTTGCAAAAACAAAAAAAGATAGATCAAGTAAAAGATATCACCCCTCATTTCAATAGATTCATTAATCTTCATTTAAAACAGAAATGTATAATAAGACAAGATAACATAAGATATATAATGTTTCAACATTTAAATAAAACTATTTTATAAAAACAAAAAAACAAGCGGCTTCACTGCCACTTGTTTTACTTATTTTCCATAGGAGACACATAGACAATCGCGTCCCAGCGAACATGAAACTTCCGGTCTCCCTTTTCTAGAATCACATGATCGGGATGAATGGAGACAACCTCTCCTTCGATACCGCCGATAAAAGTTTCTATTTGAACATCCTGACCTACCACTTGGGACATATGCTGGGCAAGATATCCTCTGCCTCCGCGTCCTCGACCACGGAACAGCCGTGCTAAGGGAGACTTAAATCCGCCTTCTTGTTTACCTCCTTCTGGTGGTAAGGGAGGCATCATACCGGGCATTCCTGGCGGCATCTCATCCATGAACCCATGTGGACCTGGGAACATTCCAGGCATCATCCCTGGTTGCATCCATGGCATTCCTGGCGACATTCCAGGCATCCCCGATTGCATCCACGGTATTCCAGGTGTCATCCCAGGCGCACCCGATTGCATCCATGGCATTCCTGGCTGGGCCCAAGTCCCTGTTTGCATATTAGGCATTCCTGGTTGTTGGGTCCACGGTTGCATTCCTGGATAAGAATGCCCTACTGTTGAGGAAACCTGTGCGTCTCCTTCCTCCGCCGCTGCAGCGGAGGTTGACTGTTTTTCAAAATCAGAAGACCAATTAGTAGTCACGGTAGTCACCCCATTTTATAGGCTCTCTTCTAGCCTATGCAGATGCCCACCATTAGGACCCAATCAATCTTGTTTTGATCCCATTATTAGTTAGTAAATTCGATTCCTTGTATCGATGCTAACTCATCCATCAATACACTGAAGTTTTCAAGGGTCAGGGACTGGGGTCCATCCGATAGTGCTTCTTCTGGTTTTGGATGAACTTCTACCATCAAACCATCTGCACCAGCTGCAATAGCCGCACGGGACATGGGTGCAACGTAACGGCAAATTCCTGTACCATGACTCGGGTCAACAATAATTGGCAAGTGAGATAAATGTTTAATCACTGGCACCGCCGATAAGTCCAATGTATTTCGAGTGTGGGTTTCAAAGGTTCTTATCCCTCGTTCACACAAAATAACATGAGGGTTTCCTTCTGATAAAATGTATTCGGCAGACATCAACCACTCTTCAATCGTTGCAGATAACCCTCGCTTCAACATGACTGGCTTATTGATTCGTCCTATCTTCTTTAACAGATGGAAGTTTTGCATGTTACGTGCACCTAATTGCAAGATATCCACGTATTCAGCCACTAATTCCAGGTTCTCAGGATCCATAACCTCAGAAATGATCGGTAACCCCGTCTCATCCCGCGCTTCAGCCAAAAGTTTCAGGCCCTCTTCCCCAAGACCCTGGAAGGAGTATGGTGATGAACGAGGCTTGAAGGCTCCACCACGCAGGATATTCCCTCCAGCTGCCTTCACCGCATGAGCACTCTCCAGAATTTGCTCCCGGCTTTCTACCGAACAAGGACCTGCCATCATGATCGGGCGCCCACCGCCGATTTCTACGCCCCTTACTTCAATCCGGCTAGGCTCTGGATGAAAGCTTCTACTTGCCAATTTAAAAGGCTCACTCACTTGCATCACTTTCTCTACCCCAGCAAATCGCTGGACTGGTATCTGTGATAAGATCTGCTTATTTCCAATCAAGCCTAGAATTGTTTTATCTACTCCTTTGGAATAATGGACCTGTACCCCCTTAGCTTCCAATGTTGTTACAATATGATCCGTTTGTTCTTTTGTAGCATTTTGTTCTAGCACGATGATCATCCTGAACATCCTCCTTTCTTTTTTAATGAAATAGAAAAAACCTCGCCCAATAAGGGACGAGGAGTCTCGCGGTACCACCCTTTTTGAACCGTCAGGTTCCACTTAGGTATGCATACCCATATGGGTACACATCATCCTGTTAACGGAGGACGGCCGGAGGGACACCGTAGAGACCCTCTGCTCCAAAGTTGTAATTCAGAAAGTGGTCCGATATCGGCTTCCAGCGCCACCGACTCTCTGGTATCGGGAAACATCCACCTCTTACTGATCTTCTTCAACGCGTTTAAGCGTATAAGTGATAAAGTGTTGGATTTAACTTAACACATGAATTTACAGTGTGTCAACGCTCCATGAATATTTCCTTTCATGACCATCATCTGCCCTTAAACCTAATTCAGGGTATGGCTCAAACCCAAAAAAGGTGAATACTGACCATCTAACACAAGGAACCTTCTGCTTTTGGATTCATGTCCACAGGTACGGCTTCAACATACTCATCTTTTGATAACGGTTTTACAAATAGATGAGCGAGTGCATCGTACCCGAGTTGATTTGGATGTACTTCATCAGCAAAGAAATCATGCCGGTGTAAGAAAACATCAAAGGGATTCACCAGTTGCACATTAAATTTGCGACATAATTGCGCATAGGTAAAGTTCATGGTTTGCAATGCCTTGGAAGCTACTGCAAAGCCAAGTTCATATGCTGGAACAGGTACATAAAAACCCATCATTTGCACAGAAACTTGAGGGTTGAGGTTTCGAATTAAAGTGAGTATCTTATCTGCATGGGAGCGTACTCCACGGATAGTTTGAAGTAAATGGTTTAAACTCGCTCCCTCCTCATACCAATCGATAAAATCACAACCACCCGTTGTAATCGTTATATGAGATACCCGCGGTATCACTTTTCTTAACGCAGCTGTCCCGAGTAACTCATATAACTCCTTTGAAGTCAGCCCCGAGATGCCCATATTCTGAACTCGACAATGATCGGTCTTCTGTAAATGACCAAACAACTGCGCTACCAAATGACGATCTGTCTTTTCAGCTCCTACTCCTTCTGTGATGGAATCTCCTACAGCAAGATAGGTGATTGGTTGTGTATTCTCACTCATGAAGAACCCTTCTCTCCTAATTAATCCATCTCTAGTGTAACGGCGTGGGCAACACAGGGTATCGACTCCCCTTGTTGATAAGAAACTGGGTTCATCAATGCTCCAGTTGCTACAATCATCAACCGTGAAAGATTTCCCCGTTTCATCTCATCGATCAAGTGACTATAAGTGACCAGGGCACTACTAGCGCAACCACTTCCTCCAGCGAATGATTGTTGATCTTCGGTATAAATCATCAAACCACAGTCTCTAAAATTTTTACCCATATCATAACCTCGCTCAGCGAGAAGTTGGGAAGCGATGGGATGGCCTACACTGGCTAAGTCACCTGTAACGATCAAATCGTAATCCTTTGGCTCTCGGCCTGTATCTTTAAAATGAGCTTCGATAGTGTCTACAGCAGCAGGAGCCATTGCTGACCCCATATCAAAGGGATTTTTCAAACCCATATCGACTACTTTTCCAATCGTAGCAAAACGAACCCTCGGTCCTGATCCTTTTTTTCCAAGAATAGCTGCACCAGACCCTGTGACTGTCCATTGAGCCGTATCAGGCTTTTGTCCACCGTATTCAGTTGGATACCTGTACTGCCTCTCGGCTGTGCAGTTATGGCTACTTGCAGCCACAACGGCTGTATTACAAAACCCCGCCTCCACCAACACTGCTCCCGTGGTTAAAGTAAGCATCGAAGCAGAACAGGCACCGAACATCCCCATAAGCGGAATCTGATGAGTCCGTGCTGTAAAAGAGGCACTAATATTTTGGTTAAGAAGATCTCCTGCAAGAAAAAGATCAACTTGATCATTGGATAGAGATGCTTTTTTCACGGCATGATCTACAGCATCTTCCATCATTTTTTGTTCGGCTTTTTCCCAGGAGTCCTGTCCCGCATAGTTATCGGGGTAGATGTGATCCAGTTCCTTTTGTAACAACCCTTCCCCTTCTTTTGGCCCGCCTACCGCAGCGGACGCTATCACACGTACCTCTCCGTTAAAGGAGAAGGTCCGTTGCCCAATTCGCTTATTTGCCACCACTTCACCCCCTAGGTCAGCATGGTGATTACCGTACGAATAACTCCTACAACAAAGGCAGATACCGTTCCCCACACGATAACGGACCCTGCTAATTTAAACATGTTGCCACCCACGCCCAATACATATCCTTCCGTGTAATGCTCCAATGCAGCAGAGGCGATCGAATTGGCAAACCCTGTTACAGGGACTGCAGATCCAGCCCCCGCCCACTGTCCAATATTGTCGTAAACACCCAATCCTGTGAGAAGACAAGCTAAAAAAATCAAAGTAGCCACTGTCGGATCTCCCGCATGATCGGGCTTAAAACCAAACCACTGGATGTACATCATCTGTAGTAATTGACCTAATACACAGATGAGACCTCCGATGATGAATGCCTTCAGACAATTGGTGAATAACTTGGGCTTAGGGCGATACTTTCCAGCAAACTCTTGATACTCTTTTTGTTCCTGCTTCTGTGGTTCAGAACTTGACCCCGACTGATTTCCTTGCTGCCCAGTATCTAATTCCCTGCTCACCGTCATCACTCTCCAAGGTCATACTGTGTGTCCTTTTAGATTTCGATGAAAACCCCCTGATTATACAAGGAAAATGAGCCTGATTCTTCCTGTCCCAGCTTCTTCTACGAAAAAAACCGAAGGCTCAATCATCCCTCCGGTTTCACTACCATTCATTTCACTTCACAAGCGATATCTTGCCACCGTTTACGACAAAGTGCCCATCCGCTTATGCACATATAGGCTATGCCAAAACCAAAAACCGCCCATCCCATCGCTTGTTTGCAACGATGCTTCGCCATGGTCTGCTCTTCCCTAAAGAGGCGACACATCCCCATTAAGGCCATAATCGTTCCTAAAAGTAGAATTTTTTTTCCCTTCCCCATCGGACCTCCTCCTTTACTCTTACTATGGCCGGTTCTTAACGCTTTGTTGAATGGAATTTTTACCCGTGATACCGAATAGAATCCACTCATTCAAAAAACGTACGGACTTGAAGCATAAAAGCTCCAAGTCCGTACGTTTTTGGTAATTTCATCAAATCAGGTTAATTGCTCCCCTGGTTCAGGATCAGGGATATTGCTAGAAATGTTGCTTAGGGCGACACCAGCATGGCCAGAAAAGTTTTGCCGAGCAGCTAAATCTCCAAGTGCGACAATACCTACTAATTGATTATTTTCGATGATCGGTAATCGACGAATCTGATTTTCTGCCATGAGACGGGAAGCATCATCCACGGACATCTCCGGAGTACCTGTAATCACATTAGCCGTCATCACATCAGCAACAGTTGCGGCTGCATTGTTATTGGCAACTGTACGAAGGACCACGTCACGATCGGTAATCACCCCTCTCAGTATATTGTTTTCTACTACGGGGATTACACCGACATTATGTTGACTCATCAAATTAGCTGCTTGTTGTACCGAATCCTGTGGTGTAACAAATGCCACCTGGCTAGTCATGATATCACGTAATTGGCTCATAGGTTGTTCCCTCCCTTTTCAAGAACTATACTTTTAATCTCGCACCCTTTTTATACTCCTTCGTGAAAATATTTTTATAGGGCTAATCTATATCACAATTAATCTCTTCTTTTATCTACATATAACTCGCCATTGGTTTCCATAGCCGCATAAAAAACATTGCGCAGGGAACCTACTGATGCTTTCTTATGTAATTCCTTCATCAACCACTTACCATCTTTCCCTAGATGCCTAAGATTTTCATATATGATTTGTCCATCAACAACCAATTCCATCGGTGTTTGCAAGGGCTTTTTGGGTGGCTTAATCCCCATATCTTTTTCGGTTACAGGCTGATATTCTGGTTTTAACAGTACAGATATCACTCCAGAACTCTCCAATACCGCTAATTGAACATTGGATACATCAAAGACATCTTTTTCCCTGAGCAGTTGCATGATCTCGCTAATGGTAAACCGATTTTTTCTGATATTATTTTCGAGGATTTTCCCATTGGATACGACAATTACAGGATCTCCCAGAAGCCATCGACTTGCTCGCCTACTTTTCAAAGAGATATAAGAAAGTAAGAAAGTTAAAATCACAAATAATACGAGTCCAAAAAAATGAACCGTCGTATGATCGTCCAAATCTGTCGCCATATCTGCAGCGATAGAACCAAAAGTAATGCCATTTACATATTCAAAGAACGTCATTTCCGCAATTTGTTGCTTACCCAAGAAAATCGTCAGCACTAAAATGGTGCCAAAGGCAAGCACCGTTTGATAAAATACCTCAAAATACATCATGAAGCTTCACCCCGCTTCTATGGCTGAGATCATGATTATCATTTCCCAAAAAATACATAATAACTATACCCTTCAATAATAATCCATTTGATTCTTGTGGAAGATAGTTGACAAGAAATCATAGACTGTGTATTATATCGTTAGTACAATATTGAACTAGTTAATTAGTACACAAATACAAAAAGATCCTGAGGGATTATCATTCCTTGAAAGGATGACACCGATGATTTCATTGTTGAAGAAAGATTTTCGAGTCATTCGCTTCCGCTTTTATGGTGTGTTAGTAGCCATCCTCCTCATCAATTTTCTCAGTTATTTCGCTACAAATAACCATATTGGGCTTTCACAACTCCCTCTACTCCTCTGCATAGTCTACATCCCTCTATTTGTCTGGGCGAGTCTGCATACAGAGAGTACACAGCTTCATCAATGGCTGCACAGCCCTGCATCTGCTTGGAAGCTTCTCTGTTCAAAAGTTACCATTGCAATCCTCACCTTTATCCTTGTCTTTGCGCTTAGTGTTTCTATCCTAATAGGACTGTACAGCATGGGAGATGGAAGCATGGATATCTCCCCTCCCAACAGCACTTTATTGATTTATTTAATCGGGCTGCTCTTCCTATTAATGACTCTATCTATCGTCTCACTTATTTGCCTTCTATGGACGATTTATCATTGGCTGCGACGATTTACAGAAAAATGGGCATGGGTCATTACGACACTGTTATTATTTCTCTACATCCGATTGATAGGCTTCTTACCAAAAACATTTATGTTCATTGATTTTGTGCAGTTGAGAAAGACAAACTCACTTACCAATGAAAACCTTGAGGCTTTTGTTGGGAATCTTCTCTTAAACCTCTTAATCATCGCTATCCAATTGGTTGCCGCCTGTTGGATCCTAGATCGGAAAGTTGAGGTGTGAAACTTGTGGCTGTGCAATATGAATCCACTAGCCCTATTTACCTGCAGCTTGCAGAAAAAATCCGCCGGCAGATTCTCCGCCATGAGCTAACACCAGGAGAAAAGTTGCCCTCTGTACGCGATATGGCCGTTCAATCGAGTGTCAATCCCAATACTGTTCAGCGAACCTATAGTGAATTGGAAAGGATGGGAATCGTGGAAAGTCGACGCGGCCAAGGAACATTTATTACCGAAAACGAGGAACGTCTCGAAACCTTACGCGATGAAATGCGTGAAACACAGATCGCATCCTTTGTACAGGGAATGAAAGAGATGGGATTCGCTTCAGAAGAAATCCTCTCTGGCTTAACCACTTATCTAAACAACAAGAAAGGAGAGAGTAACCAGTGATCCACCTAGAACAAGTCAGTAAACACTATCTCAAAAAAGCAGCCCTAAGCGATATCACCCTCTCCTTAACTCCAGGCACGATTACCGGGGTAATCGGTGAGAATGGCAGTGGGAAATCGACGCTCCTTAAGTTAATGGCAGGTCTTGTACGACCGACACGAGGCTCGGTCACCTTTGACGGAAAACCAGTCACTCGTCGTATAGCCAGTCACGTATCCTACCTTTCTGAGCAGGAGACCTACTATCCCTTTTATACCGTCCAAGAAACGATTGATTGGCAGGCTTCTCAGTTCCCTGACTTCGATCATCAAATTGCAGAAGAGATCCTCCACTTTATGAATTTGGATCCTGAGGACCCTGTCAAAAACTTATCCAAGGGGAATCGTGCCAGGGTCAAAATTCTACTTTCCCTTGCACGCAAAGCTCCTTTGATTCTGATGGATGAGCCTCTCTCTGGTCTGGATCCTATGGTCCGTGATTCGATAATCAAGGGACTGATCTCCTTTGTAGATCTTGAGAAACAGACGTTAGTTATTACCACCCATGAAGTCGACGAGATAGAATCGCTTCTTGATCATGTGATTGCCATCAGAGAGGGGAAAATCATTCAATCGATCTCTCTTGAAGACCTACATCTTGAAGAAGGTGTTAATCTTCGTCAGTGGATGAACCAGACTTATACGAGCTCTACTCGCTCATGAGCAGATTGTCACCTTATTGCTCATCTGATTTATTCGTTTATCTTTGCGGTGATAAAACTCGTTGGACTCGAAAAACGAATTCATGATAAGGTGAAAACCTATTCTCTTGGATGCGACAACGTCTAGAGATTACACAGGCCCTACTTCACTCACCTTCCCTGCTCATCCTAGACAAGCCTACTAATGGATTAGACCTTGCTGGGGTACTAGAAATTCGTCAATATCTACGCAAGCTTGCCCAAGATACAGGAGGGAACAACACTGCTTAACCTATTGCATCTTATTCAAAACGAAAATATGAAAATTTACCGGCGAATCGGCACCCTAGTTATGATCGGCCTTTTGATTTTGGCCACGGTGGGATATGCTGCGTTCAGTAAAAGTAATGAGCCTAGTATGTCAAATGATTGGAAAGCAAAACTAAAATCACAAATTAGTGCCGATAAGAAAACTCTCCACAAGGAAAAAGATTTACCAGCAGATTACCGTTCGGGTCTAAAGGAATCGATCGCGATAAACCAGTATCGAATCGATCATGATGTAAAACCGACAGGTACATTATGGAATTTCATGGCTGATACCGATTCCCTGACTACCCTTGTCACCTTATTTACGATCATTGTAGGGTCAATAAGTGTTGCAGGGGAATTTACGTGGGGAACCATCAAACTACTTCTCATTCGTTCCGCTGTTCGTTCCAAGATCCTACTCTCTAAATATCTCGCTACCCTAGGCTTTGCCCTCTCCATGTTAATCTTGCTTTTCACGGTCTCTCTGATATCCGGACTGATCTTTTATGGGGCGAAGGGCTTCACCACATCACCCTTACTCTCCTATAGCAATGGCTCTGTTGTTGAACAAAACATGGTTGCACACGTCTTCAAGCTTTATGGATTAAAGTGTATAGGACTACTCATGATGGTAACCTTCGCTTTTATGATCTCTACCGTATTCCGCTCTAGTTCACTCGCTATCGGTCTCTCCGTTTTTTTAACTTTCACAGGGAACACAATTGTTAACGTCCTCAGCGTTAACAATATCCAGTGGGGCAAATATTTTCTCTTTGCCAACATGGACCTATCCCCCTATTTGAACTATGGCAATCCATTCTTTAAAGGCATGACCCTATCCTTCTCGATAACTATGTTAGCTGTATACTTCGTAATCTTCACGGCCATATCGTGGATCGTCTTCAACAAACGAGACATCACCACTACAGAGTAAGGAAAAAGACCACCTTAAAAATAGAGAAAGTACCTTTTTTCTAACGAAAAGGTACTTTCTCTACACTCTGAGACCACCTATCTTCAAGGTGGTCTTTTTGGGGTTTTAGCAGTTATCGATATAAATTCCCGACAGTAACCTCAGGGCTATCTGCAGAAAGATACCCAAGCCCGCTCCGAATCAAGAGTTCCGCCGCCGTCTTCATCACGCGCTCATCAAAATCAAAATGAGGATGATGATGAGGATAAATAAACCCTTTCTCCTCATTCCCTGCTCCCACCATAGCAAAGCAACCTGGAACCTTTTGGAGATAGTACGAAAAGTCCTCTCCTGTCATCAAAGGAGGGATCTCCCATACATTGTCGTCCCCTACAATCCTTCGTGCCATCGCTGCCATTCTTGTCGTCTCAGAAGAATCATTGACTACGGGAGGATAGCCCCAACCGTACTTCAGTTCAAACTGGGCGCCATACATCTGACAAGTTTGCTCGATAACTCGCTCCATTTGTTGTTTTATAAATTGCCGAACTTCTTGATCAAATGAGCGAACCGTCCCTTCTATTGTGCAACGCTCAGCAATCACATTAAAGGCCTGCCCACCATTTATATGACCGACGGAGATAACACCCGATTGCAGAGGATCCACCTGACGACTAATAATGGACTGAAGATTAACGATCAAATGCGAAGCAATAACAATCGCATCCGTCGTCTTATGAGGAAGTCCACCATGCCCACCTTTACCGATTACTTCGATGCGGAAAGAATCTGCAGCCGCCATTAGAGTGCCTGCTCGCAAACCGACTACGCCATAAGGGAAGGGTGTCCATAGGTGAACTCCATAGATGGCATCAACCCCATCAAGGGCATTATCTGCGATCATCTCTTGGGCTCCCCCTGGTACAAGCTCTTCTGCATGCTGGAACAACAGGACAAAACGTCCAGCGATATCTTCACGCATCCCAGCGAGGATTTCAGCTACACCAAGGAGAGCTGCTGTATGACCATCATGTCCACAAGCATGCATCACTCCAGGTACTTTTGAGCGATAATCGCACACCTTCTCGTCTTGAATTGGGAGGGCATCCATATCGGCACGCAATGCAACCGTCCGCCCTGGTTTTCCTCCTTCCAACACCGCTACGACCCCACGACCGCCTACTTTTGTCCGTACCTTTAGTCCTAGAGCTTGTAGAATCTCTGCAACGCGAGCCGGTGTTTTCTCCTCATGAAAAGATAACTCCGGTGCCTGATGAAATTCCCTGCGTAACTGAACCATTTTAGGAAAAACCGCTTCGATTCTGTCACTCAGATTTCTTATGTCCTTATTCATCAGCGCCTCTCCTCTCTTATGTTTATCATAACAAAATTCTGAGATCAGCACACGGTTACGTCATTCTCCGTCATATTGCGCTAACCCATGGAAAATACTATGATGATAAAGAATCCAGTGGAAAGACTAGCCAGAGGAGGAGTGAACCCATGATCTTAACAGATACAGGGATAAAAGGAATTCGTGGTACCTTCGGAGAAGTGGAGAAGGCAATGCTCAAAGCAGGATTTGTACGCTGGTCCTGGGATTATGGTAAAGCCAACTTCGATATGAAATTTTCCAATGAGGAATCGGACTATTATCTGAGGATTCAAGTTCACGTAACTCAAGGAGCTTTGGAAAGCCCAAAAGCAAGAGTAGAACTAGACAAACCCATCTTTGTACGCCACATCTTCCCTCACGGGCTAGACGACGATACTGCAATTCCTGAAGCCTTCCAAGAAAAAATCGATACTGCTATCGGCGCCATTAAAGAAGACCTGTCCTAATATTTTTTTGACCATATAATAAAGAAGCCCGGCACTTTATGCCAGGCTTCTTTATTATTTTATTGAGCGCTCCGTTTCCACACTCTCTTCCTTGAAGTAAATGCCTTCTACTTTAACATTCACCTCTACCACAGAGAGACCCGTCATCGTCTCTACTGCTTCCTTAACATTAATCTGCAGGTCGCGGGAAATCTCGGGAATTTTAGTACCATAATCCACAATGACACGTAAATCGATCGCCGTCTCTACTTGACCTACTTCTACGGTGACACCCTTAATAACATTTTTTCCACTTACCCGCTTTGCCCAACCTTCAGTGATTCCACCGGACATACCAGATACACCCTTGGTCTTCGTTGCTGACAGACCAGCGATCACAGCTACGACATCATCCGCAATACGGATAGCCCCTTCAGATCCATAATCGGCCATATGGATAATCCTCCCTTTGTCGCAATTCCAAGGGATACAACCCTTTTTGTAATTACATCCGTTCTAACTGGAATTACCCTCATTATATCACAGTCATTCAACCAAATCCGTCGCTCTTTCACCAAGTACTCGATATCCGGCAATCCGTAACACTTTACGCACCTGTGGATGATCCATATTCACTTGGTATCCATAATAAATATTCCCATCAACAGTAATCTCATAAGGCTCTAAATACCGTCCATGTACTAACTTATTAAAGAGTGATGCCGCGTCTTCCTCAGGAATACCAAATCGTTTGATCAAATCCTTACGAATCCAACTTGCACCATAACTTTTTCCACTATTATTTGGATCCTGATACCATTCATAAATTTGTACCAATCCATCATGAACAAGGCGATCCATCTGCGAAAGGTTTTGGAACTGGCGAATATGAAGGAAATCAAATAAATTGTGAACTTCATCGCAGAAATCTTCCATTCGAGCAGTCTTTGACCAACTCTCATCTTGAAGACAGAGAAGCTCCACTCGTTTCCCACGTGACCACAATCGGTCAAGTAAGGGGACCATATCCTGATCAGCACTAACGATTACAAAGGTATCCACCTCTGGAATCTGATGCAAAATATCCATCGCATCTAAACACAGTTGGATATCTGCTGCATTTTTTCGTTCATCGCCACCGCGTCCGTTTCCATGCACTTGATGAATATGGACATGCTTTTTCTGCAGGCTATTCATGGATATCTCCTGATTTAGCACATCAAAATCAGCATAAGCTTCCATCATTCTTACGTTAGTACGACCATAATGTTCTCTTAAACGAAGAAACAAATTATGACGTGGCTCGGGATGATCAGGATCTACATGGTACTTTTTTAATCCATAAAAAACATTCTCGTAATCAATCAGTATAGCAACCGACCGTTCCGGATGAGACATGAGTCATCCTCCCAAAAAAGGCTCCTAGAGCTTTCATTAAATTCTTATTCAAGCAATTCCCTATATAAAGGACAATATTGACAATGAAAGCTATTACTTTACAATATTTTACAAAATCGCCCCTTAATACCTATAGTTAATTGCTTATGCTCCAATTCCATATTACTCTCAGCACTCTCCTTCATGCAACATTTTAAGCAAGTTTTCTCCACATTTCCCCTCTTTGCAAAAAACATCCTGCCCTCCAAGGACAAGATGTCTTTGTAAAGATTGAGCCATTTATTAATTCTGGATCAAGGAGCCCCATCCTTTTTTACGAACCTTCTTCACAGCCTTTTTCCCGTTCTCTGTCTGCAAATACGCCGCAGCTCCAGCAGCAGCGGTAACCAATCCACCGACTGCAATGCCTGTTGTTTTCATCCAAGAAGACGTCTCCTTTTTTCGGCTGTTTGCAAACCACTTCGCCCTCTTATTTTTCTTCTGTTGAAAAAATTTACCGGAATTCATCCAATCACTCCTCTACAAGATTCAAACGAAGATAAGGGTCAGCTCCATCCGACGGAAACTTCCGCGCTCAAACCAGGATACGCACATACATCATGGTTTTCCCAGAGGTTATCAACAACTGTGTACACTAGATCGTATCTGGCAATAGAGTTGATTTAACATCCCTTATATATTGAATATTATGCATATTTCAAATATAGGAGCGATCCTTCATACTTCTCCATCAGCCTCGGGATTTTTTCAAAGCTAACAATGTACCTACTCCCATCAAAACGCCAGTAGCGAGCATTCCATAAGAGAATAGTGGCTCCTTCTTCTCATTTTTAAGCGAGATTCGATGATACGCTTGCCCTGCGTCCTGGGTAAGCGATTCTTCTGCTGCTAGATCAGCCAGGGTTACTACTCCCGCAACCCTCCCCTTATCCAACACAGCGATACAAGCTGTACCATGTTTCTCCATTAGGTGAATGGCCTCTTTTGGAGAGTCATCTAATCTTACCACAGGGGGCTTTTTTTTCATCCATTTATTTACTGGTTGCTTAGCACCATCGGGATGTGCAACCATCCTTTCAAGGAGATCGCGATCCCGTACAATTCCCACGAGCTTTTCTCCCTTTAAAACAGGAAGATACTCAACTCCCTTTCGTTTCATTTTCTTTAACGCTACCTGAGCATGATCCGTAGGTTTACAGCGAACTTTTCCTTTGCGGATCAACCTATCCTCGATAATGTCCTTCAATAACAGAGGAACTGATTGTTCCATCATTGTCTCATCCGCTGGGGTGAGGGATGTTGTCATGCTGACTCATCCTTCTTTTTAGTCTCTTTCTTCTTTGCCGAGGTTTCTCCTTTTGAATTTTCCGAAGCTTCCACTTGCAATTCTTTCTCGTTTGTTTTTGACTCAGTCTCTTTCGTATCGGGAGCCACCTGCAAGCCCTTCCCATTTCCTCGCAGGGAATTCACTTTCCAATAGAGATCCTTCGAAGTATTTTTCACCTTCGCTCGCGCCTCGGAATTAAATAGCACCGCTGCCCCTGCAGCTAACGAACCAACCGCTACCCCCAGCAGAAGGCTCCCTGGGTTTAGCTCTTTCTTCCTTGTTTTCTTTAGCATCAAACCCCTCCTCTTAAAATCTGGTCTACTAACCCTCTTCCTTCTCTGCGGAATATTAAAACACCAAATTCCAATTCTAGAATTATCCGTCCGTGCTTTATTTTCCTCCTTTCTCTTTTGAAAGGAGCTTTCTGTAATAAATTTAGGCACTCTAATAATTCCTAAATAGAAAATCCTGTAGCCCATAAGGCTACAGGCTCATTCCCCTGCTATCACTTGGGTAAGGGACCTATATACTCGGATTGTGGCCGGATAATACGATCAACTTCTGCTTGTTCAAAAATATGCGCACACCAACCGGCTATACGGCTCGCTGTAAAAGCGGGGGTATATAATTCCGTCGGAAGTCCTACAGCACTAAGGACAACCGAGGCATAATATTCGACATTCGTATAAATCTTGCGTCCAGGTTTTAACTCCTGAAGCAAATCAAGGGCAATCGATTCTACTTCAAGTGCGAGCCGAAAACGTTTTTCCTCTCCAGCTAATTCCTTTGCTACATTCCGTAATGCCTGTGCCCGTGGATCATTGGTTTTATAAATGCGATGACCGAAGCCCATTAATTTATCCCCGGCTATGATGCGATGACGAATCCACTCAGTTGCTTGGGAGATATCCCCGATTTGGTCGAGCATTCCTTCTACTTCAGAAGGGGCTCCACCATGGAGCGGTCCTTTCATTGCACCTATCGCCGCTGTCAAACTAGAGTAGATGTCCGAGCGTGTAGACGTGACAACTCGGGCTGCAAAGGTTGATGCATTGAGACCATGTTCCACAGTAAGAATAAAGTATGCATCCAATGCTCGAGCAAGAGCCGGTTCAGGTTCTTTGCCATAAAGGAGATATAGAAAGTAGGCTGTATGAGATAAATCCGTACGTACTTTAGGAAGTGAACTATTTTGAAGGAAATGGTAACGATACGCGATGATGCTCGGAACTTGAGCCAAGATGGCCAGGGCATCCTCTTTATTTGGGGGCCATAACCCCTGCCCCTGTGCTTGAGAGGAAACCGCCGTGCGGAGGGTATCCATCATTCCCATCTCTCGCGGCAGTCCTTCGAGTAACTGACAAAGAGAAAAAGAGAGAAACCGATTTTGAGACCATTTCTGACGAAAATGATCCGCTTCCTCCTGATTAGGGAGATGCCCCATCCATAAAAGATAAACGACTTCTTCAAAGGTGTATTGAGAAGCAAGTTCCTTTGCTCTCCACCCTCGATAAACTAATTCCCCTCGCTCTCCATCCACTAAAGAAAGGGCCGTTTCAGTAGCAACTATTCCCTCTAATCCAAGCGCTTTCATCATATCGACCACTCCTTTTATCAGCTAGCTTCATCCTACGCCATCTTTTGCGAAAAATCTAACTATACAATTGTTTCATTATGATAAAATAAATTTATCAATATCGATTGGGGGGACATCATGAACCTTAGTCTCGCTCAACTTCGCACTTTTCTTGAAATTGCCCAGGGAAGGAGTTTCCGTCAGACAGCAGAGAAACTCTCCTTAACCCAGCCCGCTGTCAGTGCCCAGATTCGCACCCTTGAAACTGAGTTAGGCGCTCCACTTTTTTACCGGCAACAAGTGGCTCTCACACCTGCGGGAAACACATTTCTTCCCTTTGCTAGACAGATCGTGGCGCTTGCAGAGGACAGCCATCAAGCCGTCAACGATACGCTGGGAAGCTCCAAGAGAAGCATCGTTCTTGGCACCTCCTCCTGTGTAGCGACTGCGATTCTTCCAAGGCTCATTCGCTATTTCCAAAATGATCACCCGGATGTACGGATCACCGTCCATACATTACAAGAGGACAGATTATGGCAGGGAATGAGTAAGCGTGACCTGGATTGCGCGATCCACTACGGACCCGTCCCTCCATTTATTAATAAGGAGAAATGGGAGCAATATCTGCTATATACCGATACCCTTACTCTTATCGCACCCATCGAACACCCGATAGCTAAAGCATCCTATTTTCCTCTTGAGCAACTGAGTGATACCCCTCTCATCTCATTAACCCCAGAAACCCCTGAACGGAAAGTAATAGATCGTCTTTTGCATGAGCGTAATCAATCCGTAGAGACCACTGTAGAATTATCGAGTGTCGAGGAAGTGAAGCGAATGGTTCATCAGGGCCTCGGAATGGCTCTAATTCCTCGCATTAGTTTAGATCCTCCTTCGGATACTGGAATACGTGCTCTTCGCATCCCTACTCTACAAAATCAAATCCCTGTCACCCTGCTCCGTTTGGCAGGTCGATACCGCTCTCACTTAATGGAACGTTTTTTGGCGGACATCCGTGGTGTCTACCCCTCTAGCTGAGTCAATCCCTATACTAGGGCGCAACAAAAAACCGATTTCTAACGAAATCGGTTAACCTTGCAAAACGGTGTTCAATAATCGATCAGCCCTGTTGGTTAGGGGAGGGAAGTACCAGCGAATACAAGTAGGCCAATTTTTGCTCCAATTCACTGAGAATCTCCTTACCATGGGTCCGAGTAATCAATCCAGCACGAACCGCAAAATCAATCTCACGGGAGAGTCCAAACATCTGCGTGTCCAAAACTTCTTCATAGAGTGGGCATTTAGGAGCTGTTAGATTCTCTAATTGCACTGCGATTAATTGCTCTATTTTATTAGCGTCTTCCCGCAAAAGTTGCTGGGCGCGCTGGGACAAGTCAATCTGAGTAGGTGTCGTCAACGTTACCCCCCCAATCAACAATCAGTCGTTCCGAACCATGCGACGTACACTTAACCCAAGTGTACCATGCCCCCCTATTATTTGCAAAGAAGGGGGGTGTTTTGAAGAAATACCCTCATCTAATTTGACTCCTATTTTTCTCACGAGAATATTCCTGTATAATTTAGGTTACCATCACTACTTTGTCTAGGTCAGGAGAGTTTTGATCCATGGAAGCGATTATTCTTATCACAGGGAATGTAAAAAACACGATTACCCTTGATCCTACCTTATGGATTTTTGATGAGCGGCACTTTGAGATACAGGAGCGTTTTCCCGAAATAGAGGGGTTAGGAATGGAGTTGGCCCCATTCCTTGCCCATGCAGAGCCTGCTAACGATGCAGAACGCGTCACCCTCCATCAAAAGGATGGCGGCTTGATCCACCTAACCCTTGCAGAGACGCAACAAGCCATCCTTCAATTTGCTCATCATGGCAAACCGATTAGCAAAGAAGGTCCAGCTCTCTTTCATTTTCATGATAGCAAATCCATTGGATCCGTCACAAAAATTGAAGTAAAATAATACAAAGCAGCCCTGCTTAATTAAGCAGGGCTGCTTTGTATTTAGGAAAAAATTTCAATGTAAAAAAGATTGATTAATCCACGATTACCATTTCTGAATGGAAAAAGTCCCCGTCGTAAGAGCAATTAGAGTACCCCGTTCATTTTCCACCTGGCAATCCGCTACAGCTAGCGTTTCTCCTAAGCGGATCATCCTCGCTGTAGAAATCAGTTCTTTGCCCAATCCCGGCTGTAAATAGTTGGTTTTCATCTCTACCGTTACCGCAAATTTTTCAGGGGCCAGACTTCTATTGATAAGGGAACCCATAGTAGAATCGGCAAGGGTGGCTGTAATTCCCCCGTGAACTATCCCCCCGCGATTTAACATATACGAGGTAATTGGAATCCGAAAGCGATATTCTCTTTCACCAATAAACTCGCCTCGCAGTCCGAGAAAGCCCGATGGATAAGCGCTTTGGCGCTCCCTTTTCTGATTGATGGCTTGTACCGCTAACGCTAAAATCTCATGTTCCTCTGCTGTCCCATCGGCAACAATCTCACCCAACTCTTTTCCCAAATCCATCGTGCACCTCCAACTCGCTTCCGTCAAAGCGACTCCGTCTGAATATAGTGATAGAGCAAACGATAGGTATTATCCAGCGCATCCGTATGAGTCCGCTCATTAGCATGGGAAGCATCTACACCAGGGCCTACCAATCCATGAATCAAATCATGGCCTGCCCTTACTGCAGCACTCGCATCAGATCCATAGTGGGGATAGATATCAACATGGTAGTAAATGTCATGTTTTTCCGCTAGATTGATCAGATTCTTACGCAATCCATAGTGATAGGGTCCGCTAGAATCCTTGGCACATATGGACACACAAAATTCATCTGTAGTCAGTACATCTCCGATGGCTCCCATATCTACTGCCAAGTATTCCCGTACCTGTGCTGGAATACTTGAATTTGCTCCAAACCCAACCTCTTCATAATTGCTAAAGTAAAAATGGGTATCTAATAACGGGCGTTTCCCCTCCTTCACCAATTGAATAAGCAACTCAAGAAGGATCGCTGCACTCGCCTTATCATCCATATGTCGTCCCTTAACAAATCCTGACTCTGTCACCTCTATGCGAGGATCAAATGAAACAAAATCTCCAACTTCAATCCCTAGTTTCCGAACATCATCTGCGTTTTTCACACGCACATCTAGACGAACCTCCATGTTCTCCTCTGTCCGTTTTTGATCCCTGGCATCATCATACACATGCACGGAGGTATGTGTGGCCAACACAGTGCCGGTCACCCGCTCCCCATTCCGCGTCTCTACGTAACAATAAGCTCCCTCAACTGTCGTCCAAGCGAAGCCTCCGATGTTCGTCAACCGTAGTCTCCCGTTTCCCTTTACCTCCTTGACCATACCCCCAAGAGTATCCACATGAGCTGTCAGCAGACGAGTAGGACTTGCTTTTTCTCCTGCCAGTGTAGCAAGTAACCCTCCCTTGGCTGTTCTCTCCAATTGGATCTGATTCTTGAAGGGTTCCAAGCGTTCTTCTAAGTATTGTATCGCTTCCTCCGCATGGCCTGTAGGACTTGGGATCTTTATTAACTGGACAAGTGTATCTACCATCGATTCTAATGGTACGTTCATAATTCTTCACTACCTCCACTCTCTGTTAAAGTACAGATACCATCTTTATAATTATACCAACCTTCCTCTGTCCACGCATAAAAAGGAAGCCACAATCGGCTTCCCCTTACCGTAAATATGCCAGCTGTAAGAAGTTACTTCACCTAACTTCCTTATATAGCCGATCCCAATTCTTGCAGACAATCTTCGCACACGTTTTTTTGCCGATACTGCATAACTCTCTCCACCTGTCCACAGAAGATGCACGATGGACTATACTTCTTCAAAATGACATTAGTGCCATCCACATAGATTTCTAAAGGATCACGAACATCAATATCCATCGTACGCCTTAATTCGACTGGTAGAACGATTCTACCCAGCTCGTCTACTTTCCGTACAATTCCCGTCGCTTTCATCCTTTCACCTCCATAGACGGAACTAACGTATATATACCACCGATTTCCCTTCTGAAACCCACAGGGTCCATTCACAGTATCTCCGGCTCAATGGGCTATTGACGGCGGTTATCTCCTTATATTCTGAATTATGCTCCAATATCCCTGCTAAATTTCGACATTATTTTCTATTTGTTTTCCTTTATTTATTATTTTTCTCCTATTCCACCAATAATGATAGCCTAAACAACTGATTAGGGTTACCACCATACCTAATAAGGTAATCCAAACAGCTATCCCAATCACATTTAACCAATAAAGACCAGGTGCTACACTAACCCAGTAGGATGTCTTTTCACCCTTTGGCAAAATCGCTACCTGAGAAGGTGTTATTCCCATTCCTAGCACACAGCCAATCAATAAACTAATGAGTGTCCCCTTCACGACGGAGGATCGATAGGATCTTTGAGGCTCGTCTTTCACACTTCTTCTCTCCTTTCTTATTCTTCTTCTATACTCATCCTATGAGAAAACTTGCTCTCCTTTTCCTCCATAAAAAAAAAGCGGCCAGTTTCCTGACCGCTTTTTCCTTTAGACTTTTAGATTTTCTGTGTTGAGCGCTAGCAAATCATCACTGACGAAGATCCCGTCCTTACGAACCAACTCTCCGTCAAAATACATTTCACCACCGCCGTAATCCTCGCGTTGGATATTTACGATATCCCAGTGAATGGCCGACTTATTGCCGTTGTTCGCTTCTTCGTAAGCACGACCTGGAGTAAAGTGGAAACTACCATTGATCTTTTCATCAAAGAGCGTGTCATTCATCGGATGATGGATATCTGGGTTTACCCCGATGGCAAACTCCCCAATGTATCGAGCACCTTCATCGGTATCTAAGATTTCATTAAGACGTTCTGTGTTACTGGAGGTCGCTTTGACGATCTTACCATTTTTAAATTCAAAACGGATATTGTCAAAGGTGGTGCCTTGGTATACCGTCTGGGTATTGTAGGTTAACACACCATTGATTGAATCCCTCACTGGAGCCGTATAGACTTCTCCATCAGGAATGTTGCATACCCCTGCACACTTAATCGCAGGAATACCTTTAATAGAAAATGTAAGATCAGTGCCTGGACCTGTGATCTTCACCTGATCGGTACGTTCCATCCGCTCTACCAGGGGTAGCATCGCTTTTTCCATCCGCTGATAATCTACCGTACATACATTGAAGTAGAAATCTTCAAAGGCCTCGGTACTCATCTTAGCCAACTGGGCCATGGATGGATCTGGCCAACGCATCACAACCCAACGAGTGTGGTTAACCCGATGATTATGGACCAGATTACCATAGTTATCCGAGTACAGATTCATCTTCTTGGCTGGAACATCCGCTAACTCGTTCACATTAAAGCTTCCACGAATCGCGATGTAGCAATCCATCCTCTTCATTCGCTCATAATCAAGCTGAGCGATGGCATCCATATGTTCCGGCGTCATGTCCAAAAGCTGCGCCCGCAAGAGCGAATGATCATTGATGTTGATGTGGGGAAAACCGCCTACATGGTAAATTTCTGCGATGAGCGCACGGGCTAGATCACGCCCTCCACCGAAAACATCGATGAGAACATGTTCCCCTTTTTTCACAGAGATTGAATGGTTAACTAGTTGCCGAGCCATTTGAATAATCCGTTGGTCACGCATTAGTAATCTCCTCTACCTATGTATTGTTTTGGGGAAATCCCAAAGCTCTTCTTATTCTATCATGAAGCCTTTGTTCGTGGCAGAATACTCCACAGCTTCCAAGTCCAAATTGCCACATGTTACACAAGGGGGTACAATGGGAAGAAATCGATAAGATCAGCACAACTAGATCTTGTAAGGTAAGAGGGGAGATCATCTTGTTTACGATCAATCAAGTGGATGGAGATAAAGATTCTCGTTACGAGGGAATCCTTAGCCAAGCAAAGGGCCTATTTGAAGGTGAACGGGATTGGCTCGCCAATATGGCGAATAGTGCATCCCTTCTCTATCATACTCTGGGGGATATTAATTGGGTTGGGTATTATTTGTTAAAGGGGGATGAGCTTGTCCTGGGCCCTTTTATGGGATTGCCTGCTTGTATTCGTATTCCAATCGGTCGTGGTGTATGCGGTACCGCTGTAGAAGAGAAAACGACACAACTGGTGCCCGATGTACATGCCTTCCCTGGCCATATCGCCTGTGATGCAACTACCCGTTCTGAGATCGTGGTACCGATTCAGGTTGATGGGGAAGTTATCGCTGTGTTAGATATTGATAGCCCAAAGCCCCAACGCTTTGATCAAAGGGATCAACAATATCTAGAATCCTTCATCCGATTACTAACATCAACTATTGATTGGACCCTATCAAAATAAAGAAGCGAAGCTCCTACGAGCTCGCTTCTTTATTCAAAACACCCTACTCCATATAGATACGATATGCCCGCCGAATCTCTTCTTTCATCCATTCAGGATAAGGAGACTTGGAAATATCATCCATGGAAGTCCACTGGTAACTTTCATGCTCTGCACTGAGACGAATCTGTCCCTGGGGCTGTTGACAGGCAAACTTAATGATGATCAGATGCTTCTCTTCTTGCAGATCATCGTAAATATAAGCAGGGCCAACTACCCGTACTGACAGGCCTGTCTCTTCTTTTACTTCTCGATAAAGTGCATCCATCAATGGTTCCTCAGGCTCCAATCCACCTCCTGGGAAGTCCCAGCCATGGTGGTCCCGTGCACTTCGTTCAGCAGGGGATTTACGGAGAACCAATACGCGATCTTGATCAAATATAATCGCTTTAGCAGCAATTTTATACGGTTTTTTCATCTCGAATCCTCTCCACTTCTTAAACGGCGCGAGGATTATCAGCTCTGACTGAAGAATGTACTAGAAGCCCGAGCGATGAGTTTCTTTTCCTCATCCCAAACTTTAGTTTCCATGACGATAATGGTGCGCCCCTTCTTAATCACCTGGGTTTCGGAGGTAAGCCAACCTTCCATTCCTGGTCTTATAAAGCTAACATTCAGGTCGAGGGTGACCGATCGCCGCTCAGTACCTACTTCTTTAAAAACTGTATCACCCATAGCGGTATCAATGAAAGTAGCTGTAATACCCCCATGAAGTATCTTATAACGATTTCTCAATTCATCCGTCACTAACATCCGATGCTTATGGACTGCTCGTTCTTTATCATAGCCCATAGATTGAAAATGCATCACTTCTTCAATATAAGCCAGAGGGCTAACCCGCGCCCGTTTTAAAGCTTGTACTAATTTATGGATCGTCTCCACTTCATTCTCATTGAGATCCTGCAACTCTTTCCATAAACCATCTAGCGTCATAATCCATGCCTCTTTCTTATTCTGTTGTGGGGCAAACAGCCCGTCTCAGATGTACTCCAATCTCTCATACCATACCACATTCCTCTATCAGCGGAAAGCTCTCTGCCCTTGATGTGTGAGTCCTCTAGCAATCGGGAAAAGTTCGAGAAACATCCCACACATTTACCAAAACTCTACGTTAAGAAAGGGTGGGGTGCCATGAAGCGAATCGCTCTAATCCTTAATCCATCCGCAGGAAAAGGCCAATTACTGGAACTCCTCGATACGATCACATCCAAGCTACAGCAACACTGTGAGGAGGTCACTATCTATCAAACCGAAAAAGAAGGCGATGGAGCTGATAAGGTACGTGAAATCGCCTCTGAAGTGGACTTAATCATCGCTGCTGGTGGAGATGGTACCGTTCATGAATTGGTTAACGCCATCTCTGCCCTGGATCAACCCCCTGCCTTTGCGATCCTACCAGGCGGTACATGTAATGATTTTTGTCGCACCATCGGCATGGACCAAGACCCCCTCATCGCCCTTGAGCAAATCCTGCGCAAGCAGGCCCTTGATGTGGATGTTGGTTATAGTAGCCAAGGACGGTACTTTCTCAATTTTTGGGGCATTGGTCTCATCACCCAAGTATCCCTCAGTATCTCCAGTGAGGATAAAGAACGGCTAGGACGCCTCGCCTATTACTTTAGTGCCGCCCAAAATATCCTCGAGACAGACCCTTTTCATTTAGAAGTAACCGTCGATCAAAAGACTCGCTTCGATGGAGAAGCCACCTTGCTCGTTGTGGGCAATGGCTCCTTCATCGGTGGTATGCAGGGCTTCTTTCCCCAGAGCCGCATCAATGATAGCCACTTAGACGTCCTTATCCTAAAAGAAACCTCCCTCGCAAGTGCCTGGTCAATGCTTCTCTCCAACTGGACCAATGATTGGCCAGAAAGCGATCATCTGCTTTATTTTCATACCGATGCACTCACCATCACTGCCTCACCTGAGCAAACGATCGACTGCGATGGTGAGAAGGGAGAACATACACCTGTGGATATTAAGGTTCTGCCCAAGTATCTCACTGTATTAGTAGGGGATCTCGAAGATAGCGCCCTGCAAGAGAATACATACTCTGTTGACTAATCCTCTTGCAATGTATGTGCGCGCTTTACCCGATTTGAGGATCTCCTGAAAAGGGAGAGGTCTCTATATTGAAAATAGTCCGGAACTACGAGGACGAGGGAGCGAGCAAGGACGAAGGTGGTTTAACAAGTCGGGATAACCTATATCCCTTGGTATCAAAGGGGTTTCAGGATAGGCGATCCAGCCCTTTCGCTTGGGCTAGAGGATGTTCATAAAGGGTTGATGCATGGAGGCTTTTAGTATATAGCTACAGTCTTTCTATCCTCATTCCTCAAACAAACGCTCTCCTCTATGGAGACGCCAAGCAATGCTAGCAGTGTGAGGTAATTCCCTTGCTGTAGGAGCATGAGCTGCCAAGTAGCGAGTTACCGCCAACAAACTCGTACGCATCGCGCGCTGGGCAATAGGCGTATCCTCCTCTTCCCAACGATCATGTTCATCGATGGCTGCTTCTAGCATCTGAAAGGAATGAAACTCTGCGTCTTCTCGTAGAAGAGCATGCCCCAATACATTAAATAGCGCATCCTTATCCCCTGAACGATCCAAATAGACTGCCACCCACTCGGCCGCTTCTGCTACTTGTTGTTGTTTATCAAGGAGTTTAAGAAGCTCTGATGTATCGGGAGCAGGCTGACTATTACCTGGATCTCCCTTTGGTTTTTTGGCTTTAGGGACATTGAGGAAACGATCCAAATAGATACTCATTGCGCTATGATAAATACCACGCACCAACTCCATAGAGGGTGAGCGAAGAAGACCCTTATGGACGGCATGGGTATGGGTAAAGGTGTGTAATGCCGTAACCCAATCTCCAAAATCATTTTGCGTATGAAAATGAGCAATTCGTTCCATCGCCGCAAGGGAGACTAGTTGGGCTAATCGAGCAGGATCAACCCCCTCTTTTAGTGCTTTAGTCAATTGATGAATGGTGGCTATCGGATCATCCGTCAAAACTTTATTAACTAGCTCCTCCTCATCTATCCCCTCTTTTTCGCTTCCTAACGTAACTCCTTCTAGTTCTGCAAAGGCTTCCTTTAATGGCATCACCAAATCAATCGGGGATTGCCAACTATATCTCTCCTCACTTCGTTCTGCCCCTGCCATCTGAGGGAGTAACGAGGTTAACACGCTTGCTCTCTCTTCTACTCCTACATGCTCTAACACTTCAAAGGCTTTATTATGAAAATCTAAAGCATGCCCTACATCCATATAAAAATGATCTGTCACCGCCGCCATCATCATATCGGATAATTCATTTTCAGATGCACCTGCTCGAATCATCGTTAATAGAATGCGCTCGGCTCCCTGGGTATCGCGCACTTCAATCGCTTGTCGATACCACCGAAACAACCGATCCTTATCCACTTCTTCGTTAGGTAACGGTTCTAACATAAACCGCATGCCGGCTCGTGTCGACTCTCGAGCTATATGTACCATGCCTTGATAAAGAGCTAAAATTTGCCCTTGACGATCCAAGTGGGGCAAAATATTGACCATCGCTGTCAAAATAGTTAACCCTGAGCGCCACCCAGCCATTCGGTATGTCGTTCCAAATTGAACTCCGATCCGTACGATTTCAGATGGGGACTCCCCAGCCTCAATCAATCCCACAATTGCCTTTGCGATGACTAGGCTGATATTTTGCTCTAATCCCTCTTGAAGGCGTTGGCGATACCTCTCGATGCTTTGTTTCTTCCTTGGCAACGAATGTACCCATACCTCTCCTTCACGCACCTCTGTCGCATACGTGGTAACGTTATCTGCCCATGGATCTAAACACCCTCCTCCTGTTAAATCAAAGCGAGCATGATGCCATTCACATGTGAGAATACAATCCTTTAAGCTTCCTTTATGAAGGGGAAACCCCATATGTGGACAGCGATTATCCACCGCATATACATTTCCTTCATGAAAAAAGAGAGCAATCCCATGTCCCTTTCCTTTGATCACCTTCGCACCGGCTCCTTCTAGCTCTGCTACTGTTCCTCCTAATATCCACTCACTCATCGATCTACCAACCCTTCCTATTTTGAGTATTCCTTCTCTTTCATTGTAGGGGGGTTTCGCTTCCGCGGCCTCCGTATAGGGATGCGTCTTTTTCTCCTTCATCTGTCTTACTTCTAGCCACGACTCACCTAGGACTATCGTCGGAGAAGTCCACCTATTATTCACAATAAAATCGCTTTTAGCTTGAGTTTACTTAATTTATTACTTGCATGCTAAACATTGTAAATGTTATTTTTATCTCTGTTGGTTTTATTCTCCTAAATTGAATTGTGTACTCCATTGGGCCTTATCCAAGGCCTCTTTTTTTGGTACAGAAAGAGGTGATAGTCGTATCTAGAGGTGATAATGTACATATACCTTCTAACGTTGTCATTCTCAATAGAAATCGGCTTTTTGTTACCAAAAAAATTCATATATTACCTACATAGGAAAAACGTTATCCTTGATTATGGCAAATGTCTGCCTTTATACTTTTTTTATAAAGAGAAAAATAGGGGGAGCAATTTAATTTAGGGGAGTGTTCATCATGCAAAATGCAAAAAGAAAAGTGTTTACTAGCGCGATGGCTTTACTGATTGTTGCTAGTGTGGGTGCCGGAACGAGTCTTGCTGCACAAAATGATGATGAGAAGCCACCAACAAAAGAAGGGTATGTGGTGAAAGACGGTAAAAAAACACCGGTAAGTCAGGATGACGCAGCCTACCCCAAATTACCAAAAGACCCCAATGAACCTGTACCGAAAACAGGAACTACTACAACCGACACAGCGAAAATGGGAAACACCATATACTTTGAAGGTGAAGGTACAACTGATTTTGGTGATGGCGTAACTGGTAAAGTGTACTTAGAAAAAAAATCAGATGGAAAGATAGAACTTGGAGTATATGATCCAAAGACTTATAAAAAAACTCGTGACCCTGTCAGTGACGAAAGAGATGAGATTGGCGAAAAAGAGATGGTAAAAAAATATGGACCAGCCTATGCTTGGAGTAAAGCTTTTGATGGAACAACCAAGTTAAAAAGAGAGACAAGATATGAATTAGTTAAATCGAGCGTGGTTGACAGAGCAGCACAGTATAATTTTTCGCAAGCTGTTAGACATGGTGTAGCTAAATCAGATCTATTTGGTTTTTCATCAACAATTGGATCAAAAGTATCTGTTGAAACAGGTGGCGGGTTTCTTCCAGGGAAAGTTACAGCAGAATTAAGTACTGAGTTAACGTCTAAATTTGAAAAAAACATTACGGTTACAAATGAAACGACAACAACGGAGTCTTTTACCGCTCCAAAAGTTGATAATCCCGACTACAAAGAACCGGTATATACAGGAGCAGCGTATCAATTAAAATCTACTTATACCGTTGTACCTGGAGATGGATTGAAAGAACTGATTAATGAGAACTATGACGGCGGAATGGATTTGAAAAGTAAAGAATTGGCTAATCCTTCATATAAATACGCTGAAGACCAAATGTATTTTGGCTTAACACCCGGTTCACATGAAAACGACGATTGATAAATACCTTTGCTAAAGCGATAGGTTAAGTTTATCGAGCTAGAGCTTTATAAAAATGCCCTCTACTTTTTAATTAGTAGGGGGCTTTTGATTTGTTTAGAAGGAAATCTCAGCTATAATTAAGATAGAATAAAGGGGGATTATTTATGAATAAACCTATATTATTACCAGGAGAACGAATATATCTCCGTCCCATTAGTGTTGAAGATTCGGAATTATATTTCCGTATGATGTTTAATTCAGAAACACGGCGTCTTACTGGAACACAAAAATGCTTTTCTCGAGAGGGCATCAAACGTTATATTGAAGGACTCTCCCAAAATTCCTCAAGTCTGCTCCTACTGATCGCTTTCATTGAAGATGATACAGTGATCGGTGATATTCAATTACTGAACATACACCCCACTAATCGCAACTGTTTTATTCTTGGACGATCCAATCCATCAAGGCAAAGGCTACGGCTCTGAGGCGATGAAACTAATGCTGGAATATGCCTTTGGTGTGTTAAATCTTCATCGGGTTGAGTTAGACGTCTTCTCCTACAATGAACGGGCCATCCATGTATATGAAAAGTTAGGCTTTAAAAAAGAAGGCATTCTACGAGAGTCTCTGTTTTACGATCATCAATACCACGATTCCATCATTATGAGCATGTTGGAAAAAGAGTATCGTGAGCATTATGGGATTTAATCAAGACTACAACGAATTGATTGAGCGTCTACTTCCCTATTACCTCCCCTATAATGGTCAACATAAGTTATCTCTTGCTATCTATCATCAAGGAGAGGAATTTTTTCATATCTTTGAACAACCTTCTAGTGAAGCAGATCTTTATGAAATCGGTTCGATTACTAAAGTGTTCACATCTACATTACTTTCCATTGAGGTCGTTCATAAGAGATTGTCTCTTGGAGATCCTGTCGCTTCTTTTTTCCATCGATCTCCTCACCTGGATCTCAGATGACTCTTCATCATCTAGTCACACACACATCAGGATTGCCCCGTATTCCCTTTAAGGTTATGTGGCCCCTATTCCTTCCTAAGCCCTTTTTCCTTCGACGGAAGGTCGGAACTTGCCATACAAATTTGGACTTACATGTGCATCCGTAAAGGCCTAGGACCAAAGGCTGATTACCTCCTGCCTACATACAATCATCGTCACTTTTGCTATTCCACAAAAAAAGAACCTAGTCATAGGTTCCTTCGATAACACCATATTCTTCAACTCTCTAGCAATTCTAAGTATTTACTAATGGATGCTTCTACGATTGTACGGCTTTCACCCACAATGGATTTCCCAGACCAGGCCGCGTGGATATTAGCAAAATTCCACTCTGCCAATATAGAGCGAATGCGTTTTAATTCTCTTGGTGGCAAGGGGAGCAGATTGGGGAAACTATACATAAAACTAACTCGATTTAAACCAAACGTGATATACACTGTATCCCCAGTCAAAATCGCACCCTCTCCATCAGCTCCTTCTGCCCAGTGTAAAATCGTGCTACCTTCAAAGTGTCCACCGATCCGAACAGCTGTCACTCCAGGAGCCAGTGTAAGGGTTTCACCTGACCAAAATTGAACACGTTCTGCCGGGCCCATCACCCATTCCTGATCTGCTTCGTGTAAATATACCGGGCAATCAAAGGCTTCTGCCCAATCAGAAAAGTTACTATAAAAATGAGGATGAGAGACTATAATTCCTTGTAATCCACCCTGGCCTTCTATCCATTCGATCGTCTCATTATCCAGGTAAGTAATACAATCCCATAAAAAGTTGCCGGATTCTGTTTGTAACAATAAGGCCCGCTGTCCAATTGCAAAACCTGGTTTTGTCACGATTTCCGTCAATCCCGGCTCCACTTCTGTACGTTCATTGTGAAAATCCGCTTCTTTCATTACCGCCAGTGTCGTCCATTTCTGCCCAAGAGGATGGACATACTGGCGTTCATCTTCACAGATGGGACAATGCTGACGGTTCTTCACTTCTTCGCGATATCTTACACCACATGTTGTGCAAATCAGTGCATTATGGACATACATACGAAATCCTCCTTGATTCGGGAAACAAAATTTTTCACCCATTTATAGTTACTTAAGATCACTTTGAGCCAGCTTAAATATAGCTATCAGATAGTGGACTCTCTCCAACAAATATTGCCCTTCCCTTTTCATGATAGGACCTTTCTATGCTAATATTCTTCAACATAAAGGCTGAACTTAGCTTACCGAATTAGTCTTATATATTATAAGTGACAACGTAGGACCAAAGTCTGATACTAACAAAAAAGAACCTGAAAGTTGGTATTGACCCCGTCAAGTAGACAATAGAAAAAGAACCTTATTAAGCGGCGATCTTTTCTCGGTATTCCACGGGGGAAAGGTCGCCGAATTTTT
>NZ_FNNQ01000004.1 GCF_900106775.1 Marininema mesophilum
TCTAACTGTACAGGATGGGGTGATGACACACCCCTGAACTTGAGCGTTGTCCAAAACGGAAACGGATTGCGGACGCTAACGACTCAAGAATCCCATTCGGCTTCAGCCATAGGAGTGTCAATCTCCTTATGTATTCGTTTTGTGGGGATTAGCCGATAGAGTAGTGCTCCCAATAAAGCCCCTATAGTATTGAGTCCAATGTCATCCACATCAAAACTGCGGTAGTTGGTGTGGACAGATAATGTGATGGTTAGTTGAAGAAATTCGATACCAAGAGCGATCCCAAATGATAGAAGAATGGTGCGGGGTAAGTGATTCCACCAGGGTGAGATCCAAGGAAGCATAAATCCAAAGGGAAGAAAGAGTGCTAGATTTCCTCCAACTTGAGTGAGAGCGAACTTGGGACTAGCGTAACGGAGTATGTCCTTCGTACTATGAAAGGGAACCCATGAGTTTTTAGTAATATTGTAAGAGGAGCCCGAATGATCCAGTGGGATCGGAAAAAAGGTTAATGCTACAATGACAATAAGATAAAGAATGAAACTTAGATGGAGAAGATGACCTCCAAGTGAGTGGCGTTTTCCCCACTTCGTTAAGAACGCGAAGGATAGATAGATTAATAGGATTGGTATTGAAAATAATGGATTAAAAGTGAGCTCCATATCTGTGTCATTCCTACCTTATCTATAATTAATGTTTATATCATTATAAAGATCTTACTTTCGGATGTCCAATGGAACATTTTTTCATCTCTTTATATGAAAACCTTTCAATGGCAGGAAATGCTGGTTTAGAGACTGAATATGTAAGAGGGAAGGGGATGTCCATAAGATTGGGGAAGGCGGGTGGGTATATTTGATCCTGACAAAGGGTTTGCTGACCTCTGCGCACAACCGAGCCTCACAGGCTGCCGTCTTCGATGGAGAATTTACTCTCACCTATCAGGAGCTTCATGATCGGGTCAGCCAGTTAAAAGGCGCACTACGGGATTGCGAGATTGGCAAAGGAGACCGAATAGCGTTATTAATGTTGAATGATTTTCGTTATTTGGAGCTTTTTTATGCTGTTACCGCCTTGGGAGCGATTGTTGTCCCATTAAATGTTCGCCTTTCAATTCCTGAGTGGACGCTAATTTTACAGGATTCGGAACCGAAAATGGTGTTTATCTCCCGGGAGTTTCTACCCGTAGTTACAATTTTACAAAGTAAAGTGGATTCCATTCGGCGCTTTGTCCTTGCGGAAGATCGGGGTGAGGAGACAGGGAATACGCTTCCCTATGAACACTTGATTCAATCTCACATTAGAGAACCTCTTACCTATGAAGGGGTGGAAGAGAGAGATACAGCGGGTCTTTTCTACACTGGAGGAACAACAGGGCGTCCCAAGGGGGTAATGCTCTCTCATCGTAATCTAGTATCCAACGCATGGCATATATTGCTAGCCTCCGGTTATGACAGTAACACCCATTATCTTCACGCCGGGCCGATGTTCCATTTAGCTGATGGGGCGTCGACCTTCGCTGTGACACTTGTTGGAGGGACCCATTCCCACCTAAGAGTTTTTCGGCCACGTGAATTTATGCAGGTGGTACAAAGAGATCGTCCCAACACGGTGTTGTTGGTGCCAACCATGATTCACTCTCTTCTCCAATCACTGGAGTCTTCAAACTACGATCTATCCTCTATACAAAGGATTCTTTATGGTGCTTCTCCGATGCCTGTAGAAGTGCTGAAAAAAGCATTTCAAATGTTACCTGATGTGGAATTTCAGCAAGCGTATGGAATGTCCGAGGCCTCTCCAGTGCTTACCACGTTAGCACCAAAGGATCATCAGGTATTAGGTACGGATCGTGAGGGCTTACTTGCTTCCTGTGGGAAGGCAATTACCGGTGTAGAAATGAAGATTGTGGATTCGGAAAGAAAGGAAGTGCCCGTAGGCGTAGTAGGGGAGATCGCGGCGCGTGGTCCCAATATCATGAAAGGGTATTGGAACATGCCAGATGAGACGGATCGTGTCTTACAAGATGGTTGGTATTTCACAGGAGATATGGCAAGGCGGGATGAAGAAAACTATTACTATATTGTCGACCGCAAAAAGGATATCATTATTTCAGGTGGAGAAAACATCTATTCGGTGGAAGTAGAAAATGTACTCTATACCCACCCTGATGTGCTAGAGGCCGCTGTCGTGGGCATTCCTGATCAGGAATGGGGAGAACGTGTTCTTGCGGTGATTGTGAAACGAGAGGGTTCACCTCTGAATGAAAAAAAATTGATCCAATTTTGTCGCCCTTCTTTAGCTGGTTATAAGGTGCCTAAATCCGTTGAATTTGTCACTAATTTGCCTAAATCGGGAGCTGGGAAGATCTTAAAACGAAGCCTACGCTAAAAATATTGGGCAGGACAGACTCGGAGAGTGCACTAAGGAACCTCATTTTTTTGCAAGCGCTTACGCAAGTGATATATGTCCGAATAATGTGTCACATAGACGCAGGATCAACGGTATTTAAAGGAGGAGTAGGATGGAACGGGGGTTATTCACCCAAGAGCATCAGATCCTTCGACAGGCCTTTCGCCGCTTCTTGGAGCGGGAGGCAGTCCCCTATATGGATGAGTGGGAGGCCAATCGCTTAATCCCACGGGAGTTTTGGCAGAAGCTTGGGGAAGAAGGATATCTTTGTCCATCCGTAGAGGAGAAGTATGGTGGGATGGGTGCTGATTTTGCTTTTTCCGTTGTGATTCAAGAGGAATTGGAAAAGGTAGCCTCCGGTTTGATGGGTGTGGGCCTACACAGTGATATCGTAGTTCCCTATATTGAGCGGTATGCAACCGAAGAGCAGAAAGAGCGATGGCTCCCCGGTTGTCTGACAGGGGAGACGATTACCGCCGTGGCGATGACCGAGCCGGGGACAGGGTCTGACTTGGCAGCCATCACAACAACAGCCAAACGCGAAGGGGATCACTATCTTTTAAATGGTCAGAAGACCTTTATCTCCAATGGTATTCATGCAGACCTCATTATTGTTGCTTGTAAAACTGACCTTAGCGCGGAGCCTGCTCATCACGGGGTAAGTCTACTTATAGTGGAAAAGGATACTCCTGGCTTTTCCCGTGGAAGAAAGTTAGATAAGATCGGTCTTCATAGCCAAGATACAGCAGAATTAATTTTTGAAGATTGTCAGGTGCCTGCAACCAATTTGCTCGGGCAAGAGGGTGCAGGATTTCGTTATCTGATGCAACAATTGCAGCAAGAGCGTCTGGTTGTGGCAATTACCGCTCAAGTGGCAGCAGAAGAGATGTTTCGCATGACGGCGGAATATGTAGGTAGTCGCAAGGTTTTTGGTCGTCCACTTGTACATTTTCAAAACACCCAGTTCTTATTGGCTGAGATGGCAACGGAGATCCAGTTGGGACGTACCTTTGTAGACACGCTGATCAAAGAGCATATGGCTGGGCAGTCCATCGAACAAAAGGTGTCCATGGCCAAATGGTGGATTAGCGAAAAAGCAAAGGAAATTGCTGCGAAGTGTATGCAGCTTCATGGGGGATATGGTTACATGGAGGAGTACCCCATCGCCCGTCGCTATCGGGATATCGCAGTTACTTCGATTTACGCAGGAACTACCGAAGTGATGAAGGGGATTATCGCTAAGGGTTTGCAAAAAGGTATCCCATTGTTTGAATGAGCATTCACTCATGAAAAGGAGAGATCCATGTGAATATTCGACGTATAGCCGTGGTTGGTGCTGGGTTGATGGGCAGTGGGATTGCGCAGGCGCTTGCTACTCCTGGATATGAGATTCATCTTTGTGACGTGGCAGAGGAAGCCTTGAACAAAGGCTTTGCTGGGATTGAAAAGAGCCTTTCCCGTTTTGTGAAAGCAAAGCATCTTACAGAAAAAGAAGCTGAAGAAGTGCGGAGCAGGATTACCGGTTTCACGGATATGGAAACGGCCCTTCGTGAAGTTGATCTTGTAGTGGAAGCAGCCCCTGAGAATATGGAGTTGAAAAAGCAGATTTTCCATGACCTCGATCGTTTTACCAGACCCGATGCTATCTTAGCAACCAATACATCTGAGCTATCTGTAACGGCCATCGCCTCTGCCACGACTCGTCCAGAAAGAGTTGTGGGGATGCATTGGTTTAACCCTCCTCCTGTCATGCGCTTAGTTGAAATTGTACGGGGTACAGATACCTCGCAGGAAACCATCGAGATGATTATGCAAGTTTCAGAGCAAGCGGGTAAAGAGACCGTTGTGGTGAAGGATGTCCAAGGTTTTGTCACCTCCCGGGCGATCTCCGCCCATATGCTGGAGTGTATGCGGATATTAGAAGAAGGTGTTGCTTCTGCGGAGGATATCGATAAAGCGGTTCGACTTGGACTTAATTATCCAATGGGTCCCTTTGAATTAGCAGACTACGTTGGGCTCGATACCATGTTATTTGCTAGCGATGGAATGGTAGAAGCCTATGGAGATCGATTCCGTGCCCCTCAAACCCTTCGAAAGTTAGTAGAAGCTGGCCATTTGGGTCGGAAGACGGGGAAAGGATTTTATGATTATACAAAGAAGCCGGAAACGGTCTCGGCTAAAAAATAAGCATCAACCTAGAGAAAGGGGTCGTACACCATGAGAGAAGTGGTCATCGTAGGAGCTGTTCGTACAGCTGTAGGAAGAAGAAAAGGATGTTTTCGCAATGTGCATCCCGTAGAATTGGGTGCACAGGCTTTGGAAGAAGTTATCCGGCGAGCAGGAGTAGAAAAGGGTGATGTTGAGGATATCGTGATGGGGTGTGTCTCTCCATTAAAAGAACAAGGGTACAATATTGGTCGATTATCCGCTCTTCGGGCTGGCTTTCCTATCGAAGTTCCCGCGGTTCAAATCAATCGGATGTGCGGCTCAGGGCAACAAGCGATCCATTTTGCTGCCCAGGAGATTCGCTCTGGGGATATGGATATTACCATTGGTGCAGGTGTAGAAAATATGACCCTTGTCCCCATAGGGAGTGATGGAGATGGAAGCACCATCCCTGGAACACTTGCGGAACAATACGAATTCATCCATCAAGGGTTATCCGCAGAACGGATCGCGGAGAAGTATGGCATGACTCGGGAAGAAGTTGATGCGTATTCCTTCGAGAGTCATCAGCGGGCATTGACCGCTATTCGCACAGGGCGGTTTGAAGATGAAGTAATGCCGGTGATGGGTGAAGATCAAGATGGTCAATCTATCAAGATCACCCAGGATGAAGGGCCGCGCGCCGATACATCCCTAGAAAAGCTGGCAACATTGAAACCTGTGTTTAAAGAAGATGGCCTCATCACTGCAGGAAATGCCAGTCAGATGAGCGATGGAGCCGCGGCTGTACTACTCATGGATCGAGAGCGAGCGGAAGGGATGGGTATCCGTCCGCGGGCTCGGATTCTTAAGCAAGTGGTCATCGGTTCAGATCCGACGATGATGCTGGATGGTGTGATTCCTGCTACACGAAAAGTACTTCAAAAAGCAGGACTTACATTGGATCAGATTGATCGGGTAGAGATCAACGAAGCCTTTGCCCCTGTTATCCTTGCATGGCAAAAGGAGCTGGGTGCCGATCTCTCACGGGTCAATGTAAACGGGGGGGCTATTGCTCTTGGCCATCCCCTCGGGGCTACAGGGGCAAAATTGATGACTACCCTTCTGCATGAGTTAGAGCGTATCAAAGGGCGATATGGATTACTTACGATCTGCATTGGTCATGGGATGTCTACAGCGGCAGTGATTGAGCGTTTATAGGCTTATTGAGGAGCAGAGAGTGGTAGGAAAGGAGTAGTTGAGAAATTTCGTAGTCATTGTAGCTGATGCCTTTGTTGGGTGCATAGGTTATGAGTGAGTGACCGATAAGCAATAGTTGCAGGTTAGGAGGGGTCCGTGATGCTACAAGGCATCCGTGTGCTTGATTTTACGCAGAATCTTCCGGGTCCCTTCGCAGGTATGCGCCTGGCTGAGCGTGGTGCGGATGTAGTGAAGGTGGAGCCACCCAGTGGAGATCCTGCACGCTATGCTGGTGAGAAAAAAGGAGAGAATGGTCTCGTTTTTCTTGCCAACAATCGAGGGAAAAAGAGTGTGTGCCTCGATCTGAAAAATATGGCTGGAAGACAGGTCGCTCAACGACTCGCTCAGCAGGCAGATGTGATCTTGGAGAGTTTTCGGCCGGGTGTGATGGATCGGCTTGGATTGGGGTATGAATCCATCATAGCTAGGAACCCGACAGTGATTTACGCTTCCTTGACTGGGTATGATCCAGAAGGTGAGGTGGGTCACTTGGGGAGCCATGATCTAAATTACATGGCGCTAAGTGGTATGCTGGCCCAGTTTAAGGAGCAGGGAAAACCAATCCACCCGACGATCCTACTTGCGGACTTGGTTGGTGGAGTGACCGCTACGGAATCCATTTTGGCTGCACTTTATCAGCGGCGGGCTCACGGAAGAGGTGCGCATCTTCACCTAAGTTTGACGCATGCGATGCTAGGATTGATGGGTACCCATGACATGATCTGGAGAGAGACCGGCCAACAAAATGGGGTGGCGCTGTTAGGTGGAAGCCTTCTCTCCTATGGTCTCTATCAGACGAAGGATGATAAGTGGATAGCAATAGCTGCTCTGGAGCCAAAATTTTGGCGTAACTTTTGTGAGGGCTTGGATCAGCCTCACTGGATCGATGCACAGTATACATCGCCTCATGAGGAAAATGAAATCTATCGTGAGGTGTGTCGCACCTTCGCTAGTCGTACACGAAAGGAATGGACGCAGTTTGGCCTGTTGACGGATTGTTGTCTCACTCCTGTATTGGAAGTAGGCGAACGGCAGGAGCATCCAGGAATCCCTTCCTTCTCAGAAGGCATCGATGCACCTACTGTGTTGGGACAGGATACTGAAGGTGTTTTAACAGAATGGCTGAATACTTCTGACTCTCAGATGCAAGAGTGGCAAAAAGGTGGAGCCTTTCGTTAATTTAAAGATCCACCCCATTCCGGGTATAGCTTCCGGGAGGGTGGATCTCTTGGTGCTAGCGAAGCTTACGAATATTGAAGTTGTCGGTAAGTAGGGTCCAATTTTGCGGGAATTCTCTGCCAAGGAGCCAGTAGCTGATCCCACGAAGACGATACTCTCGGATGAGGTCGAACTTGGCCTGGATGCTGCGTGCATCTTCAAACCAGACGACGTGTTCTTTCTTTTGCCCGTCGTAATAATGGAAGTAAGGCGCTTCTGCGTTTTGATCATAATGAATCTCAGCTCCTTTCACACGAGCGAGATTGACAGCTCCTTGAGGGCTAAGGGTTTTGGCAAAGGGGCCGCCTTTTACATAGGGGAGGGTCCAATCATATCCGTATATGGAACCTCCCATCAAAATTTTATTGGGAGGGATGACCTGAGTTGCGTAATCTAGCACCTTACGCATTTGGGGAATAGGGGAGACTGCCATCGGAGCTCCTCCCGACCAGCCCCATTCGTAGGTCATTAAAATGACGAAATCAACGATTCGTCCATGAGCTGGATAATCGTGAGCCGTATACCACGCTCCTTTTTGTTCAGCACTTGTTTTGGGAGCAAGAGCAGTGGAGACGAGATAAGAACTCCGTGCTCGCTTTACCCGCTGAGTAATAAGTTGAATGAACTGGGTATAGGCGTCTCGATCATCTTCACGTAGATTTTCAAAATCGATGTTTAATGCTTGATACCCCTTGATTCGCATCAAGTTAATAACATTGGCAATCAATCGCTCTCGTACTTGGCGTTTGGTAAAGATACTGTGTGCTACCTCGGGGGAGAAGTTGCCCTCGGTAAAGTTGGTGATAGAAACCATCGGTGTCGACTTGGTCTTATTGATCGCCTTGAGTGTAGGCGAATCTTTGAGGGGTTTAAAGTGACCATTGGGCTGTACCTGATAACTAAATAATGTGAAATAAGTGAGATCCATGTTTGTCTCTCGAACAATCTGTTGATCCCGATCGACAGTGCTGGGTTGTAAGTAACCATTGGACTCGATTGTTCGTTTAATACGTTGGGGAAGATAAATGCGCGTTCCCGGGGAGAGCATTTGTGGGTTGACGGTGTAGTTCAATTTTTGTAGAGCTTCTACTGTTACATGATATTGCTGAGCAATGGACCAAAAGGTGTCCCCTGATTGGACGACGTGTACTCCAGAGAGGGTGGGAACGACTAGGGATTGGCCAATGACAAGATCAGCTTTTTCATTGAGTCCGTTAACCCGGATCACATCGGCGGGACGAACTCCAAAGCGATTGGCAATTTCCCAGACGGTATCCCCTTTGTGTACCGTTACGATTTGCATCGTTATCCTCCGTTCCCAGACAGATTCCAGATAAAATATTCACTGGGTGGGCGCAAGGTGAATATAGGGGAACAGCTTGAACCGATAGTGATGAATGTTCTTTGTTGAAGTTGAGATTTAGTGAGGTGAGGAGTGAATCCATCATGGAACAATTAAAAAAGCACGTTACAGAAAAGCTTCAACTACTTGATTGCACCATTCACTCAGAATCCTATGGAGAAGGTGAGACGATCGTGTTTCTCCATGGGGGACCGGGAGATGAACATCGCTATTTTCTTCCCCACGTTCTTCCCTTGGCAGAAACCCATGAGATCTTCTTCTACGATCAACGAGGATGCGGCCAATCTCAGCAAGTGAATGATCCATCTCTTTATACCATGATGCGTGAAGTAGAAACGTTAGAGGCCTTACGGAGAGAAAAGGGCTGGGATAAGATGAATTTGCTCGGCCAATCCTGGGGGACGATGCTTGGCCTACTCTACGCTAGCCAATACCCAGAGCGAGTGCGTAGATTATTATTGGTATCGGCAGTGGGAGTTCAAGGAAAGGATCTTCATCGGTTTATCGTGAATCTCCAACAACGGATGTCGCCAGAGGAGCAGAAGGTAATGGCTCGCCTCGAATCCGAGAAAGATGCGCTAGGATTAGAAAGATACCATGAACTGGAGAAAGAGATTATTTTTCCATGGTATGTCTATGAACGTAGTAATCTAACTCGATTGACTGAGTCAAAGGTGAATGAAAAGGTTCATGATAGAATGTGGACCGATATTTCTACCCATTTTGATCTTAGGGAAAAGCTCCATGGATTAAAGGGGCTCCCCCTGCGAGTAATCCAAGGGAAATGGGATCTCATCACACCTGAGGACTTAACTGAGACCTTATTTCCCTATTTGCCAAGTAAAGATTTAGTCGTTTTTGAACAATCAGGTCATTGGCCCTTTCTAGAGGAGCCAAAGCACTTTATAGAAGCAGTACGAGAGTTCTTTCCTGCATAACACAGAGGAGTGAAAACCGATGGATAACATGCGAGTTACGGATACGTTAATGGAGACACTGGGAATTGAATCAGTTGAATTGGAAAAAGATCGTGTAGTAATGACCATGCCTGTGGAAAGTCGCCATCACCAACCCTATGGTATCTTACATGGAGGAGCATCGGTTGCTTTAGCAGAAACCGCAGCAAGTATCGGTGCTTGGCTCAACTGTGATCAAGAGAACGAACTAGCAGTTGGATTGGAGATCAACGCCAATCATCTCCGACCCAAACGTGATGGCATTGTTACCGCCGAAGCCACTCCATTACATAAAGGCAAAAAAACGATGGTGTGGGATGTTAAAATCCGCGATGAGCAAGAGAAACTGATCTGCATTTCCCGCTGCACGATGGCCATCGTGCCGAATTCGAAATAATCAATAGGGGACAAAACGCACCTAACTAAAATAGCGGAGAAGGGGCTGAAAACGCTCTGCCCTTCTCCGCTATTTTATTGACTCTCGATCAGCATTACATCAATTAATCTTGAGGTGTATCTCCATCAATCATGGGTCGAAGCTCTTTTCTAATGTGTTTACTTTGTGGTTCGGCTTTACGTACTGCTTTTCGGATCTCTTCGATGGATTTCCCTTTCGTGTCGATGCCCAATCTTTTTGCGTCATTATAGAGTTGTTTGGTGCGGACGGCTTTGTGAATCTCTTTGATCGTTTTCCCTTTGGTATCAATCCCTAGTTTTTTAGCCTGATCGTGAAGGTATTGATTACGAATCGCATTGCGTAAATCGTTGATGGATTTTCCCTTGGTGTCAATCCCTAGTCTCTTTGCTTCTTGTTCTAGGTATTTGAAATGTACTTCTTTACGAATTTCTTTGTAGGATTTTCCATCGGTTTGGATGTTTAGGCGTTTTGCTTCTTTAAGAAGTAATGCGTGAAAAACTTCTTTGCGGAGTTGATCCGTGGATTTCCCCTTTGTGCTAATGCCTAGTTCGTTTGCCTTCTTTTTGAGCTCATCGGGTGAAAAGGCACAGGGACGGTGCTTATATCCTTGGTATTGAGGTTTACTTATCCCTTCTTTGATGGTGGCAGGTGAATCGGCGAAGGCGATGTAGTTCCCTAAAGCACCAGCAAGGGCTAGGGCACCTACTAGAGATAGTGCTATGATCTTCTTTTTCATCTTGAAACCCTCCTACGAAAATAGTGATGGTGAAACACATCGATATCGTACGAATCGCACGTGCACTCAAGATGTACTAAACGTAAATGAGCAAGCAAAGCCCCCTACCCTTACAAGTGAGTGGGATTTAAATAGCTGGTGATGCAAAGAGTCGGTAAGATAATTGGGAAGGATGGTCCGTGTTTACTAGATGGTAGGGTCGAGGGTTCGTTTTATTGTGTGCTCAATAAAGAAAAAACAAACACCCTCTAATTATTTTTTGAGATGAGGGTGTTTGTTGATAAGGATCTGATTTTTAGAATGGTCCTTGATGATTCAATATTGGAATTCTGATATGTAAAAAAGATAAGTTTTGGGAGTCCTAGTAGGTTGCTTTATTGGATAGAGGAGAGAATTTATGCCTTAGCTGGCCACAGGTTTTTTTCATTGACCGCACGCTTTAAGCCATTGATAAATCCATGGTGGTATCCCTCATGCCAAGTAGCAAAGGCTACCATGTGACCGAAAGTCTCGATGGTATATGATTTAACCGTGAAGGGTTTCGGTAGAGGTTTTTCTAATTGATCATTAAAAGCATTGGTGATCCGATCTTTCTGGGAATCTAGAAGAGTGTGTAGTTCTTTTAAAGAGGGTACTCCACCTGTTTCTTTCCAATTGGAGGGGCTAGTATCTCTCCCGAAAAGGGCAATGTAATGCTCGGGAATTCCAGAGTTTTCTTGTAATTTACCGAATAAAAGTTGATCTTGGGTGACAAGGATATGGCCGAGGTGCCAACGGATATTGTTGGTTGAAGTTTTAGGGATGACGTCTGCAATTTCTTCACTTGTACTGGCTAAAGTAGCTATGGTGATATCACGTGTAAATAGTAAATGTTGAATGAGGAACGATTGGCTCATGAAGATCACTCCTTCATAAAATGGGTAAGGATTTTGAGAAAAAAGTTTGTCTGTGTTCTTTAATAGTATATAGCAATTTTAGTTTGGGTGGTAGAAGGTATCATTTTTAAAATTAATTATTGTGCACAGAGCGGAATGATCGTGTATGCTGATTTTGAAACATTGAGTGGGGTGAGAATGGAGGGAGAAAGATGTCTCAAGCGGAAAACGAATCACAGATAGAAAACCAATCAGAGAAAAGGAAGCCGGTGGATGCTGGAATTCATACGAATTTTAAGAATGATATGACCTATGGAGATTATCTTGGGTTAGATAGCATCTTGTCGAGTCAAAAACGACTATCGGAGCATCATGATGAGATGCTGTTCATTGTCATTCACCAGACGAGCGAACTATGGATGAAATTGATCCTTCATGAATTGGAAGCGGCCACTGCTAGTATTGCTGGTGGGGAGTTGGAGCCTGCCTTTAAGATGTTGGCTCGTGTTGCCCGAGTACAGGAACAACTCATTCAATCCTGGGATGTTTTATCCACCTTGACACCTACTGAATATATGGAATTTCGTGATCATTTGGGTCACTCCTCCGGGTTTCAATCCTGGCAGAATCGATTGATCGAGTTTTGCTTGGGTCATAAAAATCAAAAAGTGCTAAGTGTATACGCGCATCAACCAGAGTTACATAGTCGATTAAAGAAAGCGCTTTATCAACCAAGCTTGTACGATGTTTCGATAAAAGTGTTAGCTGAGCGAGGGCTTCCTATCGATCCAGCGCGTCTACAAAGAGACTTCTCTGAAGATACTACGGCAGATGCGAGTGTCGAGGCGGCGTGGCTGACAGTCTATCGCAATGTGGACAAATATTGGGATCTTTATGAGCTGGCGGAGAAGCTCGTTGATGTGGAAGATCGGCAACAACGATGGCGATACAATCATCTGAAGACGGTCGAGAGGATCATTGGCTATAAAAGGGGTACGGGCGGTTCTTCAGGGGTGATGTATCTAAAGCGGGTACTAGATCATCGCTTCTTCCCAGAGTTGTGGAATTTGCGTACCCAGTTATGAGGGGGAGGGGTAAATAGGGTGAAACATGACATCAAGCCTACACGTGCATGGGCAGAAGAGATGGATCAAAGAGATGGCTTAGCTCGATTTCGTGAAGAGTTTTATTTAAAAAAGGGATCGATCTACCTAGATGGCAATTCTTTGGGTTTATTATCACGGCGAGCGGAGAATTCGTTACTAGAAATGTTATCCTCCTGGCGTGAGCGTGGGATTGATGGATGGACTGATGGAAAGCACCCCTGGTTTCATCTCTCTGAACAATTGGGAGCTCAACTTGCTCCCCTGGTGGGTGCCACACCAAAGGAAGTGATTGCTACAGGTTCAACAACGGTCAATTTGCACCAGCTCCTAGCTACGTTTTATCAGCCAGAGGGGAAACGGATCAAGATTGTGGCGGATGCGTTGACGTTTCCCTCGGATATCTATGCGATGAAGAGCCATGTGAAGCTCCATGGATTGGAGTTAGCAGAAGGGTTGATTCAAGTTGAGAGCAAAGATGGTCAGGTAGTAGAGGAGGAAGCGCTGATCGAGGCTATGACGGATGAGGTAGCGATCATTGTGTTGCCCTCGGTCCTTTACCGGAGTGGACAGATTCTTAATATGGAACGCTTGACAAAGGCGGCACATGAGCGTGGAATTTTGATCGGTTTTGATTTATGTCATTCCATTGGGGCGATTCCCCATCACTTATCGGAGTGGGGCGTGGATTTTGCTTTTTGGTGCAATTACAAGTACGTAAATGCTGGTCCAGGTAGTGTAGGGGGCTTATATGTAAATCAGCGCCATCATGGACAGTTCCCAGGATTGGCGGGTTGGTTTGGTTCTGCGAAGGATGTTCAATTTGACATGGATCACACTTTGCAACCCGCTTCCCATGCAGGGGCATTTCAAATCGGCACACCCCATGTACTTAGTCTAGCGCCTTTACTTGGTTCGCTAGAGATATTCCATGAGGCGGGGATCGATGAATTGAGGAAAAAGTCACTCTTGTTGACCCGCTATCTGATGAACCTCGTAGACACTCAGTTGGCGGATATGGACTTTTCCTTTGGAAACCCACTAGAGGATACGCGCCGGGGTGGTCATATTTGCCTGATCCATAAAGAGGCTGTGCGGATTTGTAAAGCATTAAAAGCTCGTGGGGTAATTCCTGATTATCGAGCACCCAATGTGATTCGTCTTGCACCGATGGCCTTATATACTTCCTACATCGAGGTGTGGGAAGCTGTAGAGCGGTTGAAGGCAATCATGGAAAATAAGGAATACGAAGGATATAAAAAGGAGAGAGGAGTAGTCGCATGACGAAGTGGATCGATATTTCGCAACCTTTAACGAAGGATATTCCAATCTGGCCTGGGGATACGGGCTTTATTTGTGAAACAGCCCATCATAAATCGGTGACGGGATCTGTCAATGTAGGGAGCCTGACCATGAGTCTCCATACAGGAACCCATATTGATGCTCCCTATCACTTTGATGATGATGGCAAGCGGGTTTCAGATTTGGATATTTCCGTATATGGGGGACGAGCAAAAGTGATACGTCTGCCAGAAGGGACAAAGGTGATCAGTCCTGAAGCATTAGCCAATGAAAAGGTAGAAGGGGCGGAGCGTTTACTTCTCCACACAAAGGCTTGGCCAGACCGGGGAGGATTTCCTGAGTGGATACCCCCTGTAGCTCCAGAGCTTGCTCCATGGTTGCAGGAGCGGGGTATTTGTCTTTTGGGCATAGATATTCCTTCGGTAGATTCATTGGATAGCAAAGATTTACCCGCTCACCATGCGCTTGCCTACTATGGGGTTTATATTTTGGAGGGTGTGGTGTTGGATCATGTGGAGCCAGGGGAATACGAACTCTTTGCCTTTCCCCTCGCATTAGAAGGTGCTGATGGGAGCCCTGTGCGAGCCGTCTTGCGTCAAATTTAAACGTCTTCGTTAGCGATATATTCTGGAAACTCTTCGAGGAAGGTGCGGGCGATATTTTCATAGTCTACCTCTGGGATATCTCGCAATTCATCTTCTGCTAACTCAAAAAAGTAGGTCCCTGTGCTACTATCCCGGTCATAGAAGAGACCATATAGTTTTGTTTGTATCCGAAGGGTTGCACCAAGAACGGCGGATAACGTGTCATCGCCCGTCACCAATCGCTGAAAAAAATAAGGTTCCACCTGGGCGAGTACCATCTCTTCATACGTTTCTCCAGGGTGGGTGAGAAGGAGTAGGTCCTCTCCTTGCTCTTCAGCGATAAAAAGTTGCCGTTTATTCTCCTTCGGCCACAGGAGGAAAAGGTGCTTTACATTTTCGTGAATAAAGACGTATTGGTGCTGAGTAGAGAAATGAAGGTTCATTATAGGTCTCCTTTCATGTTCCAAGTTGTTTGTACTATACCATGGAAAAAAGGACGCGAACATAAGAAAACCCCTCTCCGTCTTGAAGAGGGGGAAGAGAGGATCTCGTGTCCCGATACTTTATTCTCCTGAAGGGAAGCTTGAGGCGGCATTTGTCCTGGGGAATATGCCCGTTCTTAGGTACGGCAAGCTATCGATTATTTTTTAACTGAATCCAATACAGTGATGTAGGCCGTCATCGGCCCATTGGATGTGGGGGTTTGATGATTGTGGCAGACCAATGCAAAGGTGCCCACCTTGTTTGCTGTAAAAGAGACTTCTGAGGTTTTCCCCTTATGGATCGTTCCTGAACGGTTAAAATCCTGGAGAGACCATTGATGTTCCTTCCCATGGATGCCATGAAGGACCAACTTTACTTGGTCCCCTTTATGGACGATGATCGTGTCAGGATTCCAGCGGTATACTTCAAGTTTCTTCCCATTTACTTTGGTGGTGTATTCCGTTGTGATCAGGTGAAAGGTTTGTGTTGTTCCTGATGGAGGGGAGAATTGTTGTAGAACGGTCTTTCCTTCAAACCAGGGTACGGGAAGAAGTGTAGAGGTAACAATCAAAACAAGGGCGAAAGCGATGCTGAGAATCAGCCATTGCCGTGATATCGTCATTGAACATCTTCCTTTTCTTTTTTTGTGTTCAGTTTCGCCGGATTAGGAGGATATTAACCCTTTTTAATTTTGATCCAGAGGGTGACATGATGCTCCTCTTTCTGCATAATATAAGAACAAACGTTCTTATATAAGGGGGCAACCATGACGGATCTCTTATTAAAATGGGCTGTTCGTGATGAGAGGGATATTCGCCTCATTTATTTAGATGATGAGGGTAAGATAACAGTACGGAAAGTTCGTATCTTACATCTGACAGATTATGATCTCTTGGCTTGGTGTAGAGAGCGAAGAGCTTGTCGCCGTTTTCTGAGGAGTGGAATTTTGGCTGCTGAAGCATGAGAATAAGGTAGTAGCAGGAATGTGGTATTTTCGTCCAATCGAAAGAGTGCTATACTGAAAAATGACATCAAGAAGTTCGTTCGATATGGTCGACCGTACAGCGTACAGAGCAGGAGGGTTTATACAATGTCCCAATCAAAAGGTACTAAACTAGAGGAAACCCACGACAACGATTTATTGGACATGATGAAGGGAACCATGATTTTTACTGGCTTATTTATGGGAATCGCTCTAGTGGGCGGTATTTTGGCTTACTTCTATCAATAAGGGGTAAGTAGCAAGTTAAGGGGGCTTACAAGAGTAGCCCTCTGTTTTTTTGTGTCAATGAGAACGATGGAATTCTCCAAAGATGGCATAGAATGCTTGGCAAACCTTCGATGCAGAGTTATACTTTCAAGGGGTTACCTGACCTCATTGATTGTAGGGTGATGAGGGATTTTGGGGACACCAATTATTCTTTTAAATATCCCTTTCCCGCATCGTGACTTCTGTAAGATGTGAAGGTACGGGTAGCGGATTGCAAAAGATTAGTCCTGCCGCAGAGCGGCGAGGACGCTCAACCAGGCAACCATTTGATGGATAGGAGGATGGGCATGAACGTACATGAGTATCAAGGAAAAGAACTCTTGAAGCAGTACGGGGCTGTAGTACCCCGGGGTCAGGTGGCCTTCACTGCGGACGAGGCTGTGGATGCCGCAAAAAACCTCGGCGGTGAGCTATGGGTGGTTAAAGCTCAAATTCACGCTGGAGGTCGCGGGAAAGCTGGTGGTGTGAAACTAGCAAAAAACCTCGACGAGGTGAAGGCTTATGCCGGCGAGTTGCTCGGTAAAACCCTGGTTACCCATCAAACAGGTCCTGAGGGTAAAGAAGTAAAACGTCTTCTCATTGAAGAAGGCTGCCCGATCGACAAAGAATATTACTTAGGTGTTGTCATCGACCGTGCAACGAATCGCGTTACCTTGATGGCATCTTCTGAGGGTGGTACGGAGATTGAGGAAGTTGCAGAAAAAACTCCTGAGCTGATCCATAAGGTGGTTGTCGATCCAGCTGTGGGTCTACAAGTTTTCCAAGCGCGCGAGTTGGCTTATGCAATCGGTATTGAAGACAAAAAGCTAGTAAATCAAGCGGTGAATTTTATGCTCGGTTTGTATCAAGCTTTTGTTGACAAAGACTGCTCCTTGGCTGAGATCAATCCACTGATCACCACCAAAGATGGTCGTGTCATGGCGTTGGATGCTAAATTGAACTTTGACTCCAATGCGCTCTACCGTCATAAAGACATCGTCGAGTATCGTGATTTAGACGAAGAAGATCCGAAAGAGATTCAAGCTTCTAAGTTTGACCTTAGCTACATCGCTCTAGATGGGAACATCGGTTGCATGGTAAACGGTGCTGGACTTGCTATGGCAACGATGGATATCATCAAACACTACGGTGGCGATCCTGCTAACTTCCTAGACGTTGGAGGCGGGGCTACTGCTGAAAAAGTAACGGAAGCCTTTAAGATCATCCTGGATGATCCAAACGTAAAAGGGATTCTCGTTAACATTTTCGGCGGTATCATGAAGTGCGATATTATTGCGGATGGTGTCGTTCAAGCGGCTAAAGAGGTAGGTCTCGACCGGCCCCTAGTGGTACGTCTTGAAGGAACCAACGTCGAGCGAGGTAAAGAGATCCTCAATCAATCCGATCTCAAAATTACCGCAGCTGACTCGATGGCTGATGCAGCAGAAAAAATCGTCGCGTTGGTGAAATAAGAACCAACTTCAATTCACAGGGAAAGGCGGGTTCAACCTTGAGCATCTTCGTCAATAAAGATACGAAAGTGATCACCCAGGGGATCACAGGTAAAAATGGCCTGTTCCATACGACACAAGCCATCGAATACGGTACCAATATCGTTGGTGGCACTTCCCCTGGTAAAGGTGGCACGGAAGTAGAAGGAGTGCCAGTATTTAATACGGTGAAAGAGGCTGTTGCAGCAACGGGTGCAAATGCTTCGGCTGTCTATATCCCAGCTCCCTTCGCGGCTGACGCGATTATGGAAGCGGTGGATGCTGGCATTGAGCTAGTCATCTGTATCACCGAAGGGATTCCTGTACTAGACATGGTGAAAGTACGCCGCTATCTTGAAGGCAAAAAGACCCGCCTCATCGGGCCGAACTGCCCTGGAGTTATCACACCTGGCGAGTGCAAAATCGGTATTATGCCTGGTTATATCCATACTCCTGGTAAAGTGGGTATCGTCTCTCGCAGTGGAACCCTTACGTATGAAGCAGTCCATCAATTGACCACCCGCAACATTGGTCAATCCACTGCTGTAGGTATCGGTGGCGATCCTGTTAACGGAACCGACTTTATCGATGTACTCAAAGCTTTCCAAGAAGATCCCGACACCGAAGCGGTGATCATGATTGGTGAGATCGGTGGTACCGCAGAGGAAGAAGCTGCTGAATGGATCAAAGCCAACATGACAAAACCAGTCGTTGGCTTCATCGGTGGCCAAACCGCTCCTCCCGGAAAACGCATGGGTCACGCAGGTGCTATCATATCTGGTGGTAAAGGGACCGCTGCAGAGAAGATTGCTAAGTTGGAAGAGTGCGGCGTAACGGTCGCTTCTACCCCTGCAGTTATGGGTGAAACCCTGGCTCGCGTTCTCGAAGAAAAAGGCCTTTTGGAAGTCTGCAGTACGAAAAAGTAATATAATAATTTTTAAAGGGACCTCATGTGAGGTTCCTTTTTTTGTACATATGAAGATTATTTTTACTTTTGCCAAAATACGTAAATCCGTGTGACAAACCATATGGGTCAATCGTTTAAAAAAGTAAGGAGGGAGAAAATGAGCGCACAGTGGTCAAAGCGGGATGGATTAATCGCACTTCATCAGATTCAGGGAGTAGGTTGGCACACGCTGGATCAATTACTTCAGGCTGGTTGGGATCCAGGGGTTCCCTTGGAAAATTACACAAAGGTTTTCGATCAAATACCCTGGAGGAGAAAAGATTTACCCGATAAGATTCGGCAAAAATGGACGGCTCGTTTTATCCTCAAGGTACGTGAAGAACTGCTCTCACGCCAGATTCAAGCCCTAACGGTTTGGGATGATGATTACCCGGAATTGCTTCGAGAGCTGCCACAACCACCATGGATTCTTTACCTAAAAGGGAATGGATCGTTGGTAAAGGGGACATGCTTGGCAGTGGTAGGGACACGTAAACCGACCAGCTATGGTAAAAAGGCAACGGGTATGCTTATCAAAGAGACCATTTCCCAGGGATGGACGATTGTGAGTGGAATGGCAACAGGGATCGATGGCGAAGCCCATCGTGCCGTGTTAAATGATGGAGGAAAGACGATAGCTGTTTTAGGGTGCGGTGTCGATGTGATCTATCCCAAACATCATCGCCTTCTTTATGAGCGGATAGTCAAGGAGGGGCTCGTACTCTCAGAAATGCCGCCGGGTACTAAGCCTCACCCGGGTCTTTTCCCCCAGCGTAATCGAATAATCAGTGGCCTGTCTCATGGTGTACTATTGATTGAAGCAGCGGAGCGAAGTGGATCACTGATCACTGCAGATTGTGCGATTGAACAAGGGCGGGATGTATTTGCAATCCCAGGTCCAATCACTTCGGAACAAAGCATAGGGACTAACCGACTGATTCAACAGGGGGCAAAGTGCATTCTCTCAGGGAAGGATATTTTGGAGGAATTTCCCCACCTACCGGGATTATCGTCACAGGATGAAGAGGACAGGATAGACGAAGAATTATTAAAAGAGGAACAAACACTACTCCAACACCTCACCGATCAACCACTACATTTTGAAGAAATAAGTACACGCTCAGGAATCTCCATCGGAGAACTTTATCGATTGCTTCTCACATTGCAAGTGAAGGGAAAGGTCAGACAGCTTCCTGGTGGACGTTATGAAAAAGGATAAATAATATCCTATCGCATATCTATTGCCTAAGAATCAACACGCTAAGTTCCCTCAGAAAGATCTCTGTTGAAAAAAAGGAATGATTGTGATTTGGTAATTAATAATTAATGTAAGTGTGATTATTTCATTTATAAAGGATAATAATATATAACATTGCTGTTTATTATTTTAATGAGAATAGTAGGTCATAAAAATAATAAAGGGAGGGTTTTTGATTGAAAGGAAGAATATGAATGGGGGATAATTTTCATCCATCCTGGATTCCGCCTTAAAAGCATGATATCTTACAGAGGCGAGGATTTCGCCAATCACTAGATGAGATTGCCACCATGACCATAAATTTGGTATGGTACACATTAAGATCGTGTGAATGATTAATTAGAACAATGCAAAGTAGCAATGTAGCAACCAATATGGACTGAAATGCAGTTAGTTAAAAGAGAGGTGAGGGCACGAGATGGCTGATTCTCTCGTCATCGTCGAGTCTCCCGCTAAGGCAAAAACCATCGGCAAATACCTTGGCAAAAAGTACATTGTCAAAGCATCGATGGGTCATGTGCGGGATCTGCCTAAAAGTCAGCTAGGCGTAGACACGAAAAATCGTTTTGAACCGAAATATATAACGATTCGTGGTAAAGGGGATATCCTGAAGGAATTGCGTGATGCTCGTAAGAAAGTGAAACGAGTCTATCTAGCTGCTGACCCGGATCGTGAAGGGGAGGCGATTGCCTTCCACCTTGCACACAGTCTCAACCTAGAGGTTGATGAAGAGTGCCGTGTTGTGTTCAATGAAATTACGAAGCAGGCTGTGAAGGATGCTTTTAAAAAGCCACGAAAGATAAATATGGATCTGGTAGAGGCCCAACAGGCCCGACGGATTCTTGATCGATTAGTTGGCTATTCGATTAGTCCGGTCTTGTGGAAAAAGGTGAAAAAAGGACTTTCCGCTGGTCGTGTACAATCTGTTGCCGTTAAATTGATCATCGATCGTGAACATGAAATTCGTAACTTCATTCCAGAAGAATACTGGACGGTAACGGCAATCCTCGACGCCATGGGTGAGACTTTTGAAGCTAAATTCCATGGGTATGGAAAGAAGAAGGAAGAACTAAAAAGTGAAGAGGATGTTCACAAACTCCTTGAAGCGATCAAAGGCAAACGCTATATCGTTGAAGATGTGAAAAAAAGTGACCGTCGTCGTAATCCTGCACCTCCTTTTATTACGAGCTCCCTGCAACAGGAAGCGGCACGGAAATTAAATTTTCGAGCAGCAAAAACGATGGCAGTGGCACAACAACTGTACGAAGGTGTGGACTTAGGGAAAAAAGAAGGTACTGTCGGCCTTATCACTTATATGCGTACGGATTCGACGCGGATTTCTCCCACGGCTCAAGAAGAGGTACGGGAGTATGTTGTCAACACATATGGCGAGAGTTATCTTCCTTCCTCTCCTCGTACTTATAAATCGAAGGCAGGTGCCCAGGACGCTCATGAAGGAATCCGACCCACATCGACGCTGCGCACCCCTCGTGAGATGAAGCCCTTTTTATCCCGGGATCAGAATCGCTTATACAAGTTGATTTGGGAGCGTTTTGTGGCCAGTCAGATGGCGTCGGCAGTAATGGATGCGATCTCCGCTGATATCCTGGTAGGTGATGCTCTTTTCCGCGCAACCGGTTCAAAAGTAAAATTCCCTGGATTTATGAAAGTGTATGTAGAGGGAAATGACGACAACAAAAAGGAAGAAGATAAATATCTACCCGCTCTAGAAGCAGGGCAGAAATTAAAAAAGAAAAAGTTGGACCCCAAGCAGCATTTCACCCAGCCACCACCACGTTATACCGAAGCACGCTTGGTAAAAACATTAGAGGAAAAGGGAATTGGGCGTCCTAGCACCTATGCTCCTACCTTGGATACGATTCAAAGACGGGGCTATGTGATGCTTGAAGATAAGCGATTTGTCCCCTCAGAGTTGGGGGAAATCGTGATCTCTTTGATGCAGGAATTTTTCCCAGAGATCCTTAACGTGGAATTTACAGTTCATATGGAAGAGAACCTGGATCATGTTGAAGAAGGAAAACTGGATGGCGTGGAGATCCTGGAACGTTTCTATGTGGACTTTGAAAAGCGATTAGAAGTTGCTGAAGAGCAGATGAAGGAAGTAGAGATCAAAGACGAGGTCTCTGATGAAGTTTGCGAAAAATGTGGGCGAGTGATGGTTTATAAATTTGGCCGTTATGGAAAATTCCTTGCCTGTTCAGGTTTCCCGGACTGTCGCAATGCAAAGCCGATCGTCAAATCGACCGATGTAACCTGTCCAAAATGTAAACAGGGAGAGATTGTCGAGCGCAAAAGCAAAAAGCAACGGACATTCTACGGGTGCGATCGTTATCCGGCGTGTGATTTTGTTTCATGGGATAAGCCGATACCACGAACATGCCCAAAATGCACCAATATGTTAGTGGAGAAGAAACGGAAAAAAGGTACATGGATTCAATGTACAGCGTGTGATTTTGAAGAGGAGAAAAACTGATTAGGAGAGATTGATGTGATGAAGCCGGTAACAGTAATTGGAGCGGGGCTTGCTGGGAGTGAAGCTGCCTGGCAATTAGTGAAACAAGGTGTACCCGTGCGTCTTGTGGAGATGAGACCGAAAAAACAGACGCCTGCTCACCATACTCCTCATTATGCGGAGTTGGTGTGTACCAACTCCCTTCGCTCCAATGATTGGGCCCATGCAGTGGGTATCTTGAAAGAAGAGATGCGTCGCATGGACTCGTTGATCCTCGATTGTGCAGATCGACACGCTGTTCCAGCAGGAGGAGCCCTTGCCGTAGACCGGGAGGGCTTCTCCGGTTCTGTGACAGAACGACTGCAAAACCATCCCTTAGTAGAAGTGGTAGAGGATGAGCTTACCGAAATCCCAGAGGGGATTACTGTTGTGGCTACTGGTCCACTAACTTCAGAGTCTCTTTCGGAAAAGATTAGTCAGCTAACGGGGGAGGATCATCTCTACTTTTATGATGCCGCAGCTCCCATTATTGAGCGTGACTCCATTGATATGGAAAAAGCATTTGTCGCTTCGCGATATGACAAAGGGGAAGCGGCTTATATCAACTGTCCGATGACTGATGAAGAATTTGACCATTTTTATGAGGCGCTCATCACAGCAGAAACAACACCGCTCAAAACCTTCGAGAAAGAGATTTATTTTGAAGGGTGTATGCCAATTGAAGTGATGGCCAGAAGAGGGAAAGAGACGATCCTTTATGGCCCGATGAAACCGGTGGGATTAGTAGATCCTCGGAAAGGGCAACGATCCCGGGCAGTTGTGCAGTTACGCCAAGATGATGGAGCAGGATCTCTTTATAATTTGGTTGGTTTTCAAACGCACTTAAAGTGGGGTGAACAAAAGCGGATTCTCCGCATGATTCCTGGGCTGGAAAATGCAGAGATTGTCCGCTATGGTGTGATGCATCGCAACACCTTTATTAATTCTCCCCGGGCGTTACATCCTACGTATCAGTTTAAAAATCGAGAGGATCTCTTCTTTGCTGGGCAGATGACCGGAGTAGAGGGCTACGTAGAATCTGCGGCAGCGGGGTTGATTGCCGGGATGAATGCAGCTCGATATGCCTTGGGAAAAGAGCTCCTTATTTTTCCGGGAGAAACCACTCTGGGTAGCCTTGCACGGTATATCACAACAGCGAATCCAGATAACTTCCAACCGATGAATGCAAACTTTGGACTTTTTCCTCGGCTACCACGTAAGATAAAAGATAAGCGCGAGCGTAATCGCCAATATGGGGAACGGGCGCTGGAAACCCTGCACCAGTTTGCTAAGGAATCTGTCCTGGCTAGAGGATGAATCATAAAGAAATCCGGATGCAAATAAGCCGGATTTCTATTTAGAAGGTAAAATTTTGAATATTTCGCTATATAGCACAATTTTCCTTGCGACTAGGAGGTTGATATGGTACCATAAGGTAGACTTTGGCAGGTAATTACCATTATGAGTTACATATGTATTGGTTTGGAAAACCCGAAACAGCTGTGGCGTTAAATTGTCTCGCTGTTTTTTTCTTCTGAAAAAAGGGTATATCGCTGTTGGTGCATCCTGTGTTAGAAGCGAGGAAGCGAAGCAAGGAGGAAACGGATTGGAAACCTTTCACGCAACCACAATCTTTGCCTTTCAAAAAGATGGAACTGGCGCGATTGCTGGGGATGGTCAAGTGACTTTTGGTAATCAGGTTGTTATGAAACACACAGCAAAAAAAGTACGACGTCTCTATCGTGGTCAAGTAGTTGCTGGTTTTGCTGGTTCGGTGGCAGATGCAGTTACGTTATTTGAGAAGTTTGAAGGTAAATTAGAAGAATTTCACGGTAACTTACCCCGGGCAGCGGTGGAATTAGCGAAGGAATGGCGCGCTGATAAAATTCTCCGCAAACTGGAAGCCATGTTGATTGTGATGGATAAAGATGATTTACTGTTAGTTTCCGGCGGTGGAGAGGTTATAGAACCGGATGATGGCATATTAGCAATTGGCTCAGGTGGTAATTATGCTCTTGCTGCTGGTCGTGCCCTTGCCCGTCATGCAACGGAGATGTCCGCAAGGCAGATCGCCGAAGCGGCTTTACGCGTAGCAGGTGAAATTTGTGTCTTTACCAATGACCAATTGGTGGTAGAGGAGGTATAACGCGTGACCGACAACTATGCAAAATCAAGTAGTAAGTGGACGCCGCGAAGGATTGTGACGGAGCTTGACAAATACATCGTGGGACAAGATTCTGCTAAGCGGGCAGTCGCAGTGGCTTTACGCAATCGTCATCGGAGAACCTTTCTTCCTGAAGAACTCAGGGAAGAAGTGGTCCCTAAAAATATTCTGATGATTGGTCCTACCGGGGTGGGTAAAACAGAGATTGCACGTCGCTTAGCGAAGCTAGTCGGTGCTCCCTTCGTCAAAGTAGAAGCAACGAAGTTTACCGAAGTCGGTTACGTGGGAAGAGATGTGGAATCGATGGTCCGTGATTTAGTGGAGACTGCGATTCGAATCATCAAGGCTGAGAAAATCGAAGAAGTAAAGGAACGAGCAGAAGAGCTAGCAGATGAACGGATTATCGCGATTATGGTGCCGGAAAAAAGCAGCTCGCAAGGATTTAAGAATCCCCTGGAGATGTTTTTCAACCAGAGTGGAAACTCCAATCGTTCGGATGGTCCTGAGGATGCAGAGAAAAGTCGCCAATTGGAACAGCGGCGCCGTCAGGTCAGTTTTCAGCTGAAAAGCGGCCAGTTGGAAGAGGAGACCGTCGAGATTGAGGTAGAAGATACCTTACCTATGCTGGATATGTTTGGCGGCGGTTCCGGGATGGAGCAGATGGGGATCAACATGCAGGAAATGCTCGGTCAGCTCATGCCAAAGAAAACAAAGAAACGCCGCCTCTCTGTCAAGGAAGCCCGCAAGGTTTTGACTCAAGAAGAAGGACAAAAATTGATTGACATGGATCATGTACAACAGGAAGCTCTTCATCGGGTAGAGGATTCAGGGATCATTTTTATCGATGAAGTCGATAAAATTGCTGGCAAGGACCAACGGGGTGGACCTGATGTTTCCCGAGAAGGTGTGCAACGGGATATCCTGCCGATTGTAGAAGGTTCTACGGTGATGACTAAATATGGCCCCGTAAAGACGGATCATATCTTGTTTATCGCAGCCGGTGCCTTCCATACAGCAAAACCTTCCGATATGATTCCTGAATTACAAGGACGCTTCCCAATCCGTGTAGAATTAAACGATTTGACCGCTGAGGATTTTGTAAGGATCTTGACTGAACCCAAGGCGGCGCTTCTTAAGCAATACGCTGCTTTGCTTGCGACAGAGGATATCCGGGTGACCTTCACTCCTGAAGGAATTCGCGAAATTGCTCGTTTAGCTGCCGAGGTGAATCGTGATACAGAGAACATTGGTGCTCGGCGTCTTCATACCATGTTGGAGCGTTTGTTAGAGGAACTCTCCTTTGAAGCACCTGATATTCAATTAGAAGAGATCCGAATTACACCCGAATATGTGCAAGAACGGCTGGCTAGTATCGTCGATAATCGAGATCTCTCCCAATACATTCTATAATTGGGATAGTAGCCCCCCAACGGATCGTTGAGGGGCTGAGTGTTACGCATGTAACAGTTACCAACAACTGCAAAAAAAATAGAAAAGGGGTCAATGATGGATCTGTTAAGTAAAGCGCGGGAGATTAATCGTCTCCTGCAAAAAACTGCTGGACAAGCTGTGAATTTCACGGAAATGGCTGAAGTGCTTCGAAATGTGATTGTTGCGAATGTATACGTTGTTAGCCGTAAGGGGAAGATCCTTGGTCATGGTATGGTACAAGAAGATGATCGGGATCAATTGCACAAGGCGATCCTTAAAGAAGGGCGTCTGCCTGACGAATACAATACCCTGATCAAATCGGTACATGAACCCATTACGAATATGGATGAAGAGAGTGAATATAGCTTCAATCATCAAGTACAGGGGCATAGTCATGGCTACACAACGATTGTGCCCATCATTGGGGGAGGAGATCGTTTAGGAAGCCTCCTTCTCACACGTTTTGATGAGCCTTTTGTGGCTGATGATCTGATTCTCACTGAATATGGAGCTACTGTAGTAGGGATGGAGATTTTGCAAATGAAAGCGGAGGAAGCGGAAGAAGAAGCGCGCAATCGCGCAGTGGTTCAATTGGCTGTGGACTCCCTTTCCTATAGTGAACTTGAGGCGATGGAGCATATCTTCGAGGAATTGGATGGGAAAGAAGGTATCCTGGTAGCTAGTAAAATCGCGGATCGGGCAGGTATCACTCGCTCTGTTATTGTGAATGCGCTGCGGAAATTAGAGAGCGCAGGGGTTATTGATTCCCGTTCCCTTGGGATGAAAGGGACTCATATAAAAGTCCTCAATGAAAAATTCCTGCCTGCTCTTGAAAAGTTAAAATCATCCTAGGTACGAACCTTGCGGGGGCTTTAGACTTATGGTATATTTAAAAATGGTGTAAATACACACGTCAGTGGATGGACCAGAGTTGTGCCAATCAATTGGTGTCTGGTACAAAGGAAACTGACGGAGGTAAAACAAAAGGAGGAAACACCACTATGGCAGTCGTTTCTATGAAACAGCTTCTTGAAGCTGGCGTCCACTTCGGGCATCAAACCCGTCGTTGGAACCCGAAGATGTCCAAATACATCTTCACCGAACGGAATGGAATCTACATCATCGACCTTCAAAAGACGGTTAAGATGATGGAGGACACTTACAACTATGTACGCGACCTAGCATCCAAAGGTGGCAACATCTTGTTCGTAGGCACCAAAAAACAAGCACAGGATGCAGTGAAAGAAGAAGCTGCACGCTCTGATATGTTCTATGTAAACCATCGTTGGCTCGGTGGAACCTTGACTAACTTCCAAACCATCCGCAAACGTATTAACCGTTTGCACCAGTTGGAAACGATGGAAGAGGATGGCACCTTTGACGTGCTTCCGAAGAAAGAAGTTGTTATGCTGAAGAAAGAACAATCTCGCCTCGAGAAGTTTCTCGGCGGAATTAAGCATATGAAAAAGCTCCCCGACGCCGTTTTCATTATCGACCCGCGGAAAGAGCGGATCGCTGTGGCGGAAGCTCGGAAGCTTGGGATTCCGATCATCGCCATCGTTGACACCAACTGCGATCCCGATGAGATCGACCACATCATCCCCGGTAATGACGATGCCATCCGTGCAGTACGCCTCTTCACCTCGAAGATGGCAGACGCTGTATTGGAAGGAAAGCAGGGAGAACAAACCGCGTCCTGATTCAAACGCGGAGGGGGGTGGCCACGAATGCGTGACCACCCTTTTTTAACGGAATGAATTAAGCTTGTTTACTCTATTCATTAAAAGGAGGCACCCCTCATGGCAATCACTGCTGCTCAAGTGAAAGAACTGCGCGAGAAAACTGGTGCAGGCATGATGGACTGCAAAAAAGTACTGACTGAAGTAGACGGCGACATGGAAAAAGCAATGGAGTTGCTTCGCGAAAAAGGATTAGCAAAAGCCGATAAAAAAGCGGATCGGGTAGCGGCAGAAGGCGTTGTGGAATCTTACATACACGCTGGTGGACGTATTGGTGTATTGGTAGAAGTGAACTGTGAAACGGACTTCGTAGCAAAAACGGATAGCTTCCGAGCCTTCGTAAAAGATGTTGCGATGCAAATCGCAGCGATGGGACCAAGATACGTCCGTCGTGAAGAAGTATCAGAAGAAGATGTAGAAAAAGAGCGTGAAGTCCTGAAAGCTCAAGCGTTGCAAGAGGGTAAACCAGCTCATATCGTAGATAAAATGGTAGAAGGTCGTCTGGAGAAATTTTATGAGCGTATCTGCCTCTTGGATCAAACATTTATCAAAGATAGTGACAAGAAAATTGGTGAATTGGTAAAAGAACAGATCGCTAAGATTGGTGAAAATGTTTCGATCCGTCGCTTTGCACGTTTTGAACTGGGTGCAGGAATTGAAAAGAAAGAAGACGATTTTGTCTCCGAAGTAATGTCCCAAGTGAAGAAGTAATTAGTTTATCAGTGGGGAACACGCCGTGTTCCCTTTTTTTGCAGGTAGGCAAGAAAGGAAAATCAACCACCTTGTCGAATGGACATAGGGGCCGGAAACGGAGGGAGCAGGATGCAAGGGCCGAAGTATAAAAGAATCATATTAAAACTAAGCGGGGAGGCCCTCGCTGGAGAACTGGGCTATGGGATCGACCCCAATGTGGTTGCCTCTATCTCCCGACAACTGAAAGAAGTTGTTGAACTGGGTGTAGAAGTTGCGATTGTTGTTGGTGGAGGTAATATCTGGCGTGGACTATCGGGTAGCGCGAAGGGAATGGATCGTGCGACAGCTGATTACATGGGTATGCTCGCTACGGTGATGAACTCGCTAGCATTGCAAGACTCTCTGGAGAACATCGCTGTGCCAACGAGGGTGCAAACCTCTATCGAAATGCGACAGGTAGCGGAACCCTATATTCGTCGCCGGGCCATTCGCCATCTGGAAAAAGGACGTGTGGTCATCTTTGCCTCTGGTACGGGTAATCCTTATTTCTCTACAGATACCACTGCTGCTTTACGCGCTGCTGAGGTGGAGGCTGAGGTAATTCTAATGGGCAAAAATAAGGTAGATGGTGTTTACTCCGCAGATCCAAGCCATGATCCCGACGCTGTTAAATATGATTCTTTGACGTATCTTGATGTGTTAAATCAAGGGCTTGGCGTAATGGATTCTACAGCTTCTACTCTTTGCATGGACAATGATATTCCGTTGATTGTGTTTAGTATCGATGGTGAGGCAAATATTCGTCGGGTAATAATGGGCGAACAGATCGGAACCGTGGTTAGGGGGAACGAGTAATGTTAGACACAGTGAAAAAAGATCAGACAGAACGGATGGAAAAGTCGATCCAGACATTGAAGAGGGACTTAGCTTCATTGCGAGCTGGACGTGCTAGTCCAGCACTCCTGGATAAAATAACGGTTGAATATTACGGCAGCGAGATGCCGATTAACCAAATGGCTAACATTTCTACACCTGAACCTCGTCTCTTGTTGATTCAGCCTTGGGATAAGTCTTCGTTAAATGAGATCGAACGGGCGATTCAAAAATCAGACCTTGGCTTAACTCCAAGTAATGATGGAACCCTGATCCGGATTGCTATCCCTGCTCTGACTGAACAACGGCGTGCGGAATTGGTAAAAGTAGCGAAGAAAACCGGTGAAGAGGCAAAAGTAGCGATTCGCAATATTCGCCGGGATGCAAATGACGAAGTGAAAAAGTTAGAAAAAGACGGGGACATCTCTGAGGATGAAGCTCGTCGGGCACAAGAAGAAGTGCAAAAATTGACTGATCGATTTATCAAAGAGGCGGATCAAGCAGTCGAAGCGAAAGAAAAAGAGATCATGGAAGTCTAATCATGATAGGGCATCCCCCCTTCTATACCGAGGGGGGTTCCTTTATATTCCCTCTGCCCCTTCTCCAGAAGATGAGATCGAGTGAGGGCAAAAAGTGGCATTCAACGTGAAAATATTGCATACTATAGATAGGTTTGCGAGGCCTGCCTATCATCCGAAGAAAGTACATACTTCTAACCCAATCCGTTTGCTGTATGGGGATAGGACAGCGGAGGAATGACAATGATTGAACGATTGAAGAGCTGGTTGGTTGGATACCAAAAAGAAAAATCTCTTAAACCAGCAGATGAGGAACGATTGGAACTTCTTAAAAAAGGGCCGATTCCCCGTCATGTAGCCATTATTATGGACGGGAACGGACGTTGGGCGCAAAAGCGCGGCATGCCTCGAATCGCAGGTCATCGAGCTGGAATGAAGACGGTTCGCCATATTACTCGTGCAGCTGATGATTTGGGAATTGAAGCACTTACGCTCTATTCTTTTTCTACGGAAAATTGGAAGCGTCCTCAGGATGAAGTCAATTATTTAATGGGTCTTCCTGAGGAGTTTCTACGTACGGATTTAGATGAATTGGTGAGACGAAACATTCGCGTAGGGATGGTAGGACGTGAGGAGGAGCTTCCTGAGCATACGTTGCGTGCCATTGAAGGGTTTAAAGCGGGAACTGAAGGTAACACGGGGATGATGCTCTCCTTTGCTTTAAATTATGGGGCCCGATCAGAAATGATCCAAGCAGTAAAGTGGATTATCGACGATGTTGAATCAGGTAAGGTGGATAAAGGAGAAGTGGACGAAGGTCTTTTCGACCAATACTTGTACACCTCCAACTTACCCGATCCTGATTTAATGATCCGAACGAGTGGGGAAGTGCGGATTTCAAACTTTATGTTGTGGCAATTAGCTTATAGTGAGTTATGGTTTACGGACGGGCTGTGGCCGGACTTTTCCCGAGAGTTGTTCTACAAAGCAATTGAAGACTTTCAACGTCGTTCCCGCCGTTATGGGGCGGTGTGACGAGAACAGGTGAGGTGCGGATGAAACAGCGAATCGTAACGGGGGTGTTAGGCGGAGCCGGTTTCTTCCTCTTCTTGTGGCTGGGAGGCTGGTGGTATACAGCCATTATTATTGTCCTTGCTATTCTCAGTTACCGCGAGTACTGCCGAATGAAAGAGATTCAACTCTCCAGCCCCCAGGGGATAGTAGGTCTTATATTGGTAGGCCTACTCTTAGGGACGAGTATGGCGGAGCAGGGTTTAATTAATAGGACCCTCTTGCTTCAGGCGCCAGATAATATCCTAACCGGACTTGTTTTACTTCTTCTTTTGACCGTGGTAAGTCGCAATCGCGTTCAAACAGAAGAAATCTCCTATTTATTTTTAGGGTCATTATACATAGGTTTTGGCTTTTCTTATATGCTTCAGGCGAGGATGTTATCCGAAGGGTTGAGTTGGTCTTTACTCGTTATTGTGATGACCTTTGCCAATGACAGTGGTGCATATTTCATTGGGAGGAAATGGGGCAGTTCAAAATTATGGCCGTCTATCAGCCCGAATAAAACAGTAGAGGGAGCTTTAGGTGGCCTTCTCTGTTCGATAATTGCTAGTGGAATTTTTGTTTTACTAAGACCGGAGTTGGGAAATTTCTTAGAGATCCTAGCGGTTGGTTTATTGATAAGCATTGTAGGACAAATAGGAGATCTCGTAGAGTCGGCAATGAAACGCTCGACAGGCACGAAGGATTCTGGGACGATATTGCCCGGACACGGAGGGGTGTTGGATCGGTTTGATAGTTTATTGCTGATCTTTCCTGTTTTACACTTGCTCCATTTTATATAGAGAGATAGAAAGCGGCTCATAAGGGGGACATCTGATGAAACGGATCGTAATCTTAGGTTCCACAGGATCCATTGGAATCAACACCTTGGAAGTAATCCGGCAACACCCAGATCGCTTTAACGTGGTGGGGCTTGCAGCCGGGAGTAACGTCGAGGAGATGATCCGGCAGGCAGAAGAGTTTCGCCCTCGTATCATCTCGATGGAAGAAGAGTCAGCAGCAGAGACTGTGCGCCAAGGAGTCTCCTACCCTGTTGAGGTGGTCTGGGGAGGTGAAGGTTTACTTGTTTTGGCTTCTCTAAAGGAATCGGATTATGTGGTATCTGCTATTGTGGGTAGCCGTGGATTACCACCGACGCTAGCGGCTATCCAAGCAGGAAAAACGATTGGACTTGCGAATAAGGAATCATTAGTGATGGGTGGTTCCTTGGTGATGGAAGCGAGCCGCAAGGCAGGTGTTTCGATTTTACCCATTGACAGTGAACACTCTGCGTTGTTTCAATCAATGAATGGGGAGCCACGGGAACGAATTCGTCGTATTCTTGTGACTGCCTCAGGTGGATCCTTTCGGGACTGGCCCCGAGAACGCTTAGTAACAGCGACAAAGGAAGAAGCTCTTCAACATCCTAATTGGTCAATGGGTGCAAAAGTAACCATTGACTCGGCTACATTAATGAATAAGGGATTGGAAGTAATCGAGGCCCGGTGGCTGTTTGACCTTCCCTATGATCAGATTGATGTACTTATTCACCCTGAGAGCATTATCCACTCATTGGTTGAGTATGAAGATGGGGCGATGATGGCTCAGTTGGGGACACCCGATATGAAGGTGCCGATTCAGTACGCTCTCTCTTATCCTGAGAGGCTTCCTCTCAAAGGGGAGCCGCTCGATTTAGTGGCTATTGGTGAACTTCATTTTCGGGCTCCTGACCTTGATCGCTTCCCTTGTTTGAAGATTGCCTATACATGCGGACGTCAGGGCGGAACACTGCCTACGGTGATGAATGCTGCGAATGAAATTGCAGTGGAACGATTCCTGGCAGGGCAACTCTCCTTCCTCGGAATCGAAGAGGTATTAGAAGAAGTATTGTCCCGTCACACGTTAGTTCCTCATCCTACAATCGACGATCTATTTGAGGCGGATCGATGGGCACGGGAAATGGCACGACAATGCGACGCGCGGGTGGGTTGATCCCTCCCGTGATCAACCAAGGCGGTGATGGAGCATGCAGACGATAATCTCCTTTATATTAGTGTTGAGTGTATTGGTGTTTATTCACGAGCTTGGCCATTTCTTGTTCGCAAAACGAGCAGGTATCTTGGTGCGTGAATTTGCTATCGGTTTTGGTCCTAAATTGATCTCTGTATTTCGTGGAGAGACCCTTTATTCGATCCGGATCTTACCTCTTGGTGGATTTGTCCGGATGGCTGGGGAGGATCCAGAAATTGTAGATTTGAAAACGGGATCTCACTTGATTTTGGATCGAGATAAAGAGGGGCGTGTCGTGCGGATTCGCGCACCGAAGTCCACAGCTGGAGAAGAGAGTATGATGGAGGCGACTGCTCGTGAATACGGGGATATGGATGGGCTTGCAAATAGTGGCCTGCCTAAGCATCTGCCCCAGGTAAAGGATACCGTTAGCGGGAAATTGCTAGAAGCGGATTTAGAAAAAGATCTCTTTGTCCAATTAGAAGGGGACGATGGTGAAGATATTCGTTACTCACTTCATCCGCAAGCAGTGATTCAATATGATGAAAAAAGCATTACCCAAATCGCCCCTTTGGATCGGCAATTCTCTTCCAAAAGTGTGTTGGATAAGGCCCTTACTATTATTGCAGGTCCAGCATTTAATTTCATTTTAACCATAATCGTTTTAGCGGGTTTGGTATACGCCACAGGAATCAATACAAAGGTATCGATTCAGAATACTGTTCCAGGATCTCCTGCTGCAAAGGCTGGGATTAAAGCTGGGGATATTGTTCGTGAAGTTGAAGGAAAAACCATTACAAGCACAGGGGATATCCGAATTCCGCTGCAGGATGCGGGTGGAAAGCCTCTGAAAATGGTTCTTGAACGAGCCAATCAAAAATATACTACGACGGTTAAACCACAGAAAAAAAATGATCAATTTTTGATCGGTATTCAGATGAAACAAGAAACTCGGGAGTCTACCCTTTCCGAGGCGGCTGTAGAAGGGGTTAAAAATACCTGGGATATGACAGTGCTTCTCTTTGATGGCTTTGGTAAATTGATCACTGGAGAAGTGGGTGTAAAGAATCTCGCGGGTCCTGTGGGGATTGCCAGCATTACTGGTCAAGCGGCACAAGCAGGCTGGGTGTCTATTATTCACTTGACGGCACTATTAAGCTTGAACCTGGGGATTCTTAATATCTTGCCATTTCCGGCTTTGGACGGAAGTCGCTTGGTATTTATCCTGCTGGAAGGATTGCGTGGCAAGCCGATTGATCCCAATAAGGAAAGTATGGTCCACTTTGTTGGCTTTGCTTTATTGATGGTGTTGATGTTGTTTGTGACATACAATGATATTTTGCGGATTTTCTTTAAGAGTTAAGTATGAAGTTAGCTCCTATAAAAGGTTCGCATTTGCTTTGATGATCCTGCGGGTTAGATTTGATCGGTTTCCTCTACGGTTGATCGTTGGCAATAAAGCTGTGGCCACGGAAGAGTTGGCTGTTGTATAAATTAATTCAAGAGGTAGATCATACGAATTAGAATAAAAGATAAAAAAGGGTCACAATCTCATGATTGTGACCCTTTTTTGTGATCTGGCGCTTGAGTCTAAGCACAGGGTAGAGTATTATGGGGGTGTCCCTGTGAAGGGATCAGCCGACCTGTTGCCTTCCCGAATTCGGTTTGATGAGGGAGAATGAGAACTTGTTTAAAAAGTTGGTAGACAATTGGAAAAAATATATTAGCCATAATGATCGTCATGGGACTAGCCAAGTCCGTGAAGAGCCTGATGCTCACTCAGGAAGAATCCGGGAATGGAAACGGATGGCGGAAGAGCATATTAATAAGGATCCTGACGCTACCGTTTATAAAGGAGATCAGATGGAACTTGTCCTGAGGGAAGAAGGCTTTGTGATTCGCCCGCAGGAAAAGACACACCAATCGGATGTATGGAAAAAACATAGTACCCACTGGCGCAACTTTTGGCTCTATGACAATGAGAGAGAGATTGAGTTTTCTCTTATTGAAGAAGTGAAATTAAACTGGGATCGTCAAAACCCAGGAGGTTCATTAGAGATTCGTTATCGTGAAGTAGAGGATGGGGAGCTTCCCACAGGAGAGGGAGGATGTATTCCTTTTCACTCCTGGCCGCAATTTTTTGCGATGCGAGAGGCCCGTGATGAATTAGAGAGGCGTACAGGTCGGCTAAAAGAGTAGATAATTTTGCTGGATCGCCGATTCACTATATGGGTCAGAAGAGAGAGAAACGACTGCCAAAGAGGGGCAGTCGTTTCTTTAGGGTAAAGATCTGTAATTGCAACACGCCGTGTAGAAAGTTATGATATACTTTCCATGCAAGAAGTGGAAACTGATCATTGAGGGAGAACTCCTGATGATCGGATTTGGAATAGGGGGATCGTTCATGCCAACACCAAGTATGGAGGATTATTTAGAAAATATATATCAACTTATCGATCAAAAAGGGTATGCTAGGGTTTCTGATATTGCTGAGGCATTGGCTGTACACCCCTCTTCGGTGACAAAAATGGTGCAAAAGCTGGATCAATCCAAGTATCTTATATATGAGAAATATCGCGGTCTAGTTCTTACCCCGAAGGGGAAAAAGATTGGGAAACGATTAGTGGATCGACATCGATTATTAGAGGAATTCTTACGAATTATAGGTGTAGAAGAGAGTTTGATTTACAACGATGTGGAAGGAATTGAACATCACCTTTCTTGGGATTCCATCACAAGCATTGAAGTGTTGGTAGAGTATTTTCAGAAGGATCCCGAACGCATTAAAGAATTACAAGAGATGAAAGAAGCTAATGAAAAGGAAATCGAGGATAAAAAACCCTGAGAAGCCGCTTCACGCGGTTTCCCAGGGTTTTTTTCCTTTTTACTGGCATACACATATTTAAGCGGGAAGAATACTTTGTTTCGTGAACATGGAGGTGGAATTTGTGCAGGCGGATGCAGTGTTGGAAGGTGGCGGTATTAAAGCCTTCGGTTTAGTGGGTGCTCTTAGTGTGGCCGAGGAGAAAGGGTATCGCTGGAAACGTTTAGCGGGGACATCAGCCGGCTCCATTATCGCCTCATTATTAGCAGCTGGGTACCGGGCAGAGGAACTATATCGAATGCTGACGGATCATCCGTTTACTTCGTTTACACCGACATCATGGTATCATCGAATTCCCTTGTTGGGACCTTATGGTGGTGCAAGTATCCGACTATGGATGAAGAAAGGCTTATATCCAGGGGAGCCCTTAGAGGAATGGGTAGGTGAGATGCTAGCTAAGAAGGGGGTCTATACCTTTGCTGATTTGAAGGAGAAGGAATTATCTATCATTGCTTCGGATATTAGTCGTGGAAGCTTATTGGTATTACCTAGAGACCTAGAAGAGTACGGACATCCAGCGGATGAGCTCCTTGTAGCGACGGCTGTACGAATGAGTTGTTCCATTCCTCTTTTCTTTGATCCGGTAAAAATTCAGCATGGCCCCTCACGCAAGACGAGCTACATTGTGGATGGTGGTGTTTTAAGTAACTTTCCTGTGTGGTTATTTGACACAGAACAACCCCGTTGGCCCACTTTTGGCTTTCGTTTTCTTTCTGAAACAGCTGGTAATGCGCGAACGATTGGCAATCCCATTTCATTGGTTAGTGCAATGTTTCATACGATGTTAGACGCACATGATAATCGTCATATCAAAGAGCAAGACAAAATACGAACGATTCAAGTGCCTGCTGTTGGGGTAAAGTTAACGGATTTTGATTTGGATCGAACAAAGAGAGAATCTTTATACAGAGCAGGGGTAGAGGCGGCCAGGGATTTCTTTCGAGATTGGAGTTTTCGGCAGTATCTGGCCAACCGTGGATGTGATGGATCTGGGAGCGTAGTGCTCCGAATGAACAATGTCCGATCGGGGTGAAGAATGATGGTGTCTGGTAGTGATCGTCCTTCTTATCGACTCATCAGCCGAGGGGGAGAGAAACAGTTTCATACCTCGATACTTGAGTGGGTAAGTAGTGCCAAAAAAGAGCGAGGCGTTCATGTGAAGGAATATGAAGGCTTCCATTATCTACTGATTGCCGCGGGAATGAAACCGAACCCAGGCTATCGTCTAGTAATTGAACAGGTGCGGGAGGATACGGTTTACATCCGGGAATTACCTCCATCCGAAGGAATGATGACACCACAGGTAGTAACTTATCCGTACTTATTATTAAGAGGAAAAGGAAGCCCTCCAGAAGTACTGGATTCCATTACAGGAAAACAAATCACCCCTTCTGGTCCTGATCCATAAAAAAACCCAGTGTCTACTGGGTTTTTGTGTTCCGTGATGCATTCCGTAATTTAGGGTCCTTTTTATTACCTTGGATAACGCGGAAGGATCGTTGCCGTTTATTGTATTTCTTTTTAGATGTCTTTTTGGCAAGGTGAGAAACATTACGTGGACCACGAAATTGGACTACACGTTTGCGACGGGGATTGTTGTTGAGTCTAAGTAACCAGCGCGGTGGGTATTTGTACAGATAAGCAATAACACTGACCAAGGCGATTATTCCCATCACCCAAAAGAGGTTTGCGGTAAGAATTCGCACAAGACCGACAGCCATCAGTACAAACAAAACCGAATATCCGATTTTTTGCTTGGGACTCAACATGATATTATCTCCCTTGCTTCGTAATCGTCCCCTGATCGTTAGCCGGAGTGGGCTAGGGAGGAACTAGGATTTTCTACAGGTGTGATTTCCTGCGCATCTAGTTCATACATCCTTTGAAAGGCTGCGATGGCTACTTCAACGTGTTCATCCTTGGGTTGACGCGTGGTGAGTTTTTGTAACCATAATCCTGGATAACCTAGATAGGAAAGAATCGGTACATCGCGAAGCGCATTCGTCACACGGAGGAGTTCATAGGATATGCCGATCACAATCGGCAGAAGCAGTAAGCGAGTTCCAATTCGGTCCCATACATTGTCGTATTGAAAGAAGGAGTAGAGGACCACTCCAGTGAGAACAGTGAGTATGATAAAGCTACTTCCACACCGATAGTGTAGGGGTGATTGTTTTTGAACATTTTCTACTGTCAATTCTTCCCCAGATTCATAGGTATTAATCACTTTATGTTCAGCACCGTGATATTGAAATAATCGTTTTATCAAAGAAGTTTGAGCAATAGCAAGCAAATACGTAAGAAGAAGGAGGGTTTTAATGCCACCTTCGATCAAGTTTTGTAAAATGTTATTGGTCACCGTGCCATCAAAGAAATAACTAGCTAAAAATGCAGGTAATGCAGTGAAAATCATTTTTCCAAAAATGAGGGAGAGTATACCCACAGTTACCACACCAAGGATCGTTTGCATCTTGCTAAGTTTTTGTTCCGTAGGTTGGTTGTTCTCTTCCCCAGGTTCCAAATCATATCGCTCCGTGGCAAACTGTAGATGCTTAGATCCAGAGGCGCTTGCTTGTAGTAAAGCAATCACTCCACGAAGAATGGGGATCTTTTTCAGCCATTGGAGGACAGAGGATGATCGAGAAGTCATGATTTCATAGGTTTCGATCTTCCCATTTTTACGACGAATAGCAGTAACTTGTGATCGCTTACCGCCAAACATTACTCCTTCAACGACCGCTTGGCCGCCGTAGGCAATCGGTTTTTTTGACATCGATGGTCCACTTCCTCTTAAAAGTGTTCATACGTATAGAACATAAGTTGATTAAATTTGAATTATATTTTGTATTATCTATTAAACATTGCGCTGTTTAAATATTATTTAGATTGATCAGATTGATTGCTTCACTTGTTTTAGATCAAGATTAGGAACGAATACTGTTAAGATGTGGTACTTTCCATTGTAGCATATTCGTTGTTGAAGGGATATCGATCCTTTGGTTGGTAACCCTTTTTTTTCCATAAAGGGATGATAAGGCGGGAAGGTTTTACTTGTGAATCGAAGGGCTCTATCTCAGGTATGTGTGGGTGTTTTGTGATACAATAACGGAGGATGAAGGGGGGGTGAAACCTTGCCGAATATCTTGGTGATCCATGGCCCCAATTTGAACCGATTGGGCAAACGCGAACCTGATGTTTATGGAAGCGGAACCTTAGAACAATTAAACGAAAGTCTCATTACTCTAGGCTCGCAGTTGGATGCGGAAGTAGAGACATTTCAGTCCAATCATGAAGGCCATCTTATTGATTGCATTCATGATGCTGAAGAGAGAGTAAATGCCTTAATAATCAATCCGGGGGCACTGACTCACTATAGTTATGCACTTCGCGATGCCTTGGCATCGGTTGATCTCCCCGCTATTGAAGTACATATCTCTAATATTCATCGTCGAGAACCCTTTCGTGAGCATTCTGTTACAGCCCCCGTTACGCAAGGACAGATCGTAGGTTTGGGTTTTTATGGCTATGAGCTGGCTTTGAGAGCGGTGTTGGAACTATTGAAAGAGAAGCCTTGAGGGGTTCCGATTGAGACAGGAGGAAGCGCGTTGGAACAACGTCTCATTAAACTAAGGGAGCAGATGGTGATAGATGGTTTGGATGCAGTATTTCTGTCTAATCCAATTAGTCGTCTCTATCTAACTGGATTTACCGGATCAGCAGGATGGGTATTGATCACTCGAGATGCCCAGTTTTTGATATCTGACTTCCGTTATGTAGGACAAGCGATGGAGGAAGCTCCAAGCTTTACCTTTATCAAACATGAAGGGCAACCGTTCCGTGATGTGAAAGATATCTTAGGGAAGACAAATGTCAAAGAGATCGCCTTTGAACAGGATCATCTCACCTTTCAACAGTATGATAAATTGGCCTCTGTCTTAGAGGGCTTTGTACTTCTTCCTAAGAGTGGATTGATCGAAAAATTGCGTGAAGTTAAGGATGATGAAGAGGTTGCCTTGATACGAGAGGCAGCGGCAATCGCTGACCGTGCCTTCCTGTCGATCCTCGAAGAAGTTCGCCCAGGGTTAACAGAGAGTGCTATCGATCTTCGTCTGGAAATTTTGATGCGAGAACAAGGGGCAACGTCCTCTTCCTTTGAAACGATCGTCGCCTCAGGACCACGTTCTGCGTTACCCCATGGAAGGGCAAGTGACCGGGTATTACAAAAAGGAGACCTTGTAACCCTCGACTTTGGGGCACTATATAAGGGTTATTGCTCGGATATGACCCGTACGTTCATGATCGGTACACCCAGCTCTCTACAAAAGGAAATTTATCAGATTGTGTTAGTAGCGGAGCAAAAAGCAGTGGCTGCGATACGACCTGGAATCCCTGGGAAAGAAGTAGATGAAGTTGCTCGGAATTGGATCACGAAGCATGGCTATGGTGAGCGTTTTGGCCATAGCACAGGTCATGGAGTCGGTTTAGAGGTCCATGAGGGACCCAACCTCTCTTTCCGCGGAGAAACGAAGTTGGCCCCAGGTATGGTAGTCACTGTTGAACCAGGGATCTATCTTCCTGATGTAGGTGGAGTGCGGATTGAAGACGATGTACTGGTGACGGAAGAGGGCTATGAAGTGTTAACACCGAGCTCCAAAGAATTGATAATCATCGACTAGACTTATTACAAGAATTTATTAATAAACAGGAGGTCAATTGATGATTTCAACAAGTGAATTTCGTACTGGATTAACCATCGAACTGGATGGCGGCGTTTGGCAAGTAATCGAGTTTCAGCATGTAAAACCAGGTAAAGGGTCCGCATTTGTCCGTTCTAAACTGCGCAATCTTCGCAACGGAGCCATTTCTGAGCGAACCTTCCGTGCAGGAGAAAAAATGGGTCGAGCCCATGTAGAAAATCGCCAAATGCAGTTCTTGTATGAAGCGGGTGGCGAGTATACCTTTATGGATACCGAGAGCTACGAACAAGTAACCTTGCCAGCAGAACGTTTAGAGCGTGAAGTGAAATTTCTGAAGGAAAACATGAATGTGAACTTGGTTCTTTACCAAGGAGAGACACTCGGTGTAGAGATGCCTAATACCGTTCAGTTGGAAGTTGTGGAAACAGATCCTGGGATCCGTGGCGATACCGCAACTGGTGGAACCAAACCGGCAAAAATGGAAACGGGTCTAGTTGTTCAAGTCCCTCTTTTCATTAACCAAGGGGATCTCTTAAATATCGATACGCGGAAAGAAGAATACCTATCCCGGGCATGATCAGAATGCAAAAAGAGGCTATATCAGGGAGCTCCCTGATATAGCCTCTTTTTTAAACGTTCTAACGCCACATCCAATCTAACAGCTTAACAAGATAAGCAGTAATCCCTGCTGCCATCAGAGGACCTACAGGGATGCCGCGGAGAAAGAGAATGCCGAAGATGGAGCCGATCACTAAGCCAATGATCATTTGAGGGTCCAGTTTTAAAAGATCTAGCCCCTTGCCATTCATATAGGTGGCTAGCGCTCCACCTGCGAGAGCAAGAACCCCTGGTAGCGTTGTAAAGACGGAGACGACCTCTTTCATTGTGATTCGTCCGGAAGCAAAGGGGACAAGAACGGCAATGGTTAGAAAGAGAAGTCCTGTTTCTAGACCACGCCTCTCTACCAATGGAAAGAATCTTTCTAAATGAGTTAGCTTAAGGATTAAGAGCAAACTGGCTGCAGTTGCGATGATGGGTGAGCGTCCAAGTAATCCAATGATGATCAGGATGACAAGCACGAGATCGGGTCTCATATCTATCCCCTGTCCAACGTTGTTTACTCACACTGTATGAGTAGACAAGGGAATTTAGTCTCTACAAAAGTGGGTTATAAGATAATTCGATCCGATTGCCAACAAGGTACGATAGGGAGGCTATCTACCTTAAGGCAGTCGATGACATCTTGTTCTAAGCCCCGACTGATTAGTCGACGACCGGACTGGCTTTGGGAGAGAACCTCCCGTAGTCGATGCTGTGAGGATGTCCAGCTATGTAGAAGAGCGTAACTTAGATCATCTAATTGGAGTGAAGAGTTTAGGTGGCTAAGTTGATGGATAATCATCCCAGCAGCCATCCCATCTTCAAGGGAGAATTGACCGCGGGTTCCCGCACAGAGAAGTAACGTGTCTCGATGTAATTCCTGGATTGAGTTTGCACAGGCTGAAGCATTTAGAAAGCAGCCTATCAGGATACCCTCCGCTTTCGCTGCTTTTAACAGAGATCGCGTACCATTGGTGGTAGTCATGACGATTCCTTTGTCACGAATGAGATCCGTTGTGTATTCTGAGGGGGAGTTACCCAGATTAAAGCCTTCAATTGGCTTTCCAAATCGCTCTCCCCCAGTCAGTTCCCCTTTTTGGACTAATTCCCTGGCCTCTGTAACTGTTTCAGCAGGGCGAATCCAAGCCGCTCCAGCAGAAAATGCAGTAACAATGGAACTGGAGGCACGGAAGACATCGATGATCACGACCGTTTTGTGAGGGAGGATCTTACTATGAAGCTCATCTACACTGGATAGCACACAAATTTTCATCGCACAAGATCCTTTTCTAGGGGGGTGGTGAAAGTGAAGAAAGTGTCTGAGCGCAATCCTCGACGAAGGGATTCCAAGGAGAGGATCTCGGTGTTGCAGATATTACCCAGATTGGCGTTCACTCCAAGTAAACGAAGGAGTATGATTTGTTGTGGTGTTTTGGGGCACTCCCACCAGAGGTGTGTGTGATCGACCCGCTCGCATACCTGGTCAACATAGGAGATATTTGGATCTCCGTGGTGATTGTAAATGCCTACATTGTATCCAGATTCTCGCCCTTCGACGATCACAAAATCGGCACCACAAGCACGATCTTGATGGAAGAGATGAACAAGATGATTGATCGGTGTAATCGAGTGCTCCTCTTTTTTTCCGATTTCCGTAATGACACGAAGGGAATGGGAACGAGCTTCTTCTATGAAATAACAACGTTCTTTTTCTGAAAGGTGTATCGTTCCATCAGAGATCTCTACATAAGTAAAACCGATCTGTTTGAGGGTGTGAAAATATTCGGATGTCTTCCCCTGGATAAATGCCACCTCAAAGAAGGTGCCCCCTGGATAAAGGAAGGTATCGTATGAAGAAGCTAGTAGCAGTTTTTCTTGTAAGATGGGGATAGGGGTGATACCTGCTGTTCCGAAGCCGAGCTTAATAAAGTCGATGTACTCACCTGCCAGCTGTAACATGTCCCTGAAGGAATGTAGTCCTATCCCTTTATCTAAAACCATCGTAAGGCCAGTGGTTCGAGGTTTCGATTGTCGGGAATGTGTAGGGTCCTTAAGGGATGCGTTCCAGATTATTCCCATGCAGGAATCCATGCGGCGTTCCTCACTTTCGATCGGACATAGCTGATTTTATGTTATGCCAACTTCGTTAATAGGTGCCAGCCTATGAGAATGAGGAAAAGCCCAGCGGTATATCTGGGCTTTTTGGGTTGACGTGCTGGAATCGATTGGATAGTGGGAAGAAGTTGTGACGGAGACGTTTGTTGGCTATGAAGTTGTAGAGTCAGATGAACGTAAGGAATGGCGCATATAAAGACGGATTTGCCCTCCTTTCCCTCGAATCCCTTCAGGTTGCTTTAGAAACCAAAGACAGAGTAAGACGGTACCACCTGCGAGCGTAGCGGTTCCTAGAAAAAGCCACCATTTATAAGGGGCCAATGCGCTAAAGGTTGGTGGTCCCATCGCTACCCCTAGAAAACGGACACTTCCATAGAGGGAGGTTATTATTCCCCGTTCCTTTGAACCAACGGCAGAGGTGATGAGAATATTTAAGCAGGGAAGAACAAGGCCACTTCCAGCTCCGATGATAATGAGGACCGTGAGCAGTAGATAGGTATTGGAGATCAAAGGAACTAGGCCCATGCCCAGAGCGATCGATGCGAGGCCTATAATAATTAACCGTTTCATCAGGGATGTTTTTTCACGAATATGGCTACCAGAAAAATAAGAAACGCCACTCATTGCAAGTAAGGGAATGGCTAATACCAGGCCTTTAGGAACCCCAGTTAATCCATAACGATTCTCTAGGAAGTTGGACAGGTAAAAAAGGACACCAAAGAGGATAAATAACGTGACTGCGCCTGCTAAAAAGGCAACGAGTAGCCATCCCCCTTGACGTTTCCATGTTTGGGAGAGACTTTTTCCATATTGGGAAAGGGGAGGGGGTTCACGATTCTCTTTTTCATGAATGAAAAACCAGACAGCGAGAGCGATAGCTACACAAAAGATCGGAAATAGAAAAAAGAGTGCATACCATGCGATTAAGGCTAGCAAAGAACCTAGTATCGGGCTGATTACTTTCCCCATGCCGTTTGAGGCTTCGATAATTCCGAGGACGCGACTTCGTTCGTCGTTGTTAAAAAGATCACTAACCAGCGCCATCGCAATGGGAGCAGTCCCAGCAGCTCCGAGTCCTTGTAAGATGCGTCCGGCTAGCATCCAATCATACTGTCCACCATTCCATATTGCAGCAAGACCGGTTAATAGTCCTCCAGCACCATAGATGAAGAGTGCGGGGACAATTACCCATTTTCGACCGAAACGATCAGAGAGGATACCGGCAATGGGAATAATAAGACCAGCTGATATAGAAAAAAGAGTGATCAGTAAACTGACTTGAAAGGAAGAGATGTGTAATTGGCTACTAATCGTGGGTAAAACAGGAATTAACATCGAATTGCCTAGAACCATGATCAAAGGAATACAAGATAAAATCAAAATATCACCTGTACCATGTTGGCTTTCAGAACTTCTGCTCAACCTTCCTCTACCTCCCTTGAAACCCTCCTTGTTAGGATATCCAAATTGGTTAGAACTATCGAGGTATTTCCAGCTCGACAATAGGGCACACTGACACGGAATACAGAGGAAAAGGTGAGAGTCATATGGAAGCCGATACCAATCATCTGCACCGGGATGTGGCTTTTATCCAAGGGTTGATGGCTGGAAGCCAAGGGATAGAGCAGACTCCCCAGGGGACTATCTTACAGCGAATAGTTTCTGTACTGGATGAATTAGTAGAAGAGAATGAGCAAATACAAATAAGATTGACAGAATTAGAGGAATATGCGGAAGCGGTGGATGAGGATCTAAATGAAGTGGAACTTTTAGTCTATGATGAAGACCTATGGGATGATGAGGGGGAAGAGGTAGAGGTAGTGGCTCCTGAAAAGATCGTCACCTTGGATGAGGATGATGCTAGTTAAGAAAGAGTCAATTTAATAGAGAGACCGGCCTTGTTCGATGAGGCCGGTTCTTTTTTATAGTGAGCGTCATAATGATTGTCCGATAGCCATAACTATGAAATAAAACCAGGTTGGACAGGAGGTAGCTAAGATGAATTCTTCTATATGGCAACTACTCCCGCTGTCCATCAAGGGTATGCTAGAAAACTTACCAGATCGCATCCGATCCCAACTAGAAGAGATTCGAGTACGAGAAGGAAGACCCCTTGAGGTGATAACACCGAATGGAGCATGGTTTATCACTGCTGAAGGGCGCACGACGAATCAGTCAGATGAAGGGTATCGTCCCAATCGAGAGACTTGTGGAAAGATGCTTAATTTAATCAGCCACCACTCCCTCTATGCCTTGGAAGAAGAGTTACGTCGAGGGTATGTCACGATTCAAGGGGGGCATCGTGTCGGACTAGCTGGGCGAGTGGTCGTAGAAAGAGGTCAAGTAAAACATTTGCGTGAGGTGACCGGATTTAATATTCGGATCGCTCGACAAGTGAAGGGTGTAGGGGAGCCGCTTATTCCGATGATGATGCCACGGGGGGAATTGGTCAATCTACTACTGATTTCTCCTCCGCAGTGTGGTAAAACCACTTTGCTACGGGATCTTGCTCGTGTAGTGAGCGCGGGAACTCCATCTCTTCTCTCTCGTAAGGTTGGGATTGTGGATGAGCGCTCAGAGATTGCTGGTTGTGTAGGGGGGGTTCCCCAGCATGATGTGGGTCCGCGTACCGATGTATTGGACGGATGTCCAAAGGCGGAAGGAATGATGATGATGATTCGTTCGATGTCCCCTGAGCTCCTTGTCGTGGATGAAATCGGTAGGCAAGAGGATAGTGAGGCTATCTTTGAAGCAATTCATGCAGGGGTACATTTGTATACCACAGCCCATGGTCGTTCGATGGAGGAAGTATGCCGCCGGCCTGCCCTTGCTCGACTCATTGAGGAGGGAGTTTTTGGGCGCTACTTGATTCTGAGTCGAGCACGGGGTCCAGGGACAATCGATGCGCTTTTTGATGGGAGGATGAACCGCCTGCAGGTTAAAGGGGAGAGCCTTTCATGTTGAAATTGATGGGTGCTGCGCTAATCCTCCTCTCAAGTAGTGCCGTAGGGTTTCAAGCTGCTCGTAGCTATGCAGAGCGCCCGCGCCAGATCCGTCAAATGCTGGGAGCCTTTGCCATGCTAGAGACTGAGATCACCTATGGGGCGAGGCGATTGGATGAAATCTGTAATCACCTCGCGCAGAGGGAGAAGGACCCTGTACGATCCCTCTTCGCTCGCTGTGCAGAATACCTCTCGACTCTGGATGGAGTCTCTACCTATGATTGTTGGAAGCGGGCAGTGGAAGAAATCTGGCCTACTACGTTGATGAAGGCACCAGAAAAAGAAGTACTGATCGACTTTGGTAAAACGCTGGGGGTTTCGGATCGTGCGGATCAAATGCAACATATTCAACGGGCCAAGACCAATCTAGGAACAGAAGAATCCCGTGCCTTAGAGGAACAAACACGTTATGAAAAGATGTGCCGTAGTTTGGGGGTTTTGGCTGGGGTGCTGATTGTGATCCTGATCTATTAGGTAGGGGGAGAGGCCGATGCCGTACAACGTCGACGCCATTTTTCAGATCGCAGGTATTGGCATCATCGTAGCAATGCTACACACCGTACTGAAACAGATGGGAAAAGAAGACTATGCCCACTGGACGTCGCTCATGGGATTTGTGGTCGTGCTATTTATGGTCGTTGTCTTACTGCAGGATTTGTTCAGGACGATCAAGAGCGTCTTCTTATTTAATTAGCTAAACGGAGGAGGCGGTCCACTTGGACATTATCCAGGTGGTGGGGCTCGGACTTATCGCTACATTCCTCATTCTAGTCGTCAAAGAACAAAAGCCCATCTTCGCTTTCCTGTTGATGACATTTACAGGTTTATTCATCTTTTTAAGTCTGATCGGTAAAATTTCAGAAGTCCTTCAAGTACTGACACGGCTAGCAGAAAAGGCAAAAGTAAACACGATGTTCCTGGAGACAATTTTAAAAATAATCGGAATCGCATATATTGCTGAGTTTGGTGCTCAAGTGACCCGAGATGCAGGACAAGGTTCTATTGCCTCTAAGATTGAACTGGCAGGGAAAATACTGATCATGGTTATGGCGATCCCAATTATTACGATGATCATCGAGACAGTTGTCCAAATCCTACCCGCGTGAGGATGGTTTCCATGGTGCATTGGTTACGGATCGCTGGACTCCTAATACTCTTTTACATCTCTATTTTGGGGTCACCATTGGGAGCCACCGCAGCAGACGTTGGCAACGGGCTAGAAGAGAAGGTTATCCGTACCCAGTTGGATCAGCTTCATACCGATAAGGTGGAACAGTTTTGGAGTGAGCTGAAGCAAGAATATAGCCGTTTTCTCCCTACAGGGGTAGGCGATGATCTCTTCGACATGATCCTGGCCCAAGCGAAGGGAGGGTGGGATTGGGGAAAATTTTTTCTCACCTTTGGTAAATACCTCTTTCATGAAGTGTTATATAACGGAAAGTTGCTTGGAACCATTATCGTGTTAACCGTGTTTAGTATGTTCCTCTCTACGTTGCAATCGGCCTTTGAGCGAAACCAGGTAAGTAAAATCGCCTATGCCATCTCCTTCTTGGTCATCATCATCTTGGCGATTGACAGCTTTTCAGTAGCCGTGGAAGCGGCCAAAGGTGCGATCGGCCGCATGATTGACTTCATGATGGCACTCGTCCCTTTGGTTTTAACTCTCCTCGCTTCGATGGGGAATTTCGGTTCTGTGGGAATGTTCCATCCGCTGATCGTCTTAATGGTTCATGTTATTGGAACAGTGATCTACAGTGTTGTATTCCCGCTCCTTTTTTTCTCAGCGATTTTGTCCATTGTTAGTTGTCTCTCGGATAAATACAAGGTGAATCAACTCGCCAATTTACTTCGTACGATCAGCATTGGGTTGCTGGGAAGTATGTTGACGATCTTTCTAGGGATCATCTCCGTGCAAGGTGCGACAGCAGCAGTGACGGATGGGGTAACCATCCGGACGGCCAAATATGTAACGGGCAACTTTGTCCCCGTCATTGGGCGTATGTTCTCAGATGCGGCGGATACCGTAGTCGGCGCCTCTCTCTTGGTTAAAAATGCAGTAGGGATCGCTGGTGTCGTTATTCTACTCTTTATTAGTGCCTTTCCAGCACTAAAGATCCTTTCTCTAGCATTCATCTATAGCTTCTCTGCTGCTGTCCTGCAACCTTTGGGCAATAGCCCCATCATTGAATGCCTGAACATCATTTCTAAGACCTTGATCTATATTTTTGCTGCGCTGGCTACGGTGGGACTGATGTTTTTCCTAACGATCACGATCATCGTAGCGGCTGGCAATATCTCGGTCATGATGCGGTAGGTGAATCCTTTGATCGAACTGGTAGCCGATTGGTTAAAACCGATTATCATCCTTGTCATACTGGCAACTTTTATGGATCTTCTCCTCCCCCATAATGGGATGGAACGATATGTAAAATTGGTCATGGGTTTGCTTATCATTATGGCGATTCTTTCTCCGATCCTACAGTTTTTACAAAAGGACATTCAACTATCTGATTTGACACTAGATAATCAGATAAGAAACCAAGAGGGGGCATCCCTTGCCATGATCAAACAAGATGGGAGGGTTATGGAAAAAAAACAGGAGAAGCTGGTTCAGAAGGAAGTAGAAAAAAAGATGGCACTTACCATTCAGCAAAATGTGGAGAGACGGTTCAAGTTGGAGGTGACAGGAGTGACAGTTAAGACAAACACGAAGGCCGAAAAGGAGCCTTCGATCGTGAAGATTATCCTTCACTATCGAAAACAAGAAAAACCTAAAAAATCCACTCAGGTGAAGCAAGTGGACGAAATTAAGCCGGTTCATATAGGTGTCTCTGGTAAAGAACCCAATCAAGAGAAACCGAAGAGATCAAAAGGAACCGATGCTTTGAGTCAAAAGATAGGTCAATACCTGTCCGAGACCTGGAGATTATCACCGGATCAAACAAAGATCGTACCGGAACCAGAGGCCTGAGGAGGGAGTCTCGATGATAAAGCGTCTGGTTGACCGGATAGAGGCGGCACTTGGGGCAGGAGCGAATGGTGAGGGGAAGGTGAGCACCTTTCGTTGGCTTCTTATACTCGGTTGCCTAGGAGTTGGGATCATGATCGTCTCTTCCTTTTTCGCAGATCGCAATCAAGGACTTCCCACGAGTGGTTTACCAGGAAAGGAAAAACAGGAAGCATCTTCTACTGCCCAGTGGGACAAAGGTTCTGGGGAGCTAAGTATGAAGGAATATGAGGCGATGTACGAATCTGAACTCTCTGACATGCTTGCCAATGTGATCGGGGTGAAGGAAGTTACGGTGATGGTAAACCTAGATTCATCCGAGGAAGAAGTTTATCAGCGCGACCGCCAAAGTCAAGAACAGGTGACGAAGGAAACGGATACACGTGGGGGCAATCGGCAGATCCGTCAATCAGATCAGGATGAAAAGGTGGTGTTGCAACGAAAGGGTGATGGAGAAGAGGTTCCAATCGTGGTGAAGAAGGTTAAACCCTATGTCAGAGGTGTGCTGGTTGTTGCCAGGGGTGTAGAAAATCTACAAGTGAAAGCTGCGATCATCGAGGCAGTTCAGCGGGTATTGGATGTTCCTATCCATCGTATTTCTGTGTTACCAAAAGGATAGAGGAGGGATTGTCAGTGAATATGAATAAGCAAACGGTGTGGCTTGTGACGATGTTGACCCTTATGGTGGTTTTATCCGCTTACTATATCGTAACCGGGCCGGTAGAACCGGCAGATAAGACAACAATGAAAGAGAAGGCACTCGATACGCCGAAGGTGGACGTGAAAACAAAAGAACTAGACAATAAGGGCGAGAAAGAACAAAAAACCTCAGGAAAAGGATCTACTTCCAAGGAGAAAAAAGGTACAACAAAAGGTGCAAACGACTACTTTGTTGGCTATCAATTACAACGCAATTCCCTTCGTTCCAAATTGACGGAGGAATACATGAAAACCCTGACGGACCCACAGGTTTCCAAAGGGAAAGCTAGTGAAGCTGAAGCAAAAATCAATGAACTGACGAAGGTGGATAAAAGCGAATCGGTGATGGAAGACTTGATTCGCAACGAAGGATTTCAAGATGCAGTGGTTATTGAAAATGCGAATCGGATAGTGAATGTGATTGTCCAGAGCAATAAATTATCCAACGCTCAGGTTGTTAAGCTGATTGGAATGGTAAAACAACAGATGGATGTGCCTGCGACAAAGGTATCCGTTGCTTATAAACCTTAAAAAAAATAATTTCTCCTCCTATTTTAGGAGGTTTCTTTTTGTGAAAAAGGGGTGGGAGACCGTGGTTCATGGTATATTGGATAAGGGGTACGGCGAAGATTTGCTTCGTCGTGAGGGACAACGTAAAATAAAGTGAGACGATCTGAAAATGGGGAGAGTAATCGAGAACCCGCGAAAATTTGAGCGAAATCTATCCGCTAAGTTAAAATGGGACGGGCCCCGCAAGGATCACGACACATGAGAGGAGTTGTACTCTGCTGATGAAAATGCACGAGATTCGCGAACTAATTCGATTGGTTGATGAATCGGCTATCGAAGAATTTGAATTAGAGAATGATGGTACGAAAGTCTTAATTAAGAAGGCGATATCAGGTTCAAAAGAAACCACAGTTACTCCAGAAGTATTAGAAACTCCATCTGCACCAGCTCCTCAACCACCGATAACGAATTCTGCTCATATGGAGGCTCCTGTAGAGCAACCCGTGAAAAACACACAAGAGACTACGAAGGATGATGTAGACTCTGATGCGGGCCTACATAAGATTGTTTCTCCGATGGTGGGAACCTTCTATAAGTCTCCTTCTCCGGATTCAGATCCCTATACAAATACCGGGGATCAGGTGGAAGAAAAAACAGTGGTATGCATTGTAGAAGCTATGAAACTAATGAATGAAATCGAAGCGGAAGTACGAGGAGAGATCGTCAAGATACTCGTTGAAGACGGGCAACTAGTGGAATACGGCCAGCCGCTGTTTCTGGTGAAAGCCGACTAACAGCGGAGGGGGGAGAAGTCTATGTTTAAAAAAGTACTCATTGCCAACCGCGGAGAAATTGCTGTTCGAATCATTCGTGCCTGTCACGAATTAGGAATCGAAACGGTTGCTGTCTATTCAGAAGCAGATCGTGATGCGCTTCATGTTAAATTGGCAGATGAAGCGTTCTGTGTTGGACCTGCCTCATCTAGAGATAGTTATCTCAACATGACCAATTTGATGAGTGTTGCCACTCTGGTTGAAGTAGACGCGATTCATCCGGGCTATGGCTTTTTGGCGGAGAACGCTGACTTTGCCGAACTCTGTGCAGCTTGTAACATCACCTTTATCGGTCCTACTCCCGAAGCCATTATAAAGATGGGGGATAAGACGACTGCACGCGATACAATGATAGAAGCTGGGGTACCTGTTGTTCCGGGTACAGAAGGGGTTATTGAGGATGAAGATATCGCCCTTCGCACTGCTACGGAAATTGGTTTTCCCGTCATCGTGAAGGCCACAGCCGGTGGTGGTGGAAAAGGTATGCGTGTAGTACATAGCGAAGATGAGTTACGGCGAGCGATCCGTATGGCACAGCAAGAAGCTGCTGCCAACTTCGGTAACTCCGGAGTTTACTTGGAAAAATATTTAGTGGAACCGCGTCATATTGAAATCCAAGTGTTAGCAGATGGGATGGGCAAAACGATTCACCTTGGTGAGCGAGATTGTTCCATTCAACGTCGCTATCAAAAATTGATTGAAGAAGCTCCTTCGCCTGCGCTCGATCCCGAATTGCGAAATCGGATGGGTAAAGCGGCAGTGGCAGCAGCAGAGGCTGTTCATTATACAGGCGCAGGAACAGTTGAATTCCTTCTCGACAAAGAAGGAGATTTCTACTTTATGGAGATGAATACACGAATCCAAGTAGAACATCCCGTGACGGAATTGGTGACAGGGATCGATCTCGTCCAAGAACAGATTCTAGTTGCGGCGGGAGAAGAATTAACCGTAAACCAAGAGGATATTAAGATCGATGGTTGGGCTATTGAGTGCCGGATCAATGCAGAGGACCCTGATCGGAAATTCATGCCTACTCCAGGAACGATCCAGTTCTACCTTCCCCCTGGGGGAGTAGGGGTGCGGGTAGATAGTGCCGCCTATCCTGGATATAAGATTCCACCTTTCTACGATTCGATGATTGCGAAACTGATTGTATGGGGGAAAGATCGGGATGAGGCAATCCGCCGAATGCAACGTGCTCTAGTGGAATTTGCGGTGGATGGCATCAGTACGACGATTCCTTTCCATCTAAAATTGTTGTCCAATCAACGCTTCCGTGATGGTGATTTTCACATCCAGTTCCTTGAAACGGTCAATTTAGAGGAGGAATGAACCGATGGAAAACGAGATCTTTCATCATGAAACTCAGTTGACGGAACTAGGAAAAGTAGAGATTGCTCCTGAGGTGATTCAGATTGTTGCAGGTATTGCGGCTCTTAAGGTGGAGGGTGTTGCAGGAACAAGTGGGGGTGTCGTAGGTGATATCACCCAGTTTCTCGGCCGAAAAAACCCAAAACAAGGGATCAAAGTGGAGCTAACTGAGGATGCAAGCATCTCGGTTTCTATTGTCGTTCACTATGGATACTCCATTCCTGAAATCGGGAAACAAGTCCAAGAAAGCGTGAAGAGTGCCGTTGAATCAATGACTGGACTTGCAGTTTCTTCGATATCGGTCAGAGTTGCTGAAGTGAAGTTCGTTGCAGATCAAGATCGTTCCACGAAGGAAACGGATTCCTCCCAGCGTGTGAAATAATTGATTTTTTACAACTTCACTCTACTACTATTATCGATAATAGGAATCATCGTTTCGTTGAATAAAGTTACGGGCGTGGAGCGATTAGTAAGAAGGCAATACCTCATCTGTGGGTATTGGGTTAAAACTGACGGTAGACGGAGAAACTCCTATACAGACCCTGTCCGAGCAATTAGAATCTACTGTTAAAAAGAATGTTGAAGAGATTTCTGGAGTGGTTGTCAACCAGATTTCCGTCTATTTTGTCCTGAGCGGACGTCAATCTGTGTGGATGGAGGCAGAGGATGAAAAGGTTGAAATCTGGAGAACCTATCGTGGTGCTCTGCAAAATCTCATCTATTTGTTAATCTCCAAGATGACCTGAAGGAGATTCTTGATGGAATAGTACTTCCCGGTCTTTGTGGTCCGGGATTTTTTGTCGAAGGGAGGCACATGATGAGTCGTAGGCTAGCACGTGAACAAACGTTACAGACGCTATATCAATTGGAGATGAATCCAGAAGCTGGTGAAAAAGTTGTATTGGAAAACCGGAGCCGCCTAGCTAAAGGAAATGAAGATAATGAAGACTTGGCCTTCTTTTTGCGCTTGACAGAAGGGGTGCGTCAACATACAGAACTATTGGATCCCATTATTCAAAAGTATCTAAAACAAGATTGGACTTTATCCCGACTTTCTCTAGTCGATCGAACCGTTTTGCGAATGGCTGTATACGAAGTATTATTTGAAGAGGAAATTCCTGTAGGAGTATCGTTGAATGAAGCTGTGGATCTAGCAAAAACCTATAGTACAGAGGAATCTGCTCGATTTATTAACGGTATTTTAGGTAATTTAACAAAAAACTTGGATGATATTCAGCGCACTATAGGGAAAAATTGATCTCTGCATCTCCTCTCAAGCTGAAAAATACGTATATTAGATGTGTAATGACATTTAATGTTCGTATTTATTCTTTACAGCCGTTTCTGCAACGAGTAGAATTGAGGGTAAAGCCAGTCAGTCAGAGAGGAGTTGCGTCGAGTGAAACAGGGACAAATCATCGATGGAAAAGCAATTGCCGCACAAATTAAAGAAGAAATGAGAGTAAAAGTTGATGAATTGGTGAAAAAAGGTATTACCCCGGGGTTAGCCGTTATTTTAGTAGGTAACGATCCAGCTTCAGAAACCTATGTACGTGGAAAGATCCGTGATTGTGGAGAGGTAGGAATCCACTCCGAATTGATTCGTTTAGCTAAAGAGACGAATGAAGAGGAATTACTGGCTGAGGTGGAACGTCTTAACAGGGATGCTTCCATTGATGGTATACTTGTACAATTGCCTTTACCGAATCATATTTCCGAAGACCGCATTATCGCTGCTATTCATCCGGAGAAGGATGTGGACTGCTTTCATCCAGAAAACGTCGGACGGTTGGTCACAGGCTTGCCGACGTTATTGCCATGTACCCCCCATGGCATTATTGAAATGTTGAAACGGACGGAGATCGATATAGCTGGCAAGCATGCGGTCGTTGTAGGACGAAGCAATATTGTTGGCAAACCTGTATCTTTCCTGTTGCAACAACATCATGCTACAGTTACGATGTGTCACTCCCGTTCCCATGACCTTGCCTCATATACCCGGGATGCGGATATTTTGATAGCGGCTGTGGGGAAAACACGGATCATTACTGCGGATTATATAAAGCCAGGTGCTGTGGTGATCGATGTAGGGATGAACCGTGATGAAAATGGAAAGCTTGCGGGTGATGTTGATTTTGCCCAAGCTGAGAAGGTTGCTTCCTATATCACTCCTGTACCAGGTGGTGTAGGTCCGATGACACGTGCCATGTTGTTGTATAACACATGTAAAGCTGCTACAAACAATACGATTAAGGGTTAAACCTGTTTTCTGGGTTGATAAGGGGTGTGAGCATGCTTGGGAGAGAGCGGGAGGAATCCTTTACAATCACGGACCTTGTTCGTTACCTGACCCTGGTGATAGAACAAGACGGGGTACTATCACAGATCAGTGTCCAAGGGGAGATATCCAATTTTAAACGGCATGCCCGCGGCCATCTCTACTTTACTTTGAAAGATGAACAGTCACAGATTCGAGCAGTCATGTTTGCTGGCAATACTCGTCGCCTTCGTTTTAAGCCAAAGGATGGAGACGACGTACTCATTCGTGGTCGTGTTGGCGTATATGAACGAGACGGTCAGGTACAGTTATACGTCACTTCGATGCAACCCCGTGGAGTGGGCGATCTATATGCCGCTTTCCAGGAATTAAAAGAGAAGTTAGAGAAAGAGGGATTATTTTCTCCCCTCTTTAAACAACCTCTTCCCTTTTTCCCCCATCGCGTAGGGGTGATTACCTCCGCTCATGGGGCGGCGGTCCGGGATATCATCACAACCATCCAACGTCGTAATTCAGCGGTAAATATTTTACTCTTGCCCGTTCCTGTACAAGGGCCGGAATCTCCTGCCGCTGTAGCAGAGGCAATTCGTCAGATGAATGATTGTGATGTGGATGTTATGATCGTGGGTAGGGGTGGAGGTTCTCTGGAGGAGCTCTGGGCCTTTAATGAAGAGGTTGTTGTGAGAAGTATCTATGAATCCAAGATCCCTGTCGTCTCTGCTGTAGGTCATGAAACAGATACCTCCCTTACAGACTTTGTTTCTGACGTGCGAGCAGCGACACCAACTGCTGCTGCAGAATTAGTCACCCCTCGTTTGGACGAGCAAATGTACCGTTTCACCACCCTGGAGAGTCGTCTGATCCGTGCACAACGACGTCAGTTGGATGCGATGCAGGAACGCCTTACTCATGCAATGAGTCGCCCCCCTTTTCGTCGTCCGCGAACACGGCTAGATCAAGAGCAACAACGTTTAGATTATCTGACGACGGATTTAGTTCGTACCGTTCGATATCCAATCCTCCGTCAGCATCATCGATTAGAACATCTTCATACCCGTTTACTTGCCCAACGCCCCCATGCTCGTTTGGCAGAGATGTCTGACCGATGGATACGTTTGACAAAGGCATGCAAGGGGGAAATGTCTCGCAGGATTCACGAAGGAAGAGAACAATGGCTCCGCCGGCTAGAGAGGTTGGATGCAATTAGTCCTCTAAAAGTGATGAGTCGTGGGTATTCTCTTGTTTACCGTAGAAACGAAACGGAGTTGGTTCGCTCTGTTAAACAGATCGAGCCCGGTGATCTGATCAAGGTCCGACTCGCGGATGGAAAGTTAAAAGCCCAAGTCTGGGGCTGGGAGGAGAATCCCGATGGCAGAATCAGATAAAACCAGGCAGGAAGTCCTTGAAAACCTGCCCTTTGAAGAAGCGATGGCACAGCTGGAAGAGGTTGTGGATCAATTGGAGAATGGAGAGGTTCCCTTAGAAGAGGCGATTGGTCTCTTTGAGCGTGGGATGCGGCTCTCCCGTTTATGTGGAACCAAGTTAGAACGCCTGGAAAGTCAGGTGGAAATGCTAGTTCAGGAGAATGGCGAGTGGACGAAGAAGCCTTTTTCCCCAGAAGGAGACGGAGAATAAGGTGATAGCTATTCAAGCATATTTACAACAAAAAGCATCACATGTAGAAAAAAGATTGGCTGATATGGTAGATATGCCAAGAGTACCCGATACTCTCCGAGAGGCGATGACTTATTCGCTATTGGCAGGAGGTAAAAGGCTACGCCCGGTGTTGGTACTTGCCACGGCGGAAGCCCTTGGATCTGATGAGGAAACGGCACTTCCCTTTGCCTGCGCAGTGGAAATGATTCATACATATTCCTTAATTCATGACGATTTACCGGCGATGGATGATGATGATTATCGCAGAGGTCGATTGACCAATCACAAAGTTTATGGTGAGGCGATGGCCATCCTTGCGGGAGATGCTCTATTGACAAAAGCCTTTGGTGTGATTGCAGAGGGTGTTTTACAAGCGGATCTACCTCCAGAGACAGGATTGGAATTGATACATGAAGGGTCGATTCGAGCAGGGGCGGAAGGGATGGTTGGTGGCCAAGTTAAAGATATCTTGGCTGAGAACAAACAAGTCGATTTAACCCACCTACAAGAGATTCACCGTGCCAAAACGGGAGACTTAATTACCTACTCGGTTCGTATGGGTGCACAGGTGGCAGGAGCCACTTCATCCCAGATAGCGGCGGTGACAGCATTTGCCGAAGGAATTGGTCTTGCCTTTCAAATCCAGGACGATATCCTGGATATCGTCGGAGAACAAGAAAAACTTGGTAAAACGACAGGTAGCGATGAAGAGAAAAATAAATCCACTTACCCTGCTTTGTTGGGCCTTGAAACATCACGGCAATGGGTAACGGAGTTAATCACCGAAGCGAAGGCGAGTATTACCTCTGAGCCTAGTATCAATGGTAACTATCTATTGGCCATTGCAGATTATCTCGTCTCTCGTGATCGATAAGCGCGCACCGATTGACATCTTTTGAGTAATACATCTGTAGAATTTAATGTGACGGTGTGATGAATAAAATGACACACCTTTTAGAAGAGGTTCTTTACAGAGCCTCTTCGTTGTCTGTCTGCGAAAAATTGTGATATAATGAGCCCAATGCAGAGTGGTGCAGTATTCTAGTCGGTTCCTCTCTTCTGAAGGCGGGGCTAAAAATCCGCCAAAGGGCACATCGATGAAGTCCCTGGTGTTGGCTTCTGACGCCCAGTCGGGGGTCGATCCAGGGGTTAAGGAGGAAGGGCGATCCACAAGGGCATGTGGGCGAGGACCCAGCCTCCGCGGAGGCCTCGACGGGGATGTCGTCGGACATCTCCTGTCCCTTCGAGGTATCAACCTGCCTTGCGGGTATTCGACGGCCTAGTAGGCAGCGTAGCCTGCCTTGAGTGGTGTCGCGGGGATGAAGGTTTCCGCCCTCTTTGGATGGCTCCTACTGAAAGCGGCACTGCAAAAGAGGCTAGGAAGAGCATAATTGGGACCGCTGGGGAAAACCCCTAGACTGTTTGCCTTTTGGCGAGGTGGAGCGGGGATTGCAGTGCGGACTAAGTGGTAATCCAGTCCGGCGAACGGTAACGCGTCGAGGAGGAGTTAAAGGGAAACCACCACGATGGCGACATCGAGGATCTCCTCTTGGGAAAACCTACTGGACCTAAGCCGCAATATTTACCCGAGCTGCTGCCACTCTCAACTCGAATTCTTACTTAAAGCTGTCTTTGGTCATCCGTATGATCGGCCGTTGGCGGCTGTCCTCCATCGCGCCGGTCCACCGGGAACCGAGTGCCGGCCCGTTGCTTGGGCCGGCACTCCGCTTGTTTATAGATTATTGCTTAGAGGAGAGTGGCTGAAGCGATGATGAGTGAAATCCTTCGTCGGTCTCTGCGCTGGGCAGTCCTGATCAGTTTGGTGACTGCATGTTTATCGATGGGGCTCACTATTGTATCAGGATCTTTCCTTAGAGGACTGCCTTGGGGTGGTGGGTTGCTCATCGTTATTCTGATCGTGATCACAGGAGTGATTTTTGATATGCTGGGGATTGCAGCAACTGCTGCTCAGGAAAAGCCCTTTCATTCCATGGCTTCCCGAAAAGTAGTGGGAGCCCGCCATGCGATCGCGATCATCCGTAAAGCGGATCAATTTTCAAATTTTTGTAATGATGTAGTAGGCGATATTAGCGGAATAGTAAGTGGTGCTGGGGGCTTTGCTGTAGCAGCTTCTCTATACTACTCCCTAGACCTATCGGGTAGCAGTTGGTGGTTGGAAACCATAGTGATTGGCTGCATATCGGCGGTAACTGTGGGAGGAAAAGCCCTTGGCAAAGCTATATCGATACGTTACAGTAATAAAATCATATTTAGACTAGGTAAATTCTTTTATCTTTTGGAGAAAAGGTTTCATATCCATCTCTTCGATGTAAAGAATAAGAAAAAAAGAAAGCGAAAGCGGGGCGTTCTTCGTGCACCTCGAACAGATAAGCTCGCCTGAACAATTGAAAAAAGTGTCCGCAGAAGAACTTCCTCAACTAGCAGAGGAGATTCGTCAATTTCTTCTCGAAAGCCTCTCCGTTACGGGAGGTCACCTGGGCTCCAACTTAGGTGTGGTTGAATTGACTCTTGCTTTGCATTATCTTTTTGACAGTCCTAAGGACAAGCTCCTGTGGGATGTAGGTCATCAAGCGTATGTACACAAAATCCTGACGGGTCGTCAGGATGATTTTCCGACCCTTAGAAAGTATAAAGGCCTATGTGGATTTCCTAAGCGAAATGAAAGTGAACATGATTGTTGGGAAACGGGTCACAGTAGTACCTCCCTCTCAGGCGCTATGGGTATGGCCGCTGCGCGAGATATTAAAGGGGAAAAATTTCGTGTTATCCCGATCATTGGTGACGGAGCTCTAACGGGCGGAATGGCCCTGGAAGCCCTCAACCATATCGGAAATGAACAAGCGGATATGATGGTAATCCTGAATGATAACGAGATGTCTATCTCTCCTAACGTAGGTGCCCTGCACAATTATCTAGGCAAACTACGTACCAACCGTTCTTATCATAAAATAAAGGACGAAGTAGAAGCACTGTTGAAAAAGATCCCTTCTGTTGGTGGTACCTTTGCCCATGTTGCAGAGCGTATCAAGGATAGCTTAAAGTATCTCATCGTCTCTGGTGTTTTGTTTGAGCATCTTGGCTTTACCTACTTAGGGCCTGTAAATGGTCATAATCTGAATGGATTGATGGAGAGTCTCAAACAGGCAGATCGCACTCCTGGACCGGTATTGGTACATGTAATCACCGAGAAGGGGAAAGGGTACCTTCCAGCTGAAACCAAGGAAGATAAGCTTCATAGTGTAACAAAAGGTTACAAACTGGAGGAAAGCAAGTTAGCAGAGACCAAAAGTGAAAAAAAGGCCGGTACAGAACCGCCAAAGTACACAAAGGTATTTGGAGATACGTTAATTCGTATAGCGAAGGAAGATCCACGCTTGGCAGCGATTACCCCAGCGATGCTAGGTGGGTCAGGGATGAACGAATTTGCTAATCAATTCCCTGATCGTTGTTTTGACGTCGGGATTGCCGAACAACACGCAACCACCTTTGCTGCAGGTTTGGCTACCCAAGGGATGAAGCCTGTATTAGCGATCTATTCAACCTTCCTCCAACGGGCGTATGACCAGTTGATCCACGATGTTGCACGGCAAAACCTCGATGTACTGATCGCGGTGGACCGGGCTGGTTTTGTGGGGGCAGATGGAGAGACTCACCAGGGAGTTTACGATATCGCTTTCATGCGCTGTATCCCTAATATGGTGATCATGATGCCGAAGGATGAAAATGAGTTCCAGCAAATGATCTATACTGGGCATCAATATGAAGGTCCGATTGCTGTACGTTTCCCTCGTGGTAATGGAATCGGAGTTGAGATGGATAAGGATTTGAAGGAACTTCCGATTGGTAAAGGGGAGGTCTTAAGAGAAGGCCGTGATGTAGCGCTCTTTGCTTTTGGTACCATGGTTCCAGCCGCTGTGGAAGCTGCAGAACAATTAGCACGAGAGGGTATTCAAGCTCGGGTTATCAATGCCCGCTTTGCCAAACCCCTCGATACGGAATTGCTTGATCAATTGATCGCAGATAGAATGCCGATGGTTACCATTGAAGAGGGCAGTGCCATGGGTGGTATTGGAAGTGCCACACTTGAATATGTCTCCTCCCAGGATGCTCAGCTGGAGGTCAAAGTGTTGGGTATTCCCGATTATTATGTAGAACATGGCTCTCCCGAAGAGCAGAAAAAAGAAGTAGGTCTTACGGCTGAAAACATTGCTGTCGCTGCCCGGGGTTTAACGCCTCGTCGGCGACAACGGGCGTGACGGCTCGTGGCTAAAGAACGGTTGGATGTTTTACTGGTCAATGGTGGTCATTATGAGACACGTCAGCAAGCACAACGGGGGATTATGGCTGGTTTAGTGCGGGTGAATGGTGAACGGGCAGACAAGCCGGGTACTCGTTTTTTAATGGACGTGGATATCGAAGTGATTGGAAAGGAACATCCCTATGTAAGTCGGGGTGGACTAAAACTAGCCCGGGCTATTGAAGCCTTTGCTCTGGATCTTTCTCATAAAACGGTGTTGGATATTGGTGCATCGACGGGTGGCTTTGCTGATTGTTCCCTGATGAATGGTGCAGCACGAGTTTATGCCGTTGATGTAGGGTACAATCAACTTGCATGGAAGTTACGCCAGGATCCTCGTGTTGTGGTGATGGAGAGAACCAACTTTCGTCATATGAAACCTGAGGACCTTAAAGGAGATCGTCCTGATTTTGCAACGATTGATGTCTCCTTTATCTCCTTGTCTAAAATTCTACCACCGTTAAAAGAACTATTGGTGGAACATGCTACAGTCGTTGCACTAGTAAAGCCTCAATTTGAGGCTGGTAAAGGGCAAGTGGGTAAAAAGGGGGTTGTTCGCGATCCAGAGATTCATCGCCAGGTACTCCAGGGCTTCGTAGACCTGGTACGAGCAGAGGGCTTTGGGCTTCGTGGATTGATCTCTTCCCCCATCAAAGGGGGAGAAGGAAATGTGGAGTTTTTAGGTTGCCTTACCTGGCCCGATGAGCAAGGGGTAGAAAATGAGGAGGCACTCATCTCAACTTTGGTTAAAGAAGTACACAACCTGCCAAAAAACTAAAGTCATCTTCTTTTCTTTTTCTTAAATACAGGATTTTTCGCCGAAGAATGCGAATCTGTTGGAGGAAAAGGAGGTAGCCTGATGATGCTCCGTGATGGAGATTTGATCGTCCTCTTCCTGTTGCTGATTCTCGTTGTTTTTTTCATTATTCGTTGGTGGAAAAAAGCAGATTTTCGTCCGGTACTGACAGCATCCAATCATCCTATTCGGGGTGAAGTTCCGACGATGCTGGAAGCTGATGGATTTGAGTTGATTGCAGCAAAACAGAGACTTCCCATCGCGGTGCGTGTTGGTGACACCAGTTATGACAGTCGGTTGTATGTGGACTATGTAGCAACTAGAGCAGGGAATACGTATCTGGTTGTTTTAGCTAAAGATAAGAAACCCCTCCGTTTTTCAGGAGCGATTCTCAGAGATCGTTTTCTTGCACATGTATTGGCTTTCCGAGCAGCTGGCATCTTGTATGTCGAGCCACATCACGGGATGTATAAAACGGTTTCATTTGATGTGACTGGGGTTCGATATCCTCCAAGGCGTCGATTAGCTTCCTATGTGATCACTCTGGTCATCGGCGCGCTGATCACCCTCCTGATCCGATAATTCTCTTGCATATACCACGAGGTGAGCCATGAAGACAATCGGCATAATAGTCAACAATAGCAAACCAAAGGCACGTACGATATTGCGTGAACTCGTTATGCTTCTTGAGGAAAGAGGCGCAAAGGTATGGGTCGAACCAGAGATGGCTATCGATATGGATCGAAAAGATTTAAGCTTGGTGGCGGATCAATTTTCAACTTGCGTTGAGCTCGTATTTGTCCTTGGTGGAGATGGCACATTGTTAGGTGTCGCAAGGCAATTGGCTGGACATGGGATCCCTATTTTAGGGTTTAATCTGGGTCATCTTGGCTTCCTATCTGAGGCGGAACCAGATAGCCTCTCGACTGCAGTGGATTGCGTATTATCAGGTAATTTTTACATAGAAGAACGACTGATGTTGGAAGCCGAAGTGGACCGAGATGGAACAGTGGTGGAGGGTGGAATCGCACTTAACGATATCGGGATTGCTAAAGGTTCTTTCAGTAGGATGATTCAAGGGAAGGTGTTTTTGGACGGTGCGTATCTCGGCACTTATTCAGGGGATGGCCTTATTGTCTCAACACCAACAGGCTCCACAGCATACTCCTTATCCTGTGGAGGCCCAATTGTTTGGCCAAGTGTACCATGTATCCTACTAACGCCGATCTGTCCCCATACCCTAACATCCCGTCCGATGGTTCTTCCTGCCGATGGCACCCTGGAGATTAAAGTGAATACCACCCATCAAGATATTGCCTTAACCATTGATGGGCAACAAGGATTTGCACTTCAGGTGGATGATGTGATTCGTGTGCGAGTCTCATCTCATATCACATCACTCATTAAATGGAAAGAACGTTCCTTTTTTGAAGTGGTTCGTAAGAAGCTGCAGGGAGAACAAGAAGAAACACCGAGGGTGGAGGGCTGATAATGAAAGCACAGCGCCATATCAAAATTCGGGAAATTATTACTACCTTGGATATCGAAACCCAGGAAGACCTTGTGATCCAGTTAAGAAAAGCAGGGTATAATGTGACCCAGGCGACGGTTTCTCGGGATATTAAGGAACTGCATTTGGTTAAAGTACCTACAAATAATGGGTTTTATAAATACTCCCTACCTGCGGATAATCGATTTAATCCGCATCAAAAATTGAAACGCATGATGACAGAAGCTTTTGTAGGTATCGACCGTAGCGAAAATATGCTCGTCATGAAGACGATGCCTGGAAACGCGAATGCCATCGCTGAATTATTGGATAAGCTGGATTGGCCTGATCTTCTTGGCACCATAGCCGGTGATAACACGATACTTTTGATCTGTCGAGATAAGGATCAGTCCCCGCAGGTTGAGGCAAGGCTGATTGATATGCTGTAGGGGTGAAGTTGCATGTTGCATGAACTATCTATCCGGGATTTTGCAATTATCGAACAAGTACATCTCACTTTCTCTGAGGGATTTCACATTCTGACAGGGGAAACGGGGGCTGGGAAGTCGATTCTGTTCGATGCACTCAGTTTAATTGTTGGCGGAAGGGGCTCTGCTGACTTTGTTCGTCATGGAGCAAAAAAAGCCGAGGTAGAAGCTCTTTTTGAGTTGGCGGCAGGTCATCCAGCAATCAAAGAGTTAGAAGTGCTGGGCCTTACCCAGGATGACGGATCTCTATTAATTCGACGGGAAATTTTGCAAAGCGGCAAAAGTACCTGTCGAATGAATGGCCAGCTTGTTACGTTAGCGATGCTAAGGCAGGTTGGTGAGGTTCTATTAGATATCCATGGTCAGCATGAACATCAATCTCTTATGCGGACAGAAGAACACCTAGTGTGGTTAGATGCTTACGGTGGTCCTTTTCTTGCGGCGGAGTTAGAAAAATACAAGCAATCCTTTCAGGAATATCAAGATATCACCAAGGAATTGGCTAAAATTAATCGGGATGAGAAAGAAATTGCTCAACGGATCGATTTATTAACCTTCCAACGGGATGAAATCGCTGCTGCTCGACTCCAGGTCGGTGAGGATGAGGAGCTGAATCAGGAGCAGAGTCGCCTTGCCAATGCAGAACACCTCACTCATAGCTCAGCGAGTGCCTTTGAGCTATTGTATGGAGAAGAACAAGGGGGCGAGCGCATCAACCGTGCCGCTCGTGATCTAGAAGAAATCGTGTCCTTTGATGACTCCTTGAAAGATGTGTTGGAGTTAGTTCAGTCTGCCTACTTTCAGGTGGAGGAAGCGGCCCGACAGTTAGGGCGTTATCGAGATGAATTAGAATTTGACCCGATGCGTTTATCGGAAGTGGATGAACGGTTGACAGTCATCGAACAGCTTAAGCGTAAATATGGTGACACGGTTGAAGAGATTATCCTTCATGGTGAAGCCGTTGCTAAGGAATTGGAAGGCTTAGAACATCGTGATGAAACGAAGCAAGAGCTCTCCGAGCGACAAGCATCCATACTTACGGAACTTGGGGAACAGGCGCCCCTTTTAACCCAGTTGCGAAAGGAAGCCGCAACTTCCTTAGAGCATCGGGTAGAAGGAGAGCTGATGGATCTCAATATGAAAGGGACACATATTAAAGTAGCCTTTCACGAAGATGTTGGAGGAGAACAAGAAATCCAATTCACAGCGACTGGTGCTGATGACGTGGAGTTTCTCATCGCTCCCAATCCAGGTGAACCACCACGCCCCTTGGCGAAAATCGCCTCTGGTGGAGAGTTATCGCGTATCATGCTTGCTTTGAAAACGATCTTCTCTGACTTAGATGGCATAAATACATTAATTTTTGATGAGATTGATACCGGAGTAAGTGGTCGTGCCGCCCAGGCGATTGCTGAAAAAATTGCGCGACTGGGGAAAAACCGACAAGTCCTTTGTGTTACGCATCTCCCCCAAGTGGCATGTATGGCAGATATTCATTTCAGTATTAGCAAAGAGTCCAAAGAGGGCAAAACTCGGACTCGTGTCAAAATGCTGACAGAGGATGGCCGAGTGATGGAGCTGGCACGGATGCTGGGTGGTGTCGAAGTGACTGAGACAACCCGAACTCATGCGATTGAGATGATTCGCTTAGCTGAACAGACAAAAGAAGGAATGTAGCCTCTTCCCCCCCATAGTGGAGGGATTTTTTTGTCATTCATGCTGAGAACAAATGTTTGCGGAATCATTTGCGTGACATAAAAGGTTTCCGGCGCGGACACCTTAACAATACGATGGAGACATCGCTGTGGAGGTGTAGGTAGGAGCGCAGGAGTGTGAGAGCTTTGGGGCGCAGACAGAGAAGTAAGTGGATGGGTTTGTTTTTGGTTTTATTGCTGGTATTGGGAAGTATGAGTACACCCTTTCGGCAATATATGGCGTTTCCATCGGAAATGAGGCTTTTTTCTGGGAATCTAAAGGAGATTCGACTAACGATGCCGGTATCCGCAACGGCAGTTGTTTCTGATCCGCGGATTGCGGCAGTCAATCGTTCCACAAGTGATCGCGTACAGCTTCATCTGAGTCATCCCTTTACACTGGTACCAAAAAATATTGGTCAAACAGAGCTTTCATTAAAGCTATTTGGCATGGTACCATTCAAAAAAATGCAGGTAAAAGTATTGCCCAATATCCGTGTGATACCGGGTGGACAATCGATTGGTGTGAAGTTGAAATCAGCTGGACCCTTAGTTGTAGGGCATCATCTTGTTCAAGGAACGGATAAATCACCCAGTGAAAGTTCCGATATCCGTGTAGGCGACTATATTGTAGCCATGGATGGACAGCCCATACATGAAATTGCAGAAGTGGGTAAAGTGGTAACGAAGGCAGGACTAGAAGGACGTTCGATTCGTGTGCTTTTGAAACGAGGAGCCAAGGAAAAATTGGTCACCTTAACACCAGCTTGGGACAGGAAGGAAAAGGTATACCGTATTGGGCTTTATATCCGAAATTCAGCAGCGGGTGTAGGGACCCTCACATTTTACGATCCAAAACAAAAAGTATACGGAGCACTGGGTCATGTAATTACTGATATGGATACCGGACAACCGATTAGAGTTGGTGGCGGAAAGATCATTCACTCTAGTGTAACCTCGATTCAAAAGGGCGAAACAGGAGAGCCTGGAGAAAAGAGAGCGATTTTTTTCCAGGAAAACAACACACTCGGAAACATTCAGCGGAATACTCCCTTTGGTATCTTTGGTAGTATGTCACAAGAACCCGATAGTGGCTTCACTCGTCAGTCGGTTCCCGTGGGGTTATCCGAGGAAGTCAAGGAAGGTCCCGCCCAGATCCTTACGGTAGTGGATGGGCAAAAGGTGGAGAGTTATGATATCCAAATCGCTCATCTGATCCATCAAAAATTCCCTGCGACCAAGGGGATGATTATCAAAGTGACGGACCCTCGACTGTTGAAAAGGACAGGAGGCATCGTTCAAGGGATGAGTGGGAGCCCCATCATACAGAATGGAAAGTTAGTAGGAGCGGTTACTCATGTGTTTGTCAATGATCCGACCTCAGGTTATGGGACTTATATCGAATGGATGCTGCAAGATGCGGGTGTTCTCCAATCGACGGCCTTTCAAAAAGGCCGTCGTTTTTTTGTTCAAAACGGAAATTTACGGAAAGGAAATCGAAGAAAAGCAGGAATGGCAGATCCCGTTGTCGAACCCTTGAAATCAACAGAGGAATTAGAGAGCAGTGAGCGTAGTGCGTCAAAAAGAGGGAGGGGCCGGATTTGGAGAAGATACGTGTCATCCTGGCGGATGATAACCGAGAATTTGCTGAATTGTTGAAGGATCATCTCAATTCCCAAGAGGATATTGAGGTTGTCGGAGTTGCCTATAATGGAAACGAAGTAATGGATTTATTGGATCGCGAGCCACCAGATGTGTTGGTATTAGATATCATCATGCCACACTTAGACGGTTTGGGTGTATTGGAAAAGTTGAATGAAGCCTCTACCCCCATGCCTAAAATCATCATGTTAACAGCTTTCGGGCAGGAAAACATTACCCAACGGGCTGTAGAACTAGGAGCGGCATACTATATTTTGAAACCCTTTGACATGGATTTGCTGACCCATCGCATCCGCCAAATGCAAGGTCATTCACTGACAACTACACGTAGCAAATCCACCGCTGGCAACGCTCCCCGAACGGAAAATTTGGATGCTAATATCACGACGGTCATTCATGAAATTGGTGTCCCTGCCCATATCAAAGGATACCTTTACCTTCGAGAGGCGATCACCATGGTGTACAACGAGGTGGAGCTTCTCGGTGCAATTACCAAGACCTTATACCCACGTATCGCCGAAAAATATAACACTACCCCTAGCCGCGTAGAGCGAGCTATTCGCCATGCCATCGAAGTGGCCTGGAGCCGTGGCAATATGGATTCCATTCGTAAATTGTTTGGCTATACGATCAACGTCAGCAAGGCAAAACCAACGAATTCGGAATTTATTGCGATGGTTGCGGATAAACTGCGCATAGAGCATAAAGTGGGCTAATTGCTTGTATGGCGATGTTTTCGGAGGGTTCGGCTATAAAATCTATACCGATAAATCTCTGAATCCTACAAATAATGGGGTATGTAAATCGATAAATGTCGGAGTGTAAAACCGACGAATTCCGCTATTTATTGCCTGTACTAAACAAGGCGTAAAGGCGGAATTTTTTTATTTCCAGATTTCAATTCAACTGTCAAGAAAGACAATGGCTTCGTACGAGCAAACTCTACGGTGCACAACCCCATTTGTATAAAAACAGTTGACAATCCCACAGCACCCCAAGAGCACTTCCTTCGGGCGCTGTGGGATTCTTCTGAGCACCCATCTATTGACGGGATCCTAACCAAGCTTAATCTGCACAACCGCAAATACGCGAATTCCGATGTCTCGGTCGTGGTACGGCCAACGTGAATGAGTGGTAGTGTAATATGCGGCACGTAAACCTTATATTTCCTATTTAAAAAGACGGACATCCAGCATATTACGTGATGAATCCCTGATATATCAAGGATAAGAATACTTAATGGATAAATGGGGATTTTTTCCGTATAATTCATTTATTTTTTTGCATGAATATGGAATCCGAATCCGGACTTATCTATGTTAACATGACAAGTGATTTCCCAGGGAGTCATTGTCCATCAACCGAAGTGGATAGCTGAACAGAGGGGATTGAGAGAGGTTGAGATTTGCCTATTCAATGAAGGTTAGAAAAAGTTTATCTATATTTAATGATTAGACAAGCCACAACACTCTATACAAACTTTCCCTTAACTTCCTTAGGTTGAGTAGACAACCCTTATGTGAGGAAATTACACCTAGACAAAGGGAGGACATCATGAGGAAGAAAAACTGGATTCGCAAAGTAGTAGCAATTGCAACAGCTCTGGTATTGGCAGGGTCTGTCGTTCCGTTTTCAGCACCGGTTAGTGCAAAAGCGGATACAAGTCAAGCACCTTCTACTAAGGGCGCTTCTTTTGGTGCTAAGGTTATCGCAACGGGGGATAAATACCTCGGAACTCCCTATAAATGGGGTGCAAAAGTAGGTGATACGGATACCTTTGATTGTTCCTCTTTCACGAAATATGTCTATGGCAAGAATGGCGTGGAACTGCCTCGCGGAGCACGGAAGCAAGGTGAGGAAGGTAAGAAGGTAACTCGTGCGAACCTACAAAAAGGAGACCTGGTCTTCTTTAAATTGAAACGTACCAATGGCAAAATTGGCCACGTTGGTATTTATGCAGGTGATGGTAAAGTGCTACATACCTGGGGTAGAGGCGGCGTACGATACGATAAGATGACCAATGCATGGTTGGATTGGGGTTTTCTTTATGGAACCCGTGTAACTCCAAAATAAAGTGAAAAAAACCGCTGACAACGAGTCAGCGGTTTTTTTCATTCCATGAAATTTACTTTCCAACAACTTGCCATTCCTTAGGGTAGCCCGTCAACAATCGGTATCCGGTTGCTGTGATGAGGACATCATCTTCGATCCGTACGCCACCAAGGTCAGGGATATAGATACCGGGTTCAATAGTGAACACCATGCCTTCTTGTAGGATATCATCGTTATTCCCATGGACAGAGGGATACTCATGGGCTTCAATACCCAAGCCATGTCCAAGGCGATGGGTGAAGTAACGTCCATATCCAGCATCCTCAATTACTTGTCGAGCGACCTTATCTAATTCCCCGAGACGGACTCCAGGTCGACAGAGGTCAAGGGCCGCCTCAAGGGCAGTTAGCACGGTATGATAAATACGTTCTTGCTCTTCAGTACAGGAGAGGTATGCGAAGGTGCGGGTGATATCTGAGTTATACCCCTGGTGTACAATACCCAGGTCAAAAAGGACCATGTCTCCAGCTTTTAGCTCCCGATTCCCAGGGGAACCGTGGGGGAGGCCTGTCTTCTCGCCAAAGAGAACCATCGTATCGAAAGCCATCCCATCTGCCCCCCTTTTCTTCATCTCGTATTCGATGAGGGAGGCGATTTCCGTTTCAGTGCAACCTTCAGTAAGGGCGGATAGCCCGATGGTAATCGCTTCGTCCGCCATTTGGGCAGCGGCAGCCATTGTTTCTACTTCAGTGGCGTCTTTCTGAGCACGAGAACGATGAAGGGCTTCCTCGGCAGTAATTAGTTTGGCCTCGGGATAATGATGCAAGAGCGCTTCTGCACGGGAGAGAGGGAGGGACTCCTTCTCTACAGCGATCCGATTCGCCATATGGATGCGTCGTGCATGGAGTGCAGGAACGATGCGTGCCCAGGGATCTTCTCCATCGGGGCATGCAACAATCTCACCCAACCAACCAGCTTGTCGGGCCCGATCCTCCTCGAGGGTCGGGCAGACGAGTAGAGGTTCCGTGTGGGGAAAGAGAAACAATCCTAAAAATCGCTCATGGGGATGGCAATTAAAGGAGGTTAAATAAAAAATCTGTGTAGGTGAAGTGATTAATGTAAAGTCAATATTTTCTGCTTTTAGCCATTCAATGATAGGGGCAACACGTGTATTAACCAAAGGGCCACTTCCTTTATAGTAGGATACAACATTACTGTATCATGCTGTGGAGATAGCGAAAAGTACGGATCGATGTATGGGAGGACTCCGCATGATCCAGACTGAAGTTGAAAGGGATGGCCTATCATTGGAGGGATGATCAATGGATATTCAACGAGCGAAGCAAATTATTGAATCACCTAAGGAAATAGAGGTGCGATACCAAAATACTCCGGTATGGATTCAAAACATAAATGAATCCGCCCAGACTGCCAGAGTGTACACTGGTGACCAGCCGGATCGTGAAATGGAAGTCTCCGTTAGAGAATTGACAGAGTAGCATCATCTTTATTACTTAATAGGGTTGCCATGCTACCTGGGAAGCCACTTCAAAACGACTTTCTACTTCAGGCCAGTTGACAATATTCCACCAGGATTCAATGTACAGTTTCCGCTGGTTTGGATATTTCAGGTAGTAAGCATGTTCCCATACATCGAGGGAAAGAAGAGGGATGTTGTCCCACTGAGAGAGGTTTTGATGTTTTTCTGCCTGGAGAATTTCAAGGCGATGGGCACGAGGCGCCCAAACTAAGATGGCCCAACCACCTCCTTGAACTTTTTCTGCTGCAGAGGAAAATTGCTTTTTAAATGCATCGAAACTTCCGAAATAATAAGAGATTGCTTGTGAAAGACTTCCGCTGGGCTTTCCGCCTCCATGGGGGGACATTGTTTCCCAGAACAAGGTGTGTAAATAGTGTCCTGCACCATTAAAAGCGAGTTCACCTTCCCAGTATTGGATCAGATCAAAGTTACCAGTCTCCCTTGATTGCTGTAACATCAGTTCCGCTTTGTTTAAGTTTTTTACATAGTTCAGATGAAGTTGATCGTGGTGTATATGCATCGTTACCGTATCAATATAGGGTTCTAGCGCATCGTAGGGATAGGGTAGGGGTGGCAGTTGATGTTGTCCAGGCGGTACTGGGGATAAGTAAGCATAGGAGGAATCCATCTGATGAGATTCGTCATCTTGAATAGCACTTGCTTGATTGCGTTTATGACCATCTGCTTCTTCGTTATTTTCAGGTTGACTTGCTTTGTTGACAATACTGTTTGGCGGAAAGGATTGTAACCAGCTCTCTGTCTGTGTGCGAATCTTCCACGTTTGTTGTGCAAGTTGTTTTAACGCATCCCAGGAAACGGTACGAGACTCCTCTTCCATTTCCTTTAACTGATCAATAAGGTAATATCCTTGTTCCGAAGTGGCTTTAAAAAGGGAGTAGTCTGTATTTTTGACTTGATTTAAGGAGTGATGAATGAGGTGTTGCCCTTGTTGGGCAAATCGTTGTATATCTTTCCGGAGGCGGTCGGCATTCGATCCTAACGAAGACAATAGGAAACCCCCCTTAGGTGAATTGGATAATATCAGCATATGATTGCAGCAGAGGGACATATGAATGAATCCATGTGCAAATATATGAGTCTGTCCCCATCTATACAGTCAAAGGAGACTAGGGGATTCCGCGATAAATAAGAAGCCCAGCCGATGTGATTTGGCTGGGCTTCTTGATAGGTAGATTGAGCGTTACAGTTTACTCTCGTTCAGCAGCGTGTTGTTCACTTTTCATGGGTTCTTTTTTGCGTCGGGGGCGGAGCATAGGTTGTACGTAATCTTTTTTTAGATCGCGGTAAAATAGAAACCCGCCGATAAACGTTAATCCGCCGAGAAACAGGAGGAGTCCCCCGAGGAATGCTAGCCAAGAGAAACCGTTTCCCGCTAGGTTATTGAAGATTACGTCTTTCATCAGATTCCACCCATAAACACCTGCGGCTCCTGGGATGCAAATGAGTAGGATAGCCAACAATCGTTGGTAGATCATGAATCCAACCGCCTTTCCACCCTTATCGTACCTTATTTTCCTGACTGTTGCCATGGTCCAAATAGTTAAGGGGAAGAGCTAGTATGATAAAATGAGATCGAAGAATGGAAAGGGGAGGGGTGTAATGAAACGGTTCTTGATCGTTGGTGGTGGCCAAGGAGGGGAAGCACTTCTTAATTCATTACTGGAGTTGAAGCGGGTACGAGTAACCGGAGTAGTAGATAGTAATCCAGAGGCACCCGCGGTGAGAGAGGCGTACCGTCGTGGAATCCCCACAGGAGATGATCCCCACCTCTTTTTTGTCGATATACCTCCAGATGTAGTGTTGGATTTGACTGGAGCTCCGAAGGTATATGAGAAACTGTGTCGGATGGCTGAACAGACAGATACACTGGTTGTATCTGGAGAAGTGGCTAATCTGATCATCCAGTTAATAGAGGAGAAAGAACACTGGAGGCGACTGCGTCAATCGGAATTGGATGCTATTATCCATTCTACCCATGATGGGATGATGGCAGTAAATGAACAGGGAAAAGTGACACTCTACAACCGTGCTGCACAGCGTCTTATCGGGCGGGAGCCCGAAAATGTGATGGGATATGCTATCGAAGATGTGTTTCCTAATACACGTCTTGATCGTGTCTTAAAAACCGGAGAGTCGGAGTTGAATTATTCACTTACGCTAGCTAACGGTAAGAAAATTGTTACCAACCGCAAACCTGTGACGGATCGAGAAGGCCGGGTCATTGGAGCAGTGGCAGTCTTTCGTGATATGACCGAGGTGTTATCACTTACTCAGCAGGTAGCGGATTTAAGTCATCTAAAAGGACAATTACAAGCGATCATTGACTCCTCTGATGAAGCATTTTCCGTGGTCGACACGGAAGGGAGGGGGGTATTGATCAATCCAGCTTATACTCGCCTGACAGGTCTTCGGCCAGAAGAGGTAATCGGTAAGCCAGCAGATACCGATATCTCCGAGGGCGAAAGTATGCATATGAAAGTGTTGAAGACTCGGGAACCCGTGCGGGGAGTCTTGATGAAAGTAGGCGCAAGACGTAAAGATGTAGCGGTTAATGTAGCACCCATTATCGTTGAAGGTGAACTAAAGGGTAGTGTAGGCACGATCCACGATTTATCAGAGATAAAGCGGCTCAATCAGGAATTGGACCGAGCACGACGGATCATTCGAACACTGGAAGCGAAATACACCTTTGATGATATCATCGGTGGTAGCAGTGAGATGCTAAAGGTGGTTGAAGATGCACGTCGAGCGGCTCATACGAGGGCGACGGTAATGCTTCGTGGGGAATCTGGGACAGGGAAAGAGCTATTTGCCCATGCGATCCATAATGATTCAGGTCGAAAATTTAATCAGTTTGTGCGAGTGAACTGTGCCTCCATTCCTGAGTCCCTACTGGAGAGTGAGCTATTTGGTTATGATGAAGGAGCGTTCACAGGTGCGCGTCAAGGTGGCAAAAAAGGTCTCTTTGAGGAAGCTGATGGTGGGACTATTCTTTTAGATGAAATTGGAGAGTTGTCGCCGATTACCCAGGCGAAGTTATTACGCGTTTTACAAGAAAAAGAAGTGGTTCATGTGGGGGGAGTTAAATCTATTCCTGTAGATGTACGGGTGATTGCTGCTACCAATGTAGATTTGGAAAAGGCGGTACAGGAGAGGCAATTTCGTGAGGATCTATATTATCGGCTCAATGTGTTGCCGATTCAGATTCCCCCGCTGCGAAGTAGACGAGAAGATGTCAGAGCGTTAGCAGACCATCTGATCAATAAATTTAACCAAGAATATGGTCGCAATGTTTCTCATGTAAGTCCGGCAGTAGTGCAAAGGTTGAGTGAGTATTCTTGGCCGGGAAATGTGCGCGAATTAGAAAATGTGCTCGGTCGTGCTATGATTCATATGCCCCTTCATACACGGGTCATGGAGAAAGAACATCTCTTCTCATTAGAACCGCCACGTCCCCAACCCCCTTCAGCTGAGCAGCTACCTGTTACGCTTGAAAAAACATCTCTGGCGCAGGTGGTTGCTTGGGCAGAGGAATCTCATATTCGCAAAGCCTACGAAGAATGTTGTAGTAATAAAACAGAAACTGCTCGTCAGTTGGGGATTTCTGTGCGGAATCTTTATTACAAGCTGGAGAAGTATGGGATTGATTCCTAGGACTAAAAAATAAACCTTTCTCTGCAAAAATTTGCAGGAAATAATCATCAAGGTCTCTGCAATTTTTTGCAGAGAAAAAGGTTATTCTATCCATTACATAGTCAGTCTACCCAGGGAAGTTGATCCCATTTATTAAGAGGATAGATTAAATAAAAAGGGAAGCGAATGGAATATCTGAAGATGTCAGAATGAATAATTCTACGTAAGGGTAAGCACCTTCGTGATATAATTGATCATGATTATTGGGTTGAGAATGGTTGATGTATACATAACCCTCCGAGAAATACACTGCTCTGGTGGGATAATTGGCATGGAATTTGCTTCTTAGATAGTATGTGGCAGGCCCATTTGACAAAATAGACTTCGACATGATGGATAGGATGCCGTAAAACATGCTTGCATCGATGCTGTCCGCGCTATAAGAGAGGGAGAAGCCGACGTAGTGATAGAAGGAATGGTTCCACTCGTCGGAGTTTCTTCGAGGAATTCTGAACAGAAAGTCCAGTTTACAAAGGCAAAGATTAGAGCGTTGGTTAAAGCTATACTCCATATCTTTGGCGGTGTTACAGGCAGAAAGGAAACGGCAATTATTCTAAGGAGGGTTTGGCCCATGCAACTGTTTGATTACCTAAGTAAATACGACTATGAACAACTCATCTTTTGTCAGGATCAAAACTCTGGTTTGAAAGCAATTATTGCGATACATGATACTACTCTAGGACCTGCTCTTGGTGGCACACGGATGTGGACCTATGCTTCAGAAGAAGGTGCTATTGTTGACGCGCTGCGTTTAGCACGGGGGATGACTTATAAAAACGCCGCTGCTGGCCTTAACCTTGGTGGAGGAAAGACAGTCATCATCGGTGATCCTAAGACAGAAAAAAATGAAGCGATGTTCCGTGCATTTGGCCGCTTTATCCAAGGTTTAAACGGTCGTTACATCACTGCTGAAGATGTGGGTACCACTGTGGAGGATATGGATATTATCCATGAAGAGACACGCTATGTCACCGGGATCTCCCCTGAGTTTGGTTCCAGTGGGAATCCATCACCTGTGACAGCTTATGGTTGCTACATGGGGATGAAAGCAGCAGCGAAGGAAGCCTTTGACGATGACTCCCTAGAAGGGCGTACGGTCGCAGTTCAAGGGGTAGGTAGTGTTGCCTATCACCTATGCAAGTATCTGCATGATGAAGGTGCCAAACTAATCGTCACCGATATTAACCAGGAGAACCTCGCTCGTGCTGTCAATGATTTCGATGCTGAAACTGTGGATCCAGATAACATCTATGATGTGGAGTGCGATATATACTCTCCTTGTGCCTTAGGGGCTGTGATTAATGATGATACGGTGCACCGGCTCAAGTGTAAAGTGATTGCGGGTTCTGCGAATAACCAACTGAAAGAGAATGAACATGGGGATATCCTTCAGGAAAAAGGGATCTTCTATGCGCCGGATTATGTGATCAACTCCGGTGGTGTTATCAATGTTGCGGATGAGCTGATCGGTTACAACCGTGACCGTGCGATGCGCCGGGTGGAAGGAATCTATGGAACGATTTCACGGGTTTTTGAAATCGCTAAGCGGGATAATATTCCTTCCTATTTGGCGGCAGATCGTATGGCTGAGGAGCGAATCGCTTCCATTCGCCAATCCCGCAGCCCATTTTTGCAAAATGAGCGCAACATAATCAATGTGACTTTACGATAAGAACGGAGTGGAAGAAGTGTACGAACCGATGCGGATACTGGCGATCAATCCCGGGTCAACGTCGACAAAAATTGGGGTCTATGATGGTGAACGAAAGATCCTAGAAGAAACACTACGACATGATGCTGAGGAATTGGAGCAGTATACCGATCTGTTTGATCAGTATCCATTTCGTAAACAAGTCATTTTGGACACTCTGGATCGGGCAGGGATTAATTTGACTCGTCTCTGCGCTGTAGTAGGGCGATGCGGGTTATTACAACTGAATTCTGGTGGAACCTATCTTGTCAATGATGCGATGCTAAAGGATTTAACCTATGGAAAAGATGGTGAGCATGCATCCAATCTAGGTGGGGTGCTCGCCTTTGAAATCGCGGACAAGCTAAATATCCCTTCTTTTATTGTGGCTCCTGACATGGTGGATGAACTAGAGTTGATCCCTCTTTCCGATGTTCCACAGATCGAAGAACGGAGAATTATTCATGTTCAGCAAAAGGCAGCCGCTCGGCGGTTTGCCGCTCAAAAAGGAAAGCACTATCATGAACTGAACCTGGTGGTTATCCACATGAGTGTAGAGATTACGGTCGGGGCGCATCGCCGGGGACAGGTTATCGATTTGAATAAGGGTCGCAAGGTAGAAGGTGAAGAAGCACAACTCGTCTGTAGTACGATGGCATACCAGGTAGCCAAGGAAATCGGAGCCTATGCCACCGCACTCAATGGGAATGTAGATGGAATTGTTCTCACAGAGGAACTAGCCTATGAAGAGGACTTTGTCCGTGAAATTACGGATCGAGTATCTTGGATTGCTGAGGTTTGTGTACTTTCTGGGGAGAATGAATTGCAGGTGTTAGTTGAAGAAGTCTTACGGGTAATGCGTAGTGAAGAACCAGCGAAGCGGTATCCTGATGGGATTCTCGTGGAGGGAGTGGAGAAAATCCATGGCAGAAAACTATGATCTCGTAGTCTTGGGTGCAGGCCCTGGAGGCTATGTTGCAGCTATCCGAGCTGCCCAACTCGGTTTAAAAACGGCGGTTGTCGAAAAAGAAAAAGTAGGGGGTATCTGTTTACATAAAGGCTGCATCCCCTCAAAATCCCTTCTCCGCAGTGCGGAGGTATATAATGAGCTGAAAAACAGTGAGGATTTTGGGATCAGTGTGGGTGATGTTAAACTGGATATGGAGTTGGTCCAGAATCGAAAAAATCGTATCAAAGATCAACTTCATCAGGGTGTTCAGCATCTCTTAAAGAAAAATGGTGTTGATGTATATACAGGGACTGGCCGTATATTAGGCCCCTCCATCTTCTCGCCGCAACCGGGTACTATTTCGGTAGAGAAAGCCGATGGTGGGGAAAATGATATGCTCATTCCTCATTATGTGATCATCGCGACAGGTTCTCGGCCACGCAGTTTACAAGGGCTTGAAATTGATGGGAAAACTATTATGTTCTCCGATCATGCTTTGGAAATGGAAACACTTCCAGCTTCGATTGCCATCGTAGGTGGAGGAGTTATCGGGATTGAATGGGCATCGATGCTCAATGATTTCGGAGTCGATGTCACTGTAGTCGAGTTCGCTGATCGTATCCTCCCTTTTGAGGATCCCGATGTGAGCCGAGAGATGACCCGTCTATTGAAAAAGCGAAAAGTGAAGATTCTCACCGGAGCAAAGGTGCTTGCAGAGACAGTCTCTGTGGCAGAAAGTGGCGTTACTTTCGCTGTAGAAAAGAAAGATGGCAACGTCGATTTATCTGTTGAGCGGATGCTTGTTTCTGTGGGGCGCGAGCCCAATATAGAAGATATCGGTCTGCATAATACCTCGATCCAAACGGAGAAGGGTTTTATTCAAGTAAATGAAGTCATGCAGACCGCTGAGTCGCATATTTATGCCATTGGTGATGTTAATGGGGGTTATCAACTTGCTCATGTGGCATCCCATGAAGGAATTATAGCGGTAGAACATATGGCAGGGGAAAATCCCCATCCTTTGGATTTATCGATGGTACCGCGCTGTACATACAGCCGACCTGAGATCGGTAGTATCGGTCTGTCAGAGGAAGAAGCGAAGGGTCAAGGCTTTACTGTAGAAGTGGGTAAATTCCCGATCAAGGGAGCGGGCAAATCCCTCGTCTTTGGAGAGGTTGATGGATTTATTAAGCTCGTCACAGATCAAAAGACAAGTGATATTCTCGGGGTTCATATTATAGGTCCCCATGCGACAGAATTGATTGCTGAGGCAGGTTTGGCCAAGGTATTGGATGCAACTCCCTGGGAGGTTAGTCAGGCGATTCATCCTCATCCGACCTTGTCTGAGGTATATGGTGAAGGTGCACTCGCTGTATTGGGGAAGCCGATTCATGGGTAAGCCAATTCGTTCGATGAAGTTAGGAGGATGAGAAGGAATGGGATCGGAGGAATCCGTAATGGAAACATCTCGTCATGAAGCGTTAGGATTAAGTGATGATCAAGTGTTAGAGATGTATCGTACCATGTTACTCGCCCGCAAAATCGATGAACGGATGTGGTTGCTTAACCGCGCAGGAAAGATTCCCTTTGTAATCTCCTGTCAAGGTCAGGAAGCGACCCAAGTAGGTGCGGCTTTTGCTCTTGATCGAGAGAAGGACTGGCTTTGCCCGTATTACCGTGATCTAGGGATGATGCTGGTTTTTGGCCAAACAGCGAAGGATCAGATGCTTTCCGCCTTTGCAAGAGCAGAAGAGCCCAATAGTGCTGGTCGGCAAATGCCTGGGCACTACGGAGATAAGCGTTTCCGTGTTATCTCAGGCTCAAGTCCTGTTACTACCCAACTTCTCCATGCAGTAGGAGTTGCGCTGGCAGGGAAAATGGAGAAAAAGGATTTTGTCTCCCTAACTTCCTTTGGTGAGGGATCGAGTAACCAGGGGGATTTTCATGAAGGGCTTAACTTTGCAGGTGTTCATAACCTGCCTGTGATCTTTATGTGTGAAAACAATAAATACGCCATATCTGTTCCCATCGAAAAGCAACTAGCAGGAGGAAGTGTAGCAGCACGTGGCCAGGGTTATGGTATGCCAGGGATTTCGGTAGATGGGAATGATCCACTAGAAGTGTATGAAGCTGTACGGGATGCCGCTGCTCGTGCACGTAAGGGAGAGGGTCCTACTTTGATAGAAGCAACAGCCTACCGTCTCGTACCACACTCTAGTGATGATGATGATCGTACCTACCGTGAGATGGGTGAGGTTGAGGAAGCCCGTAAAAAAGATTCTCTCGTTCAGTTTAAAAAGTATTTAGAAGATGTGGGGATTTTGTCCACTGAGAGTGGAGCAGAGTTAGAACGAGAAATTGGTCATATCGTTGATGAGGCGACGGAGTATGCCGAGCAGGCACCTTACCCCGATCCCTCTGAAACCTACACCCACGTATATGCGGAATAGGAGGAATCATCCATGCCCGTCATTTCCTATATCGATGCAGTAACCCAGGCATTGCAAGAAGAGATGCAACGAGACGAGAAGGTGTTCGTCCTCGGTGAGGATGTTGGTGTTCGGGGCGGTGTCTTTCGGGCCACCGATGGCTTATATAAAGAGTTTGGAGCCGAACGAGTCATCGATACACCACTGACAGAATCTGCGATTGCTGGTGTCGCGATTGGAGCCTCTGTCTATGGGATGCGCCCTGTGGCGGAGATGCAATTTGCAGATTTTATCATGCCTGCCTACAACCAGATTGTCTCGGAAGCGGCCAAGATGCGCTACCGTTCCAACAATACCTGGTACTGCCCTCTAGTCATCCGTGCTCCCTATGGTGGTGGGGTTCATGGGGCTTTATACCACTCTCAGAGTGTAGAAAAGCTATTTGCTGGAGTACCTGGGCTAAAAATTGTAATGCCATCCACTCCTTATGATGTCAAAGGGTTATTAAAAAGTGCAATCCGTGATGAGGACCCGGTTCTCTTCTTGGAACATAAAAGGTGCTATCGTTTGATTAAAGGTGAAGTGCCGACAGAGGATTATACGGTGCCGATTGGAGAAGCTGAGGTGAAAAGAGAGGGAGATGATGTTACCGTCATCTCCTATGGACTCACGCTTCATTTTGCTTTGAAAGCGGCGGAGGAATTGGAGAAGGAAGGGATCAGCGTCCACGTCCTTGACCTTCGCACGATCATTCCCCTTGATAAAGAAGCGATTTTAGAAGCGACAGTAAAAACGGGTAAGGTACTTATCGTACATGAAGATAACTTAACAGGTGGATTTGGTGGCGAAGTATCAGCATTGATAAGTGAAAACGCTTTTTTTGAACTAGATGCTCCCATTCGCCGTCTAGCAGGTCCTGATGTGCCTGCAATGCCATATAGCCCGCCACTTGAAAAAGAATTCATGTTAAATCCTGAGAAAGTAAAGACTGCCATTCGAGAATTGGCAGAATTCTAAGTAGTTATCTTCAGCGTTAAGATCGCACCATTATGTGGTTTTTGTGAGGAGGTAGACCGACGATGGCGACGGATATTACAATGCCCCAATTGGGGGAGAGCGTGACTGAAGGAACGATCACTAAGTGGATAAAGGCGCCAGGGGATCCGATAGCTAAGTACGAGCCTCTGTGTGAAGTGGCTACCGATAAAGTGAATGCAGAAGTGCCAGCCACCATGAGTGGAATAATGAAGGATCATATTGCTAGCGAGGGAGAAACCGTTGCGGTGGGAGAAACTATTTGCCGCATCGATGAGGCTAGTACAGAGGGAAATGAGCCAACTTCCGCGGTACAGGAAAATAAGGCTACACCGGAAGTAAAGACATCTAAAGAAGGCAAAGAGGAAAATAAAACGTCAGCAGGGACCAGCGAAGCGGATGGGGACCGATCCATGAAGCGTCGCTATTCACCAGCGGTGCTTCAATTGGCTGAAGAAAATAACATCGACTTAGAACAGGTGGATGGGACTGGGCGTGGCGGTCGTATCACTCGAAAGGATATCCAACGGGTTATCCAATCTGGTGGGATGACCTCTCCTAAAGATCTCTCTACTGCAGAGACCTCTGTCCAAGCTCCTAGCCAGGCACAAGCGCCTGGTTTAGAACTTGGAGATAAGGAAATCCCGCTTTCTAGCGTCCGCAAAACGATTGCCCAGCGCATGGTGCAGAGCAAACATGAGGTGCCCCATGCTTGGATGATGGTACAAGCGGATGTGAGTGGCCTGGTGAAGTTGCGTCAGAAACTTAAGGATGATTTTAAACAACAAGAAGGGATCAACCTCACCTACATGCCTTTTTTTGTTAAGGCAGTTGTCGACTCACTCAAGGAGTTTCCCAAGGTAAATGCCGTCTGGGGTGGAGACAAAATCATCCTTAAAAGGAGAATTAACATCTCTGTTGCCGTTGCGACTGAGGATGCGCTTTATGTACCCGTTATCAAGGATGCGGATGAGAAAAGCATCCTTGGTATAGCAAAAGCAGTCCATAACCTCGCAGAGAAAACCCGTATGGGCAAATTAACGATGGAGGACTTCTCTGACGGTACCTTCACCGTAAACAATACAGGCTCCTTTGGTTCCATTGCCTCTCAGCCGATCATTAATCAACCGCAAGCAGCAATTATTTCGATGGAGTCCATTGTTAAACAACCGGTGATCAAGGATGATATGATTGCTATTCGTGATCTAGTTAACCTCTGTCTCTCACTGGATCATCGTATTTTGGACGGCCTGGTGGCAGGTCGATTCCTTGCTCGTGTCAAAGAACGACTCGAAGCGTATACGCCTGAATCTGCGATCTGAGCATCGACCCCCTCCATATGGAGGGGGTTTTCATATTTAGGGAATGTGAACTTTTCATTGAATGAAAAAGCAGGGGTCTAATTCGATGTATTGACTAATGATTCGCATAATTGCTAATATGAGTGAAGGAAAATTTTTTTCGATTCCAATTTTGAATAATTTTTTTTATATTCTTGAAGGAGTGTTGATATTGAAGCGATGGGTATCTCTCTTTTGTGTTGTGAGTCTACTTCTTGGTCCTCAAATAGCAATGGCTCAATCCAGTGAAAAAGGGGTGAATGGTAAAAGTTCTACGAATCGTGTTCAGCAACAATCATCAGAACAACCACAAGAATTAATGAAGAGGTATGCCCCTCGTTTAATCTTTGATAAGTCAGAGAGTTATTATCCAATGTCTGTCGAAAAATCCTTCCCGTATTTCGATAGAGAAAAACGAGATGATGGGAATTATTCTTTAAAGACGAAGGAGAATTTGGAGGATCCTGATTCAACCTTACCTTTCTTCAACGGGGATCTTTCAACCAGCAAAATCTATGCATACTATATAAAGCGATCCGATAATGTCGTAGATATCGTATACTGGGTCTTCTATCCCTATAACCAAGGGAAGAAAGTGGCCTGGTGGACTTTAGGCAATCATGTAGGGGATTGGGAACATGTTACGGTTCGGCTAACAAATTCTTCTCCAAGCCAGGTCTACTTATCTGCCCATAGCGGAGGGAGCACAATGGGGTGGGATGATGCTCCTAAAGTAGGGGGTACTCATCCGATTGCGTATGTTGCCAAAGGATCCCACGGGATGTACAAGGATGCAGGGAAACATGTATATGGCTTCTCTCTGGGTAGTTTGATTGATGTAGTAGATTACACGAGTGACGGGAAAGTATGGGATCCATGGAATGTCGATGCCCTTTCATATTTTGTCTCCAAAGATAATGGAGAGACTTATGACTCTACCCCTTCTTGGATGAGAAAAGATTTCACATCGACACCCTCTGGTAAAAATGCCACCGATCCTGCTAGCGGTGCGATTTATATGTGGGGGAATTCTTCAGATGGTACCTGTTTTGGCTCGGAGTGTGAGCTTGGTGACGGTCCCACAGGTCCCTCAGCGAAGGATGATATTATGAAAAACTCTCCGGATAATGATGTGAATTGAACGTTGCGTTTATCTGCGGGATTTTCACGCAGGTGGTTTGATATCAATGGAAAGAAGGAATGTTCAAAGTATTACGGTGAATCATTCTAATAAACCGATACCACTTCATCATTAGGGCGACAATATTATCGAATGATTCCTATAGGGAGGGATACCATGGCACTGGACTACCTGCTCGATGAGACGGAGAAACCAGTAGTGCGACATGTCTGCCTTGCAGCTAAAGCGAATCGCTATGACTTTTCCCTTATTTACACCCATAAATTTTATGGCGGTAAGACAATGGTTGCTTGTTTGCAAAGTGGCAAACTATTGTTAATGGATACGGATGATCTCATTACTGGTGAATGGGTTGAAAAGCTGGGCATTGAAAAGGACGATGTCGAGATAATGAAGGCGTTTCTCCAGTCGGCTCTAAACGATGAGGTATTACGGCAGGAGTATTAGTAATAAGAAGTAAGGAGTTACACAAAAAAGCGGATTCCTGTATTGAGGAGTCCGCTTTTTGTGTATGGTACTCACTGAATTCCTACGATCTCATCATAGACCGCGATAAGAGTTACAAGTACTAATAGGGCTGTGAAAGTACCACCGATCAATAGGCCCGGTTTGTTGTGCATTTTCTTGTTTTTGAGTGTGCCCATTACGGCCAAGATGCTGAGGAAGACTAGGATCACTGTCATATACACGGTTTGTTCACCCGCTTTCCAGTCCGCATTTCTTATGGGAGATCATGGAGTGCAGTTCGTGATCATCGAAAGGACATGAAAACGCTTCCGAATCACTGAAACAAGAGCGCACGAATGCGCTCTTCACTCGCTATTTGCATTATACCCAAAACCCATGGACTTGCAATAAGTAAATCGAAGATCGGATTCTTTATCCAAGAAAGAAGAAGGTTCCAGTAAGGATAGTGGTAATTAGTAAGGTAGAGATTAGTACATAAATTACAACTCTCGTCCAACGTGGAATCATTTACAATCACCTCAATCACTTATTTTAGTAGAGAAGGTAATGGATGTCCAATAGAAGGTTAGGGGAAAACCCGGCAAAGCCACGTAATTTTTGATATATTAAAACTGATAGCGCTTTATTGCGTTGGGTGCAGGCCTGTCGATGATGACAAAGGGATACGAGTGAAGCCCAATGTCGTGAAGAACGACTCATCGCCAGGCCTGCATTGGGATGACTAGCTTTGGAAGGAGAGAAATGGGTGACTACGAAATCCTTTGCGGAGTTGTATAGAGAATGGGAAGAAAAAACCCAACAACTCCTTCAAAAATACCCAGAACAAAAAGAGCGCTTTGAAACGCTCTCAGGCATCAAGGTTGATCGACTTTATATGCCGACAGAGGCGACAAAACATGATCAAGAGCAGATTGGCCTACCAGGGGAATTCCCTTATACCAGGGGAGTCCGGCCTACCATGTATCGCTCTCGCCATTGGACGATGCGTCAATACGCAGGATTCGGCTCTGCGGATGAGACCAATAAAAGGTTTCGATACCTGTTGGATCAAGGGCAGACTGGACTCTCAGTCGCCTTTGATCTACCGACCCAGATCGGTTACGATTCCGATGATCCAATGGCTGCAGGTGAGGTGGGAAAAGTGGGTGTGGCCATTGATTCCTTAGAGGATATGGAGCGTTTGCTGGCAGGGATTCCCCTTGATCGTGTTAGTACGTCGATGACGATTAACGCTCCGGCTTCGGTGCTACTGGCTATGTATATCGTTGTGGGGGAAAAACAAGGAGTGCCCGCTAATCAGTTAACAGGTACGATTCAGAATGATATTTTGAAGGAGTATATCGCTCGGGGTACTTATATATTTCCTCCTAAACCTTCGATGCGGCTGATTACGGATATCTTTGCCCATTGTGCGGAGGTTGTCCCTCGTTGGAACACGATTAGTATTAGTGGTTACCACATCCGTGAAGCAGGCTCTACTGCTGTGCAGGAGGTAGCGTTTACCCTAGCGGATGGGATTGCTTATGTTCAAGCGGCCATAGATGCGGGGTTGGATGTGGATCGATTTGCACCACGGCTTTCCTTCTTTTTTAATGCCCATAATCACTTTTTTGAAGAGGTAGCGAAATTTCGAGCAGCACGGCGAATCTGGGCACGGGTGATGAAGGAACGTTTTCGCGCAAAGGATACTCGCTCCCATCAGTTGCGATTCCATACCCAGACGGGTGGTTCCACACTGACGGCACAACAACCCGATAATAATGTGGTCCGTGTGACGATGCAGGCTCTCTCCGCTGTGCTTGGAGGTACCCAAAGTTTACACACCAATGCACGGGATGAAGCCCTTGCCTTACCTACTGAAGAATCTGCACGGATTGCTCTTCGTACACAGCAGATCCTCGCCTATGAAACGGGTGTGACCGATACCGTCGATCCTCTAGGAGGCTCCTACTATGTTGAAGCCCTTACGGATGCGATAGAAGCAGAGGCAGGAGCTTATATTGATCGGATTGATGAGATGGGCGGGGCAGTCGATGCCGTCGAACAGGGATACATGCAACGGGAAATCCATCTAGCGGCACTAACTACCCAAAAGAAAGTTGAATCAGGTGAAGAAATCCTTGTTGGGGTAAACCGCTACCGTCTGGAAAATGAACAGCAACCTGCTCTTTATAAACCAGATCCCTCGATTAGTCACCAACAATTGGAGCGGCTCCAAGCGCTAAGGGCCAAACGTGATAATCAAGCAGTTGAAGTAGCGCTTACAAAGTTGAAACAAGGGGCTACGGGCAGTGAGAATCTGATGCCGCTCATCATCGCAGCGGTTAAAAGCTATGCGACCGTGGGTGAAATTTGTAACAGCATGCGAGAGATCTTTGGTGAATATCAACCCAACCTGTGAGGAATGAAGGAGTGGAAGAAGGATGAATAGACCGATACGGGTATTAGTTGCTAAACCTGGGTTGGATGGCCATGATCGAGGGGCATTGATTATTGCTCAGTCCCTACGCGATGAGGGGATGGAAGTCATTTATACAGGACTTCGACAAAGCCCAGCTCAAATCGTTGCTACAGCGATCCAAGAGGATGTGGATGTGATCGGCCTCTCTTGTTTATCAGGTGCACATAAAGAGCTTTTTCCTGAGGTGACTCGTCTTTTAAAGGAGCAGGAAGCGACGGATATCATTGTCGTAGCGGGTGGGGTGATCCCACAGACTGATATCCCATTCTTATTAGAAAATGGAGTTGCTGGGGTATTTACATCAGGAACGTCAACGAAAGAGACTGCTGACTTTATACGGAAAGCAGTTGCAGAGAAGGAGGGCCAACAATGAGTAACTCTCTTGACCCTCAAAAAATTGATCACATCGGTATTGCCGTTCGTAGTTTAGAGACGGCGCTTCCCCTTTATAGGGATGTGCTTGGTCTGTCCTATCTAGGTACAGAAAGGGTGGACAGTGAACACGTTCGTGTCGCTTTTTTTAAACTAGGGGAAACCAAACTGGAATTATTGGAACCCACTTCAGAGGAGAGTGCCATCGCTCGTTTTATCGAGAAAAAGGGAGAAGGTATCCATCATATCGCCTTGCGTGTAGAGGGGATCGAGGGTGGCTTAAATAAACTGTCTGAAGCAGGGCTCCGTCTAATTCATGAACAACCGAAGGTGGGTGCGGGGAAAGCGCAAGTAGCTTTTGTTCACCCGCGTTCCACTGGTGGAGTGCTCTATGAACTTTGTGAACCAGTCTTAGGCGATCAGTTGCGTCAGAAAGGGTGAACAGAGAAGGATGCATAAAAAAATCGATGAACTCAATGAACGCAAGCGGCGGGTAGAGATGGGTGGAGGGGACCATCGTATTCGTGCCCAGCATGATAAAGGGAAATTAACCGCGCGGGAGCGGATTGATCTCTTGTTGGACGAGGATACATTCGTAGAATTAAATCCATTCGTTGAAAATACGAGTGCTGAGTATGGGGAAGCACCTGGAGAAGGTGTAGTCACAGGGTATGGTCAAATTAATGGGCGTGATGTGTATCTATTTGCCCAGGATTTCACGGTTTTTGGAGGGGCACTTGGGGAGTATCATGCTTTGAAAATCGCGCGCATTATGGATTTGGCGGCGAAGAATGGTGCGCCGATCATCGGATTAAATGATTCGGGTGGGGCACGAATCCAAGAGGGCGTTCTCTCCTTGGATGGCTATGGTCATATCTTTTATCGCAATTCGATTTACTCCGGAGTGATTCCTCAGATTTCAGTGATCATGGGGCCCTGTGCAGGAGGGGCTGTCTATTCACCCGCCATCACAGATTTTGTTTTTATGGTGGAAGAGACGAGCCAAATGTTTATTACAGGTCCTAAGGTAATTGAGACGGTAACAGGGGAGACGATTTCCTCAGAGGATCTGGGTGGTGCCAAAGTTCATGGGAGTATTAGCGGAAATGCACATTTTACTTCCCCCTCAGAGCCTGAAGTTCTAAATGAAGTACGTCGACTTCTCTCTTTTCTCCCACAAAATAATGTGGAGGATCCCCCACGCGTTTACGCTAAGGAAGACGATGGCTGGGTGGAGGAATTAGCCGAAGTAGTTCCTGTTGAAGGAACCAAGGTCTACGATGTACGAGGCGTTATCGACCGAATTGTAGATGGTGGAGAGTTCATGGAAGTGCACCAAAAATTCGCCAAGAATATCGTCGTCGGCTTTGGACGGATTGGTGGTCGTTCGGTGGGGATAGTTGCCAACCAACCGAAGGTGATGGCGGGTGGGCTGGATATCGACTCCTCCGATAAACTGGCTCGCTTTATTCGTTTCTGCGATAGCTTTCAGATTCCGATTATCACCTTTGTCGATGTGACTGGATTTTTCCCTGGGGTAAAACAGGAGCATCACGGGATTATCCGTCATGGAGCGAAGATCCTCTATGCTTATTCAGAGGCCACCGTGCCAAAAATTACAGTAATTACACGCAAAGCCTTTGGTGGTGCTTATGTAGCCCTAAACTCTAAAGCCATCGGTGCTGACATGGTTTATGCTTGGCCAGGTGCAGAGGTAGCAGTGATGGGGCCAGAAGGAGCGGCCAATATCATTTATAGCCGTGAAATCGCCGAATCAGAGAATCCTGTTGCTAGCCGAGCGGAGAAAATTGTAGAGTACCGTGAAAAATTTGCGAACCCTTATGTAGCTGCCTCTAAAGGAATGGTTGATGATGTCATTGATCCCCGAGAAACACGGAAAAAATTGAAACAAGCTCTGGCCATGTTAAAGAATAAACGGGAGATTCGTCCAGCGAAAAAGCATGGGAATATACCGCTATAACGAAGGGGAATGAAAGGAGGGTATTCCATTGGAAATAGAGGAGAGACCGCTGGTATTACGATTGATGGAGCGAGGGTCAGATCAAGGGCAACAAACAATGGCAACAGGTGAAGTAGTGATTCGCCCTCGGCGTAAATTACGTCTATTGCGGGCATTTGAGATCAAGTTTATACGTGGCCCACGTGATCGTTCTCTGTGGCGGGAGGAAGGGCGCCTAGAAGCCCATCAACAACGGGACTTCTTACAATCTGGTAATAGTGACCTCGCTCATTTTCGGCGTTTTCCCCGGGCGGAGAAAGAAGCGCACCAAGTTCGCTGGAACTGGCGTTAAATTGAACGACTCTCTCCACCTGTTTAATAGCATCAGCGAAAGGGGAAATCAAGTGGCGAGGAAGTGGAAAAATCGTTAAGCTGGATAGGGGACAACTCGGCTAAGAGTATCCGGGCTCGGCGATGATGAATGTATTGAGATTTTTTTCGGAGCAAGTTGATCATCAACCATACTTAGTAGTGAGCGAAGGAGTGTACACATAGCGATGATGATTAATGAACAGCGATTGCTGGATGAATTCCTTGAACTAATTACAACCGACAGCGAGACGGGGGAAGAGCGTGAAATCTGTGATCTGATTACAGAAAAATTGACAGCGCTTGGCTTTGCGGTGACCGAGGATGATAGCACAGAGCAAACGGGTCATGGTGCAGGCAATCTTGTTGCTACCCTAGATGGTACGATGGAGGGCCCTCCTTGCATTTATTTTACGAGTCATATGGATACAGTGGCTCCTGGAAAAGGTATCAAGCCCCAAGTGGAGGATGGGTGGATTACCTCTGATGGGACAACCATTTTAGGGAGTGATGATAAAGCAGGTCTTGCTGCAATCTTTGAAGGGGTACGGACCATAAGAGAACAAAATCTTCCCCATGGTACGATCCAATTGATCATTACAGTAGGGGAAGAGTCTGGATTAGTAGGTGCGAAGGCTTTGGACCGCAATTTGATACAGGCAGATTTTGGTTTTGCGATGGATTCCAACGGCCCAGTAGGAGATATCATCACCTCAGCTCCTTCCCAGGTAAAAATCCTTGCTAAAATGCATGGGAAAGCCGCCCATGCTGGAGTGAGTCCAGAAAAGGGAATCAGTGCGATTCAAGTGGCAAGTCGAGCCATTAGTAAGATGCCTCTTGGACGGATCGATGAAGAGACGACAGCCAATATTGGTTGGTTCCGCGGTGGGACGGCGTCCAATGTTGTTGCTGAGTATGCGGAGGTACTAGCAGAAGCGCGAAGCAGGGTAGAGGAGAAACTGAATACCCAAGTGCATAAGATGACAAAGGCCTATGAATCAGCAGCTGCTGAGTTTGGTGCAGTGGTGGATCTAGATGTAGACGTGATGTATCCAGGTTTTAAATACGATGAATCGGACGTTGTTGTACGTAAGGCGATGGAGGCTGTAAAAAAAGTGGGCCGTCAACCACGGCTTCTGGCCAGTGGTGGTGGAAGTGATGCCAATGTAATCGCTGGCCATGGAATTCCGACTGTCAATTTGGGAGTTGGCTATGAAAACATCCATACTACCAGCGAACGGATGCCCGTCGCTGAACTGAATAAAGCAGCGGAATTGGTTGTCGCGCTGATTGATGTTTCTAAAACTAAATAAGCGAAGGATATACTTACCAACTTCTTAGGGAGTTGGTTTTTCTAACCGATCAAAGGATAAAGAGAGGGAGTGGGTCGAGTGACATCATTTAACACCAATGAACGTGATGTGTTGCATCGAATCCTTCGGGCACGAAGGGATATCCGCCATTTTCGCCATGATTCTGTGCCAGAAGAGGTCCTTACGCGGATGTTGGAAGCCGCCCATTATGCCCCCTCTGTTGGCTTTAAACAACCGTGGAACTATATTTTGATTCGTTCGCTGGATGTGCGTCGTCGTATCAAATCTTTATTTGAGGAAGCGAACCAAGAGGAATTAGCTAAGCTTTCGGGAGATGAGCGGAGCGATTTGTACAAGAGTCTAAAGTTAGAAGGAATCATGGAAGCTCCCCTCAATCTCGCTGTTACCTGTGACCGGGATCGTGATGCGCCATTTCATCTAGGACAAGGGCAGATGCCTGAGATGGATCTATATAGTACTTGCCTTGCTGTGCAAAATTTATGGCTAGCTGCAAGAGTAGAGGGAGTAGGGGTGGGGTGGGTTAGTATCATCGATCCCGAGAAAACAGCCAAGATCCTGGAACTACCCAATCATATTCAGTTGGTAGCCTATCTTTGTGTAGGGTATCCTATCGAGTTTAAGGATCGTCCCATGTTGGAAGAAGCCGGATGGAAGTCCCGGCTTTCATTGTCAAACCTTGTATTTGAAGACCGTTGGGGTCATTCTCCTAAATAGATAGCGCATCCTTTAACGACGCTGGGAACATCGGCGAGCCAACCACTCTTCTAAAGTCAGAGGGTGCTTAGCCATTTGTCGAAGGATGGCTCGTACTTGCCATCCTTTGCCTACCACACAGAGATGTTTTTCATCCATTATGGTTTTCATATTTTGTTCCCTCCTGATGGAAGATCTTGTTCCTCAGCTTATCAAGGGAGGGTGATTTTTATACTCCAATGCCAGTCTGAAGGAGGAAGTAGGATGAGCCGATTTGAAGAAAAGACGCTTCACAGTAAAACGATTTTTGAAGGGAGAGTGATCCGTGTTCAGCTGGATACGGTGGAACTTCCCAATGGAAATACTTCTACAAGAGAACTCGTTATGCACTCAGGGGCTGTGGCGGTGATGGCAATCAACTCAGAGAATCGCATGGTCTTTGTGCGTCAATACCGTAAGCCTTTGGAGCGGGAGATTTTAGAAATTCCTGCAGGAAAACTAGAGCCCGGGGAAGATCCTGATGATTGTGCCCGTCGCGAGATGGAGGAAGAAACAGGCTATCAAGCGGCAACCTTAAAGAAGGTAAGTTCTTTTTATACCTCGCCTGGTTTTGCAGATGAAATTCTTTATCTATATGAGGGTACTGGTTTGACGGAGGGAGAAGCGAGACCAGATGAAGACGAGTTTGTCGAACGAGTGGAGCTTACCTTAGAAGAGGCTTTTTGGGCGATGGAAGCAGGGGAAATCTGTGATGCAAAAACAGTAGCAGCCCTTTATTGGTGGAAGAGTAAGGTGTTAGAAGGGAAATGACGCTGAGTCACTTGTTTGCCGACCTTCATATTCACATCGGATGGACAACCAGTGGTCTACCCGTAAAAATCACAGGATCTCGTAACCTGACCTTTGCCCATATCCTTAAAGAAGCATCTAGTAGAAAAGGGATTGAAATAATTGGTATTATCGATGCCCATTCGCCTCCAGTGATAGCGGAGATCGAAGAGGGCATCGCACGTAGTCGATATGATGAGCTCCCTGGGGGAGGACTTCGCTATGAGGCGACAACAGCGATCCTAGGATCAGAAATTGAGATTACGGGTCCACGTGGTCTTGCCCATGTGTTGGCCTATATGCCTGATTTGGCAGCAATGAAGGAGTTTAGTCAGTATCTCGCTCGTTTTATGCGAAATACACAACTCTCTACCCAGCGCTTTCATGGTGAACCCATTCAATTAGCTGAAACAGTGGCAAGGCTAGGGGGAATTCTTGTTCCCGCCCACGTATTTACACCTTTTAAAAGTGTGTACGGAAGTGCATGTGATCACCTTTCTGAACTTTTTAATCTGAGTGCTGTGGCTGGAATTGAATTAGGTTTATCTGCGGATACGGAGATGGCAGATACCATTAAAGAGCTCGATTCATTAACATTCTTGAGTAACTCGGATGCTCATTCCCTTGGCAAGATTGGCCGAGAATATAATGAGTTAGCTCTTAAGGAAAGTTCCTTTGCTGAGGTAAAGATGGCTTTAGCGCGCGAGAGTGGTCGTCAGGTGGTCGCAAACTATGGACTGGATCCAAGGCTAGGAAAATATCATCTCACACGTTGTGCAGGTTGTGATGAAGGATGTTCTACGGCAGAGGTTCGCTGTTCAGTTTGTGGAAGCACGCGGATCATCAAGGGGGTCTCTGATCGGATTGCCGAAATTGCTACACGACCGACCCAGTCACCCTCCCATCGACCTCCTTATATTCATCAGGTTCCACTGGAGTTTATCCCGAAATTAGGGCCCAAAACCCTAGATAAACTATTGAGCCACTTTGGTACTGAGATGGAAATTATTCACCGAGCTCCACTTGAGTCCATTCAAAGTCTAGTGGGTGAACGGATCGCCTATCAAATTGGGCTTGCTCGGGAGAATCGTCTCACCCTACAAGAGGGTGGGGGTGGGAAGTATGGGCGTGTCGAAAGGTAATCTCGTAAATTGAGTCTATTTTTTTCTCCTTGCTCATAGAAATAGAGTAATGAGTGAGGAGGGACGGTTATTATGAAAAAGGCTATGAAGACCCGGGGGAGTAGTTGGGGTCATTCGCTCCGCTACCATGTACAAAACCAGATGTCACTCTATCTTTTTGTAGCAGTTCTCTTTATGATGGGAGTCATTTTTGGTGCAGTGATTGTTAATACGATGTCGCCCGTGCAAAAGGAGAATCTCCTCGGTTATCTAGGTCATTTTTTCCAAGGGATGAAGACCGATTCTGTGGCGGATCCAAGGACGGCGTTTCAACATAGTATGGGAGAACATTTTAAAACGATTGGTTTGATCTGGCTCCTGGGGGTATCCGTAGTTGGGATGCCATTGATTCTACTCCTTGTTTTTTTCAAGGGGATTGTTATCGGATTTACGGTCGGTTTTTTAGTCAATCAACTCTCCTGGAAGGGACTTGGCTTTGCCTTTGCTTCTGTGGTCCCTCACAACCTATTAGTCGTTCCTGCTTTGCTGGTAGTTTCGGTGAGCGGCATCGCCTTTTCCATCTTGCTAGCAAAAAATCGGCTGATCCAGCGCCGGGGTCCCATCTATCCTCAGTTCTTGTCCTACTCGGTTCTTGTGACCATCATGGCTGGGGTGATGGTGGTAGCTTCTCTCTTTGAAGCTTATGTTTCACCTGTACTTATGCGAGTGACATTACCTTAATTATAATTGTTACAAATTGATAATTTTTATCATTTAATTGACTTCACTCATTTTCCTCCCATATAATGAGATCAGAGCAACATGGGGGGTGTTGAGATGGAAGAGCGTGTGAAGCAAATCAAGCAACAATTATCTAGCCACAGTTATAAACTAACCCCCCAACGGGAAGCGACGGTCCGCGTACTCCTGGAAAATGAACAGGATCATCTCAGCGCGGAGGATGTCTACCTGTTGGTGAAAGACAAATCCCCAGAGATAGGTTTGGCCACCGTATATCGGACACTAGAACTTTTGAGTGATTTGTCGATTATTCATAAGCTGAACTTCGGAGATGGAGTTACCCGTTATGAATTTCGTGCAGCAGATGCGGACCACCATCATCATCACTTGTACTGTCTCCATTGTGGAACGGTAGATGAAATAACCGATGATTGGTTGGGCGCCATCGAAAAACGGGTGGAGAAGGAATTTGATTTTCAGATTATTGATCACCGGTTGACTTTTCATGGGATCTGCTACCGGTGTAAAGGACAAGTTAAGGATCCTAAAAAGCTGGTAGGCTCGAAAGTAACGTGAGTTCCCTGTCGGGTACTCGCGTTTTTCGTGGGATAGAGTATGAATTTATGTACTCCAGTGGTATGATAGTGGATGGAAAAGGGGGAGTTAACAAGTGATCATCGGCGTTCCCAAAGAGGTCAAGGATAACGAAAATAGGCTAGCTATTACACCAGCGGGCGTAGATGCGCTTGTAGGAGCGGGTCATGAAGTGCTCGTGGAAAAGGGAGCTGGAGAAAGTTCTGGCTTCACGGATGAAGTGCTTTCTTCCAATGGTGCGAAGATGATAGAGCGAGCAGATGATGTATGGAGTTCTGCTGAGCTCGTCCTCAAGGTGAAAGAGCCTCAGCCAGAGGAATACAAGCATTTCCGCGAAGGACTCAATTTGTTTACATATCTCCACTTAGCTCCAGAGCCCGAACTTACCAAAGCGCTCATGGATAATAAAGTAACGGCTATTGCTTATGAAACGGTTCAGCTAGATAATGGAGCACTACCCCTTCTGACCCCGATGTCTGAGGTAGCTGGACGCATGTCTGTTCAAATTGGTGCACAGTTTCTGGAAAAGCCTAAGGGCGGAAAAGGTGTGCTATTAGGAGGCGTTCCAGGGGTATTAGCAGGTGAAGTAGTCATTATTGGTGGTGGGGTTGTTGGAACCAATGCTGCTAAAATTGCAGTGGGTATGGGGGCCAATGTAACCCTTCTGGATTTAAACTCAGAACGATTGCGTCAGTTGGATGATATCTTCAGCTCTCAGATTCACACGGTGATGTCTAATCCTTACAACATCGCGTGGGCTACCAAAAAAGCAGATCTGTTGGTTGGTGCTGTACTCATCCCAGGTCACCGAGCTCCTCGGTTGGTGACAGAAGAGATGGTTAAGGAGATGACTCCGGGGTCCGTGATCGTGGATGTGGCGATCGACCAGGGTGGATCGATTGAGACGATTGACCGGATTACCACCCATAGTCAACCTACTTACGTTAAACACGATGTTGTACACTATGCTGTAGCCAATATCCCAGGAGCAGTTGCTCGTACATCGACCTACGCTTTGACCAATGTGACCATCCCGTATGCACTAATGATGGCTAACAAAGGCGTAGAGCAAGCCCTTAATGAAAACCGTCCTCTTTCTAGAGGAGTGAATGTATATGGTGGCTATGTGACTTACAAAGCCGTAGCAGATGATTTAAACCTTCCTTTCAAATCATTAGATGAGTTGATAGGTGATTCACAAAAGAGCTAGTCATCGTCATATCGGGTCGTACCCCTCCATAGGATGGAATTATATCCCTTTGGAGAGGACGAGTCCTCAATGGTGATCTCCTTGAAACGGCTGGCTGAATGGGCAAAGTTTCTCACTGCTTTTGTGGTGTTAACTTTGATCCTTTATCAGGTAATTGCGTTCTTCACTCATTGGATCCAGCCATCTCATCGGTATGGTGAACCGAAGGGACGGGCGGTAAAGGTGTTTGCCCATTATGGACAACCAGGAGAACGAATAGAGGAAGTGAGCTTAACCGAGCGCCTTCGTCTTTTCTATTGGTTGGGTGAGTGAGAACGACCGCCGAGGATCCTTTCCTTGTGCGGTTTTTTTGTTTCAATTTTGAGGTGAGGTGAACCAATGATGAAACGACCTTTTGAACGGATTGCAATGATTGTATTAGATAGCGTCGGGATTGGAGCGTTACCAGATGCGGATCGTTTTGGTGACAGTGGTGCCCATACAATGGGACACATCGCTGAGACGAGAGGCTTACGTATGCCTAAGTTAGCTTCGATGGGGTTATCCAACATTGAGTACATTAAAGGGAATGATCCTGTTGATGTGCCAAAGGCCCACTATGGTAAAATGACCGAGGTATCCGCAGGGAAAGATACGACGGTCGGCCATTGGGAGTTGATGGGGGTACATACACAGAAACCTTTTAAAACCTACCCTGAAGGCTTTCCTGATGAATTGATTCAAACATTCTCTGAGAAAATTGGTCGAGGCGTACTAGGGAATAAACCAGCATCCGGTACAGCAATCATTGATGAATACGGCGCTGAGCATATGAAGACAGGTGCTGTCATCGTCTACACCTCTGCAGATAGTGTGTTTCAAATCGCTGCTCACGAAGAGGTGGTTCCCTTAGAAGAGCTTTATCGGATCTGTGAAATAGCGCGGGAACTAACCCTTGATGAGCGTTTTTCCGTCGTTCGTGTAATTGCTCGACCCTTTGTCGGACAACCAGGATCCTTTGAGCGGACATCCAACCGACGAGATTACTCGGTAGAGCCTCCTTATGATACGGTGATGGATGAATTGGAAAAGGCGGGATTTGACTCCATCGGAGTCGGTAAAATATCTGATATCTATGCAGGTAACGGAATTACGCGCTCTCTCAAAACAAAGGACAATATGGATGGGGTGGAGAAATTCCTTCAAGTGTTGAAAGAAGACTATAAGGGATTTGCCTTTGTCAATTTGGTCGATTTTGATGCGAAATTTGGTCATCGCCGTGACCCTGAGGGGTATGGGAAAGCACTAGAGGACTTTGACCGCCGGTTGCCTGAAATCTTGGATGCTATTGGGGAGAATGACTTACTAATCATTACCGCGGATCATGGAAATGATCCTACGCACCCAGGAACGGATCATACGCGAGAGTATGTGCCGCTATTTGTTTGGAGTCCTTCTCTGAAGGAGGGTGTCTCACTTGGTGTGCGGAACACTTTCTCGGATGTAGGCGCGACCATCGCGGATAACTTTGGGTTACCCGCCCCACGTCATGGCACTAGCTTTTTATCCGAACTACAAATAAAGAGATAAGAGGGGGAGACAAGATGTCTGTTACTGCTATTGAAAAAACAAAACTAGCTGCAGATTTTATCCGTCAACAAGCCACGGTACAACCCCGACTTGGCCTGGTTCTTGGTTCTGGTTTGGGTGTATTAGCCGATGAAATCACAGAAGCCAATGTGGTTCCCTATAACGAAATTCCTCATTTTCCTGTATCGACCGTAGAGGGCCATGTAGGGCAACTCGTTTTGGGGAAATTAGAAGGGCAGCCTGTCATTGCCATGCAGGGCCGTTTTCACTACTACGAAGGCTATACCATGCAGGATGTTACCTTTCCCATTCGTGTAATGAAAGAGCTTGGCGTAGAAACGCTGATCGTTACCAATGCCGCGGGTGGGATCAATAAAAACTTCAATGCAGGGGAGTTGATGCTGATCCGGGATCACATCAACTTCCAATTTAATAACCCGCTAATAGGACCCAATCAATCCGAGTGGGGCGTTCGCTTCCCTGATATGTCTGAGGCCTATGATCCTGCTTACAATCAACTTGCGAAACGAGTAGCGGAATCCTTTGGTGTAAACCTTCAGGAAGGTGTCTATGTAGGAGTGACAGGTCCCTCCTATGAAAGTCCTGCGGAGATCCGTATGTTTGGAAACCTGGGAGCGGATGTAGTAGGAATGTCTACGGTCCCAGAAGTGATCGTGGCTCGCCATGCAGGCATTCGGGTGCTGGGTATCTCCTGTATCTCCAACATGGCGGCAGGAATAAATGATCAACCTCTAACCCATGATGAAGTGATGGAGACGGCCGAACAGGTGAAACCACAGTTTATTCGTTTGGTAAAAGGTATCGTCCAGGATATTCTTCATATCTAATAATTCCATTTCTCAGAAGTATTAAATAGCCTATATGAGGGAGATGACCATCTATGGCAACAGCAGCATTTGATCGCATCGAAGAGGCAAAAAATTGGATTCAACAAAAAACCTCCCACGTACCAGAGATCGGCCTTATCTTAGGTTCTGGCCTCGGTGATTTGGCCAATGACATTGAGGATGTTACAGTGATCCCCTACTCCGATATCCCGCACTTTCCTGTATCCACAGTAGAAGGACACGCTGGTCAATTAGTTGTTGGTCAGCTATCTGGGAAAACGGTAATTGCGATGCAGGGTCGTTTTCACTACTACGAGGGATATCCTGTTCAGGAAGTCGTTTTTCCTGTTTATGTCATGAAAGCCCTTGGTGTGAAGGTTTTAATCGCTACCAACGCTTGTGGTGGGATGAACTCTACCTTCGCCGCAGGGGATCTCATGTTGATTGAAGACCACATCAATATGACAGGGGTCAACCCGCTGATCGGGCCAAACGATTCTCGTCTAGGGGTACGATTCCCGGATATGTCCGAGGCCTATGATCGTGAACTGATTACCTTAGCACAGCAAGTGGGTGAATCCCAAGGTCTCTCCTTGCAAAAAGGGGTTTACGCTGGCGTCAGTGGTCCTACCTATATGACCCCAGCAGAATTGATCATGTTGCGCAATCTGGGTGGCGACACCGTCGGTATGTCTACGGTGCCAGAAACCATCGTGGCTAATCATGCTGGAATGAAAGTGCTAGGTATCTCTTGCATTACCGATATGGCCATTGGTGAAAACTTGGAACCCCTCACCCATGAACAGGTAGTGGAAGTAGCGGATCGTACTCGTCCTCGCTTTATTCGCCTGGTGAAGGGCATCCTAGATGAGGTTTCTCTCTAATGCAAACGGTAGAACTGATTCGTAAAAAAAGAGACGGTAAAGAACTTTCAACGGAGGAAATCCGTCACCTCGTGCAGGGATACTCTGAGGGGAAGATCCCTGATTATCAGATGTCCGCTTGGGCGATGGCTGTCTTTTTTCAAGGAATGACCTCCCGTGAGCGGGCCGATCTGACGATGGAGATGGTACACTCTGGAGATGTAGTCAAACTAGACTCCATCCAAGGGGTGAAAGTAGACAAACACAGTACAGGTGGGGTAGGTGATACGACTACCTTGGTGCTAGGCCCTTTGGTAGCGGCAGCAGGTGTTCCAGTAGCCAAGTTATCTGGGCGGGGGCTTGGTCATACAGGGGGGACCATCGACAAATTGGAGTCCTTTGCAGGGTTCTCAACCTCTCTTACTACCGATGCTTTTGTCAATCAAGTAAACCAATTGGGCATAGCAGTCATGGGACAGACTGCTGATCTAACTCCAGCGGACAAGCAGTTATACGGGTTACGTGATGTGACAGCTACGGTAGACTCGATTCCACTCATCGCCAGCTCCATCATGTCAAAGAAAGTCGCTGCAGGCGCTGATGGGATTGTGTTGGATGTAAAAACGGGTAAGGGTGCCTTTATGAAGGATGAGGAGCATGCGATCAATCTCGCTCAAGCGATGGTAGAGATAGGCTCAAACCTTGGTCGAACAACCGTAGCGATTATCAGTGATATGGAACAACCCCTAGGGTTTGCTGTAGGGAATGCGCTGGAAGTGAAGGAAGCGATCGATACGTTAAAAGGAGTTGGGCCAGAGGATCTGACGGAAATTTGTCTAACCCTGGGAGCTCATATGGTCGTTATCGGGGGGAAAGCGGACTCCGCAGAGGGGGCTCGGCGAATTCTTGAGGAGAAAATTGCGGATGGTAGTGCGCTTGCTAAATTCCGTGAGTTTGTTGAAGCTCAAGGGGGAGATCAACGTGCGATTGATGATCCCTCCCACCTCACACAAGCTGATCACCTCATTGAAGTAACAGCTCCTTCCTCGGGGACAGTAGCTACTTTGGAAGCCGAGGAGATTGGCATCTGTGCCATGATGCTCGGTGCTGGTCGGGAAACCAAGGATGATGAAATCGATTATGCAGTAGGTATTGTCCTGAAGAAGAAAGTAGGGGACCGTGTAGAAGAAGGAGAGGTGCTTGCGGTACTCCATGCCAATGATCAAAGCAAGGTAGGCGAAGTACAGGCACGCTTCCTCCAAGCGGTGACGATCTCTGATAAGCTGGCAGTTGCGCCGCGTCTGATTAAGGCGCTGGTAACAGAGCAAGGTGTTGAAACGCTATAAGTAGTTAGGTGGCTGGTTTGCACAGACTGTTTGAAAAAAGTAGTAGATCATGAAAAAGGTGACCAATATGGCCGCCTTTTTTATTTTGTGATTTTTTCTATTCCTTCCGTCCTCAGTTGGAATAATCATCCTTGCCATCGTTCAGACTATGGAGTACGAAGATAGGAGGGGTTACGCGATGCGTTCACGTGTATGCTTGGTGACGCTCTTGATCTTTTTTTGTTGTCCTTTGTTCATGCCATCAACGGCCTGGGCCGCAAAGGCGAGTGAAGGAGGGTTAGCTCCTTTGTCTAAGTCTGCCTTGTTATTGGATGCAGACACGGGCACTGTTCTCTATGAAAAAAATAGCCGTGAGCGATTAGCTCCTGCTAGCATCACGAAAATCATGACGATGCTTTTAGTGATGGAAGGGATAGATTCACAAAAGATCTCCTACAATGACCCTGTACGTGTAAGTGAACGAGCGGCTTCGATGGGGGGCTCCCAGATCTTTCTTGAGCCCGGTGAAACGATGAAATTAAATGAACTGCTTAAAGGGGTGGCGATTGGAAGTGCCAATGATGCCTCTGTTGCGCTGGCAGAACATATCTCAGGAACCGAAGAGGGCTTTGTTGCGCAAATGAATAAACGGGCGCAGGAGCTTGGAATGAAGGATACCCATTTCCAAAATCCCAACGGTTTATCTGCCCCTGAACATTACAGTACAGCCCAGGACATTGCGATTATGTCACGGGAATTATTGAAGTATCCAGCTATCACGAAGTACACACGTATTTACGAGGATCATTTACGCAAGGGATCGAAAAATCCCTTTTGGTTAGTTAATACCAATCGGTTGGTAAAGTTTTATCAGGGGATGGATGGGATAAAAACAGGCTTTACCTCCGAGGCGAAATTTTGTCTTTCAGCAACCGCGAAGCGAAAGAATTTTCGCGTGATTGCTGTGGTGATGGGAGCCCCAAATGGGAAAACACGCAATCAGGAAATCACCCGGATGCTCAACTTTGCCTTTAGTCAATACATCAATCATGTGGTGTATAAACAAGGAGAAAAGATCACTACGTTGCATGTGGACAAGGGACAACAAAATCGGATCATTTTCCGGGCCCCCCATCAATTTAGTTTGGTGATCAAAAAAGGGGAAGATCCAAAGGGCTATGTGAAGCGAATGGAATGGCGTAAGCTGAAAGCCCCGCTTAAGAAGGGTCAGCCCATCGGCAGTATTCATGTCGAAAAAGGGGGGCGTGAAGTGGTACGAATGGATCTGGCCGCAGGTCGTGATATCCCTCGTGCCGGTACTTGGACACTGATGAAGAGGTCATTAAAGTGGATGTTCTTCCTTCCTGAGGACGTGGAACCCTCCGAGGTGAACCCCTCATAAATCCTTCGACAGTATCGGGAAAGTCCTGGCGGGCTTTCCCGATTTTTTGGTTCTTTTGTCAACTAGAAGGAACCTACCCAGTAATCGTAGAAAACATAAGGATCAAGTCAGTCAAAGCGAGGGGGAAGGAACTACATGGGTCTGTATGTCGATGTGGCTCGTAGACGGAGCGTTCTGATTGTCCGTCTCTCTGGGGAACTGGATCATCATACTGCCACTCAAGTACGCCAACGGTTGGAGAATGAGTTGTCGAAGGAGATTGACACAAATCTCGTTCTTAATCTGGAGGATCTCACCTTTATGGACAGTTCTGGTCTTGGTGTCGTGTTGGGGCGATATCGTCAGATTTCACAGTTAGGTGGTCAGATGGCTGTTTGTTCCGTACAACCCTCTATTCACCGGTTATTTGAAATGTCTGGATTATTTAAAGTTTTCTCCTTCTATGAGAATGAGGAGCAAGCGATTCAAGCTTGTGGGGTGGCATCATGAGTGAAGTACATAAAAACTTTATGGAGCTTTCCTTCGCCAGTCGGTCAGAAAATGAATCCTTTGCTAGGGTAGCCGTTGCCTCTTTTATCTCCCAACTGGACCCTACCATGGAGGAGTTGACAGATATTAAAACGGTTGTCTCAGAAGCAGTGACCAATGCCGTCATTCATGGCTACGAAGAGAAAACAGATGGTGTCATTACGATTCGTACTTACATGGAAGGGCATAAGGTTTCAATTGAAATTGTAGATCAAGGCCTAGGTATCGATAATGTGGACGAGGCAAGACAACCTCTCTACACATCGAAACCCGAGCTAGAACGCTCAGGGATGGGCTTTACGATTATGGAAAATTTTATGGATGAAGTGACTGTCGAAAGTCAAGCAGGTCAAGGTACAAAAATCCAACTAGTCAAGCATTTAAAAACCCATCAGCAAACGATACAACACTAGGGGCGGCGCCTATGGAATCTGATGTACGTAATTCCCGTCACCCGCACTTGTCTGATACAGAAGTGAAAAAGTTGATTCGACAAAGTCAAGAAGGGGATGCAGCATCACGGGATCGGTTAGTTAGCCATAACATTCGACTCGTGTGGTCTGTAGTTCAGCGATTCTTGAATCGAGGATATGAGGCGGAAGATTTATTTCAAATCGGATGTATCGGTCTGTTAAAAGCAGTGGACAAGTTTGACTTAAGTTACGATGTGAAATTTTCCACCTATGCTGTTCCTATGATCATTGGAGAAATTCAGCGTTTCTTACGAGATGATGGGATGGTGAAGGTGAGCCGATCCCTCAAGGAATTGTCCAATCGAGTTCGCAAGGCGAAGGATGATTTAACAAAGAGGTTGGGTCGTTCCCCAACCGTGCACGAACTAGCTGAAACAATGGGAGTAACCGCCGAAGAGATCGTGTTTGCACAGGAAGCTAATCGCGCTCCTACATCGATCCATGAGACGGTCTATGAAAACGATGGCGATCCAATCACTTTGATGGATCAGATTGCCGATGAGTCTCAAACAGCTTGGTTTGATAAACTCGCTCTAAAAGAAGCGATCAATCGTTTGAATGAGCGAGAGCGTTTAATCGTTTACTTACGTTTCTTTAAGGATCAAACTCAATCAGAAGTGGCAGAGCGATTGGGGATTTCTCAGGTTCAGGTCTCTCGGCTCGAAAAAAAGATTATTCGTCGGATTCGTGATGAGATCGATGAGGATGAGATGTGAAGCATCGTCCCTCCAGCAGGGGCGATGCTTTTTTGTATGGGATTTTTTAAGAGGACGCATACTAATGATGCGACAGGGTTGAGGGGGGATGCCATGTGGCGATCACAAGGGTGTATGTGCAGATGAGAAAGCGGATTACAGCCATCCCCGGGCAAGTTCTTCGTATTAAAGACGTCGCACGGCTCTTAGCAGATGGAGAGGAGAAGGCTTTAGAGGATCTTCCTGTCTTTCGCTATGATCAAGATCTAGGCAACCTAGCCGTTGTAGATTTGATGGATGTACTAGCTGTCCTTCGGCGGACCAATGAAGGAATTCGTGTTGAGAGTGTAGGGCTTACTCACACGATCATCGAGATGAAAAAGGACCGTAAGGTTCCAGTGCTTTTGTATGTCTGCTTGGTATGGCTACTGCTATTCATCGGTTCGGGTCTTGCGATTATGAATTTCCATACGGATGTAAGTATGAGAGATGTTCATCAACGGATCTATTACCTGATGACTGGAATGAATAATAGCCATCCACTGATTATGCAGATTCCCTATTCCTTTGGTATCGGGCTCGGGATGCTTTTGTTTTTTAATCATCTATTTAATCGGAAGTTTAATGAAGAACCGAGTCCCCTTGAATTAGAAGTATTTCTTTATCAGGAGAATATGGATCAGTATGTAATTGATCATGAGAAAACGAAAAAAAATGGGAAGGGTGCTCCCGATGGACGTGATCCATAATACACTGCTAGCCTTTATCGGTCTGGCAGGGGGGCTCGCTGTTGGTAGTGGGTTAGTCGCTTTCCTTACCGTACTGGATATCATTCCACGGCTAACGGTAATCACACGGACACGGCGGTTTATTCGCACCTATGAACACTCACTGATTTTAGGTACAGTGGGAGCGACGTGGATGGACTTTTTTGGCTGGACGATTCACCTATCCCCGATGGGTTTGATACCTATCGGATTAATTGCAGGATGTTTTATTGGTCTATTAGCCGCAGCATTGACAGAAGTAATCAATGTATTACCCATTCTTGCCAAGCGCATTCGTCTGCAAGATCATTTGTTGTATCTTCTCATGGCTATGGTATTAGGCAAAGTAGTGGGGTCGTTGTTTCAGTGGATAGTATATACGGTGCACTGATCAATTTCACTTCGTGTAAAAAGAGGAGTGCGATTCTGATGAATATATCTAAAATTGTTGAGCTAAGGAGGAGGCAAGAAGATGGGGTCATTTTTGACAGCGTTTCTTATCGGGGGCCTGATTTGTGTCATCGGTCAAATAATTTTGGATTTGACGCCCTTGACCCCGGCCCATGTATTGAGTGGGATGGTCGTCGCTGGAGCCATTTTATCCGGTTTTGATCTTTATCAGCCCTTGATCGAATTTGCAGGAGCAGGAGCGACCGTGCCCATTACAAGTTTTGGCCATTCCCTTGTCAAAGGGGCTTTACAAGAAGCGAAGGAAGATGGATTAATCGGCGTTTTGTCCGGGATCTTCCAAGTAACGAGTGCAGGGATCTCGGCGGCGATTATTTTTGGATTTTTTACAGCGGTGATTTTTCGACCAAAGGGATAAATCTCTAAAAGAAATGGGTAAAATTACCTTGGCAGAGAGAACGTGAATGTGATATTCTCCAAGGAACAAAATAAGATCGGCTCTGAATGAGTAGAGGAGCGAGGACGCATCAGTATCTTTCCGGAGAAGGGCATCGATGATGGGAGGAGAAAGGGCGACTCGCCGAAGCGTGGGCGGATGCCAAATCCGTTATGCTGATCCCCTGAGTGAAAAACCCGGGGATTGCCGTAGCAAGTAAGTTACGGAGAGCTACCATCAGGATGATGGCGTTCTAGCAACAGACGCATACTCGTCCGTTGCTTTTTTGTATTTGTATGAAAAAAAGGGAGAGAGGAGACAATCATGTATCTACATGGCACCAGTCGGATTAATGAACAAGGACATCTAGAAATTGGAGGGTGCGATACCGTTAAGCTAGCGGAACAGTTTGGCACTCCTTTATATATGGTAGATGAAGCGCACATCCGCAATCGGATGCGTCAGTTTGTTACTGCTTTTCAAAAAACGGGTCTTGCTTTTCAAGTCGCCTATGCAAGTAAAGCCTTTAGCACACTGGCAATGAATCGGATTGTAGAAGAAGAAGGTCTCCTCCTCGACGTGGTATCCGATGGGGAACTCTACACCGCTTTACAGGCTGGCTTTCCTCCAGATCGGATTTATTTTCATGGCAACAATAAGACCCTTTCAGAATTAGAAATGGCATTAGAAGTAGGCGTGGGACTCTTTGTGGTGGATAATTTTACAGAATTATCCTTGTTGGATCGACTAGCTACTACCCGGGGGAGCAAAGCGCGCATTCTCCTTCGTACGACGCCAGGGGTGGAGGCCCACACCCACGATTATATCCAGACGGGGCAGGAGGATTCTAAGTTTGGTTTTGACTATCTAAGTGGCCAGGTGTTTCAGGCTGCACAGCTTGCCCTTTCCTCGAGTGGATTAGAGCTGCTGGGTTTTCACTGTCATATAGGTAGCCAGATCTTTGAGACGGAAGGTTTCTCCCTTGCTATTGGGAAAATGGCCGATCTATGTAAAGAGTGCCAGAACTCCTTGGGTTTTCAGACGAAGGTGTTGAATGTTGGAGGCGGTTTTGGGATTCGATATAACGACAGGGATCAACCTCTACCTGTTGCAAAGTATGTAGAAGCAATCGAACGTGGCGTTCGCATAGGGTTTCATGGGATGGATATCCCTGAGATCTGGGTAGAGCCTGGCCGCAGTATCGTCGGAGAAGCAGGAACCACACTCTATACTGTAGGAACGATGAAAGAGGTTCCAGGAGTGCGGAAATATATTTCAGTTGATGGAGGAATGAACGATAACCCTCGTCCAGCACTTTACCAAGCAAACTATGAAGCGATGCTTGCTAACCGAGGAGCAGAACCTGTAGCGGAAACGGTATCGGTTGCGGGGAAGCTTTGTGAGAGTGGAGATATGTTGATCTGGGATGTATCTCTTCCTCAAGTGAAAAATGGGGATCTACTTGCGGTTAGTTGTACAGGTGCCTACAATTACTCCATGGCCAATAACTACAATCGGGTGCGACGCCCAGCTGTTGTATTTCTTCGCGAAGGAGTGGCGGATCTGATCGTACGCCGGGAAAGTTTGGCGGATCTCTTGCAAAATGATCAATTGCCCGAGCGATTGAAAAGAAAAGAAGTATCCGTTACTGACAAAGATGCAGTATTGGAAACAGAGGGATGAGGATTCGAGTGCTAGGCTACGAAGAGGTTCGGGTCGATTTTCTCAGATAATAATTTCGTTGAATTAGAAAGAAGCATTTGTTCTCTTTGAACAAATGCTTCTTTCTGTTTGCTAATGTCAACACCGAACTGCCAAGTATGGGATTGGCAAAATATCACTTCTCTCCTGAGAAAAATAAATCAAAAAAATAAAAAATAAGCATTGACCAGATGGTCAATGCAACATACAATACTATTGACCAACCGGTCAATAGTATTGTTAACTCTAACGAAGATTAACAATACGGGGAGGTTATTCGAGTGCCAGATGTAACAAATATGCCGCCAAATAAAAGAGAAGCCGTACTTCAGGCGGCTATTGAAGAATTTGCAGAACGGGGGTATGAGCAAGGGTCGACGAATCGAATTATTCAACAATCAGGGATTTCTAAAGGGCTACTATTTCATTACCTGGGTAGTAAAAAAAATGTGTACCTTTTCGCACTGGATTATTGTATTCAATATTATGTCGACCATATATACGCCAAAATTGACGATCCATCACCCGATATCATTCAACGTATTTTGCAGATTAGTCTCCTAAAAACACGGATGTATTCTAGTACTCCTGTGATGTATCGCATGGTTGTTACCGCGTTTGTAGACACTCCCCCTGAGTTGAACGAGGAGATGACCGCCCGAAATGAAAAGCTATACGAGGATCATTTTCAACGTTTGATGTTAGACGGCATTGACTTTACTTGTTTTCGTAAAGAAGTGGATGTGCAAAAAGGGATCGAACTTCTCTTTTCTGCTATGGAAGTAATGTCTAAAAAATTGATGGACAGTTATTTAGAGAAAGAAGATCGTGGGTTAGGGGATATGGAAAAATTTCACGAAGAATTAAAGGAATATCTTGAAATCTTTCGGTATGGTCTATATCAACAGTAGGAACAAAGAAAGGATGAGAGCTATGTCATTCTTTACTCGATTTAGTATCCGTAATGTTGCTGCTGTCATGATCTTGGCCTTATTGGTGACGGTGGGTGGAGTTTATGCTACCACCCAATACAATAAGGAAGCGATGCCAGATATTGCGATTCCTTTTTTATATGTGACGGAAGTGAACCCAGGGGCTTCCCCTCAGGAAATGCAAAATGAAGTAACTCTTCCCCTAGAAAAGGCGTTGAAAAACGTTGACGGTGTGAAGGCTGTTTATTCTGATTCTTCTGCTAATGTGTCAAGTTTACGACTGGAATTTGAATTTGGCGAAGATATGAGTGCTATGAAGTCTCGGGTAGAAGAAGTGCTGTCAGGAGTTTCCTTACCATCTGAGGCAGAAAAGCCGAAGGTTAGCCAGATTACGATGGATACCCAGCCGATTATTTATAGTGCAGTAACTGCCAAAGATGGCCAAAGCCTAAAGGATCTACAAAGGTTGGTTCATGATCGGATTGTGCCAACGTTACGAGGTGTAGATGGAGTAGGCGATGTTCAAATTTTGGGCACGATGCCTGAGGATATCTATATCCGTCCCAATCTTGAAAAATTAAAGGAAAAACAAATTCCTCTACAACAACTGATTCAAACCTTAAAAGGATCCAATATTGATCTGCCTGCCGGTCAAATTAAAGTAGATGGAAAGAAAAATCCCGTGCAGGTTAAAGGCCGGGCTGCATCGACTGACGATTTGAAAAAACAGCTGATTTCTCCTATAGGAAAAGTAGAGCTACAGGATGTAGCGAAGGTGACTAGGGGTTCAGGAGAGGCAGAATCCCTAACCCGCATTCAAGGAAAGCCAAGCATCGCAGTCAATGTAACAAAGAATAATGATGCGAACGCGGTAGAAGTGGCTGAAAAGGTGAAGAAAGAGATCGCTGCCTACACCAAGAGTACCAATGGTATTGACGTAAACATCATCTATGATCAGTCCAAGGATATCAAGAAATCAGTAGAGGGCATGACTCGGGAAGCGGGTCTTGGGGCACTCTTTGCTAGTCTCTTGATACTTTTGTTCCTTAGAAATATCCGGGCAACCTTTATCGCGATTGTCAGTATTCCCCTTTCCATATTCCTCGCCCTTGCTTTGTTGAAATACATGGTGCCTGATCTTACTCTCAACATTATGACCTTAGGTGGAATCGCAATCGCCGTCGGGCGGGTGATTGATGATAGCATCGTCGTCATCGAAAATATTGTCCGCCGATTGCAGAGTGAAGAGGTGTCCCAGAAGCTGATAATCGATGCAACCAAGGAAGTAGGAACAGCGATTACAGCCTCTACGTTAACGACGGTGGCTGTATTTGCTCCTCTGGCCTTGGTAGGTGGATTTATCGGTCAGATTACTACTCCTTTTGCTTTAATAGTGGTTAGTTCATTACTCGCCTCTTTACTTATCGCAGTATCCGTAGTACCCGCCCTTGCCTATCTGCTGATGCGTCGCTCCGTCCCTAAGACGAAAAAGGAAATGCGGATTAGTAACGGATATCGGAAAATTTTAAGGTGGACGCTTAATCACAAGGTGATTACGTTGATTCTTGCCACTCTCATATTTCTAGGGAGCCTACCACTCGCAGGATTAACCGGATTTACTTTTATGCCAGAACAAGAAGAGAAGTTTCTCGTTCTGAACCTGAAAATGCCCCAGGGTACGGATATTGAGAAGCTAAAGGATGAGGCATTACAGTTAGATCAGAAAATACGCAAGGAGAAAGACGTCGAGCTTTCACAAGTAATGATCGGTTCCCCTGAAGGGGAGTTGGATGTTTTCTCCATGTCAACGGATGGGGCAAAGGCCAACTGGCTGGTGAAACTTCGCTCCGATGCCGATACAAAGGCATGCATGAAACAGTTGAAGAAAATATTGAAGCCAAAGGATAAACGGGCACGGTTTATCGTACAAGATCAAGAAAGTACTTCCGGATCCGCAGCACCGATCATGATTACCGTCACAGGTAAGTCAGAGAAGAGCATCACAGAAGCAACAAAAAAAGTAACCAATTTGGTGAAGGGATTAGAGGGAGCGGATAACGTCGACAATACCCTAGTCTCCATGATGAATGGAATCGATGTAACGATCCGGGATGAGGATGCATTGAAATATGGATTGACGACTGCTCAAGCAACCAGTTTCATTCGTCCATATTTATCTGGAGAAGAGGTAGGCAAAGTCGGCTCAGCTGGTAATTTGCAACCAGTAAAGATGCAACTAGCAGCCAAGGACATGAATCAGTTACAAGATATTAAAGAGTTAGAATTATCGACTCCAAACGGAAAGAAAGTGAAGCTCAAAGAGATTGCTGATGTAAAAAAGGTAACCTACCCAGCGGTTCTCCAGTTACGAAACGGAGAGAAGTATGCAACGATCTCGGGTGATATCATAAAAGAGAATACGGGTGGCGTACTGCTAGATTTACAGGCAAAGCTTAATAAACTGAAACTGGCGGATGATGTGAAGGTTACCCTTGGTGGAAGTAATGAGCAGATTACGGAATCCTTTAAGGATTTAGGGATCGCTATCCTGCTTGCCATCGGGTTAGTCTTTATCGTCATGATGATCGCCTTTGGTGAAGGAAGAGCTCCCTTTGCGATTCTCTTCTCCCTCCCCTTTGCTATCACGGGTGCATTGTTAGGTAATTTTATCGCAGGCCAGCCGATATCTTCTGCTAGTTTTATCGGGATGTTGATGTTGGTGGGGATTGTGGTTACCAATGCCATTGTGTTAGTGGATCGGATTCAACAACAGATGAGAAAGGGACTTACGATTCGTCAGGCGATATTGGAAGCTGGGGGAACCCGTCTACGCCCCGTGTTGATCACGGCGATCACGACGATCTGCTCTTTGCTGCCACTTGCTGTAGGAATAGGCGAAGGGGCTATTATTTCAAAAGGGTTGGCAGTCGTTGTGATTGGTGGCTTAATCGCTTCTACCATCCTCACGCTAGTCATCGTGCCTATTGTTTATGAACTCTTACACCGTAAAGAACGAAAAGCGGAAAAGAAGAGTCAACTGGATAACGGAATCCCTGGTTAACTTGCTTGCGAATCAACAAAGATCCCTGATGACAGGATGGTGAGAATTCGCCATGGATGCATCAGGGATCTTTGCCATGTAAACTATGAAGAAATTGTGCCTCTTTCCCTTCGGTTCCATGGGTATGGTAGAGCCTATGGTAAGATGATACTGAGAATGGACCGATTTAAAAGGAGAAATGGCGATATGAAACGACTACTTCGCATCCTGGCTGTTTTTGCTTCTGTTGGCAACTTTATCATTCTGATCCAGGGGGCAGTGGTGACTAAAACGGGTTCAGGTGAGGGATGTGGGAACACCTGGCCATTCTGTTATGGAGAAGTGTTTCCTACTTACCAGACATTAGAGTTATGGATTGAATATAGTCATCGCATCGTATCAGGAATGGTTGGTATGTTAGTAGTGGCACTGACCATTTTAGCTTGGCTCACGTATCGGCGAGAGGGCAGTGTTAAACTATTCGCCTCCGCTAGTTTGTTTTTCATCCTATTACAAGGATTGATGGGGGCTGCTGCCGTAGTATGGAGTCAATCCCAAGCCGTTCTCGCGCTACACTTTGGATTATCCCTGCTGTCCTTTGCTTCCTCCACCCTGCTCTGTATCGTTCTTTATCAATTGAAACGATCGGGTGAGACGGTAGCTAAAGAGCAAGCAGATGTTTCCCAAGGGTTAAAATTAGGGATATGGGGACTAGCTGTCTATACATATTTCGTCGTTTACACAGGAGCATTCGTCCGTCATATGGGCGCTAGCCTAGCATGCTCCGAGTGGCCGCTTTGTGGGGGAGCATGGTTACCGGATATGACAACCCCTCAGGGAATTCAACTGATGCATCGGTTCTTTGCCGGCCTCCTCTTCTTCATGGTACTGTGGTTGCTGATCGCTATCTATAAGCGATATCCAAAACGTGGAGATTTAAAGCGGGGTGCTTGGATCGCCTTTCTCCTCGTATTAGCCCAGGTATTTACGGGTGGTCTAATTGTCCTGACTCAGTTGGAACTGTTAATTGCACTTCTGCACACCACACTGATCGCCGCCTTTTTTGCTTCACTCTGCTATCTTGCGATGCAGGTAGGCTCACCTTGGCAAAAAAATAGGTTGCCTAATTCGTCATCTGAGAAGTAAAAGCTTTATATACTACAGCACATCTCCTTGCACATAGACACTTTGCAACAGGTATTATATAATTACTTGGTAAGATGACCATGGAATGAACCACCGTGTGTCTCTGTCAATCCTTCGGGGCGGGGTGAAATTCCCCACCGGCGGTGATGGCTAGATATAGCCTCAGTCCGTGACCCGCGTTATGCGGTTGACCCGGTGCAACTCTGGGACCGACAGTGAGAGTCTGGATGGGAGAAGGATGAACAGGACAGATGCAAGGTGTCTGATGAACCCACATCCATGAAAAGAGATGATGGGGGCAGTCTGCCCTCTTCTCTGAGATGATGTGAGAGCAAAAGGACTTCGTCAAATTGGCGAGGTCTCTCCCACTATGGTTTGCAGGCAGGCGTCTTTCTTGTCCTATCCACAAAAAGCCCCGATCGCGGGCTTTTTTTGTTGTATTGATACTTTCTAAAAAAGAGGATGTGAGGCGATGGTTGGCGATCATAATGAAGAATGGATGCGTTTTGCTCTATCCTTAGCACAATCAGCGCAGGGGCAAACATCGCCTAATCCTATGGTAGGTGCAGTTGCAGTAAAGGAAGGGCGCTTGATCGGTTTTGGAGCTCACTTACGAGCAGGAACTCCCCATGCTGAGGTTCATGCCTTGGATATGGCAGGAGAGCAGGCGAAGGGATGTACGTTGTATGTTACGTTGGAGCCGTGCAACCACTATGGGCGGACTCCACCCTGTACTAAGAAAATAATTGATTCCGGTGTTAAACGCGTGGTGGTAGGTTGTCTTGATCCTGATCATCGGGTAGCCGGTCAAGGCCTTATCCGTCTCCGCGAAGCGGGCGTGGAAATCATTGAGGGGGTATTGAATACAGATTGCCTTCAACTTAATGAGGCATATTTTCATCATCGGAAAACGGGACTCCCCTTTGTCACCCTAAAAACGGCAGTAACCTTAGATGGAAAAACGGCAACGGTCTCTGGTGACAGCCGTTGGATTACCGGAGATGCCGCTCGGTTGGAGGTACATCGACTACGTCATACCCATGATGCTGTTTTGGTGGGATCGGGTACAGTACTAGCGGATCGACCTCAATTGACAACCCGCTTACCAGGAGGGGGAGTTAACCCGATACGGGTGGTGATCGATAGCCGGTTGCAACTTTCCTTGGATACTCCTGTAGCCGATGTTTCGGAGGTTCCTACCTGGGTATTTTGTACAGAAGAAGCAGATGAAAAGCGAGAACAGGCGCTGATTGAACGTGGTCTCCGTGTCTTCCGAACAGGAGGTAGCCCTCGAGTCGATTTGCATAAGGTTTTCCAAAGGTTAGGACAAGAGGAGATCATGTCCGTGTTGACGGAGTGTGGCGGGGAGTTGAATGCTACTCTCCTTCAAGGAGGCCACGTTAATCAGGTAAAAGTTTTTCTCGCTCCTAAGTTACTAGGTGGAAAAGAGAGTGAGACAGCATTAGAAGGAGAAAATCCCTTGAAAATGGCGGATGCGATGCGTCTAACGGATGTCGAGGTCGCTCATTTTGGTGAGGATATTTGTATCACTGGAAAGCCAGATCATGGTGCGAAGGGAGTGAACTGCTGATGTTTACTGGTTTGGTAGAAGAAGTAGGGCGAATCCAAAAGCTCGACCGCAAAGGGATGGCGATGCGCTTATCGGTAGAGGCGAAAAAAGTGCTAGAGGGTGTAGCTATCGGGGATAGTATTGCTGTGAATGGTGTCTGTCTTACGGTAACCGACTTCGATAAGGATGCCTTTGCTGTCGATGTTATGCCAGAGACGATGAAAAAATCCAACCTCGGTCGACTGAGACCAGGGTCTGCGGTAAACCTCGAGCGTGCATTGGCAGTAGGAGATCGACTAGGGGGACACTTTGTTCAAGGGCATGCGGATGGAGTTGGAAAGATTCGCTCCCGCCAACCGGTGGAGAACGCAGTCCTTTTTCATATTAGTGTCCCAAAAGAGCTGACCCGGACGATGGTGGATAAAGGTTCGGTGGCGGTGAATGGCATTAGTCTTACCTTGGTAACTGTAGAAAAGGAAGGGTTTGCTGTTTCGATTATTCCCCATACCTTAGAGCATACCCAGCTTGTCCATGCGCAGCCTGGGGATGAGGTGAACATCGAAATAGACATGCTTGGGAAAGTAGTGGCTAAGCTCATCGGTGAGGGACGTACGGAGATGACAGCGGAAAGCCTGCGCAACTTTGGCTTTTAAATAAAGGATTTCTACTATAGCATGGGGAGGGATGGACAATGCGACCCTTTAATAGGATTGAGGAAGCGATTACTGAATTAAGCCAGGGCCGTGTGATCATCGTGGTGGATGATGAGGATAGAGAAAACGAAGGGGACTTCGTTGCCTTAGCAGAGAAAGCGAGTCCTGAGGTAATCAATTTTATGGTTACCCATGGTAGAGGACTTGTCTGTACCCCGATACCAGAGGAACGAGCATTGCAATTGGATTTACCTCCGATGGTGAGTCGTAATACAGATAGCCACGGCACGGCCTTTACCGTCTCCATCGATCATCACTCTTGTACGACGGGGATCTCTGCTCATGAGCGATCAGCAACCATTCAAGCGATGATCGATCACAGTAGTAAAGCGGAGGACTTTCATCGCCCTGGACACATCTTCCCCTTGATAGCGAAAAATGGTGGCGTACTTCGTCGCGCAGGACATACAGAGGCAGGAGTAGACCTGGCACGTCTGTGTGGAGCTTATCCAGCAGCGGTGATCTGTGAAGTGATGAAGGAAGATGGTTCTATGGCTCGGGTGCCTGACCTGATGGAATTAGCTGATAAACATCAGTTGAAAATGATTACGATCCAGGATTTGATTCAGTATCGCAATCGGAAGGATAAGTTGGTCGAACGGGTGGTAGAGACACGGCTTCCAACGGAGTTTGGGGAGTTCACCGCAGTAGGCTATAAGAATGACGTGGATGATAAAGAGCATATCGCCTTGGTGAAGGGGGAAATTGACCCGGATCAACCAGTAATGGTGCGTGTTCACTCCGAATGTTTAACAGGAGATGTATTTGGTTCTCATCGTTGTGACTGTGGACCCCAACTCCATGCTGCCCTCAGCCAAATTGAAAAGGAAGGGCGCGGTGTCCTTCTTTATATGAGACAAGAGGGGCGGGGTATTGGACTGATCAATAAACTAAAGGCTTATAAGCTTCAAGAAGAGGGCATGGATACCGTGGAGGCCAACTTGGAATTAGGCTTTCGTCCGGATCTACGTGAGTATGGGATTGGTGCTCAGATTTTGCGGGATCTTGGTGTGAAGAAGATGCGATTATTGACCAACAACCCTCGTAAAATCACGGGGCTTAAGGGGTATGACCTTGAGGTAACAGAAGTTTTACCCATTCAGATGGCCGCGATCAAGGATAATGAAAAGTATCTGAGGACGAAAAAGAGTAAACTGGGACATATGCTCCATTTCTAAATAAAAGGAGAGAGTTTATCAATGACGAAAGTATATGAAGGCAAATTAACGGCTGAGGGTTTACGTATTGGTATTGTTGTCGGTCGTTTCAATGAATTGATAACAGGAAAATTGTTGGCAGGCGCCCAGGATGCCCTGCGTCGTCATGGAGCCAATGACGCGGATGTAGAGGTTGCTTGGGTACCTGGGGCCTTTGAAATTCCTTTGATTGCAGACACGATGGCAGCATCCGGTCGTTTTGATGCGGTGATCACCCTAGGAGCGGTTATCCGTGGGTCGACGCCTCATTTTGACTATGTGTGTAATGAAGCCGCTAAGGGAGTTAGTGCAACCTCTCTGAAGCATGGGTTGCCTGTGATCTTCGGTATATTGACTACCGATACAATCGAGCAAGCTATAGAACGTGCAGGTACTAAAGCAGGTAATAAAGGCTGGGAAGCTGCGGCGGCTGCGATTGAGACTGCTAATGTGAAGCGGGAATTGACAAAGGTCTCTAAAGGTTAAAAAAGCGATCGAGGAGGGAAAGCTGGACTGTGGATGTCAAGATCAAGCTGGATATGTTTGAAGGCCCACTCGACCTCCTCTTACATTTGATTGATAAAGCAGAGGTAGATGTCACAGAGATCCCCATCGCCCATATAACGGATCAGTATATGGAAGTTTTATCGGCGACACAGGAACTACAACTGGATGTGGCTAGTGAGTTTTTGGTGATGGCAGCAACACTATTGGCGATCAAAAGCAGGATGTTACTTCCACGGGCAGAGCCGGTTGAATTAACAGATATGTTCGGCGATGAAGAGGGTGGATTAGATCCTCGGGAAGAGCTTATCCAGCGGCTACTGGAGTATAAACGCTACAAACGATTATCGGATAACCTGCGCGAATGGGAAGAATCACGAAGCCAAGTATACACACGCCTTCCGATGGATCTCTCTCCTTATGCGCCTACAGAGAACCCTCTCCAAGGCGTGACACCAGAGGACTTACTCCAATACTTCGTAGATGCTCTCACGAATCGAGTGGAGAAGGAAACCGACTTTACTGAGATGAGTCGGGAGGAGATTTCTGTGAGTGACCGGATGGAGGAGATTGCGCTTCGGGTTCTAAAGGAGGGAGGCAGGCTTCGTTTCTCTCAGCTTCTTCAGTGGGAACGGTTAACCAAAGAACGGGTGGTTACCACCTTTTTGGCGATCCTTGAGCTAATGAAGACCCATCGTGTGAAAATACAGCAACATCACTTATTTTCAGATATGGAAATTGAAGCGAAACCTGCGGGAGGAGGTCCCTCTATTGGATAACATGAAAGCAGTCATCGAAGGGCTCCTCTTTGCTGCCGGTGATGAAGGATTAAAGGTAGGAGAGATTGCTGAGATCATTGACCTGGATCATCGAAAAGTTTGTGCTCTATTGAAAGAGATGATCCAGGAGTGGAAAGAAGCTGGACGTGGGTTGCGAATTGTGGAAATGGCCCATGTGTATCAACTGACTACATTACCAGAGCATCAACAATATTTTGAAGGGTTAGCCTCCTCTCCCACTCGATCCCAGCTTTCTCGGGCTGCGCTTGAGACCTTAGCCATTATCGCCTATCGACAACCGATCATCCGCGTAGATGTGGAAGAGATCCGCGGGGTGAAATGTGAAAAGATCATCTACTATTTGAAACGAAAAGGGTTGGTCAAGGATGTGGGGCGTGCAGAAGGTGTTGGTCGTCCGATCCTGTATGGCACATCCCGGGAATTCCTCGATTATTTCGGACTTTCCCGCATTGAAGAACTGCCCCCAGCAGACTCTTTATTCAACTGGGCAGAATTGGAGCAAGAGCGGGAGGCGCTCTACCAGCGACTGGGTGTTGAACCGGTTTCCGAAACCACAGAAAACGATGCCTTGGAACCTAAACCTGTCCAAACAGGGGAAGGTAACTAAAGAAAATGAAGCAAAACTAACCCAATATCTCGGAAAATCCCCACCAGTTGTACTCGGTGGGGATTTTTGATCTTCCTCAAGTAGTTTTCTTTAACACGCTATCTTGTATGATATACCTTCTCCCTGTCCATACTGACGAATATTGGAAGGGGGGAGGGCAACCATGTCTTGGTGGCTCATCCTAGGCATTATTGTAGCAGTTTTCCTCTGTATAATTCCTTTCACTTCCGTACGAATCCGTCTAGTATATCGTCGACAAGGGGAGGATGATTCTTTATCCGTACATATCGGATGGTTATGGGGGTTGGTTCGCTATCGCTGGCAAGCTTCCCAGGTCGAGTGGAACGAGGAAGGAATTCAGGTGAGGGAAAATGCAAAAAGTAATCTTCCTACTAAGGGGAAGAGATTTCGTGAACGAATTAATTTCGCTTCAATAAAAAGAGCTCAACAAACCTGGCGTCTTATTCAAGAGAATATTGTTCATCTATCTGATATTATTAGAAAATTTATTGGTCATATCGTGTGTGAAAAATTGGTTTGGACTTCAAAATTAGGGACAGGGGATGCTGCGGAGACCGGTGTGATTACCGGACTCGCCTGGGGGATAAAATCGAGCCTTGTCGGTATTATCGGTTCGTATATGCAATGGAAAAAAGATCCTTATCTTGATGTATGCCCATCATTCACCGAGGAACGTCTGGAAACGGATTTAGAGTGCATCGTCCGTTTTAAAGTCGGGCACGCTATTCGTACTGGTGTGCAGCTATTTCTTCGCATGGACAAAGGGGGTGAAGGGAAATGGCGGAACACCCTATCCAAGGCTTAATGACCACAGCGATGGAAAATATTAAAGAAATGGTGGATGTGAATACGATCATCGGGGATGCGGTTGAGGCTCCAGATGGTAGCATCATTATTCCTGTTTCCCGTGTGGGCTTTGGTTTTGCAGCTGGCGGTAGTGAATTTGGCGGCAAGAAGAGTGATGGAGAGGGGAAAAATGGGGGATCTGGTTCAGGAAAAGGTGGACAGGAACAGGGTAAAGAAAATCCCCTGCCCTTTGGCGGAGGAAGTGGGGGTGGTGTCTCCATCACACCCATTGGATTTCTCGTTGTAAGTGATCGTGGTATCCGGATGCTTAATGTAGAAGGATCGAATAATTTGTACGATCGGTTAATCGAATTGGCCCCCAACCTGGTAGAAAAAGTACAGGGTATGATGAATGGCGGAAACAAAAAAGGCCGCTCCTATTCAGGCCCAGAATCCCATTTAGACTGATAAAAAAAGACCATCTCTTTAAAGGAGACGGTCTTTTTTTAATGGTTTTCATAACCCTGTCCCATCTGCATATAAATGGGATTAAACAAGCCTGAAGGTGGGAAAGTGATGCGATACCCAGCCATCCTAACAGCGGCCATTCTTGCGCTCCTCTTTTGTACGTCTGGAGCTCAAGCGGTGAGAGGAGAGTTGCCACCAGAACTTTCTAGCGAACTAAGTGCCCATGCTGCAGCAGTGATCGATGTTAACAGTAACCGAATTTTATTTGAAAAAGAGGCGCAAAAACGGATGCGAATCGCTAGTTTGACCAAGATCATGACGGCGATTGTGGCTATTGAAAATGCAGATGTGGATAAGAAGGTGACGGTTGGGCCTGGTGCTGTTGGTGTGGAAGGGTCGTCGATCTATTTGAAGCAGGGGGATCAGGTGCCGCTTCGTACATTGCTCTATGGTCTTTTGCTCCGCTCAGGAAATGATGCGGCGGTAGCGATTGCTCAACATGTAGGAGGATCGCTTGAAGGGTTTGCTTACATGATGAATGAAAAAGCAGCGTATCTCGGCTTGAAGGGAACGCACTTTGAAAACCCCCACGGATTAGATAGCGATGAGCATTACTCCACAGCGGAGGATATGGCACGATTAACAGCCTATGCATTAAAAAACCCCATCTTTAAAAAGGTTGTCTCAACCCAGGTGAAAAAGGTGCCCTGGCCAGGTGAAGATTGGCAACGCCGATGGAAAAACAAAAATAAAATGCTACGCCTTTATCCTGGAGCAGACGGTGTGAAAACAGGCTACACCAAATTATCTAAACGGACCCTTGTTTCCTCAGCGACAAGGGAAGGTCGTCAGATTGTTACCGTTACTTTGGATGCCTCTGATGACTGGAATGATTCCATGAACCTTTTAGACTATGGGTTTAATCAGTATCATGCTGCCGAATTGATTAGCAAAGGGCAAAAAATAGCCCCTCTTAGCAAATGGAGGCGGTCTGGGTTAGCGATGATTGCAGAAAAACCCTTCACCTACCCCTTAACAGAGGAAGAAAAGGGGACAGCTGAGGTGAAGCCGATGTTGACATATCCCGTTTCGAAGATAAAGAAAGAAGGTATGCGGATTGGTATTGGTCGGATCTATCTAAAGGGTAAGTTAATCGGTAGTGTCCCCTTAATCAGTGGTGTGCCAAAGGAAGAGACCTCATTAAGTGATTGGATACAGGTCATTGCTGAGGTCTTAGGTAGGAGTGGGGGATAGAATGGTTAATTACATCTGGTTGTTTATGATCCTTAGTGGTGTGGTAGCAGGTGCGATGCAAGGAGAGCTTGATCTTGTTACGATGGCTGCATTGAAGGGAGCAAAGGAGGGAGTGGCGGTTTGTATCGGCTTGATCAGTATTCTCGTCTTTTGGCTCGGGATGATGCGGATTGCTGAGGATGCAGGGTTACTAAAAAAATTGGCCAGGCTCCTTGACCCTTTTGTTCGTTTCCTATTCCCAGGCGTTCCAAAGGGGCATCCGGCTATGGGTTATATTCTCTCTAACATGAGTGCTAACCTTTTCGGGCTGGGGAATGCGGCCACTCCGATGGGATTAAAAGCGATGGAGGAATTACAAAAGCTTAATCCTGATCCTAAAAAGGCAACGCCTGCGATGTGTACCCTCCTGGCGATCAATACATCCAGTCTGACGCTAATACCGACTACGATTATTGGGATGCGAATGGAACATGGTTCAGTAAACCCGACGGATATTATCGGCACGACGATATTTGCCACTGTGTGCTCTACCCTTGTGGCCATTTTGTTGGATCGGTGGTTTCGTCGGCGATTCGAAGCATCGACTGGATCTGATGCTAAGTAGGTAAAATCCCTCCTGGGGAGAAGGGGGTTGTCGCATGCTAGAGATTGTGTCCCAGATCTCCCAATGGATGATTCCAGCTATCCTTGCGTTTATTCCGCTCTATGCGGCTACCCGCCGAGTCCCCGTTTATGAGAGTTTTATCGATGGGGCAAAAGAGGGATTCCCTACAGCGATTCAAATCATTCCTCATCTTGTAGGAATGATGGTGGCTGTTTCAATTTTTCGAGAGACTGGAGCCCTTCAATTTTATCTAGGTCTTTTTAAACCGTTTCTCTCTATGGTACATTTTCCAGAGGAAGTTTTCCCCCTCGGTTTGATGCGTCCGATTACAGGGGCGGGAGCTCTGGCCTATGTAGAAAGCATCTTTCGTACCTATGGTCCAGATTCCTTTCTCGGACGATTAGCTGGGACGATGCAAGGAAGTACGGATACGACGCTCTATGTGTTAACGGTCTACTTTGGGGCGGTGGGTATCCGGCGCTCAAGGTATGCATTGAAGGTAGGGTTGCTTGCAGACTTCGCTGGATTAATCGCCTCTTGGTTGATCGTCAGCCTCCTCTTTGGCACGTGATTAGACAGCCAAAAATCCTAATCAATGGAGTTTGGCTGTCTTTGGCGTGCTTTTTCGTGTTCTTTTTGTGACACGGAGACAGATTTGCTTGTGAAGGGTCACCTAGATGGATAAGATGTGAATGAGGTGACAAAATGGAACGATTACAAAAAGTAATGGCTACAGCGGGAATTGCCTCTCGCCGAAAAAGTGAAGATTTGATTCGCGAGGGTAAGGTGAAAGTGAACGGCAAGACGGTTACAGAACTAGGGACGCAAGTGGATCCATCCTCCGATTGGATTGAAGTGAATGGGCGGCCGATAAAAAAAGAAAATAAACGCTACTTCCTTTTCCACAAGCCTAGAGGGGTGATCACGAGCTTATCCGATGAACGGGGACGTAAATCCGTTGCCGATTTTTTAAAGAAGATACCTGAGCGGGTTTATCCTGTAGGGCGTCTGGATTACGACTCAGAGGGTCTCTTACTCTTAACTAATGACGGAGAGTTGGCCAATCGCCTGACTCATCCTCGTTTTGAAGTGGGAAAAACCTATAGAGCGACGGTTCAGGGTTCACCCAATGAAAAAACCGTGCAACGATTAGCCAATGGAGTCCGCTTAGAAGAGGGTTGGACAGCACCTGCAGAAGTTCGAGTCGTTACGGTGAAAAATGAAAGTAAGGATGCAGTATTGGAGATGACCATCCATGAAGGTCGTAACCGGCAAATCCGTCGGATGTGTGAAGCAGTGGGCCATCCTGTGAAACGGCTCGTCCGTACGAAAGTCGCTTTTCTGGAGCTAGAAGGTCTAGCACGTGGACAGTACCGAGTTCTGACGAAGCAAGAAATTACTCATCTAAAGGAATTAGTAAAGCTCTGATCTTTCAAACAATAGTCATAAGAAGCTTTTAGAGCCCTTGTCTGTGAGCGTTATAATAGATAAATGGTCGATTATTGCTCCGGCAAAAGATGTAGATGCCGAGTGGGGGGGTGGCGAGATGGAAAATACCAAGTGTGAATGCGGACATAGTAACCCTGTTGGTACCACATTGTGTGAGTACTGTGGTAAACCCTTGGAAGAGGAAAATGCCTCGGATCAACCCCTGGAGATGCGTTACGATGGGAAAGCTCGGCGATCTCAAACGAAGAAAACCACCTGGGTGGATCATGTGTGGAACTTCTTTTCTTCAGTAAAAATCGCTGTTTGGTTGATTGTAATCACGTTGGTGATTTCAGCCCTCGGAACGATCTTTCCCCAGGAACGTGTGATTCCTAGTGGGAACCCAGATGTCTACTATAAACAGAAATATGGTACACTAGGGGATCTTTATTACAATGTAGGTTTGTCTGATGTATTTAACTCTCCACTTTTTATGATTTTGTTGGCAATGATCGGAATCTCTTTGGTCGTTTGTAGTCTGGATCGAGTAGTTCCTCTATACAAAGCGCTTAACAATCAGAAAATCGTTAAAAGCCCTGTGTTTCTTACTCGTCAACGGGTGAGTCGCACTCAACCCATCCCTGAAGAAATGGATAAGGGGGAGCTTTTGAAAGCGCTATCCAAAGCGCTACGGAAAAAACGGTACTACATACGGCAAGAAGGGAGTTCTCTCCTTGCTGAAAAGGGACGGATTAGTCGTTGGGGTCCCTATATCAACCATATTGGCCTTATCATCTTTCTTGTTGGTATTCTGCTACGGATTGTTATGCCTGGCTGGTATTTAGACGAGTCTGTTTTTGTTCAAGATGGGAAGACAAAAAAGTTACCGGAAGTCGGATACTATATCAAAAATGTAAAAGCAACGATGGAACTATACGATCAGAAAGATTCCCGGGAACAAGCTGAAAATGGGCAACCGGTAGTGAAGAAGTATGAAACAAAGGCGATTCTTTATAAGAAAAACCCCAAAACAGGCAAATTGCAGGAAGTAAAAAAAGGCCCTATTTCTGTCAATCATCCGATGAAAATTGGGGATTTGCTTCTCTATCAAGCTGATTTTGAGGCGAATCAGACCCAGGCGATTCGTTTACAATTAACCGATAAGAAAACGAAGGCCAAGTTGGGGGAATTTCGCATTAATCTCTATAAACCTGCTCCAGAATACACTTTGAAAAATGGAATGAAGGTACGAATTCTCAATTACTTCCCTGATTTCGTCATGGAAGGGAATCGCCCTACTACTAAATCTGAGGTGGCTAACCGTCCTGCTTTTGTCTTTGAAGTGACGGGACCTAAACTGAAAAAACCGGAAAGATCTTGGATGATCGCAGGGACAAATTTGGATGATATCAGCAAAGCCAATCGCTATACGATCGATCTGACACGGTTAGAGACAGCAAATTCAACAGGCCTTATGGTACGGATCGACAAAAGTTTGCCCATTATCTTTACAGGGCTAGGGATCTTTATGGTAGGGCTGTCGATGGGATTCTTTTGGTACCATCGTCGAATCTGGGTTCGTGTGAAGGATGACAACCTTTATGTAGGTGCACATACCAATAAAAATTGGTTCGGGCTACGAAGGGAGCTGGAGCAGGCCTGTCAAGTAACCGGTCTTTCGCTCTCCTTCTCTCCTGATCAGAGACGGGAGGAATGATGATGGAACAAGCAATGGAGTATGCTCTCCTTGCCGCGTTTTTTTTCTATCTATTTTCAACGATTGCCTATGTAATGGCTGTAACTGGAAAAGCATCCCGTGTAGGAAAGGATGTGCATACACAGCGCTGGAGCCGGCGAGGCTTGGTCTTAGCTATTATCGGTGGTACGTTACATATTCTTTTTACGGTGATTCGGATTGCGATTAGTGGGCATTTTCCTACAAGCAACATGTTTGAATTTACTGCGTTTCTCTGCTTGTCCATTGTGGCCGCTTATATCGTGATTTACTTTATTTATCGAATTACTGTCCTCGGTGCCTTTGTGATGCCACTGGCGGTAATCATGTTGGCCTATGCTTCTGTTTTCCCTACAGAGGTGAAGCCGCTGATACCTGCTCTACAAAGTTATTGGCTCGGTATCCATGTCACAACGGTGGCCATTGGTGAGGGAGCGCTTGCGGTGGGGTTTGTGGCAGGTCTGATTTACCTAATCTGTTGGGTAGGTCAAGGAAATCGAACGCATACCCGAACTGCGGCTTTTCTTGAGGGTGTGCTTGTTCTACTCCTGATGCTGGTTGGTTTTGTTGTGATGTCGGGGATTTTTAGTGGGTTAGGTTATCAGGCTTCCTTTCAACATTCTGTCGATGAAAAGCCTGTTGTAGAAGAATATTCGATGCTCCCGATAGTTAGTCCCCATGATAGTAAAGTGAGCAAAGTAGATTCTTTCGCTGGACTGGAGAAGCCACTCTTTGAGGCTCCCTCTTGGTTAAAGGGAGAGAAGGCTGCTGGTAAGCTGAACACGGTTATCTGGTCAGTCATCTCCGGCTTGATCCTATATGGTTTACTCCGGCTTTTCCTGCGCCGCCGTCTATATGAACTGTTATTCCCCCTTGTGAAAAATCTTGATTTAGAGATGGTGGATGAAGTGAGTTATCGTGCCATCGCCATTGGCTATCCCATTTTTACATTAGGTGGATTGATCTTTGCGATGATTTGGGCCCATGAGGCCTGGGGGCGTTTTTGGGGATTTGACCCCAAGGAGAACTGGGCGTTAATCACGTGGTTATTTTATAGTGTCTACCTGCATTTGCGGCTCTCTCGAGGGTGGCATGGATTAAAATCTTCGTGGATGTCTGTCGGTGGATTTGTTGTCATCATGCTAAATCTGATCGCAATCAACTTAGTACTGGCGGGGTTACATTCTTACGCCTGATACAATCATCAAGATTATGGTATGATAGGAACAATCATTTTTTGTGGATGCCAGAGAGGTGAGTCACGTGGTAAAACAGGAGCACATCCTAGTGGTGGATGATGAGGACCGTATTCGCCGCTTGTTACGGATGTATCTCGAGCGCGAAGGATATCGCATCGATGAGGCTGAAGACGGTGAAGAGGCGATGGTCAAGGCACTGGAAACGGATTACGACTTGATTCTACTTGACTTGATGTTACCTGGAGTGGACGGATTGGATGTGGTTCGAGAGCTCCGTAATAAAAAAGCAACCCCGGTGATTATGTTAACCGCTCGGGGAGAAGAAAGTAATCGTGTGGAGGGCTTCGAAGCGGGGACCGATGATTACATCGTAAAACCCTTTAGCCCTCGAGAATTAGTTCATCGAGTAAAAGCTGTACTTCGGCGAGCATCGGCGACCGCTTTTCTTTCAACAGAGACGGAGACGCACAATGTTATTGTCTTTCCTGAGCTAACCATCGACCATGATGCTCATGAGGTGAGAGCAGGGGGGCGGGAAGTGTCATTGACGCCAAAGGAGTACGAACTTCTTCATTACTTGGCAACCTCACCGGATAAAGTTTTTACACGGGAAGAGCTACTCAGAGATGTGTGGAATTATGAGTTTTTCGGCGATCTTCGGACGGTTGATACCCATATTAAACGCCTACGTGAAAAGCTGAATCGTGTCTCTGCTGATGCAGCTTCCATGATCAATACGGTTTGGGGTGTAGGGTACAAGCTCGAGGTGCCTAAAGAGTGATTTTACGCAGTGTCGTCGGAAAACTTTGGCTGACAATCATCGTTTTGGTTACGGCTGTATTGTTGGTGCTATCTCTCTTTTTGACTGAGCAGATCATGGAAACCTATTATCAAGCCGAGCTACATAGCCTTGATCAATTAGCTGTTCAAGTGAAGGAGACCCTCGAAAAATCTTCAAAGGACGATCAAAAGGAGTATCTCCGCTCCGTGCTAAAAGTAGCGGACTTGTATGATACGTATATGATTGTGCTTGGCCCCAATGGCTCTGTAAAGCCGGCAGATGTCTCTCCCAATGTTCCAGATCTCCCCTGGCAGGATATATTAGAGCAAACAGAGATCGATCAAGTGTTTGGTGGTAAAAAGCAAGTCCTGCGTGGACGCGTCATGGTAGGGGAGAAGGGGAAAGCCACCTTCCCCCTTTTTAAAAATGAAATTATGATGGTTGCCTACCCCTTGAAAAATAAACAAGGGAAGGTAAATGGTGCGGTCGTGCTTTACCGTACCCAGGAACAGCTATCTGAGAGTCAAATTAAGAAGCTCATTTTCTACTCTGCCTTAATCGGAATCTTCCTTACAACGATTTTTGCTTTTTTCCTATCTTCTCGGATCACCCAGCCCTTGATCCAGATGAAAAAGGCGGCAGAACGAATGGCTAAGGGTCAGTTTTCCACACGAATCCCTGTCCGTTCCCATGAACGAGATGAAATTGGCGACCTCTCTGTAGCCTTTAACCGAATGGCGGCTCAATTGGAAGAATCGATCCATGCTCTCTCCCAGGAAAAAGAACAACTCGCTAGTATCCTGCGCAGTATGGCCGATGGGGTGATCACTATGAATGCCCAGGGACAGGTGATCGTTACCAATCCCCCAGCAAATCGGTTGTTAGAGGACTGGGATAGTGATAGTGATGAGGGTGAAGAATCATCTAAACGGGGATTGCCCTTCCAGTTAGATGAGATCTTTTTGCAGGTGATTGCAGAGGAGAAGGAACTTTTCGGAGATGTAGCCAAGGATGGTCGCACCTGGGCGGTTGTGATGGCCCCTCTCTATGCACGTGGCGATGTAAGTGGAGCTGTTGCAGTTCTGCGGGATGTGACAGAAGAAAGACGGCTTGATAAACTGCGAACGGACTTTGTGGCCAATGTTTCCCATGAACTACGTACCCCCCTCGCCATGCTCCAGGGATACAGCGAGGCCCTCCTCGATGGCTTTGCTCAGACTCCAGAGGAACAGCGAGAGATTGCAACGGTGATTAACGACGAGTCTTTACGAATGGGACGATTGGTACGAGAACTCTTGGATTTAGCGCGCATGGAAGCAGGACACATACGCCTGGAGACCGCATCAGTAGATGTTACAGAATTGGGCCGACGCATCCTACGTAAATTTCAGGCCATCGCTCGAGAGCAGGAGGTTACCTTAATCGATAAGATTCCGTCCATATTTGCTGAAGTAATATGGGATGAGGATAAAGTGGAGCAGGTATTGACGAATCTCGTAGATAATGCGATTCGCCATACACCGAAAGGTGGGAAGGTTACACTAACAATTAACCGGATCGGTGATAAGGCACAACTGACCGTAAAGGATACTGGAAGTGGAATACCGGAAGAGGACTTACCCTTTGTCTTTGAACGGTTCTATAAAGCAGACAAAGCACGAACCCGTGGTCAATCAGGCGGCACGGGTCTCGGTCTCTCAATTGTTAAACATATTGTAGAAGCCCATGGTGGAACAGTGACAGCGAAGAGTAAACTTGGAGAAGGTACCCGCTTTGTCGTACAATTGCCTCTTACAGGACCGAAAAAAGTGGAGGATTCCTCTATATGATAAAAAGATCTGATCAGAGACAATGATCAGATCTTTTTACTGTTTGCTTAGGTTCGAGGAGAGAGGCTCATTAACTATAACTAAGGGTGGATTTTTTATGGTAGGGACGTGAACCAAGATCAAATTATGAGTGTCAGAATAAACTATAGGAAAATATGATGCATGGATATGAAGGAGAAGTAGTTAATGTTGAACAAACCGAGAAAAATGCCCAAACTGCTTGTTATTTCTGTACCTAAGAGCGGGACACACCTCCTTCTCCAGTTAACGATGGGTATCCCTGGGATGGAAATGCTCCAAAAGTACAACCCATGGTGTTATGAAACGGATCTATCACTCCTGCGAAACATGAAAAGTGGGCAAGTAGCTCTCTCTCACTTCTCGTACTCCTCACGCTATCTACCCCTTTTTAGAAGATTAGGCATCAAACCGATCTTTATTAGTCGAGATCCGCGGGATATAGCCGTCTCATTGACTCATTTTATGATGAAACCAAGTCCCATCTTCGGAGTGAAACAAAATTATCGCCACCACATGTTTAAGTACATGCATCATCTTCCCAACCAAGAACAGCGATTGCTTGCTATTATCCAAGGTGTCCGTCCCACCCGTCCCCAGATCGTGCGCTTTGGCAAATGTGGTTGGCCAAGCCTTACTGAATATACTTCAGCTAACTATCAATGGTTAGGTAAACCGGGAATACACTCGGTAACTTTTGAAGAGATGGTGCGCAACTCCCAATCCCGTACACGCGCTGTGAAGAGGATTGTTGAGTATATTTGGGGAGGAGGAGTGCCACTTCCCTTTTCTAAAGTGGTCATGGCTCGTAGGATGATACAGAACATCAAACCTTCCCAATCTACCACCTTCCGCAACGGACGCATCGGGAACTGGCGTACCGAATTTACCCCCCGCGTGAAGAAAGCTTTTAAAAAAGAGACAGGAGATCTTTTACAACGCCTAGGGTATGAGAAGAATGCTCGGTGGTAGGCTGAGCTAATGGCTGCCTGAAGTGATTTACTGACTAGATGACTATAGGTAGCCTATTAAATTTTTTCAGTATGGTGTGATGGCTCATCAGTTCAGACAGTCAAACAGTCAAACACCTCTACTACAGGGTAGTAACTCATGAAAGGCGGGTCATAATACGTAATGGTGAGGATATTCGTTGGATACCCTTCCAGTTAATTATTGGTGTAGAGGATCTCTATGAAGATTGAAGAAGGTCACAGAGTTAATATCCTGTGGCCTCATTTCATGTCCTCTTCGATAACCAATGAGTTTAACACAAATGTGTTGTGTAAAACTCAGTAAAAAGCAGCCATCCCTTGGTATGACTGGGGTGGCGGTTTTTTTGTTGGGGGAAAATCAACCACCCATTTGACATATTGTACGAAAAAATACGATAGTTAAACAATGAGGATGAGTTAGTTGATAAAATAAGTATTAAGTCAAGATTAGTTACAATTCTAATATTTTCACACCGGAAATCGCTTTTTTACAGAATTGCTGTTGAAAGTAATTGGAGGAGCATCCATGATAAATCTGGTTCGAATGAACGAAGAACAATATAAAAGGTTCTTCGAAGAGACAATCAGAGAGTATGCCGAAGAAAATGCAAAGGAAGGCAGATGGACACCATCAGAATCGATTGAACGAGCGACCAAAGAAACAAATGAACTATTACCTAAAGGGATTCAAACGAATGGACATTTTCTGTGTTCATTGCATCACGAAGTAGTAGGTGCAATAGGCACGGTTTGGTATGCAGTCAAAGAAAACAAGGGCGAGAAATCAGCTTTTATATACAGCATTCAGATATACGAAGAATTTCAAGGTAAGGGATATGGAAAGCAGGCACTTATTGCACTTGAAACTGACCTTGCCTCGATGAATGTAAGTTCAATCGGGTTACATGTTTTCGGGCACAACAAACGTGCGTATCAGTTATATATCAAGATGGGGTATATTCCAACAAGCATTAAGATGAAAAAACATCTCAGAAGCAAGTGAAAACTAACTAGTATCTCGTTTTACTAGAATGATAGAAATTTAGGATGTTATTTATATAAAATACTCAGATAAATGGTATCTAAGACCGAAATCGGGTGAAATTTTAAGGGAAATAATGTATTGTGGGGGACAAAATAAACTGATAAATTGGCCTAGAACCAGCAACTGACGGGCAACTAACTAGTAATTGTTACAAATGTTACAGATGTTACACTTTTTGCGATCAATAATATTCGCGTTTATACTGGGAGCAAGACCCTAGTGGGTACTCTCTCAACCTTATATTTATCGTCGATATTGAAGGAGTAGCGGTTACGACCTCGCTGCTCTATTTTTATGGATTGAAAAGCCCCATCCAATCTCCAATCCTCTTACCTCCGTCGGCTTAGAAAGGCGGAGAGAAGGGCTTTATTTGTGAATCCGAACGAAAAAAACGTTGGCCAACACTTTTCAACATAGCAGCTCTTTGGATCGTTCGTTTTTGAGAAACAACTCAAATAAAAAAGCGACCACTGGCCGCTTGGTCACCGACTTTCCATCAGTTCGTTGGCCACTTTCCAGATGCGTTTCTGGAGAGCTGGACGACCACCCATATGAATCGCGATATCTAACAGCTCATAGTACTTAGAAAGACTGCTTGCTCGAGCTGATCGTACAGCTCCTTATAGTCGATTTTATTTTTCAAGTGGTACCACCACCCGATCATTTGTTCTCATTATACAGGATGCATCCTGCACAGAAGGGCAGTATTTTATAAGAACACCCCCCTTTTCAGAAAAGGGGGGTGTTGAAAGGTCTTTATCTGTGAAAGTCATGCTACCTGTTTTTCGAAATTATTAAATATGGGAGCCTGGTGTCAAGGGGAAATACATTTCATCATCATTATATTGATATTGCTTTTTAGCCAAATCTCCAAGCTCAGAGAAATCTTTCATCAGTTGACTCAAACCAGATCCAGGTATAATGGTATAAGTGGATTTTAACTGATACCCTGCTCCTCTATAGACGGGATATTTATAATCTGGATTATTAACTGCTGGAGAAGTAAAAGACTCAGATGTGGTTTTTTGATCCGTAACTGAAATGTTGTGTTGATAGGTTTCCGTTAGAGAAGAACTTATTTCTTCAGTAGCTTGAGCTACACCTGGCACACCTTCTTGAACAGAAAATTTATATCCAACTGTGAATGCAAAACTAAACATATCCGAAGTTTGTACACCATGTGTAATATCTTCCTTAAAATTATACGTTACTGCTTTGTCAGCCGTGCTTGTTTTAACTAAGTTAAATTGTGTCTCTCTTTTTAGCTTGGATGTTCCATCAAAAGCTTTACTCCAAGCAAAGGCTGCTCCATATTTTTTTACCATCTCTTCTTCGCCAATAGCTATTCTTACAGCATTTAAAGGAGAAGGATGTAATTTGAGCGTCTCAGGATCATAGAGTCCCATTTCTACGTTTCCATCGGGTTTTTTCTCCAAATAATATTTACCAGTTATTGTACCGTCCTTGTCTGAATTAATAGAACCTTCACCATCAAAGTATAGGATATTTCCAATCTCCGCCGATTCGGTTGTCGTATTTCCTTTTTGCGGTGCAGGCGCATAGGGATCTGCTGATAATGTAGGGTAATTAGCCGCATACTCACTAGTACCATCTTCAGCTGACATAGGTATTTTACTATCACTTTTTTGTTTATTACTATCACTATATACCGGTGTTTTCTTACCGTCTTTTACTAGATACCCTTGAATATACTTTTCGGGTAATTTCCCCTTACCATCTTGTGCAGCAAAGGCTTTTGAGCTCGCTCCGGCACTCACACTAGCAGCAAGCAGTAAAGCCAGCGCACCAGTAAACACTTTTCTTTTTACATTTTGCACGATCATCTCTCCCTTTATTTTTTTGTCCTCCCTCTCTCTATATAAAATAAATTTAATAGATTACGGCATAATTTTCAATCTGTAATTAATGGTATTCTAGTAATTATATTCGTTTTATCCCAAAAGAGTAATATTCACCCTTCAATACCAAAAAAAGAAGGCCTTGATAAGGCCCCAATTAAAGTTGGAGTACCATTTACAGTGTACACCATGCAAGTAGTAAAATTTGTATCTGTTTTGAGGAACATATGCGAAACAACTTAAACAAGAGACCCTTCCTGAGAGACCGACCGGTCCCAAAGTGTTTGCTTGAATAAGGCAACAATCCCTTATGTACCAAGGGTTGGCGGCCTTTTTGCATAGAAAATGTATTGGAAATCAATAGGTTACGTAACAGAGTGTGTCGATCACAAACGTCCGAAAACCTTGATATAACTGGGATTACATTGGTTTTAACGGCAAGGTTACGTAGCCGCCGTTATGTAACGTTATATACGTACCCACACACAAAAAAACGGACTGTATGCCTTATACAGTCCGTTAAAGCAATCAAATGAGTTTATTACCTAAGTGGTCCTTTAGAGTGCCACATTAAGTTACTATATGCTATTGGTAAAAAAAAGCTTGGGTGCGTTGCTAGCAACGATGAAACAAAAAAGTGGATCCTCACTCGCACAAAAACGGGACTGCATAGAGTTTGCAGTCCCGTTTTCGAGAATATATGTGGCTACCGGACACCTTATTCTTTACACCCTACACGTTGCTCAGAATCTACGTATGTTCGTTTAGCAATAATAGTTAATTTCAGTAATGATTTCATTCGCCGTCCTTTTAGCGTCTCCCCACCAATTTTGGGATTCATATTCAAGTCGATCCCGAACTATGTAAGGATAGTCGGACGGTTCTGTGATCCCCGCTGAGTAAAGAAGATCTTTTGCATCTTGGACTGAATTGGAACATTTACCCCATTTACTCTTAGCTACTAGGGGTGATTTCGTCATATGATCATTGGTAGGAGTACTGGCCTCACTCACTCCGCTCCCTAGTAGCGAAAAGCCAAGTAATAACGTGAACATCATCGTGATCTTTCGAAGGTTTAACCCATTCATGTTATTGCCTCCTCAATTATTTTGATCTTACAAACTTAGTATATTACTTATATAAAAAGAAAAAAAGAAGGAATTTCATCCTTTATTATTCGTTTAGTAAATACAGGTAGAATATTATTTTATAATAAAAGAACTATTATAATTGTAAACGACTACTAAGAGTCATCTTAATCAACCGGAGCACATGGAAGATTACTAGTGGTGAGGTGCTGAACCATGGCCAGGGCACGTAGCCCGAAAGCCTTTGAGATATGGAAAGTGTATAATGGAGAGATTACTAATCGGAAGATTGGGTTTCACCGATTTTTTGGATATCCCAATTCATAATTAATCACACCTCGATATCATACGGATCGATATGAATATCTTAACCAATTTGCAATTTTAACTCAAATCACTCAATTAAAAATAATTTGCTTCTAATCGTACCTTATCGAAGATCAAATCTAAAAAGCTCCCGTGATGATGGGAGCTTTTTGGTATATCGCATATTTATCTCCATCGCCATCAATCCCACAAACCCTACTTCTGCAACTCAGGAGGTACCTGAGGACGCATGGTGATATTGCTGTAGATCACACCCTTGGGAGCAGTAACCATCATCCAAGTGGTTTCAGCCACTTGTTCGGCGGTGAGAGCGTAATCCTTCGGATTCGCTGAGAATTCCGTTTGGACAGAACCAGGGGAGAGGGTGTTGACTCGGACTTCGTCCTTTTTTAGTTCCTGGGTGAGTATGTCGGAGAGAGCCATAAGTCCAAATTTGGAAGCACAGTAACCACCTCCGCCAGGGAAGGTGACGCTACCTGCAACGCTGGAGATATTTACAATGTGGCCTTTGCTTTTTATTAGGTGGGGGATCGCATATTTACAGGCGAGGAAGGTGCCTTTGAGGTTGACGTTCATCATCTGATCCCAATCCTCGACGGTGAGGTCTTTTACAGGAGCAAAGCGACCTAATCCAGCATTGTTGACCAGAATATCGATACGACCGAGTTCTCGGGCGGTGTGGTTGATGAGATCCTGAACTTGGTCGGGATTCGTTACATCGCAGGGGATGGGTAGAATCTGATCCGGGTAATCTCGATGTAAAATTTCTAGCTTATCTCGACTACGGGCTGCGGCGACTACTTGCGCACCACTTTTTACGAAACGGCGGGTGATCGCGGCGCCCAATCCTTTACTTGCTCCAGTGACGATGGCTACTTTTCCATAAAGGTCTGCCATGGTATGTATCCTCCTCATTTGTACGGATAATTGGCTAGGTATTTAATCAAGCGCGAAGGTAAGGGGGAGTGCTTATTTGATGATCCAATGGCTATCGATAGATAACGTTGTCTTTCTACTTATTACCCAGGGCAGTATGTATTATAACTACGAACTAGTAGGTCTCTACTTAGATCTACACAGATCGGCGGGTATACCTTTTAATCTCATTTCAACCACCTTCAATTTTAACAAATAGGGATCATGTTTAAATTTTTACCCTTTTTTATCCATAAAAGAGCACCCCTTTAAGTAGTTCATCTCACAGGGGGTTTTTCCTGTGTCTACTTTAGGGGTGCACATCAATTATAAATCAATGGCTGTGACAGCCTGGATCTCTTCGAGTTCTTCCAGATCTTCGAGCAATTTTTTGGGTACTTCCTTATCCACAGTGAGCATCATGATCGCACGGCCGCCTATATCGGCTCGGCCCACCTGCATGGTAGCGATGTTGACATTGCGTTCACCTAGAATCGTCCCTACACGGCCGATTGCACCCGGGCGGTCATGGTGATGGATGAGGAGCTGATGACCGGTTGGCTGCAAATCTACGGAGTATTGGTCGATCTTAACGATCCGAGGTCCGAAACCATTGAGAAGCGTACCAGCAATGGTGTGTTCGTGGTGGGCATCGGTTTTGATCGTAATTGTGAGGAGATTGGTGAAGCCCTGTGCCTTAGATACCTTCTGCTCTGTGACACGTACACCCCGTTCCTTCGCAAGGTGAGGCGCGTTTACGTAATTGATCTCAGAGAGATAGTGAGAGAGTGCGCCCTTGAGTACAATGCGGGTGAGAGGAGAGGTGTCCCAATCGGCCAACTCTCCTGAATAGGTGATCGTTAACTCATCTAGTGCGCCATGGGTTGTTTGGCTAGCAAAATGCCCAAGCTTCTCTGCCAAGATCTGATACGGTTGCAGTTTCTCCACCAGTTCTGGGGGAATCGAGGGGAGATTGACCGCGTTTTTGAAGGGTTCGTCCCGAAGGATGTGCAAAATTTCTGCTACTACATCGATGGCAACATTCTCCTGTGCTTCACGGGTGGATGCTCCTAGGTGCGGAGTCGCCGTAACCTGGGGCAGGGTGAGCAAGGGGTGTTCTCCTGGTGGTTCCACTTCAAAAACATCGAGGGCAGCTCCAGCTACTTTACCACTCTGGATCGCTTCATAAAGAGCACCTTCGTGGATGATTCCACCCCGGGCGCAGTTAAGGATACGGACACCATCTTTCATCCGTTGAAAAGCGCCTGCATCGATTAAATGGTGAGTCTCCTTGGTGAGCGGGGTGTGGACGGTGATAAAGTCCGAGGATGTGATAACTTCATCCAAGGTGGCTTTGGTTACCCCAATTTTTTGTGCTCGTTCTTCTGTTAGATAGGGATCAAAGGCGAGGACGTTCATGTTAAAGGCCTTGGCTCGTTTTGAGAGTTCAGTGCCGATGCGCCCGAGTCCGACGATGCCGAGGGTTTTATGGTTGAGCTCCACCCCGACAAAGGCTTTCCGGTTCCATTCCCCTTGGACGGTAGAACGGTAACCCTGGGGAATGTTGCGTGCCATAGAGATCAGCATGGCAAAGGTGTGTTCAGCGGTGGAGATGGTATTACCGTCAGGTGCATTTACCACGACAACGCCATTGCTTGTCGCCGCAGGAATATCGATATTGTCTACACCTACCCCAGCGCGGCCAATGGCTTTTAAGTTCTTACCAGCGGCAATGACCTCGGCGCTTACTTTGGTTTGGCTCCGCACGAGGAGAGCATCTACATCTTGGATGGCTTCTAGAAGTTCGCTAGGTGAAAGTCCTGTATTGATGATGACTTCAACGTCAGGAGCTTGGGTAAGTTGTTCGATTCCCTGATCGCTCAGGGGGTCAGTGATTAAGACTCGGAGCATGGATGAGTTCCTCCTCGGCTGCTTGAATGCCCGCTCCAAGACGAACGGGGGCGTTGATTCGTTTCGCGGCTACTTCGATTGTAGCGATGGTGGAAAGGACGTCGACTGGATCGCAGTAGCCCATATGGCCAATGCGGAAAATCTTGCCCTTCAGATGCTGTTGCCCGCCTGCGACACGGAACGATAAGCGGCGCAGTTCTTTACGCAGGTCCTCAGATGACCAATCGTTTCCTCCCAGTATGGAAGTAACAGTAGGGGAGGCATCTGAATCCGAAGTCATAAGGGTGAGACCCATTCCCCGAATCCCTGCGCGGGTCATCCGCATCATCAGATCATGGCGTTCGATTACTTGGGTAAATCCTTCAGTCTCGATCATTTGAAGGACCTCGGTAAGACCAAAAAGGAGAGAAACCGCTGGAGTATATGGAGTGGTTTCCTTTTCTAAGTTGGTCCGATAGGTCTTGAAATCCAAGTAAAAGCGAGGCTGAGGGTTGTTCTCTATTACCTGCCAAGCGCGTTCACTTACCGCAGCAAAGGCTAGGCCAGGGGGGAGCATCAGTGCTTTTTGTGAACCAGTGACAAGGATATCTAGACCCCACTCATCAAAGCGACTCTCTACCCCGCCGATACAACTTACTCCATCTACAATAACAAGGGCTTCTGTTTCTTGACGGATGACAGTAGCTAATTCACCAATGGGATGAAGGACACCGGTAGAGGTTTCGCAATAGGTGAGGAACACAGCTTTCACTTGAGGATGTTTCCTTAGGAAATCAGCTAGTATCTCTGGCTGACAAGCTTCTCCCCATGGAACATCAAGACGATGGAGGGTGATACCATATCGTTCAAGGATTTTGGCAAAACGGTCTCCAAAGGCACCTGAGACAACGACGGCTGCCTCTTCCCCTGGTGCAAGGGTGTTCACTGCAGCGGCTTCAAGAGCAGCGGTTCCACTGGATGTAAAAATAAGGACAGGCTCTTTCGTACCGAATACCGGACCAAGCCGGCGGCTAAGGTCAACCACCATTCGAGAACAATCCGGATCCCGATGGCCGATCATCGGTTGAGCCATCGCTTGTTGAACACCTGGGGGAATGGGCGTTGGACCAGGAATCTGAAGACGAAACTTATCGGGTAGCATGTGGTCTCTCTCCTTCACTGTATATGTCAAGTGTATGTCAATCGATTGGGTGTGAACCGAACAGCGCCGATGGTTAGTGATTGGAATTAAAAAAGCCTCTCATCCACACACCACTAGTTAGTGGTGAGGGACGAAAGACTCGCGTTGCCACCCTCATTTACCTGCGCTTCACAGCATCAGGCCTCGGCGGGTCTCTAGTAAAAGACCCTTGAGATAACGGTTCTCCGATCCAGCTTACTTTCCGATGAGTTCGGCTGAATGACTCAAGAGTGGACCATCGCTTTCGAAACACCGGTTCCCAGCATTCCCGGCTCTCTTGGGTTTCATTAGGCGACTTGGCTCTATCATAGTCGATCCATATGAGTAAATTTGATGATTACTCTAACACGGTAAAGGGAGGGTGTCAACTGAAAAAATTATTAGGCATTTCGCTTATCTCATCGATGAGTGTGGTACGATCATAGGGCGAAAAAAGAAACGGCTATCGTGACGAAAAGGGCGAAGGAAAATGACGATGATTTCCCAGGCAATTTCCAAGGTAGAACTTCACCCAGATCAGCTAAAGGCAGTTACAGCCGGAGAGGGAACCATTGCTGTCTTTGCTGGTCCTGGGAGCGGAAAAACAACCGTGCTTACTCAGCGGGTGCTTACGCTACTAGAGCGAGGGGTTTCACCTGAAAAAATATTGGTTGTTACCTTTACTCGTGCGGCGGCGAGCGAGATGCAGCAACGTATCGAACAACTGACAGGGAATACGAGCGGGTTAACCCTTGGAACCTTTCACTCTATTTTCCTGCGCCTTTTTCATAGAATGGGAGTATCGGTGCCACGCTTACTAAATGATGGCGAACAAAGGCATTGGATTCGGGAGCTTCTTAAAGATAAGGAGCAACCTTCCGATGAGGAAGGGGTAGCCACTACCCTAAGTCAGATTGGCTTTTGTAAAGGGAACATGGTCCTACCTGAGCGAATGAATGTACAAAAACAACAGAACAAACTCTTCCGAGATCTGTTTCAAGCCTATGAAACTCGGAAAAAAGAACAGAATACCTGGGATTACGATGATATTCTCCTCGCCTTTTGTGGTTGGTTAAAGGAAGAGGGTAATCCAATGAGCGGATCTTTTTCGCGCATATTGGTGGACGAGTTTCAGGATATCAACCGGGTACAATATGATTCCCTACAGCTCCTTTTAGCAAAAAAGGGAAGCTTTTTTGCTGTTGGAGACGATGATCAGTCGATCTATGGATTTAGGGGTAGTGATCCGAAGTTTATGCAAGAGTTAAGCAGGCGTCCAGGAAGTCAAAGGGTCGTCCTCTCTGTCAATCATCGCTCTACCGATGCGATTGTCGCCGTAGGGCAAAAACTGATTCGTCACAATAGGATGCGGCAGGAAAAAAGGTTGATCGGGATGGGACGAGCAGGCAAGGAACCGACTTTACTTAAACCATCGGATGAAGAGGAGGAAGCGACGAAGATTATCGCTTCCCTTAGCGATGAAGGAAAGACAGGGGTCCTCTACCGTACTTCTACCCAGGCGCGGGCAATTATCGATGCTCTTGTCCGTGAGGGGATTCCCTTTTCGGCATCGATGGGGGATGCCCTCTTTTATCGGCGCTGGCAGGTGAAGGATATATTTGCCTATCTTACTCTCGCCCAAAATCCTAACGATTTGGATGCCATCGTGCGTATAATCAACAAACCCAAGCGCTATCTTTTTGGGGAGGAATGGATCGATACCGCCTGGAACCTATCTCGGAAAATAAATGTCTCTGTACTAGAAGCACTCCCTGAATTACCCGGTCTTGAAACTTACCAGAAAAAGAATCTGAGTCAATTGGCGCTTCAAGTAAAATCTCTGTGTGGGCTTGGGGCGAGAGAGGCGATCCAAGAAATTCGGCAACGAATCGGTTATGATCGCTTTTTAACGGCTTATGCGAAGGATCTCGGTCAGGAAGTGCTCAGTTTATTAGAGCCTGTAGAGGAACTTACCGTTGCAGCTCAATCCTTTGAGTGGGGTATCGATCTATTGGAGCATGCCGACAGGGTAGAGCGTGCTCTTCGAGAACCTTCTCCTAACCCTCGAATCCATCTCATGACCTTTCATAAGGCGAAGGGGCTAGAATTTGACCGCGTCTTTCTTATCGGCCTCCATGCGATGACAATTCCCCATCGGCGTAGCCTTCAAGTGGCTGATCACCGCAAGAATGCCGCCTGGGAAGAAGAACGGCGTCTGCTTTATGTAGGGATGACCCGTGCTAAAAGAGAGTTAACTCTCTCTATCAGCCATACTCGTCAGGGGAGGCGTGTTGGCCCCTCTCCATTTCTCAAAGAGATAGGCTTTGACGATGACGAGATCACCTTGAAAGAGGATCAGGATACCTTTGTTGCGAATCCCCATTACATACCTTCTCGTAGAAAGGAGAAAGGACAACCTCAGCTTCGTTTTGCGGGTGAGGAGCTTACCATTGGGACGACACTGATTCACCAACGCTGGGGAGAAGGGGAAGTGATAGCCTTTGAACCTTTGGAGGGGTCTGCTCCTGGACGGAAGGTGGCTCTACGCTTCCCCCATGAAACCGTCTCACTTCACTATGAACTCTCGCGTCAACTGGGCTTGATTGAGCGGATGTCAACGGAATCGGGAGAAGAGGGTTAATGGCATGATTCGGTTGGCAATCGATTTAGAATTGGCGGAAGTTCTAATGAAATATGTGGATAACCATCGGATATTGAATTTGAAGTTGATTTTCGTAGACAATTCCTCCGAGAGAGAAATAAAATCCGATCACATATCAAGGATAAAAGTCCCAAGTGATAGAATAGTAGAGGGAATATATGAACTCATGTTGTATTACCCTATCATTATTATAGAGGTAGAAGATATTATTGAGAGCGAAGTTAAACATAAAAAGCATTTGCTTGAAGAGTAGACCACTGAAAAAGTAAGTTGATTCTGGTCAAACTTAAAAAGTAAACACAAAAAAACCCTGGTTCGAGTGCAAAACTGAAGTCGGTTTTACAGGCGTCAGATAATTATTATTAATGTAATCTTCATAATAAAAGCTCCACTGAGTAGGGGGATTAAAGGTGTCAAGTGTATTATTTGATTGCAGTCAATTCGTCAGTTTTAATACAAATGACTCGAATGTTGTTGATGATTTGAAAAATGATCTGAAAGAATTGAGTTTTGAAAAAATTAAAGATGAAAAAGAGATCGATAATGTGAAGATGAAATATTATCAACACGAGTGGCGAAAATATGTATTGGAAATGATTGATTTAGAATTTTTGGGTTATCTAGAAGCTGACGAGTGGCCGAAACAAAATGAGGTACCTATACCGATAGTGGGATTAATCACCGTATTAAAAAAATACGTGGATATGAAGTTGATTAGGGATCTCAAGATAATTTTCGTTGGATATGCACCTGAAAAGAAGAATGACAAATTAATAGCTAGAGTTCGGGTGACCAGTGATAATATCATAGACGAGCTGTTTGAGAATCAGTTTGAAACTGTAATAATCTTGGAAGTAGAAAATACGTGATAATCTATAATTAGAAATTAACATTTTAATTAACGTTTCGTAGATTGTATCTGCGAAACGTTTTTTATCTCTAAAGATGAGAAAACAAGGGGGAGTTCGTCGGAGTCTGAGACTTACGAAAGGCTATTCAGCATGCTCTAACAGCAACATCCATGCAATCTAGTCCACGATCACTATCGTCAATATTCATGCAAAACAGTATCAGAGACCGTATTATCAGAAAAGGCAGAACAAATGGCCACAACGTTTTTAAATCAGGAATCGGATCAAAAGGATAATGTAATTGATAAGGAGAAAGGTGTTTCAAAGTTATCAGACAAACTAAAAGGGAGGGCTAAATCATGATCGAAGACAAAACGGATGAAAATGATAAAGGGCAAAAGGCATTCTCTGCTCCAACCATTTCTCTCCCGAAGGGGGGTGGAGCGATCAAAGGCATCGGCGAGAAGTTTGCAGCCAATCCAGTTACAGGTACCGGTTCCATGATAGTTCCCCTTGTTACGAGTCCTGGGCGTTCCGATTTCGGTCCGGAGCTTTCACTCTCCTATGACTCAGGATCTGGAAATGGACCCTTCGGATTTGGATGGTCTCTATCTATTCCTGTAATTTCTCGCAAGACAGATAAGGGACTGCCTGAGTATAACGATGATGATGAGTCAGATGTTTATATTCTCTCTGGTTCCGAAGACCTCGTTCCGGTTCTCAAACAGGATGGAAGTCGATTTGAAGATACTACCACTGTAGCAGGCTACACTATCCACCGCTATCGTCCTCGCCTCGAGGGATTGTTTGCTCGTATCGAGCGTTGGACCCATCAAAAAACAGGAGAGATCCACTGGCGTTCTATCACTCGTAACAATATCACTTCGATTTATGGAAAGACAGAGAAAAGTCGAATTGCAGATCCAGGTGATCCAAAGCGGGTTTTCAGTTGGTTCATATGTGAGAGTTACGATGACAAGGGGAATATCATCGTCTATGAGTACATGGAAGAGAATGATGAGAATATTGATCGAACACAGGCCCATGAGCGCAATCGAGTACGTACAGCCAATCTATACTTGAAGCGTATCAAGTATGGCAATCAGGTCTCCCGTCTAATTCAACCAGATCTAAACAAAATGAGGTGGATGTTCGAAGTAGTCTTTGATTACAACGAAGATCATTACGAGGAAGTTGATCTTGACGCTACTGAGACTGAAGCTGAACATCGTATTCGTGCTTCAGCATCATCAGAGTCCACTTGGACTGCTCGACCTGACCCGTTCTCCTCTTACCGTGCAGGGTTTGAAGTGCGTACTTATCGCCGTTGTTGCCGTATGTTGATGTTCCACCACTTTGCAGAATTGGGAAGCGATCCTTATCTGGTTCGTTCTACTGAGTTTGAATATGATGACCTGGATTATTCGCAGCCTACCACGGTACAGGATGAGCTCAGCCATCAAGGAAGTACCCGTATTGCTTCATTTATTCGTGCTATCATCCAATCAGGATTCCTTCGTGATGACGCACAGAAAGTGCTGGAGCGTAATGGTGTTAAGTACATTACCTATTTTAAGAGATCCTTGCCACCATTGGAGTTCGAATATAGTAAGGCGAGCATTCAGGATGATATCCGAGAATTGAGTGTAAGTAGTCTAGAAAACCTACCTGTTGGTATAGATGGAACATCATATCAATGGGTGGATTTGAACGGTGAGGGCATCTCTGGGATCTTAACAGAGCAAGCCGATGCTTGGTTTTACAAACCGAATCTAGGGGAAGGCCGTTTTGCCCCACAAGAAGTAGCTGCCTTAAAGCCATCACTTGCTAACCTTAGTAGCGGACGACAACAACTACTGGATCTCACTGGTGATGGACAGGTGAATCTAGTATCTTTTCAATCGAATCCGGGTTTTTATGAGCGTACCCATAAAGAAAGCTGGGAATGGTTTAGGGAATTTGACCATCTGCCAAACATCTCATGGAATGAACCAAATCTGTGTTTCATCGATTTAAATGGTGATGGTCGGGCTGACGTACTAATCAATGAACATGAAGTTTTCACTTGGCACCCCTCATTAGGTGAGGAGGGGTTTGGATTAGCTCAGCAGGTTTATCAACCAATGGACGAGGAACAAGGTCCCAGGTTAGTGCTGTCCAACGTTTTGCAATCTGTCTATTTGGCTGATATGTGTGGGGATGGTCTCACCGATCTTGTGCGAATCCGTAATGGCGAGGTCTGCTATTGGCCTAACCTAGGTTATGGCCAATTCGGAGCAAAAGTGACGATGGACAACTCTCCTTGGTTTGATCACCCTGACCAATTCAATCAACAGCGTGTTCGTCTGGTTGACATCGATGGCTCAGGCGTCACTGACATCGTCTATTTAGGCCGAGATAACGTGCGATTATATTTCAATCAGTCTGGTAACCGCTGGAGCAACCCACGTCATCTCAGTCAATTTCCACCTGTGGATCATCTTTCTTCGGTCATGACCGCTGACCTTTTGGGAAATGGTACAGCTTGTCTAGTCTGGTCATCTCCATTACCAGGAGACGTGGATTGCCCCCTGCGTTACATCGACCTAATGGGTGGACAGAAACCTCATTTACTGATTAAGTCGATCAACAATTTGGGTGCAGAAACTTATGTTCATTATGTTTCTTCTACCAAGTTCTACCTTGCTGATAAGCTCTCTGGGAAACCCTGGCTCACCAAGATCCCTTTCCCTGTACATGTCGTAGAGTGTGTCGAGACCTACGACCACATTAGTGGCAATCGATTTGTGACACATTACGCTTACCATCATGGTTATTTCGATGGAATTGAACGCGAATTCCGAGGATTTGGTCTAGTGGAACAATGGGACACAGAGGAGTTCGCCGTATTCAACAAAGACGGGCATTTACCACAAGGGACGAATGTGGATAAGTCTTCCCACGTTCCACCTGTTTTCACTCGCACATGGTATCATACCGGTGCTCACGTAACTGATTTCTTCGCTGGTAGCTTGGATGATAAAGGCGTGAGGGAATATTACCGTGAGCCAGGTTTGACTGATGCAGAAGTGAGACACCTTTTGCTCGATGACACCGTTCTTCCATTTGGGTTGTCTTTAGAGGAAGAACGTGAAGCTTGCCGTGCCCTGAGAGGTTCGATGCTTCGCCAAGAGGTCTACTCTCTGGATGGTACGGATGAAGAGAATGATCCTTACACAGTCACTGAACAGAACGTGAACATTCGCTGTTTGCAACCGAAGGGGAATAACCGCCATGCGGTGTTTTTCACTCATGGTCTGGAATCTATCCATTCCGACTACGAGCGTAATCCTACCGATCCACGAGTTGTACACACTGTCACGTTGGAGGTGGACGATTATGGTAACGTGTTGAAATCGGCCGTTATTAACTATGGACGTCGTCGACCTGATCTAAATCTCGAATTGAGGGATCAAGCTAAACAAAGTGAATTGTTGATTACTTATAAGGAAGATGACTTTACAAACCCTGTTGAAGGCATTGGTGATTACCATGCACCGTTATCATGCGAGTCGCGGACTTATGAGCTGAACGGCTTAAGATTATCAGAAGACAGATACCGCTTCACCGTTGCAGAGATCCTTCAATCGGGAACAACAGCGCAGTTCATCTCTTATGAACAGAACGCGACATCGGGTGAATTGCAAAAGAGGTTAATTGAACATGTACGTATACTGTATAGCCGTAATGATCTATCCGGTCCATTACCGCTGGGAAAACTGGAATCGCTAGCTATTCTTTATGAGAGTTATCAGCTTGCCTTTACACCAGAGCTTCTTACTAAGGTTTATGGCGATCGGATTACCGATACCATGCTTATAAGCGAAGGTGGTTATATCCATAGTGAAGGGGATGACAATTGGTGGATTCCTTCAGGTCGAGTGTATCGTTCTCCTAATACAACAGATTCGTCGACCCAGGAATTGACCTATGCTCAAGCACATTTTTTTCTTCCCCATCGCTATCGTGATCCTTTCCATACCGATTCTCTCTATACTGAGACCTTAGTGAAATACGACACCTATGACCTTCTTGTACAGGAAACCCGCGATGCCTATGGTAACCATACCACCGTGGGAGAACGTAACGCCGATTCCATCCAGCCACTTGTACGTCAGGGACAAGACTATCGCGTGCTCCAACCGATTTTAGTTATGGACCCGAATCGGAATCGGTTGGCTGTTGCATTTGATGTACTTGGTCAGGTAGTAGGTACTGCAGTAATGGGTAAGCCTGAAGATAGTCCTAGACGCGGTGATTTGCTGGCCGATTTTATCCCAAATTTAATCCAATCTGCAGTAACTGCCCATTTACTAGATCCACTGGCTGATCCCCACACTCTCTTAGGGAAAGCCACCACTCGCTTGGTGTATGACTTATTTGCCTATTATCGTACGAAAGATAAGATGAACCCACAGCCTGCGGTAATCTATAGCATGGCTCGTGAAATTCATGACGCCGATCTAACTTCTGGACAACAGACTAAGATTCAGCACAGTATTTCTTACTTTGATGGGTTTGGTCGCCAGATCCAAAAGAAGATTCAGGCTGAACCGGGACCAGTTCCGAAGAGAGATACAGCTACTGGGCATGTGATTACGGTTAATGGTCAACCTGATATGATTGCAAATGATGTCAGCTCGCGCTGGGTAGGTAGCGGATGGACGGTATACAACAACAAAGGAAAGCCTGTTCGACAGTACGAACCTTTTTTTACCGACACTCATCTCTTCGAGTTTGATGTCTCGATTGGTGTCAGTTTGGTACTCTTCTATGACCCTGTTGGACGTGTGGCAGCTATCTTGCATCCTGATCACACATGGGAAAAAGTAGTATTCAATTCGTGGCAACAGGAAATTTGGGATGTTAACGATACTGTACAGGTGGTCGATCCTAAGAACGACCTTGACGTAGGTGATTTCTTTCGGCGTTTGCCAGATTCAGATTATCTTCCTACGTGGTATACCAAGCGTCAAAGTGGTGCACTTGGTCCACACGAACGAGCGACTGCTGAAAAAACAGCGATCCATGCGAATACACCATCCGTTGCCTATTTTGATTCACTAGGGCGTACTTTTCTCACTATCGCCCATAACAAATTCAAGCATAGTGGTACTTCCCCTGTTGATCCACCCATCGAGGAATTTTACTATAGCCGTGTCTTCTTTGACATCGAAGGGAATCAGCGGAAAATCATGGATGCTAGGGACCGGATTGTGATGTGCTATGACTATGATATGTTAGGCAAACGCATTCACCAATCCAGTATGGAGGCTGGTGAACGTTGGATGCTATTCGATGTTATGGGAAAGTTGATCCGTGCTTGGGATAGCCGTAGCCATGAGTATAGAACTGCTTATGATCCATTGAGACGACCCACTGATTTTTACCTAAGAGAGGGAAGCGGACCAGAGTTACTTGTAGAGCGAATTATTTATGGAGAAACATGGCCCAATCCGGAGGTTAACAATTTGCGAGGAAAGGTGGTTCAGCTTTTTGATCAGGCAGGCATGGTAACCAGCGATAAGTATGATTTCAAGGGAAATTTACTAAGAAGTCAGCGTAAGCTCGCTCATGAGTACAAGAATACTCTAAATTGGTTAGGTACGATTCCTTTAGAATCGAGGGTTTATACCAATTGTACTCGCTACGACGCACTCAATCGTTCAATGGAACAGACTGCACCGGATAACAGCATCATCCGCTCCATATACAATGAAGCCAATCTTTTACATGCTGTGGAGGTGTGTTTGCGGGGTGCAAAGGAAAATGATTCCCCAATCTGGACAACGTTTGTGGACGAAATTGAATACAACGCCAAAGGTCAACGTACTCAGGTAAAATATGGTAACGGAGTCAAGACAATCTATGAATACGATCCTTTCACGTTCCGTCTAATTCGGTTATTCACTCGACGCAAAACCGATAACTTTCCCGATGACTGTCCAGATCCACTTCCGGTCGAAGGATCTAATTGTGGGATTCAGAATCTTCACTATACCTACGAACCAATGGGTAACATTACCCATATTCGAGACGACGCTCAGCAAACCGTATTCTTCCGTAACCGTCGCGTCGAACCGAACTCTGAATACACTTACGATGCGATTTATCGGCTGATCGAGGCGACTGGTCGTGAACATTTGGGACAAACAGGCAGGCAGCCTAATCCACCAGATGCGTTTAACCAATTTCATACCCAACTTGAACACCCGGGCGATGGTCAAGCCATAGGGACATATGTCGAGCACTATCTTTACGATGCGGTGGGCAACATTCTCTCTATACAGCATCGTGGCAGCGATCTTGCACAGCCTGGCTGGACTCGTAAATTTGCGTACAACGAGGTGAGCCAACTGGAGGTGGGTAAGACAAACAATCGGTTGAGTAGCACTACCCTCGGAGCGATCACCGAAACTTATTGCTATGAGGACACTGCCAGCTTGCATGGCAACATCACAGCTATGCCGCATTTGCCCATCATGCAATGGAACGATCATGACCAGCTTCAGAACTCGGCACAACAAGTGGTAAACCATGAGGGGACACCAGAGATGACCTGGTATGTTTATGACACACAGGGAAATCGAGTGCGTAAAGTAACCGAACGACAGGCTGCTGTTGGACAGACACCTACGAGGATGAAAGAACGGATCTATCTAGGTGGATTTGAGATTTACCACGAGTATGAGAATGATGGTACCACGATCAAATTGGAACGCGAGACCCTTCATATTATAGATGATCAGCGGTGCATCGCCCTAGTAGAGACTCGTACTCAAGGCAAAGACCCTACACCTGAACAACTCATTCGCTATCAACTTAGTAATCATCTTGGCTCAGCTAGCCTGGAATTGGACAATATGGGGCGATTGATTTCTTACGAAGAGTACTATCCTTTTGGGAGTACATCATATCAAGCTGTACGCAATCAGATGGAAACGCCGAAGCGATATCGCTATACAGGAAAAGAGCGGGATGAGGGAACAGGATTCTATTATCACAAAGCTCGGTATTACGCATCGTGGTTGGGGAGGTGGACAAGTTGTGATCCAGCAAGTTTAGTGGATGGAACAAATTTATATCGATATTCACAGAATAATCCAATTCGCTTTATAGACCCAAATGGTACTCAGACTTATGCAGCGCCCGCATCAGGGGTTACACCACCATCTTCCTCACCACCGTCGCCACCTCCTCAGGTCACAGTGAATCGAGAAAAGGGCTTACAAGCATCTGGGCAGCTCGTAAAGAAGTTGGAGGCAAAAGGTCATGGAGTTCAAGAGGAAGTAACTGTCAAAGGAGGGAAAGGTGGTTCGAGAATAGATATTGCTCCAGATCCCAAAGCGCCTCAGACAATTGGAAAAACTTTAGAAAGTAAACATATTGATTTGGGGGCATACCGAGATGCATCAGGAAATTTAGATACCAAGCGATTGAGATCAGTAATTACAGAACATGTTGAGCAAGTATTGAAGCATAAGGATGCTCTAAAAAAGGGAGTCAAACCAGATCTTCCTTTCGACGAGAGTATAGTCTATCAGCTTGAAAATGCTACTCCTGAGGAAATTGCACAGTTTCGAAAATTATTCCGGGAAGTAGCAACACCTAAGGGGGTGAAAGGAGGAGCGATAGCATTTGAACCTCCCACTGTTGGGAAGCCTGCAGCACCGCCAGCGACCGAGCCCCCTGTAGCTGGGAAGCCTACAGCACCGACTGCAGTCGAGTCTCCTTCAGCTGGGAAGCCCGCAGGACCGGCACTGGCTGAGCCTTCCGCTGTTGCGAAACCTACAACAACGTCACCAGTCGAGCCTCCTTCTATCGCAAAGCCTGCAGCACCTCCGAGTAGATTTAGCGGATTTATTTCAGGTTTAGGCAAGGTAACTACAGGACTTAGTGTCATCGGTGGTATTCTATCTGTCAAAAAACTATCTGAAGATCTTCACATGATCTTTGAGCCTGGTGATCTATCCATTCCCGTTGGGACAAGACGAACAGATTCAGTGGGTAGAACTTGGATTCATATCGATGAAAAAACCTGGGTTACTGAGGAATATTACAATCAGATGCTGTGATTACAAATGCGAGATGGAGGAAAACCATGAACAGGATCATCTATCCGTTAACATTACAGATGCAGGGAAAAGGTGTTTCTGATTTGCAGGAAGGCTTACAACTACTTTTGGAAAAAGATCTATTTCAATTTGGTTGGGATGAACGGCAGGAGTTTAGGGAACGTCTGGGTGCTGAACAAGCTAAGGATATGTATGGTGAATGTACTTATAAGTTAGTCGGGTTGTTCCAAGAACAACATCAGCTTCAAGCTTCCGGTGAAGTTGATGAGTGGACTTCAGAAGTATTTAATAACATATTAGAAGAATTGGGAGCATTCTCTTCAGCTACTTCTGAACAGACATTCTTAGTGAGTGGTCAAGTGTTACGTGAAAATGGACACCCAGTCTATGGTGGTCTGGTAAGGGCCTTTCACATGGATAAGAGATGCATATTACGCCTGGGGGAGGATACCACCGATACCCAAGGACGCTATACGATCCGCTATACTACGTTACCAGAGGTAAATGTGATCCATCTGCGAGTTGTTGTTTTAGACAATGCAGGGCAGATACTTGGTGAGACAGAGGTTTCCCGTGAGGTTCACTCAATTGAGATTGTTGACCTACTAATCCCTAGCCAAGATGTTGTAACATTCCATGTTGATGGTAAAGTGACCAGTCGTGTTAGTAGCGGAATCGGAGGACTAACCGTTCGAATTATGGATAAAGGAGTGGGGGCTGACGTACAGCTTGCTGAAACCATGACAGACGTCTACGGCGCGTATCAAATCACGTTCACTGATGCGGGTTTTCGTCAGCGAGGCAAGGAGAAACCTGATTTACAAGCGTGTGTTTTCAAGGACAACATTTTTCTTGCTGGTTCCGATGTTCACTATAATGCTTCCAATCGAGAAACCCTTCATATCCTTTTGGATGAGAAGAACGACACTGCCTTGCAGTCTGAGCACGAGACGTTGACAAATGCGCTTTCGATTCAATTCAAAGGGAAATTGAGTGAACTTAAGGAAACTGATGAGCGACAAGACATTACTTACCTTGCGAATAAAACGGGCTGGGATGCCCGGGCAGTTGCGCTTTCGTCTTTAGCTGATCAGTTTAGTGATCGAGCCAATGATGTAGGCATCGAGATGGTGCCACCCCTTTTCTATGCCCTTTTTCGTGCCGGCTTGCCTGCCAATGAAGTCCTCTACCAAACCGATGCCAAAACGGTGGAGTCGATCTGGAAGCAGGCGATCGTTCAAGGTGTAATTCCTAGCGGACTGATGAGTAATCTGTCACAGGCCACTGAACAGTTCCAGAAACTAACTGCACTGCGGATCTTGGAAAGTCCGGCATGGGTTGGGGTTTCGCCCTATAAGGAGCTGGTATCTGTTTCACTGGGTGACGATTTGTCACGGCAGAGGCAGTTTGCAGAACTCCATACTCGGTATCGAGAGGATTTGCCGAAGTTCTGGGGAGAGGTACAGAAAGTATTTGGTGAAGCCGTAGAAAAACGTCTCAAGGTGGATGGACAGCTTGCTTTTCTGACACTTAACAACGCTCCACTGATCCGGAAGTTGCACGAAGTGGCTGGACAGATGGGGATTACCCATCCTTTAAACTTAGTTGAAAAAGGCTTTTATCGAGCAGATAAGTGGCAAAAATTGATGGGCAATGATTCGGTCCCGCCAGAAATTCCCGGTGAGAATGACGACCAGAAACGCAATCGTTATGCAGAATTGTTGGCTGCACATGTACGACTCAGTTTCCCAACAGCCGTGATCGCGCAAATGGTCAAGAGTGGTGAGACTCCACTCGCAGATGATCAATTAAAGAGCCAGGTTCATACCTTTTTAACTGAACATCAAGGCAATTTCGAAATTGGGATGCACTCAGTTGAACAGTATATCGCTCATCACAAACTGCAAATTGAGCCTGAAGTGAGCAAGGAGATTACGCAGATCCAGCGGGTCTATCAGATTACGCCAAGCGATGATGCGATGAACTTGCTGTTAAAAAAAGGGGTGAATTCAGCCTATGCCGTCATCCAATATGACCGAGATGAATTTATCCAGACCTTCAAAATGGAGGTGGGTGGCGAGGCCAATGCAAGGCTAATCCATACGAAAGCGGAACAGGTGCACAGCACTGTGTTGAATATCGCTGTATCTTATCTATCTGCTCGCAATGCCCCTGGGATTGGTGTGCACAGTCCCGCGCAAATCGTGGATCCCGTACCTACAGGGCCGAACCCACATGCTTCCGATGTCATTGCTTATTCAACGCTGGAAAATCTGTTTGATGAAATGGATTACTGCACTTGTGAGCACTGTCGCTCTATTTTGAGTCCAGCTGCATATCTAGTGGATTTGCTACTCTTCATTGATCGTCCGGTGAACCCGCCTGGTACAGTGAATCCGCAGACGGTGTTGTTTGAACGTCGCCCAGATATTCAGCATCTCCCGCTTACTTGTGAGAATACCACTAAGTCTCTACCGTATATTGACTTAGTGAACGAAACGCTAGAGTACTATGTCACCAATCATTTATCCTTGGCAAACTATACCGGCCACAATACAAACGATGACGCTACCATGGAAGAATTGCTGGCAAATCCACAGTTTATCAGTGACAAAGCTTATGAAATCCTTGCAGGAAAACCAGCTCTAGTTGGCGACCCCATGCCGCTTCTTGCGCCGGCGTCTTCGCTGCCGTTCCATCAGCCGTTAGAAAACCTGCGCCGCTATTTTGATCGATTTGAGGTTCCACTACCTGCAGTGATGGAAACTTTGCGCAAAGGGGATAATCTAGAGAGGGCAAATTCAAACGAGTATGGTTGGCGTGACATTTGGATGGAGGAGCTTCATTTTTCACGTGCTGAGTATGCACGTCTGACCGATCGCACTCTGACAGTGCAGCAACTGTATGGCTATCGACCAGTTACTACTGAAGCGGAAATTTTATCTAGCCTATCGAATGTTAAAGCATTTACACATCGGTTAGGCATCTCGTATGAGGATATCATCGAAATTCTTAAGACATGCTTTATCAACCTGAACTCCATACTCATCCCTAAGTTGGACAAGTTAGGTGTTCCGCTCACAACGATAAAGGCATTTAAAGAGGGGACGATTTCAGACGCAGAGTTTACCGCTGCCTTAGCGCCGCATCTCGATCCGTCCCAATATGGTGGGGATATCCATGCATGGGTAAAGAATGAGGCGAACTATACCAAAATCATGAGTTTGATTACACTTGCCAACCCTGTGGCTTCTGACGAGTTATGCAGTTTTGACAAACTGGAATTCCGCTATGCCAATCCGGACAACAGCACAAACAAAATCCGTGCTTTTGAGTTCATCCGATTGATTCGGTTTATTCAATTGTGGAAGAAATTGGGATGGACGATTGAAGAGACCGATAAAGCGATCACAGCTCTGTACCCCAAAAGCCAAATTCCAGATCATTCAGATGATGCTGTAAACTTGCAAAGACTTGATAATGGTTTCCTGTCTCTGCTACCCCGTATGGGCCTGATGAAGCGACTCATAGGGGCTCTCAACCTGAAGCAGAAAAAAGATCTGCTACCGTTTTTGGCTTGCTTTGCACCCATCGATACGCATGGAACCCGTTCCCTTTATCGACAGATGTTCCTTAACCCATCGTTACTGAAACAAGACGGAGTATTTGCTGATAATGGCTACGGGCATTTCCTGATTGGTACAGAGAAACTGTTGACCCATACAGCAGTCCTGCGTGCAGCGTTCCAGCTCACCGATGAGGAGTTTGTTCACATTACCAGTGCACTTGGCTACGATGCCGACACGCTACTCAATTTGGACAACATTTCAGCGATCTATCGCCGAGGATGGTTAGCACGGAAGTTGAAACTTAGCATTAGAGAATTACTTTTAGTGATTAAATTTACAGGATTTGATCCATTCGTCGAACTTGATCCCGTAAACCCGTCTTTTCTTCGTCTTTTCAAATTTTTGAATTACCTGCGTAACCTATCGTTAAAACCAGTACAAGCTCTTTACCTGATCTTTAATCAGGACATACATAGCAGGATAGCACCGGACGATCATGAGATTTTGGATTTTGCTCGTTCTTTGCGCTCAGATTTAGACTCGATCGAAAGGGATTTTGCTATCGTTGATGACCCAGATGGTCAGGTCGCTCGAGCGAGAATGTCGTTGATCTACGGAAATGAGACAACTGACGTCTTTTTTGGTCTATTAAGTAATCAGGTCGTAACCGATGTCGAGTATGCGCATAGTCAAGCAACACTACAGCAAGTCATTTTGAATGTGGCACCAAAAAGCCTTACTTACGATCATCTGCGCAAGCGACTTGCCTACAGCATGGGAGTTATGCCTGATATTGTCCGTGATGCACTTAAGGGAGTGGCTGGTGTAACGGAGACGTTCAAAAATGCGGTGGACGAGCTCCACAAGAAAACGAGAAATTTCTTCAACCGTTATCCGGAACTGTGGCCACATTACACTACCTATCTCACTTCCAGTGATTCGGCAGAAAAGAAGCGAGCAGACTTGTTGGCGAACTTGCTTCCAGAACTGAAGCGCAGTCGCAAGCGTCAGCATGGATTACAGGCTATTTCCGCTAGGGTAAAGTCCGATCTTGGTTTTGCCAAGGCTATTCTCGATGATCTGTCTGTCTTACATGCAGTGGAGGATCATACTCGTCCTGCAATTCATGATCTTACAGCGATAGAAGCGGCAGGTCTCTCAGCACAATTTTTTTTCCGCGATACAGCAGTCGGGGTGGTGGATCTTACGAGCGACTTCGAGGCCAATCTGGCATACACGGCTACTGGTAGCCATCAGCTTCCAGCTCATTCGAATCCTGCTCTTGCCATCTCCGGCATCTGGAGTGGGTATCTGGAAGCCCCAGAGAACGGTTTTTACAACATAGGTATTGAAGCTGATTCAGATACGACAGTGACACTAACCCTTGACAATGCGATGATCTCGTTGGTCTGTAGTGGAGATGTTTGGAGTAATAACGTGCCCATCGAACTGCGGGCAGGAAGACTTTATGCCATCTCACTTAAGGTGGAGAAGGTGAGGGGAACGTTGAATGTTCGCTGGGAGACGAGTGGACGTGGCTGGGAGATAATCCCCGCTCGATGTCTCTACTCAGGGACCTTAATCGATCACTTGCGTCATACCTATGTCCGCTTTCTAAAGGGATGTTTACTTGCAGCCGAGCTTAAACTGACGATGGCTGAGACGACCTTCCTCACTTCTCATGCTGACTATCAAATCAATGGAAAAGGCTGGCTGAACAGTTTACAAGTTAAGGGAAGCCCAGATGATGTCACATCTACTGCGTTGCTTAAAGCTTTCATTGCAATGATTGACTTTGCTAGTATCAAGGCTGATCTGGCACCAGATAATGAATGTCTTCTGGCTATTATCAAAAATCCGGCAGAGGCAACGCAGAAACCAGACAGCCAGCTGTTCACACTTGCTCGCTGGGAATGGACCTCTCTTTCTGCGATACTTGGGCGATTCGGAAAGGTGGTCGGCGACCTTGCTCATCTCGATACCTTCCGCCAAGTCTACGATGCGTATTCTTGGGTGAAAAAGATGGGCATATCGGCCACTGGTTTGCTCAAGGTTGTTACCAATGAACCTGACGTAACCATGGTACGAGAATTACAGACTGATCTGCGTGCTCGCTATGATGAAAGTGGCTGGCTAAACGTTTTAAAGCCTATTAATGATGAGATGCGCGACTTACAACGTAATGCCCTTGTCACCTATATTCTTCACCAGATGTGTGAGACGCCAGCTACGGCACATATCGACACAGCGGAGAAGTTGTTTGAGTACTTCCTGATCGATGTGAAAATGGAACCTTGTATGCAAACCTCACGTGTTCGGCACGCACTGTCGTCTGTCCAATTGTTTATCGAGCGTTGTTTAATAAACCTCGAGCGCCGAGTATCACCTTCCTCAATCCGTGCCTCACACTGGCAGTGGATGAATCGATACCGGATCTGGGAGGCGAACCGAAAAGTATTCCTCTATCCAGAGAATTGGCTAGAACCAGAGCTTCGTGATGATCAATCGCCATTCTTTAAGGAAACCATGAGTGAGCTACTGCAGAGCGATATTACTGAAGAGAGAGCATCTGTTGCTCTCCTCAATTACCTTTCCAAGCTTGAGGAGGTTGCGAAGCTGGAGCCGTGTGGGTTCCACTATGTCGAAAACGATCCGAGTAAGGTTCAGGATGACATTGCCCATGTAGTTGCGCGTACTGTTGGGGCTAACCGCAAGTATTTCTACCGCCGTTGTGAGTACGGTTATTGGACGCCATGGGAACATATCAAGCAAGATATTGAAGACAATCCGGTGATCCCGGTAGTTTGGAAAGAACGACTCTTTCTGTTCTGGCTTAAACTCATTAAAGAAACGCCACTTCAGATGCAAAGCCTTCCTAGTGGGAAACTGGCTGATATGGAAATGTCTAACATTATCCATACAGATACAGCTAAGATAACAGTAAGTGCAATCCTGTGTTGGAACGAGTTCTTTAACGGTAAATGGCAGCCAACGAAGACATCAGATATCCATAAACCCACTCAATTAGGACGATTTGATCCCGACTCAGGTGGAGATAACCCGTTCGACCGCTCGGCCCTACGTCTCTCTGTGTCCGAGGTGGGCGGTGCCCTGCGTGTTCACATCTCAGGTCAGGGTAGTTCATCATTTACTCTATACAATACGCATAGCCTACCTGTGCGTAAGGAAGAGTTGAATGATTTTTCTGGGTTCATTTTACTTGGTCCATCCCGTCATTTAGATACATCAAGTGACAGCTTAAGGATCACTTATAACAAGGGGATTCTCCTTCCGTATCCTGGTGACACCTGCTCAGACTCGATCTTGCTACGTCCAGTACTAAAAAATCAGCTTTACGATCGAGTTATCGTTCCCCATCACTTATTACAAAGCCCGTGGGATGCGCCATTTTTCTACGAGGACAACTGCCATGTCTTTTATGTTAATACGACAGAGCGCATTATAAAGATTCCTGATTGGAGTCATTTTGCTCCGATGAAGGTTCCACAGAAACCAGATCTAATAATGCCTTCCTTGGTACTGCCAGAACTACAGTTAAAACCTCGTCCCGAAATTGTGGATCCCTATGCTCCGATTCATAAGGGGACAGGCTTTGGAGTTGTGGATCGATCACCAATTGAGCGGTTTGTCGCGGAGAATAATTACATTTTCAGAGGAATTGGTACCCTCGGGACCGTGCGTTTTGGTGATAAAGAAATCGGACCTGCGGGTCTTCAGAAAAACCTTTTACAGGGGCGGTAGAGAGGAGAAACCTGCTATGGCAAACACAACTTTTGATAAGGTCGGATTCCATGGGAATAAAGAGGCTTTCGTTAAGCAGTTCGGGTGGATGACGTATAAGCAGGATACGGAGTTTACGTATACATTCGAAAATTTCTTCCATCCATTTGTTAGTGAGTTGATCGAAAAACTCAACAAGGAATCATTACCGGGGATGCTTGATCCAAACTATCACCAAAGTCTAGCAACTGAATTTTTCGACGATTTTTATACATCGCTAGCGAATAATGTGGTTAAGATCAACCACTTCTCTAAGGAGATCGAAGTTCAAGAAGGTGGACCGTATTCCAATTACAATTGGGAACTGTTTTTTCATATCCCACTCACTATTGCAGTGCACCTCAGCAAAAATCAGCGTTTTGCTGAGGCACAGCGCTGGTTCCACTTCATCTTTGATCCAACTTGTAATGACCCATCGATTCCTACTCCAGAGCGATATTGGAAATTCATGGCCTTTCGCAAAGGAAATGATCTCACCCAGATTGACGAATTGCTGGCATTGCTAAGCAAATCTGACCTTACCCCGAATGAGGCTAAGCTGAGAGATTCCATACTCAGTAGCTATGAGGCGATTAAGAACAAACCATTCCAACCACATGCCGTTGCACGTACTCGGCACCTCGCGTATCAATACTGCGTTGTTATGAAGTATCTAGATAACCTAATTGCTTGGGGAGACAATCTATTCCGACAGGACACTGTAGAGTCAATTAACGAGGCAACACAACGCTATGTGCTGGCCGCCAACCTGCTTGGAACACGTCCGCAGCGAATCCCCCCACGAGGGATGTCACGGCCAAAGACGTTTGCTGAGCTCAAAAAGCAGGGAGTTGATGCACTGGGCAATGCACTGGTTGATCTGGAGGGCAAGTTCCCATTTAACCTTGGCTTGCCATCAATCAGTAGTAAAGACGCGGATGCTGCAGGACCGTTATTTGGCATTGGACGTACACTCTACTTCAGTATCCCACGCAACGAAAAAATGCTAGGGTACTGGGACACCGTAGCCGACAGACTCTTCAAGATCCGCAATTGCATGAATATCGAAGGCGTGGTACGGCAGCTCGCTCTTTTCGATCCACCTCTTGATCCCGGTATGTTGGTTAAAGCAGCGGCAGCAGGCATTCATATCGGTTCGATTGTGAATGGGTTGAATCAGTCAATCGGCCCTGCGCGCTCCTTACCATTAATTCAAAAGGCGCTTGAACTTTGCTCTGAGGTGCGTAGTTTAGGTTCTGCACTTCTCTCGGCGATTGAAAAGGAAGATGGAGAACGTATGGCTCTCCTACGTCAGGGGCATGAGATTAAGATACAGCAAATGTCGCAAGAAGTTTGCTTTTTACAATGGAAGCATGCCGAGGAATCTACCACATCTCTACTACGAACCCGTGCCAGTGCGCTAGAGCGTTATCACTTCTATCAACGTGTGCTTGGATTGACTCCAGACAACAATGCCATTCCAGACACATTCCACCTCGACCGACGAGAACTGACTGAGGAGAACTTTGATGAGGCCTATGTGGACTTGGTTGGACAGTATGATAAAACGATTGAATCTCTGGAGTACCCTGTTCTAAGCACGAAGCAGGAGGGGAGATTACATTTACATGAAGGTGAGTATGAGGACTTAAATGGACATGCTGATCGAGCTCTTGCGGCAAGAATCTCTGCGGCAGGCGCTGAAGGGATAAGAGCGGGCCTCTCACTTATTCCTACACTCCATGTAGAGGCTGCGTATTGGGGGGTTGGTGGGAGTGGAAAAGTAGGGGGAGGAGATCTACTGTCTGCCGCAGGTACCGCCGTCACCAATGGATTTAACATTTGGGCTCAAATTGAGGAACGGCAAGGGATGAGTGCTTCCAAGACAGCTTCCTATGAGCGTCGTGCAGATGATTGGATGCTACAGAGTAATCTGGCTGCACTCGAGTTAATGCAAATCGGACGCCAGATCATCAGTTCGCTGATTGCTGAACAGATCGCTTATCGCGAATATAAGAAAATACAAGAGCAGATGAAGCAATCACAGGATGTGGATCGTTTCCTGCGAGAGAAATTTACGAACAAAGAACTTTACACCTGGCTGCAAGGCGAGATCTCTCGTCTTTATTACGAATATTACCGTTTTGCTTTTGACACGGCGCGTAAAGCTGAGCAGACGATGAAGGTTGAGCTGATGCGCCCAGAGGTAGAGACGAATAATTACGTGAAGTTTAACTATTGGGATAGTGGGCGTAAGGGTCTGCTCTCTGGCGATGCGCTCTATCTGGATGTGAAGCGGATGGAGATGGCCTTTCACGAGAATAACAAGCGCGAGTATGAACTGACCAAACATGTATCCTTGCGGCAGCTCAATCCATTGGCGTTACTTGCCCTGAAAGCTACTGGTGCCTGTGAAGTCATCTTGCCCGAATGGTTATTTGATCTTGATGGCCCTGGGCATTACATGCGTCGGATCAAAAATGTAAGCCTGTCCATTCCGTCGGTGACTGGACCTTATACCAGTGTCAATTGTACACTCACTCTGTTGAAAAGTTCACTGCGAAAGTCTGGTCAGCTTACCGATGAATACGCTCGTGAGGGTAGTGAAGACCCACGCTTTATCGACTATTTCGGCACAATTCAATCGATTGTGACCAGCAGTGGAAATAATGACAGTGGCCTTTTCGAAACGAACCTTTATGATGGACGATTTCTTCCTTTCGAAGGAGCTGGTGTCGAAAGCACATGGAGGTTAGAACTACCAGCTTCTTTCCGTCAATTCGACTACAATACGATAGCAGATGTTATTTTCCATGTCCGATACACGGCTAGGCAGGGTGGGACTCCATTGCGAGAACAGGCTATCAACCATCTAAAGTCTCTGGTTGAGGAGGCTAGCACTTCGGGTTTAGCAATTTTACTCAGTCTCCCCCGTGAATTTTCAAGTGAGTGGCATCGATTCATATCGAGTACTGGAAATTTTACAGCGAAAGTGAAGCGAGAATACTTCCCCTATTTTACTATGGGTAAGACCCTTATCATCGACTCTATGCACCTGTATGCAATCCAAGTCGACAAAATGCAATCGACAACACCGTCAGGACTTGATCTAGGGACGCTGACAGAAAAGTTAAACGACGAGGGCGGGTTCGAGTTCTCACTTGCTCCAGATGGAGAGGTTCTCGTGCGTGAACAACAAGCACAAGTCTTTGTTCTTATCAAGTACTCTGTAGAGTCCGTCTAATAGGGCAGCTATCTGGAGTTATGTAAAGTAAAAGGGATTAACTTATTGAGAGGCAGGGGTTCCCAAGGAATCTTGTCTCTTTTCTTTTATGTATTCCTATGTTTTCGAACCAGCATCCTCTAATGGTGGAAGGCTATTCAGCATGCACTAATGGCAACAACCATGGCTCAAATTCACGATCACAACCGTCGTCAAACTAATGTAACAAACACAGATTATTATTTAAACAGAACAGCGGCCAAGCTTGGCTTGTAGTCAATGGCTATATATAAATTGTTTTGATCTATATGGAGGGAATAATAATGAAAAATAGTACATTTTTAGTTACCGGTGGTACCGGATCATGGGGCCTTGAAATTGTGAAACAGCTTAGTTATCACAATCCGAAGGAAGTTCGTGTTTTTTCTAGGAATGAAACAAGTCTCGTTGAGATGCAACAACAATATGCTCATGATAATCGATTCAAGTTCATTGTTGGTGACATTCGTGACAAGGAAGAGCTTATGCAAGCATGCGATGGTGTCGACTATGTTTTTCATTTGGCTGCATTAAAACATGTACCTGTTTGTGAATATCAACCTTTAGAAGCCATCAAGACCAATGTACTTGGCACACAAAATGTTATCGATGCCGCTCTAGACAACAAGGTGAAAAAAGTAATCTATGTTTCAACTGACAAAGTTTCAGATCCGTCAAATACTTACGGAATTACGAAAGCCCTTGGAGAAAAGTTAATTATTCATGCAAATTTAAGAGAAACAAACACGAAGTTTATTTGTGTGAGAAGCGGAAATGTTCTGGGATCGAGTGGAAGTGTTGTTCCTATTTTTAAAAACCAAATAAAACGATCTTCACAAATTGGTATTACTGATTTTCGTATGACTCGTTTTTTCTTAACGATTGAACAGGCTGTACAATTGTTATTTAAAGCTACGGTTAGCGGCAGAGGCGGAGAAACATATGTTATGAACATGCCTTCTGTTAAAATCGCTGACCTGGCCCAAGTACTAATCGAATCATCGGGTAAAAAAGATATAAAAATAAACGAAATAGGTGTTCGTCCAGGAGAAAAATTGAATGAAACACTCTTTACGGAATCCGAAAGCAACCGAACGGTGTATTTTGATCAAGATTATTATGTAGTCCTGCCTTCTATTAATATACCAGGACTTCAAGAGCATTACGCAAGCAGTACACCTGTCAACATGAAGGAGTACAATTCTGCGACAAAGCAACTTTCAAATGGCGAAGTAGAACAAATGTTGACGAAGGGAGGTTTTCTGGCTTGGGCCGAGTGATAGGCTCATTCTATGAAAGGAATGATAATTGATGGGATATGTTTCTGAACTAAGGAAAATGATAGGACATCGCCCCGTTATCTTGGTTGGTTCTGTGGTGATTCTGATGGATAAGGAGAAGGGTATCCTATTACAACAACGTAAGGAGCCAAAGGGGCTTTGGGGGCTCCCTGGGGGATTAATGGAGCTTGGAGAATCAGCTGAAAATACGGCAACAAGAGAATTGTATGAGGAAACCGGCCTTCTTGTAGATAATCTCACTTTAGTTGGTGTATTTTCTGGAGAAGAATACTTTGTAAAATTACAAAATGGAGACGAGTTTTATGCTGTAACCATTGTTTATACTTCACAAGATTTTGAAGGGGAGTTATTAGTATCTGATAAAGAATCCTTAGATTTACGTTTTTTTCAATTAGATACAATTCCAGAAAATATGATGGGCTCTTCTAAAAAAATTCTTAACAACGTCATGAAAAATGGAAAATTAATGCGCAGATAGTATGACTATATGTTACTGGGAGGTAACTATAAATGATTCAGGAGAGTGAAAGCCAGTTGAAGAAAAGAATCGTTTTTACTGGAGGAGGATCTGCTGGCCATGTAATGGTTAATCTCGTACTTATTCCAAAGTTTATTGAAGAAGGTTGGGAAGTGCATTACATTGGCTCTGAGAATGGAATTGAGAAACAATTAATGACAAGTTTCCCCTCTGTTCAATATTATAGTATTTCAACGGGGAAATAAGGCGCTATTTTGATTGGAATAATGTGAAAGACCCCGTTAAGGTAATCAAGGGAATCTACCAATCCTATCGGTTATTTAGGAAAGCAGAAGCTCATGTTGTATTTTCTGCAGGAGGGTTTGTAGCTGTACCTGTCGTCTTAGGAGGATGGCTAAACAAAGCGCCAATCGTGATTCGTGAGCCGGATCGAACACTAGGGCTAGCTAACAAACTATCTCTTCCTTTTGCGACAAAGGTATGCACGTCTTTTCCTGACACGAAAGAAGATCTAAAGAACAAGAAGACGATTCATATAGGCGGTATTGTTAGAGACGAATTAAAGAACGGCGATTACACGAAAGGGATGTCCTATTGTGGATTTACAGAGGAGAAGCCCGTATTGTTAATAATGGGTGGAAGTCAGGGTGCTCAACGCATTAATGAACTTGTGAGATCTAGTTTAGATACCTTATTGAAAGATTTTCAAGTCGTACACATTTGCGGTAAAGAGAAGGTTGATCCATCCATTCAGAGAAGAGGCTATCAACAATTTGAATATATCAACGAAGAGTTACCTGATGTTATGGCGATAACAGATCTCGTAGTTTCTAGGGCAGGTTCAACAGCTATTTTTGAATTATTGGCTTTGCAGAAGCCCATGCTTCTTATTCCACTTTCCAATGCCAGCAGGGGAGAACAAGTCATCAATGCCCAATCTTTTCAAAGTGCCGGTTATGCAGAGATGCTTCTACAAGAAAATTTGAACAACGATACATTGATAGATGTGATAAACATGCTGTATCGCAATCGTGAACAATACATCGAAAATATGAAAAAGAACAAAGATGACCAGGCAGTAGATAAGTTAATGAATGTAATTAAAGAAGTAGCTGTATAGAAATTCTAGGCTTAGGATATCTTTAATAGATGTAAAAATTAGTGTGTGGCTAGTTAAGTTATAAAGTCATATTTATAGGGGGAAAAAATGAACGTACTAATTGCTGATGATGAAAAAGATATGTTAAAGATATTAAAGGTATATTTCGAGAAAGAGGGGTTTCAAGTTTTTCTAGCTGAGGATGGAGAAGAGGCACTCACTATTTTTTATAGTAACAAAATCAACTTAGCTATATTGGATTGGATGATGCCTAAGACGAGTGGCCTGCAAGTTTGTAAAGAAATAAAGAGTAACAGTGACGTTAAAATACTCATGCTCACAGCAAAAAGTGAAAATGAAGATGAGCTAGAAGCGCTTAACATCGGAGCAGATGATTATGTAAGAAAACCGTTTCACCCAGGAATTCTATTGACGAGGGCAAAGAAGCTCCTTAGGAAAGAGAAGGTTGCTCAGGTAAAAGACATAAAAATTGACTTAGAAGCTAAGAAAATTTATAAAAATAACAAAGATTTAAATGCCACAAAAACGGAATTCGAACTTTTGAACTGTTTATTAGACCATAAAGGAAATATATTAACACGAAAAAAACTCCTTGATATCGTCTGGGGGTTTGATTACTTTGGCGAAGAAAGAACGGTTGATACACATATCAGAAGGCTAAGAGAAAAAATAGGAGAAGGCATCATAAAAACTCATAGAGGGTTAGGGTACAGTTTGGAGGAAGAGAATGGATAAAACGATCCAAAAGGAGGGAAAAGGATGAATAAGCTTGGAAAAAAGCTATCCATAAGTATCTCTATAGCAATAGTTGTCATCTTTTCTATCTCAATCTTACTTACTCAATATTTTTTACCTAAATATAATTTATATAAATCAAAAGAAAACTTAAAACAGATTACCAGTAAAATTGAAAAAATGGATAAAAATAAATTTGATAGATCAAGAGAAGCTATCGAAAATAAATATGGGATAACGATTGTTTACGTACCTGTTAACAATAATATAGATCAATTAAACGGGACAGTAAGCACCCAATTATACAAAAGTGGAATCACATTAAATAGATTTTGGATTACAAATGAAACCCTTCAAAGTTTGGCAGAAGGAAAAAAAGTCAATGTATTATATGACCAGGGGAAGTTAAAATCAAGCTTCTTAGCAAGTTTTATACAAAAAGATAATATGCTCATCTTAGTCGGTAGCTCAATTGTGCATTTTAGTGATATAGCACAAATTGTTAATGAATTTAATTTATATATGTTGCTATTTTCCATCACTCTTATCGTTGTATTAGTTTGGATATTATCAAAAAAGATAACCACCCCTCTAAAAGAGCTAAAAGATGTTTCTGAGGATATTTCAAATTTAAAATTTGAAACCGTCCATATCAAAACAAATGATGAAATTGAAGATCTTGCCAACAGTATCAATGTGATGAGTGATAAGCTTCATATGGCCCATGATGAGTTAAAAAGGAAAAATAAGAATTTGAAAATTGTTATGTCTGATCTAACACATGAGCTGAAAACGCCATTGTCTTTAATTAAAGCCTATTGTATAGGGATAAAAGATGGATTAGACGACGGTACCTATCTCGACATGATTGTAAAACAAACGGATAATATTTCAGATTTAATAGGGGAGCTATTAGATTTTACAAAAATGGAAAGAGATGAAATAAATAGTACAACCTTTAATTTGACTGATCTATTCCATACTTGCCTTGAAACATATAAAATAGAGATTGAAACAAAAAAAATAAAGGTAACTTCCTCTAACCTACATGGACAACCACCCTTCTATGTTGTTGCCGATAAAGATAAGATCGAGATGGTACTTAGCAATTTAATTAGTAATGCTATTAAATATACCGAAGATGATCGAATTGAAATTGAATGGATGGAACTTGAACAAGAGATTGTTTTTCAAATTAAGAATGGCACCAACATCAACCAGACAGAGGGACTAGAACAAATTTGGGAACCATTTTATGTATTAGAAGCATCTAGAAATAAGAAAACCTCTGGCACAGGCTTAGGGTTAGCCATTGTTAAAACGATCCTCAATCGTCATCACTTTAATCATGGCGTTTCAATATCCAATAATCAGATACAATTTTATATTTATTTTAAAAAAGCCTCGATTAATTGAAGTAACCCCCTTAAAGTAGACGCACCAAAAAAAGTGTGTAAATCTATTTAAGGGGGTTTTTGTATGGCGAAAAAGGGGCAAGAAATTCGTTCATTTAGTCCAGAGTATAAGCGCAGAGCAGTACGAATGTACTTGGAAGAACATCGAGGTTTGAAGTCCATTGCTAAAGAATTAGGTCTTCCGAGCCATACCTATGTGAAACGTTGGGTAAAAGCTTTTCAAGAAAAAGGAGAAGAAGGTCTGAAAGATCATCGAGGGAAATCTAGCAATAAGAAGAGACGTTCTCCCCAAGCAAAAAGTATGGAAGAGGAGAATCTACAATTACGGGCTGAGAACGAATATCTAAAAAAGTTGTTGCAACAAGAAGGGTGGGATGTGCCAAATCGGTAAGGTTTCAGGTCATCCACCAGCTTCGATCCCATTTCCCAGTACAATTATTGTGTAAGATCGCTCATGTCTCCCGCAGTGGATACTACAAATGGCAAAACGCAGAGAGTCGAACATCGATGAACCTCTGAAACAAGCCCTTATTCAAGCATATCAAGAGATGAAGGGCATCTATGGTTATCGGCGTATGCGGATTCACTTCCTGAGGAAATACAATTGGAGAATCAATCACAAACGCGTCTATCGTTTAATGAAGCAGCTAGAATTACAGGCCGTCATCCGGCGAAAACGCCCCTATATCTACTCAGCTACCTATGGCAAAAAGAGACTTCCGAACCGACTCGAACGGCAATTTCAAGCGGAACGACCTCATCAAAAATGGGTAACGGATGTTACGTATATCTCTGTTTTAGGGAGAAGAATGTATCTTTCGGTGATGCTCGATTTGTTTAATAATGAAGTGGTTTCTTATCATCTAAATCCTCATCCTAGCTTGGGACAAGTTCTACAGACTGTAGAATGGGACCCCGAGGTTCAAGAAACGATGGAAACACACGAGTATCAACCGGAGATGCGTTTTTTTACGGCGGGTGAAGAAACTCTGTTTTTACTCGATCAACAGGGGTGGATGAAAGCGCAAAAAATGCTTGGTTAAAAATCGCTTTATCTGTCGTTCCATCAGTCGCTAGATGTGTCGTTGCAACAGTCGTTCCAACTGTCGCTACACGGGTCGCTTTACTTTATCTACCAAATCAATCAAAACCCCTTGATAGAAGGGCGCTTTCTTATTGCACGAAAAGTGCAACTTGATACTCCCAGAGGGACTCTCTTCACTCCTCCCACGCGCTCATTCCGTCCCTCGCTCGTATCAACCGGCCCTTCGACGGCTCCGCTAGCCTTCGGCCTTCACCCTTAAGCACCTGACTTAGTAACCCTCTTCAAAGAGAAAGAAATGAGGCTAACGTTAGCCGGATCACCTATTCTATTAATGACAGGAGGAGGACAAACAGTGAAAACAGTGGAATCGAAACACATCGCATTCGTTGGAGGGGTAGGGATCGGAAAGACGTATCATTTGCAAAAGAAATTCAAGTTATTACGAGCTTATCATGAAGATCATTACTCCGTTTTTGTCCCTGACCAATCTCATCAGGACTACTATCTAATTGGTGCAGAAAAGATTAATTGGAACGATGATAAACCACAAGAAACAATAGACAACCTAGTATCTATTCTGAATACAAGTAAACCCCCTGTTACAATCCTCTTGGATGCATTACCAGCCCATTCAGATACACTATCTCTCTTGTTTAATCATCCGACTACCCAAATCATCATGACTTCTCAAGAAATCGGTCGAATCTTCGACATAAAAACTAATGAAGAGATACAAATAAACTTTAGTATCAACGTATAAAACTCTTTTTGACGTAAGTGAATTTATTGAAGTGCTTTAACATGATAATTTGAAATAGCCAAAGGTGAATTGCTCACCCTTGGCTATTTAATGGGAGAGTAGGCAGTTGATTTTCCAACTGGTCTTCTCTTCACTCTATTCTTTATTGGAACGAGTGTTTTTCTTTAAGTTCGGTTTCTCACTTATTGAATTAAGATGCCCTTCTCTTACTTTCCAATCAACAGGGTTCACCGAAGATGCCTTGACCTCTATTAACACATCATCATATTCTAACTCAAGAATGGTAATAGTTAACTCGCTAAGCTGTTCTTGTCCACGGTAAGAACAAATTCCGATACCAATCATAACCCTACTACTACACCTTCAATCCCGGAAAATGTGGAACCACTTCTTCCCCTAATTCTTGAATGACCTCTTCGGCTGGTCTCTGACTGTCGAAGAGAGCAAAGAAGAGATGATTGACTCCGGCATGTTTATAGATATTCAGAAGTTCAATCAGATAATTCCGTCCAATTCTGAAACCAAGACGAATGGGCCTTGGAATCTCGTTGGGATCTTCAGCTAAGTCAAGGTGCATCGGCTGGCTGAATTGTTTGAATACACCTGGCTGATATTCTTCTACAAGTTCTCTCCACCTCTTGATGGTCACTTCTTGATCATGAGGGCTGCGTGGATAATACATCCAACCATCTCCATGCTGGGCAAACCATTCCATATCCTGCTGGGCATATCCCGTTATAAAAGTGGGAATTCGGTTTGTAGGCTTTGGAACTAAATTCGCATTATGGATGGAACCTACTGATGTATCAATTCTAGGAAACTCTTTATATAGGACTTCATTTAAATAATCAAAAGCTTTAATAAACAGCTTGCCCCGATTAGGATGAGATACGCCGAGAGCACCAAAATCAGCTCTCCGGTCGCCGGAAGAAACACCCAACAATAACCTTTCGGGGAATAACTGATCAATGGTCGCAATTTCTTTGGCCACTCTAAGAGGATGTCTCAATGGTAAAACTGCTGCTGCTGTGCCAAGGGCAATTTCCTTTGTCTGACTAGCTAAAAAAGTGAGATAAATCATCATGTCATAGATTTGACCGACTGCAGGATCTCCAAAGTTCGGGTCTTCAAGAAGCACATCTCGAAACCATAGGCTTGTGAAACCAAGATTCTCTGCCAATTGAGCCAATTCGACTTGTTTTTCCATTGTCGGTGTCTCAAACTGATAATTCTCAAGAGGAATGTGAAGTCCCAGTGTCAATTCCCCTTCTTTATACATTCGGCTATATGCTTTGTGTTGTAGAAATGGATTCATTCTTTTCGCTTCCTTTCCTTTTTTTTGCGAAGGACGGCAATCGCCGCCGTCCCTGCAAAAATAGTCATTAGCCCAATAGATGTTCGTTGAACCTTCTTTTTGTGTATGATCTGCTCTTTCCAAACTTGTACCATTTGCTTTCCTCCTTACGCTGATTTACGTTCTAACCCGCGTAACCAAGCCGTTAATAATACTGCTCCCAGTACCATAATGGCCCCGATCCAAGGTGTATGAATGATACCAATTCCATCCACGATCATTCCCCCTACAAAGGAACCGATCGCAATTCCCACGCTAAATGCGGCAATGTTAAGGGCTGATGCAACATTTACTGCCGATGGTACATATTTTTCAGCTAGATTCACAACGAGAATTTGCAATCCTGGTACATTCATGAAGGCGAATAGCCCCATTAAGAAGATGGCAATCAATCCTACTAATTTAAATGGTGCTGCGAATGTCAATGCAACCAAAATAATGGACTGAAGCAAGAACATCCAGAATAAAGCCTTTAGTGGATTTTTATCCGATGCTTTCCCTCCAATAACATTCCCGATCGCTACCGCAATACCATAGACAAGAAGAATGATACTGACCCATTTTGAACTAAAGCCTGTGACATCTTCCAACAGTGGTGTTAAATAGGTGAACGCAACAAATGTTCCACCGTACCCAAGTGCTGTAATCGCAAAAGCCAATAATAATTTGCCATTATTTAAAATCTTAAGTTGTTCACTAAATTTCGCTGGTGGAGCTTCTTTCAGATTTTTTGGAACAAGAATGGCACTGGCGATAATTCCAATAACCCCTAGTAATGCCACTCCCCAGAATGTCGCTCTCCATCCAAATGCTTGTCCAATAAACGTTCCTAGTGGAACTCCAGTTACAGTGGCTACCGTTAAACCAGTGAACATAAATGCAATGGCACTAGCCCGTTTATGAGCAGGCACTAAATCCGCCGCGATGGTTGAACCGATGGAAAAGAAAATACCATGTGAAAAGGCCGTAATAAAGCGTGCTACTAGTAATAAACCAAAACTGGTTGAAAGGGCTGCAACCGAGTTACCGACGATAAAGATGATCATTAAAGACATAAGTAAAGATTTCCTGCTCATCTTACTCGTTAGTGCTGTTAATACCGGTGCACCAATGGCAACCCCGATGGCGTATCCGGATATTAATAAACCGGCAAGTGTAATTGAAATCGATAGATCATCCGCGATCGATGATAATAATCCGACTGGAACAAACTCTGTCGTTCCAATTCCAAAGGCACTGATTGCAAGTGCTAATAAGGCTGGAGTGACTCCTTTTGAGTTTGAGGTATCTATTGTCGTTGCATGGGAACTCATTTAGAAATTCCTCCTTAAATATAAATAAGTTTAAGTTTCAGAAACAGTTGGCGCCAACCCCAATTCCTTGTACACATCATTATGAAGTGTATATTAAATAAATGTAATAACGCACTTTAAAGTATCGTAGTTACTTAAAAGTCATATAGGTACTTAAAAGTACCCTCGTGAACTCTTGAATCACAAGACGCGATGTGGTCTGTACATTCGAAGAGAACACTTTCGATTATGAACTCATCTCCTCTTGAAAAGTACGCACTTTCATTTCTCTTCCAGTTGAAGCCGCTCTAGATGTTATAGGGGGGAAATGGAAGATGATCATTCTCTGTCATTTGAGAGAAACCAAAAAGAGAACACATGAATTAAAGAAGCTTATGCCTAACATCCCTCAACGTTTGCTAACCCAGCAGCTCCGTGAGCTTGAAGCAGATGGGATCATTATACGGAAAACGTATGCCAGATCCCTCCAAAGGTGGAATACTCTTTATCTGAGAGGGATCGGTGTGAGTATCAAGCGGGTTCAACGTCTCATGCGAAGACTAGGAATTGCCTCCATCACGTACAAGAAGTTTCGTCCTTTTCGCAAAGGGACTTCCCCTACAAAAGAACGGGAGAATCTCTTACAACGGGATTTTACAACCACTGCCTTGAATCAAAAATGGGTCTCCGATATCACGTATATCCCAACACGAAGAGACGGTTGGTGCTATCTCGCCTCGGTAATGGATCTACACTCTAAAAAGATCATTGGCTATTCCTTCTCACGAACGATGACAACAGCGCTTGTGATGAGGGCTGTTCAGCATGCCCTCCACGATCAGTCTAAGAGCCCGGGTCTCATCCTCCACTCTGACCTTGGTTCGCAATATACCAGCGAAGAACTAGCGTCTTTCCTTGAACGCCAGCAAATCAAGCAGTCTTTCAGCCGAAAAGGTTGTCCTTACGATAACGCCTGCATCGAATCTTTTCATGCGATTTTAAAGAAAGAGGAAGTCCACCATCGTCGCTACCAGACCTTTGAAGAAGCAAGAGTCGCCCTCTTTCAATTTATTGAGGGCTGGTACAATCGTCAGCGTGTTCACAGTCAATTAAACTACCAAACTCCACAAGCCTTTGAAGAGCAGTTTTTCAAGAAGCTACCGTTTAGACTTAACTTTTTACTGTCTCACTTATTGACTCAAGTCCAGATGACTATTCTCCAAAACATATTACAACACAAGAACAAGACATGAAGGCAAGACTAAAAAGAATGGCTTATATTGCGAAAGAAAAGCAGATGGTAGTCGGTTCAGAACAAGGGAACGACTTTGCAAGTAAAGATATTGCTTATGCTCATGGTTTAGAAACTCCTGTCATTGCTTGGGGAGACCCGGACATGAGAAAAAATAAACAGAGTCCCTATTACGTCGGAGGTTATTGGGCCGAAGATGGGAAAATTCCTGATAGTAACGGGAAACAGGTTCCAATCAAAAATTTATATAAACGCATCTATCTTGATCCAACCTATTCTTTGCCTCTCTATAAATTGGTATATAATGATTCGATGGTCACAACCCATCATTGGGAATGGGGAAGTTTGAAAATCAAAAATGAAATTAAAAATCGAATGCAATATGAGTTTTTGTATAATGTACCACCGCTGTACAATTTGAATAAGCAAAAATGGGATGAAGATAAAAATAAGATCATTACCCATGTAAAAGAATGGTCCCTTTTTAACCGCAAGGCGATTAAAAAGCCGATGACAGGATTTAAGATTCTTTCAAAGGATCGCCTTGTGCAATCTACGGAGTTTGGAAGAAATTTAAGAGTCGTATCCAATTTTTCAAATAAAGCCTTTCAATACAACAACGAAACCATCCAAGCAAAATCGGTTGTTATTTATGAAGGGAATACCAAAAAGGTATATAAACCTTAAAAACTAACTCATTTCCTTGCGACCTTTGCGATGAAGCATAAAAAAAGAACCTGTTCCTTTTAATAAAGGGGAAACAGGTTCTTTTTTCTTGCATCCAATTACTTACCCCTTATAGCGGGCAAGGCTTTCTTCATAGAGACGGGCGGCTTCATCGACGCCTCTCCAACCGATAATGTTGGTCTCCTTGTTTTCTAGGTCTTTGTATACCCGGAAGAAGTGTTCGATCTCTTTGAGGATGTGTGGAGCTACATCATCAAGGCTTTCTATACCCGTCCAACGAGGATCTTCTGTTGGGACAGCGAGTAGTTTCTCGTCGTTGCCCTTGTCATCGGACATCAGGAGGACACCAATAACACGGGATTCGATCACACAACCTGGGAAGGTTGGGAAGGTGGCCAATACGAGAATATCGAGTGGATCACCATCTTCAGCGAGGGTGTTCTCAAGATAGCCGTACTCAGTTGGGTAATGCATGGGAGAGAAGAGGACACGATCTAGGCGGAAGACACCGTTTTCTTTGTCATACTCATATTTGTTTTGACTCCCAGTAGGGATTTCGATAAATGCATCCACGGTCAGTTTGTTCTGAGACATGGAGGTACCTCCTTTAAGGGCATATGTATGAAGCCTAAGGGCTTTTCCAAATCTTATTGTAGTCCCTTTTGGGGAAGGAATCAATGTTGCAACCTTTCTAGCATGGTACAATGGGTAGAAGATGAATAGATCGGTGGGATGAACAATGGGCAAGGAAGAGCACTTTATTGAAGCCAAGAGGTTTGCAAAGAAGTATCAATTAAGAGAGCTGGAGCAAGCACTCTTGTTAGATGTTCGTGAAGAACGGGAGTGGGAGATATATCGATTAGAGGAAGCGTTATTAATCCCTTTACATACCTTGCCGTATAATCTGGACCGCTTGGATCAGAAGAAAGAGATTTATGTCCTGTGCGCCCATGGAGTACGGAGTGCCCACGCAGCTCATTTTCTTCATCAGCAGGGGTATCCTCAAGTAATCAATGTAGAGGGTGGAATGGCCGAAGTAAGTTTACATCTCGATGAGGAGGATGTACGCCCGAAATAAGCGTAATAACTGCCATCCGATTTCGGATGGCAGTTTTTTTATCGTAAAGGCGTATCCCTTTGGCTTAATCTTCAACTTTGATGGAATCCGTCGGACATCCTTCCATCGCATCTTGGACGTCATCGTGGAACTCCTCTGGTACAATGGCCGTACCAGCATTATCATCAAGGATCACATATGCGATGCCATCCTCATCATAGTCATAAACATCCGGCGCGCAAGCACCACAAGCACCGCATGCGATGCAGGTATCTTTATCCACCCAAGTACGCATGATTAATAATTCCCCTTCCCCGTTAAAAAATCCGATAACAAAGCCCTTTTCCAATCCTCATTGTAGACGGGTTTGTTACTTTGTGCAAGCATTCCTCACAGTTCTTTTCTTTTAGTTTATTGGTATGAAGGGAAGGTGTCCGCCTATTTTTTAGGAAAGAGTGGAGTGAAAGCGGATTCATAAAAATAGGTTATAGTAAGTGGAGAAGGGAGTGCTAGGATGGCAAAGTTGGCAAAACTGTGGTGGCAGGCTTTGGGAGCATGGGGGTTTTCCTTTTTATCAGTCATGTGGGTAACTGAATGGGTTGAAGGGAGCTCATCCTGGAATTGGTGGCGAATTCTCTCATTTGAATCTTTGTCAGCTTTCCTTTTTTTGTGCTGTGGAGCTTTTCTAGGTTCCCGTGTTGTTGTACGGGGAGTCACACGTTATCTTGAATTCCCACTCCCAATGTTGGACCCCCTTCGTCGTAAAAATCTGTGGCCGGGCTTGATAGCTGGAGGCTCTCTAATATTTCTCTTTTACAAATGGAATTGGATGGGGAGGTACGTCATCTTTTTTTGGTTGCTAAGAGAGGTGTGGAATTATATACGGTTGAAACGAGTGATTCAAAGAAGTGGCTGGAAAAAGAACAAGGCGTCATTGAAAGAGAATCTGCTTGACAATGAATGATTAAATCCTTTATTATAAATAAGTATCTTTAAATGGAGAGGTGTCCGAGCTGGCCGAAGGAGCACGATTGGAAATCGTGTAGGCGGTTACCTCCGTCTCGAGGGTTCGAATCCCTCCCTCTCCGCCACGAGGCGGCGTAGCTCAACTGGTTAGAGCGTACGGTTCATACCCGTGAGGTTGGGGGTTCGAGACCCTCTGCCGCTACCACCGTTTCCACCTCGGAAGTGGAAAGAGACCCGGCCGCACATAGGCTCACGGGCTTCTTTTTTATTTAATTGACTTCATTGAGGTGACGGATGCAAAGGACAAGTACATCGTGTATGATTGGACTAGAAAATAAAGAAAAAAGGAGACCCGGTTGCGTAACGATTCTGCTTGTACCCTCATACGCTGTAATGTGCGGGTCTCCAGCGAGGGAGGGTAAACCATGCGTGTCGAGCGACTCAGCAGAGATAAGATCCGCTTCTTTCTGTCCCTGGATGATCTGATGGAACGGGGCATCGAGAAAGAAGATATGTGGCGGGACATTCCAAAGGTTCATGAACTTTTTAACGATATGATGGATCAAGCTTATGAAGAACTACGGTTTGAAATATCTGGTCCCGTCGCGGTGGAAGTTTTTGCCCTTCCTGCTCAGGGAATGGTGGTCGTTGTCACCCGAGGACGCACCCCAAGTGCCTCGGATCTAGAAGAACTGGATGGGGATGAAATGTATGAACTGGAAGTGACGTTAGAAGAGAGCGACCAGGTAACTTTCCAGTTCAACGACTTTGAAGATCTCGTCCAGGCAGCCAAAAGTATTTCAACCCTGATTCCGGAGGGCGGACGGGTTTATGCCTATCGCGACCGCTATTTCCTGGTTCTCGACACGGAGATGGAACTGAAGACGCTTCAACAGGGGATTGCTATATTAAGCGAATATGGTGAAGCGTCTACCGTGACTGAACATGTATTAGAGGAATACGGAAAAATAATTTGGGAGAAGGATGGGATCCAAGGAATTCTCCATTGGTTCTCCTAATGGTATAAGAGGGATCGCGTCAGACAGGCGCGATCTTTTTAATTATTATAATGAAAGCATCGAGGGTATGCTTTTTATACATGAACGTCCGATAAAATTTTTCTTTGGCTTCTGTGTCATCATAGGCAAGGATTATGTAATTGTTTGCAACAAGAGTCGAAAATGGGTGTTCTCTTATTGCCGGGTGGTGTATACTGATTGATGGATTTATTGGGAACTAACTTTTTTGAGGTGGTCAGGAATGGCACAACAGTCCGATGATTCCAGCCGAGAAAAGACTGGGGAAAACTTGGACGTTCTGGTTTCTACCCAAACAGTGATTAAAAAAGCGCTTGATAAATTGGGATACCCAGAACAGGTATTTGAGCTTTTGAAGGAACCTCTTCGTGTGATGCATGTGAGGATTCCCATTCGCATGGATGACGGAACGGTGAAGGTATTCACCGGATATCGGGCACAACATAATGACGCGGTAGGTCCGACGAAGGGTGGAGTTCGCTTTCATCCCGATGTGACGGAGAGTGAAGTAAAGGCGCTTTCAATTTGGATGAGCTTGAAAGCGGGTATCGTCGATCTCCCTTATGGAGGCGGAAAGGGTGGAATTATTTGTGATCCACGTCAGATGTCTTTCCGTGAATTGGAGAGGCTTTCAAGGGGCTATGTACGGGCGATTAGTCAAATTGTAGGGCCGACTAAGGATATCCCAGCTCCTGATGTATTTACGAACTCACAAATCATGGCTTGGATGATGGATGAATACAGCCGGATTCGTGAATTTGATTCTCCTGGATTCATTACCGGTAAACCACTGGTTCTCGGTGGCTCTCGTGGACGCGAGACAGCTACCGCCAAAGGGGTTACCCTGATGGTGCGTGAAGCTGCAAAAAAATGCGGAATCGCCTTAAAAGGGGCACGAGTGATTGTTCAGGGCTTTGGTAATGCGGGTAGCTTTTTAGCGAAGTTTATGAACGACTCTGGCGCCAAGGTGATTGGTATATCAGATGCCTACGGAGCACTCCATAATGATGAAGGGCTGGATATCGATTATTTGTTGGATCGTCGTGATTCCTTTGGAACAGTGACCAACCTCTTTAAAGAGACGATTTCCAATCAGGAATTACTGGAATTAGATTGCGATATTCTAGTTCCTGCTGCAGTAGAGAACCAGATCACAGCGGCTAATGCCCATAAGATTAAGGCAAAGATCGTGGTGGAGGCAGCTAATGGGCCCACGACACTCGATGCTACTCGGATTTTATCGGAGCGGGAGGTACTATTGGTACCCGATGTACTAGCTAGTGCGGGTGGTGTGACGGTTTCCTACTTTGAGTGGGTTCAGAATAACCAAGGATATTACTGGTCTGAAGAAGAAGTGGAAGCCAAACTTGAAGAGATTATGGTAAAATCTTTCGAAAATGTGTACCGTACATCCCAGACCCGTAGAGTGGATATGCGATTAGCAGCCTATATGGTTGGTGTACGTAAAATGGCGGAAGCTTCTCGTTTCCGTGGTTGGGTATAATATTAATAATAAACCAGCGAATCATTTGTATTTGGCCGGATGAAGTTTGTGTCTCTGCCCATGCTAAAGGGGACAGCGGGGATCAAGCTGGATAAATGGACACCCTGCAATTGTTAGGGTGTCTTTCTGTTCTTTTCCCATAAAAGATTAATCTGAGGAGGAGTAAAACGTGACTATTACGCATGACCTGATCATTATCGGAGCAGGCCCCTGTGGATTATCCACAGCGATTGAAGCGAAACAACAGGGGCTGAATCCCCTTGTTATCGACAAAGGCTGTGTCGTCAACTCAATTTACGGCTATCCGTCATTTATGCAGTTTTTTAGCACACCAGAACTATTGGAAGTGGGGGGGCTACCTTTTATTACCGCTGGGGAGAAGCCGATGCGTGGAGAAGCATTAAAATATTATCGAGCGGTTATAAAAGCGGCGGATTTGGATGTTCATACCTACGAAGAAGTAAAGCATGTGACTCGTGAAGGAGATTTGTTTACTGTTCATACGGTGCGAAATGGACAGGAACATTCCTATCAAACACCTAATCTTGTGATGGCAACAGGTTATTATGATAATCCCAATTACCTAGGCATCCCAGGTGAAGACCTGCCCAAGGTAAGTCATTACTATAAGGAATGTCATCCTTATGCAGGATTAGACGTCATCGTCGTGGGTGGGAAAAACTCTGCAGTAGATGCAGCGATGGACTTACACCAGGCAGGTGCCCGCGTATCGATGGTATATCGCCAAGGAGCTTTTACTGATAGTGTAAAGCCTTGGGTACGACCAGTGATTGAAAGCGCGCTTAAAAAGGGTTGGATATCCATGTACTGGAATACCAACCTGATTGAGATTCGTGAGGGTGAAGTGGTTCTGGATCAAGAAGGTAAGCTCTTTACTGTTAAAAATGATACAGTTTTTGCGATGACAGGCTACCATCCCAATACCGATATGCTGACAACGTTGGGTGTACAGGTAGATGATGAAACAGGGGCACCCATCCATGATCCTGAAACAATGCAGACAGAGGTACCAGGCCTTTTCATTGCAGGAGTGATCGCAGCAGGGTCCAATGCCAACTCGATTTTTATTGAAAATGGTCGCTTTCATGGACAAAAAATCGCCGCCCACCTAGGTCAGGGGGCGGCGACACATAGTAGTTAATCGTGAAGAGAACGTTGGAATAGAAGGTGTAACTCTTCAGGATCTCGGCTTTTTTGGAGGGCAGCCAAGAGATGAATTCGAGCTTTTTGTCCGTTTAATCCATTGGAGAAGATGAGACCCATCTTTTTTAACTGACTACCTCCTCCTTCATACCCATAGGTGTCCTCAACAAATCCGTTATAACACCGGGAGACGAGAACAACGGGAATTTTTCGCGCTAACGCTTCCTTCAAACCAGGTAACATTGCCGGTGGCAAATTACCTGCTCCAAAAGCTTCGATAATGAATCCATCTACTCCTGATGCAAGAGAAGCACGGATTAAGAGGTCATCAGAACCTGCAGTCGCTTTGATTAACTCAACGCGGCATGCGGGTTTTTTTTGTGGGAAAAGAGGATACCTGTCAGTGGATCGGTGGTATAGGATATCTCGTTTGGTCACGGTGCCGATGGGTCCTTGGGAAGGGGAACGAAAGGTGGCTAAATTACTAGTGTGAGTCTTGGTCACCTGGCTTGCTGCATGGATCTCATCATTGAATACAACCAGTACTCCGCGATTACGAGAGCGATTATGGGCGGCGGTTCGAACAGCATGGACGAGATTCGGAGGGCCATCTGCTCCCAGTTCATCTTGACTACGCATGGCTCCTGTTAGGACAATAGGCTTTTCGCTAGGAACGATAAGGTCCAGATAATAAGCGGTTTCTTCCAGGGTATCTGTACCATGCGTAATGACGATCCCATCAACCTCCGGGGAAGAGAGGAGTTCAGTTACTCGTAAACTGATTGTATGCATATCCAGAGGAGTCATATGAGGGCTCGGTAGATCAAGGAGATGCTCCATTGTAACCTGGGCATACCGTTCCATTAAAGGGAGCACCTCTTTTAGGGTGTCTGATCCCTTAGGGAGGACAGAGCCGCTTGATTCATCTGCGGCCATGGCGATAGTCCCCCCAGTGGTGATAATTACGATTTGCTTCATAGCGTGCCGTCTCGAGGACGTTTCTTCCTTTCGAAGAGGGTTATCTTTTTATATTACCCCAAAGTAAAGGTTAGGTGCACGGAAGCTAGACTAAATCAGGTCGAGTCAGACAATAATGAGGAGTGAGAGTTTATGAGGGAAGGATGAACAGTTTGGAGGAGAGTAGTTATCTGGTGCGAATTCGGTGCAATCAATGCGGAGAACGGTTTACCTTAAAGGGACGAGAGAAGAAAGGGCGAGTAGAGACAGGCTTTAATCAATGTCTCTGCGACAACCTGATGGATTTTGAGATTGTTAGTGAAAAGTTATGAAAAGAAGGTGGCCAACCCGGCACTTTCTTTTTTTGCATAAAGGACGTGAAGCAGGTCAGACTATCGGTAAGAATTCTAAAGGGAAGATGAGAGGATCATTCTCGATCAGCCGTCTTCTTGCAACTTAAAGGAGTGGTTCTGTCGTGACGTACAGACGAATAGCTGCCGTCCTCCTTCCCATCGCGTTAGTAGTGGCGATTGGGCTCGGTGTGTGGGGTTATCAGGTGAACCAAGATAAAAGGAAACTACTTGTTCAGTCAGAGAACCAGTATCAACGGGCTTTTCATGATCTAAACTTCCATGTTGATAAGCTACAAGACGAATTGGGAAAAACGCGTGCACTTAATTCTCAAAAGCAGCTTTCCACTTCGTTGAGCAATGTTTGGAGGCTCTGCTATGCGGCACAGCGAGATTTAAGTCAACTTCCCCTATCCCAGATGCCTACGGATAAAACAGAGAAGTTTCTCGGAAGACTAGGTACCTTTGCTTATAGAACAGGGGTGCGTGATCTTAATAAAAAACCCTTAACGCAAAAAGAATACGCAACGTTAAATAGTTTGTATCAAAACACGAATACCGTTCAAGGAGATCTCAAAACTGTACAAAATAAAGCGCTCAACAATAACCTTCAATGGATGGATGTAGAACGTGCTTTTTCTGAAAAAAACCAGGATGGCAAAGGAAACGATTTAATTTCTGGATTCAAGAAGGTGGATAAATTATCCGAGGGCTTCTCCGAAGTGGATCTAGGCCCAGCAGTAAAAAATCCAGAGCAAGACCAGCGTAAATTGTATGCGCGCATTAAAGGAGAAACAGTGACTCCTACCGAGGTAAAAGAAAAGATCGCAGATATCCTGGAGCGGCCAAATATTCAAGGAATCAAAGTAAGTAAATCAAACAATGGTAATTACCCTGTCTATAGTATTCGCCTACAAGAAAAGAATGGGAAGCAGGTCACTGGAGACCTTACGCAAAAGGGGGGATATGTACTTTGGATGGACTATGATCGCCAGGTGAACCAACGAAAACTTTCCCCCCAGAATGCACAAGGTGAAGCGGTTTCATTTCTAGATCGTTTAGGTTATCCCCAAATGGAGCTTATCTCCTACGGTCAATCAGGGAACTTCGCCGTTTTCACCTTTGTACGCAATGCAAATGGAACGTTGTTTTATCCTGAATCGGTATCGGTAAAGGTTGCCATGGATAATGGAGAAATCACCGGATTCCGTGCAGATCAATATGTGTTTAATCACCTAGCTACCTTTAAAACAAAACCAACTCTAACCCAAGCGCAGGCACGCAAAAGCGTTAATACCCACTTAAAGGTGCAAAAGGTCCGTACAGCGGTGATTTACGGGGATCAAGGTGGCGAAGTGCTCTGCTATGAATTTATGGGGCAGCTGGACAAAATTAGATACCGTGTCTTCATTAATGCAAAGAGCGGCGATGAAGAGTATGTCGAGAAAATAAAAGAGAATGGTACAATGAAAGAGCTTTGATGGAAAAAGTTTGGGCCTAAAAAAGGCCCAAACTTTTTTTTGAGTGAAGGTCGATTGAAGCCAGTTAATTGAGTTGTAATGATTGCAAGAAGGGGTTCGTTATGGTATTCTAAGGACGAATTGATACAATGGAATACATAGCGAATCCAGTCATATTCGCGGTTGTTGCTGGCCGGAGTTTTCCATCAGGGAGCTCAACCTTGATACGCGCGATGAAACCAATATTCTTCATCCACCATCGAGCAGGCAACGCCTGCTCGATGTATTTTATCCGGCTGTAGGAGGACCTTTGTAGATGAAGCAATTATCTGTAGCAATCGATGGTCCGGCGGGCGCCGGCAAAAGTACAGTAGCTCGTCAGGTGGCGAAGCAATTGGGTCTTACTTATGTAGACACAGGTGCCATGTACCGTGCAATCACCTGGAAAGCTCTTACCAATGGAGTGGATCTCACTCATGAGGATGCCATCACCCAAATGGCGAAAAATACAGACCTTCGTCTCTCTATGGATGTGAAGGGAAGCGATGTCTGGGTGGATGGTACAACCGTATCTGAGGAGATTCGTTCTCCAGAGGTGACATCAAATGTTTCAACAATTGCAGGTCAGAGTAAAGTTCGTGAGGTTCTCGTAGATAAACAACGGGAGATGGGGCGTAGAGGTGGAGTGGTCATGGATGGCCGAGACATCGGTACCCATGTGTTACCAGACGCCGAGGTGAAAATATTTCTTACCGCTTCCATTGAGGAGAGAGCTCGTAGACGGTATCAAGAGATGGTCCGCCGTGGCTTTAAAGTGGATTTGGAGCAATTGAAAAAAGAGATTGGTTTACGGGATGAGAAAGATAAAAACCGTGAACACTCTCCCTTGAGACCGGCTGAGGACGCGATCCACCTAGATACCACTGGCCTTTCGATTAATGACGTAATTGGGCGGATTTTACAGTATTGCCGAACCAATGTGGGCAGTGGGGAGTAGACTATGTATCATATAGGCCGATCGATTTGTCGAACATTTTTTCGTCTTTTTTTTCGGTGGGAAATTGAAGGAGCTGGGAACATTCCAGTTGAAGGGCCCGTTGTTATTTGTTGCAATCATATTAACAACTTGGACCCCCCTTTATTGGGGAGCTCGGTATCCCGGAAGGTTCATTTTATGGCAAAGAAGGAATTATTTTCGATTCCTTTGTTAGGGCGACTACTTCCAAGTCTCGGTGCTTATCCTATCAGTCGTGGATCAGGTGATAGAGGGGCGCTAAAAAAATCCCTGGAGCTACTTAAGGAAGGGCGAGTACTGGGTATCTTTCCTGAAGGGACCCGTTCTAAAACGGGACAATTAGGGAAAGGGCATACTGGAGCAGCGTTTATCACTTTACGTTCTGACGCAGTCATTGTTCCCGGTGCGATTACGGGTCCTTACCGAATATTTCGACGAGTGAAGATAGTCTTCGGCGAACCAATTGATCTAACCCCTTATCGAGAGAAAGGAATAAACACAGAGTCAGTAGAGGCAGCGATGGAGCATACCATGAATGAAATCGCTACTTTGCTATCGAAGAGTCATTCTAAGTAACTCATCAAACAGGGGTATTTCAACAAGTTTACCATGGTTTTTCACCATCCTGAGGGTCTTGACGCCTAGCAGGAGGATACTTAGATAGGATTAATGAAATTAAGACTTGATTTTCTTAATTTCATTTGTTCTAGTTATAGATAGTGTTGATTAGTACGCAGGTAAACGAGGAGGTTGTCGTCATGGTGGAAGAAATGAAATCGGAAATGGCAGAAGTAACTTCGCTGAACCGCGGTGATATCGTCAAAGGTAAAGTGACGAAAGTAGAAGACAATCAGGTCTTGGTTGATGTCAACTACAAATTCGACGGTGTCATCCCGATCTCGGAACTGTCCAGCCTGCACGTGGACAAAGCGTCCGACGCCCTTTCTGAAGGGGATGAAGTGGAAGTGAAAGTCCTACGCCTCAACGATGAAGAAGATAAGCTCGTTCTTTCCAAAAAAGCAGTAGATGCTGACCGCGCATGGGATCAACTTCAAGAGAAATTTGAAAACGGCAACACGCTAGAAGCAGAAGTAGCGGATGTCGTTAAAGGTGGTCTAGTTGTTGATTTAGGTGTGCGTGGCTTTATTCCTGCCTCTTTGGTAGAGCGTCATTTTGTAGAAGATTTCTCAGATTATAAAGGGCGTACTCTTACCTTGAAGGTGGTTGAGATTGATCCTGCTAAAAACAAACTGATCCTCTCCCGTAAAGCAGTACTCGATGAAGAGTTGGATCGCAAAAAGGATGAAACCCTTGACAGCCTTGAAACAGGTCAAGTGATAGAGGGTACTGTACAACGCATCACTGATTTTGGTGCTTTTGTAGATATCGGTGGCGTGGACGGTTTAGTTCATGTTTCTGAACTAGCTTGGACCCGTGTGGAACATCCTTCCGAAGCATTGACTGAGGGAGATAAAGTAAAAGTTAAAGTATTGAAAGTGGATAAAGAGAAAGAGCGTATTAGCCTTTCTATTAAAGAAACTTTGGCAGGTCCATGGGATCAAGTATCTGAAGTTCTTAAAACAGGTGCTATTGTCAAAGGAAAGGTTAAACGTCTTGTCTCCTTCGGTGCATTTGTTGAAGTGCACAGTGGAGTAGAGGGTCTGGTTCATATCTCCCAGATTTCTCGTCGCCATATTGCTTCTCCTAATGAGGTGCTTGAAGAAGGTCAAGAAGTACAAGTGAAAATTCTGGATATGCAACCTGAACAAAAGCGGATCAGCCTCTCAATCAAGGAAGCTGAACAAGAAGCAGATCGACAGGAGCTCGAAAATCTAGATAATAACAACGGCATGAACGTTACTTTGGGAGACGTATTCGGCGATAAATTGCGCCGTTTGAAATAATCCCTGATTGGTCTGGGAAGATCCATGAATAAAAGAAGCCACATATGATGGTTAAACGATTGAAGCCCGGTGATCACCGGGCTTCAATCGTTTAAATAGGTTTGGAACGTATGTGGTATTGGCGGGATGTGTACTGGAATCCTCGATTACTGTGGGAGGATTCCAGTACACATCCCTTTTTTTATGGTGGCCATCGTTAGGTCTTTTTTTGTAAAGCGGGTGTGTAAAAGACATACTACAGAATGAATGGAAGGAGGGGGAGAAATGACACACGGAAGCTTGGCATTAATCTGTATGAGTTCTTTAGCTGTATTGTTTAGAACGGGATGGTTTGCTGGCTTGGAACAAGAGCTTCAGTTGAGTAGACGGGGGGTCTTTTATGGCTTGTTATTGCAAATCGCCTTTACAGGTACGATATGGGCCATCACCCCTTCATTGGAGGTACATGTAGGTGTGTTATTATTAGTCCCCTTCGTAATTCATTTGTTGATGAAAAAAAAGGGGATGCAGCGATTAGCTACAAGTTCGGTACTAATCTTTATAGGGTCGCTCTTTTTTTTGATAGAGGAGTGTCTCTGGTCCTTTCCTGCAAACGAACAACTTGTATGGTCAGTTGTTGCGGGGATTTTGTTGGCAAGTGTCATGATGACAGGGGCTTCAAGCTTAAATGAACGAGTCGCGGGCTGGACTGGTGGTATCTTGCTCGGAGATGCGATGGGCCTACTATATCACTGGGGGAAGATGAGCCCACTCCAGTTTGGGAGTGGTGTGATAAGAGACTTTCTTTGGTGTGGCTTAACGGGATGGGTTATTTTTCACTGCGTGAAGCAATGGGTGGCAAATCGTCTACACAGAAGCACCGAGGAAGGAGAGTGATTAGAGATGGAGCATTGGTTTTCTTTGCTTAATTCGTATACAGGAGCTATCATCGTCGGGGTAGTGGTTGGTGTTATTGTCCGCTTACGTATGCTCCGTACGGATTATAGACAGTATCCTACGTATCTCCACGGGCAACTCATTCATATCTCTTTGGGGTTTATCGCGGCGGGGATGGGGGCAGTCGCGGTGCCTGCATTGATTGAGAAACAGTATACTGCGGTTACTTTCCTCGCGTTGGCAGCGCAACAATTTCGTGAAGTACGCAATATGGAACGAGAGACACTGGCCCATTTGGAGGAAGATGAATTGGTTCCCCGTGGCTCTTCTTATATTGAAGGGATTGCATTAGCCTTTGAAGGCAGAAATTATGCAGTGATTATGGCCGCATTTCTTTGCTCGTTAGCGGTGATCGAGATCCATCTATGGGCAGGGGTATTATTGGGTTTGGCATTGATTGGGGTGGCAGGGATCCTGCGTTCTGGGAAATACTTAGGCCAGATTACTTCTGTGGAATTGGGGAAGCTTCGGATGGAAGGTCCTAGTCTCTATGTGGATGATATTTACCTGATGAACATTGGTTTAGAGGATAATCGGAAACGCATCATGAATAGAGGGATCGGGGTTGTGGTTAGTCCTGCAAGTAAAGATAGCCGAATTACCCTGGCTAACTTAGGGCAGCGGCAGGCAATTTTGCATGATTTAAGCGTGGTATTAGGGGTTTTTCGAGATACAGGAGAGCCGTCTCTTATTCCTCTTTCCAAACGGGATATGGAGGATGGTCGACTCGGGATATTGTGTCTCCCCGAAGAGAAGGAACCAGAGCAGGTTTTACAAGTGATTCGTAATGTTCCTGTATTGGAGAGTGCTGTTCGAACCCCGACTGAAGGTCTAAAGATGTTTCGTGGAGGGAAAAAGAGTGGCTGAGTCCAATGGTAATAATAAGATATTAGCTGTGATTACAGAGAAGGAAGGGCAAGTAGCAGGTGGAGTCCCTGTTTTTATCGTTCCAGGAGCAAAGGAACGTCAAGATACAGCATTTACCTTGGAAAAAATTCTAGATGGGATGGTTCATCAATTGAATGAGCACACATTGCTCATTGTTTATCACGTGTAAACCTGATAGGAAACGGGGTGATGAATCCAGTGATAGGAACAAAGCGTGTGATGTGGTAGAATCATATTTGCGATTGAATCTTTGTGATTACCAACCTAATCTTTAATAATGAAAGCAGTGGAATGTCCAATAGGCTATAAATTGGTAGGACCAATGGAAAATCTCGTTATTATCTAGACGAGAAGCCTTTTTATGAGTGATGAGGAGTGGACGAAGGAATGAGTTTGCCTGTCGTAGCGATTGTTGGTCGACCAAACGTTGGTAAGTCAACGTTGTTCAACCGGATCGCAGGAGAACGAATTGCGATTGTTGAGGATAAGCCGGGGATTACCCGGGACCGTATTTACAGTAAAGGGGATTGGTCAGGTCAATCTTTTCATCTAATTGATACGGGTGGCTTGGAATTTGATGATCAAGATGAAGTAATTGAACATATTCGCCATCAGGCGGAGCTTGCTATCGAAGAAGCCGATGTGATTATTTTTGTGGTGGATGGTCGTAACGGTCTGACTGCTACGGATCGTGAAGTGGGATTGATGTTGCATCGTGCGGATAAAAAGGTAGTCCTTGCGGTTAACAAGATGGATCATGTTAAGCACCATGAAGACATCTATGAATTTTATGAGCTTGGCTTTGAAGCGGTTATTGCTGTTTCTTCCCTTCATGGAACTGGAAGTGGGGATCTTCTGGATGAAGTTGTGGCCCATTTACCAGAGAGTGAAGAGGTTGAGTATGATGAGGACACCATTCGTGTATCCGTTATTGGACGGCCCAATGTGGGTAAATCTTCCCTCGTTAATCGATTACTCGGAGCTGAGCGAGTAATCGTCAGTCCTGTCGCAGGAACAACACGGGACGCAGTAGATACCCCCTTACGTGCCCATGGGCAGGATTATGTTATTGTCGATACTGCTGGAATGCGGAAGCGTGGGAAAGTGTACGAATCGACGGAAAAATACAGTGTGCTACGGGCTTTACGAGCGATTGAGCGCTCGGATGTCGTCATTATAGTCCTTGATGGAGCAGGTGGCATCGCAGAACAGGACAAAAAGGTGGCAGGGATTGCCCATGAAGCAGGACGGGCCGTTGTATTTGTGGTCAATAAGTGGGATGCCGTAGATAAAGATGAGAAGACAATGAAGCGTTTCCGTATGGAAGTAGAGGATCACTTCGCGTTTATGTCTTATGCTCCGGTATTGTTTATTTCTGCGAAAACCGGTCAGCGCATCCACCAAGTACTTCCTAAAGTAAAGGAAGTAGCTGAAACTCATGCCCACCGAGTATCCACATCGGTCTTGAATCAGGTGATTCAGGATGCAACGGTGTCAACGCCACCCCCATCAGTGAAGGGGAAGCGCGTAAAAATTCTTTATGCAACACAAGTGGCTGTGAAACCGCCTGCTATTGTCATCTTTGCAAATGATCCAGAATTGGTCCACTTCAGTTATGTGCGCTATTTAGAAAACCAACTTCGAGAGGCCCTGGGCTTTGAAGGAACACCTATTCGTCTCATGTTACGTAGTCGAAAAGACTAAAGTCATAGAGAGAAGAGAGGAGACTCCATGACTGGAATGTCGATTATTGCAATTGTAGTTGCTTATCTGTTGGGTTCCATCAGTTTTAGCTATTGTATTACTCGTTTAACTAAAGGTTATGATATACGGGAGCGGGGGAGCGGGAACGCAGGTAGCACAAACATGCTACGTGTAGTGGGCAAAGGTCCTGCAATCCTTGTTTTTATTCTTGATGTATCAAAAGGGATGGTCGCTGTAGGGATAGCGTACTGGTTGGGTACCGGCTCTACGATCATGATGGTATGTGGTTTAGCTGCTATCTTTGGCCATAATTGGCCGATTTTTCATGGCTTCCGTGGTGGAAAAGGAATTGCGACAACGATTGGGGTTACTGCTCTGCTAACATTTACTGCTACCTTAATTTCAGGAGTCATTGGGATCATTGCTGTTATCTTGACTCGTTATGTATCCCTGGGCTCCTTGATTTTTGCTGCGAGTTTACCTGTGATGATTGCCGTATTGGATTATCCTACATCCTATATTTACTTAAGTCTGCTGATCACAGTGATGGCCTTTGTCCGCCATTGGACCAACATCCAACGTCTAGCCAAGGGTACGGAGAGTAAAGTTAGCTCTTCTAAACCCCAGAACTAAGAGGGGAAGAATCATCTTGTAGGGAGATGGAGGAAGGGGAATGACCTTGCAGAAAACGGCTGTGTTGGGAGCGGGGAGTTGGGGAACTGTCTTAGCATCGGTACTTGCAGAGAATGGACATGACGTGATGCTTTGGGCTCGGCGAGAAGATGCTGCTGTGGAGATTAACCTACACCGTACCAACTCGAAGTATCTACCTGGTGCCAAATTGCCAAGCGCGCTTTGTGCGACCCATTCTCTTGTAGAGGCTGTAACCGGGAGGGAGTTTATCCTTATGGTGGTTCCTTCCCAATCTGTGCGAGAGGTTGCTCGAGAAGTAGCTCCCCACCTTTCATCAGAGGCACTAGTGACCCATGCGGCCAAAGGATTTGAACTCTCATCATTAAAAAGAATCACCGAAGTACTCCAGGAAGAGCTTCCATCGGGTGTGGCTAATCGAGTTGCGGTGTTGTCTGGGCCAAGTCACGCCGAGGAGGTAATCTGTCATTCACCTACGACTGTCGTCGTGGCTTCAGAAAATTCTGAGGCAGCAGAACGGACGCAAGCCTTGTTGAACAACTCTACGCTACGCGTCTATACTCACCCTGATGTGATTGGGGTAGAGATCGGTGGTTCATTAAAAAATATTATCGCTCTTGGAGCTGGTCTCTCGGATGGACTTGGATTTGGAGATAATGCAAAAGCGGCATTGATCACCCGAGGGTTAGCGGAGATGGCCCGTTTAGGGATGGCGATGGATGCTAAGCCGATAACATTTGCTGGTCTATCTGGGGTAGGAGATCTCGTTGCGACTTGCACAAGCAAACATAGCCGTAATTGGCGCGCTGGAAACCTGCTCAGTCAGGGTTATAGCCTTGATGAGATGCTACAGCAGATGGGGATGGTTGTGGAAGGGGTAAAAACTACACAGGCAGCCTACCGCCTTGCACAGAAGCATGGGGTTGAAATGCCGATTACTGAGGAACTGAGCAAGGTTCTTTTTGAGGGTAAAGATCCTCGCCGTGCAGTGGAGGATTTGATGGCGCGAGACATGACGGATGAGATGGAAGAGATGATTAAGCTCAGCTATTGAAAGAACGGAATTGTCGCAAGGAAAAGAGCGTTATCATACGCTGTAAGAGGCTCTGATTCATCAGTCGGAAATAAGTTTGACCGGGGGAAGTAGGGACCAGTTACCTCTCGGGACGGCTGGGGATCAGAGAGCAGGGGTAACGCGGATTTCGCGTTACCCCTGCTTTTGTTTGGATTCTTGTTCCGATGTTTTTGCCATACCAGAAAGAAGTTGTTGCACAATGGGAGATTGGATCAATTTGAATATTTGACTGATGCCAAAGGAACCGCCGCCGCCTCTAGGAAGTTCATCTGGCAAATTGAGTCGTGGGATCTCTCCATCCTCTTCGGGTGGTTTGATCAGGCGCAGACGAGGGCGACGTCTTGGGCCTCCAAATAGTCCGGGTGCATTACGGCGGCCCATAAAGGTGTTTGCAATCTCAAACATTTGATAAGCGTTGCTCATGATTTTTTCCATCCGCTGTAGAGAATCACTTAATTGTTGAACAGTAGAGCGAATGGTGTAGAAACTGCTTATCACATTGGCTAAGTTGGGTGTAGTAAACGTTGGAGTTTCTTTCTTTCCAGCTGGTGAGCTTCGCTCAGGTTCTAACTTCTTTGGTGGACGATTAGATGACTGAGAAGATCTTACGGACTTAGGGACTTTCTTTGGCCGGTTTGCCCGGGTGCGTTTTGTAGGCGACTGGCGGTTTTGCCTAACGGGGCTACTCATTACTTATCCTCCCCTTCGGGCTGTTGTCTCCCTATCCTATGCTAATATCCCATCATCGATCTAGGACAATCGCCCTTATGATTGGTAGGCAGATGTGGATTTGCTATACTGAGGATACATGGAAAGGAAAAGAAGGTGAATCTTTATGATGGAGTCGTTTATTGCTATTGTCTTGTTGTTATTGGCCAATTTCACTATTGTGTGGACGCGTCAGTTGAGCAAAGGTTGGATTCGGGTTGTTTTATCGATTACGGCTTTTCTTTTACTCATCCCAGCTTTTTTGTTTGGGATTAGAGCATTGTTGTAGCCAGAGATGAGTGCATCAAGACTGGGGGACAGAGAGATGAAGCAACGAATATGGGTGGCAGGATTGCTATTGATTCTCCTATTGGTGACAGGCTGTGTACGTACCGATGAATTTAATGAACGAACAGCAAAAAATTTGCCACAGGAAGTACAACAGGTCCAAACTGCGATTGATGAATATGTGAAGGGTACCCCTGTTTTGCCCCTTAAATCTGCTCAGGGTCCTTCATTGTATCAAAAATACCTCATCGATTTTGATAAGTTAAAGGGTTATCTAGCGGATTCTCCTAGCAACTCCTTTGAGAAGGGTGGTCGCTACGTCTTTGTGATAGCGGATCCAGGTAAGCGTCCAAAGGTTCGAGTGATGGATCTGAGGGTCACGGATAAGATACGGGATTTGCAGGTGAAAGTAAACGCTTACAAGGATCGAGAAAAAAAGCTTCCTTTTGGTAAAAAAGAAGGAGGAGGTTTTTATTCATTGGATTTCAAATCCCTTGATGCGGATCCATTGCTGATTCCAAGTCCTTACCATAGCCAGATCAAACTTCCTATTATCCTTGATAAAAAAGGTCAGCTCTTTATTGACTACCGTTCAGAAGTGATGCAAGCCTTGGAAAATGAAAAAAAGAAACCTTCTATTCATAAGGATTTGCGTGAGCTCCTTTGGAAGGACTCTCTCTTTGTACCTGCCTATTCTCCAAAAATGATTAACAAGGGCAAAGATCCTGTATTCCAGCCTGAATAAGTAGGAATTACATATCTTTACATTCCGCAACTAAAGCAAATGTAATGCGAAAATATAGGTTTAAATCTCATATAAGAAAAAGAAGCAGAATCCATTTTGGAATCTGCTTCTTTTTATACCTAATCACGAATATACTCCTGACAACGGTGTCCTGTACGGGCTTCCGCTAGAATCAGAAATCTGCAGTAAGTCTATCCGAAACTTGAGACCTTCACAGGAGGATGACGTCAAGTCCTATTTCTTCAATTGCTGTCTGGGTTAGGTTTTACGGAGTGTTGATGCGACATTTCCACTGGGAGGGATTCCGTAGAGTCGGAGCTTGGGAGACGAAAGTTTCAAGTGGAATCATAATAAGCCTCCGCCCTCATATATTTATAGTGTCTAGTATATACGGAAGCGTATGATGAAGGCGGTTCGCTTTCGCACCGACGAGAAAAGGCGGAGTCGGACTATTTGAAGGAGGGGTTTTCGTGAAGAAGGTTGATATCTTCAAAGATATTGCAGAGCGAACGGGAGGAGACATCTACCTGGGCGTCGTCGGTGCCGTACGCACAGGAAAATCCACATTTATTAAACGATTTATGGAGCAAGTGGTGATCCCCAATATTAGTGAGGAAGCCGACCGCATGAGGGCGACTGATGAGCTTCCCCAAAGCGGTGCTGGTAAAACAATTACAACGATAGAGCCAAAGTTTGTTCCCAATCAAGCCGTTCAGCTCCATGTGAATGAAGGGATTGATATTAATGTCCGACTCGTTGATTGTGTCGGATATGCTATTAATGGCGCACGTGGGTACGAGGATGAAGCAGGTCCACGGATGATCAATACTCCCTGGTATGATGAGCCCATTCCTTTCCAAGAGGCTGCCGAAATAGGTACACGGAAAGTGATCCAGGAGCATTCTACATTAGGTGTCGTTGTAACAACCGATGGATCCATTACCGACATTCCTCGTAAAGAATACGAGGAAGTGGAGGAGCGGATTATCGAGGAGATGAAGGAAGTAGGTAAGCCCTTCATCCTCGTATTAAATTCCACTCGTCCCTACAGTGAAGATACACAATACCTAAGGGATTCTCTTATTGAGAAGTACGATATCCCTGTTCTTGCGATGAGTGTAGCCACTATCGGGGAAGAGGATGTCTATGCAGTATTGAAAGAGGTACTCTATGAATTTCCCGTTCATGAAGTGAATGTGAACCTGCCTAGTTGGGTAATGATTCTGGACGAGGAGCATTGGCTCAGAAGAGAGTTTGAAAATTCCGTCCGAGAAACAGTCAAGGATATCCGGCGTTTGCGTGATGTGGACGCAGTGGTTGGCTTATTTACCGAATATGATTTTATCGATCGAGCAGGTCTTTCTGGTATGGACATGGGGCAGGGCGTTGCAGAGATTGATCTCTATGCTCCGGATGAGCTTTATGATCAGATTCTAACCGACGTCGTTGGGGTATCTATTCGAGGGAAGGATCACCTCTTAGAATTGATGCAGGAGTTCTCCAATGCCAAACGAGAGTACGATAAGGTAGCTGAGGCGCTCCAGATGGTGCGTACGACAGGTTATGGTATCGCAGCCCCAACCATAGAGGAGATGGCACTGGATGAGCCCGAGCTGATTAAACAGGGACCTCGCTTTGGTGTTCGCCTTAAGGCAACGGCACCTTCGATTCATATGATCCGGGTAGGTGTTAATTCTGAATTTGCGCCGATCATTGGTTCAGAGCGGCAATCCGAGGAACTAGTCAACTATCTCATGCGGGAATTTGAACAAGATCCGCTCTCCATTTGGGAGTCTGATATCTTTGGCCGTTCCCTTCATTCCATCGTACGGGAGGGGATTCAAGCCAAACTATCCATGATGCCAGAAAACGCTCGATATAAATTGCAAGAGACCTTAGAGAGAATCATCAATGAGGGATCCGGAGGGCTTATTGCGATCATTTTATAAGCCACCTTTTGCCCTGAAAAAGCGCTCATTGGAGTGCTTTTTTGTTTTTTTGGCTGATAAACCGCGTAAACACTTGAATTTCCCCGCTTTTGTGTATTACTATAGGTTTGTCCCTTAACACGGACAAAGCATGTATAGAATGCGGACGAACCGTGCATCATTGTTGTAGGAATGAACGTGAGAGGAGGGTCACTTGTGAACAAAACAGAACTAATTGCACAGGTCGCTGAAAAGACCAACTTGACCAAGAAAGATGCCACCCAGGCGGTGGATGCTGTATTTAACACAATTACAGACGCACTGCGTAGCGGTGACAAAGTTCAACTCATTGGTTTTGGTAACTTTGAAGTTCGGGAGCGTGCTGCTCGTAAGGGCCGCAACCCGCAGACCGGTGAAGAAATTCAAATCGCCGCCAGCAAAGTTCCTGCTTTCAAACCAGGAAAAGCGCTGAAGGACGATGTGAACACTTAACCTCTACATGAGGGTTGGGTACATAGTTCTCACCCTAGAACACTTACGTTTCAAATGCTGGTCGGCTGAGCATCAAGGTTCGATCACAGGCCCTACGGGGCCTTTGTTTATTATATAGGGCATGAATGGGAGGCTTCTTCGATATGAATGTCGATCACGAAAAAATTCAGCAAGCTGTACGAATGATCCTTGAAGCTGTAGGTGAAGATCCAGATCGTGAAGGGTTATTGGACACGCCCGCACGCGTAGCCCGTATGTATGCCGAAGTGTTTTCTGGTTTAGGGGAGGATCCAAAGAAGCATTTTGGAACGATTTTTAGTGAAGATCATGAAGAATTAGTTCTTGTGAAGGATATCTCTTTTTTCTCCATGTGTGAACATCACTTAGTTCCCTTCTATGGTCGTGCACATGTAGGCTATATTCCGAAGAGTGGTCGTGTAACGGGATTATCTAAACTTGCGCGAGCAGTGGATGATATCGCCCGTCGCCCACAATTGCAAGAGAGAATCAGCTACACATTGGCCAACTCCATTATGGAAACCCTAGAGCCCCATGGAGTGATTGTCGTTGTGGAGGCGGAGCATATGTGTATGACGATGCGTGGCGTGAAAAAACCAGGAGCGATGACCGTTACCTCTGCAGTGCGGGGTGTTTTTGAAAAAGATCCAGCTGTTCGAGCAGAAGCCTTTAGCTTAATCGGAATCGGTGGAAAAAGAGGGTAACAACCCGGCTAATCTCTTGACACTTTGTACAATCCGAGATAAAGTAATATTTGTCGCTTCGATAAGTGAAGTGTTCGGGGGATCGCCGGGCTATGGCGCAGCTTGGTAGCGCGCTTGCATGGGGCGCAAGAGGTCGTCGGTTCAAATCCGGCTAGCCCGACCAACTGAATGAATACCCTTGTCTTATGAGGGCTTTTATTGTTAACGGTGAACGAAATTGACCCCTAAAAGTAGACACACTTTGTTAGTGAATCTACTTTTAGGGGTCATTGCATTTTTAATTTCGTCATAGGATGGATTGCTTGATTTGTTTAAATATAAAAGAGTTAGTTATCATCTGCTCACTTTAAAAATAGCAATGGAAACTAACGATATTATTCTTGACAGGGGAGAGGTTCAGGGATATAATAAAAAGGGTTGCACTAATACATAAGTTTGTTTTTCGGGCTATGGCGCAGCTTGGTAGCGTGCTTGCATGGGGCGCAAGAGGTCGTCGGTTCAAATCCGGCTAGCCCGACCAACCGGTAAAAGGTCCTCATTCAATGAGGGCTTTTTTCGTTTGCTTCTTCGGTGGTTTGTTTGACAAGCCCTTATATTTGGGACATCATGAGGTGAAAATTAGATTGTATATATAAGGAGGGTTCTTCGTGGCAAATTCAACAAATGAAGATTATTTTATCGTTAAGGCCCAGGAGAATGGTGTGAATGTGATCGGTTTAACGCGAGGAAAAGATACGCGATTTCACCATTCTGAAAAGCTAGACAAAGGAGAAGTGATGGTTGTCCAGTTTACTGAACATACCTCGGCAGTAAAGGTGCGGGGCAATGCAGAGATCATCACTCCCTTCGGTACTGTAGAAACGAATAAGGATTAAGTGAGCTTTCAGTCGGCGGTAGATCTGTAATAGGCTGAGGCTTATTGAAAATCTTCTGCTAGAGCGGAATGAATGAACGAGATCACCGATACAATGAAATGAGGAGAGACAAGGAGGGTGCCTATGTTGAATCTGGGCCGTCGTCTATTTGCCTCTATCTTTCTATCGGTGATGGTGATTTCTCTACTCTCACTGATTCCAGCGATACAGGAACAGGGAGAAAATCGAGGGGATGTCCCTGCTTTTCGATCAGGTAACACGCTTAGATTGACGGAGACCAACTTAGTGGATCTGCTATCCGAGCGGTCTACTACATTGAGGCTACAACGTGTGGAATGGGAGAATGGAAACCTTTCACTGTCTTTATCATCTTCTGAAGCAAGAAAGAAGCTGGATCGCGATCTGTTAACGCTTATCCGCTTCTTATTAGTGGATACGTCCAATGTGGACAGGCTTACCATGGAGGTAGAAGGACGATCAGAAAACTTTTCACTAAAGGCGAGTCGTGGAGATCTTGCACGTGATCCTGGGATGAAGAGAGCATCCTCCGCGATGGCTTCGCAATATCTGACAGAGATGTTTCGGGTGACTAACCATGGTGGGAGCTGACTCCCGCTGTGCTGGAAGTTAGAAGATGTGTTATACTGAGAAAGATTGCACATATTTTGATTGCTTTTTATGGGAGGCGCAACATGACGTCGACACAGGACGATCTGAACCGCATAGTGGAAGAGATTCAGGGTCAATCTCGATATTCATATTTAGAGAAACACCTAGGAAAACAAGATGTTCCCCTCTTCTTCGTGCAGGTGCTTCATCTTATGCTGCGTACCCGCACACTCCCAACAGAGCGTATCCATCGGTATTGTGTAACAGCAACGCTCCTTCAGATGGGCTTGGACGTCCATGAATCAGTAACTGAAGGAGCGTTGTCTGCTGACGGTATGCGAGCTCGTCAATTGGCAGTTTTGACAGGTGATTACTTTAGTAGCCTCTATTATCGTGAGTTGGCTGAACATGGTGAGGTCCAAGGCATTGTTGCGTTGTCAAAGGCGATCTGCGACGTTAACGAAGCCAAAATGGAACGGTATGCGATGAACGAGAACTCTGAATTTTCCTGGCCCTGTTGGTTAGAACTATCTAAACAGATCCACGGTGGTTTAATTACCGCACTAGCTTCTTTTTTTTATGGGAACGATCAGGGCTCAGACCCATGGGTTCGATTGGGTAGTCATTTAGTATTACTTTCTCTCCTTGAAGAAACGTCTCCGATGCTGGGACGGGTCCGATCCTTACCTGAGGGCCTTGTGGAAGTATTGGCAGCGGAGACCTTCTCCTTGATTAAAGAGGTACGTCCACTGGAAGTGCGGCATGATCTGTACCAAGTGCTACAGTATAGTAATATCTTCCCCAATCGCCTAGAGGAATATATGGTGAGGGAGGGGTGAAGAATTTCGTGATAGAGCAAAAAAGAAAGAAAGAATCGAAGGAACAGTTTGTGCACGGCGTTTTTGAAAGTATCGCCAAGGATTATGATCGCATGAATACCTTGTTGAGCTTTCGTCGCCATAAAGCATGGCGTAATGTAGCGATGAGGGAGATGAAAGTACAACCTGGGGAAACGGCATTGGATGTCTGTTGTGGAACCTGTGACTGGACGATCTCTCTTGCAAAAGCTTCGCAGACAGGTCAGATAGTAGGGCTTGATTTCTCCCAAAACATGTTGAGTGTGGGGGAGAAAAAAGTAACAGAGGTGGAACTTGAGAGTCAAGTCAGTCTGATTCATGGGAATGCCATGGAGCTTCCCTTTCCGGATAACCACTTTGACCATGCGACCATTGGATTTGCCTTGCGTAATGTCCCAGATTATCGTCATGTGCTCAAAGAAATGGCCCGAGTGGTGAAGCCTGGGGGACAAGTTGTTTCGTTAGAGTTATCGAAGCCTATATGGCCTCCTTTTCGATTTGTCTATTACTTGTATTTTCAACGCATTCTACCATGGTTGGGTAAGTTTTTTGCGGATCGTTATGAGCAATATCGATGGCTTCCCGAATCCTTACTCCAATTCCCAGATTATCGAGAGTTGGCTAAGATCATGGAACAGGATCATTGTTTCAAAGAAGTAAAAGTACGTCCGTTTACAGGTGGAATTGCCGCTCTTCATATCGGCATTGTTAAAGAATAAGCGGTAGCTCAATTGTATAAACCAGGGTGAAGTGTATGAAGCTTTCTGATATCTATAAAAATCTGCGCAAAGATCTTCGACTGGTTGAACGGGAATTAGGGGAGTCCGTTCAATCGGAGTATGATCCTCTAAAGCACTCATCCGTTCATCTCTTAGAAGCTGGGGGCAAACGGATGCGGCCTGTTTTTGTCTTGCTTGCAGGAAAGTTTGGCGAGTATGATATACAGCGCCTAAAATATGCTGCAGTGCCCCTAGAACTTATTCATATGGCAACGCTTGTTCACGATGATGTGATCGATGATGCTGCCACCAGACGAGGACAAGAAACGGTTAAGGCCAAGTGGGATAACCGTGTGGCGATGTATACGGGAGATTATATTTTTGCGCGGGCGCTTACCATTGCCGCAACGATAGAAAATCCAAAGGTCCATCAGGTTCTATCAAAGGGAATCATGCAAATGTGCCTAGGTGAGATTGAACAGATTAAAGATTTTAATAATCATCAACAAACCGTGTTGACATATCTTCATCGCATCAAGCGGAAGACAGCTCTTCTTATGGCAATAAGTTGTCAACTAGGGGGCCTAGTTAGTGGTGCGGATACTGAAACGGTACGCCGTTTGCGTCTTTATGGTTATTTTGTGGGGATGGCTTTTCAAATTACAGATGATGTTCTTGATCTCGTAGGAGATGAAAAGGAACTGGGTAAGCCTGCTGGAAGCGATCTTCGCCAAGGGAATGTGACCTTGCCCGTTATTTATATGCTCAAAAACGGTTCGAATGAGGATCGAGAAGAGATCATCCGTTATTTAAAAGATGGGGATGAAAGGGGTCCTTTGGATGAGATCCTTACCCGTGTCCGTCAATCCGAGGGTATTGCCTGGTCGCAGACTTTGGCAGAACGCTATTTAAACAAAGCCCTTGCTATTTTAGAAGGACTTCCTAAAGGAGAGGCGCGATCTTCCCTACGTCTGATTGCTGAATTTGTAGGAGGTCGCTCTTTTTAAGGAGCTGGAAGCGGAATATTTTGCACTTATGCGTGGAATTTGTTAATATCTTAAATGGGTTTTCCGTAAACGATTTCAATATGATCATACATAGGAATTTGGAGGCTTGATTCGTGGAAAAGACATTTGTCATGGTAAAACCAGACGGCGTACAGCGCGGATTGATTGGTGAGATTGTGGCTCGTTTTGAGAAAAAAGGATATAAAATGGTGGGCGGTAAGTTGCTTACTGTTCCTCGTAGCCTAGCAGAGGAGCACTATGCAGAGCACAAAGAGCGTCCTTTTTTCGGTGAGCTGGTCGATTTCATCACCTCATCCCCTGTGTTTGCAATGGTTTGGGAAGGTGAAAACATCATTAAGACTGCGCGTCAAATGATGGGTACTACCAAACCTGCTGAAGCAGCTTCTGGTACCATTCGGGGTGACTTTGGTGTGACTGTGGGTAAAAATATTATCCATGGTTCAGATTCTGCTACTAGTGCAGAACGTGAAATTTCCCTCTGGTTCAAAGAAGAAGAGCAGAGCTCCTATACTAAAAAAGTGGATGAGTGGATCTATTAATTCGATCAGCGTTCTAAATCCCTGCTTATGTGGGGGTTTTTTTGTGTTAAGGGAACTAGGAGGTTGAAGGATGACGCAACCTTGGAAAGCAGAAAGAGAAGTGCATGAAAAAGAGGCGAGGGAGCTAATAATCGATCAGTTTCCGCACCTATCTCCACTTACGTTATCGAGACTTGGAGAGGGGTATGATAACACGGTTTACTTAGTAAATCATCAGTATGTTTTTCGTTTTCCACGACGAAAGATAGCGGTGCCACTGTTAGAAGCAGAGGGAAGGATTTTGCCTGAGCTGGTGGATCTACTTCCTATTGCAATGCCGTGCCCATTATTTTACGGTCAACCAACAAGGGATTACCCGTGGCCCTTCATTGGTTATTCTCTAGTGTCTGGTCAAACACCAGGGCCCGTTTTAAAAAAGGGGAGGAGGGAATCTACCCTCCGACTTGCTGAGTTTTTACGCAAGTTGCATTCCTTCCCAATTGAAAGGGCGCGTGAAAAAGGGGTTCCCAATGACATGATGGCTCGGATGGATATCAACAAGTACGCACCAACTCTACAGCAGTATCTTGAAAAATTTAAGAACAATGACCTCTTACGCGACCCCGCTCCATTGACCAAATATGTTTTCTCCTTACAACCGATCCAAGTGAATCATCATCTAGCGTTAGTTCATGGAGATCTACATATCCGTAATATCCTTGTAGACGAAGATGAGTATCTCTCAGGTGTGATCGATTGGGGAGATATACATATCGGACATCCTGCTCTTGATCTATCTATCGTCTATAGCTTTTTACCGATAGAGGAGCGAGAATGTTTCTTTGCTCATTATGGGGAGGTGGAGGAGGAGTCAAAGAAGATCGCTCAATTTAAAGCGATATTTGCCTCAGCGGCACTCTTGCGGTATGGATATGAGCAAGGTGATGAGCAGTTAGTGAAGACAACGCAAACATGCTTGGAGTTAGCTTTGGGTTAAGCCTAAAGATATCAGATCTATTAGATTGAAGTGATACTGGAAAATGTTATTTAGCATAAAGAAAGGTTAAAACCCCTCGCTACGGGGTTTTTATATTGGATATATTTGAACCTTTTCGTGCTAGTTAAGCATGCAATAATAAAACTAAACTAAAGAAGCGTAAAAAATAAAAAAGAAGTGTTCATATTATATTATAAACTAGTTTGTTATACAAACTGAAATCCACCCATCAATAAAAATCCCATCTTTTCAAATCAGAAAGGAGAGAAAAACAAAAGGATTTCTTCCTCCAGCATGGGTCATATGGTATGATATGCGGAAAAGATCAGCCCGAGTAAGGGAAAAGACGGAGGACGATACGAGGATGCGTTACTTAACAGCAGGGGAATCCCATGGACCCCAACTAACCATGATTATCGAAGGCTTACCCAGCCGGGTGCCTTTTTCAAAGGAAAAAGTAGATGAAGAACTGTTACGTCGACAAAAGGGGCATGGCCGTGGTCGTCGGATGCAAATCGAATCCGATGAAGTACAGATCCTCTCGGGGATTCGTTTTGGTATGACGACAGGGGCTCCTGTTGCTCTAGCTATTGAAAATAAGGATTGGGCAAAATGGACAGAAATTATGAGTCCAAAGCCGGAACAAGATGAGGCAGATAAGCGTCGGGTTTCCCGACCTCGTCCAGGTCATGCCGATTTGAATGGAGCGATTAAGTACGGCCACCGGGATATGAGGGACGTTCTTGAACGCTCCAGTGCAAGGGAAACCGCAGCGCGTGTGGCGGTAGGGGCAGTAGCTAAGCAACTGCTGGAGTATTGTGGAATTAAGGTAGCTGGTCATGTAGTGCGGATCGGTTCAGTAGGGACGGAGCGATTGGATCTTTCTCGCTTGACACTGGATGAGATTCGTGAGAAATCCGAAGCTTCTTTGGTACGTTGCCTTGATCCCGAAGCAGAACAAGCGATGATTCGCGAAATTGATGCAGCGAAGGCAGAGGGAGATAGCTTAGGCGGTGTTGTGGAAGTCATTGTAGAAAATGTCCCGGTTGGTTTAGGGAGCTATGTGCATTATGATCGGAAGCTGGATGCACGGATCACCCAAGCCATAGTAAGTATCAATGCCTTTAAGGGAGCAGAGGTAGGGATTGGCTTTGAAGCAGGGGAGCGAAAGGGATCTGCGGTTCATGATGAGATCCTTTGGTCAGAGGAGCAAGGCTATTACCGGAAAACAAATCGTTTAGGTGGCTTTGAAGGGGGCATGACTAATGGAGAACCTATCGTGGTTCGAGGGGTGATGAAACCGATCCCTACTCTATACAAACCTCTCCAAAGTGTAGATATCGACTCCAAAGAACCCTTTGCAGCAAGTATTGAGCGTTCTGATAACTGTGCGGTGCCAGCTGCCAGTGTTGTAGCGGAAAGCGTAGTTGCTTGGGAGGTAGCTAAGGCGCTTCTTGAGACATTTACGTCGGATAAGGCAGAGGATTTGTTGCGTGAGGTGGAACGTCGGCACCAGGAAGTGAAGGGATTCTAAGATGAGAACGATCTACGTAGAATTGCCCCAAGGTGGTTATCCGATTCATATTGGGAGTGGGTTGTTTAACCAGCTTCCTAGCTTCATTGATGACCTTGGCTGGAAGGGGAGGGGGCGACTGATGGTCGTCTCCGATTCCATTGTATCCCCCCTCTACCAGGAAAGGGTGGTTCGCTTCCTAGAAGAGGCGGGATACACGGTTAGTAGTGTGACGTTTTCCGCAGGTGAGCATTCTAAGTCAGCGGCTACCTTAGAAAAGTTGACAGGGGAGTGTATTCAGGCAGGGTTGGATCGCAAGGGAGCGATCCTTGCATTGGGTGGTGGCGTTACAGGAGACCTTGCTGGTTTTCTGGCTGCTTCCTATATGCGCGGGCTTCCTTATATCCAACTACCAACAACGCTTCTTGCCCATGATAGTAGTGTAGGTGGGAAGGTAGGGATCAATCATCCCCTAGGAAAAAATATGATAGGTGCTTTTCACCAACCCTCGCTGGTGGTCTTTGACACAGATACACTTACCTCTTTGCCACGTAGAGAAGTGATATCTGGATTTGCTGAAGTCATAAAACATGCTCTCATCTACGATGAATCCTTTGCAAGGTGGTTGCTTGATCATCACGCTCCTTTAAACGATCTTCACCCAGAGTATATTGCTGAAGCGATTGCAAAGGGATGCCAAGTCAAAGCCGATGTGGTAGCAAAGGATGAGCGTGAGCAGGGGCTTCGTGCTATCTTAAACTATGGTCATACGATCGGTCATGCCCTAGAGGCGCTTTCTAATTACACCTACACCCATGGGGAAGCAATAGCGATTGGGATGGTCGGGGAATCCTTATTGGGTGAAAAACTAGGAACAGCAAGGAACGTCCTTGGATATACAAAAGAGCTTCTACAAGCCTTTTCATTGCCAACGACGTTTACTGGACCATGGACCGATGAATCGTTGCTAGAGACCATGCGTCGTGATAAGAAAGCGAGAGGCGGCTCCCTTACTTTTGTCTTACCTAAGGGGATTGGTAAGGTGTTAATCCAGCACGATGTTGAGGAAGAAGCAGTGCTTGATGTGTTACAAGAGTTGAGAGGGGGAGTCGTATGATTGTGCGTGGAATTCGAGGAGCGACAACGGTAGAGGCCAATGAAGAGGATGTCATTTTGGAGGCCACCCGCCAACTTTTAGAAGAGATTGTAGAAAAAAACGAAGTTTATCCAGGGGATATCGCCAGTGTTTTTATCACGGCGACATCGGATCTCACAGCGACGTTTCCTGCCCGGGCGATACGGATGATGAAAGGTTGGGAAGCTGTACCGTTAATGTGCGCGACGGAAATTGATGTGCCAGGTGGGTTACCACGATGTATTCGCTTGTTGTTACATGCGAATACCGATCAGGGTCAACACGAAATTTACCATGTCTATTTACGAGAGGCTCGTAGTCTGCGACCGGATATAGAGGATAGGGATGGGGTGGATTCTTCCTCCTGAAGGATCAAAAGTGCCCTTCCTTGAGTAGAAATTAAGAGAGTTTTCCTGTATACTAGAGGAAATCTGGTTAATTATGTACATTTGCGGGGCGAAGGGATTCGGCCCGCTTTAGTATGGAAGCGGGGTATCTAAGTATGACTATTCTAAAACAACAGGCAAATTGGGAACAGTTAACTAAAGGAGCTCATCAAGCGAAAGAAATGGGACAACCTATCTTAGTTAGCTATACCCAGCGGATCGATGCATGGGACCCGCTTTCTTTTTTTGCAAAGGCAGGTAACCTCCTTCACGGCGAGCGTTCCTTTTGGTCAGACTCTACCAGGGAGATCGTTCTTGTAGGTGTGGGGCATACCCTTATCTTTGATGAAAGGGATACCGTTGGTGAGAATCGTTTCTCCGCAGTGGAGCGAAAGTGGAAAGAATGGGTTGCCAATGCTCTTATTTCAGAAAATGGTGGCCCTGGAACCGGCCCGGTGATTATTGGTGGATTTTCCTTTGATCCGGAAAAGAAAAAGACGGATCTGTGGAAAGGCTATCACGATGCTTCTCTCATCTTGCCCCGGTGGATGTTAACTCTCAATGAACATGGCCGTTGGTTGACTACCAATGTGGTTTTGACACCTGAAGAAAATATTGCCCAGCTAAAAGAACAATTAAATAAAGAGAAAAGCATATTAGACGAAGCGGCTCAAACAGTCTCTTTTGCAAAGGGAACGCCCTTTGTTACGAAAGAGGTTGCTCCCGATTCATGGAAACAAAGCATCGGTTTAGCGACTCGAGAAATTCAAAAGGAGAAATTAAAGAAAGTCGTTTTAGCCAGAGAGCTTCGTTTAACAGGGGAAAGCTCCTTCTCACCTGAAGGAACCTTAGCAAGCCTACATGCGAATCAACCGGATAGCTACATATTTGCTATCGAAAGAGGGGATGGTTGCTTTATTGGGGCATCCCCAGAGAGATTGGTCAAACGTGAGGGGCGACGCCTTCTTTCCAATTGTGTTGCTGGCTCTACGGTACGGGGAGCCGATATAAAAGAGGATCTTGCTTTGGGGGAAGAGTTACTCCACGACCAAAAAAACAAAGATGAGCATGATTTTGTCGTGCAGATGATTTGCGAAGCCTTTTGTCAGGAGAGTGAGAATGTAGAGGTTCCCGACGAGCCGACCCTTCATAAATTGCGCTATATCCAGCACTTGTTTACACCCGTAACAGGGTGGGCGCGAGAAGGAACGAGTCTTCTTTCCATGGTACATCGATTGCATCCTACACCTGCACTAGGAGGCTGGCCGTGGTCAGAGTCCCTTTCCTGGATTCGCGAGCAGGAAATCTTAGATCGTGGATGGTATGCAGCTCCCATCGGCTGGCTAGATGCTAGAGGGGATGGGGAGTTTTGTGTGGCGATTCGCTCGGGTCTCTTGAGAGGCGCTCAAGCGTCCTTGTTTGCAGGGAATGGCATTGTAGAAGAATCAGACCCAGAAAAGGAATATGAAGAGACACGGTGGAAATTCCGGCCGATGCTTTCTGCGCTTGAGCATTGACATTTCACTCTATTTTCGTTAGAGTAGAAATAATAATTATTGAGATTTTAAAAGCTTAGATGAGTGAATGAGTACTTGGTTACGATAAACCAAGTGTTTCTGGGGAGAGAGCTCCCTTTTATGAAACCCTTAGGTAGCTAGGGGTACAATTACAGCTGAGAGCATCATAAAAAATGAGTTGAGACGAGTTAGGTAGAGCAGAGGAGAGCCCAGGAAGCTGTTATTGTTGGACGGACTTCCAAACCAAGGCACCTGTGTCTTGGTTTTTTATATTCCCCATTTACAACCTTCCTTTTTCTTCTGTGAACCGATTCTTCGTCTCCTACGGGTGAACTCAACCCAGAGGAGGTTAGTGTCGTGTTCGTTCCCCAATTAGAGGATGTGCGGGTGCTTGCCCGTGACTATTCCACCATACCCATTTGTAAAAAGATATTTGCAGATACCGAAACACCGATCCGCCTTTATCAACGTTTGAGCGATCGAAAGTACTCTTTTTTGCTAGAGAGTGCCGAAGGTGGTGAACGTCGAGGACGTTGGTCGTTTATCGGAACAGATCCATTCCTTACTGTTCGTGCCCGTGATGGTGTGGCGACTGTGACCGAAGGCGATAACAAACGCCAGGTAGAAACGGAGCATCCCATGGATCTACTCCAGGAGTTGTTGTCTCGGTACCACTCCCCCCGGATAGAGGGTCTGCCTCCCTTTCTAGGTGGAGCTGTCGGCTATATCGGCTTTGAGGCAGTTACTACCTTTGAAGCCGTTCCGCGACCGATAGGCCATGATTCGACGGAGGCGGACGATATTCATGTGATGTTTTGTGATCGCATGCTTATCGTCGATCATTTAAAACAAGACCTGACTTTGGTCGTGAATCTTCATGTGCCCAGGGATGCGAGTGATGAAATGATCACCAAAGCTTATGTGGATACCCAAGTGGCAATCGATGAATGGGTAGAAGAATTACGTAGAGTGGAGCCTGCCTCTTCGACACTTCCACCAATCGCTGTCGAGCAGACGGATGTGGACTTCTCACGAGTACAATCCAATATGACCAAGGAAGAGTACTGTGCAGTAGTAGAGAGAGCCCAGGAACATATTCGGCGTGGGGACACCTTTCAACTCGTGCCCTCCCAACGCTGGACCTGGAAGGATGCGCCACCATCTATCGATGTATATCGCGTATTGCGCACGCTTAATCCATCCCCTTATATGTATCACCTTTCTTTTGATGGGGAGGAGATCGTTGGCACATCGCCAGAGATGCTTGTGAGGGTGACGGATGGCATGATCGAAACGCGACCCATTGCAGGTACACGTCCTCGAGGAGCGGATGAGCGTATCGACCAGGCACTCGCAGAAGAACTTCTCGCAGACGAGAAGGAGCGAGCGGAACATGTGATGTTAGTTGATCTCGGACGGAATGACCTGGGGCGTGTTTCCCGCTATGGTTCTGTACAGGTAACAGAAGAGATGAACATCGAACGATACTCTCATGTAATGCACATGGTTTCCCATGTAACAGGGCAATTAGCAGAAAAAGTCTCTCCACTCGATGCTTTTAAGGCTTGTTTCCCAGCAGGGACTGTCTCAGGTGCACCAAAGGTGAAGGCGATGGAGTTGATTAGTCAGCTCGAACCAGGGCCGCGAGGAATTTACGCGGGGGCCATCGGATATTTTGGCTTCTCAGGCAACCTCGATAGTTGTATTACGATCCGGACGCTTCACTTTAAGAATAGAGCCGCTTATATTCAGGCGGGAGGCGGCGTTGTTGCGGATTCGATCCCGGAGAAGGAGTATGAGGAGTCGCAAAATAAAGCGCGTGGGATGATCCGGGCTCTACAAGTTGCAGAAAGCCTGTTTCAGACGATGGGCGGAGAGGGGAGATAAGAAATGATCCAACAATATTTAGCCACCTTGGTGGATGGAAATAACTTAACTCAGGATGAATCCAGCCAGTTGATGCGGGCAATGATGGATGGAGAAATTTCCCCTGCTCAAGCTGGAGCCGTGCTAACAACGCTGCGAATGAAGGGGGAGACGGTGAATGAATTGGCTGGCCTCGCCAAGGTGATGAGAGAAAAGGCTCTACGTCTCCCTTCGATGGATCCCGCTGCCGTAGACATTTGTGGGACGGGTGGAGATGGGGGGCGTACCTTTAATATCTCCACCGCTGCCGCTATCGTTGCTGCCGCCACTGGGGTAAAGGTTGCAAAGCATGGAAACCGGGCGGTTTCGAGTAAGAGCGGGAGTGCAGATGTTCTAGAGGCGCTTGGCGTCGATATTCAGCAGGATGAAAACACGGCTACCCGTGCTCTTAAGGAACAGGGAATATGCTTTTTGTTTGCGCCTCTTTTCCACCAGGCGATGAAAAATGTCATGCCTATTCGGAGAGAGCTTGGCTTTCGCACGTGTTTTAATCTTTTGGGTCCCTTGGCGAACCCAGCAAGGGTGACAAGGCAGTTAGTAGGTGTGTACGATTCTTCCCTGACAGAACCTGTTGCGAAGGTACTCCAATTGCTAGGTATCGAAAGAGCGATGGTAGTTGCTGGTTTGGATGGGATTGATGAAATTTCCGTAACGGGTGAAACCCAAATAAGTGAATTGAAAGATGGGCAGGTGAAAACCTATTCCATCACTCCTGAGGAAATGGAATTAAATACAACGACACTGGCTCAGCTTTCCGGTGGCGACGCACAGCAAAATGCCCAGATTATCCACCAGGTTTTCCTAGGAGAACAGGGACCGAAGCGCGATGTGATCCTGGCTAATGCAGGTGCTGTGATTACCATCGCAGGGCACACAGCTACTATCCAGGAAGGGATACGGCTCGCGGCAGAGGCGATTGACTCAGGGATGGCTCTAGCTAAACTAGAGCAGATGAAAATGCCCACTTTACAACAACGGGAGGAGATCCACCATGTTTCTTGATAAAATCGTCGATGTCAAAAGAGAGGAACTAGCAGAATTGCGTCAACGGCTCTCTCTTTCTGAGAAGAAGCGGGTAAAGGATCTCCCTGCCTGTCTCTCCTTAGCTAATGCAATGAGGAGACACACTTATGGGCCTGCATTGATTGCTGAGGTGAAGCCAGCCTCCCCTTCCAAAGGGGTGATCCGCGGAGATGTAAACCCCATTGCTACTGCAAAGGCCTATGAAAAGGGGGGAGCTGACGCAATATCCGTTCTCACTGATCGTTCCTTTTTCAAGGCGGATGGAAAGAACCTACAAAAAGTGAAACCTGAGGTGTCCATCCCTGTGCTTCGCAAGGACTTTATCATTGATCCACTTCAGGTATTAGAGAGTAGGCTTCTTGGCGCCGATGCTATCTTGCTCATCGCTGCGATTCTGACCGAGGAGGAGCTGGGCGCATTAACAGAGGAAGCTCACTCTCTGGGGATGGAGGTGCTGCTGGAAGTGCATGGGGAAGAAGAGCTTCCTCGCGCACTGTCGGCAAAACCGGATGTTCTCGGTATCAATAACCGGAATCTATCAACATTTGCTACGGATTTGGCTGTAACTGAACGGATTCGACCCTTAGTCCCTGGCACGACCCCTGTAATTGGCGAAAGTGGGATCCATTCACAAGCGGATTATCAGCGCTTAGCTAGTGCGGGAGTTGATGGGGTCTTGGTCGGAGAATATCTGATGAGGCAGTCCTCCCCTGAAGCGGCTGTTAAGGGATTGCTAACGGGGGAAGTCCGTTGAAGAAGCGAACGGCGATTAAATTGTGCGGCATGCGTCGTCCGGAGGATGTAGAGGCGTGTGGGGAGTTAGATATTGATGCCATTGGCTTGATCCTCGTGCCTAATCGGAAACGAACAGTAACGCCAAAAGTCGCCTTGGATTTAGTGCAACGGCTACCTAGAAGGATTGCTTCCGTCGGAGTGATGGCGAATCCCACTATCGATGAGGTTAAAGGATGGTTAGATAAAGTCCCTTTCAACCGGATACAGCTGCATGGCAATGAATCCCCAGAGTTATGTCGGCAAATTCAAACGGAGATAGGCGTTCCGATTATCAAGGTGATCCATGTAGGAGAAGATAAGAGCGAAGCAAGTCTGGATGCGAAGGCATATGCTCCCGTTGTTGATGCGGTGCTATTGGATTCAGGGGCAGGTAAGGTAAAGGGAGGGACAGGACAATCTTTTGCTTGGGAAAGAATCCCCCCCTTTGCCGAACCATGGCAAAAAGCAGGGGTGCCCATTTGGGTGGCAGGTGGTCTTCACCCTGAAAATGTAGCAGAGTTAGTTAGCCGATATTCGATTGCAGGGGTAGATACTTCCAGTGGGGTTGAGACTGAAGGAAATAAGGATCCTGTGAAGATGGCTCAGTTTGTGGAGAGGGTGAGAAACCATGATGAATAAAAATGAGGAGACGACGTACAAGTCGAGTGCCGCCAAGCAGTTTGGTGACTTTGGGGGACGCTTTGTTCCAGAAACCTTGATGAATGCTTTGGATGAGCTGGAACAGGGGTTTAGGGAAGCGATGGTCGATGATGATTTTCAAGAGGAGCTACGTGATCTTCTAGTGGAGTATTCAGGTCGACCAACGCCTCTTACCTTTGCCGCCAACCTCACTCGACAGGTAGGTGGTGCCAAGATCTATTTAAAGCGAGAAGATCTCAACCATACGGGTGCCCACAAGATCAACAATACCTTGGGTCAAGGGCTATTGGCAAAACGTATGGGAAAACAAAAATTGATTGCAGAGACAGGTGCGGGTCAGCACGGGGTTGCTTCGGCAACGGTAGCGGCTTTGCTCGGGATGGAATGTATTGTTTTCATGGGCGAAGAGGATGTGCGCAGGCAAAAACTGAATGTGTTTCGGATGGAGCTACTTGGAGCGAAGGTGATCCCAGTCACCTCTGGAACGCGAACATTAAAAGATGCGACCAATGAAGCGATCCGTCACTGGGTGACTCATGTGGAGGATACCTTTTATTTGATCGGTTCTGTCGTTGGGCCTCACCCCTACCCGGAAATTGTGCGTGACTTCCAGCGGGTGATCGGGGATGAGACACGGGCGCAACTGCTGAAAAAAGAGGGGCGTCTTCCTGATGATGTAGTCGCTTGTATTGGTGGTGGAAGTAACTCCATCGGGATGTTTACTGCTTTTCTTAAGGATGACGCTGTAAAGCTCCATGGGGTGGAGGCGGCTGGAGAAGGACTGGAGACATTTCGCCATGCTGCTACGCTAACGAAGGGAACACCCGGTGTGATCCATGGATCCTTTACCTATCTTCTTCAGGATGAACATGGGCAGATCCTACCCGCTCATTCCATCTCTGCTGGGTTGGACTACCCAGGAATAGGACCTGAGCACTCCTTTCTTCATGATACGAACCAAGTACGATATACGACAGCCACCGATGCCGAGGCGTTAGAAGCGGTCAAATTGTTGGCGCAAACAGAAGGCATACTCCCAGCACTAGAATCGGCACATGCGATTGCAGAAGCAGTGAAATTGGCTGGAACAAGGAGCTCAGAAGGGATCATCGTTATCTGTTTATCAGGTAGAGGAGATAAAGACGTGGAGACGATTCGCGCAGGATTGGAGGGGAATGGGAATGAATCGCATTGAAGCAGCTTTCCAGCAACCGGGACGCAAGCTGATTCCTTATCTTACTGCAGGCGATCCAGATCGAAAGGCAAGCCTAGAGATTATTCGTATGTTAGATGAAGAAGGAGCTTGCGCGATAGAATTGGGCGTTCCCTATTCAGACCCGTTGGCAGATGGCCCAGTTATTCAAGAAGCCTCTGGCCGTGCTTTGCAAAATGGGATGACGCTGACGGGAGTACTCGAGCTAGCGCGAGAGTCACGGAAAGTAGGAGTGAAGGCACCGCTGATTCTTTTCTCCTATGTCAATCCCTTGCTTCGTTTCGGTTTCAGGAGATTAGTATTGGAGGCGAAGGCCTGTGGAATCGACGGAATGATCGTCCCTGATCTTCCTTATGAGGAAAGTGGGGAACTAAGTGATTTAGCAAAGAAGGAAGGTCTTTGTCTGATCCCTCTGGTTGCACCTACATCGAAGGAGCGTGTGCATCGGATTGTTAAGGAAGCGCAAGGATTTGTTTACTGTGTCTCCTCCTTAGGAACGACAGGTACGCGCGCTTCTTTCTCGAATAAGGTGGAAGAGTTTCTTGATACAGTAAAAGAAGCATCCCAAGTCCCAACGGCCGTCGGATTTGGTATTTCTGAACGTGAACACGTGGATCGTTTTTTAAACCATGTGGACGCCGCCGTAGTGGGGAGTGCTCTGGTACGCCGGATTGGCGAGCATGCTACCCAGCTAACAGACGATCGTTCTCGTGGGCTAGCTTTAGAGGAAATTCGTCACTTTTTTCGCGAGCTTGCTGAGGAAGAGGGAGCTGCTTTGCGAGGAAACATTAAGTAATATAAGAGTGAGTCATAACGGATTATTCAGGTTGATTGATCAGTCGTCCGTAGCCGCCTCTGGTTACGGCTTTTTTTTCAGAGTGGTTTTTATGGATGAATCTGTTGTAAACTAAAGGGAAAATGTGTGGAGAGGGGCCCTAGAGATGAAAGTTAAAGCTGCATTGCAGGATATTCCGGTATATCAACCGGGCAAGCCCTTAGAGGAAGTAAAACGAGAATTCGGACTCGATGAAGTGATCAAACTGGCCTCTAACGAAAATCCCTTCGGTTGTTCACCGACTGTATGGGAGTCGTTAAGTACCGAGCGCGATTTCTTTTCGTTGTACCCAGAGGGTGGAGCTCCCTTATTACGTCAGCAACTAGCGACCCATTTAAAAGTAGAGCCTGAACGATTAATTTTTGGGAATGGTTCCGATGAAATTATTCAGATGATTGGGCGTGCCTTTTTAGAGCCTGGTACTGAAACGGTGATGGCGGATATTACCTTCCCGCGCTATAAAACACAAGCTTTGATTGAGGGAGCGAAAGCGGTAGAGATTCCTTTGAAAGATGGTGTGCACGATCTCGATGGGATGGCTGAGGCGATCAATGAACGGACACGGATCGTCTGGATCTGCAACCCCAATAACCCCACTGGTACGATCATCACTGCTGAGCAATTGGCTACCTTTATGAAAAAGGTACCCCCTCATGTCCTGGTGGTTTTGGATGAAGCTTATGAAGAATATGTCACCGATCCAGAATATCCAGATGGCATCAAAGAGGTGTTAGCAAATCCAAGGGTCATCGTGCTACGAACCTTTTCAAAGATTTATGGCCTTGCAGCTTTTCGAATTGGTTACGGTGTGATGGATGCATCATTGATTCAAGATATTAATCGTGTGCGCGAACCCTTTAATGTGAATCGTTTGGCACAACGGGCGGCTCTAGCTGGACTCGCGGATCAAGATTTTGTCAACCAATGCCGGAAAGCGAACAGAGAGGGAATTGAGCTATTTGAAAGCCATCTAACGAAATTGGGTCTTCATTACTTCCCTTCCCAGGGTAACTTTGTTCTTATGGATACAGGTCGGAATGCAGATGAAATGTTCCATCATCTACTTACGAAGGGGATTATTGTCCGCTCAGGTGTATCTCTGGGCTATCCAACCTACATCCGGGTGACGGTGGGGAGCCAGGAACAAAATATACAATTTCTTAATGAATTGGACGTGGCAAAGTCCGAATGAAAAAAGCGGCGATTTTGGGAATTGGTTTAATCGGTGGCTCTCTGGCTCGGTGTCTTAAAGAGAGAACCAATCTAATCGTAGAAGGTTTTGATTCCTCCAAGGAGAGCCTTGCTTTAGCTACCTCTGCGGGAATTATCGACCGAGGTCATACGGATCTAACTCAAGCGGTTGCTGAGGCAGATTTCGTCTTCTTAGCAGTGCCTGTCCAAGCTGCTAAGGGGCTATTGGATCAATTGTCACACATCCCCCTGAAAAAAGGATGCATTCTCTCGGATGTAGGCAGTACAAAAGAGGAGATTGTGGCCCACGCCAACCAGCTCAAGGAATTATCCGCTATCTTTATCGGTGGTCATCCGATGGCAGGTTCCCATCGATCGGGTGTACAAGCAACTAATCCGCTCTTGTTTGAAAATGCATATTATGTGCTAACGCCACTGCCGGATACTCCTACATCCGATGTAGAACGGCTCTCAGATTTGCTATCGGTTGCGACAAGAGGGAAACTGGTCACGATGGCCCCAGAATATCATGATCAAGTGGTAGGGGCTATTAGCCATCTGCCCCATATCATTGCATCAGGCCTAGTCAATCAAGTGAGTCGCTATAACGACAAGAATGAATGGTTTCATCGCTTGGCTGCAGGAGGTTTTCGCGATTTAACTCGTATCGCAGCGGCTCACCCCATCATGTGGCGGGATATCCTTCTCTCCAATCGTAAAGCGATCCTTCATTTGATGGATGACTGGATTGCTGAAATGGAAGGGGTTCGAGAAGCAATTGCAGAGGCAAATGCGGAAGAAATCCAGTCCTTCTTTACCCGTGCGAAGATTAGTCGAGAAGGGTTACCTGAGAGGCGTTTTAAAGGAATGCTACATCCTTTATATGAGTGTTATGTAGATGTACCAGACTATCCCGGAGCTATCGCGGCGGTCTCAAAACTTTTGGCGGATAATGAGGTTAATATCCAAAACATCGGTGTGATGGAGAATCGAGAGGACTGTGCAGGTGTCCTCCGACTGGTGTTTGTAGATGAAGAAAAGCTGATACGGGCACGAGAGCTTTTGCGAGCAAAACAATATTACGTGTTTGATCTGGATGAACAAGAAGAAGGGTGAGCTGACAACCATGAAGCAACTAACAATGAAGCCCAGTAATCCCCTACGAGGAACCATAAAGGTACCTGGAGATAAATCCATTTCTCATCGATCTGTGATGTTTGGATCAATTGCTAATGGAACCACTCGTGTGGAGGGTTTTCTGCCTGGTGCAGACTGCCAAGCTACCATTGCCTGTTTTAAAAGCATGGGTGTTTCTATTGAACAGCACTCTCCCACATCGTTAACTATTGAAGGCGTCGGTTGGGAAGGTCTAAAGGAACCTGAGGAGCTGCTTGATGTGGGCAATTCAGGGACAACCATTCGACTGATGCTTGGTATTTTAGCAGGTCGTCCCTTTTATTCGGCGGTAGCTGGAGATGAGTCCATTGCAAGGCGGCCAATGGATCGCGTACTGGATCCGCTTCGAGAAATGGGTGCGAAGGTGGATGGACGCCAGGGTGGACGATTTACGCCACTAGGTGTCCGTGGTGGAGGATTGAAAGGCATTCATTATCAGAGTCCTGTTGCTAGCGCACAGATCAAGTCGTGCATCTTATTAGCCGGCCTTCAAGCTACTGGAGAGACGATTGTAGAAGAGCCTCACCTTTCACGGGATCATACGGAGAGGATGCTACGCGCCTTTGGTGTCGAGGTAAATTCATTCTCCGGAGGTGTCTCTCTACATGGAGGGCAACAATTGATCGGTAAGGATGTTCGGGTACCAGGGGATATCTCCTCGGCAGCATTTCCCCTTGTTGCGGCACTGCTTGTTCCCGGAAGTCATATCACTATCCAAGATGTAGGGCTCAATCCAGCACGTACTGGTATTCTCGATGTGCTTCATGCAATGGGAGCTATGGTGGAGGTTAAGGAGACGGGTGAGTGGAGTGGTGAACCGGTAGGAGATATTACCGTGTCAGCATCGGACCTACAGGGGACAGAAATCAGTGGAGAACTGATCCCCAGACTGATCGATGAGATTCCAATTATCGCTGTGGCGGCAACCCAGGCAAAAGGGAAGACGATCATTCGTGATGCTGCGGAACTGAAGGTGAAAGAAACCAATCGTATCGCGGTAACTGCGACAGAGTTGTCTAAACTAGGGGCAAACATTGAAGAGACCCCTGATGGACTGATCATTGAAGGGGGCACACCCCTGCATAGTGGTATTTGTGATAGCCGTGGCGATCACCGGATAGGAATGGCTACCGCGATTGCGGGTATGGTTGCTAAAGGCGGTGCAACTGTAGAGAATGCTACGGCGATCAATGTCTCTTTCCCAGGGTTTGCAGAGTTGATGGCTGAGTTAAGTGAAAAATGAGTAGTTTGATTAACCGAAGAGGGAACTTAGGTTCTCCTTTTTGTATTAAACTGAATATTCATGTTTATATAAAATGTTTAGAATAGATAGTTGACTAATGAGAACCAATTAGCTTATACTATGGGCATAGTATGGTTTCTCTCCACTCCTATCCATGGATGCACATTTGAGTGCTAGCCGCCTTAGAACTAACAGGCGGTTCTTTTTTTGGCCAACCTCTCATACTCGTACTAAAGGGGGAGGGAGAGAGAATGAAAGGAAGCCGGCGTGGCCTAGCTATTGAAATCGGATTTGTATTAACGACAGTGATCGTATTGAAGGAGTGGGTATTCCCATACTTCATTTGGCGCTTCTTCCCGACAGGGGATATGGCTGCTCGGATGGGCGAGTGGATGATGATTATCGTAGGGGTAATTACCTGTATCATCTATCTCGGATTGGGATCGACTTCACGGCAACTATATCGGCTGAGCGTTATTGAGGCCATACAGGTATTTGCTCTTATCCACCTACCTCTATTGATTGTAGGATGGTTAAATCTCCCGACCACCCAATTATTTACGCTGATACAGGGAGGAGGGGAGGCCTGGAGCCGATTGATCGGTGATGGTATTCGACTGTTTGAACCCTCCTTATCCTTGAATTTGATGCTCTTATCAGAATGGATCGCCCTCATCTTGTTCCTTTGCGGTCGTAACTTACGAGTGTTAGAGGATACTTTAGGTGAGGTAGACTTAGAGGGGAGATATAAAACATTGAAGAAAAAGCGATAGAGAGAAGCTCTACTCCCAAAATAGGGCTTTTTTTGTGCAATTCGTTTCATAACTAGGTATGATTTAATTCCCTTGGATACAAGATAGAAATAGGAATCCAGGGGAGGGACTAGGATGAATTTTGCAGATCGCCTAACCTATGCAGATATTGAGCTGTTACAGCGTATGGCGAGTCATTACGGTTGTGGACAAGATGTGCATTCAAAAAAAGATCTGATCACCTCTCTCCTTCATCATCTAGCAGGAAAAAGTAGACTCTCAGAAGAGCTGGGAGCCTTAACTGCTGTAGAGAATCGGTTCCTGCAACAAGTCTGCCTGGATAACCGTGCCTGGTTTAATCGGGAAGAATTACTCAGCAAAGGGCGAATCGCTTTAGGCGATGAAAAGGGAGAACCAAGGCGACTAGTCATTTCTGCTATACATAAGGGGTGGCTCTTTCCCGGAATCTCACAGCCAGAAAAGGATCTGCTACAGATGCCAAGCGATTTGCGGAAGCGATTTTTATCTCTCTTCGCAGAAAAATATGAAAGGAAAGAAGCCCCCGCTGCTTATCGAAATGAGGAGGATCTCATCAGCGAAGACCTTCAGCGATTTTGCACCTTTTTGTGTCGTCATGAGGTGCGATTAAGTGCAGATGGAGGAATTTATCGTCAACAGCAACGCCAACTTTTTCAATCCCTACATATTCAAGAAGAGCCAGTAAATCGAAAGGAATGGCGCTTTGGTTTTGGTCGTAGCTTTCATCTATACCCGGATAGATTTGCCCTGTTGTACGATTATGCGTTTTTTCGCGGGTATATCGCCGAGGACGAGATTAGAGGGTGCTTATATTTAACCGAATTAGGGGCTAAGAAAATGACAGACTCCTTCAAAGAAGAAGGGAAGGAGCTCTATCGATTTTGGCTACGTCTATATAAGACGCCTCTGCCCCATCTGGCGCTGGTGGTGAAGTGGATTGAACTTCTTTGCCGGGGTACATGGCAGGGTGCAGAGGAACTCTACCAGGGAATAAAAGAGTGGATAAGCCCGTATTACTATGAGTCGGAAGAAAATCTTTTTAATCGTGTACTTAAAATGATGCTTCACCTAGGGATGATTCGTATAGGTGAATCGGTGAATAAAAATCGATTGATCACCATGAATGTCATGGGTGCCGAATGGGTTTCAGGTGTTGCTGGATTCGCAGAGAAGTCCCTGGCGAAGAAGTGGTCAGAGCCTGCTGGTGGGCGGAATTTGCGTGTTCAGGGAGGAAATAAAGTGCCGGGCATGGAATAAAAAATATAAGCCTCTATCGAAATTTATCCGAAAATCTGAGAGGCTTCCTGCGTATATTAAGAACAAAGTTCACAATATTCCCATGGAACCAGATGGGGGGGATAAGTTATGATGGGTGATTGCGTGACAGTCTCTGAAAAAAAGGAATTTATTCAGTGGTTTTTAAACCGTTTCGAGCTGCAGAAACGCGAGGCGGCTTGGCTACTCAACTACCTCTGCTCCGATGTCGAACTCCTCGAGCGCACCCATTTTGTCGAGAGTCTTCGGCAACTTCCCAAGACCCTGCTAATTTCTACGCGGTGTATTCAAATGACCCCTTTTAAATTTACGAAGAACAAGCGAGTCAGCTCCGATGTCGAGACAGCGTTCTACGATATCCGTTCTTGTCCCAAGGAAGATCTCTACATCAGCCTTTATTTTAATGAACGATCCAGTTGCCCTGAATATGCAGCAGTGTTAGAAGGAAACCCCATGGAAAAACAAGATCTCGTTCAGGACACCTTGTACAGCTTGTTTGCGGAGATGGTGCTTGACCAATCGGTTCGTGATTTTAAAGAAAAAGATTTATACCGCAGGATTGATGAAGCACTTGCCTGCGGGAATGAGAAGAAATTTTTACAATTAACCGAACAATGGATCAGAATCGTGGAAAATGAGTGAGAGTTCCGATATAATGCCCGGTAGAGGCCGGGTTTTTTATATGCATTCGCACATTTGATGAAACGAGGAATACTTGATGCGATTAACCAGACTGGAGCGGGATGAATGGAAACGTACGGCCCCCTTTGTAGATACTCTCCTCATCCCTGTTTACCGTATTGGCATAACCAATAAAAACCCCGATCTCACTGAAGCGAAAGGTACCGAAAAGTTAGCACGCTTGGTAGAAGAAGAGTTGACGGGCCGATTATTGTTGATGCCCGCTATTTGTTATGGATCGGCTAAGGAAGAAAATTTTTTGCGTTATGTAAAAGACGTGGGAAAACAATTAAGAAACTCAGGTTTTCATCATTGCTTCCTCATGGGTAATGATGAAATTAGTTTGGATTTAGAAGGTACCGGATGTGGTTGGATCCCTTTACACACACCGGATTCACCGGAGGTAGAAGATACGGTAGCAAGTGTTATAGGACAAATCACAGGGGTGTGGGAATCGATATAGGGGAATGATGGAAGGGAATTTGGGAAAAAGTAACTCTTGCATCCTTAGTCAATTCCTGTTGTGCCTGTTCTTGACAGGGATTGAGGCGGTTGGCTATCATGGTTATGTCCTAGTATTATCTACGAATTCCGGTCCGGTTTAAAGGGTAACCGCATAGAGGGAGGTCGGACGAGTCTTGAGCGAGAATAAACAGGCGAAGCCGGGGATGTCGCGTCGTAAGTTTCTGACTTATACCATCGCGAGTACTGCCGGTTTCCTCGGATCTGGTATGTTGTTTCCAATGGTGCGTTTTGCAATTGATCCGCTTCTGCAAAAGGGGTCGGATACAAAATTTGTCGACATTGGTACTGTAAGTGAATTTGGAAGCAAACCAAAGGCTGTCGAATTTCGCATTCAGCGAAAAGATGGTTGGTACCAAGAGAAGGGCGGGGAGAAGGCAACCGCTTGGGTTTTAAAAGAAGGTAGTGAAATCCTAGCCCTCTCTCCTATCTGTAAGCACTTGGGATGTACTGTAAAATGGGAAGGTGGCGGGCGCACCAATGTGTTCTATTGTCCTTGCCATGGTGGGGAATATACTAAGGATGGTGTTAACGTCCCAGGAACACCACCTCCTAAGCCGCTAGATGTATACGCTACCAAAATCGAAGGTGGAAGACTCCTTCTGGGCGCAGTGAAAGAACGAGGGTAAGGGGGTATAAACCATGTTGAAAAACGCCTATGAATGGTTAGACAAGCGCTTAGATATCACACCGATGTGGCGTGATATCGCGGATCATGAAGTACCAGAGCATGTTAACCCTGCCCATCATTTTTCAGCGTTCATTTATTGTTTCGGTGGGCTCACTTTCTTTATTGTCGTCATTCAAATTCTATCCGGTATGTTTCTTGCTTTGTACTATGTTCCTGATATCCAAAATGCTTGGAAAAGTGTTGATTACTTACAAAATGAAATCGCTTTCGGCCAGATCGTACGGGGGATGCATCACTGGGGAGCTAGTGTCTCCATCGTCATGTTGTTCCTACATACACTGCGTGTATTTTTTACAGGATCATACAAACATCCCCGGGAGTTTAACTGGGTAATTGGGATGTCGATCTTCTTCGTCATGCTGGGTCTAGGCTTTACCGGTTATCTATTGCCTTGGGATAACAAAGCCTACTTCGCTACCAAGGTAGGGATTCAAATTGCGGCGAGTGTCCCCTACGTGGGAGGTGCGATTGCTACTTTCCTACAAGGGGGAGAAATCGTTGGGGCGCAAACATTGGCTCGATTCTTTGCACTCCATGTATTTTTCCTTCCCGCGGTGCTTCTGGGTTTACTGGGGGCCCACTTCGTATTGATCCGCAGACAAGGTATTTCGGGTCCGCTTTAAGCCTGATATGTGAGGGGTGAAAAACCATGGCACATCATCATGATAATGACAAAGAAATCAATTATGTTGGAGATTCACGGGTAATCGAAAAGAAGGAGAAGATGGTTCCCAAGGACTATTCCGAGTTTCCTGGTAAGACAGAGGCTTTCTTTCCAAACTTCCTGTTAAAGGAATGGATGGTTGCCGTTGTTGTGCTTGTCGGTTTTATGGCCCTTGTGATGACCGAAGAGCCGCCAATTGGGGAACAAGCAGATCCAACGAATACGGGCTTCTTACCTGTCCCTGACTGGTATTTCCTGTTTCTCTATGAGCTACTGAAATTTAAGTGGGCGTCAGGTCCTTTTGTGGTGATAGGTACTGCAATTGTTCCGATGTTGGCTTTTGGAGCCCTCTTTCTGGTTCCGTGGTTGGATACTGGAAAAGAACGGCGTCCGATGAAGCGGCCAATAACCACAGGGATTATGTTTCTTGCTCTGATTGGGACAGTCGCTCTAACATGGGTTGCATGGGACGAACATGAAAAGCAGCTTGCATCACTCCCTAAGGGTGAAGCAGAGGCGAAAATCGTTGATCAACGAGATCCTGCGTACGATATCTATAAAAATAATGCTTGCGTAAACTGTCATGGACAGAACCTTGAAGGTCTCCAAGGGCCACCTTTGCGTGGGGTAGGGGATTACTACAAACCAAAAGAGATTATGAAGATTATGGACGAAGGGAAAGGGAATATGCCTGCAGGGATGTTCCAAGGAACTGCTTTGGAGAAAAAGCAGTTGGCGGATTGGTTATCCAAGCAGAAAACTGGCAGAAAGATTACAGAAGAACAATAAGTTTCCATCCCGGCTACCCGCCGGGCTTTTTCTAATTGGGAAGTTCTATGGTGAGAAGAGGGTCCTTATATGATTCGGAACGCTTGGCAATTCTTTATTAGTAAATTAGATGATCGTAATTTTTTGCTCCTCTTGTTTTTAGTGAATCTATTGGGGACATTGTATGGCTATTACTGGTACAAAAATCAATTGGCTATGACCAAACCGAGTCTCCTTATCTTTGTCCCGGATAGTCCAACAGCGAGTGCCGGGATTACCATCGTGCTGTTTCTTTATCTGATCCATCGCCGGAGTCCTCTCATGGAGGCTTTTGCTGGAGTGACGTTGTTTAAGTATGGGATCTGGGCTGTAATCATGATCATCGTTGGAGCCGCTCGTGCAGATATCCCGTTTCTCTCCGCTCTGCAATGGACGGATTGGATGTTGATGACTTCCCATTTGGCAATGGCGGTTGAAGGGATTTTGTATAGTCGATTTTTCACTTTTAAATGGCATCATTTAGCGATTGTTGGGGCATGGACGCTGTTAAACGATGAAATGGATTATGGAGGATGGAATCTACACCCGTGGTTACCCGTTACTCTCTATGGAGTAGAGTCGTCCATTGCACTATTTACGGTAATCTTATCCTTGGTGAGTTTGGCGCTATTTGCCTATATAGGCCTATCTGAGCGTAAAGAGCGTAAGTGGGATACTCCCCTCCTATGGGAGAACCAACGTCCTCCGACAATGGGTTAATGGTGGATGATGAAAGAATCCCTGCGGCTGAAAGCCACAGGGATTCTTTTTTCATGGAGAGGACAGGCTTCGCATAGGATGATAGAAAGGATGGGTTTAGTGGATGGAGGTGTGGAATCATGTATCGATGGTTTAAAAGAAGCTGGCTCATTGTTCTGTGTTGTTGTATAGGGTGGGGGTGGGGTTTAAGGGATGTAGAGGCGTCAGATGACCCATCTTCTCACTGGGCAAAACAAGCTTCCTTCATCCACAATTGGGTGCAAGAAGGGAATCCTTCTAGTTATTTAAAGGCTAGGAGTGAGATGAAGAAGTTAGCAAAGAGCTTTTCACAAGCGGATTTTTCGGAAATGAAAGTCTCCGTTCAGGGAATTCGGGCACTTTCGGATAGTCTGGTAAGTATGGAAGGGCAATTAAATCGAGTGATGCCCCAACAAGGGGATACGAGTGAGGCGTCGACTCGTCTTTCCCTTGCCTTTGATGCGTTAGCTCATCCCAACCAACCGGTGTGGTTGCAGTATGAATCCACCTTTCGTTCAGATATCGCTAGGGTGAAAAAATCCCTCAAAAACGGCGAAAGGGAGGCCATAAAAGCCTCCTTAAAAGGGTTGATCGAACATATGAAGCTAGTGATGCCTGCTATTGAAGTCTCCCGCCAACCTATTACAGTACAGAAGGTACGCTCTGTTGAGCAATTTTTCCGTAGTCAATTAACAAAGAAGGGAACAATTTCTCCCAGTCACTTATCTGAACCCCTTCGTAATTGGGAGAAGATGATTACGCCACTGATCTATGGACCGGAGAAGGATGTAGTGGCTTTTGGTATGACGAATATGCCGCCCATTATACCCGCTGCTACGGTGCTGGGTACAGTGATTGCCCTAGTGCTTGGTTATGTGGGTTGGCGTAACTATCGTTTAGGTTATCGTCGAGTCCGTGGGCGTCTATAAAATTAGGGTCTTTCAAAGGTAAATCCTTCACCCAATACATCACGAACATCATGAACAACAACGAAGGCATCCGGGTCGATTGCATGGACGAGCTGCTTCATTCGTGAAAGCTCTGGTAGGCTGAGGATGATGTACAAGACCTCTTTATCTGTTCCAGTATAACCACCACGTCCTTTTAAAAGGGTGACGCCTCGTTCCATTTCTGTAGTGATTTTGTCAGAGATGGAAACAGCAGAGTTAGAAATGATGGTGACAGCTTTCCGGCTATCCAATCCCTCGACGACAAAGTCGACGACACGCGAACCAATAAAGACAGCAACGACGGTATACATGGCCTTTTCACGACCAATGAAAAAATAGGAAACACCAATCACTAACAGATCAAAGAGGAACATGGTGCGGCCGATACTCCAGCCCAAGTACTTATTGCCTAGCCGAGCAATAATATCCACCCCTCCGGTAGTACCTCCTACACGGAAAATAATACCGAGTCCCCCTCCGACAAGTACCCCTGTATATAGAGCGGCAAGAAGTGGATCACCTGGTATCGGTTCTCCCCAATTTTGGGTAAGGGAGAGACAGAATGAGACAGCAATCGTCCCAAAGATGGTTAAGATAAATGTCCGTTTACCAAAAACCTTATATCCCACTATGAAAAGAGGAATATTAAGCGCTAGGATGACAGGGCCCGGAGGCAATTTGAATAAATAATAAAGAATGAGGGCGATTCCTGTGAATCCGCCTTCTGCAAGTTTATTAGCAATCGCAAAATAGTTAATGCCTAGCGAGAAAATAAATGAACCGAGCAGGATTGCAGCAAGATCCCAGATCCATTTTTGCAAAGACTGTTTTGTATTGAGGTTCATGATCCTTTGCCTCCTTATGGTTAGTTTGGTCGATTCGATTCCTTTCAATGAGTAAAAGTTCGTTTATTGAGGGGCTTGAGCTGACTTATATTATACAGAGGAGCTATGGGTCGAGCAATCCAGATTAAAAGTAGTAAAATAGGGCGGAAGCGGATCCAATTGGATTCGCTTCTTCATATAGGATGCTAAGTAAATACCTGCTCTACCTACTCTTGAGTTATTTGTCTGAGCACTCATAAGAGTTTCCCCTATTCCCAAAATGCTAATTTGGATATCCTATGAACCTCTCGTTTGAAGAGAACCGGGTGCTGGCCTGGACAAAAGTAGATTATTTGTTTTCTGTAGGGGGATCGGGTAGGATGGAATGGACAAAGGGAGGGCGGAAAGTGGAAAAACGGACAATGAATTCGATGCAAAAAGAGGTAGATGACTACATCTCACAGTTTAAAGAGGGTTATTTCCATCCACTATCAATGCTCGCACGGATGACAGAAGAAGTGGGGGAACTTGCCCGAGAGGTAAACCATCAATTTGGTGAAAAACCAAAAAAAGCAGAGGAAAAAGAGAACAGCATCGAAATGGAGTTGGGGGATATTCTCTTTATCACGATGTGTTTTGCTAATTCCCTTGATATCCAACTGGATGATGCTTTCCAAAAAGTGATGGAAAAGTACAATACACGGGATAAAGATCGCTGGACGAGACAGGAATCGTAACTCGATTTACCGTAAAAAAGGAGGCAAGGCGGTTGGACGCATCACGTTCACACCGCAGCGATATGGCACCGATCAAAGTAGCCGTAGCTGGCGCTACGGGGCGTATGGGGCAAGAAGTGGTGAAGTTAATTCAGCGGGAAGAAAATCTCACGCTAGTGGGTGCAACCGCAAGAAGTAAGGTTGGCCAAGATGTAGGGGAAGTAATCAGGATCGGCCGTGTAGAGGTGCCGTTGACAGATTCACTCGATGATGTCTTAGCACAAGGGCCTGATGTCCTCGTGGACTTTACCACCCCTGACTTGGTGTATGAGAATACTGAAAAAGCAATCAGCTACGGTGTTCGCCCTGTAGTGGGTACAACAGGATTAACAGAAAAAGAGATCCAAGAGTTGGACAGTCGTTGTCAAGAGGCAGGGATCGGTGGAATTATCGCTCCCAATTTTGCGATTGGCGCCGTATTGATGATGGTTTTTACTGCGAAAGCGGCTCGCTATATGCCACATTTGGAAATCATCGAAATGCATCATGACCGTAAGCTAGATGCTCCCTCCGGCACGGCTCTTAAGACGGCGGAGTTAATCTCCCAGGAGCGCCAAGAATTAAAGCAGGGTCATCCAGAGGAAAAAGAAACCCTTGAAGGAGCCCGCGGAGGCTATAAAGATGGCTATCGGGTACATAGTGTGCGACTTCCAGGGCTGGTCGCTCATCAGGAAGTTCTTTTCTCAGATGCTGGGCAGCTCCTGACCATCCGCCATGACTCCCTTCACCGTGAATCCTTTATGCCAGGTGTTAAGCTTGCCATAGAGGATGTGATGAGTCGAAGGGGTCTTGTCTATGGGCTTGAGAAGATCCTTGATCTTTAAATAAAAAAGAACCAAGGAAAGTGGTATTGACCCCGTCAAGTAGACAATAGAAAAGAACCTTTTTATGCGGCGATCTTTTCTCGGTATTCACAAGGAAAAGATCGCCAAACTGTTTCATAAGAAAATCCCCTCCGATAAACAATGACTTTGTCCATCTTTAAGATGGACTTTTTTCACTGTCTACCTTCTGGGGATACTGTGGACATTCGTATACAGTAGCTGCTATCGGCGATAGAGTTACGCGACCCTACGAATCGTTTACCGCGTGTGATTTTGCCATAAAGGCTTGGGGAGCTTAATGGTTCTGTACAAAAGAATAACAGTAATAGCTAAAATGGGAAATTGAATCAGAGGCATCAAATTGACAGTTTCACTCGTTCTTAATGGAATCGCAAGTGCAAAGGAATTGGAGGCATGGGCTATAGCCGCAGGCCAGATGCTACCTGAACTCAATCGAAAATGGCCTACAAGGAAAGCTGTTAAAAGGCCACTTAAGATAACTCCAACAGCCATTTTAGCCGCTCCTCCTATATTTAATATAAGGATCGGAGCGTGCCATAACAACCAGATCAATCCGCTCATGAGGACGGGGTATTTCACTTTGGCATCGATTAACCGTGTGAGCATAAAACCCCGCCAACCGAGTTCTTCCCCCATAACGGGGATCAAAGTCACCAAACTAGATAGAATAGAAGCTACAACGAGTATTATTGGGAAATTCAGTGGTGTCAGTTGATATTGCCCCAATATACTGTAGACAATCGATTTTGCAATACCACCACCTTGAGGAATTTGGAACTCGGACAATCCGAAAAACGAGGCAATGGAGTGAATGACCAACCACATTACGGTCACGATTACAAAAGCTAAACCAATGAATTTCCATACTTTCCGGTCAAGTTTAAAGGAAACGTCTTTAAACCCTTCTTTGAGGATGATACGGGTTAAAATGGCAGACACGGCGGGCGTAAACATGTATCCAAACGTGATAAATAGGGGGTTTGGGTTGATGTATAATACGGTAGACATGATAGCGACTGTAACAAGCAAGATACTGAAATAGACTCGAAGTCCTTTTTTAGCTCGTTGCACTATTTCACCCTCGGTACGGGATGCTTCTACTTGTGATGTCATGGTAATCTTCCTTTTTTAATTTTTAGTCCTCTAGTGAGGCATGATCGTTAAACGACTCCTAGTTAGTTCTAGGAGCCGTTCTGGTTTTTACAGCCCTATAAGGGTGTGTATGTCCCGCTACCCTTAATCTTCTTCACATTTCACGCCATATACATGTTCCTTGTCATCGTCAGAGTGCATTACATATTTCTTGTCATGATTTAAGGATGTTATGCCTTCATGTTTGACATGATCAGAGGATGTTACGGCAATGCGGTTCTCTTGATGATCGAAGGATGTTGCGGCTAAGCGGTTCTCTTGATGATCGGAGGATGTTATGGCTAAGCGGTTCTCTTGATCATCAGAGTATTTAGCCCATTTCGCATGATCCTGAGAGTAGGTAGCTTTCTTGGAATCGATACCTAGCTGTTTGGATGCTCCATCATATCCACCTCCACTGGCAAAAGCAGCCGGGGTCGCGACGGTGGCAAAGAGCGCAAAGGCTGCTGCAAAAGGTAGAAAACGACGAAAATGTTTCATGAATAATCACTCCTATGAATAGTTATTGTGTTCCAATGACATAGTACATTAGTTCACTAATACATATCAAGGGGTTTCTCAAAGGGAATTTTTTCCGTACTCTTAGATGGAGTGTCCTGGTTGTCAATTCTAGATGCTGAAATAGACCCAAAGTCCTTTTCTGGTTCGTTGGACTATTTGACCCTCGTTATGGAGTGTTTCTGCATGCGATGTCAATGGTACCCTTCCTTGCCCATTTATTAATGAATAATGAACATTACATTGAATGGGTGATATAGTGTTGTAGTTGAATAATACACTGGTTTTCTTTTAGGGATCAAGGTTTTTGCAGAGGGAATAATTTCCTTGAGGGAAGAATACCAAAGTTGTGAACTTTCTTTGATTCTTTTTATTCGCTGTCTCATTTCTCTTTTTAAAACTGTATTGTAAACTAGAGATGAATAAGAGTGGCAAGATGGAAGGGGGATTTGATGTGGTGAAACGCTTCGGGGTTCGATCCATAGGATGGTTGCTTGTCCCCGCTTTAGTCGGGGCAACCATTATAGTAGGATGTCAAAATAATCAGCCAAAAAAAGAATCAATGAAAGAAAGTCATCAGCAACATGAGGTAAATGGGGATATTCGTGAGGCGACAGCTGGGAAGGAGCATCTTCCATCCTTTCTCAACGAAACCAATTCGGATGTGAAGAGAGTATATCGATTAGCTGCTAAACATGCGAAAACCCTTGAAAAAATGCCTTGCTATTGTGGTTGTGGTGAAAGCGTAGGCCACAAAAACAATCTCGATTGTTTTGTTCACGAACTGAAAAAAGACGGAAAAATCACCTGGGATTCCCACGGAACGAAATGTTCGACTTGTTTAGATGTAGCTGTAAAAACAGCGGAACTGAAAGAGAAAGGAAAGAGTGATTTAGAGATCCGAAAATATCTAGATAATCAATATAAGGACTCTAACGGAAAACCTACTCCGACACCAATGCCTGCTTCTTAAAACCTCGCAGAATGGATTTTTCAATGAGAATTGGGGTACTGAAGCCAAGGATTTTACGGCACTTTCTATAACTAGTATAATAAGTGAAATTTCAGAAGGAAGGGGACTATCCCTCCCTTCTGAAATTAATTTGGTCAGGGGGAAAAATGCTTACCCTATTAAAGATGAATAAACCATTCCGACATCTTATTTCTGGAGCTTTTTTTTCAAGTATCGGTGATGCCATAATGGCTGTAGGAATTCTTGTTGCTATATACCAGCAAACTCATTCCCCAGTTGCTATTAGCTGGCTTACACTCGCCCAAGTTCTCCCTTTTTTGATCATTTCTTTGTATGCTGGAGTTCAGGTAGATCAATTAAATCCGAAGAAAACATTGATGATTTCAGATTTATTAAGGTTCATTATATTAATTATTTTATTTTTTCTATGGGATCTAAATTATGTGGGTTTAATAGGTATATATGTAGTTGTTTTTTTAATTTATTCTGTTTCGACTTTTTTTGATCCTAGCAGTTTAGTTGTATTGAAAAGCGTTGTAGAAGAACCAGAGGAATTATTGGTAGCTAATAGTGTCAAACAAATGATTATAGACTTTTCAAAAATTGCTGGAGCCTTAATTGGTGGAGCTATTGCAAGTAGCTTTGATATAAAATGGATTTTTATAATAAATGCTTTTTCTTATCTTATTTCGCTTATTTTTATATCATTCATTGTTTATGAACGAAAAATGCAAAAATCAAGCAAAAAGTTAAATATACGAAAGGAACTAAAAAGTGGATGGAAATATATTGCGAAAAAAGCTTCGTTAGATTTAAAAAAATCTATTTATTATATTGTCATAATTAATATACCTATTTCTATACTTACTATTCAAATGACCCTTATATCTCAAAGGTCAACGATCTTTCAACCAGGTAACTACTTAGGGCTAATGAATAGCCTTTATATGGGAGGATCTGTCTTAGGATCTATTACAATAGGGGTTTTACTCAAAAAAACAAAAATCAATTTACACCATATACCTCTATTAATTTTTATTTATAGCTTGCTTACTCTGATTCCAACAATTTTATTCAACGAAATTATAACCCTATTATCATTTTTTTTAATCGGTTTGATGGCAGTTGTTATTCAAATTATTATCAACTCTATTTATCAACGGGAAGTGCCAAATGAATTCATGGGAAGGGTTAGTAGCTTTAGAAGTATGATTTTGCGTATTCCTCCTCCTCTTCTTTCAGCTATATACGGAGTAATGGTTCAGTATATAGGTTTAACATTAGCAACATTAATTATCACTTTATTTAGTATTTTGAGCTTATATATTTTATTAATTAATAAGGATGATAATTATTAAAATAAGAAAATGTTAGTTAGACAAATCCTAAATTTCCCTAGTAAGGGGAAAACCAGCAACCGTGACACGAAGCGCAATTTGTTCAAACCATGATGATTTTATATTCCATAAAATGTATCACCGTATAATGTCTGGTTTTGTCGGCAGGACCCCAAGTTAGAAGAATAGAGTAGGATCGACGAGAAAACTGTCACCCAAGTCGCGTAATATTGATTTCTGCTGTTACAGATGTTACACAAGTGAAATTTGACCAAAATAAAGCAAGCACATCTCTTTCATTTACTTTATAATTAAAAAAGTAAGACTAAATTAAGAAAAAGGGAGAGGATATCGTGAAAAATGTCAAAAGAAAAGTGGCTACTGGGTTAACGGCTTTTCTAATTGCGATTAGTGTAAGTGTGGTCATGGACACAAAAGCTTCTGCTGCTGACCCACAATTCATTGATTTTGATAAGGAAGCGATAGACACCTTTTCTAAAACAAATTGGCGAGCAGCAGATGTGAATACGACAGATATGCAAATTACAGATGTAACAGCTGAGCCAGTTGGGGAACCGTTACAATTCACTCAGAACGTCGTGTTGATGGGGGAGGCTGAACTCGAAAATTCTAGCAACGAATCCATAAATCAAAACATTCCAACGTTTAAAAAGGACTTGACAGATAGTGTAACAACAACCACAATAAAGGGTTGGAAAGCCGAAAAAGGACCGGTTCTGAGTGCAACGGTTAAAGATATTTTTGGACTATCTTCCGCATTTGGTGAGTATAACTACAGTGATTCTAGCCCCCATAGGATAACCTCTACATCAACTTATACCTATCCTGAACAAAATATTAGTATTCCAGCTCACACCAAAGCCATCGCAACCGTATATTTGCAACGAGTAAGAGGCATAGGAAAAGTAAACCTAAAGGCTACCCTAAGTGGTCGCTTAGCTTTCATAGCTCCGCAAAAGGCTGCTGTAAAAGATGTGTATGATCTCTTCAAAGAGGCCAAAGATAAAGGGTATCAAATGCCATCTGAGCTAACACTTGACGATGAAGCGAAAAAAGTACACTTCAGTGGAGCAGGAGAATGGAAGGCCGGTTACGGATTGAGTTATTTTGTTGATATCAACCTTGTGGATCAGGATACAGGAAAACCCAAATTTATAAATGTAGACGGATCAAAAAAATCTTCTTATAGATATACCGTTCCAGTAAAAAAAGAGGATGTGACAGTGAAGAATAAAAAGAACGCAAAGTAACTAGTTATTCCAAAAAGAGGTCTTATTTAAAGGCCTCTTTTTATTAATATTATAATTAGTAAAAAAGATTATTTCCCCATCATTTTAAATAAATTACGCTTTAGGTCACAGTTGTAGGCCTAACAGCGTGATGAGGTAAACAAGTTTGTAATACAAACAAACCACCATAAAGTACCTCCGAATACTACAGAAAATAGACATTGAATGAAGGTTCCTGCCTTGATCTTTCTTCTTTGACTTTGCAGTATTACGAATGTCCGTCAAATCTTCCATGCGAATTACTCCAACACCGTTGACGAGTGCATGATCAACGATTTGACGGCTCATTTTATGATTCTGATCTTCCATCCAACGCGATTCTTTGTTCTTTGATTTCTTAATCGCTTGTAGTTTTTTTGATTTTCCTAGTTTACCTCTTTTCGATTGGAACGCCGATACGTTTTTCAAGCGTGGGAAAAGAGACGGTATAGAGTTCCTTTTTTTCAATCGTTAAGTTTTGATTGCGAAGCAACACCATCTTTTGCGAAAAGTTTTCGCATGCTGATTCTTCTTTTGAGACTTTACTTCACGAATGGTTTGATTGACAACAGCCGATGGAAATGATTGATCTGAAAACTCCTTAAAGATCGTGCTGGTTGCCTTATTGACCTCTGGGTGCAAAAGAAGCCAGTTAGCAAACGCCGTGTTGAAACCGTGGGCTTTCAGTCGGCAAACATCTTGTAAAATAGTCAAATTTGAATATAATAATTTGTATAGGATTATTTTAGTGAATGGATAGGAGTTGGGGTAAGAGAGATGATGCATGCGAAGAGTCGTGTTAATGGGGTGGTGGCTGGCCTACTGTTGGGAATTCTGATGGCCGCGATGGATAATACGATCGTGGCCACTGCAATGGGAACCATCGTTGCAGACTTAGGCGGACTGGAGTATTTTATCTGGGTTACATCTGCCTATATGATTGCCAGTGTTGCAGGTATGCCGATCTTTGGGAAATTATCCGATATGTATGGACGAAAATCCTTCTACATCACAGGTCTATCGTTGTTCATTATTGGCTCCATACTGTGTGGACTATCACAATCAATGGTACAACTAAGTATCTCGCGTGCGATTCAAGGGCTGGGTGGCGGAGCGCTTATGCCCATCGCATTTACGATTATCTTTGATATTTTCCCACCAGAAAAACGAGGAAAAATGTCTGCTCTCTTTGGAGCGGTATTTGGTATCTCTAGTGTTTTTGGTCCCTTACTCGGTGCGTTAATTACGGATTATTTTGATTGGCGGTGGGTCTTTTTTATCAATATCCCTTTAGGGATTCTCTCCTTCATCTTTATCTGGCGGTCTTATCATGAATCCTTAGAGCGTAAGCGGCAAAAGATCGACTGGTTGGGTGCAGGACTGTTGGTTACTGCCATAGTCAGCCTGATGTTTGCCTTGGAGCTGGGAGGCAAGAAGATCGCCTGGGATTCTCCAATCACCATTGGATTATTTGCAGCCTTCGCTATCTTGTTAGGGATCTTTCTATATGTAGAGTCTCGTGCGTCACAACCGATTATCTCGCTAGACTTATTTAAAATTCGATTGTTTGCGACGAGTCAAGGGATCGGTTTTTTATATGGTTCGGTATTTGTAGTGGCTACCATTTTTATCCCGTTATACGTGCAAGCGGTATTTGGTGGATCAGCCACCAATAGTGGACTGATTTTAATGCCGATGATGCTGGGGGTAGTGGCTGGTAGCCAGACAGGTGGACGGCTTGTGACGGTTACTTCGTATCGAAGGATTATGGTGGGTTCTTGCGCCCTATTGTTTACCGGGATCCTTCTCCTAAGTACGCTAACGGTAGATACTTCTCGTTGGATGGTAACGTTTTTTATGATTATCACAGGGATTGGGATGGGAGTATCCTTTCCTTTGCTCAGTATGAGTTCAATCGACTCGGTAGATGTCCGGCAACGTGGGGTGGCCAACTCCGCTGTCGCCTTTTTTCGAATGATTGGGATGACACTAGGCATCACTGTGTTTGGAGCGATCCAAAACCATTTGTTGACTAGCGACCTCGGTAAGGTGATCGCTGGCTTGAAGAAAATGAATCCAACAGGGGAAATCAGTCCTCAGGCACTTTTGCAACCGGAAGTGAGAAAATATCTCCCACCTCAAATACTGGATCAGATGAGCCGAGCGTTTGCAGATTCTATCGCAACGGTTTTTCAATGGTCGCTCATACCAATCGGATTTGCCATGGTTTTGATTTTCCTGATGGGAAGCCAAAGGCTAATCATTAAAAAACCTGCTCAAAAGGAATCAGCTTCGAAGTTGTCTGATCCTGTAGGCGAGGAGGGTTAATTTCTCTATGTCCGTTCGGTTGGTCATTCTAGGGCTACTGATGGAAGGGGATAAACACCCTTATGAGATCAGTCAAGTTATGAAAGAACGAGTGATGGACCATTATATCAAGTTACCGAAGGGTTCGCTCTACTATGCAATTACTCAGTTGGAGAAAAAAGAGTACATTAAAGTGATAGAGACTGTTCGAGAGTGTAACCGTCCTGAAAAAACGATTTATCGAATCACTGAAGCAGGGCGTGAAGAGTTTCAACGGTTGTTGATTCAGCAATTTACTTCTAGTGAAAGACGGTATCACCCCTTATACGCAGCACTCGCTTTTGCAAAACTGGGTGATCCTCTGCAAATTGCGGAAATGCTACGGATACAGATGGAAGAAATAAAAGCCGGCGTAGAGGGGATGGAAAGGATATATGAAGAACATATCCCCCAGGTTTCGCGGGTAATCCTTCATATGATGATGGGTATCATTGAGATAGGAAGGGCAGAAATAAAGTGGTTGGATCGAGTCCGTGAAGATGCTTTAGCAGGGCAATTGTCTGAGGTTGGCGAGCCCCTCGATCTCACTGATAAAGCGTAGGGGCCTCGCCAAAGTTTGGCGGGGCTTTCTTCATAATTAGGGTTAGAGTAAAATGAGAGGGAACAAGGAGAGTAAATAGCGATCTCCGATGTGATGAGAAGGGAAGGTGAAGGAATGAATATCGCCCTAATTGCCCATGATCAGAAAAAAGAAATCATGGTAAGGTTTGCAATTGCTTATCAAAGGATTTTAAAAGAACATACACTCTATGCAACTGGAACGACAGGAACCAAGATCCAGGAGGCTACAGGGTTATCTGTGCACCGTTTTCGGTCAGGTCCTCTTGGGGGCGACCAACAGATTGGTGCATTGATGGCGGAGAATCAAATGGATTGCATTCTATTTTTCCGTGATCCATTAACTTCACAACCCCATGAACCAGACATCCTCGCATTACTGAGATTAGCTGATGTTCACAATGTACCAGTAGCCACCAATATCGCAGGAGCGGAAATTCTCATCCGATCTATTGATAAAGGAGGCTTCTCCTGGCGAGAGGTTGTGCGACAGAAGGAGGAGGAGAATAGGGGATGAGTGGAAGGAGCATTGATATCCTGGCCTTTGGCGCCCACCCAGATGATGTTGAAATCGGAGCGGGTGGAATCTTGGCTAAACATAGTACCCTTGGAGTCAGCACAGGAATCTGTGATCTGACTGCTGGGGATCTATCGAGCAATGGAGATATTAAGACCCGTGAAGTAGAAGGTGAGCGTGCGGGAGAGATACTAGGCTTGACTGCCCGTCATCGGATGGGCTTTCCAGATAGAGGCTTAACCGGTTCACTTGAGCAAATAAATGCGATGGTAAATTTGATTCGTCAGTGGAAGCCCCGTATTGTGTTAGCACCCTATTGGAAGGATCGTCACCCAGACCATACTGCATGTAGCAAGATGGTGAAGGAAGCCGTCTTTGATGCTGCCATACGTAAAAAAGCAGCCGAGGCGGGGATGGAGCCTCATCGTGTGTCACAGGTATACTATTATTTTATCAATGATATTTCGGAAGCTGATTTAATCGTGGATATCAGCGAGGTATACTCCCAAAAGCGAGAGGCAATCCTCGCCTTTGAGAGCCAATTTATCCCCGGTCCCGGTCGAGCGGATACTCCACTTAATCGGCCCACTTATCTCGCTATGGTAGAAGGGCGGGATCAACTATGGGGACATCAAATTGGGACTAGTCACGGGGAAGGGCTAGTTTCCGAAACGCCACTCCGAATGGATCGAGTGGTGTAATGGAGAAGAGTGGAAGGGGAAAAAAGATGCGTATCGGGATTACCTGTTACCCCAGTCATGGCGGGTCCGGTGTTGTTGCCACGGAATTAGGTAAATTAATGGCTGAACGTGGGCATCAAGTCCACTTTGTGACCTATGATATGCCTTTTCGATTGGGATCCTTTAATCATAATATCCATTATCATGAGGTGGAGGCGAATCGATATGCGGTGTTTCGGTATCCTCCCTATGATTTAGCACTTGCGAGTCGGATGGCTCAGGTGGCCAAACTTCACTCTCTGGATGTGATCCATGTTCACTACGCGGTTCCCCATGCGATTTGTGCGTATCTTGCTAAAGAGATGTCTGACAACTCCTTTAAAGTGGTTACCACTTTGCATGGAACAGATATCACTGTGCTGGGTGAAGATCCATCCTTACGGGATATCATTTGTTTCGGCATTCGTCAGAGTGATGCGGTGACCGCTGTATCGGATGACTTGATTCGGCAAACAAAAGAATTATTATGCATGGATAAACCCATAGAGCGGGTCTACAATTTTGTGGATCAGCGCATTTATTCACCTCAGGATGTGAAGGATATTCGCCTCCAATATGCTCAACCCGATGAAAAAATTCTCTTACATATCTCTAATTTTCGAGCGGTTAAACGAGTGCCTGATGTGATCCGTATTTTGGATCGTGTACATCGTCATACACCAACCAAATTATTACTTGTTGGTGAAGGGCCATATCTATCTCAAGCAACGGATATGGCCGAGGAACGAGGGTTGATGGATCGTGTGGTCTTTTTAGGAAAACAAGATAAAGTAGCCAAGCTCATCTCTTTGGCAGATGTATTTCTCCTTCCGTCTTCCAAAGAAAGCTTTGGTCTGGTTGCGTTAGAGGCAATGGCTTGTGGGGTTCCTACTGTAGGATCAAATGCTGGTGGAATTCCCGAGGTGGTTGCCGACGGAAAGACCGGATTTCTTTCCAATGTGGGTGATGTAGATGCGATGGCGGATCATGCCATTCGTTTGTTGACGGATCCTGATTTGTATCGTAACTTTTCTGAAAATGGACGAGCCCGTGCCCAGGAACACTTTTGCGCTGAGAAAATAGCGGATCAATATGAGGCCCTCTATAAACGCGTGATTGCAGGCGAAAAGAGGACGGAAATATGAAGCCCGCCCTTGTGTACGCATTAGAAGTCTTGGAAACCCTGGAAGATGCGGGGTATCAAGCTTATCTAGTGGGTGGTTGTGTGCGAGACCGTCTGATGGGTCGTGAACCGGCGGATTACGATGTAGCAACAAATGCCCTCCCTGAGGAAGTACAACGGGTTTTTAAGAAGACAGCGCCGACAGGACTCAAACATGGTACGGTGGGTGTTCTCCATACAGGTAGGATGACAGAGGTGACCACTTTTCGTAGGGAGAAGGGGTATTCGGATCAGCGGCGGCCCGATGCGGTGGAGTTTGTTACGGATCTTGAAGAAGACCTATCCAGGCGGGATTTTACGGTTAATGCCATGGCAGAAGACCGTAGAGGTAATCTATATGATCCCTTTGGCGGACAAGAGGATGTAGCCCAGAAGAAAATTCGGGCAGTAGGAGTAGCGGAGGACCGCTTTAAAGAAGATGCTCTTCGAATGGTGAGAGGGATTCGTTTTGCTGCCCAATTGGACTTTACGATGGATCCACAAACTGAGTCTGCCTTTTCAAGGACAAAGGAAGATCTGAGGGTAATAGCTGTAGAGCGCGTAGTGGCAGAGATGAAAAAACTCCTGCAATCTCCCTCTCCTTCCCAAGGGGTGAAGCATTTATGGAAGCATCAACTATTCAATTTTCTGCCTCCTTTTCATCGTTGGGAAGGGATTCAAGCTGAAGCTACCTACCCTTTATCCTTATTGGATTCTCTACAAGGAACTGGCTCAAGGTGGGCATGTTTGCTCATGATGTGTGGCGTGAATCAGGAAACATTCTCTTCCTGCCTGCGAAGTTTTCGTCTTTCCTCCAAGGAGATCAGCCAGATCACAGCCATTTTTCAGATAGCGATCAGGCCGAGAGACTGGCAATCGGAGAGAGCAGCCAAACGAAGAGTTGTGCTCCATGGATGGGATGCTCTCAGGCAGGGAGTGGAGTTGGCTGGAGGAATTAGTGGGCTATCGTCTGAGGAAAGGAATCTTCAAAACAAACGAATCCAAGGTTGGTATGAAGAAATGCCGGTGCGCTCGGCTGCTGAACTTGCGATTGATGGTCGAGATCTCATCCAGGCCACAGGTTTTGAACCTGGGGCTTGGATCGGGAAAGCCCTCCATGAGTTGTTGTTACAGGCGGCCCTCGGAGATCTTCCCAACGAGAAAGAACGGTTGATTGAAGAGGGGTGTCGTTTTGGGAAAGAGAATACGTGAACAGATGGTAAGGCTACTCCTCGAGCAAAAAGAGGGCTATGTTTCAGGTGAAGAGATTAGTCAACGTCTGGATTGTAGTCGAACTGCCATCTGGAAACACATCAATGAATTGCGAAATGAAGGATATCAAATCGAGGCGAAGCCAAAGACAGGTTATCGTTTAGTTTATCGCCCTGATCGGGTAGCTCCCGAAGAACTGATTCCTCATTTAGACACCAAATATATAGGGCGTAAGGTGCGCTATCAACGAAGTGTAGCTTCGACACAACCCCTCGCCCATGAGTGGGCGAAGGAGGGGGCGGTTGAAGGTTCCCTTTTCTTAGCTGAAGAGCAAGTAGCTGGTCGTGGTCGCATGGGGCGGATGTGGCATTCACCGACTCATTCGGGTATCTGGATGAGTCTCATCCTCCGTCCACAAATTCCACTTAATCAAGCACCACAGTTGACCTTACTTACCTCGGTGGCGATAACCCGTGCACTACGGAAGCAAACGGGTCTGAATATACGGATCAAGTGGCCCAATGACCTTCTGATTGATGGCAAAAAGATCTGTGGGATACTCACAGAGCTCAGAGGGGAACAGGATCAGGTTCACTACGTGGTGCAAGGAATCGGGATTAATGTAAACGCAACAGAGAGTGTCTGGCCAGAGGAACTAAAACTGATTGCTACTTCACTGGCCATTGAGGCAGGCAAAACATTTTCCCGTCCGGAGCTGATTGGTGCTATCTGCGGGGAATTGGAGGCCCTCTATGAAGGGTATCTGAACCATGGTTTTGCGCCGATCCGTATATTATGGGAACAGTATGCTACTATTATTGGGCAGGAGATTACTGTACGGACTGGCCTTCATTCTGTAAAAGGAATCGCTAAAGGGCTTGCCGAAAATGGAGCCCTTCTCTTGGAGACCAATACAGGAGTACAAACCATCTATTCCTCCGATATTGAGGTGTGAAGTTACAAAAGATTCCTTTGTCATTTTGGTGAAATTAGTTTACCCTAAAGATGGGAATGGTGGCATCCAGACGGAGTCACACAAACCCACCTTTTTACTTACTACTTTTTTATTGATTAGATTTTTTTATGAACTATCATGCTGCTCTAAGCCTTCGGGACGGAGACAGAGGAACCGGATTGGACAATTACCGGCGCCTTACCTGTCCGTGTCTACGGAAGGAAGGCGCTTTGTTGTTTCACCTGGATCCTCGGCTTTGGAGCAATCCAAAGGAGGGCCACTAAATGGCACAGGAAAAAAAAGTAACGTTGCACACACTACGCCGCATGAAGAGTGAGTCAGAAGCGATTACGATGGTGACGGCTTATGACTATCCCTCTGCTAAATTGGCAGAGGAGGCGGGTGTAGAGATCATCTTGGTAGGGGACTCATTGGGTATGGTCGTACTCGGCTATGATTCCACAGTCCCTGTGACATTGGATGATATGCTCCATCATACGAAAGCAGTAACACGCGGGGCAAAAAAAGCCCTTGTTGTAACGGATCTTCCTTTTTTAACGGCTCATCTATCGAAAGATGAGGTATTGCGTGCGGCGGGACGCCTTATGCAAGAAGGCGGTACCAGTGCAGTCAAGATGGAAGGCGGGGAGGAGATTATTTCCTCCGTCAAAGCCTGTGTGGATGCAGGAATCCCAGTGATGGGGCACCTAGGGCTTACCCCTCAATCGGTAAACCAACTCGGTGGATATCGCATTCAAGGGCGGGATTTGGGCGCTGCACGAAAAATATATGAGGATGCCAAAAGGTTAGAGGAAGCTGGAGCCTTTGCCCTTGTTTTAGAATGTGTCCCTGAAGAACTAGCTAAAACGATTACGGAATCCATCGGTATTCCGGTCATTGGAATCGGTGCTGGACGAGCCTGTGATGGTCAAGTACTGGTTTATCATGATCTATTACAATATGGCAGTGATATCAATCCCTCCTTCGTAAAAACGTATGCCGCCGTAGGGAATGCTAGCTTACACGGAATTAAGTCCTATGTCGAAGAAGTAAAAGGCGGTATATTTCCAAGCGAGGAACACGTTTTTCATATGAAGGATGATGTTTTACAGCAGTTGTATGGAGGCCAAAAAGGAGGGGGCGACGAGTGAGGATTATCGAGACTATCCACGAGGCGCGCCAAGCTCTTGTGGAAAGAGAAGGTTCCATTGGATTAGTCCCAACAATGGGATACCTACATGCTGGACATGTTAGCCTGATTGAGCAGGCGCGAAAAGATTGCGACAGGGTGGTTGTCTCGGTGTTTGTGAACCCTTTGCAATTTGGCCCCAGTGAGGATTTGGACCGCTACCCAAGGGATTTAGAGCGGGATGCTCATCTTGCAGAAGAAGCGGGAGCAGATATCCTCTTTACTCCGTCTGTGACTGAGATGTATCCACGTTCTACCCAGGTAAGTCTTGCTGTCAAAGGATTGTCTGAGCGACTTTGTGGTGCTTCCAGGCCAGGCCACTTTGATGGTGTGGCTACCGTTGTCGCAAAACTGTTCCAGATCATCCAACCGAGCCACGCTTACTTTGGGCAAAAAGATGCACAGCAGTTGGCGATTATCCAATGTATGGTTGAGGATTTAAATTTCCCAATCGAAATCGTACCTTGTCCAACATTACGGGAGCCTGACGGCCTTGCGATGAGTTCACGCAATGTGTATCTATCTGTAGAAGAGCGAAACCAGGCAACGATTCTAAATAACGCCTTATCCAAAGTGACCACAGAGGTTGAAAAGGGCAACATTACCCAAGCAAATGAAGTAGTGGATCTCGTCAAAGGGATGATACAGACAGCCCCTTTGGGAGAAATTGAGTATGTAGAAGCACTCACCTACCCATATCTACAGCCCATTACGCACCTCAAAGACCAACGAGTGATTATAGCCCTTGCTGTTCACTTTGGGCAAACCAGGCTGATCGATAATGTGATCTGGACTGGAAAGGAGGATGCATCATGTTTAGAACGATGATGAAAGCAAAACTACACCGCGCGACGGTGACAGAAGCCAATTTAAATTATGTGGGTAGTGTTACCATCGATCAAGATATTTTGGATCGAGTAGATATCCTACCTAACGAAAAGGTTCAGATTGTTAACAACAACAATGGAGCTCGATTAGAAACCTATGCCATTCCAGGCCCACGTGGTAGTGGTGTTGTATGCTTAAATGGTGCAGCCGCTCGCCTTGTTCAGCCAGGGGACACGGTCATTGTGATCGCTTATGGAATGATGGATGAAAAAACAGCTCGCACCTATCGCCCTAAAGTTGCTCTCATGGGTGACAACAATGAGATCATCGAAATGATCGGCGAAGAAGTGCATGGTACGATTCTGTAATGGACTTTAAAATCCTTCAAATAGGATTCTCCATTACATAGGAGACTATTTGAAGGATTTTTTATTAATCCACGCCATACAAAGGACATGTCAACTTAGCTTGTCCTCCGATGACGCTTCGTTGGAAGCCATCTCCACCGATTTCGCTGTAACAAACTCCACCGACAAGTAGCTGTTGTCTTGGACTAGTTAGCGCTTTCGTGAAATAAAGAAAGCGTTATTTTTTGTGCAAGAAACAATTGAGTTTAATTGAGAAATTGAGCTTTTGTTGTCTATTTATACAAATAATGGAGAATCGGCCCCGAAATCGGCGTTCGCTCCTCTAGGCCTAGAGCCAACAACTGTGAACCAAAGCGCAATTTATTTAACATGATGGAAAAATAATCTTTTTCATTAATTATAATATTAAATGGAAGGTATTAATTATATTATTAAATTGGTTTGCTTATTTTTATTTATCTGTTACAATCGGGGTACACTATTTTAAAGGAGTGAATATTCATGAAACACGTTCGTCGTTTCCTACCCTTTATGGTCGCCCTAGCGTTCTTTTTCACCCTTGCCACTCCAGGAGCCTTCGCAAGTGGAAATGAGGCTGTCGGAAAAGATAACGGCTCTGTAGGAAAATCCTTAGGAGATGAGATTGAACTTGCAGGAGATGTTCAGGGCAAAAAAGATTTCAGCCTTTTTTTCTTACGGAAAACATATAAGGCTGAAGGAACCTATGGAGTTGTCTTTTTTGACAATAAACCTCGAAAAGAACCTCTCTATATAGACTCGAAAAATGTGACCGATAACGGTGAGGGCGTTTCTTTTACCGCTCCTGAAAACTTCAAGCCATCTCCAGGCATTCACACAATGTATGGACAGTTCGATGGAACGCTTAATGGGAAAAAAGTAAATCGCAAGTTCGTCTATGATATTCAAGTGGATAAGAACGGCAATATGAAATTTCTTAAAAAAGTAGAGGTCTCGTAATTAATAAAGACCTACTCTCAATAGTGTATAAATAGAAAAAAGCGTCCAAAATGGACGCTTTTTTCTATTTCCTATACCAGATAGCCAATGGCACTGAAATGGTCCTAGGTACGGAGCGTCTACCTCCATGAATACAATAGACAAACCAGAGGATATCCTGAGCAGATTTTCACTGAGTGTATTCCACATTAATGGGTTACTAATGCGTTCCGGGGACATTATCACGCGTTCAATTGATCAAAGTAGTGCCAGGTGGCAGGTTCTTGGTCGCATTGGATATAAGCCCCAAACAGTGGCAAATATCGCTCGTGATATGGGACATGCACGTCAGAGCGTGCAACGTGTTGCAGATGTATTAGTAAATGAAGGTCTGGCTCTCTATAAGGACCACCAGACCGATCGACGCACAAAGCTGGTTGAACTTACTCCGAAAGGTGCAGAAGTACTGGGTGCTATCTACGAACAATATGCCGAATGGAACCGGCATCTTATTACCAAACTCGACCCAGAGCAATTGGATAAGATAGTAGATGCTCTTGAGAGTGTTGGGCGGATTCTGGAGAAGGAGGTAAACTTCTTTAGTAATGGGAATTGGCAAAAGCATAAATAATATCAATCAATTAGGAGGTATAGCATCATGCAGCGTTTATATATAAAGTGAAGGTCCGGAGAAATGTTCACCCCTTATTCATCATTTCACTCAACAAAGGCAACAATTCTCTTAGATTCCTAATATTGTTTTTGGGGAAGGGGAGTTCTGCAGGCCATGGTGCTAATTGTTGCAGCCATATCGATATCATCCCTGCCTGATGCGCACTCTCTATATCATTTACAGGATGATCACCTACATAGAGGCATTCGTTAGGTAAAACATTTAATCGTTCTGCACAACGATGGAAAAGTAGAATGTCCGGTTTTTTTAAGCCTTCTTCTTGGGATACTAGGACCTCATCTAAGAAAGGTCTGAGGCCTAGCCTTTGGATATTATCTTTTTGAAAAGAAGTCTCCCCATTGGTAATAATCCCTGTATGTAGCCCATCATTCTGGAGTTTTTGAAGAAGCTGACAGGCGTAGGGATGACTGACACAGTAGTTTGAAAACGAGCTTCGATACTCTTTTAACAAGTTTTCACAGGTTAATCCTTTAATGGGCCATTTCTGTAGCAATTGCTGGTACACTTGATCTTTCGATACGTATCCACCTGCGTCTAATTGGATGAAATGGTCACACCATATATGTGGAGGAATATCTTGTAGTTTTGAGAAGTGGTGGTAGTATTGCGCTCGGATAAACCGAAGAAGAGAGGCACTGCGGTTTAGCAAGGTTTCGTCTAAGTCAAAAAGGACAGCACGGATCATGAGTTCCTCCTAGTATTTTCTAATCAGCTTTTATTGCAGCTATTCTTTGATGCACTTATTTAACAGAGATTGTTCCAACTCTATCTTGAGCGATAAAAATAATCAAGGGTAGAATACATAGCAAGCCATCTGTAAGGGGGGATTACAATAATCCCCCCTTACAGAAAAAAGGGCTTGTATTCACCTTTACAATACAGGGATCCTGTGCTAATTTAGCTTAAGGCAACTTTTTTGATGCCAGCTATAAGAAATGAATTGAGGAAAAGGAAGGAAGAAATGTGGACTTCTCAAACAATGAAAGAACAATAGAGGAACCAGCGAATTCACCTCCTGAGGAAGGTTGGTTAAAGTCATCTACGAAACCCTCATTATCCGAAGTTTATCGTTCGATTCCTGTACCCAATAAAGGATCTTGGATACGTAAATTTCTCGCTTTTTTTGGACCTGGCTACCTCGTTGCAGTCGGATATATGGATCCTGGTAACTGGGCGACCGATATTGCTGGTGGTTCCTTGTTCAATTACACGTTACTATCTGTTATACTCATCTCCAACGTGATGGCCATTTTATTGCAATCTTTAGCTGCAAAACTAGGGATTGCAACTGGAAGAGACTTGGCTCAGGCTTGCCGAGATCACTATAGTAAACCCGTATCGATGATGTTATGGGTGCTGTGTGAATTGGCTATAGCGGCTACTGACCTCGCAGAGTTGATTGGTACTGCAATCGCTCTGAATTTATTATTCGGTATTCCTTTGTTGTATGGTGTGATACTTACAGCATTGGATGTACTACTGGTACTGCTCCTACAAAATAAGGGGTTTCGTTATATTGAAGCTATAGTGATTTCTTTAATTGTGACGGTCGGTATTTGTTTTGGTATAGAACTGGTGTGGGCAAAACCGGATTTGATGAGTGTTTCCCAAGGATTTATACCAAGTGCAGAGATAGTAAAGAACCCTGAAATGCTGTATATTGCAATCGGGATTTTGGGAGCAACGGTTATGCCCCATAACCTTTACCTTCATTCCTCGATTGTTCAAACCCGTCGCTATAAAAAAACACCTACAGCCAAGAAAGAAGCTATTCGCTATGCGACAATAGATTCCTCTGTTGCACTATTCTTTGCGTTATTTATCAATGCGGCTATCTTAATCTTATCTGCTGCAACCTTTCATCGCTCAGGGAATACAGATGTGGCAGATATAGGGGATGCTTATCAACTACTGGATCCTCTGTTAGGAACCACGATTGCTAGTACCTTGTTTGGTATCGCTCTTTTAGCCGCAGGTCAAAATTCTACATTGACTGGTACACTGGCTGGGCAGATCGTTATGGAGGGCTTTTTAAATATCCGATTAAAGCCCTGGCTTCGTCGTCTAATCACTCGATTAATCGCGATTGTACCTGCCATCATCATAACCGCGATGTATGGATCAAAGGGCACAATGCAATTGTTAGTATTGAGCCAAGTTATCCTCTCATTGCAACTCTCCTTTGCTGTTATTCCCCTCGTAAAATTCACAAGTGATTCCAAGAAAATGGGAGCATTCGTAAATCCTTCATGGTTGAAAATCCTATCCTGGTTTATCGCCTTAGTAATTGCAGGATTAAATGGTTATTTGCTATACACTACATTGCTATCTTGAAATTGAAAAATCGACTAGCATAACGGTTTATATGGATAATAGGGAGCTAAGATACCAACCGATTCTTGACCTACGTAAACAAAGATGACTTAGGCCTTATTAAGGCCTAAGTCATCTTTGTTTACCTTTTGATCTTTAGAGGAGACCCGTATGTAATTCAATTTCATCCTATCGTTCTCCTTTACTTTTATGTCCAGACGGGGTGCAACGGAACCAAAAATAGTAATAAGCAATGGTAATTATTTAAACTAATTAAAACTGTTAAGTTGATTTTTTTAGCTCATCTATTTATTGAATTCATTAACTGGAAGAAGTATTCAGGGTTATGAGTCTTATTTAGGTTATAGATTACGAGCGGGAAAACCCAGCCCTTCAGGGTTGGGGTGAAAGCGAGCGTCAGACGAGAGAGGGGAGATCTCCCTCTCGCAAGGCTGACAATCCCCGTATATAATTAGATAAAGGGGAGGTAAATCCATGCACAAAGCGTTTAAATTTCGCTTGTATCCAACAAAGGAACAAACCATTCTCATCCATAAATCCATTGGATGTAGTCGTTTCACATTTAAT